>NZ_JBLKRW010000001.1:80000-1155000 GCF_047608225.1 Bacillus sp. SW14 | reverse complement strand
TAGCCTTGGGAGATGGTCCTCCCGGATTCCGACGGAATTTCACGTGTTCCGCCGTACTCAGGATCCACTCAGGAGAGAACGAAGTTTTGACTACAGGGCTGTTACCTTCTATGGCGGGCCTTTCCAGACCTCTTCATCTACCTCGTTCTTTTGTAACTCCGTACAGAGTGTCCTACAACCCCAAGAGGCAAGCCTCTTGGTTTGGGCTAATCCCGTTTCGCTCGCCGCTACTCAGGGAATCGCATTTGCTTTCTCTTCCTCCGGGTACTTAGATGTTTCAGTTCCCCGGGTCTGCCTTCTCATATCCTATGAATTCAGATATGGATACCACTCCATTACGAGTGGTGGGTTTCCCCATTCGGAAATCTCCGGATCAAAGCTTGCTTACAGCTCCCCGAAGCATATCGGTGTTCGTCCCGTCCTTCATCGGCTCCTAGTGCCAAGGCATCCACCGTGCGCCCTTTCTAACTTAACCGTTAAAAAGAATCACTATGTGATATCTTGTATTACTAATTGAATGTGATGTCTACTGTTATCTAGTTTTCAAAGAACAACGTATAGGACATGCTAACACATGCGTTCCCACAGATGTGGCGCATTTAGCAGGTGTTCCTATGTTTTTGAAGGAATGATCCTTCAAAACTAAACAAGACAGGGAACGTTCTGTTTATAAGACCCAAGGTCTTATATTCCGTAATATATCCTTAGAAAGGAGGTGATCCAGCCGCACCTTCCGATACGGCTACCTTGTTACGACTTCACCCCAATCATCTGTCCCACCTTCGGCGGCTGGCTCCTAAAAGGTTACCTCACCGACTTCGGGTGTTACAAACTCTCGTGGTGTGACGGGCGGTGTGTACAAGGCCCGGGAACGTATTCACCGCGGCATGCTGATCCGCGATTACTAGCGATTCCAGCTTCACGCAGTCGAGTTGCAGACTGCGATCCGAACTGAGAACAGATTTGTGGGATTGGCTTAACCTCGCGGTTTCGCTGCCCTTTGTTCTGTCCATTGTAGCACGTGTGTAGCCCAGGTCATAAGGGGCATGATGATTTGACGTCATCCCCACCTTCCTCCGGTTTGTCACCGGCAGTCACCTTAGAGTGCCCAACTGAATGCTGGCAACTAAGATCAAGGGTTGCGCTCGTTGCGGGACTTAACCCAACATCTCACGACACGAGCTGACGACAACCATGCACCACCTGTCACTCTGCCCCCGAAGGGGACGTCCTATCTCTAGGATTGTCAGAGGATGTCAAGACCTGGTAAGGTTCTTCGCGTTGCTTCGAATTAAACCACATGCTCCACCGCTTGTGCGGGCCCCCGTCAATTCCTTTGAGTTTCAGTCTTGCGACCGTACTCCCCAGGCGGAGTGCTTAATGCGTTAGCTGCAGCACTAAGGGGCGGAAACCCCCTAACACTTAGCACTCATCGTTTACGGCGTGGACTACCAGGGTATCTAATCCTGTTCGCTCCCCACGCTTTCGCTCCTCAGCGTCAGTTACAGACCAGAGAGTCGCCTTCGCCACTGGTGTTCCTCCACATCTCTACGCATTTCACCGCTACACGTGGAATTCCACTCTCCTCTTCTGCACTCAAGTTCCCCAGTTTCCAATGACCCTCCCCGGTTGAGCCGGGGGCTTTCACATCAGACTTAAGAAACCGCCTGCGAGCCCTTTACGCCCAATAATTCCGGACAACGCTTGCCACCTACGTATTACCGCGGCTGCTGGCACGTAGTTAGCCGTGGCTTTCTGGTTAGGTACCGTCAAGGTACCGCCCTATTCGAACGGTACTTGTTCTTCCCTAACAACAGAGCTTTACGATCCGAAAACCTTCATCACTCACGCGGCGTTGCTCCGTCAGACTTTCGTCCATTGCGGAAGATTCCCTACTGCTGCCTCCCGTAGGAGTCTGGGCCGTGTCTCAGTCCCAGTGTGGCCGATCACCCTCTCAGGTCGGCTACGCATCGTTGCCTTGGTGAGCCGTTACCTCACCAACTAGCTAATGCGCCGCGGGTCCATCTGTAAGTGGTAGCCGAAGCCACCTTTTATGTTTGAACCATGCGGTTCAAACAAGCATCCGGTATTAGCCCCGGTTTCCCGGAGTTATCCCAGTCTTACAGGCAGGTTACCCACGTGTTACTCACCCGTCCGCCGCTAACATCAGGGAGCAAGCTCCCATCTGTCCGCTCGACTTGCATGTATTAGGCACGCCGCCAGCGTTCGTCCTGAGCCAGGATCAAACTCTCCGATAAAATGGATCACAGGTTAAGTTCACCGCAGGATGCGGTGACACCTGTGTGACCTGCGTCGTGCAGGCCTAGTTTGACTGACTACGCACATCGCTGTGCGATTTATAAAAAATGAATTAACAGGCACGTTTTGTCTTGTTTAGTTTTCAAAGATCATCCGTTGCCTCTCAACGAAGCAGCTTTACTAATATAACATTCCACTTCTTCATTGTCAACAACTTTTTTCAAATTGTTTTGAAGCTTCTTGTTTTGTCCGCTGTTCAGCAGCGACGTTTAATAATATAACACCTGTATTTATTTATTGCAATAGTTTTCACGAAAAAAATTCTATAAAATAAATAAACTATAATCCTCCTCATGTCATCTATCGTGTATTTATCATATAACTATATTAAAAGAACATCTACATCAGTAGAATGATCTTGTTGTTTTTTTCTTTTTCTTGTATAGTAGAAACGAATTAAATATTGATGACCACAAGGGGAGCATTAAAGCTGAGAGTGAGCGGTTTCGTTCTGACCCTTTGAACCTGTTAGTTAACGCTGGCGTAGGGATGTGGCAAAGTCAAATGAATTGCAGATCGTAAAGCAGTGCGTGGAACTTTTCTCATCCTTCCGCGTGCTGCTTTTTTGTTGTCCTTTTGGGTTGTCTATCGATGGAAGGGGATTTTTATGAATCAATCTAAGCAACTGGTTCGCCTTATTGAAATTGCAATTATGACTGCGGCTGCTGTTATTTTAGACATCGTCTCAGGAATGTTTCTTAGAATGCCTCAAGGTGGCTCGGTCTCCATCATGATGATACCGATCTTTTTGATTTCGTTTCGGTGGGGTGTTAAAGCAGGCCTTACTACCGGTCTGCTGACAGGTCTAGTTCAGATAGCGATCGGAAACTTATTCGCACAACATCCTATACAGCTTTTCCTAGATTATATTATCGCGTTCACAGCAATTGGAATAAGCGGCTGTTTCGCTTATACTGTCCGCAAAGCAGCTGCAGCAAAAACAAAAGGGAAATTGATTGTTTCAGTTGTCAGCGCAGTTTTTATCGGCAGTTTCCTGCGCTATGCCGCGCATGTCGTTTCAGGGGCTGTGTTTTTCGGCAGCTATGCTCCAAAAGGAACGCCGGTATGGATTTATTCTTTAACTTATAATGCAACTTATATGGTTCCTTCATTCATCATCTGTGCAATTGTCCTTTGTTTGTTATTTATGACAGCACCGCGTTTGCTCAAAACTGACAAAGCTTAACGTGACACCCCCCAGCGGATTCCGCTGGGGGGTGTTTTTTTCACCTGTTAAGAATCGTTTTCAAAGCAGAAAGATCCGGCCAGCCAAAACCTATTTCTTTCAGTCTTTCTCCGGCAATTTCAAAGTTGTCCTCCGCTTCTCTTTCAGGCGAATAGGACTGATAAAATGTAATCGAGGGGTTTTGCTCAATTACCCAAACAAACATGCTCGAAAAGCCCTGATGAAGCAAAAACTCTGCTCCTTTTGCTAAGAGTGCCCTGCCTGCACCTTGCCGCTGATACTTTTCTAAAAGGTAAATAGCATATAGCTCGCTGTCATAGCCTTCTTGTTCAGAGCGAATAGGACCAAATGAAGCAAAGCCGAATATTGAATCTTTTTCATCCTGAGCCACAAATAACCCCTTTAACGAACGGCTTTTCCATTTGTCTTCAAATTCCTTGTAGTTCAGACTGTTTAAGTATTCAGCCGGGACAATTCCGCGATATGTTGTCCTCCAACTGTCGACATGCACTTTTGCAATGTCCTTTATATCTTCTAACCTTGCTTCTCGTACAGTTACCATCTGGTTCTATCCTTTCCTTAGTCATTCTTCTCGTGTTTGGACTTCTTTTGCTTCTTTTATTTCATTTGTTAATTCGTTTATGCTTTGTTTTACGTTTCCTTTTCCTGAAAAGTTCTCAATCATTTCTTTCACGTCAATTCCCGATGATGCTTTTAAGCTTTCTTGAAGGCTTGACATTAAGTTTGTCGCATAGCTGGTTACTTTGTTGGCGCCGCTTGATTCACCGCTTCCCCCTGTATCAACAACAGTGATTTTATCAATATTTGAAAGAGGTGCCGCTGCTTGTTTCGCGTATTCCGGAAGCATTTTTACGATCATATCGAAAATCGCAGCCTGGCCGTACTGTTCAAAGGCAGCGGCAATTTTCTCTTTTGCTTCCGCTTCTGCAAGACCTTTTAGACGGATAACCTCAGCCTCTGTTTCCCCTTTCGCTTTTTCAGCTTCTGCTTTTGCAAGTCCGTCAATTCTGACTTTTTCCGCCTCTGCCTTCGCCATTGCTTCTATACTATACTTCTTGGCATCGGCTTCCGCGAGCTGCTTGGCTTTCTCAGCTGCTGCGGACTGCTCGACAGAATAACGGTCTGCATCGGCTTTTTTCTTTACCTCTGAATCGTATTGGCGTTCACGGCGAAGAATTTCTTTTTCTTCTAGTTCTATTTGTTTTTGACGTTCGATAATTTTAACCTGCATTTCCTGCTCTGTGACTTGCTTGCGCGCTCTGGCAGTCTCTAAATCATATGCCTGATCGGCATTCGCTTTTGCCGTATCTTGTTCTCTGCGGTATTCAGCCATTTTGAGCTGATTGGTTTTTTCAGCTTCAGCGATTTCCGTCGCCCGTTCAAGTTCTGATTTTTTCGCATCTTTATCGGCTTCCGCCCGCTTAATCCGGGTTTCTTTATCAGCCTCTGCTGTTGCGATATCAGCATCACGTTTTACTTGAGCAATTCTCGGTTTCCCTAATGATTCAAGATAACCGTTTTTATCACGTACATCTTTAATGGTAAAGGAGACAATCACAAGCCCCATTTTTGCGAGATCCTGTGAAGCGACACGCTGCACCTCTTGAGAGAATTTTTCTCTGTTTTTATAAATTTCTTCGACTGTCATTGAGCCGAGAATGGAACGAAGATGGCCTTCTAAAACCTCACGCGCTTCCTGCTCCCGGTCATCTTTTGATTTTCCTAAAAATTGTTCGGCCGCTGTAGCGATTTCCCCTATAGAACCGCCTATTTTAATAATCGCAGTTCCATCAGCCATTACAGGTACTCCTTGTTCTGTATAGACTTCAGGTGTAGAAACATCAAGTTTGCTTGATAATAGGCTCAGCGGCTCTGCCTGCTGGAAGACGGGAAGGACAAAGGTTCCTCCGCCGCGGACGATTTTAAGACGGTTGCCCCCTTCATCAACATGAACATTTTTATTACCAAGATAGCTCCCCGTTACGATTAACGCTTCGTCAGGCCCTGCCGTACGATACTTTGTGATAAAAACGGCTAACAGTGCAATTAATAAAAAGAATACAACTCCGATGACAATAATGATCGGCATAGTCATTTCACATTCCTCCTTGTTTTAAATAAATTCATGCGGAGTAACCGAAAGAACTCCGTTGTTGATATCTACGACCAAAACCGTTGTTCCGTAACTGATCTGCTGATTCTCAAAGCTGACCGCTGACTTCGAGATGGTGCCGCCTATCCCTTCAATGACCACTTCACCAAACCCGTCAACAGGAACAGCTGTAATCACTTTACCGATTCTCCCTCTTAGATCATCTTCTTTATAAGCCAATGATTCCTCTGCGGATGATAATGGTACCAGAACAAAAATGTGAAGCAATATCACCAGGATGAGCGAAAGGATGCAAGAGAAAAGAGCGGTCAACAGGCTGGACAGGGGCAATATGAGCTCGCCTATATACCCGGCTGCTGAAAAACATGTGAAAAACGCGAGCACCAATGTTGGATTAAGAAACGGAATGCCTTCTGACAGTCCTGCAAATACATCTCCGAAAAATAAAAATAATAGCGTAAGACTGCCCGCAATAATAAGCGTATAAAGATAAATCGTTTGTATAGGTACGCCAAACAACTCCAAATTCCTCATCCTTTCTTCATCAATGCATTGGTGAACGGCTGCCGTTACCATTTATACGAGACATAACGAAAAAAGGTTTCGAAATTTTTAGATAAAACACCCTTTTCGAAGTGCTTTATAAATGATAATTGCTTATATATATGGTAATGTCATTTTAGGAGGAGATATGATGAGTATCTTTAATGAAGCAAGATTAGAGACGTGGAACGAGGTAAAAGGACTTTCTGACGAAAAGCTGAATCAAAAGCCTTCTACTGAAGAATGGAGTATAAGGGAAGTTCTTGATCATTTGAAAAAAATCGATATGGCCGCACAACAAATGCTGAAGGAGCGTGTAAAGGAAGCTCCTGTTAAAGAAGTTGAAGAAAAAACGCTTGAGGTGGCACAGGACAGAAACAATAAGCGGAAAGCTCCGAGTCACCTAGAGCCTGAGCATGATTTTATTTCAGGCAGCCAAATGAAACGCGAGCTTGACGTGGTGAGAGAACAGCTGACAGCTGCAATTGCCTCGCTAAAAGAAGAAGATTTTGAGAGAGTGCTTCCGCATCCTGTGTTTCAGGAGCTGACTGTCAGACAGTGGATCGATTTTATCGGCCACCACGAAAAACGGCATCTCAGCCAGATTACAGAAATTAAAGAAAAGGTGGGAAGGGCCTGATTATTCAGACCCTTTCTGCTTTTCGTTTGACTTTTCTATGATAGGAATAAACTTTTATTTCATCGCCTGCGTAAACAGCGCCCGGTCTCTCAACAATACAGACAATCCCTCTTATGCCCAATGCGTGGCGGACGAAAGCCGGCGCCAGCTTC
Source organism: Bacillus sp. SW14 (assembly GCF_047608225.1). Classification (NCBI taxonomy): domain Bacteria; kingdom Bacillati; phylum Bacillota; class Bacilli; order Caryophanales; family Bacillaceae; genus Bacillus; species Bacillus sp. SW14. The sequence goes on along the minus strand of NZ_JBLKRW010000001.1, from coordinate 1,148,026 downwards.
GGTTTTTCCTGATAATAAGACTGAATGACTTCACCCGGCTGGATACACGGATCATTTTCTCCCTCACATAGCAAAGCGGCACCGCTTGGAAAAATGAGCCGGCTCCCTTCTTTTAATGAAGTGAAATCGTGTATTCCGCTGACTGCGATATTCGCCCCGAGCCATTCCGGCAAAATACTCGACACTCCCATTTTTAAAGCCAACTCATCACATTCCTCTATTGAAACAATTGAAATTTGTCTGCGGTTAAAAATTTCGGTCCCCCTTGAAAACATTGGTTCTCTGGCTCCCGCTTTTTTGGTCAGTCCAAAATGCAAGTCACCGGGGATGCCGCCATAATCAATATCGAGCTTGTCCATTCGCTTTGTTACGAAACTTTCTGTATCTGCGATATACAAGCCTTCTGTTTTTGCAGTCATACGCTTCCACATCATTCGGCACCTTCCTTCTTCTCTAACATGTCCATTTATGTTTCATTATCCAAAAAAATCCCGCTCTGTAAAGGAGCGGGACATCTGATTATACAGTTTTAGGTGTAAGGTTAAAACAGCGCTTGTAGATCCAATTGTATGCTTTTTCATTTAAGTCTCTAGGGTTTCCGAAGGTTTGCGGATCTTTCATCGCTTCTTTTGACAAGCGTTCGATCATATCAGGCGATACTCCCTGCTCTTCTAAAGTCGGTACTTCTAAGTCTCCGACCAGGTCATACATCCAATTGACAGATGCTTTCGCAGCTTCTTCTGTTGTCATATTGCTAGTATCAATACCGAACGCTGTTGCAATACGTGCAAATTTCTCAGGATAGCCCTTCCAGTTGTATTCCATGACAGGACCCATCATCGCAGCCACACATTGACCGTGAGCGACCGGAATAATGCCGCCAAGCGTTTGGCTCATCGCATGAGCCGCGCCCGCTGATTCACTGCCGTAAGAAAGACCGGCAAGCATCGCAGCCTGCGCCATTCCGTATCTTGCTTCCAGATCCTCTCCGTCAGCAAATGCTCTTTTAATGTAATGAGCGGCATATTCAATCGCCATTAAGGCAACTGCATCCGTGATTGGCTGAGCAAATTTCATTGTATAGCACTCAATGGCATGAGCAAGCGCATCAATTCCCGTCATGGCTGTTACATGCGGAGGCATTGAAATATGAAGCTCAGGATCAATGATGGTCAGGTGCGCTGCGATCAGCGGACCGCCCGTGTTGAACTTGAATTCTCTTTCTTCATCCGTGATAACAGCCCATTGGGTTACTTCTGAACCTGTTCCGGCTGTTGTCGGAATGGTTGTCAGCGGAGGGATCCGGTTTTCCAGCGGTTTTTTTCCATCTGCCGCTTCATAATCAAGTACGCTTCCTTCGTGTGTTGCTTCTACTCCAATTGCTTTCGCTGTGTCCATGGAGCTTCCGCCTCCGACTGCCACTAAACCATTACAGTTCTCTTTTTTGTATAGCTCAGACCCTTCATTCACAAGACGGACAGGCGGGTTTGGCTCTACTTTATTAAAGAGCACAACTTCAATGCCCGCTCCTTTTAGTGATTCGATTACAGGGTCAACGACGCCGGCTTTATAAATCCCAGGGTCTGTGACAAGGAGTGCTTTCGAAACGCCCAGCGCAGCTATTTCTTCTCCCGTATGCTTGACGGCTCCGATTCCGTGCTTAATCACAGTCGGAATTTCAAAGGTGTGGAATTTGTGCATGCTTTCTACTTTCATATTTAATGTCATTATAATCTCTCCCTCTTATGAATTGAACCAATTAACCGCTGCCGGTTTTGTATTGCGATACACATGTTTGACTTCTGTATATTCTTCAAGGCCTATTTTTCCAAGCTCGCGTCCGAATCCGGACTGCTTATAGCCGCCCCATGGCGCCTGCGCAAAATACGGATGGAAATCGTTAATCCAAACCGTTCCCATTCTCAAGCGGGCTGCTACGCGTTCACACTTTTCAATATCTTTAGACCATACCGCTCCGGCCAAGCCATAGATGGTATCATTCGCAAGCGCGATTACCTCATCTTCCGAGCTGAAGGTTTCGACTGTCAATACAGGACCGAATACCTCTTCCTGAACTATTCTCATATCCGATTTACAGTTTGAGAAAATAGTAGGTTCATAGAAAAATCCGTTTTGCAGCGCAGGGTCTTCCGGACGTTTGCCGCCTGTCTCGAGCTTCGCGCCTTCTTCTATTCCGATCTCTACATATTTTTCTACCTTTGCCCTGTGCTCTGCAGAAATAAGCGGACCGCTTTCTGTCTCTGCGTCAAAACCATTTCCGAGTTTTATGCGTTTTGCCCGTTTGACAAGCTCTGCTAAAAATTGATCGTAAATAGCATCTTCAACAAGCAAGCGGGAACCGGCGGAGCATACTTGGCCGGCATGGAAAAATACAGCGTTTAATGCCTGATCGACCGCAACTTCTAAATCTGCGTCCTTGAAAACGATATTTGGATTTTTCCCGCCCAATTCAAGCGCGATTTTTTTGACGTTTCCGCTTGCCGCCCGCATGATTTTTTTGCCTGTTTCGATTCCCCCTGTAAATGAAACCAAATCGACGTCTTTGTTTGCGGCAAGCTCGTCGCCCACTGTTGCTCCCGGTCCAAGGACGAGATTTGCGACACCTTTTGGAACACCCGCTTCTTCCATCAGCTTGAACACTTTGATTGTCGTTAGCGGCGTGATCTCACTCGGCTTCATGACGATCGTATTTCCTGCAGCCAGTGCAGGCGCGATTTTCCAGCTCGCTTGCAGGAGCGGATAATTCCATGGAGTAATCTGGCCGCAAACCCCGATTGGCTCTCTGATGATTTTGCTTTCTGAATCAGGGATCGGAGAAGAAATGATCTCTCCGCCATCTTTGTCTGCCAATCCGGCGTAATATTGAAATACATTGGCGATATCGTCCATATCGGCCTTACTTTCTTCGAGTGTTTTTCCCGTATCAAGAGATTCAAGTTCAGCCAGCTCATCAAGATCACGTCTAATTAATTTCGCAATTTTCAGAACAATTTTCCCGCGTTCAAGCCCGGATAGAGATGACCATTCTCCTTTGTCAAAGGCTCTTCGCGCGGCTTCGATCGCCTTGATGGCGTCCTCTCGCCCTCCCTCGCTTACGGTTGCAATTTCTTCTTGATTAAATGGGTTGATAATGTTGCGGATCTGCTCTTTTTCGGCGCTGATCCATTCACCGTCAATGTATAATGTTTGACTCATATAAGCCTCCTTGACGTAAGTAAAGTTTGTTAAATAAAAATTTAATGTTTTTAACAACCTTAATCTAACATACGGTTTTTAAACTGTCAAAGCCCCATTTTGATTTTTCTTTTTGACTTTTCTTTATGTTTCGTTAAGATAAAGAACATAAAGAAATAACTTAACGAATTTAATTCTCTAAGGGAAAAGAGGGTCAGTATGGATGAAAATCCAGAATTTGCAGTTATAGAACAGGCTCGGGATCTTGTTATCGACTCCATTGCTGAAACGATGGATCTTTACGGAATTACCCGCAGTGTCGGGATTTTATATGGGACGATGTATATGCGGGATGAGATGACGCTTGACGAAATGCGTGAGGAATTGCAAATGAGCAAGCCAAGCATGAGCACAGGTGTCAAAAAACTTCAGGACTTAAATGTGGTGAAAAAAACTTTTCACCGGGGCATCCGCAAGCATACATTTGTAGCTGAAAAAGATTTTTTCAAATTTTTCACGAATTTCTTTCCGCCTAAATGGGAGCGGGAAGTTCAAGTAAATGTAGCAGCGATAGAGGAAGCCCAGGCTGATTTACAAGAGGTTTTAAACAAGGAAGGCCTGAATGAAGACCTCAAAAATGAAGCGATGCAGCTTTACGAGCAGCTGGAAAGCTCTAGAGCCTACTATGATTGGCTGGAACGGCTTTCTGAATCGGTGCAGAGCGGGGAAATTTTTAAGTTTATACCAATCGAAAGAAAGTAAAGAAGAAAACGCCTGGGAAACCGGGCGTTTTTCTGTTCGTTTGTATGTAATTACTACAAATTTGAAAAATACGGGAAAAACACCCCATTTACTTCCAAAATATTTGATGTTAATTTTATGTAGGTAAAATTTGTATTTGGCCACTCAGTGGAGGTGAAAAGCGGGCAGGCCTGTATATTTTATAACTTTTAAGGGGGAATTTTATTATGAAACGTAAATTATTATCTTCTTTAGCAATTGGTGCATTAAGTCTCGGTTTACTCGTTTCTGCACCTACAGCTTCTTTCGCGGCTGAATCTAAATCAACTTCCGCTCATACTGAGTCTACTATGAAAACACAGTCAACAGCTTCATTGTTTGCAACAATCACAGGGACCAGCAAAACGGAATGGTCTTTCTCCGATATCGAATTGACATACCGTCCAAATACGCTTCTCAGCCTTGGCGTTATGGAATTTACATTGCCAAGCGGATTTACTGCAAATACAAAAGACACAATGAACGGGCGTGCGTTGCGTGAAACACAGATCCTTAATAACGGGAAAACAGTTAGAATCCCTCTGGCACTTGATTTGTTAGGAGCTGGCGAATTCAAATTAAAACTGAATAACAAAACTCTTCCTGCCGCTGGTACATATACTTTCCGTGCGGAGAATAAATCATTGAGCATCGGAAATAAGTTTTATGCAGAAGCCAGCATTGACGTTGCTAAGCGCAGCACTCCTCCGACTCAGCCATGCGGCTGCAACTAAACATGAAAGACCGGTTAACGCCGGTCTTTTTTTGTGTTTTGACCTCCCCTTTACCCTCTATTTCCAATTATCTTTTTTCTTGATAAAAATTTAAATTGACAAACTCTAGAAACAGGAGTAAATTCTTGAGTGTTCAATTTCATAGAAGTCTCTTTTACCGCTTAATCAAACACGAACGGGGGAACCAACGATTGGCTGTTTTATTCACAGCCTAGGGGTGAATCTTACTTAGTAAGAGGGGGTACTCTGAATCCCTAATCCGACAGCTAACCTCGTAGGCGTATCCAGAGAGGAGGTCTATTAACGACCATTCTTCGAGATGGTCTTTTTTGCTTCAAAAACGTTAATTTTACTAAGGGAGTTATGAACATTGGGAAAAATAAAAAATAAGCAATTTGCCGTGATCGGGCTGGGCCGGTTTGGCGGAAGCATTTGCAAAGAGCTGCACCGAATGGGGCATGAGGTCCTTGCAATTGATATCAACGAAGAAAAGGTAAATGCATACGCTTCTTACGCAACTCATGCGGTGATTGCCAACGCCACTGAAGAAAACGAATTGCTATCGTTAGGAATACGCAATTTTGAATATGTGGTTGTTGCAATCGGAGCGAATATTCAAGCAAGTACCCTGACCACCTTATTATTAAAGGAATTTGACATCCCGAATATTTGGGTCAAAGCTCAAAACCATTATCACCATAAGGTGCTTGAAAAAATAGGCGCTGACCGTATCATTCACCCTGAAAAGGACATGGGCGTCAAGATCGCACAAAGCCTTTCTGATGAGAACGTTTTAAATTACATTGATTTATCTGATGAGTACAGTATTGTCGAGCTGCTGGCAACACGCAAGCTTAATTCAAAATCAATTACTGATCTGAATGTAAGAGCGAAGTACGGCTGTACCATCCTTGCCATTAAACACCATGGAGATATCCGGCTTTCTCCAGCACCCGGAGACATCATTCACGAACAAGATTGCCTGGTGATCATGGGGCACAAAAAGGATATTAGACGTTTTGAAAACGAAGGGATGTAGACAAAGGTGACACTTCAAAAGGATAAAGTGATCAAATGGGTTCGTTTCACACCGCCTCAAGTGCTTGCAATTGGTTTTTTTCTAACCATTATCATCGGGAGTGTGCTGTTAATGCTCCCGATTTCCGCAGCGAAGCCATTGTCATGGATCGATGCCCTTTTTACTGCAGCTTCCGCGACAACTGTAACAGGGCTTGCAGTTGTCGATACCGGTACAGAATTTACACTTTTCGGGCAAACTGTCATCATGGGGCTGATTCAGATCGGCGGTCTTGGGTTTATGACTTTTGCTGTTTTGATCGTCATGATATTAGGAAAGAAAATCGGATTAAAAGAACGAATGCTGGTTCGGGAAGCCTTAAATCAGCCGACAATCGGCGGTGTCGTAGGTCTTGTCAAGGTTCTGTTCCTGTTTTCGATCAGTATTGAGCTGATAGCAGCCCTTATCTTATCCATCCGGTTTGTGCCCCAGTATGGCTGGGCATTCGGCTTGTTTGCCAGTCTGTTTCACGCAATATCCGCTTTTAACAATGCCGGGTTTTCGTTGTGGCCGGATAATTTGATGGGCTTCGTTGGCGATCCTACAATTAACATTGTGATTACTTTTTTATTTATCACAGGAGGGATCGGATTTACAGTTCTCTTTGACATCATGAAAAATCGGCGATTTAAAGCCTTTTCCTTACATACGAAGCTCATGCTTACTGGTACATTGATTCTGAATGCAGTTGCTATGCTGGTGATTTTCACTTTAGAGTATAGCAACCCCGGCACGCTCGGCCACCTGCATATAGGAGATAAACTGTGGGCTTCCTATTTTCAGGCTGTGACGCCGAGAACCGCAGGCTTCAATTCCCTCGATTTTGGAAACATGAGAGAAGGAACGATTGTATTTACGTTATTATTGATGTTTATCGGAGCAGGCAGCGCTTCAACGGCGAGCGGCATTAAGCTGACTACGTTCATCGTGATTTTGATGTCTGTAATTGCTTATTTGCGAGGGAAAAAAGAGACGGTTATTTTCCGCCGCTCCATCAAATACCCGATTATCATTAAAGCTCTAGCTGTGAGCGTCACCAGCTTATTCATTGTGTTTTTAGGAATTTTCGCCCTGACGATCACAGAACAAGCACCGTTTATCCAAATTGTGTTTGAAACCTTTTCAGCATTCGGAACTGTCGGTCTATCAATGGGATTGACTCCCGAACTCACAGAAGCGGGAAAATGTATCATTATTGTCATCATGTTTATCGGAAGAATTGGTCCTCTGACGTTCGTGTTTTCATTCGCGAAAACAGAGAAATCAAATATTCGTTATCCTGATGGTGAGGTGTTTACGGGGTGATAGCAAAAAATCCGGCGTGCAGGCGCCGGATTTTTTTATGATTCGATATGAGATTGATTGTGTCTTTTTTCCTGCTCCGCGATGATTTCGTTATCTTCCGCGTTATCACGGGTCACTTTTTGTGTAAGAATCGCACCGACCGCTACAAGTATCATTACGGCAATATAATAGCCTTTTTCATTGAGTTCCAGATTATCAGCATTATAGAGTCCGACACTAAACAAAAATACTCCCGCAAAAAAAGTGAAATAAGCTAATACTGTAAAAGCAACCGTGTTTCTCCGTCTATATTTCTGCATCTTTGTTCCTCCTGAAAACATAGTCAATAAGTGATAACTTCCGTGGAATATTATACCTCAAATTCCCCTGAATGGAACATAGAAATAAAAATACCAGTAAAAACAGCTTAGGTTGCTTCCTTTATTTCAACAGCTGAATCGTCAATCCAGCCGATGAGCTTATCATTGATTTGAAATTGGTACCATACGGACTGGCCCTTCTGCTTTTTAGATACTACCTTTATGTCCTTTCCGATATAAGATTGGGCAGAGGTAAGTCTTATGGACCTATCATCAGTAGAAGGCTTGGACCATACGTCTTGAACTGCACTGTCTTTAATAGAGCCGATGAAATCCACAGATTTCAAAGATGGGTTGACCTCATCGTACGCATCTAAATCATATTTTTCCACAATAGAGCTGAGTTTGTCAGCGTAATCAGGATCTGTAGCATATCCTGCTGTTTGCAAGGCGGTTGCCGCTTCCTTATAATCTTCAGCATCAAGCACCGGTTTATACTTCTTTTTATTCCATGATGTGCCGCGGACAAACAATTGGGCATGGTCATCCATAGATTCAAAAAACGTGCTGTATTTGCGAAACTTTGCGCGAATGGTTTTTCTTTCCTCTTTTTCAAATTCATCCGTTTCCATTGTAACGTGATGGCCTTTATAATTTCCTTTTACGCCAAAAAGGTTGTTGGCCTGAGCAGCAAGCTCGCTGTTTCCCCAGTCAGATTCGAGAATGGCCTGAGCGATCGTGATGCTGGGGAGGACATGATATTTCTCATACAAAATTTGCGCATGCCCGGACAGGCTGTCAATAAATACTTGCTGTTCATCAATTTCTTCAGGTTCTTTGGCTGTTTCAATCGGCTTTGATAAAGTTGTGGCTAAAACAAAAAAGGCTAACGGAATCGATACAATGAAAAATAGTGTAATCAAGAGTCTGCGTTTTTTCAATTTTTTACGGGCCATGAATACCTTCCTTCGAGTTAAAAGATTACGAATGTAAAAGAATCTACCTTTTAGAATTTTACTTTGACTTCTAATATTTTTCAATTCTTCAGGGAGAAAGTTGGGAAAAGATTGCAAACAAAAAACCTTTTCACTAGAAAAGGTTCTATTTTTGTAAATTTTTAAGTATAGCTCGATATTCTGTATCATGTATCACTTTATGTGATTTAGCAGCAACATACGGCACTCGATGATCTGAAACGGCCGGTTTTTCCGGAGCCGTCTTCGCGTTATCATGCGGTTTATGAGCCAGCTTGTGGCCCATACCTGTGGCGTTCATACAGAATGACAGGCAAACGAGCAGCACGCTCAGGACAAAAGAAATAAAAAAGAGATCATGATAAGCAGTCATCATAGAATCCTGCATTGAACCGCTTTGTCTGGCAGCATCTTTTTTCGTAAAAGAGCCGATGAGGATTGGAACTCCCATATAAACAAACAATCTTAAAAACTGAACAGCTGTCATTCTCTTGACCAAATCAGGCAGCGGGCCGCCCATCGCAGCTCCCATCAGCCCTGCAGCGACCGTCAGTCCCGTTCCGGCGGCAAGCATGATAAACAGAACGGCAAACATATAAAGAGACGATTGACCTTGCATATGCAGCCATTGAAAATTCACCACCACGAGAAGGAGAGCGCCTATAATACCGAGCATCCCGGGTCCGACTTTATCATAAAACAGAGCGCTTAAAATGGCGGCGATCGCCACTCCGATTAAAAGAGTCAAGTTTAAAAGAATGAGTTGCCCCTGAGAAATATCATACATTTGACGGAGCATGCCTTGAAAAGCAGAAAGGCTGACAGCTACCGTTATCGTCCCCGCAGCTATGATCAATAAGCCGAGCACCGGTTTTGGCAGCAGCATCAGTTTAATAGAAATGAAGGGGTTTTTCACTTTATATTCCACAATCAATAGAACAAGGAGCAAGCATAGCGCAACTCCAAAACCAATCCATACATAACCTGATGAAAGCCCCCATTTTTGCAGAAAAATGAATGTAACCGCTGAGGCAGCGGCAAGACCCACAGATAAAATGATCCCTGCACCATCGACCGGCTGTTCTTGTTCTGCCGATCCATGATGTTCATCGTGAAGAAAGAAATAGCTCACCGCGACACCGATCAGTGCCAGCGCGCCAAAGATGTAAAACAGCCATCTCCAGTGTTCGAAACTTGTTGCAATCGTTCCCAGGATCGTGCCGATAATAACAGAGCCATAAAATCCGCCGATCAGCACAAGCAGGGCATAGTTCCTGCGGTCAATCGGAAATGACAAAACAAGCATTGGAATCATGATCATCAGCATGACACCTGTTGCCGCTCCTTGTAAAAAGCGCCCTGCCGCCATCCATGCAATATCGCTTGAAAGCGCGAAGAGCAACGAGCCAAGTATAAAAACGGGTAATGAAGCGAGATAGATCGGACGGGCGCCGAATTTTTTCCTCAGCAGCGGACCCGCCGGCACAAATAATGCAAAGGCCATATTGCCGATCAATATTGGATTCACCGATGTGAAATCACTTGTCCCTACCGTCTTCTGAACAAGGCCTTGAACTGACGACAATGCCGTGTTAGACATTAATCCCGGACCGACCGCTAAAACAGCGAGCAAAGAAATCACCCAATATCGTTTTGTCTTCATGTTGTCATTCCTTCCTATCAATCCATATGTAACACATTTTGTTTTAAAAACAAAAGAAGCTAATAGATGTTCAAGGCCATTAGCTTCCTATCAGAGGAAATGATATTCCGTTCTTATGTGAATAAATGAGCATATAATCAAACATTATTTCAAAACAACTATGTTTTGTCAATGGCGCAACTTCTAGTATAAAACAAAAGACTGAACAGCTTTTCACTGATATCATGATTTATAGTCAAGAGAGCTTGAATTGAATTTCACTTATGAGTATCCGCTTGCTTTCTCAAGCGAATGTAAACATCACCTTACAAGCTGCTCAGAAAATCCTTTCTTGACATGTTTTTCAAAAGTTCAGCGAACGAACCTTTTCCTGGCAAACAAAAAACCCTTATAGAATAAGGGTGTAAAGGTATGGAGCCAAGGGGGCTCGAACCCCTGACCTCTACACTGCCAGTGTAGCGCTCTCCCAGCTGAGCTATGGCCCCGTATGTAACGTCATATTTATTATAGATGATTTTTTTTTGAAAAACAAGCTGTTCCCTCTTGAAATGACAGAAAAAATAAGGCTCCGGAAGAGCCTTATTTTTGGGTTTACATCATGATTAAAAGTAAAATCACACCGAGGATGATTCGGTAGATTGCAAAGGGGACGAGTTTGATTTTGTTAATCAGTTTTAAGAAGAAACGGACGACAAACAGCGCGACAACAAAGGCGCAGATAAAGCCGACGATGAAAAACGGCAACAGATCCGAGCTTAAACTGTCCCAGTGCTTCACAAGGCTTAAAAAGCTTGCTCCCATCATGATCGGCATCGCCATAATAAACGTAAAGTCGGCTGCCGCGCGATGGTTCAATCCAAGAATAACGCCTCCGGAAATGGTTGAACCGGAACGCGAGAAACCCGGCCACAGGGCAAGACATTGGAATAAGCCGACTCCTATCGCCTGCTTATAGGAAATGCGGTCGAGAGTGTCTGTTGCAACTTTCCGTTTATTCACCCAATCAGCAAAAAGCATCAGGACTGCCCCGGCGATTAAACCCACGGCTACAGTTTGAACAGAAAATAAATATTCATCAATGTAATCCTCGAACAAAAAGCCGAGAACAGCTGCAGGCACAAGTCCGACTGCAATTTGTGCAATGCTTAATTTATGTCCCTGCTTCTGGTCGCTGGTAATATTCTTTTTCAGGCCGAGCAAATTCAAAATCCGGTCTTTAAACACGATGGCCACTGCTAAAATAGAACCAAGCTGAATCACCACTTTAAATGAGTTGGCAGCTTCTTCTGACATCAGATTGCTTGATTTAAGCCAGATATCGTCTACTATGATCATATGTCCTGTCGAAGAAACCGGCGCGTACTCTGTTAACCCTTCTACGATCCCTAAAATGGCAGCTACAAACAATTCCCATAGAGTCATGATTTGATTCTCCCCATTAGACATTTATTTTTTTACATAACGGGAGCTTTCCATAAATGGAAAGCCCGTCTTATATAACTATAAACGAAAATCACACTTTATGCCCTGACGTATTTTCATTTTTTTCTTCGTCGTATAAATGTGACCGCATTTTAAACCAGTCAAATAAATGTGTCGTAATGACTTTAGCAACTGCATAGCCCGGAATGGCAAGAATGATTCCAACCACACCAAACAGCTTGCCGGCTGTTAACAGCAGAAAAATAATCGTAATGGGGTGGATGTGAAGGTTTTTCCCCATAATTTGCGGAGAGATCAGCTTCCCTTCGATCAGCTGAACAATTGTCCATACGATCACCAGCTTAAGCAGCATGAGCGGTGATGTCACTATGGCGATGATAATCGCTGGCGTAATGGCAATCGTCGGCCCTAAATACGGAACGATGCTTGTACAAGCCGCAATGATGGCAAGCAATGAAGCATAATCCAGCCCGATAATCAAATAACCGATAAACAGCAAAAACCCGATACAGAAGCTAACAATGATCTGGCCTCTGATATAAGAGCTTAACCGATGATTCATTTCGCTTAAGACTGTGTATGTCTGTTCTTTTAATCGTGTCGGCACAAACTTCAGTATATAGACCGGCAACTTCTTTCCATCTTTTAATAAATAGAAAAGAATAAACGGAACCGTGACAATCGAAATAATAACCTCAGTCAGAGCACCGATAAAATTCCCAACACCGGTGAAAGTACTGTTCACAATCGTAGCCGCCTGATCTGAAATCTTTGTTGCAAGATCAGATATATTGATGTTCATCGTTTGCTGGGCCTGATTGACGAAGTTGCTGCCGATCAGCTGTTTCGTCTGACTTTCAACGATATCCACATATCTCGGGATATTGTCAATCAAACTCATAATTTGTTCTTTTAAAAAGGGGATGATGGACACGATCGTGATCGTGATCAGTCCGATAATCAGTAGATATAACAGGAAAATCGTATAGATTCTTCTTACTCTTCTTCTCTCAAGGAAATCAACGATTGGGTTTAACAGATAAAAAACAATCCCTGTTAAAATAATCGGCAGTGAAATTGTTTTGAGAAGAACTATAATCGGGGTGAAAATAAATGATGTTTTTGTAAAAACGAGAATATTTAAACCAATCAGCAGCAGCACAAGCAAAAATAAAACAAACTTATTGTCCAAGAAGAATTGTTTAAATCTGCCGCTCCATGTTTGCAACATCTCCACTATCGTTCCTCCGTCATACATAGTTTAATTAAATTGTACACTATCGTTCCTATAATGAAAAATAAAAACCGTTAATCGCTGGCATGTGGTTTGTTCTATCATGTGCTTTTCTCCTTTTTGAGCTATAATTTAGCTATATCATGCAAAAGGAGCGATAAGAATGATACGTTTCGCCATAATAGGAACAAACTGGATTACAGACCGCTTTCTTGAGTCAGCAGCGGAAATAAAAGATGTTCAGCTGACAGCTGTTTATTCGAGATCGGCTGAACGCGCTGCCGAGTTTGCCGCTAAACACGGCGCTGAGCACATCTTCTCAAACCTTCAGGAAATGGCGGCAAGCGATTGCTTTGATGCTGTATACATAGCCAGTCCCAATGCTCTTCATAAGGAGCAGGCCGTTCTCTTTATGAACCATGGCAAGCATGTGCTTTGCGAGAAGCCGTTTGCTTCAAATACGAAAGAAACGGAACAGATGATTTCAGCGGCTCAGGAAAACGGCGTTGTCCTCATGGAAGCGCTGAAGACCACTTTCCTGCCAAACTTCAAAGAGCTGAAGAAACACTTACATAAAATCGGAACCGTCCGCAGATTTACCGCAAGCTACTGCCAGTACTCCTCACGGTATGACGCGTTTAGAAACGGAACCGTCTTGAACGCATTTCAGCCTGAGCTTTCCAACGGGTCATTAATGGATATCGGCGTTTATTGTATTTATCCTGCTGTCGTGCTGTTTGGCGAGCCGCAGGACGTGAAGGCGAACGGATATGCTTTATCTTCCGGAGTAGATGGAGAGGGGACCGTCATTCTGTCTTACGACGGGTTCGAAGCCGTTCTGATGCATTCTAAAATCTCTACTTCCTATGCTCCGGCGGAAATTCAGGGTGAAGACGGGACGATTGTAATCGATACAATTCAGCAGCCTGAACGAGTGGAAATCCGCTATCGAGACGGCCGTCTGGAAAACATTTCGATTCATGATCCTAAACCGGCGATGTTCTACGAAATAGAAGAATTTGTAAATATCATAAAAGAGAACAAGCCGGAATCTGAAGACAATACATTTGAACGGTCTTTGATCACCGCCAAAATCATGGAAGAAGCAAGAAAGCAGATAGGGATTGTATACCCTGCTGATCAAGCGTAAAAAAATCCGCCCGCGTGCCAATGCCGCGGCGGATTTTTTATTAGACAATCGGAGAAGACGCCTTCCTTTTTAAAAGCACCTGTTGTTCATAATTTTTTATGTCATGGAGCCATTCCTCTTTTACCGGCACGCCCATTTGCTCACAGTAGGAATCCCAGACGGCTCCGAAAGGATATGTTTTAAATTCCTCCATCAGCGCCAGCCTTTCTGTATATCGTCCCTCTTCCTGTAATTGTTTTAAATAGTCGTTCGGGAGAAGCAATGCATACAATAAAGCTTTGATCATATTTCTCGTTCCGATGGTCCAGGCGGCAACACGGTTAATGCTGGCATCGAAAAAGTCCAGGCCGATAGCGACCTTCTCGAGAGCCTGATTGCGTACAATTTCAAGCGCGATTTCCCTCAATTCATCATCTAAAATCACAACATGGTCACTATCCCAGCGAACGGGCCGGGATACGTGCAAGGCGAGTTTGTCTGTGTAAAGCAGCATGGACGAAATCTTGTTTGACACCGTTTCAGTCGGGTGATAATGGCCTGTATCCAGCAAACAAAGCTTTTGATTCGTCAAAGCGTAAGCCAAATAAAATTCATGAGAGCCGACAACATATGATTCAGAACCAAGCCCGAACAGCTTGCTTTCGACTGAATCAAGGTTGTGTTGTTCACTGATCTCCACTGCGAAGATCCGATCTAGTGATTCTTTTAATCTTATACGCGGTGTCAGCCTGTCACTCGGGATATCCTTATATCCGTCAGGAATCCAAATATTCGTCAAGCAAGGTGTTCCTAGTTCTTTCCCGAAGTATTCCCCAATACGGCGGCACGCGATGCAATGCCTGATCCAAAATTCCCTGACGTTCGGGTCGGGGTGGGAAAGGGTGAGTCCGTCAGCCGCTTTCTCATGCGAAAACAAGGTCGGATTAAAATCTAAACCGAGACCGAGATCTTTCGCCCATTTCACCCAGTTTTCAAAATGATGCGGCTTCAATTCATCCCGTTCTGCCGCTTCCCCGTTTGTTTCTGCGTATATCGCATGCAGGTTCACGCGGTGCTTTCCCGGAATGAGAGAAAGAGCCTTCTCCAAATCTCTTCTTAATTCTTCAGGGGTTTGCGCTTTTCCGGGATAATTGCCGGTCACGTCAATTCCGCCTGAAAGCTCGCCTTTATTTACTTCAAAGCCTTCAATATCGTCACCCTGCCAGCAGTGGATTGAAATGGGCACTTGCTTTAATTGCCGAAGCGCCTCTTCAACATCAATTCCCCATTTTTCATATGCCTGTTTTGCATTGTTATAATTGGCTTTTATGGTCATGCGGCTCTCTCCCTTTTTCAGTTTTTTAATCCAAATAAAAAACTTCCTTAAGATCTATCGAAACAGGACTGAAATCTGGATTTGTTTTCATGAATGGCGCCATCGATTTCCACCATCTCCGGCAAACTTCTGTATCCGCCATCTTTCTCCACTTTTCTTCATCTTCTATTTCTAAATAAGCAAATAACCGGCCTGTTTCCTCGTCTAAAAAAATGGAATAACGGTGCGCTCCGTGAGCTTTGAGTGCTTCTTCCATTTCTGGCCAAATGTCATCATGCCGCTGTTTGTATTCTTCGTACTTGTTTTGGCGGACAAACATGATACTGGCTTTTCTTTTCAAACCTGATCACCTCTTCACCTTTTAGATAGCGCTTTCAAAATAGTTTGCTGAAATGACTGAATGATCGTGCTTCTGTCAATGTCTTTAGGTGTAAACACTTTGATCGGGAAGGAATTTCTGACAACTTGCCGAGCTGCTGTTATGTCTTTGACTTCTTTGGCAGCAATCATTTGCATCAGCAAATTTCCGATGGCGGTTGCCTCTATGGGCCCTGCGTATACCGCTTTTCCGCTCATGTTTGCCGTTAATTGATTTAAGAAATCATTCCGGGCTCCGCCGCCGATGATATGGAGCTGCTGAATCGGTTTTTCCGTGATCGTTTCCAGCTCTTTGATGGCTATCGCATAGATGATGGCTAAATTGGTGTAGATGCAGCAGGCAAGTTCACCTGCAGTACGGGGGGTCTTTTGGCGGGTTTCTCTGCAATAATGTTGGATTTCCTCTATCATGCTGTCTGGATTCAGGAAACGTTCATCATTTAAGTTGATAAACTGCTGGAATGGTTCTGTTTTTAGGCCTTCCTCTGCAAGCTGCTGAAAAGAGTAATTCGTTTGTAATTGCTGTTTTACTTCTTGTATCACCCACATGCCGATAATGTTTTTGAGAAAGCGAATGGTGCTGTTTGCGCCGCGTTCATTTGTATAGTTGTTTTTCAAAGCCTGTTGAGTTAATATCGGCGTTTTGTTTTCAACCCCGATTAACGACCATGTTCCGCTGCTGATATACGCCCAGCTATCGCTTACGCCTGGCGCCGCGATGACGGCCGAGGCAGTGTCATGCGTTGCGACTGTTATCACCTTGCAAGCCGGCAGGTCATAATCCGGGAACCAATCATTTCTCAGCATCCCGAGCTCACACCCCGGTTCAGTCAGCGGCGCAAATTGATGTTCGTGAACAGACACGGCTTTGAGCAATTCAAGGTCAAGCTTTCCGGTTGAAACATTGAGAAGCTGTGTTGTCGACGCATTTGTGATTTCTGTCACCGCTTTTCCGGTTAGACAATAGCCTAAATAATCGGGAACCAGCATCATTTTGTCTGTCGTTTTCAGCAGCTCGCGGTCTTCTTCAAACAATTGATAAATCGTGTTAAAAGGCTGAAATTGTATTCCTGTTTTTCGATAGATTGTGTCTTTTGACAGGGTTTGTTCCAGTTTGCCTATCGTGTGATCTGTCCTTCTATCCCGGTAGGACATCACTTCCCGCAAACGATTTCCTTTTTCGTCCAGTAAGACATAATCAACCGCCCACGTGTCAATTCCGACGGTGCATCGTTCATACCCTAGCTCTTTCACCTTTTGCAGCCCTTGCAGGATTTGTTTTAGCAAACGGTCAATATCCCAAAAGCAATGTCCGTCTCTTTGAATGAAGCCGTTAGCGAATCTGTGAATCTCTTGTACTTCAAGCTTTCCTTCCTTCAGCTCACCTACCATGACCCTCCCGCTTGACGCGCCTATATCAATGGCAGTATAAATCATTTCTTCACCCTCTCTTCGGAAGGGGAACAGCTGTTACTTTCACCTCTTTGTCTTCAAGCGCTTTTACCGATACCGGATCAAGTCCAGAATCAGTAATAAGGCGGCTGATATCCTGCAGCGAGGCAATATGTGAAAACTCACGGTTCCCCCATTTGCTTGAATCGGCCATCAAAATGGTCTGATCAGACCTTTCGATCATCCGTTTTTTGAGCAGCGCCTGCCACTCGTTTGAGTCACTCATCCCGTTGTTGATATCAAAGCCTTTACAGGACAGAAAGGTTTTATTGACATGATAGGTCTCAAGCGAACGCTCAGCCAACGGCCCAGCAAACGATAATGATTTTTCCAGCAAAATCCCTCCTGTTGAAATGACTGAGATGTTTTCTTTATTGCTGAGTTCAATCGCTGCCTTCATTGAGTTTGTAATGACGATGAGCTCAATATCCGGGAGTATTTTCGCCATGTACCAGGCGGTAGTGCTTGCATCAAGAATGATTCGGTCTCCGCTGTTTACATATTTGACCGCTTCGTGAGCAATGGATTTTTTTTCTATGACATTTGTGATTTCCCGTTCAGAAAAATGAACTTCTGATTCCTGCTGCTCAATACTGACCGCTCCTCCGTGGCTCCGGCTCAGTTTATGTTCTTTCTCAAGCTTCTCAAGATCGCGCCGAATGGTTTCTTCTGTGACAGAAAATATGTCACTTAATTCGGATACGCGGATACTTGAACGCATATTCACTATTTCCACTATTTTTTGCTGCCGTTCTGCTACTAGCATTGGTAACGCCCTTCCTCATATCGTAATCCGTCTTATTGTTTTTTTATCATAGCATACTTCTAACGCGTGAACGCAGCAGGGACGCCGCCGTCTACCGTGATCATGCAGCCCGTGGTTTTTCCGGCTTTAGAAGAAGCGAAGAATGCGATGGCTTCGGCAATGTCCTGCGGGTAAATATTGACGAGCAGAGCTGTGCGTTTCCGATAATGTTCCTCAAGCTGCTCTGGTTCAATCCCATACGCCGCGGCCCGTTCCTCCCGCCAGCTTGACCCCCAGATTGCCGATCCTTGAAGAACCGCATCAGGCAAAACGGAGTTGACCCGAATGCCATATTCTCCGCCTTCTGCTGCGATACACCTTGCCAAATGGGTTTCAAGCGCTTTTACCGAGCTATAGGCAGTGGCGTTTTTGCCCGCATAAACAGAATTTTTTGATCCGACAAACACCATGCTTCCGTCTCTGTTTTGCTGTTTCATTTGTTTAAACCCTTCACGTGCCACAAGGAAGTAGCCTGTTCCTAATACATTCATATTAAGATTCCATTCTTTTAAACTTGTTTCGTCAAATGGGCTTGATGTGGCCAGCCCGGCATTATTCACGACAATATCAATTCCGCCGTAAGCAAGTGCCGCTTGTTCAAAGGCTGACTTTACTTCCTCTTCCTTTGTCACATCCATTTTGACAGCCATTGCCCTTCCTTCTCCGTATGCCTCGTTTATTTCCCCGGCAATTTTCTGCGCGCCTTCTATATTAAGGTCAGCGGTTATCACGTGCCCTCCTTCAGCTGCAAAGCGGCGGCATGCTGCACTTCCGATTCCGCCGGCTCCTCCTGTGACGAACGCTACTTTACGGGAAAATTCTGCTTCCGGCGGAGCCAGCGTGAGCTTATATAATTCGAGCGGCCAATATTCGACATGATAGGATTCATTTTCCTTCAAAGAAACAAAGTGCCCAAGGGCTGTTGACCCTTTCATAACAGCGATAGCCCTTCGGTATAAAGCGCCGCTCACTTTAGACATGGCATAACTTTTCCCCGTATTCACCATTCCGATGCCAGGAATCAATATCACCCGCGGAGCTGATTCGAAGATTTGATCTCCATCCTGCTGATGGCGTGTAAAGTAAGCCTGATAATCTGATGAAAAACGCTCGACTCCTGACTTGATCAGATCCGCCAGCTTATGCACATCTTGAGTTTCCGGATTCCACTCAATGTACAGCGGAACCCGCTTTGTATGAACAAGGTGATCCGGGCATGCCGCACCAATTTGCGAGAGCGATGGCGCTTGAACACTGTTTACAAATTCTAAGACATCGTCATGATCATCATAGGAAAGGATCATCTTCTTCTCTTCACTTACAACGCCTCTGATTACAGGCATGATGCCTGCCAAGATTTGTTTTCTTTGATCTTCCGGCAGCGGCTGATATCTTTTGCCTCCGAATATCTCATGTTGATTGACACGGCCATTAATGTACTGCTTGGCTTCTTGGATGATAGATATCGTTTTTTCATAACATTGTTCAGACGTCTCTCCCCAAGTGACTAAGCCGTGTTTCTCCATTAACACAAGCTCAGCGTCGGGATTGCTCGCTACGCCTTCAGCGATCATTTTAGATAAAGTAAATCCGGGGCGTACGTATGGCACCCATACAAACCGGTTTCCGTATATGTCTTCAGCGATTTGTTTTCCATTATCAGCGCAGCATATGCTGATAATCGCATCGGGATGGGTATGGTCAATATGAGTGTATGGCAGAAAAGCGTGTAACAGCGTTTCAATTGAAGGACGGGGATGTTTGCTGTCTATCATACAATGAGACAAGTAGTCTACCATTTCTTCATCTGACATTTGATCCCTTTCAATCAGCGGGCGGATGTCATCTAATTTCAAACCGGTAAAGTTATGCGCTTTCATTGTGGCCAAATCCGAGCCGCTTCCTTTCACCCACATCACTTCTGTTTCACGGCCTCTGAAATCCTTTTCCGTTGTTTTCATAGACGTATTTCCGCCGCCCCAGTTGCAGACAGTGCGATCGGATCCGATCAGATTGGATCTGTACACCAATTCTTCTACACCTTTCGGCAGCTGTGCAGCATGCTCTGAATCCCATACATGTTTCACCATATTTGATATTCCTCCGTTCCCTTTTATTTGTATCCGTTTTCATTATATACGATCTTTGTTTACTTTTGAATTATTTTTGTTTACTTTTGTTTTTTAATAAAAAAAGAAAGCAGCTGATGCCGCTTTCGCTTTCTCTTTCCATTATTATCATTCAATTTTAAATTTCTTCGTGATGTCCTGAAGTTCTTCCGCCATGTTTGCCAACGTCTCAGCTGATGAGCTGATTTCTTCCATGGACGCAAGCTGTTCTTCCGCCGAAGCTGCGATGTCTTGAATGCCTGCTGAGCTTTCTTTCGCCACTCCGGAAATGTCTTCAACCGCACTTGACACTTCCTGTGATCCTGCTGACAGCTGTTCAACCGTCGCGTTCAGGTTTTGCAATTCGCCGGAAATTTGGGTTGTCATCTCGTAAATTTGTTTAAAGCTTTCCGCTGTTTGATCAGTAATCTGCAAGCCTTCCTTCACTTCATGATTCACAGATTGGAACATCGACAGCGAAGTGCTGATTTCTCTGACAATCTCTTGAATTAACCCTTCAATTTCCTTGGCGGAGCCTGCTGATTGTACGGCAAGTTTTCTGACCTCTTCCGCAACTACTGAGAAGCCTCTTCCGTATTCACCTGCTCTTGCTGCTTCAATCGCAGCATTTAATGCCAGCAAATTGGTTTGATCAGCAATGCCGTTAATCACATTCAAGATGCTTGTGATGTCTTGCGATTTTGTTTCAAGACCCTTCACAACCGCTTCCGCTTTTTGAACGGATTGGTCGATTGTTTTCATTTGTCCGACTGTATGCTCGACCAGTTTTTCTCCGCTGCCCGCCGCCTCAGAGGACTGTATCGATGACTTCGTAATGGTTGAAGAGGCCTGAGCCACTTTTGAAATCCCGTGGTTCATTTGGGAAAGATGGTCTGAGCTTGTCTCCAGTTTCTCGCTTTGCGCCTCGTTGCCATCTGAGAACTGTTCAATGGCGAGTGTAATATGTTCAGTTGCCTTGCTCGTCTGGGCAGCGCTTGCCGTCAGCTCTTCAGAAGATGATGCCACGTTTTCTACAGACGTTTGAATGACACCAATGACAGAACGCAATGAGGCAGACATTTCGTTAAAGCTTTTGCCAAGCTGCCCAAACTCGTTTTTCGAGTGAATGTCAATGGATTCTGTCAGATCTCCGCTGCTGATTTTCGCAGATGTTGAGACCAGTTTTCTTAACGGCTTGGTAATGGCACGGATAATAAAGAGAATAAGTATGCCGCCGATCACAATTGATACGCATAGAATAATAACGGCTGTGTTCAGTACCGGACTTGAAGCATCTTGCAATTCACTGACAAAATAGGTGCCCGCAATTTTCCAGCCTGTCAGCTTATTGGTCGTAAACGCCATTTTCTTTTCTTTGCCTTCAAAAGTATATTGAAATGACCCTTTTTCTTTGGAATACACTTCGTTTGTCCAATCGCCGGATCCATTGGTTCCAGGCTTAATCGTTGGGTGGGCGATATATTTTTTGTTTCCTGTTGTGATAAACGCGAAGCCTTCTTTACCGATTTTGATTCTCTGTGAAGCGGATAGCACTTCATCCAGATTTAAATCAAGCGCTATGACCCCTGAACCATCTTTTGTTTGCTTTGAGATGGTAATAACGGTATCCCCTGTCGCTTTGTCAGTATACGGCTCAGAGAAAACAGCCTGTCCTTTTTTTGCAACGGCTTGTTTGTACCAGTCACGCTCTGTCGGATCAAAGCCCTTTGGCACGCCGCCTTCAGGATATTTGTAAAGCTTTTTATTTTCTGAAGCCGCATAGATGGCACCTACATCGGTATTCAATGTTGTATACTGCTTAAATTTCTCATTCAGTGAGGCTTTATTTTTGTCTTGTAATAAATCTTTATCGATCGTCTCACTGTAATAATCAAGTGCTGTTACCTTATGATTCAATTTGTTTTGCAGCGTGCTGTTGAGTTCTTCAACGTTCCCTATTGCACTATTCGCCAGTTCACTGTCTAGTGCGTTCCATGCTGATTGATAACTGAAATATGCTAATACCCCAACCGGCAAAATAAGCACTGCCAGAAACGCAGCGATAAGCGGTTTGCTGATTGATGGCTGTTTGATCCACTGTGTAAATTTTCCCATTCTTGTTGACTCCTCCTTTAAGCTAAAACTAATATCGTCAAACTAGGATAAAAGGTTTAATAAAAAAACTAAAAAAAACACCCAAGCACAGAGACTTGGGTGTTTTGGCTTATTATTCAATTTTGAATCGACTTGTCATATCGCGAAGCTCTTCCGCCATAGACGAAAGGGTTTCTGCTGACGAGCTGATTTCTTCCATCGAAGCAAGCTGCTCTTCGGCTGACGCCGCGATATCTTGGATATGAGCTGAGCTTTCTTTTGAAATCGACGCAATGTGCTCGGACGCTCCCGAGACTTCCTCGGAGCTGGCAGAAAGCTGCTGCACCGTCGCACTCATGTTTTGCAGTTCGCCGGCGATTTGGTTCGTCATTTCAGAAATGCGAGTAAAGCTCATTTCTGTTTTATCTGTAATATCCAGACCTGTCTGCACCTCTTGATTGACAGATTGGAACATGCCGAGAGATGTATTGATTTCCTTCACAATTTCGATGATTAATCCTTCAATCTCTTTTGCTGAATCTGCTGACTGAACTGCCAGTTTTCTCACTTCTTCCGCTACAACGGAGAAGCCGCGGCCGTACTCCCCTGCACGCGCTGCTTCAATCGCTGCGTTTAATGCCAGCAGGTTCGTCTGGTCAGCGATGCCGTTAATCACACGCAAAATATTGGTGATATCTTTCGATTTCGTTTCCAATCCGCGTACGACTTGTTCCGCTTCTTTAACGGACTTATCAATGACGTTCATTTGGCCGACAGTTTGATGAACAAGCTTGCCGCCTTCGCTTGCGATTTCTGTCGATTGAACAGATGAATTTGTGATGACTTCAGAAGCTTGGGCCATATTTATCAAACCGTCATTCATTTGATAAATGTGCTCTGCTGCCGTTTCAATGTTTTCGTTTTGTTTTTCATTGCCGTTAGAAAATTGTTCAATTGCCAATGTAATATGCTCTGTTGCTTTGCTCGTTTGTCCGG
Source organism: Bacillus sp. SW14 (assembly GCF_047608225.1). Taxonomy (NCBI): domain Bacteria; kingdom Bacillati; phylum Bacillota; class Bacilli; order Caryophanales; family Bacillaceae; genus Bacillus; species Bacillus sp. SW14. Next base: position 1,125,023 of record NZ_JBLKRW010000001.1, on the reverse strand, counting down.
CTGATGCAGTCAGCTCCTCAGAGGAAGCGGCAACGTTATCTACTGAATCCTGGATGGCGTGTATGAGAGAACGCAGTGACGACGCCATATTATTAAAGCTTTTGCCGAGTTCGCCCAATTCATCTTTTGAACGGATATCAATGGTTTCCGTCAGATCTCCCTCGCTGATCCGCTTAGAGGAGCCCACAAGCTGTTTCAGCGGCGTTGTAATCGACCGAATGACAAATGTCATGACGATAATCCCTATGATAATAGCTGCAGCCAAGACAATTAAAGCAAGGTGAAGGACCGGCTGGGCTGCCTCATGAATTTCATCCAAATACATGGTGCCCCCGATTTTCCATCCCGTTAACTTATTCGTATCAAAGGCCATTTTTTTCTTATCGCCGTCCATGGTGTATTGAAAATCGCCTTTATCTGCATTCAGCATCTTCTCAAGATAGTCGCCTTTCAATTCAGTTCCCGCGGTTTTATTGGGATGGGCGACAACTGTTTTGTCCTTTGACATAATAAATGCGTAGCCATGTTTGCCGATGTTGACTTTCTCGGTTGTTTTCAGCAGATTTTCAATCGTCATGTTGATTGCGATAACGCCTGAACCATCTTTTGTCTGCTGGGCGATTGTCACAACCATTGTGTTCGTAGAGGCTGTTTTATAAGGATCCGTCACAACAACTTTTCCTTTATTCGCAACCGCTTTTTTGTACCAGTCACGTTCAACCGGATTATAATCGCTCGGCATCTGCAGATCCGGATAACGGGTAAAGTGACCGTCTTTGTCACTCGTATAAATAGATTCTATATCTTTATTGATTTTGATATACTGTGAGAATTTCTCTTTAATGTTTGCATTGCTTTTTGCATCGTATTTCTTTTTTGTCAGCCATTCGCTGAAGTAAGCGGCGCTGTCTTCTTTTTCTCCGATACTGGTATTGATAATTTCGTTTAACTGCTGTACATTTTCTAATGCGCTCCCCATCATCTGTTTGTCGAGTGAGCTGCTTGCCGTTTGATACGCAATCGCCGCCAATATGACAACCGGTATTATGAGGATCGACAGAAAGGAAACGAGAAGCTTCCGTGTAATTGATCTTTGTTTTATGAGTTGGAGTATTTTTTTCATCATTCATTTCTCCTTTTTTATGCTACCCTTCATATCGGCAGGAATGGGTAAATATATACAGTAAAAAAGAAGAAATTTAACAAAAGTAACTAATCACCCATCATCATATAGTTATTTAGACCTGTTTTTCATCCACCTTAAATCGTTTTGTCAGGTCACGGAGTTCTTCAGACATTCTTTCAAGCATCTGTGCTGATGAACTGATCTCCTCCATTGACGCCAGCTGTTCCTCGGCAGAAGCGGCGATATCTTGGATGCCGTCAGAGCTTTCTTTAGAAATAGCAGTGATATCATTTGAAGCAGCGGAAATTTCTTGAGCCCCCGCTGACAGCTCCTCAACCGTCGCATTCATGTTTTGCAGAGTTGAAGCAATTTCTTTGGTCATGTGCGAAATATCTTTGAAGCTTTGTTGTGTTTCATCCGTGATGACAAGCCCTGTTTCAACTTCTTTATTTACAGACTGGAGTACGTCCAATGATGTATGAATTTCTTTCACAATATCGATGATCAGTGTTTCAATTTCTTTTGCCGAGTCAGCTGACTGTACCGCTAGTTTCCTCACTTCTTCAGCGACGACCGAGAAGCCTCGTCCGTATTCCCCGGCTCTTGCGGCTTCAATGGCGGCATTTAAAGCCAAGAGGTTGGTTTGATCCGCAATGCCGTTAATGACACGTAAAATATTCGTGATATCCTTCGATTTGATTTCTAGCCCTTTCACCACTAGTTCCGCTTCTTTCACAGAGTGATCAATCGTATTCATTTGGCCGGCCGTTTTCCGGACGAGTGTCTCACCCTTGTTTGATAGTTCTGTCGAGTCTGCGGATGTTTCTGTAATCACCACGGCAGCCTGCGCCAGTTCAGTTAATCCATCGTTCATTTCATTAATTTGTTTGGTTGTCATCTCAATTTTACCGCTTTGGCTCTCACTGCCGTTTGAAAATTGCTCAATGGCCATGGTAATATTCTCAGTTGCCTTGCTTGTCTGGTCGGCGGATGCAGTCAGTTCCTCTGATGATGAAGCAACATGATCTACCGAGTCTTTGATTCCTTGAATGAGAGAGCGGAGCGATTGTGCCATATGATTGAAGCTCTGGCTCAGAACGCCAAGTTCATCTTTTGATTTGATTTCTATTGTTTCGGTTAGATCGCCTTCACTTATTTTTTCAGCTGATGCGACAATGTGTCTCAAAGGCTTTGTGATGGACCGAATCACAAAGTAAATCGCCGTCATTCCGGCTGCGATGGCAATCGCCAGTACGATTGAAGCCATGATCAGAACTTTGCTTGCAGCATCGTGGATCTCGTCCGCATACATCGTGCCGCTGATTTTCCAGCCTGTTGTTTCGCTTGTGGCAAACACCATTTTCTTCTCTTTGCCATTGTACGTATACTCAAAGTCGCCGCTTTTATTCGTGTAGAGTTTATCAACCCAGTCCCCTTTTAATGCTGTTCCCGCTTTTTCTCCGGAGAAGGCGATGACTTTCTTGTTTTGGCTTAAGATAAAAGCATAGCCTTCTTTTCCGATATTGATTTCTTTCGCTGTTGTGACCAGATCGTCAATTTTCATATCAACGGCAACAACGCCTGACCCATCCTCCGTCTGGCGGGCGATGGTGACGACCATTTTTCCTGAGGAAATCGATTCATAAGGTTCAGTGACGATTGTTTTGCCTTTATTGGCTATCGCTTCTTTGTACCAGTCTCGTTCCAAAGCACGAAAGTCACTCGGCATGTCTGCGTATGGATAACGTGTGAAATCCCCGTCTTTGCTGCTGGAAAACACCGCAGCGACATTGTCATTCATTTGGATAAATTGTTTAAATTCCTTTTTTAGCTCTGTTTTCTTTTTATCTTTAAATTTATCTGCTGTCGCCCAATCGCTGAAAAACGCGAGGCTTTTTTCAGTCGTGCTGATTTTATCATCAATGATATGATCTAATATTTGAACGTTTTCCTTTGCGCTTTGCGTCATCTGGATATCAAGAGAGGCAACTGCTGATTGATAAGCGCTTACCGAAAGGGCGGTAATAGGAACAATTAAGATCAGCAGGAAAGAAATAATAAGTCTCCTGGCAATTGATGACCTGCGAATCGTAGTGAGTGTTTTTTTCATTTCTTTTCGAACCCTCTTTCAATAATTTACAAATTATATCGGATAAAATTCCTTTATATTACATTGAAAATGAAGGAAAAAGTGAAAAATAGTTCTAAACTCACCGTGTTCACTAGTGCTTTTTTATTATTTACCGCACGAAAAAACAGCGCCTGAATAAGCGCTGTTTTTCTTCTTTTATTCGATTTTGAATTGCTTTGTCAGATCACGAAGCTCTTCTGCCATCTGCGCTAGAGTGGTCGCTGATGAACTGATTTCTTCCATAGAAGCAAGCTGCTCCTCAGCTGAGGCGGCAATGTCTTGGATGCTTGCCGAGCTTTCTTTCGACACATCGGCAATGTCGCTGACGGCAGTTGAAACATGCTGTGAACGGTCCGACAGCTGTTCGACGGTGGAATTCATCGTCTGCAATTTACCCGCGATTTCGTTTGTCATGCTGAAAATGCTCTGAAAGCTTTCTTTTGTATTGTCTGTGACAACAAGTCCGGACTGCACTTCCTGATTGACCTCTTTAAACATGTGAAGGGAGGTTTCGATTTCTGCTACGATTTCTTGGATCAGCTTTTCGATTTCTTTTGCTGAATCGGCTGATTGAACAGCCAGTTTGCGCACTTCCTCCGCTACGACAGAGAAGCCGCGTCCTGATTCCCCGGCACGCGCCGCTTCAATGGCTGCATTTAATGCCAGCAAGTTTGTTTGGTCAGCGATGCCGTTGATGACTCTCAAAATGCTTGTGATGTCTTTTGATTTTCCTTCTAAGCCTTTGACCACAGCTTCAGCCTGCTGAACCGATTGATTAATCGAGTTCATTTGCCCGACTGTCTGCTGTACAAACTTTTCACCCGTTCCGGCGATTTCCGTTGATTGGATAGACGCCTTTGTAATGTCTGATGATGTTTCTGAGACATGCTGAAGGTCACCATTCATTAAGTTCAGCTGGTGAGAGCTGGATTCAACCTTTTCGCTTTGTTCCTCGTTTCCGTTTGAGAACTGCTCAATCGCCATTGTGATATGCTCGGTGGCTTTACTTGTCTGTCCGGCAGATGCGGTAAGCTGTTCGGACGATGCGGCCACATTGTTCACCGAGTCTTGAATCGCGCTGATCAGTGAGCGGAGAGATTGTCCCATTTCATTGAAACTTTCTCCAAGCTCTCCAAGCTCATCCTTCGAACGGATGTCGATCGTTTCTGTCAGATCCCCGCTGCTGATCGTTTTCGATGATTGGACGAGACGTTTTAACGGTTTTGTAATCGATCGAACGATAAACAGAATTAAAAACCCGCCTATCGCAATGGAAGCAATCAGCACGATCATGCCTGTGATCAGCACAGATTTAGAGGCATCCTTAATTTCATCCATATACATTGTGCCGGCTATTTTCCATCCAGTCAGTTCATTTGTTGTATATGACATCTTTTTATCTTCGTTATTCAGAGTGTACTTGAAATCACCGCTGTTATCGGCGTACATTTTGGCAACCCAATCGCCTGAGAGCTTTTCCCCAGCCTTATGGTTCTGATGAGCGACGTAGGTTTTGTTTTTCGTCGCAATGAACACATAGCCTTCTTTGCCGACCTTGATTTGTTTCATCTGTTCTAACAATTTGTCAATGGTGATATCCATGGCGACAACGCCGGATCCATCCTTCAACTCCTGGGCAATGGTAATAACCATGCTTCCGTCACTCGCTGCCACGTAAGGATCTGTCACGACAATTTCACCGCCGGCCTTCATCGCATCTTGGTACCAAGGGCGCTGTCTCGGATCGTATCCTTCCGGCAATTTTTCATTGGGCGCTTGGATGTAGGTGCCGTTTTCCGCGCCTCCATAAATTCTGGCTACCCCTTCATTGATAGAGACATATTGTGAAAATTTCGCTTTGAGCTCTTCTTGATTAGTCTTTCCTTTAAATGCGGAGCTTTTAAGAGATTCACTGAAAAAAGTGACTGCTTTCGCTTTTGCTCCCAGGTCATTTGTAACAGTTGTATTAAATGTATTGACACTGTTTTTCGCATTTCCCATAATTTCCTGATCCAGCTTGCCGCTGGCGCTTCGGTAAGAACTGAATTCCAATATCAGGATAGGGATAATAAGAATCGCAATAAATGACACGATTAATTTTCTTGAGATAGACGGTTTTTTCAGCCAGTTGATAAAAGTCTTCATGTCGAGTTTCTCCTTCGGGTTTGATACATTATATATCGGCTGCTTAAAAAAGTTTTAAAATAAAAATGGAAGAAGTTCTTTTTCAGCTGTCTTCTGTTTTTCGCTTTCATTGCCCAAGCCCTTTGCATATCTTATAAAAAACAAGGGGGGGCTAAAGATGATTATTGTATCCGGACAATTGCTCCGTCCCCAAGATATTGAAAACTGGCAGATTGATGAGCATTTGAATCCGCTGTTAAAAGAGATGATTGAGACGCCTGTCCAGTTTGATTATCATTCAATTGCCGAACTGATGTTTGAGCTTAAATTGCGGATGAATATCGTTGCAGCAGCAAAAACGCTGCACAAAAGCGGAGCGAAGTTCGCCACTTTTTTAAAAACATACGGAAATACAGCGTATTGGAGGGTTTCACCGGAAGGCGCCTTGGAGCTGAAATACAGAATGCCGCCTTCAAAAGCGATTCGGGACATTGCTGAAAACGGTCCGTTTTACGCGTTTGAATGCGCAACCGCAATTGTTGTTATTTATTATTTGGCCTTGATCGATACAATCGGAGAGGAAAAATTTGATGCCAGCTTTGACAGAATTATTTTATACGACTGGCATTATGAGAAATTGCCGATATACACAGAAACAGGCCATCACTATTTCCTTGGAGATTGTCTGTATTTTAAAAATCCTGAATTTGATCCGCAAAAAGCGCAATGGAGAGGCGAAAATGTGATTTTATTGGAAGAAGATAAATTTTTTGCCCATGGCCTTGGAATCTTAAGCGGACAGCAAATTATCGAGAAGCTGAATTCATTTCGAAAAAAAGGAGCCGTACAGTCAGCTTATCTTCTGTCTCAGGCGACGAGACTGGATGTTCCGTCTCTTTACCGCATCGTCCGCTAAAAAGCCCCATCGCCTATTTCCAGGACGATGGGGTTTCAAACGCTTTTCGTTTTCGATAAAAAGGGGCTATGCCAAAATACTGGTTCGCAACCCACTCCATTTTTTCAGGGTCGTTTCTTGTCACGATTGGATCTAGACTGCTCCATTTGATAAAGCGGACAAAATAGTAGCCTTTGATAGGGGCCATTGTAACTTTTGAGTGAGGCCAGTCTTCAAATACAAACTCAATTTTCCCTCTTTTTTTATAAGAATATTGAAGAATGTTCATCTTCTGTCACCTCTGTTTATCAAGTTACGTTCGGCAAAGCTCGGCTAACAGTGACTTCACATCAGCGGTCCCGTTAAGCATGCCGACAGATTGCCCGGCCCACAGAGACATGTACCCGGAATCTTTTTCTCTGGCTGCTTGTTTTCTCATCGGCTTTGTTAACGTGTTTTGCAATGGATAAGGAAGCGCGTTTGCCTCCTCAGCTTGCTGCTCTTTCATCCATTGATTGACTATACCCCTTGCAGGCTTACCTGAAAACAATGAGGTCAAGCGCGTGTCTGTTCCCCGCGCTCTTTTTAACTCGCCTTTGTACGTTTCTGATGCTTCGCATTGCTCACACATGAGAAATAGCGTCCCAACCTGTACGCCTTGGGCTCCGAGACAATGAGCGGCTTGAACGCCGCGCCGGTCGGCAATTCCGCCTGCCGCGATAACCGGAACGGAAACGGCATCTGCCGCCTGGGGAATCAGCGACATGAGGCCTAGTGCGGCTTCCCCGCTGACCGGCAGAAAGGAACCGCGATGGCCGCCCGCTTCGCTTCCTTGCAGTACGATGATGTCCATTCCGCGTTCTTCAAGCATGATGGCTTCCTGCGGGACAGTAGCCGTACCAATGAGACAGCAGCCATTTTTCTTTAACGCTTGAATGGTTTCATCCGGCGGAATGCCGAACGTAAATGAACACGCTCTTACATTGTGTTTGAGAATGATGCTTATTTTTTTATGGAAATCCTCCCATTCTTCTTCCTCTGAAGAAAATGGAGGGGCCTGTTCGGCAAACGGGATTCTGTTTTTCCAAGTTTGAATATTGCCCTCATCCGGTTCTTTTCTGCTTTCCGGAACAAACACATTCACCTGAAATGCTCCGTCAGTCAGCTGCTGCATGTCAACGATTTGCTTTTCGAGCATGTCGGAACTGAGATATCCGGACGCCAAGCTGCCAAGCGCACCTTCATTCGACACAGCAGCTGCCAGGACAGGCGTGACAAGCCCGCCTGCCATCGGCGCCTGAATGACAGGTTTTGTCAGCGATAATAATTTCATCCATTCGGTCATGAAAACCCTCCTGTTACCCCATGATTTTGATATAGCATGTTCGATGGCGAGGGCCGTCGAATTCGCAGAAATAGATGCCCTGCCACGTTCCAAGAATCAGCCGCCCATTTTCAATAATGACATGCTGTGAAGCTCCGACCGTACTCGATTTCATGTGCGCAGCTGTATTGCCCTCCATATGGCGGTCCAGCTCGTGTTCCCACGGATACACCTCATCAAACCTTCTGAGCATATCTTTTTTGACGTCTGGATCGGCATTTTCATTAATTGTAATGCCCGCGGTCGTATGCGGACAATAAATCAGCGCTGCGCCGCTCGTCACCCCTGTTTCTTGAAGAAATGCTTCCGCCTCGCGTGTGATCTCAATCATTTCATCTCGTTTGGTCGTTTTGATTTGCAATGTTTTCAGCATTTGTTTCTCCTTTCTTTTATTCGCTCTATTTGCTAATTCGTTCTGTGTTCTTTTTTTCCTGTTAAGCCGCTCACATAAACGTGATAAAAACAAAAAACTCCAGTCTCTCGCTGGAGTTAGCGCCACACATATATCCTTGCTTCATATGGCTTTAACAGTACTGAAGTCATGTGCTGATGCGGCTCTGTTTCAACATTTGACAATACAAGTGCGTCTGATGACAACGGCAGCCCGGCGTGCTTGAAAAAGGCCGGCGTTCCTGTCAGATTGGCCGTAATCAGGGCAGTATCGCTCTCGTTTTTCCGAAGATACGCAAAGATTTGCTGATCTTCGGGCAAAATGAGCTCGTATATTCCGTTGATAAAAACATCGTATGTTTGGCGCAGCTTGACCAAGCTTTTGTAAAAGTGGTAGACGGATGTTGGGTCGTTTTTTTGCGCCTCGGCATTCAGCCATTTGTAATTTTCATTGATTCCGATCCACGGTTTGGCATCAGAGAATCCGGCATATGGATCAGCATTCCATTGCATCGGCGTTCGTGAATTGTCCCGTCCCTTTTTCCAGACCATCTTCATCACGTCCTCGTGTGAAGCGCCTTTCGCCCTTTCTATTTCGTACAGGCGCTTCATTGCGACATCATCATAGTCAGCAATAGACGGAAACGCCACGTTCGTCATGCCGAGTTCCTGTCCCTGATAAATAAACGGTGTGCCCTTCATGAGAAAATAAACAGCAGCAAGCGCTTTTGCACTTTCTTTCAGGTACACGCCGTCGTCTCCCCACACAGAAACTGAACGGGGCTGATCGTGATTCTCCATAAACAAAGCATTCCAGCCGATCCCTTCAAGACTGTCCTGCCAGTCTGTTAAAATTCGTTTGAAGGAAACGATATCAATGCTCTCATTGACCTCTACATCCCACAGCCCGAGATGCTCAAATTGAAAAATCATGCTGAAGATGCCGTTTTTTTCTCCAGCCCAATCATCCGCTTCCTTTGCAGAGACACCATTTGCCTCACCGACTGTCATAATCGGATAGCGGGAAAATGTGTTTTCTTTCAGCTCTGTTAACAAATCCATTATGCCGTCAGCATTCATGTGATAGGGGAAAGAGGGAACGACATCCAGCCCTTTTGGATTCGGCATATCGGGAAGCCCTTCTTTTTTCTTAATATGAGTAATGGCATCCACCCGAAATCCATCAATACCTTTGTCAAGCCACCAATTCACCATGTCATAAACGGCATTTCTCACCTTTTCATTCTCCCAGTTCAAATCAGGCTGTTTTTGATCAAAAAGATGAAGATAATACTGGCTTGTCTTTTGATCATACTCCCAAGCCGGCCCACCGAAAATACTTTCCCAATTATTTGGCGCTTTTTCGTTTTTGCCGTCCTTCCAAATATACCAGTCGCGTTTTTCCGAGTGTATGGATGAACGGGATTCAATGAACCACGGGTGTTCGTCGCTTGTATGGTTCACGACAAGATCCATTATCATCTTCATGCCCAGCTTATGAATGTCATCGAGCAGCTCGTCGAAGTCAGCCATAGTGCCGAAATCGCTTAATATGTTTTTATAATCCCTGATATCATAGCCGTTATCCGCATTGGGCGAATCATACAAAGGGCAAATCCAGATGACATCGGCGCCCAGCTCTTTTATGTAGGGAAGTTTGGATCTGATACCTTGAATATCCCCGATTCCGTCGCCATTTGAATCTTTAAAACTGCGGGGATAAATTTGGTACACAACCGCTTCCTTCCACCAAGCCTTTTTCATACAGCCACTCCCTTCCTCAGTGTCCCGGTCTATATATCTTATGTAGACAAAAGGCTTTACAGCATTGCTTTTTCAGAAAACCGCCAGCCATCATAAAAAAACAGCCGTTCAATCTTCGGCTGCTTTTTATAAAAAGTCGGTTTTTTTAATTTCCACAAAACGGATGTGATGATCTGCTGCATCGCGAATTTTAAATTCGCAGCCCTCCGCGTGTATCACATCCCCTGCTTTCAGCTCCATTTTTTGCGTCAGAAGCCAGCCTGCGATCGTATCGATTTCTTCATTTTCAATGGCAATGTCGAGCAGATCGTTCACTTCGTCTATTAACGCTTTTCCATCCATCACATAATGGTGCTCGCCTTTTTTCAAAATGTGCGGTGTTTCATCCTGATCATATTCATCGCGGATGTCCCCGACGATTTCCTCGATAATATCCTCGACAGTGACAAGCCCCGCCGTTCCTCCGTATTCGTCTACGAGAATCGCCATGTGAATCCGCTCCTTCTGCATACGGATCAAAAGCTGCTGAACAGGGATGCTTTCGATAACCCTGATGACGGGCCTCATGATCTGCTTTAACTTTATCGGCTTGCCGAGAAAATAGGCTTTAAACATATCTTTGCTGTTGATGATTCCTAAAATATGATCCTTGTCTTCTTTGATGACAGGGTAGCGTGTATACCGTTCATTAATAATGTGATGAATCGCTTCTTCAAGCGACTGCTCCAGCGAGATGACCGCAATTTCTGTCCGCGGGATCATGATCTCTCTCGCTACCCGGTTGTCAAATTCAAAAATCTTATTCACATAGCGGAATTCAGACTGATTGATTTCTCCTTTTTCATAGCTTTCTGAAAGGATCAGCCGCAGTTCCTCCTCGCTGATGACAACCTCATGCTCCTTCACAGAATGAAAGCCAAATAATTTCACAAAAAAACTTGCGGAGCCGTTCAATGCTTTAATAAACGGAAACATGATTTTATAAAACCAAATCAAGGGCTTTGCAACCCATAAGCTGACAGCTTCAGCCTTTTGAATGGAAACCGTTTTCGGGGCAAGCTCCCCCAGCACCACATGCAAAAAAGTGACGATGATAAACGCAATGATAAATGTGACAATGTGGTTCATCGGTTCCGGGATGCCTGTCATCTCAAATAAAGGATGAAGAATGCGTTCAAATGTCGGTTCGCCTAGCCATCCAAGGCCGAGAGCTGTAATGGTAATCCCGAGCTGGCAGGCTGATAAATACTCGTCCAGATTGGAGATGATTTTGTGTGCGGCAAGCGCCCGGCTATCGCCACTGTCAATAAGCTGATTGATTTTTGACCCTCTGATTTTGACGATTGCAAATTCCGCAGCGACGAAAAAAGCCGTAATGCCAACCAATACAAAAATAGCGACCAATTGTAAAATAAGCAAAAAAAGCCCTTACCATAAATGGTAAGGGGCCACCTCCTTAACGTTAATTCTCATTACGACCGTTTAAGAAAATCATCACAAAGCGAAGAAGCTCAAACAGGGAAACCAGGGCGGCGGCCACATATGTTAAGGCAGCAGCGCTCAGCACTTTATTAACCCCATTCTCTTCAGTGTTTCGGATGAATCCTTCTGACACAATAATTTGCTTCGCGCGTGAACTTGCATTAAATTCGACAGGCAGTGTAACCAGCTGGAAAAAGACAGCGGCTGAAAACAGAATGATGCCAAGCCCGATCAAATTAAGGCTGCCGAGAAGCATGCCTCCTAAGAAAAGAAAAGGAGCTACACCGGATGCAAAATTCACGACTGGGAAGATTTTATGTCTCAGCACAAGCGCACCATATGCTTCCTGATGCTGCAAGGCGTGTCCGACTTCATGGGAAGCTACGGAGATGGCGGAAATTGAGCGGCCGTAATAGACCGGCTCAGATAAACGCACCACCCGTCTTGTCGGGTCGTAATGGTCTGTTAAAGTGCCTCTTACCGGTTCGACCGGCACGTCGTAAAGACCGTTTATATCTAAAATCCGTCTTGCCGTTTCTGCCCCTGTACGTCCGCTTGAGGCTTCCACTTTTGAATATTTTTGAAAGTTGCTCTTCACTTTAAATTGTGCCCAAAACGACAATCCCAATGCGGCTATTGTTAAAAATATAAACAGCATTTTTCATCATCCTTTTTCTATTCTATGATCAAATCTTTCTTTGTTACGATTATTTTAATGAGTTTTCTTTCTCGTGTACAGAAATGCGCTTCTTCTTCCGGCTCGGGACACACATTCCGATCAGCAGAAAGAACAGTCCTGCGGAAAACAAATAAAAGGCAAAGCCGCCGACATTCTTCTTCAAAAAATGAAGCCAGGAGAAGCCGCCGGAAAAGTGATTATATGAATTCAAATCAAAAATAAACAAAATCACCGCGGATGCCGTAAGCTGGGTTCCGATCAAAACCACGATCGTTCTTTGAATGATCGTCATCTTTTTCATCCTTTTTGCTTTAGTTTATGGAGAAACCCGTTTTTATATGTTTTGTTCATTTTTTGAAAAACATCACCTGAAGTGGGACATACTGTTAGAAAAAAGCACGGGTGTGATGGAAGCCATGAAAGTGACGAGTGAGGAAAAGGAACAGCTGAGCACAGCAATCGACCGAATGAATGAAGGGCTGGATGCATTTATCCAGCTTTATAATGACTCGGAAATCGATGAGCCGCTTATTCAGCTTGAAGATGATACAGCCGATTTGATGAAACAGGCCCGGGATATGTACGGCCAGGAAAAACTAAATGAGAAATTAAACACGATTATTAAACAGATTTTATCCATCTCATTATCTGAAGAAGGAGAAAAAGAATGAAATCAAATCGGATATTTATTTCGTGGCTCAGGTGGCCGTTATTTATCCGAATCGGGGTTATTATTTTATTTCTGATTCTTTTGTTCGGCCAAATCATTTATATACTTGAGCCGAAACAGTTCACTTCGGTATTTGAAGGTATTTGGTGGGCTGTTGTTACCGTTTCGACAGTCGGCTATGGAGACTATGTGCCGCACACGCCGCTGGGACAGGCAGCCGGAATCCTGCTGATTTTGACTGGAGCAAGCTTTGTCACCGCCTATTTCGCCACGTTATCAGCGGCCGCATTCAGCAGACAGCACCGCTACATTGAAGGAAAAGTTGCTTACAAAGGGCGGGGCCACATTATTCTGATTGGATGGAACGAAAAAACTAACCGGCTGCTGAAGGCGCTGCAGCTTGCGAATCCTTCCAAGACGGTAGTGCTGATTGATGAATCTTTGAAAGAAGGTCCGCTTATCGAAAACCTTCATTTCATACGGGGCCATGCTGCAGATGATGAGACACTGAAACGGGCCAATATTACTGAAGCTGAATCCGTCATGATTACAGCCGATCAGTATAAAAGTGAAACTGAAGCAGATATGCTGTCAGTGTTGATTCTTTTATCTGTTAAAGGGCTTAACCCCCTTGCTTACTGCATCGTCGAGATTTTGACTGACCGTTTTGTCACCAATGCGGAGCGGGCAGGCGCTAATCAAATCATCGGAACTTCAGAATTTATCAGCCGAGCGATACTGCAGCATTACCAAGTCAAATTACAGCCGTCTAAGCAGAATGGAATCAATCTGACACTCGATAAATATGTAAAGCTTCTTTCTGTTCCTGATCATCTAAAGGGAGCCGCTTACAAAACGTGTGTCCTCTATTTCCTTGATCACAACACTACAATTATCGGCGTACAAAAAGAGGAAGGGCTGGTGATTTCCCCTCCTCTTACATATAAAGTGCTCGAAACAGACCAATTTCTTGCGATCTAATGCAGCAGAACATCCTCCAATTCTTTTACAAGAGAGGCGCCGATATCTAAATACGCAGGGTCAATTTCCGCGTCGCGCCTTTCCGGCTCGGAAAATTGATTAAACAGTGATTGAAACGGACCTCCCTCGGCATTGTCGTCAAGCCCCGACTGAAACACCTGCCTCAGCATAAATGGCGTGCCGATCCGAACGGCCGCCCCTCGTTCATCGAGACTGCCCTGTACCGCATTGACGGGTATCCTTAAAAACAAATAGCCGTCTTGATCATCAATTTTATAATCAAAGTAGCCGTGATCGTATTCCCAGCCGCCGTTTATTCCATAACCGAGCGGCTTCATGACTTGTTCCAGTTCTTGAAGCAGAAAAGACTGCCCATCTATCGCGGAAGGTATTGTAATCATCAAAATGCCCCTTTTTTCACTTATCCTGTCCTGCCGAACAAGACTTCATTCAAAGGCGAACTACATGGAAATCGTTGTTGTTTCTTTCTTACGGCCAACAGAAAAGAAAGCGCATTCAATTAAAAAGTAAACAGCCATTGCCGCTGCAAGTCCTGCAGCCGATTCCCATGAAAGATAAACAACTGCGGCATAGAGTCCTAATTTAGTGAACAGGGTATGAGATCGTTTTAATTGCATCATCCGGTGTACCGCATCGGTAAAAAGGGCAAGCGGCAAACCAATAAGAAGAAAGGCGTGGATGAAAAAGTGTAATAGCGTACCGCCATAGCTTGAAGAAAACGCTGTGTACACGGAATCGAAGGAGATAAGGAGACTTAGAACAGCTGCAGAAAAACCGGCAATGATGAGATGTTTAACCATTTGTTTCATGAACATCAGCACCTTTCTGATTTTATAAAAAGCCGACCGGCACATGCCAGTCAGCTTTCTCACATTACTCTTCCAGACGTTTTTCAAGCTCTGCTTTTTTCTCTTCAAAGCCAGGTTTGCCAAGCAACGCAAACATATTGACTTTATACGCTTCTACTCCAGGCTGGTCAAATGGATTGACGCCAAGGAGGTAACCGCTCATCGCGCAGGCTTTTTCGAAGAAATATACAAGGTATCCAAAAGTATATGCGTTCAGCTCAGGAATGTTAACGATTAAGTTCGGAACATTTCCGTCTGTATGGGCAAGCATTGTGCCCTGGAACGCTTTCTTGTTAACGAAATCGACCGTTTTTCCGGCTAAATAGTTTAAGCCGTCAAGATCGTTATCCGCTTCTTCGATTGTCAGCTCATGTTTAGGTTTCTCTACATTCAGCACCGTTTCAAATAAATCTCTGCGGCCTTCTTGTACATACTGGCCTAATGAATGAAGGTCTGTTGAATAGTTAGCTGAAGAAGGATAAATGCCCTTCTCATCTTTCCCTTCACTTTCTCCGAACAGCTGCTTCCACCATTCCGAAAAGTATTGAAGCGCCGGCTCGTAGTTGATGAGCATTTCGATTGTTTTGCCCTTATTATAAAGTACATTGCGAACAACCGCATATTGGTATGCAGGGTTTTCTTCCAATTCAGATGCTGCAAAATCTTTGCTCGCATCCAGTGCGCCTTTCATCATGTCGTCAATGTTGACGCCGCTGACAGCAATCGGCAAGAGGCCAACAGCTGTTAATACAGAATAACGGCCGCCGACATCATCAGGAATGACAAATGTTTCAAAGCCTTCTTCGTCAGAAAGCGTTTTTAATGCGCCGCGCTCTTTATCAGTTGTCGCGTAAATCCGCGCTTTCGCTTCTTCTTTGCCGTATTTCTCTTCAAGAAGCTTGCGGAAAATACGGAAAGCGATTGCAGGTTCAGTTGTCGTACCTGATTTAGAAATCACATTTATAGAGAAGTCCACATCTTTAAGAAGATCCATGACATCTCTCATATAAGATGAACTGATGTTGTTTCCGATGAAAATAACTTGCGGATTGCCGCGTTTTGCTTTTGGCAAAGTGTTATAAAACGCGTGATTAAGCGCTTCAATCGCAGCCCGCGCCCCAAGGTAAGAACCGCCGATTCCGACAACAAGCAATACATCAGAGTCAGATTTGATTTTTTCCGCGCTTTTTTTGATGCGCGCGAATTCTTCTTTATCATAATGTTCAGGGAGGTCCACCCAGCCTAGAAAATCACTGCCAGCGCCTGTTTTTTCATGAATATTATGGTGTGCTGTTTTTACAAAGTCCCGCAGGTATGTAAGTTCATGTTCGTTGAAGAAAGTCAACGCTTTTGAGTAGTCAAAGCGTACATGCGTCATTGCTTGTCCCTCCATAACGGTATAATGTTTTCATCTTTCACTTTATATGAACTTATCTGTGAAATCAAGTGAAGAAGAAAGGGCGGAATGATTGGATTCCGCCCTCTAGGTTTATAGTGACGCGCGAAGGATGGCGAGCACGTCATCTTTGTTCAGCTTTTGGAAGTTGCCGAAGCCGCCGTGTTCCATTTCTTTGGCTGCGATATCAGCAATCAGCTCAAGCTTATCTTCTCCGATATCGTAATCGGCAAGGCGGGAAGGCGCGCCGAGGCTTGTCCAGAATGCAGACAGCTTGTCGATGCCTTCAAGCGCGATTTCTTTATCTGTTTTGCCTTCAGTATCAATGGCAAACATGTTGAGCATGAGGTTTTTAAAGCGGACGACATTTGTATCAAGCGTGTATCTCATCCAGTTCGGGAACAGAATCGCCAGTCCGCCCGCATGCGGAATATCATACACAGCTGAAACGGCGTGCTCCATTGTATGAGAAGCCCAGTCGCCGAAGTAGCCCATCTGGAGCGTGCCGTTTAAAGCGATTGTTCCTGCATACAAAATCGTTTCACGATGTTCGTAGTTCTCCAGATCTTCAAGAAGCTTAGGCGCTGTTTCGATAACCGTCTGCAGAACCGCAAAGCACATTCTGTCTTGAAGCGGCGTATTTTCAACATTATGGAAGTATTGTTCAAATACGTGGCTCATCATGTCAACCATGCCGTATACGGTTTGATTTTCTGGGACAGTGAACGTATTTTTAGGATCTAATATAGAGAAACGCGGATGAGTCACATTGCTGCCCCATACATATTTCTCGTTTGTTTCCCAGTTTGTAATGACTGAATCAGGGTTCATTTCAGAGCCTGTCGCAGCAAGAGTTAAAACAGTGCCGAATGGCAGCGCATCCTCTGCTGTTGCTTTTTTGCTGAAAATATCCCAAGCGTCACCGTCATATTTGACACCGGCAGCAATTGCTTTTGTGCAGTCAATAACGCTTCCACCGCCGACAGCGAGCAGAAAATCAATGTCATGCTCTCTGCATAGGTCTATGCCTTTTTCCACTGTCGCAAGACGCGGATTCGGCTCTACACCTGACAGCTCATGAAAAACTGCGCCTTCTTCTGTTAAAATGCCTGTGACTTGATCATACAGGCCGTTGCGTTTAATGCTGCCCCCGCCGTAGACAAGCAGTACATTCTTGCCATATTGTTTTAATTCTTTTCTTAATTGTTCAATCTGACCTTTTCCGAAGATCAGCTTCGTCGGATTATAATAAGTGAAATTTTCCATTGTGAAACCTCCAAATGACGCTGATTAAAAAACAGATTTTCTATTGTAGCATAAATTCACAAAAAGAAAAGAGAAGCAGACAAACAGCTGCTTCCCCCTTGTTTTATAGAGATGCTTTTAAAATTTCCAGCACATCTTCTTTGTTGAGTGATTTAAACTGGCCGAATGTCCCATTAGCCATAGCCTTGTCAGCAATTGTATCAAGCTGCGCATCATTAATATCGTAATCAGCAAGACGGTTCGGAGCGCCAAGGCTTGTCCAGAACGCAGACAGCTTATCGATACCTTCATGTGCGATTTCTTCATCTGTTTTACCAGCTTCTTCAACATCAAACACACGAACTGCAAGCTGTTTCATGCGGGCAGGGTTCTCAGACAATGTGTGTCTCATCCAGTTCGGGAACAGAATCGCCAGTCCGCCGGCATGCGGAATATCATAAACGGCTGATACCGCATGTTCAATATTATGAGTTGCCCAATCCCCTCTTGCACCCATAGAAAGCATGCCGTTTAACGCAATTGTTCCTGTGTACAGGATTGTCTCACGCAATTCGTAATTTTCGAGATCATTGATCAGTTTAGGCGCAGTTTCAATGACTGTGCGCAGAAGTGATTCACACATACGGTCCTGATATGGCGTGTTTGATGCATGATGGAAGTATTGTTCGAAAACGTGGCTCATCATGTCAACCATACCGTAGATCGTGTGATTTTTAGGGACTGTGAATGTATTCACCGGATCGAGAATCGAGAATTTAGGGAATACAAGCGGGCTGCCCCAGCCGTATTTTTCTTTTGTTTCCCAGTTTGTAATAACCGAGCCTGAGTTCATTTCAGAACCAGTCGCAGCGAGAGTCAATACGGTTCCGAATGGCAAAGCGTCCTTCGGCTGGTATTTTTTCGTGACGATATCCCACGCATCACCATCATACTTCGCTCCTGCAGCAATCGCCTTTGTACAGTCGATGACACTTCCGCCGCCGACAGCCAGCAAGAAATCTATGTTGTGTTCTTTACAAAGGGCGACACCCTTATTAACAGTCGACACACGCGGATTCGGTTCTACGCCCGCTAATTCATGCACGGTCACTCCAGCTTTTTTCAGCTGTTCAATCACTTGATCATACAGGCCGCTGCGTTTAATGCTTCCGCCTCCATAGACAAGCAATACGTTTTTCCCGTAAGGTTTGAGTTCCTCCGGCAGTCTTTCCACTTCCCCGCGCCCGAAAATTAATTTGGTCGGATTCCAGTATGTAAAGTTTTGCATGACATCTCCTCCTTAGATTATTTATTATGCAGAATGTCCTTACTGTATGTAAAGCAATCAGCTCTCACCGGGCGGCATATCGTATGGTTTGATATTGCAACATGCTGGGAAAGAACTCATATAGGCGAGGGCAGAACAGTTTCCCTCAATATGGAGAATGCATGTATAGATTCTCCAATATGTCACAATCTATAACTGTTTTAATAATTCATGGAGGAGGTTGCAAAACATGAGTACGATCCAGAGAATTTGTCTTGTTTTAACCATCATTGGCGCCATTAACTGGGGACTGATCGGATTTTTCCAATTTGACTTAGTAGCGGCCATCTTCGGCGGCCAAGGGTCAGCCCTTTCCCGTATCATTTACGGACTTGTCGGAATCGCCGGATTAATCAACCTCGGCCTGCTGTTTAAGCCAAACGAGCAAACATCTCGTGAAGAGGCAGCAAATCCTGAGATGCGATAGGATAAAAAATCACCGGACATTTCGGTGCTTCAGCGAGTTGACAAACCTTCGCATTCGTTGTCAGGTCTGCGCGTTGGTGCTCACGAATTGTACATTCGCTGTGCTCCAATGCTCGCCCTTCCTAGACTTCAAAGGTTTTCAATCACGCTGAAAAAGGAGAAAAAGTCCCAAAACATAGTGTTTTGGGACTTTGCATTAAATCAAAAGCACCGAACATTCCTGTCCGGTGCTTTTTTCATGCTTATTTTTTGATAAGGTCTTTGCGGTTGGACATTTCGATCCACTCTTCAAGCTTATCTTTTAATGTGTTGAAACCTTGTGGTGCAGAAGCTTCTTCGCTTACGTGCGCAGCTTTAGGTTTTCTTGGTTTGCTTTCTTTTTTCTCAGGCGCAGCTTGTGTCGCACGAATTGAAAGGCTGATTTTTCCTTTTTCTTCGTCAACAGCAAGTACTTTTACTTGTACTTCGTCGCCAATTGAAAGGTGCTCATTGATATCTTTTACGAAACCATGAGTGACTTCAGAAATGTGTACTAAACCTTGAGTTTCTTCATCTAATGCAACAAACGCACCATACGCTTGTAATCCTGTAACTTTACCAGTGTAAACACTGCCCACTTCAAATTTTGCTGCCATTCATAACAACTCCTAAGTTAAATTAAATATCTGTTTATACGCAATTTAAAATTATATCACAGATGTTTTATTTCCGCAAAGAAAACTTTTATAAAAAATAAGGTTTAAGCATAGCGAAAAGGGGGTAAACTGCAAATACCAAAGGCTTTCTAGTATTCCCCCCTTTTATTGGATGCGAACAAAAGGTTCGTATCTTTTTTTATGTCGTTTTGTTCAGGAAGCGCTTCATTCTGACTAACGCTTCTTGAAGCTGCTCGATCGAGGTTGCGTATGAACAGCGAATATAGCCTTCACCGCTCGGACCAAACACACTTCCCGGAACAACAGCCACTTTTTCCTGTGTCAGAAGCTCTTCGGCAAACTGCTCCGAGCTCATCCCCGTGCTTTTAATGGATGGAAAAGCATAGAAAGCGCCGCCTGGATGATGACAGCTGAGGCCGATTTCATTGAGCGTTTCCACAAACAAATTCCGTCTTCTTCGATAACTTTTTTTCATTTTTTCTACATCTTCCATGCCGTTCTTCAGGCCTTCCAAGGCGGCAAACTGCGCCATTGCCGGCGCGCACATCATGGCATACTGGTGAATTTTAAGCATTGCATCCCGAAGCACAGGTGGCGCTGCTGCAAAACCGAGCCTCCAGCCCGTCATCGCAAACGCTTTTGAAAAGCCCGAGATGACAACCGTCCGTTCCTTCATTTCCGGTAATGCCGCTATGCTTGTGAACTCCTCATCATATGTCAGCTCCGCGTAGATCTCATCGGCTAAGACGATTACGTCATGTTTTTTGGCAAACTCCTCAATTTCATTCAGCTCTTCCTTCGAATAAACCGAACCTGTCGGATTCGATGGCGAGCAGATGAGTATGGCTTTTGTTTTTTCGGTGACAGCCGCTTCAAAATCCGCAGCCGTCGCTTTAAATCCTTTGTCTGCCGTTGTATGGACATGAACCGGGATGCCGCCTGCCAAAGAAACGAGCGCATCGTACGCCACAAAACACGGCTCAGGAATGATGACTTCCTCACCTGGATTCACAATAGCGCGGATCGCAATATCCAAAGCCTGACTCGCCCCTACGGTCACAATGAGCTCATTGTCTGGTGAATAGCGAAGGTCAAACCTGCTGCTCAAATAACGGCTGATTTCCTCACGCAATGAGTATAAACCGGCATTGGCTGTGTACGACGTATATCCTTGTTCAAGAGAAAGAATGCTTGCTTCGCGTACATTCCATGCAGTAACAAAATCAGGCTCGCCGACGCCTAAAGAAATCACGCCTTCCATCGTTGCCGCCAAATCAAAGAATTTGCGGATGCCGGACGGTTTTATTTGTTGTACATAGTCAGATAAATACGAAGTCATTTACGGTGACACCACGATTCTTTTGTCGTCGTCTCCTGTTTCAAACACTTTGCCGTCATGCTTGTATTTTTTCAGGATAAAATGGGTGGTTGTCGATACAACTGAATCAAGGGTTGACAGTTTATCTGAAACAAAACGCGCTACGTCAGACATCGAATGACCGCGAATCACGACAGATAAATCGTACACGCCTGACATCAGGTAAACTGATTCAACCTCTTGGAATCGGTAAATGCGTTCCGCCACTTCATCAAAACCGACTCCCCGCTTCGGCGTTACTTTGACGTCAATCATGGCTGTGACACCTTCATGTCCGTCGACTTTTCGCCAGTCAATCATAGCGGAATAATCGATGATAACCTTTTCTTTTTCCAGTTTGTCAATAATTGCTTTTACTTCATTGACAGGGATGCCCGCCATCTTTGCGATTGTTTCTAAATCGGCGCGGCTGTTTTCGTCTAAAATTTCTAATATTTCTGTTTCTTTTTCTGTCAATTTCATTCAATTCACACCTTTGCAATGTCAAGAAATCTTCATGACATTATATCACGTTTTTTGACGAATGCTAAGAAAAAAACAAGGAGAAACTTCCGCTAGAATTGACAATTTCAGGGCACAATACAGACATCACATGAAAGGGAGTGACACGGATGGAGGCGATTTCACCAATAAGGCGGCTTACAGTCGATGGGGTAAATGTATACTGCGAACATTATCAAAATCCGGGCAGGCAAACACTTGTCTGCGTACACGGTTTTTTATCGTCTGCCTTCAGCTTCAGAAAAGTAATCCCTCTGCTTCGGGACAAGTACGACATCATCGCACTTGATTTGCCTCCTTTCGGCCAATCTGAAAAATCAAGAACCTTTATCTATACGTATCAAAATCTCGCTAAGCTTGTCATTAGGATTTTGGAACACTTGCAAGTGAAACAGGCTGCGCTTGTCGGCCATTCTATGGGCGGGCAGATATCGTTGGCTGCTGCGCTGCAAAAGCCGGAGCTTTTTTCAAAGGTTGTACTGCTCTGCAGTTCAGGGTATTTAAAACGTTCACACCCGACGATCATTTTCGGGACCCACCTCCCGTATTTTCATCTTTATATTAAGCGCTGGCTTTCGAAAGAAGGCGTGGTGAAAAATTTATTGAATGTTGTGCATGACAAATCGCTGATTGATGAGGAGATGATTGACGGCTATGGCAGGCCGTTTCAAGACGAGGAGATTTTCAGAGCCATGACAAAGTTTATCCGCCATAGAGAAGGAGACTTAGAATCCGAGCAATTAAAGAAAATGAACAAGCCTGCTCTATTGATTTGGGGCGAGGAGGACCGAATTGTCCCTCTGGAGATTGGTAAACGGCTGCACAGGGATTTGCCTGATTCCGTGCTGTACTCACTTGGCCAGACCGGACATCTGGTGCCTGAGGAACGGCCTGAATTCGTTTCAGAACACATTGCAGAGTTCATCAAATAACAAAAAAACCGGATTGATACCGGTTTTTTAAGGCGTGCAGGAGCTGCTGTTTTTAATGAATAAAAGCTGGCCAGCCACTTCCCGGCAGCTGCCGATCGGCAGCGTTTGTTCAAAAGAAGTTTCAAATATACCCTGAATGCTTTTCGCCAGTACGTTGGGATCGTCTTCATCATAGACCGCCTGTACGACATCAACAGCCTCGGTTTCGTAAAACTCTTCTCCATATTTAAACGGGTCCCACTTGGCAATGATCTTGATCATTTCCCTGACCGCTTGACTTTCTTCCATATTGATCACCGCTTATCATAAAATTTGGAGTTTTATTTTATCATAGTTACGCTAAGATGAATAAACAAACATGAGGGGGTAACAGAATGAACTTTGATAAACGAGAAGAACGCCTTGGCACCCAATCGGTCAAATGGGACAAAACAGGCGAATTATTCGGCGTGGAAGACGCACTCCCGATGTGGGTGGCAGATATGGATTTCCGCGCGCCTGAAGCAATAACTGAAGCATTAAAAGAGCGCCTCAGCCACGGGATTTTCGGTTATACGGCTCCAGATCAAAAAACGAAGGATGCTGTGTGCGGATGGATGCAAAGCAGGCACGGCTGGAAGGTAAACCCGGAAAGCATTACATTCAGCCCGGGCGTTGTCACAGCTTTGAGCATGGCGGTACAAGCTTTCACGGAACCTGAAGATCAAGTGGTTGTCCAGCCTCCTGTTTATACGCCCTTTTACCATATGATTGAGAAAAACGGCCGGCATGTTTTACATAATCCGCTGCTCGAAAAAGAAGGCGCATATGAAATAGATTTTGAAGATTTGGAGACGAAACTTAGTGATCCAAGCGTCAAATTGTTCATTTTATGCAATCCTCATAACCCGTCAGGACGTTCATGGGGACGGGAAGATTTACTGAAGTTCGGCGAATTGTGTATTGAGCACGGCGTCACAATTGTATCAGATGAAATCCATTCCGATTTAATGCTGTACGGTCACAAACATACGCCGTTCGCTTCTCTCTCTGACGATTTCGCCGAGATTTCCGTGACATGTGCTGCGCCAAGCAAAACATTTAATATCGCCGGATTACAGGCGTCAGCCATCATTATTCCGGATCGGCTGAAGCGCGCCAAGTTTTCCGCAAGCCTGCAGCGCAACGGTTTAGGCGGGCTGAACGCGTTTGCCGTCACTGCGATCGAAGCCGCTTATTCAAAAGGCGGGCCATGGCTCGATGAATTGATCTCTTACCTTGAGAAAAACATGAACGAAGCAGAAGCCTTTTTGAGCAACGAGCTCCCAAAAGTTAAAATGATGAGACCGGATGCATCATACCTGATCTGGCTCGATTTCAGCGCTTACGGCTTGTCCGACGCGGAGCTTCAGCAAAGGATGCTGAAAAAGGGAAAAATCATTTTAGAGCCAGGGACGAAATACGGGCCTGGCGGAGAAGGGTTTATGCGCCTGAACGCGGGATGCTCTCTCGCAACCTTGCAGGACGGCCTGCGCCGCATCAAAGCGGCATTAGCGTAAATATAACTGTTGAACGCCTTTACGTCTTCATTCGTAAAGGTGTTCTTAATAAAGGAATTTTATTTTTCCCTTCTAATATTTAGTGTTATAATAGATTCATATTTTATATGAAAGGATTTCACAACGAATGGAAATTCTAAAAGACTACCTCCTGCATATCTGCTTTATTTTGTTTCCTATTCTTCTTTACCAAGTGTTTTGGCTCGGAAAGCCGGCGATCCTTGTGCCAAAAATAAACAGCGTATTGGTCACGTTGTTCGCGTGCGGCGCCTCCATTTTATGCATTGTATTCCCTATTCGGGAAATGGACTACATACAGTACGGCCTTCAGATGATTCCTATCATCATTTGTTTATTTTACATTAGTACTGCTTCCGGACTTACAGTCGCCGTATCTGTCTTATGTTTTGAACTGCTGTTTTATGAACCTTCCGCAATGTTTGTTTTCACTTTGATGCCTTTTCTTATTCTCATCCCAATTTTATTTCAGAAAAAATGGCCATTCATGTCCAAAGCGAGAAAGCTGATGCTGACTTTATTGATCGGCTGCTCGGAGATCTTCTTGGTTTTCGCCTCCAGCTTGATTTTTTCCGCCTTAAATATTTTAAATTTTCAAAATTCAGGAATTTTACTTTATGAGGCGGCTGTCTCAGGGCTGTTCCGCTCCAGCGTTCTTCTTTTAAGCATCTATATTATCGAAAGCATCGCCGAAAATATCGCCCTGCGTTCACAGCTGATCCATTCAGAAAAAATGACGATTGTGAGTGAACTGGCAGCGAGCGTCGCTCATGAAGTCAGAAATCCGCTGACTGTTGTCCGCGGGTTTGTCCAGCTGCTTTTTAATGACGAAACCCTTCAAAACCAATCGAGTGCGGATTACAAAAAGCTTGTACTGTCAGAGCTTGACCGGGCGCAAGGCATTATTACAAACTATCTCGATATGGCCAAACAGCAATTGTACGAAAAAGAAGTTTTTGATTTATCAGCGCTTATCAAAGAGACAAGCTCCCTTATGGTATCGTATGCCAATTATAAGTCTGTAACTGTCGAGGCTGAAGCAGAGCCGGGCCTTTTTATATATGGAGACGCAACAAAGCTGAAGCAGGCAGTCATCAACCTGATGAAAAACAGCATTGAAGCGGTTCCCCATGGGAAGGGAGTGATTCACATATCAGCCAAAAGAAGTGGCCATACGATTATGGTAAACATCTCAGATAACGGGGTCGGCATGACAGACCATCAGATGCAAAAACTTGGCGAACCTTATTATTCATTAAAAACAAATGGAACGGGGCTCGGGCTCTCCGTTACCTTTTCAATTATTGAACATCATCACGGGACCATTTCGTTTAACAGCAGTTTCCAAAGAGGCACCACCGTAACAATTAAACTTCCCGCCAACCTTCCTCACTAGCAAATCGAGAGGAACTTTAATAGAATAAAGGCGAGGTGATGACAAATGAGCACGTTTGAGACAGGCTCTATCGTTAAAGGATTTTATAAAACAGGTGTATACATAGGAGAAATCACCGCTTGCAGGCCGCAGCATTATTTAGTGAAAATCAAAGCGGTTCTCACCCATCCCGCTCAAGGAGACCTTCATCATCCAAAACAGGCGGATGTGCCGTTTTTTCATGAGAGAAAAGCGCTCGCATACGGTGAACAGACCAACATCCCCCATCATATGGTGAAGCCTTATGACGGTGAAGTGCCAGATTATAACGAGTCTCTGCGGGAGGCGGCAGCACAGCTGAGAGCCAAATTAAATGAGGATGGTTCGGAGTGGGCAAAGCGCTCCCTGAATAATCTGGATATTTTAGAAAAAGAGTATTTTAACCGGCCGTAACCCAGTCTGACAAAAGATTGGGTTTTTTTACGTTGCGCGCTTGAACAGTTCGGATAAATCGATTCTTTCGCCGATTGTCGGCGGTTTTGGCTTTTCGAGATACTGCTTATCCTGTTCAACAAGCTTAAAAAGCTTATGTGCTGTGAGGGCATCATCAAGCGCTTTATGATGGGTGCCCGTTCCGGCATCTCCATACTCCTCGGCAGCTTTCCACAAACCCGTCAGTGTCCGGTCTCCAAAAAAGTTTTTGTATTCGAGCGATAAATCTCTCATTTCCCCCTTAAAAGGGAATGGAATATGGTTAAACATACAGTTTTGCTTCAGTACCTTCATGTCCATGTTTCCCCACGTAATAATTGTGCTGTTTTTCTCAGGGTCCAGCTCGTTTAGTTTACGGATGAAATCCTCGAACCTCATCCCCTCGTCTACCTGCTTTTGCGTTATCTTTAAAAATGATTTGCAGCGTTTCGTCAGCTTCGGGAATTTTTTCGGTCTGACATAGCTGGAAAACGTCTCAACTACTTCATCATCAACCGACTTTACAATTCCGGCTTCAATGATTTCCGGGAAAAAGTTTTGCGGACTGTACTTCCCCTCAGGCATCGTAAATTCGAAATCAATAATGAGTAAGCTGTTTGTCGTCACCTTTTTACACCTGCCTTTCCTCCGATCAGAAAATACTATCTTTATAGTATATCAATTCACCTTCTCGACCTTTCTTCATTTTCTAAAAATAATGAATTTTCCCAGCCGCTTTGTTTCTTTTAAATCGTGAATCGTTTCTTTATAATTGGTAAGGAACCCGAAATAATAAGAAGGTGATGTTATTTCTAACCGTAAGAAGAACTTCGTCATTGTGTGGCTGGCGAACTTTTTTGTCTCAGCCAGCACAACGATGATCGTTCCTTTTCTCTCCTTATACATTGAGACGCTCAGCACTTTTTCAAACGGCTTTGTGCAAAGATGGAGCGGCTATGTGTTCGGCATTACATTTCTCATGGCGTTTTTGGTATCGCCGTTTTGGGGGCGGTTCGGAGACAAACACGGATACAAGAAAATCCTTATGGCAACCGGAACAGGCATTGCCCTCAGCATTTTATTCATGGGCTTTGTTACATCGGTGTACCAATTGTTTTTTCTGCGTATGGCGATGGGTCTTGTAACCGGATTTATTCCGACCTCTCTTGCGATGATTTCGGCACAGACTCCGAAGAACTCAGCCGGCAAAACACTCGGCACGCTGCAAATGGGGCAAGTGTCCGGAAGCTTGTTCGGCCCGCTTTTGGGAGGCTTGCTTGCTGATCGTTTCGGCTTTACGTATACCTTTTTTATCACATCCTTTGTGATTTTTTCATCTGTTCTTCTCGTGTTATTTGGGGTCAAAGAACAGCCTCTTGCAGAGAAGACAGCCAAACGTAAGACATACACGAGAAAAGAAGTGTTCTCCTATATTTTTCACCAGCCGGCGCTTTGGGTCATGATGCTGTTAACCATGCTGATTCAAACAGGCAATTTTAGTATCCAGCCGTTGCTCGCTCTATATGTAAATGAGCTGCACGGACCTGTTAATCTGGCCTTTTTCTCCGGCATGGCATTTTCAGCAACGGGACTCGGAAGTTTGCTGCTGGCTAGAAAATGGGGCGACCTGGGCGACCGCTACGGCCACCGGCGCATTTTAATCGGACTTTTACTCGCTGCCTCTTTCTTTTTTATTCCGCAGGCGCTCGCGTCCTCACTCAGCGTGCTCCTTGTGTTCAGATTTTTATTTGGAATGGCGATGGGCGGCTTGCTGCCATGCATTACGGCAGCGATCCGCGTTCAGGCTCCCGGCAGCATTCAAGGGGAAATCCTCGGCTACAATGTCAGCTTTCGCTTTTTAGGAAACGTGCTCGGGCCTCTTATCGGCGGAATCATATCGAGCCATTTTACAATTTCGGCCGTCTTTTATGTCACAGCGTTTCTCTTTTTCGCCGGCGCGTGCATGCTTTGGGTGATGCAGAAGTTCCGGAGGGATTCTTATGCCAAAGCAAGCTGATTCTCAGAAAAAACTGAGGCATCTTCTAAATTTAACCTTCTCGTAAACTCAAAAGAATGGTACGATATGGCTAGAATTTAGGAGAAAAGAGAGTGACCATGTTACGAAAAATAATCGGATGGATTTTGCTCCTTTGCATAATCCCATTGTTTGCATTTACAGTTATCGCTTCCGGAAAAGAAGTAAAACAAATGAAGTCCCTGGATCAGGTGCTTGATAAAAATATTAATCTGAAAGATATCAGCCTCGTTCAGAACAGCTACATGTATGACAGGGACGGCTCCCTTGTCTCGGAAATTGTCAGCGATCATGAAAACCGCGTGCTCGTTCCATTTGACAAGATTCCCGAGGAAGTCAAACAGATTTTCTTAACGTCTGAGGACCGGCATTTTTACGAGCATAAAGGCTTTGACTTTATGGGAATGGTGCGGGCAACCGCTTCTAATGTAAAAGACAAGAAAATTGACCAAGGCGCCAGCACCATCACGCAGCAGCTTTCAAGAAACTTGTATTTGAGCCACGAACGCTCCTTCAGCCGCAAGCTGACTGAGCTCGCGTATTCCTATCAGCTAGAGAAAAAGTATACGAAAAATGAAATACTTGAAGCTTACTTAAATACCATTTATTTCAACAATGGGGTTTACGGCGTCGGTTCAGCGGCTGAATTCTATTTCAGCAAACCGCTCAAGTCTCTCACAGTAGGTGAAATGGCTTTTATCTGCTCTATACCTAATAACCCTACATTATATGATCCTCTCAAGCATTTTGACTACACGAAAAGCCGTCAAGAACGTTTGCTTAAAGGGTTAAAAGATGCCGGGGTCATTACGGATAAAGAGCTCAAAAAAGCCGTCAAACAAAAAATCAAACTGGATGTTGAAAAGAGAGAAGACAAATATCCGGACTACGTTTCTTACGTCAGTGATGAATTCACTCAGCTAGTGTCTGAATCAGAAGGCTTTGATAAACGGCTTCAAAAAGCGTCAGGGAAACAAAAAGAAAAGATAGAAAACGAGCTCTCCGCAAAAGTCAGTACACTGATGAAAGACGGCGTAAAAATTTATACCGCACTTGATCCGTACATGCAAAATCAAGTGGTGGCACAAATGAATTCCAAACTCCCGTATGCAAACGTTCAGGGCGGAGCGGCTGTGATTAATCACCAGACGCATCAAATCATCGCTCTATCCGGCGGGAAAAACTATCAAAAATATGATTTTAACCGCGCCTATCAGGCATACAGACAGCCAGGTTCATCGATTAAGCCGCTGCTTGATTACGGGCCTTATATTGAACAGACCGGCGCGACAGCAAGCAGCTCCATTGATGCCAGCAAGTTTTGCAGCAGAGATTATTGTCCGCAAAACTACAATAACCGCACGTACGGCACAGTGACGATCGATACTGCGTTTAAAAATTCATACAATACACCGGCCATTAGAATGCTGGATCGTGTGGGCATCCAAAAAGCATTCAGTTATATCGAGCCGTACCATTTCGCCAAACTTGTCGACAGCGACTACCTTCTTCCGGCGGCGCTTGGCGGGTTTACAAACGGAATGACGCCTCTTGAGATGACAAGGGCGTATACGACATTCGGCAACAGCGGAAGCTATACGCCGAGCCATGCGATTACAAAGGTGACAGACTTAAAAGGAAAAACGCTTTATAAATGGAATGAGAAACCGACTCAAATATTCAGCGTTCGCACGAATATGCAGTTGAAGAAACTGATGAATTCCGTTGTGAAAAGCGGGACAGGAAAAAAAGCATATTTTAAAGCGCCTTACATTGGCGGGAAAACAGGAACATCAAATGATTATCACGATATGTGGTTCGTCGGCCTGACAGATACGTACACAATGGGTGTCTGGGTCGGAAAGGATACACCGAGCAGCGTTGAATATCTTCACAGCATCAGTCCTCAGCTTTCCATCTGGAAAGGAACGCTGCAAGCGGCTTATTAAAGGATCGGAGGGGATATGGCGTGACATCAGAACAAATTCCAAATCGCGTTTTGCTGTTTGACGGCGTGTGCAATTTATGCAATGGCGCCGTGCAATTTATCATTAAACGTGATCCAGACGGATTGATTTCTTTTACATCGCTGCAGTCGGAAACAGGTCAGAGCCTGCTGAAAAAAAGCGGGCTCCCGACTGATCAGTTTGACAGCTTTGTCTTTATTGAAGACGGCCAAGTGTACACAAAATCAACTGCAGCCATCAAGGTTCTCAGACATCTGCGGGGCCCATGGCGGCTCTTCGTCCTGTTTTTCGCAGTCCCGAAGCCTGTCAGAGATATGATCTATTCTTTCATTGCCAAAAACCGCTATAAGTGGTTTGGCAAAAAAAATGAATGTATGCTCCCCTCCCCTTCTATTAAAAAAAGATTTTTACCATAAACGAAAAAATGGCTAGCTTACACAGGTAAGCTAGCCATTATGCTATTATAAAGCTTGATAAATATGAACAGAATACCGATAACAAAGGTAAACCAAAACAGCAGTTCCAATAGAATGAATCCGACTAATGACATGAGAGAAAGCGTTGGATAAATCCGGTATACGATAAAAACAAAGTAAACAAGCGTAACGACCGCAAACCAGATGACAATCCAGATGACATTTTGCAAAAGCACAAAGGATAAAATCCCGCCGCCTAAATAAACCATGGAACCCATTCTGATTGTTTTCAGGTTGTTCCCTTCCGGATCATTAGCAAAAAACAGCAATGACAGTTCGGTCACGGTATTTGCAATTAATTTCAGAGCGGACAGAACCATAAAATATAAAAGTGCAAAGGCGGCAAATAACGCAAGCCTGATCCCTTTCTCTGAAAAATAGTCGAGCATTCCATCATACATTCCAAAAGAAGACAACAGCTTCAACGCGTAAAGTGAAGTGGAAATCGATAAAGACGAACTAAAAAGCAGGATCGCAATTAGCGGAAAGTATCCTGTCAAATAAGTATTTTTCATATAAAAAAGTCCCTTTCTATAATCTACCTCATTTATTATGGAGGACTTAAAACGCATTGACAAGATAAATTATTCCATTTTTCCTCCTTTTTACGAATTAAGATCCTAAATCTTCACAAAGCAGCATTTTGAGGGTAAAGTAGTACGCAGGAATCATAAAACGTAAGGAAGTTTTATATGAAAAAAACATTAAAATTGCAAACCAGACTCACCATATTTGTTTGTATCGTTGTGTTAATCGCACTGCTCATTACATTTTTCACAGTTGGTGCCCAAACCACCCAACGGATTAGAGATGAGGAGAAAACCACAGCACTGCAGACTGCTGAAATGGTGGCCGAAGCGCCGATTACAGCAGAATCTTTGGAGAGCGGAGAAAACCAGAAGGAACTGCAAAGCTACACAAAACGGGTTCAGAAAATCACCGGCACGGAATTTGTTGTCGTCATGGATATGAACGGCATTCGCAAAACCCATCCTGACACGAGCAAAATCGGAAAAAAATTCATGGGCGGCGATGAATCCGAAGCATTAAAAGGACATGTTCATATCAGCACGGCCTCTGGCACGCTCGGGAAATCACAGAGGGCATTCGTCCCTGTCTACGCGGGGAATGGAAAACAAGTCGGTGCAGTCGCGGTCGGCATCACCGTAAATGAAATTGATGAAGTGATCAGCCACAGCTTACGTCCGCTCTACTTTATTATCTGCGTCAGCATTTTCGTCGGTGTGATCGGAGCTGTTATCGTTGCCCGTACGGTGAAAAATATCATGTACGGTCTTGAACCTTATGAAATTGCGACTCTTCTCGAAGAACGAAGTGCGATGCTGGAATCGACGAAGGAAGGAATACTCGCTGTCGATGAACACGGCAAAATTAAACTCGCCAATGCGGAAGCAAAGCGCCTATTCGTGAAAATGGGCATCAACACAAATCCTTTCGATCAGGATGTCAATGACATTCTGCCGAAAAGCCGCCTGAAAAAGGTCATTGAGACAAAAAAACCTCTTCAAGACAGAGACATCCGCATTAACGGACTGGAGCTTGTGTTTAATGAAGTTCCCATCCAGCTGAAAGGACAAACCGTCGGAGCGATTGCGACATTCCGGGACAAAACCGAGGTTAAACATTTAGCTGAACAGCTTTCCGGTGTTAAAATGTATGCAAACGCACTGAGAGCGCAGTCTCATGAATTTATGAACAAATTGCATGTCATATTAGGTCTCGTCCAGCTGAAAGAGTATGACGATCTTGAAGATTATATTAAAGATATTGCCATTCAGCAAAAGTCAGAAACAAGCGAAATTATAAATGATATCAAAAGCTCCGTGCTGGCCGGTTTTCTGCTCGGAAAACAGAGCTTCATACGGGAGCAGGGCGCAAATCTTGATATTGAATGCAGCGGAGTCATCCCGAACGCGGCAGACCCTTCAGTCATTCATGAACTCATTACAATCATCGGAAATCTCATCAACAACGGGCTGGACGCCGTTGCCAATATGCCGAAAAAACAAATCACCATGTCCATGCGTTTTCATAACAGCATACTGGACA
The DNA here is from genome assembly GCF_047608225.1 of Bacillus sp. SW14. Taxonomy (NCBI): domain Bacteria; kingdom Bacillati; phylum Bacillota; class Bacilli; order Caryophanales; family Bacillaceae; genus Bacillus; species Bacillus sp. SW14. Next base: position 1,092,717 of record NZ_JBLKRW010000001.1, on the reverse strand, counting down.
TTGAAATTACCGATACAGGAGCAGGCATGTCTGAAGAAGATCAAGCCAAAGTGTTTGAACAAGGCTATTCAACAAAGGGCAAGAACCGGGGATTCGGCCTTTCTTTTACACAGCAAAGCATCGAAAATTTAAAGGGCCAAATGATTCTCACAAGCGAAAAGAATGAAGGAACAACATTCAGTCTTCGCGTCCCGTACGAACCGAAGGAGGAAAATCATGATTAATGTACTAATAGTTGAAGATGACCCCATGGTGGGTGAATTAAATAAAAGATACTTAAGCCAAATAGAAGGCTTTCAGCTGAAAGGCATCGCCTCTTCCTTTCAAAGCGCTCTGCATATTTTAGGAGAGCATCACATCGACCTCATTTTGCTCGATATTTATATGCCGGGTAAAAACGGGCTGGAACTGCTAACGGAACTGAGAGCACAAAATGAAGCAGTTGACGTGATTGTGATCTCGGCGGCCAGCGAGCTTGACGTGATCAAGAAAACACTTCGTTATGGCGCTGTCGATTATTTAATCAAACCGTTTGAATTTGAACGTTTCCAAACAGCCCTGTCTGATTACAGGCGCAAACAAAAGGTTTATTCAACACATCGCAACATGAGCCAAAAAGAACTGGACGCCGAGCTTTTTCAAAAGAAAGAAGCAACAGAAAAAGTACAGCTTCCTAAAGGCCTGACAAAAAGCACGCTGAATCTGATCTGGTCCAGTATCCAATCATTTGAAAATGAATCTTTTACGACAGAAGACTTAGCAAAGCATACAGAAATCTCTCAAGTATCCATACGAAAATACTTGAAATTTCTTGAAGATATACAAGTTCTGAATGTAGAAATGGCGTACGGAACAATCGGAAGACCTGTGTTTCAGTACAATGTCAACACAGGAAACTTTAACGGAATTAAGCAATATCTATAAGAAAACGCACTGTTCACTCTGGAGCGCCGTTAACTAAACCGTTATAAAAGCAACGGCTCACTCTAAAGACATATCTATGACTCTGATCTCTTAACAATTCTCGCTTGGCTAATGCCGGGCGTGCCTCGCATAAAAGGAAAACGATAAAATATTCTCCCTGGGAAGACGCTTCTCAGGGATTTTTTCTAATCCAAACGTCCTCATTAATTTAATTGTTTATCAGTTTTTTAACTTAAAAAAATATGATGTGTTAACGCTTTCTTGTAGACTGTAACAAACAATACATGGGGGTGTATGACATGGGAGCAATTCCAAAATCAGGGGTAAATCCACCTGAGCAAAAAGACCTACAGGAGAAAAACCTGTTTCAAAAAATATGGACTTGGGAAATCGGTGTGATTCCTTTGCCATTATACACAGTATTAGCTGTTATTATTATTCTTTCAGCATATTACAATGAGCTGCCCGCAAATATGCTTGGCGGGTTTGCTATCATCATGATTCTGGGTGTGTTTCTTGGAGACATCGGCCAGCGCATTCCGATATTGAAGGATATTGGCGGCCCTGCTATTTTATCTTTGTTTGTCCCTTCATTTTTAGTCTTTTACAATGTGCTGAATCCAACATCTTTAGACGCTGTAACCAATTTGATGAAAACGTCTAACTTCCTTTATTTCTATATCGCTTGTCTTGTTGTGGGAAGTATTCTCGGAATGAACAGAACTGTTTTAATACAAGGTTTTATCAGAATGTTCGTTCCACTCGTTGCGGGAACGGTCGCGGCGGTTACAGCCGGTATTCTTGTCGGATTTATTTTTGGCTACAGTGCCTATGATTCCTTTTTCTTTGTCGTTGTACCGATTATTGCCGGGGGAATAGGTGAAGGAATTTTGCCGCTCTCGATCGCTTATTCACAAATACTCGGTTCATCAGCTGATGTGTATGTGTCTCAGCTGGTCCCTGCCGCTATTATCGGAAACGTTTTTGCGATCATCTGCGCAGCTTTAATGAAAAAGCTTGGCGATAAGCGTCCAGATCTAAATGGAAACGGACGGCTTGTCAAATCTAAAAAAGCAAATGAGATTTTCAATCAAAAAGAAGCCGAAGTAAAAATTGATTTTAAACTGATGGGAGCCGGTGTTCTGCTCGCGTGTACATTCTTTATTTTCGGCGGGTTATTGGAGAAATTCATCTTCATCCCGGGCGCGATCTTGATGATTATTTCAGCTGCGGCTGTCAAGTATGCGAATATTCTTCCGAAAAAAATGGAAGATGGCGCCTACCAGCTTTATAAATTTGTTTCGTCCAGCTTTACATGGCCGCTGATGGTCGGTCTCGGGATCCTCTTTATTCCGTTAGATGACGTGGCGGCTGTGATTTCTATTCCGTTTGTCATCATATGTATTTCAGTTGTTGTCGCAATGATTGCTTCTGGATATTTTGTGGGCAAGCTGATGAACATGTACCCGGTTGAATCCGCAATCGTGACCTGCTGCCACAGCGGTCTCGGCGGAACGGGTGATGTTGCGATTTTATCAGCGTCAGGAAGAATGGGCCTTATGCCGTTCGCCCAAATTTCCACCCGTCTCGGCGGTGCAGGCACAGTCATTTGCGCGACAGTTCTGCTTCGTTTTTTCACTTCATAAACAGAGAAAGAGTTCCGTTCTATGCGGAACAGTCAGCGTGTCGACAAACCCTCGCATTCGTTGTCAGGCCTGCGCGTGGGTGCTCACTTGAGAAAAGATCAGCGGCTAAAAGCTGAGCGTCCTGCTCAAACGCCGCTGTCACCGCATCCTGCGGAAGTCCGCTCCGATGCTCGCCCTTCCTAGACTTCAAGGGTTTTCAATCACGCTGACAAGATGACAAAGTCCTAAAACGAAAACCGTTTTAGGACTTTGTCAACAATCTGAGAGTTCCGTTCTATGCGGAACTCTTTTTTTATCTGTTCACAATCCGAATATACTCTCGGGGAGCAAACGGCATATCCTTTGATTCCATCTCACTCATTCTGGCTGACAGGTGGTGCTCCAGTAAATACAGCTCCCACTCATCACTAGCCGCCGTACCGCTGCGCCCGTCATATTGATTTAAAATGAATGCACCCGCAAATACTGTGCAGAATAAACCCGAACATATCAAAACCTTTCTCTTCACATGACCAGCTCCTTACATTCAGCTTGAGCAGGAATGATTTTAAATATACAAATAGGTTTATTTTTGTTAGACTTATTTTAAGGTCAAAAGAACTCATAAAAGCCTATTTTGCAGTTCGAAGCATGGCGGCTTGCAGAAAAGTGCGATATAATTTGGACTAGGTCGTTTGACCGTATATTGATACATAGCGCATTTTTTTAATTGAGAACAAGAAAAAGGAGGTCTTATCTTTGCAGCTCTTACATTTTGCTATTTTATCGCCTTTTTTATTTGCTCTTTTCATTCCCATCTTGGCAAAATACGCAAAAAGAGTGCACACGGGCTGGTTTGTGTTGATCCTGCCCGTCTTGCTGTTTATATACTTTCTCCCAATGATCAGGATGACACAATCGGGAGAAACATTGCGGTCGGTATTGGAGTGGATTCCTTCACTTGGCATTAATTTCACCGTTTATATAGACGGCCTCGGATTGTTATTCGCCTTGCTGATCACAGGCATCGGCTCTTTGGTCACTCTTTACAGCATTTTTTATTTATCAAAAGAAAAAGAACAGCTTGGGCCCTTTTATGTCTATTTATTGATGTTCATGGGCGCTATGCTTGGTGTCGTTCTTGTAGACAATGTCATGGTTCTCTATATGTTTTGGGAGCTTACCAGCCTTTCATCCTTTTTGCTGATCGGCTATTGGTATAAGCGTGAAAAGTCGCGCTACGGCGCAGCCAAATCACTTTTGATTACGGTCAGCGGCGGGCTGTGCATGCTCGGCGGATTTATTCTCCTCTATCTAATAACGGATTCCTTCAGTATTAGAGAGATGATCCATCAAGTTCAATTAATTGCCGGCCACGACTTGTTTATTCCGGCGATGATTCTCATTTTATTAGGGGCATTTACGAAATCCGCGCAATTCCCTTTTTATATCTGGCTGCCTGACGCAATGGAAGCTCCGACGCCTGTCAGCGCTTATCTTCATTCAGCTACGATGGTGAAAGCCGGCATTTATATCATTGCGAGGTTCAGTCCTATTTTCGCCTTTTCAGCTCAATGGTTTTGGATCGTTTCCCTCGTCGGGCTCATTACGATGGTCTGGAGTTCTTTCCAAGCCGTGAAACAAACCGATTTAAAATCGATTTTGGCGTTTTCAACCGTCAGCCAGCTCGGCATGATCATCTCCATGCTTGGTGCCAGTGCCGCGGCTCTTCATTACGGCCATACAGAATATTATACAGTTGCCGCCATGGCTGCCATTTTCCATTTAATCAACCATGCTACCTTTAAAGGAAGCTTGTTTATGGCAGTCGGCATTATCGATCACGAAACAGGCACACGGGATATCCGGAAGCTCGGCGGCTTGATGGCGATTATGCCGATTACGTTTACCATTTCCTTAATCGGGACATTTTCAATGGCCGGCCTTCCGCCGTTTAACGGATTTTTGAGTAAAGAAATGTTTTTCACAAGCATGCTTCGCGTGACACATTTCGATCTGTTCAACGTGCAGACATGGGGCATTCTATTCCCTGTTCTCGCCTGGGTCGGAAGCGTCTTTACATTTATCTACAGCATGAAATTGCTGTTTAAAACGTTCAGGGGAAATTACCAGCCTGAGCAGCTTAAAAAACAAGCTCACGAAGCGCCTGCGGGCATGCTCATAGCACCTGTCATTCTTGCCGCTTTGGTTGTCAGTCTCTTCTTTTTCCCGAATATATTGTCGTACAGCTTGATTGAGCCGGCGATGAACTCAATCTATCCGACGCTGCTGGGCAGCCACGAGAAATTCCATGTGCACATTACACAATGGCATGGGCCGACAACAGAATTGAAAATGACGGCCGGCATCATTATTCTCGGCATCCTTGGATATGTGACATTGAATAAGTGGAAAGGATTCTATAAACTGTTTCCTTCGAAACTGACACTCAATCGGTTATACGATAAGCTTCTGGCCGTCATGGAAAAAGGCTCTTACCGAGTCACTAAACAATATATGACCGGGTTTTTAAGGGATTATTTGCTGTATATCTTCGCTGGTTTCATCATTCTGATGGGCGGAGCTATGATGATCAAAGGCGGATTTTCATTTAGAACAGAAGGCATGGCTGAAATCGGCGGATACGAAATGATTCTAACCCTTGTCATGATCAGCGCCACAGCGGCGACTGTTTTTGCCCGTTCAAGATTGACAGCGATTATCTCTCTTGGTGTGGTCGGTTATACGCTCGCATTGTTTTTTGTGATTTTCAGAGCGCCGGACTTAGCATTGACTCAGCTTGTCATTGAAACCATTTCTGTGGCGCTGTTCCTGCTTTGTTTCTACCATCTGCCGCAATTGAGGCTGAAAAGGAAAACAAGAACGTTCCGATTGACGAACTTTATCATTGCTTTAGGAGTCGGCATTATCGTTACCCTGCTTGGCATCGCATCTTCAAGCCAGCGGACAAAAGACAGCATTTCATCCTTCTTCTTAAAACACAGCCATGATCTCGGCGGAGGGGATAATGTTGTCAACGTCATCCTCGTTGATTTCAGGGGCTTTGATACAATGTTTGAAATAACGGTGCTGGCCGTTGCCGCTCTCGGCATCTACAGCATGATTAAAACAAAAGTAAAAGAGGAGGGGAGAAGCGGTGAATGAACAAAAAACAAATGACTTAATTCTTCAAACCGTGACAAAACTTGTATCCTTTATCATTTTGCTTTTCTCTTTCTATTTATTTTTATCAGGGCACAACGCGCCTGGAGGAGGCTTTGTCGGCGGGCTGATCACGTCCGCTTCCATCGTTCTGTTGCTTCTGGCATATGATTTAAAAACCGTCCGTGCGATTTTGCCGGTTAATTTCATTTACGTGGCGGGAGCCGGGCTTCTGCTCGCTGTATTAACCGGCGTTGGTTCCTTTGTATTCGGGGCTCCATTTTTAAGCCATAGATTCGGGCACTTTCATCTGCTGATATTTGGAGAAACGGAGCTCGCCACGGCGACGATATTTGATTTAGGGGTTTATCTTGTTGTCGTAGGCATTACGATGACCATTATTCAAACGATTGGAGAGGAAGAATAATGGAAATCTTGATGTCTGTTTTAGCCGGTATTATCTTTATGGCTGCCACGTATTTACTGCTTTCGAAAAGCCTGCTTCGCGTTATTATCGGAACAGCACTTTTGAGCCATGGCGTTCATTTAATGCTTTTGACTATGGGAGGATTAAAGGAAGGCGCCGCTCCGATTTTAAGCAAGCATGTCAAATCATTTGTCGATCCGCTTCCGCAAGCCCTGATTTTGACAGCCATTGTCATTTCATTTGGCGTTACATCATTCCTTCTCGTCATGGCCTTCCGCGCTTATCAGGAATTGAAAACGGACGATATGGATCAAATGAGGGGAAATGATCAACATGAATAATTTTGTTATTTTGCCAATCCTGATCCCGCTCCTGTCGGCCATTCTGCTGATTTTCATGACGAAGAATCTTATGCTCATGCGGATCTTCAGCACTGCGGCATCGGCAATCGGGATTGTGATCAGTTGCATACTCGTACAGACTGTCTTTACAAATGGCATCCAGACACTCAGTTTGGGCGGCTGGAAAGCGCCGTACGGCATTGTGCTGGCAGCAGACCAGTTCGCCAGCCTGCTCGTTCTCACAACAGCGGTCGTCGGTTTATTGGTTGTCCTTTATTCCTTCCGTTCTGTCGGTGAAAAACGGGAGCGTTCCTTTTATTACTCCGGTGTTCAGTTTTTACTTGCCGGTGTCAGCGGAGCGTTTTTAACAGGCGATTTATTTAACATGTACGTATTTTTTGAGCTTCTGCTTATCGCTTCCTATATGCTGATCGTATTAGGCGGCACAAAAATTCAGCTGCGGGAGTCCCTTAAATATATTGTGTTTAATATCGTATCGTCTGCCCTGTTTGTCATTGGCGTCGGCTATTTATACGCTGTAACCGGAACGTTAAACATGGCTGATCTAAGTGTGAAAATCAGCGAGTCAGGACAAACCGGGCTGATCACTGTAATTGGTGTCCTGCTGCTTTTGGTATTCGGCATGAAGGGCGGAATCTTCCCCCTCTACTTTTGGCTTCCAGGCTCTTATTACGCGCCTCCGGCGGCAATCTCCGCGTTGTTCGGCGCTTTGCTGACAAAAGTCGGTTTATATGCGATTACCAGGGTTTTCACATTAATTTTTATTCACGACGCAGCCTTTACCCATCAGCTGATGATTTGGCTGGCGGCGCTGACTGTGATTTTCGGTGTTATCGGTTCACTCGCTTATGCGGATGTCATGAAAATTGTGATCTACAACATTATTACAGCTGTCGGCGTGATTTTGTTCGGTGTGGCAGTTCATACCCCTGCATCCATTCAAGGCGCGATTTATTATCTGATTCACGATATGCTGATTAAAGGCGCTTTATTTATGCTGGCGGGCACGCTGATTGCGTTGACTGGAACAGCGAGCCTGCACAAAATGGGCGGGCTGATCAAACGTTATCCACTTCTCGGATGGATGTTTTTCATTTCAGCGATTTCTCTCGCGGGCATCCCGCCTCTCAGCGGATTTATCGGCAAGTTAAAAATTGCGGAGGGCGGCTTCGCAGAAGGTGAATTTACGATTTCCATGCTGATTCTGCTCTCGAGTCTGCTCGTACTGTACTCTGTACTGAGGATCTTTATGCATGCGTTTTGGGGCGAAGAAAAAGAAACACCGAAACCAAATCATAAAACAGCTAAAGGACTTCTTTATCCGGCAGCTTTTTTTCTCTTACTATCTCTTCTCTTCGGGTTGGGTACAGAGTGGGTGTCACCTTACGTTGATCAAGCGGCCGAGACATTGCTGAATCCGGAAAAATATATTGAAGCTGTTTTGAAGGAGTAGATCGCATGGCATTTCAAATTTTATTAAATGTGTTTCTCGCTTTTTGCTGGATGTTCTTGAGCAATAGTCCAAGCGCCGCAGGGTTTATCACAGGCTATATTCTGGGAATGCTCTCTCTGTTTTTCTTCCGGCGCTTTTTTACTCGCCAGTTTTATCTATGGAAACTGATTTCGATCATCAAACTCTTTTTGATTTTTTTAAAGGAACTGTATCTTGCCAACGTCAGTGTAATGAAATCCATTTTATCGCCAAAAATGAATATCAAACCGGGCATTTTCGCTTTTAAGACTGAACTGACGAAGGATTGGGAAATTACCCTGCTTTCCCTGCTCATTACATTAACGCCCGGAACCTTGGTGATGGATATTTCCGATGACCAGACAATACTTTATATTCATGCGATGGATATTGAGGATGCGGAAAAAGCCATTTTTGATATTCGTGAGTCATTTGAAAAAGCCATACAGGAGGTGAGCCGCTGATGTTTACACTGATCCTGCAACTCGCGCTCGGCATTATGGCAGTGTCTACCTTTTTGTATGTCATTCGTGTCATTAAAGGGCCGACTGTGCCTGACCGGGTAGTGGCTCTGGATGCAATCGGCATCAACCTGATTGCGATCACGGCGCTTGTCTCCATTTTGCTGAATACAAACGCGTTTCTGGATATTATTTTGCTGCTGGGCATTTTAGCATTTATCGGAACAATCGCATTTTCCAAATTCCTGGAGAAAGGAGAGATTATCGAAAATGATCGAAATCGCTAAGGTCGTTGTGGCTGTATTCATTTTGCTTGGCGCTCTTGTATGCCTTGTTGCTTCATTTGGGATACTTCGCCTTCCCGATGTGTTTACACGCTCTCATGCTGCTTCTAAAGGCTCAACGTTGGGCGTCAATATGATTCTGCTCGGTGTCTTCTTCTATTTGTGGTTTGTGACGGGGAACATTTCCGCTAAAATCCTGCTCGGGATTCTGTTTATCTTTATTACGTCGCCTGTCGGGGGACACTTGATCTGCCGTGCCGCGTACAACTCTGGCGTCAAGCTTGATAAGAGAAGTGTACAGGATGACTACAACGGAATCAGAAACTTTGTGATTAAACGCAAAGAGGATTCTTACTTATAAAAAATAAGCAGCCGGACAGGCAGAGTTCCGGCTGTTTTTTTATTTCTTGATGACAGCCAGCGTGCATCTGGATATACAGATCAGCCTTTCTTGCTCGTCATAAATGTGAATTTGATAGACAATCGTCGTTCTGCCTGTATGAACCGGCTCGGCTACCGCCTTTACCGTTCCTTCCTTGACGGGTTTCAAATGATTGGCGTTAATCTCCAAACCGACACAAGCTTGTGTTGTGTGATCAATCAGATTTTGCGCGCCTGCGCTCGCCGCGGTCTCTGCCAGCGCCACTGAAGCGCCTCCATGCAAATAGCCGAACGGCTGCACCGTCCGATGATCCACCGGCATGACCGCAACGCATCGTTCCGCTGTGTTTTCAACAATCTTAATTCCAAGCGCTTCAAGCAATGTGTGTTTCGTGTCCATCCTATACAACTCCCTTATTTAAAGTACACCGTCTGATTTCGCAATCAAAACCGCTTCCGTTCGGGAACCGACATTCAGCTTATTGAAAATCGATGTCAAGCTGTATTCGATGGACCGCTTGCTCAAATGAAGCGCATCTGCGATTTCTTGGTTTGTAAACCCCTTTTCAACTTCTTGAAGAATCAGGCATTCTCTGGGTGTGAGCACATCTTGTTCTTTTTGAGAGGAAGGAGCCGGCTTTGTTTTTTGCTGAGTCATCAGCTGTTTAAAGTAAGCAAAATCGACTAAAATTTCTCCGTTGAGTACGTGGTATATGTATTGGGTGATCTTTTCTTTAGATTCCGTTTTGCTGATGGCACCGTGCAGACCCGCACGAATCGCTTCCTCAAAATAATCCTCAACCTCGTAACCGGTATACACGATAATTTTACAATGAGGATTCTCTTGTAAAATCTGTTTAGAAAGCTCCATCCCATTGATCTCGCCGCCTAAATTCAGATCCATTAAAATGAGATCATATGACGAGAAATCATGCTGTTTGATAAACTGTTCGCTCGGTTCAGGACTGAGACAATCAACAGACAGATTCGAATCCGTTTCCAAAATTGTCTTGGTGCCTTCCATGACAGCCGGATGGTCATCAATCACTAGTATCTTTTTCATGTTTTCCTCCCTTTTACTCACTCTTTTCCATTTTATAAAAAAGACTTGGCTTGTGCCAAGTCGTTTCCGTTATAAAACCATTACAATTCGATTTCAATATCAGCCTTAAAGCCCTTTCCTTCACTTGTTTCAATCCGAAGGCGTCCATCTAAAGCCCTGACTCTCTCTTTAATGCCGGAAAGCCCCATACTCATGGAATGCTCATTATTTTTCTCTTGATCAAATCCTACACCATCGTCCTCATAATGCAGAACGATCCTGTTTTGAATACTGATGAGCATAATCAGCACATCCGTCGCCTGAGAGTGCTTGACCGCATTAGACAGAAACTCTTGAATGATCCGGTACAAATTCAGCTGCGAATCCAGATCAAGCGAAGCCGTAAATCTGCCGGTATTTAAACGGATATGAAACGGAACCCGTTCCTGCTGCTGAGCCACCAGCTTGGACAGCGCCTTCACAAGCCCAAGATCATACAGAAGCTGCGGCCGCAGTTCATGACACGTCTCCCTCGTCATCGAAATCACATCAGACATCTGCTCATTCATCTGTACAAGCTTGTCCTGCACATCTTCCCGGCACGGACTATCATCCTTCTTAAAATCAGCCAAAAACAGCTCACACTGGCGTTTTAATGAAATCAAATCCTGAAGAACGGAATCGTGGAGATCGCGGGCGAGATCAGAGCGTTGTTTTTCTTCGATGGTGTACATGAGTTTTTTGAGCCAAACTGGGTTTGATTCTTGTTGTTTTAAATCTTCAAGATGCACCATCAATTCTTCGATTTTCATCACATTTTCCAATGAAACATTTGTATAAAACGCTAATGTTTGAAGCCATGCAATTTCATCTCTTGTTAATTTAAAAGTATTATAACTTGAGAAACAGAGTACTAAAAATGACCTGTCTCCTCGTTCACCTATTTTAATAATAAAACCCTGTTTAAACTCTCTTATTTTCCCGATCTCACCTGAGAAATTTTGGACATATTGCTCAAAATTCTTATAAGTTATATCTTTGAAGTTATTCTTGCTAATAAGTGTAATTTCCCCTTTAGAATTATCATACACACAAGCATTATCTATGTTTAGTACTTCTAAGATTGTATTTTTAAAATGATTAAGTACTTGATCTACCGATGATGCTTGCTTTATTAACTGAGTAAATTTAAAAATTCCATCTTGATAATTAAATTTCTCTGTGAATCTTTTCAACTTGAAACGAAAGTCAATGATCTCTTTAAAGTAAAAAACAGCAAACATAAGCAAATATATTACAATTGTTAGTTTAACGGAATAGAAGTTATCTTTTGGTTTCTGGACATAATTAAATATGGTGACTACAATCACAGTAGGTGTAATGGCTAAAAATCCATAGTACTTAAGCCTTCCTACAACAAAGTCAATATTGTAAAGTCTATTGGTCATAAACTGATATACTAAAGAAAAAGGTATAACAAGTGTAAAAGCTGCCAAACTAAAGGGTGAAAGATACGTATTAAACAACACATATGGGATAACAAAAAAGATAATAAAAGGACTAAAAGCAAGAATATTTGTATAAGAAAGGACCTTCAAAATTGATTTTTGCTCATTTTGTTTAATTTTTCTTATCCCTTGATGGATAAGAATAGATACAGTAAGAACTAAGACAAAAAAAGAAATCAAGTTCAGGTTAGACAAAAAGGTTGAAGAATTTAATCTATTACCCATAACAGCTTCTAATAACAAGTTTATTAGTGGAAACATATACATAATGATTAAAATCTTCTTTTTGAATAACTTAGTGCCTAATTCAGCAAAGTATTTATATATAAAGTGAATATATAAAATTGGACAACTTACTAAAGTTAGGACAAGTAGGTAAGTGCTAACCTCTTCACCTTTTCTTGCCCCGCAGGCACTTACATACGCTATTGGTACAAATAACAAAAATAAAATTAAAACAAAAGCGGAAGATGATTTTCTAACTTTATTTATTCTGTAAACAAAAAATATACAAAATAAACAGATTGAATAAGAGATGATTGGAATGAGATACATAAATAAATTCTCTTCACTTATTAAGCTTACATTTTGTAAATGAAATGATTTATTATCTCTCTCAACAATTAAACTTTCTACATTGACCAATCTTCCGCTTTCTAACTGGACTTCACTGCCTTTTTCCCCATTCACTTCAAGAATGATGTCACCCTTTTTCACACCCGTATAATATTCATCTGTATAATCTACAACGTTGGTGACCTCTAACTTACCCTGTTCATTAATCTTCACATCCGCTCCTACGAAGATGTTAAAAACAGAAATATAAGAGAGGTAGATAACATAAATAAAACTTAAAATGATAAAAGCTAAAGACAAATACTTAAAGAAGTTAATATTTCTTTGCATCACATCATCCCGTAATTATATAAAACTTTTTCTTTTATCATCCTCAAAAAAACTACTGATAGCTTCTATTGGAGGCCAATTGCTTGTTCTTGGCACTTCTCCTTGTTCAAACGCATATAATAATGCTTTCTTTTCTTTCTCATTTATATTTAGCAAGGTTAAGTTACCATTCTTAAATTGATCAAACGCTTCGGGATTATTTACTAGATGGCTTATGATTTTATCAATATGTTTCAATTTATATTCCCCCTTAATAATTGAACAAATAGTTTATTCTTTCTTTGTTCATCTAATCTCAGTTTTTTAAATGCTTCCTTAAAATTTTCCAATGCTAAATTTTTAATAACATTTAAATATAGTATTACTCCTGAATCACGTAACTTCCTTTTCAATTCATTCAAATTATTTATCATATTATTTTCTTGCGCATAAAAATTTAATAAGTCAATTGATGATTGGTTATATTTATTTTTTAAATAGTAGAAGGCAAGAGTGTGTCTTGTTTTCAAGTCATTATTGTCTGGATAATAAAGCCCATAGTGATCATTCGCAATTTGCTCGACTACGCCCAAATAACGTGAATATTCATCGACTATTTCATTATATTCTTCAGTTGCCAAATAAACACCAAGGACACATGGCAATGTCACCAGCGAACCTGACTTAGATTTAATCATCTCAATATACTCTGATTCTGATGAGACTTTTAAATTCAAATCAACATGTTGCCCTTGTAAAGATTGTAGTGAATATTGTAAAGTCAGACTTAAAAGTGTTGGATTGTTAGAAACTGAATTTATTACTTGCAAACTCAATGTATAAAGTGCGGTAGCTGCATTAATGACTATAGAAGGATCTATTTTCATCCAAGAAGCCTGAAGATTGTCTTTATCTTCAATATCGTCAAAAATGTCAGCAGATAAAATTAAAAGTTCAATACCGGAAGCCAACAACTCAATTGCTGTATCATCTTTTCCGTCAAATGCTATGTAATGGTTATAAGCTAATTCAGCAAATGAAAATTGTTTTTTTTCTTCAATAAATGATATGAGTTTTGCTTTCAAGTCCTCATTTAAAATATTTTCATCTACAATCTCCTTCATTTTCTCCTTGATTCGCACAGAATCTAAACATATCTGCTCAATAACGACTTCCCCCCTCCCCTTCCATTTTACTAAATGGGCTATCCAAAGGACAGCAGGTTTTTCGTTTTTTAACAATCATATAATACTTTATCCTTTATTTGTATATGCAGAACGAAAAAAAAGACTTGTTTCCAAGTCTTTTTCACGAAATTTTCATTGCATAATTGTATTTATCGAGCTGATCAATGCTTTTGTTAATGTTTCGTAATGAATCTGTCGTTTCTTTAATATCAAGTTCGAGTCGGAATAACAATTGTTTTACTTCTTCAAGTTTCTTTTCCATCGTTTCCACACTCCTTTTTTTGAAAGATCAATGAATTGTGTATGGTGAACGAGTCCTAGGTATTTGATCTGTTACTAATAGTGTATCTGCTTTCAGGTTATTTTTCACCGAAAAGTATGCAAAAAAGTCCTGCGTGACACCGCAAATATCAATAGGTCTTTATGCTCTAAGGGATCACAACGAGAACGGGACTTTATTTCTATGTGAAGGAGCGTATATTTCTGCTGGAATTGAGAAAGATTCTTACTTCCCTTGATTTGAACGCATTTCGCATTTTAACTAAGTAAGACTATAGTCCTCCGTACTGTATTTTCAAAATTGAATACGCGATTCTTGCCGTATCCTGACCGACAAACACCGAAAAGACCGCAACGCTAAAGTTGTGGCCTTTCGCTTTGTCATATTCGGCGATTAGAAATCTATACATATAGAAACATCCCTTTTGAGTGAGGTGCTCCCATGAAATATCACTATCCTTGGTTTTACGCCTATCCTTATGAGATACGCCGCCCGCCTGCTCCTGACGGCAATACAGATACCTTTATCCGTTCAGCGAAGCAGGCCGCAGGAATGTTCGCGGATGCCCAGCTCGTTCTCAGCCGCATTGCGGGCTCGCGGGAGCTCTCACGCCGCATCCTGACCGCAGCCGAGCAGTCAGATAAACAATCTGTAAAGCGCCTGATCAAACAAATGGGCGTCCGGCATGAAGTGGATGCGGTCTTTAATCCCGACGGCATTTACATCAGCCTTATCGGGACGCAAAGCCGAATGATTCTTGCTTTGCGGTGGTCAGAAGACCGCAATCATTTTGCGTCCATCAGATGATGACACCACTCCAGAGCCTCAAGATAACACTCATACGCTTCTTCTTTATCCAGTTCTTTGCCTAATTCTGTATGAGTGTCCCAGTTGTTGCTTTCAATACATTTCACAAGCTCAAGCATGTGGTAGTAGTCGTTTTGATGGCCTAATAACGCTTTTCCGACTTCATCTTTTAAAGGCAATTCTTGAATAATCTCTTCTATTTCTCTATGCAGCAGAGTGTCTATGAGAGAAAACATTCCGATCAGCATATAAGAAGCAGGCTGCGGCCGGGCTGTTTTTCTCGCCAGCAGTTCACAAAGCTTTGCTCTCATCAAAGAAATTTTAATGATTTCGTGCTTGCTGGAATGCCCTTTTCTGCTTAAATCCTTAAAGGAAAGAATGTATATCCACCGTTTGATTTCATTAAATCCCAGCAGCATAATAGCCTGCTGAATGCTCTCAATTTTCTGGCTCAAACGGCTGTGGGATGAGTTTAAAAATTTTAAGATTTGATAGGACAGTGATAAATCCCGCTCTATGTACTCTGTCACACGCTTTATGTTAGGCTGCTCTTTGCTCAATTCGTTAAGCAGTTCATAGTATGAATAGAAATGAGTCGACAAATCATGCCCGCTGATGATGCGCGGCTCGCTGAAAAAATAGCCCTGAAATAATTGAAAGCCGTCTTGGGCCGCCTGTTTATATTCTTTTCTGGTCTCAACTTTTTCCGCTAAAAAGATCAAGCCTCTGCAGCCGTAGGTTTGCAAAATTTTTCTGCGTTCCATTCGGGTTGTTTTAAGAAAATCAATTTTCAATATATCAATATAGCTCATGAGCTTTTCCAGTAAGTCTTCATTTTGCGGGTTTATTGCATAAAAATCATCGAGCGCCAGCATATACCCCATTTTTTTCAGTTCTTTGCATCTTGAGATGAGGGCCGGCGTGATTGGTATATCTTCAAGGATTTCAATGACAAGCTGCTTCGGATTAAAGGAGGTGGGAAGATTCGAAAACATCAGGCTTTCCGTAAAATTAACAAAACAGCGTTTCCCTTCCGTCAGCTTCTCAATTCCGATGTTTAAAAAGCTGTTAATCACCAAATCTGCTGTTGCCTGATCGCCGTCTTTAGCGCTATAGACATTCTCTTCGCTTTCTCTATACAGCAGTTCATAAGCAACAACCTGTTCTTTTCTATTAAAAATAGGCTGTCTTGCAACAAACACCCTCATTGATTTATCCCCCTTACACTACGCGCGGCGTTCACTCCTAAGTATATCAAATAATTTGACGAAAATTGTCTAAACATGAAAAATAATATATTCATAAAGAAAACTGGCCTCTTCGCGAACGAAAGGCCAGTTTTCTTTATTTTTCTTCAAGTTCTTCATCAAGTCTGCTTTTCACTTCGTGAATCCGTTGCATTTTATTGCTCCAGCAGTCCTCGCTTAAATCAACCGGATATTCTTCCGGCTTGCTGATTCTCTTATATTCCTCCCACAGCAGGCTGAGGTTATCCTGTACATACTGCTGTATGTCTGATATCTCAGGGTTTTGGTAGCAAAGAATACCCTTTTCAAAAATCAGCTCATGAAGATCCTTCGCATAAAAATTGGTGACAAATTTGCTGATGAATGTATGAACCGGGTGGAACATTCTGAGCCGCTTCTGATCATTCACCTGCTCATCATAAAGCGCAATATAGTCACCTTCAGAATGATGATTGGACTGATTGATAATACGGTACACTTTCTTTCTGCCCGGTGTCGTCACTTTTTCAGGATTGGACGAAATTTTGATCGTATCGACCAGTTTCCCGTCTTCTTCAATGGCTACAAGCTTGTAAACCGCGCCGAGAGCCGGCTGGTCATAGGCTGTAATCAGCTTCGTACCGACACCCCAGACATCTATGCGCGCTCCCTGAGCCTTTAAATTCATAATGGTATGCTCATCCAAGTCACTTGACGCAATGACTTTCGCGTCTGTAAATCCCGCTTCATCGAGCATTTTCCGGGCTTTTTTTGACAGGTACGCCAAATCGCCGCTGTCAAGGCGGATGCCAATAAAGTTGATACGGTCTCCGAATTCCTTGGCAACCTTAATCGCATTCGGCATGCCTGAACGAAGCGTGTCATACGTGTCTACTAAGAAGACGCAATCCTTATGCGTTTCCGCGTATTTTTTGAAAGCTGTATATTCATCGCGGTAGGCCTGCACAAGCGCATGCGCATGAGTGCCGGAGACCGGGATATTAAAGCGCTTTCCTGCTCTTACATTGCTTGTCGCGCTGAAGCCGCCTATTAAGGCTGCTCTCGCTCCCCACATGGCCGCATCCATTTCATGCGCCCGTCTTGTTCCAAATTCAAGCGCGACTTCATCGCCGATGACGCCTTTAATCCGGGCAGCCTTTGTTGCTATTAATGTTTGGTAGTTCACAATGTTGAGCAAAGCCGTTTCAATCAGCTGCGCTTCTACAAGGGGGGCTTCCACCCTCATAATCGGCTCATTGTTAAAAACGAGTTCTCCTTCTTTCATGGAATAAAGTGAACCTGTAAACGTTAAACCGCGCAAATATTCAATAAAATCTTCATGATACCCGAGTTCTTCCTGTAAATAATTCAGATCGCTATCCGTAAACTTGAAATTTTCCAAGTATTCGATGGCTTTTTCCAAGCCCGCAAATACCGCATAGCCATTTTCAAACGGAAGCCTTCTGAAAAAAAGCTCAAAAATCGCTTTCTTTTCATGAATGCCGTCCCTCCAGTAGGTTTCGGCCATATTGATTTGATAAAGGTCTGTATGTAATGACAGGCTGTCATCTTTAAATCCATACTCTAACACTGTTTTTCCCCTTCCTTACTCTGCCACTTGCGCTCCGATGCTGTTTGCAAAATGGGAAAGAGCCCACGTGTGCCCCTCCTGATTAAAGCTGGCAACAGCCTGTTTATGCACAACAATCCGGAACCCTTTGTTGTATGCGTCAACCGCTGTATGCAACACACAAATATCTGTGCAGACGCCGGCAAGATGCAGTTCGCCAATCTGCCGCTCTCTGAGTTTAAGCTCTAAATCAGTACCCGCAAAAGCAGAATATCTCGTTTTTTCCATGTAGTATACGTTTGGTTCATATTCATGTTTATGATATAGAGGCAAAAGCTTTCCGTACAGATCTTTTCCATCCGTGCCTTTAATATTATGCGGAGGGAAAAGACGGGTTTCAGGGTGATATTGATCCCCTTCATGATGAGAATCTACTGCAAATACGGCATAATCACCGTTTGTGATGAAGTCTTCAGTCAAATTGACGATCGCCTCTTCTATCATTCTGCCAGGCTCTCCGCAAGTCAATTTTCCGTTACTCGCCACAAAATCATTCGTATAATCTATACAAATAAGTGCTTTTTTCATAGCTGGCCTCCCCGCCATCAGTATGAGAACATTATATCTTATCTCCAGTTGTAAGGGAATTGCCATGAATAAAAAGACAAACGATCCGTTTGTCTCTTAAGGTTTCAGCACTGACCGGTTAAAAATGTCGTCCTGAATATATATCAATTCACGATTTACAGCAGTGTCAGCCGCAATGACAAGGCCTAGAGGCGTATGAAACTGAAGATCCGATACGATCTTGAAGTGCACTCCGTTCCGGTTCGCCATTTGGATATAAGGAGAGTAAGACTGATACTGAAGCTCTCCATTAATCAAAAGGGTGATGTTTTTGCTGTTTTTGAGCGCACGCTCCGCTTCTTCATACGGTTTGCTTCTGAGCACCTGTCCTTTCGTCAGTGCCAAAAGCACTCTTTCCCTTAATGAGCCTAAAAACAAGTGGCGCTCGTCAGGCTTTGTTTCCAAGGGCCCATACATTCCTTGCTGCAAATACAGATCCATTTTATCATCACTCAAAAGCTCGTCCTCCCGTCTTGTTTGTCTTCATTATCACCTGATCAGGCAGGAGCTAAACTTTCAAGGGCCGCTTACATTTCTGTTACCCACTGAATGATTTTTTTGGCCAGCTCACCTGCCGTATCTTCCTCTGTATGCCGGCGCAAAGAAGCTTCCAGCCGTTCTGGCAGAGCTGCTTTATCTTCTTCATAAGAAATGATCGTGCTCCACTCCAGCTGCGGAACCGCTACAAGCGTGTGCAGTTCTTTTCTGTTTTCATGCAGATACACGTCTGTGATCATTCCGGTTTGCGTATTGATATTCGCTTTTCTTATTTTCATAACATGACCTCACTATTCAAAGACTACCCATATTATACAATAAAAAAGCAACAGCCTCCCCTGAAAAGGCTGTTACCCGTTAAACGAAACTGTTTCATCAATGATATCGGCATCTTTGAAGAGCGTTTTACTCGTTTGGTTATTGATGCTCACAAAATCACCGAGCTGAAACGCCCCCGAGCCCACGCCTGAGTGATCGACGCTTTTCGGTGAAATCGCAAACACATCT
Source organism: Bacillus sp. SW14 (assembly GCF_047608225.1). NCBI lineage: Bacteria > Bacillati > Bacillota > Bacilli > Caryophanales > Bacillaceae > Bacillus > Bacillus sp. SW14. The sequence goes on along the minus strand of NZ_JBLKRW010000001.1, from coordinate 1,073,483 downwards.
CCAAAACTGGCCGCCGCATCACCTGATATTGACATAATATAAATCGGACCTACAATCGCAGGCATTTCCCCACCTCCGCATTGATTTACAGCATCATATGCAAAGAGGCGCAAATGGTGCCCGCCTATTCAGCTGGCTTCGCGTTTTCTTCAAGGCGTGACCGCTGGCGCAGTTTGATTAGGCGAACAATATTCAGGAAGAATGCCTTCACTACCGCGTACACCGGCACCGCTAAAATCATGCCGAGAATGCCGCCGAAGCTTCCCGCTCCGATCAACAGTAAAATAATCGTAAGCGGATGCGTATTGAGCCGCTTTCCGATCACGAGAGGAGACAGCAGGTTCCCGTCGAGCTGCTGAACGACGACCACCACAATAATCGCGAACAGCGCTTTGGCCGGCGAGTCCATAAAACCGACAATGACAGCCGGCGCAGCACCGAGAAAAGGCCCGACATAAGGAATGATGTTGGTAATCGCCATGACAATCCCAAGAATCAGGGCGTATGGCACACCGGCGATTAAGTAGCCGATAAAACACGCTGTTCCGACAAAAAGACAGATTAACAGCTGTCCCTGAAAATAAGCCGCAAGCGTATCGGATAAATCTTTAAAAATCTTTAAGCCTTCTGTCCGATAAGAAGCCGGAAGAATTTTCACTGCCAGGTGCGGAAAGCGGTGTCCGTCTTTCAGCATATAAAAAAGGATAAATGGAACAGTGATAATAACAAGCGTGATATTTGTCACGACGCCAAACACCGCAGATAAACTGGACGTGATATTTTGCGGCAGGTTTTGGAGAAAGCTTGTCAACGACTGTTCAATTTTTGATATTGATACATAATCCTGGTTCATCATCCAGGTAAACCATTGGGAATGGGACAAATCGTTTGTCAGCGACTGAATCTGTTTTATATAATCAGGAAGATTGTTAAACAGCCCGGTCACTTGCGACGTAATGACAGGTCCGACTGCCGCGGAAACGAAGGCCAGCAAACCGATAAATAGTAAATAGATCAATAGAATGGATAAGGTCCGCGGAATTTTTTTTTCAAGCAGGCGGACGACCGGATTAAAAATAAAATACAAAATTCCTGCTATCAGCATCGGGAAAAACAGTGTCGAGATAAAAACAATAAACGGCTGAAACACAAATGAAACCTTTGTTGCGACATAAATAATCAGCAAAACAAATAAAATCTGCAATGTCCAAAAATGGACTTTTGATTTCAACAAGCTTTGTTCCTCCTAGTTTTTCTTTGTTTGTCAGATAAAAGGGCTTATACCCATCATTGTAACAAAAATGAACTCATATCAGAACTCTTAATGTGATGAAAGGAGTGTTGGTGATGAAGGCCGTGACATACGATAAAGAGTCAGAACTGGCGTATATCCGCCTTCTTCCTCCGAATATGCGCGGGAATGTACAGTCGGAGGAGCTTAAAGTCAATGATTGTATCCTGCTGGATATCGGCCTAGACGGCAAAATTGCCGGATTCGAATGTTTTGGTGAGGCAGCTTTGCTCTGTGCCCCGTTTGCCGGAACATCCCGGATATATGTAAAAGATGCAGACGGCTATCATTTTCGTGTCCGTCAACATGCTTCAATACGTTCCAGCTATACAGTGTACGGCGTTACTTTTTGTTTTTCAGATGCCCGCTATCAGGAATTTGCCGGATTTGATCTTGACGAAACGATGTACCACAGTGCGTTTTTGCAGCGCTTAACTGAAAAATAGGACGTCACGGTGTACGCCTATTTTTCATGCGCAAGCACTGTTAAACCCGCTCACTGTAATCTGGCGTGACGGAAATCATGTGCTGAATTCTGATCAAACAAACGGAATTTCGGGCTCCTTCAATTGTGATATGGTCAGGTTTTACATCGATCAGTCTGCCTCTGACCGTATCTCGTACTGTCTGTATAATGAACCTTGAGCCGATGAGCTTTTTAATGGTCTGATAGACATAAGGATCGACTAAAGAGACCAGTTGCGGACTACCTTGGTTGACCATACTTCAATCCCCTTTTTATGTTTTATCTCAGCTTATGCCGTTATTATGGATAATGACACAGGCTTTCCTGATAAAACCAAGGGGTGCGGAGACTATAGGAGAAGATGTTTGGAAGCGGGTGTAAAGGAAATGGCGGTGAAGCGGAGACAGCGAAGAAAGCTGGCGCTGTTCCGTGTATAACAAGCGGGACTTATACAGACTTTATCGTCGATGCCTGAGTTTGGTCGATTAATTGATCCAGCTTTTCTATTTTTTTACGTGCCGTGGAAGAATCAATCTGGCGGTAATGATGTCGGCCGCCCGGCTCTTCATCAAGTTCGTCCGCTTTTTTGACAATCTGCTGCAGCGTGTTTTTATCTAATTCGCCTTCAGGCAAATAGGAATCTGTATGAAGCAAAATGGCAAGAGCAATCTCTTTTGCCGCTTTCGGTTCCTCGCCAAGCCGAATCAGAAGCTTATGTGCCCGTTCCGCCCCTTTAATGGCATGAATGTCATTTCTTTTGTATTTCTCATAATCCCACTTGCCGTCTGTATACCATTCATAATGGCCGATGTCATGCAGCAGCGCCGCTTTCGCAGCTAAATCAGGGCTGATGTCAGCTTTTACAGACAGCCTGTACGCATGGTAAGCGCAGGCAATCGCATGTGCCACACCGGAGCGCTGCATATATTTTTGTGCAATTGGATGGGTGAAAACATCCATTAATGTAACCTTTCTCATGGAAACCCCTCCTTTAGATATTTTTAGAATCCTAACATAATTTGCAGAGAAACTCAATTCTTATGTCACATCATTTTGTCTGCTTATCATCATTGTTATACCCTAAAAGCAGCGTTTCAGTCAGTATATGCGGCTGCTCAACAAAACGCGCGGGCGATTGCCTTTTCAATCAAAAAAAGAGCAGAAAATGTCTGCTCTACAAAAACTCTTTTATATCGTAAACGCGGCCGTTCTCCGCGCCTGTTTCTAATAAAGAAAGCAGTGTGCCGGCAATAAAGGCCGGACTGCGGAGGCTTCCTGTTTCATTTAATGACCGGAATCGTTCAATGTCGTGGAAATCCTTTTTAGATGAAGAACGGATGACGGCTTGCATCCCAGTGTCCATCACACCTGGTGAAAAGGAAATCATGTTCACCGGCAATTTCTCATCCTCTTGTTCAAATCCGAATGTCCTCGTAAACATGTCGAGCCCGGCTTTTGAGCTGCAATACGCGCTCCATCCTTTGTATGGATTTTTGGCGGCGCCTGACGTAATGTTGACAATCGTTTTTTTGCCGCTGTATAAAGCAAACCGTTTTGTAAACAGCTGACTCAAAAGCACAGGCGCTGTCAGGTTCAGCTGATAATGGCGCTGCAGCTCTTCCAGAGACGCTTCGCCGGCGCGTTTGATCGGCGTTACCATTCCGGCGTTATTGATCAGGGTAATACCTGAATAACGATCTGGATTAATGGATGAAAGCAACGTTTCAAATTGCTGTTCAGCTTCTTCGAGATTGATAAGGTCTATTTGATGCTGCGTCAGTTTTTCATGAGAGATATCAGTTTTTGTTCTGGACAAGGCATGGACTTCATGGCCCTTCTCTAAAGCCTGTATTGCAATGGCTTCTCCCAGTCCTTTTGACGCTCCGGTGATGATATAAAGTTCCATTGAAACCTCCTCCTTCCGTTCCTATTGTACGTACCGCTTTTACACAACACAAGCACGCGGCCTACGCCTTTTTGTTCTCCTGCGCTGTGACTTTTGGGATGAGGAACACAATCCCTGCAATGCCGAGCAGGATCAGCACGACGTACAAAATCGGAAGCAGCAGTGAAGATGTTGCTTGTTCTTCCTTTGTTTCCGTGGATGACGTCTTTGTGATTGGTTTTTCAGTAAACGTAATCCCGAGCTGTTTCGACTGGGCCGCAATCGTGTTGGATTCTTCGGCATCTGTTGATGTAAACAAACCTTTAATCAGCTCGGCGTCCTTGTCCTCCGGCTTGTCAAAGGTAATATCCTTCTGTTCCTCAGGCAGTTCTGTTTTCTCTTCATAGTAGGAATCTTCATGCAAATAATTCGTATCGATTTCGATGTCTTTTTTCTCATATTGGTTTGGCGCGACATCTGTATTTTCTTCAGTTTCGGCAGCGGCGGCAGAGGGTATGAAAAGGGAAAAGGAGAGCATACAAATCATGATCCCCTTTTCCATACTGCGATTACGCTTCATACGTTTCATCGCTTTCTGCTGTTTTTTCCGCCATCAGCCGGATCACAAGCGGCAGAGCCGCGGCAATCACCGTAATGACCAGCAGAACCGTTATTCCCATTGTAAACAAGTGCCCTGTGCCGTACTGGATGTCGATAAATACTTTCGAAACAGGATCTTCAAATGTAAAGTTCGGCATAATCAAATCAATAAGCGGTGCGACGTAGAATAGAATCATCGCCGCTGAAGCAACCCATCCAGAAATTGATCCGAATCTGAATGCCGCCCGGATGAAGGCAGAGCTTGCAACCAGCAATAGAATCGTAAATACAGACCACTTAATCGTCTGGTCGTCCGGCAGCGAGTAAATATTCAAACCGAACAAGCTGATCATGAGCCCGACAAGGATATTCAGAATTCCGAACAGCGCTCCTTTGACGAGAAGCGGCGCGTTTTGGTAATACGAGCTGAAATAGCCGATTAACAGACTGCTGATCAATACAATCACAAGGATGACCACCGGCGGCACCGTCTGCGTTTTTTCTTCCGGAACCTCTCCGCTGATTTTAAGCGGATTCGCCAAGTAATCATATACATAGCCGTTGTTTTGCCCGTCTACTAATGTATTTCCCAATATGCCGTATACGTCACTGCGGACAAGCTTTGTGGAGGCAACATTTTTCCCCCAGTTATTGTTTAATGTGTCAGCTTTCGTCTGAACATCATTGACGCTTTGCTGCATGTTGGTTGTGTAATCAATAATGCCTGACTGGCGATCAGACAAGGACCCCATCATGTCTGACATTTGCAGCACTTCCTGGCCGACCGTATCTTGGACACTCAGTGCCATTGTGCCAGACAGCCCGTCGTTACTGAACGTCGTTGCTTCTTGCGTTGTGCCTGTTACCAGCTGTTCTGACGCTTTGGCGGCGCTGTCAGAGATTTTCGTCAGTTCGTCGAGAACACCTGCTTGAGAGTCACGGATAAAGCCGCTGTACTCGTCCGCAAATTTGGTCATGCCGTCGATGAAGCTGTTAATGTCTTCATCCGTTTGCATCATATTGTTTTTGAGATCTTCCCAGCTGGCTGATTCTTCCGGTGTGAGAGCCAGAAGTGATTTGACATTGCCCTGCTGGCCGTCAATGGCATTCGTTTTTGCCGTGCTGTCTATGGTTCCGGATAATACCGAATCATATACAGATAGATATTTATAATATCTCATTAAATCGTAGATGCTCTCTGTATTAATTTCTCCGGAGAATTGAAGCTGATCTTTATTTTCCAGCTCTCGAATTGCGCGGTAAATCCCTTCGAATTCCCGCTCCCGTTTCGCTTCGAGTCTTTTGAGTTTATCATCGAGCGTTTTCACTTGGTCTTTGAGATCATCTATTTCATCATTGAGACCATCCATTTGCTCTTTTAGTTCTTCTAATTTCTTTTTCAGCTCTTCATTATGGGCAGTTTCTTTTTCTTTGAGCTCTTCTTCAATTTGCTTAATTCGCTCAGACGCTTTGCTAAGCTGTTCTTTTGCTTTTGCGATATCAGAAACCTCATCGTTTCCTGTTTGATCTTCGTCCTCAGGCTGCGTCGTCCCGCCGTCGCCTTCGGTATCGCCTGAATCTCCGGTTCCGTCTTCATTTGCCAACTGGATCATTTGAAGGGCTGAGTCAGATGAAGCAGTCTGTTCGGCAGATGTGTCCGTTTCGGTTTGTCCGCTGTCTGACTCGCCGTTAGAGGCATCGCCGTTCTGCTCCTGACCATCTGTTCCCTGCTGGTCTTGATCCTGAGTATTGCCGTCCGTTTGACCGTCTGTTCCGGTATCACTATTGTTATCATTGTTTCCAGTGTCTCCCTCTGGTGTATCGTCGGGATTTGTATTGGTTCCGTCATCAGGATTTTGCGGAACGTCAGTGGACGGTTCGTCAGTTCCTGGATTTTCAGTTCCCGGGTCCTCTGGCGTCGGTTCTTCTTTTTCAGGCTCCTTCAGATTATCTGAAATGTCCTGAATGTCAGCGGCGATGCTTTTCAGTTCTTCCCGCTGTTTTTCAAGACCGATTTTCAGTTCTTCAGGATCCTCTTCCTTCGGTTCTTTATCTTGATCGTCATTGTCAGAGCTGTCGTCTACGACTGGATCGTCCCCTTTCTTAACAGTTAGCGCCGGTCGCGTCAAGACAAGCTGTTCATACACCTGTTCTAATGCTGTCTTCCTTGATGCGGCCTGATATTGTTCAATTAAATCACTTTGGATTTTCGCCATGCCAAGCTCCTGCTGAGGCACTTGTCCCTCTCTCAGTTGCTGTGCTTTTGCCAACACTGTACTTGTTTGTGCAAGCTGTGTTTTCGCTTGGCTGATTCCTGTTGCCAGTCCGCTCATGCGTTCGCTGAACTGATTGGCCTTTTGCTGCGCTGAAATGGCATCCAGTCCTGTCTGGATTTGCTGGTGAGTAGAATCCTGGGCTGCCAAAAGCAGCTTTTTCTGATTTTCTTGATACTCTTTGTATCTTTCAACGGTATCAACGAAATCTTTCAGCGTGTTTTTGGCTTCTTCCGCTGTTGAAGCTTTTTCTTTTGTTGTGCCTTGCGCTTCATTCATTGATTTCTTCAGCTCATCGATTAAGTCTTTTTGCTGTTTGATTTCACCTGCTAAATCATTTGAGCTAGGTTTGTAAAAGTTGTACATGACATTTTGGAATTCAGATTCTTTATTGACGATATTGTCAAATTCTCCTCTGATGTTGTCCACTTTTTGTGAAACAAAATTCCAGTATAAAGCCGACATTTTTTTATTCATTGTCTTTTGCGCATCCTCAAGCTCGCGCTGCACTTTTTCTTTGTTGACCGCATTCAGGTTATCTTGAATGCTGAATTCGAGTGTTGCTTTTTGAGGATGATCTTTGTCATAACTCAAAATGTTTTTTGAGAAATCTGAGGGAATGTAGACGATCGCATCGTATTTCTTTGATGCGAGACCTGTCTCGGCCGCGCTTCGGTTTAGGACCGTCCACGAATAATCAGGGCGTTCTCCCAGAACGGCAGCTACTTCTTTGCCGAACTGGGCGGATCTGTCCTCTTCATCAGACTTCACCTCTTCACTCAATACGCCTGTGTCTTCGTTCACCACCGCGATTTGCCGCGTTGAATTGGCTACTTTTTTCGCCGGGTCTTCTCCGATAAAACGGAAAAACAAAACCGGCAGCAGCAAAATGATGATGACGGCGGATATTAACTTGATCAAGCTTTTTCGTTGTTCTGTCATCTAGCACTCTCCCTTTCAGCAGAACATAAAGGAATTTGAACTTTTTGCTCCTTCCCGTTTTCCACAACATATCCGAAGCCCGGCTGAATCTCAGGCTCCTGTCTTTGGTACGGGAGAGGAATGACATTTTGTTCAGATTTTTTCATCAGCAGAATGGCGTGGCGGATTTGCTTCATCTCTGTCGTCAAGGAGTCATAGCCTTTTGAGAATTCACTGTGATTTCCGCCCGGGATAAAGCTGAAGCCAAGATGCGCGTATGATTTCATGAAGTTTGCCAGACGGTCTTGTATTCTCGTATCAATCGTCTGTTGGAATCTCGTAATTCCGTCAATCATCAGCACCACTTGTGAGAATTGCAGATTTTGCGCGTCTCCCTGACGGACAGCTTCTACATACATGGCTTCTCTTGTTTTGAAAATGCCTTCTGCTGTTTCGATCCACTGTTCAATATCTTCTTTCGTTTCCAAGTATGAGACATCCGATTCCTTCGCATAATGGGATAAGCCGCGGTCAATCGAGTCAAACAGGCCGATCATTTCGGTTTCATCATCAATCAGATGTTCAAGCATGACTTTTAAGACGTTTGTTTTCCCGCGCTGGGTCTGGCCTAAAATCATGCAGTGTTTATGCTTGCCCAAATCAAAATAGACTGGGCTGACTGTTTCTTCATGAAGCCCGATCGGTACAGATAACGGCTTGCGTTCCAGCTTGAAGCGGAGAGAAAATTCTTTCGTCGACAGGCTCTCAGGCAGCATCGGAATCGGTGCCGGCTGCTCCAGTGAAGCAAAGCGCTCCTGGAGACTCTGAACGTCTGCTTTCAGCCCGTTGAACATGCCGATATCATCGTCCGCGTCAACAGGAAGGAACATTTGCGCGAAATAAAGCTCTTCCTTTTGGATGATGACGCGTCCCGGAATCGGTTCAAGATTGAACTTCGGCCGTCCATAAATCGAATATCCCTCAGATTGATCCATGAGATAATGGACAACCTTGGTTTTCAGGTTATTTAACAATGATTGGCGGACAGCATTAACCCGCGTTGCTGTCATCATGAAGTAAATGCCTAAGCTCTGTCCGTCTCTGGAAAGCTGGACAAACTCCGCTTCAAGCTCATGCATTTCATCCTTGACGATGTCAAAGTTATCAATGGTGATGAAAATGAACGGAAGCTCTTCTTCGCTCAGCGCATTGTACATTTTAATGTGGCTGATTTCTTTTTCCCTGAACAGACGTTTCCGGCGGTCAATTTCTTCCTTGATTCGAATCATGAACTTTTCAATTTTTCTTGATTGGTCCATCAGGAAGTAATCCGCGGTATGCGGCAGCTTCGCTAATGGCAGAAGCGTTCCGTTTCCGAAATCAAAGATATAGACATGAAGCTCTTCAGGTGTGTATACGTCCGCAAAGCTCATCAGGAACGTTGCGGCTGCAATTGATTTTCCGTAGCCGGAAGAGCCAAATATGCCGATATTTCCGTCTTCCATCATCTTATAAGCAATTGGCGCCTGTCTTTGCAGATCAGGTTCATCAACATACGCAAAGTGGAAATGATCTTTTTCGTCTGAAGGGAAAAGAGTGCGCGGGATACGTTCCGCGAGCGGCGGCAGCCATGGACTTGACAGCTTCTCGATTCCCATTTCATCTTGGATGCGTTCAATTTCATCAACTATAGCTTCGATTTCTGTTTGAACGTCTTTTTTCGCGATATCTTCGGTATCCACTTCAGAAAGCGGGATCAGACCCGTATCCGTGACGATCGCGATTTCGTCCTCTGTTCCGTAAACTTCCTCTAAGTAAGGCGCACCGCTCCAAGCGGATTGGAACAGCTCATACACTTCATTGTTGCCGACCTGCAAATACCCGCGTCCTGTAACGGTAATGTTTGCGGCATCGCTGTTTTTCAAAATTTCTTTACTGTCGGTGGCATCCTGAACCTTCAACGCTACTTTAAAACGCGAGTTACTCCAGATCTGGTCATCAATGATGCCGCCCGGCTTCTGTGTCGCCAAAATCAAATGAACGCCGAGGCTTCGCCCGATACGCGCGGCACTGACAAGCTCCCTGATAAAATCAGGCTCCTCGCTTTTCAGCTCGGCGAACTCATCAGAAATTAAGAACAAGTGAGGCATTGCCACTTCTGCTTTCCCCTGCTTGTACAGCTTTGTATAGTCATTGATGTGATTGACTTGATACTGATCAAACAGGCGCTGTCTTTTTTTCAGCTCGCTTTTAATCGAAGCGAGCGCACGCATACTGAAGTTTTTGCTTCCTTCAATATTCGTGATGGTGCCGAGCAAATGGGGAATGTTGCGAAACGGCTGCGCCATTCCTCCGCCCTTATAGTCAATTAATAAGAAAGCCGCTTCATGCGGGTGAAAATGCACCGCAAGTGACAAAATGTAGGTCTGGAGAAATTCACTTTTCCCTGACCCCGTTGTACCCGCAAGCAGCCCGTGCGGACCGTGGGCTTTTTCGTGAAGGTTCAGATACACAATGTCATCTTTTCCCTTATAGCCGATCGGCACTGACAGCGACTTCGCCGATTCACTCGTCAGCCATTTTTGCTGAATGCCGATTTCCTTTACTTCCTTCGCATGGAAAAGCTCCAGGAACGATACCGTTTCCGGAATGGAATTCGTAATGCCGACCTGGTGATTCAGCGTCCGCAGCGTGCGTGAGAACCGTTCGTTGTCCCCGCGCTGATGATGATCGAGGCGGAACGGAATCCTTACCGCTTTTTTCTTTTGTATTAAGATGTCCCCTTCATGCTCATTGATGTAGCGGACAAGAGTCGTAATATTTTCCGACAAGCTTTCCTTTGTTTCCGCGGCAACAATTGTAGAGATGCCCAGATGTTCATGCTGTCCTTCTAAATATTCGAGAATGACGTGCTCTGAGATCAGCTGCTGATTCGTGATGACAAATACAAAATGCGGTTTGAACTGCAATTTTTCTTTGTCATCTTCGAGATCGCGCTCTCTGATCAATTCATAAAGTGAAGACAGGAGCTGATCTCGGGTTTGCTCATTATAAATAAATCCTTTCGCATAAATATGGGGCATTTGAAATTGTGGCAGCCACTTCATCCACTCCCAGTTTTTATACTCTTCTTCATGAAAAATAAATACGAAACGCAAATCGTGATAGCTATTGAAGAACGACAATTGTCCGATCAGCTGGTGAATCTCATTTTTCACAATTTGCGCTTTACCGACAAGCCCCATCGGACCTTCCGCCAAATCGACCGTAACCGGCGCATTGCGAATATCCTTATAGATACGCTGCATGTGCTGCGATTTCTCCATGAGGTCATCGATATCACGATTGGCCAAGTCTCCGCCGCTCATATTGATTTCATAGCTTGAAGGGACTGTTCCCGTCCCAAGCCGCAGCTGGAGATAATCCTTGCTTTCAAGTGATTTTTCCCAGATCCGGTCACTGATTTCACTTGTTAAGTATTTCATTTGTTCAAACGAAGGGAAATGAAACTCAAGAACCTGCTTTTGCTTTTCAGAAAGCGCCTGAAGTTCTTTCCGCTTGTTGTCTAAGTAAAGCTTATACACACGTTCCCGTTTTTCCTCGCGTTTTTTCCGTTGGTTTTTATCGCGGAAATATTGCACCGTCGAGGTAATGAGGGTCATCATAAACATCGCCAGAGAAACGAGGATGAATATGCCGCGCGGCTGGATGATGGCGACAACGCCCATCACGACCAGCATCACAAGCGGCGGCAGGATGACAAGCCACAGACCTCTGTTGGTTTGATCGCTCTCTTGAGAGGGAAAACTGAAGGACACGCGGTCATCCGGCAGGTCGTACACCATTCGCGGCGTTCTTCTGTACTGCGGATATTTTTTCTGCATCTCTGTGCTCGGTTTGACCGTTTCTGTTAATGCTGTTTCAAGCGGTGCAAAATGAACAACTTCTAAAAGGTCTTGTTCCGTCACTCTCATTTGCGTAAAGTTCCAGAAGATTTCATCTCCCGGCTGGAGCGGTGTATTGACGTTGATCTTCTCTCCGTTCAAGAAGACCGTCCCGCTTTCAGGTTGCACCGACCAGCTTTGACCGACACGAAGCAAAGAGAACGTGCTTTGTTCTGCAAAAGCAAAATCTTGCGGATTCAGATAAATATCTGCATTCGGGTTTTCTGAAGAACATATGATTTCATCCCGATTCCCCGTAAAATAAACGGTTTTCTCCGGCTCATTGCCCGTCAAGATCAAGCGTATATCCTGCTGATCCGTTTGAAGAGAAAATGATGTATCCGGCTCAATCACGCCGAGACCCTCATTTCCCAGAAAAACTTCGTATTGGCCTTCAGATTCCTTTCTTTGAAGAGAAATCACTCCGCTTTCAAACGGAATGGTGCCGATCGTAATGGAATCCTTCACATCAGGCCCAATGGTCGCCGGATGGGACGACGGGAGGTCAGACAGTTTCAGTTTTTGAACGTTATTTTGGTAAAAAACCCATAATAGACTCAAATGGCGAACCCCCTAACGGCCAAACGGCAGCATCCGATGACCCGCGCTTCATGTCTCACGTTATTTGTCATCTTTTTTCTCATCTTTCTTTTCTGTTTCTTTTTCTTTCTTCGCTTGTTCTTCTTTTTTCGCTTTTTCTTCGGCTGCGGCTTTTTCTTCTGCCGCTTTCTCTTCAGCTTGTTGTTTTTCTTTGTCTGTTTGTGTTTGTTGTTCGGTTGTATCGACTAAAGACGTATCAGTATTGGACTGTGCTTGATTTTCATCATGTTCCTTCTTTGCTTTTTCAAGCTCACTATTTACTGAATCGAGTTCTTTTTGTATGTCTTCATCATTTGTATCTTCCGATAAAAGCTGCTGTTTATATTTCGCAAGGCCAAAGTAAATGTAATCATTGTATTCCAGTTTACGGCCAATACTGATAGCTTCTTTGTAATCCCCACGGCCGTAATCAATCCAATACAAGAAATGCTGAGGATCTGATTGCAGTGTAACTAAATTATTTTCAATGTTTTTAGTTTTTGCACTCCCCAGATTCTCCACCTCAACATAAGACGTCGCAAGCTGATACTGCACCGATTCCGGCAGGCTTTCCGCATCGTACTTCGACAGCGTGCTGATCACCTCACTGTACTGCTTGTTTAAGAAAGCACGGTTGCTGTCCACTATCGCCTGGTGCTTTGGCTGCGCGAAAAATAAGGCGTACATCGAATAAATAAGAGCCGGTACCAGCAAAACAATGAGTCCCAGCCCGATGTATCGCTGGATGTTCCACTTCTTTCTCGGGATATGTATGTATGTTTTCGCTTTGGCTTCGAGCTCATCGATATGGGTTTGAATCAGCTCGAGCAGGTCATCATAGGACGCCGCATCCAATATCGCCTTAGCCTCTGCGGAGAACGTCAGCGTTTCATTGAATTTCAGGTATTCTTCAAATGCAAAAGCGCCGTCAACTGCCAAAGCCGCTGCCGCTTTCAGCTCCCGCCACACTCTTTCCTCATCATGCTCGTAAGGAGGAATGCTTTCTTTTACTCCATAATGGAGAAAATAAGGCGTCAGCCCTTTATCGAATACAATGTTTTCAGGAACGACAATTACATTCAGCCTCGACAGATTGTGCTGCTGTACAGCTTGGACAAGCTGATAGGCAAACTGCCATTTGCTTTTTTTATCTTTAGCTTTCATGAAGCGGAATGCTTTATAGGAGGGAGGAGGTTGGATTGTGATGATCACTTCATCATCCGTCACATCGATCTCTTTATGAAAAAAAGGATTTACATCTTTGATCACGTTGGCTTCGAGACCGTCCAGAAGCTTTATTGTTTCCCGCTGAAAGGTAAATGTATAGCCGGCATCTGTTTTCTCGGCAACAGCTTCTAATTGGTTTTCTAAATATGATTTTTGTTTACCTGACATTCAACCAGATCCTTTCATAATATTTCAAGCCGGTCTCCGTTTGTAATGCCGCAATCAGACAGCTTGCATTCTCCGGAAAACACCGTATCCTTATTAACCACTCTGATCCAGTGCCCTTCGCGCGGAGGTATAGCTACGCTTTGAGCCTGCCAAGCAATATCAATTACTTTTTTCACCGGGTGGTAATCTGACAATCTGAGATCAAAGACACTGCCGTTATAATGTTTCAAATCTATTGTAATATCAATATACATTTTAGGATCACCCTTACATAGAAAGAGCGCCGTCTTCTGGTGAATCAGGCGCTCCTTCCCTTTCATACTGTTATCCGCGGATTTGATTTGCGATGTCTTGGTCAGTAGACTCAAGTGTATTTGCTGTTTGATCAAGCTGCTGATTCACATCTTGAAGCAAATCTGACATTTTGATAAATGAAGGTTTGAGCTGCTCGTATTGATCTGCGAACGCTTCGCTTGAAGCACCTTCCCACATGCTTTTCAAATCAGAGATCATACGGTTTAAACGATCAACCTGATTTAATACTTCTTGGCTTTCGACGCCGTATTGCTTCGCCATCGCTCTTAGCTCTTCGGGTGTGACACGAATTAATCCTGCCATATTCCTCATTACCTCCTGTGCCATCAGCCTAAATATGGGCTAATTCACTTATTTTTAGAACGTCATTATTATAAAAACAGTTTTTCGGCACAGTCAAACAAATATGTTTTAATTTTACAAAATGAGTCCAATGGTTTATCCCGGATCACTTAAAAATGACATATATTGTTAAACAAGTAGGTTCATTTTCTTAATCTTCTCTTCATTCTTCGAATAATCCAAAAGACCCAAATGATTCTCCAACTCCCAAAAAAAACCTTTCAGAAAATTTGATGCTACAGCACCATTTCTGAAAGGTTGAGTTTTTTCTTTCCTTAATTCTCGCCTCCGATGACCTTCTTAAAAGAATAAACTTTCACATCATATAAGGCGCAAAACTGCAGGCGATTACTCTGCCAATCATATATAAGATGTTTCTCTAGTATGCCGTTTACTTTGTTGTTTGGCTTCCGCTCTTTGTTGTTGATTTTCACAAACAACAACAATCATAATAAAAGGTAGATAATGAGATGTCAAAGAGAAATCAAGCATGAAAAGTAGGGAGATTTATGACCATGCCGAATGATCCGTTTAAATACAGTTTTGACAGACTTGAAGATGTGGCTGATCATATCAGCGACGTGCTGCGGTGCCCGATCACCATAGAGGATGTTAACCACAAGCTTCTTGCCTACAGCACACACAGCGACTGCACAGACCCTGCCCGGACGTCTACTATCATTGGCAGAAGAGTACCTGAGAAGGTCATTAATAAGTTGTGGAAAGACGGGACGATTCCAGCTCTCTTAAAAACGGACCAGCCGATCAGAGTTAAGCAAATAGATGATGTCGGGCTAAGCAACCGTGTTGCCATTTCGATTTGGAAAAACAGCCAAGTGCTTGGCTTCATATGGGCGCTTGAGATCCAAAAAACATTGTCTGACGATGATCTGATGACGTTGCAAATGGCGGCAAAAGCAGTGAGAAACAAGCTTCTCAAACTCCAAATCAGAAAAACAAAAAATGAAGAACGAAGCCAAGAGTTTTTCTGGAAAATGCTGACCGGACACATTCATCAGGAGCATGACATGGCGGATGGATTTCACAAGCTTGGAATGGTTGCCCCTTCTGAGTTTTCCGTGATGATCATCCGGATAAACGGTGAGCTGACGGAAAAAATCGAACAGCAGCTGCAATATTTGCAGGAAACGACCCAGCAGGTTCACGTGCTGCTGACGACCGTAGATTCCAATGAACTCATTATTTTAACCGCTCCCAAAACAGAACACCCTTTTCAAGATTTAAAACAGTTTGCTTTGAGTACACAAAAACAGTTAAAGGAACGTTATAAAATAGAAGGCGCTTCTATCGCTTTTGGCGGAATATACAACTCTATTTCTTTTGTCTCCCGTTCGTATCAGGAAGCATTGTCCGTTTTAAAAGCGAAGGAACGGTTCGCAGAAGAGACCCAACATCTTTTCAGCTTTTCTGAGCTAGGCATTTATCAATACTTGGATGTCTTAGATGAGAAACGGAAGCAGACGGCATATTTTAATTATTCGCTATCCAAACTGGAACAGTATGACCGGAATCACCAGTCAAATATGGTAGAAACACTAGAACGTTTTATTGAAGCTGACAGCAACGTGAATACCGCTGCCAAGGTGTTAAATATACATGTTAATACATTGAATTACCGCCTCAAGCGTATCAGCCAGATCGCTGAAATCGATTTGAAAAATGTAAATCAAAAATTCACCATCTATTTAGATATTAAGCTTCGGCATATGGATTTGTGAAATTTCACAAATCCATGTTTTTTTATTTTCTTATTCAAACAAAGAATTTTCTAAAGAATCATTCTACACTAAAAACATCACGTATACAGGAGGAGACAGATATGATCATAGGGGTTCCTAAAGAGATAAAAAACAATGAAAACCGTGTCGCACTAACACCTGGAGGCGTTTCCCAGCTTATTTCAAACGGCCACCGGGTGCTGGTTGAAACAGGCGCGGGCCTTGGAAGCGGATTTGAAAATAAAGCCTATGAATCAGCAGGAGCGGAAATCATTGCCGAGCCGAAACAGGTGTGGGACGCCGAAATGGTCATGAAGGTAAAAGAACCGCTGCCGGAAGAATATGTCTACTTCCGCAAAGGACTTGTACTGTTTACGTACCTTCATTTAGCCGCCGAGCCTAAGCTTGCGCAAGCCTTGAAAGATAAAGGCGTTACGGCGATCGCATATGAAACAGTTAGTGACGGCCGGACATTGCCGCTTCTGACGCCAATGTCAGAGGTTGCAGGCAGAATGGCAGCGCAAATCGGAGCTCAATTCTTAGAGAAACCTAAGGGCGGAAAAGGCATTTTGCTTGCCGGAGTGCCAGGCGTTTCCCGCGGAAAAGTAACGATTATCGGAGGAGGCGCTGTCGGCACAAACGCGGCGAAAATGGCTGTCGGCCTTGGTGCAGACGTGACCATCATCGACTTAAACGCAGACCGCCTGCGCCAGCTTGATGACATTTTCGGCCATCAGATTAAAACGTTAATGTCTAATCCGGTCAATATTGCAGATGCTGTGGCAGAAGCGGATCTTCTCATTTGCGCAGTCTTAATTCCGGGGGCTAAAGCTCCGACTCTTGTCACCGAGGAAATGGTAAAACAAATGAAACCTGGTTCTGTGATTGTCGATGTTGCGATCGACCAAGGCGGCATCGTCGAAACTGTCGACCATATTACCACGCATGATCAGCCGACATATGAAAAACACGGCGTTGTCCACTACGCTGTGGCGAACATGCCGGGCGCTGTCCCTCGCACATCAACAATCGCGCTGACGAACGTTACTGTTCCATACGCGCTGCAAATCGCGAACAAAGGAGCAGTAAAAGCGCTCGCAGACAATGCGGCACTGAGAGCTGGTTTAAACACAGCAAACGGACACGTGACCTACGAGGCTGTGGCAAAGGATTTAGGATACGAGTATGTGCCTGCCGAGAAAGCTTTACAGGATGAGTCATCTGTAGCGGGTGCTTAATTCACATTAAGCTTGCAGAAAGATTTTCTGCAGGCTTTTTTCATCTTTTAAAAGGAAAAGAGGAACCCTTTCACGAACTAAAACGATGAACTTGATCATAAAGGAGGATTCATATGGCTGTTCAACAATATGGCGTTTTAAAAGGCATTGTCTTAGACATGAAGCGGGAAACAGATGATGACAGTCCCCATTTCCAAGTCAAAGTGCTCGGTGAAGAGAATACGTATTACAGGTGCGCCATCAATGTGATGTCCAGCTCTGAGGAATCTGAAGTATTGTATGTGGCTGACGATCAGTTTGATTCAAGCTCGATCACCATCCTTCCGAACATGCCGTATGGATATACAAAGATCAATGAAGCAAACCGTGAAATGGCGCTCGATTATGTGCGGGGCAATTTGTTTGATCCGCAGGGAATGAAACCTTTGCCTCATGAAATCACAGGGCCTGATAATGATTTAAATGATTTTATTGAAACGTATATGAAAAAAGCGCAAGAAGAGAAAGCGCCGGTTTATATATTCGGTTCAAAATTTGGGCCGGAGCAGGCTGCGGATAAAATATTCGGCTTTACTCCGACCAACGGCATGCACAATATCCATATGAATCAAGGGAATGCAATGGATAGCCGCTGGAAAAAAGACAATGGCGCTTGGCATGACGGAGGCATTCTGATACAATTTGCCGATCAATGGGCCGCTGTGTTTTTAGCATTTTTATCCCAATCTTGGTGTACGGATGAAAACGGAAACCCGGTCAGAGATTGTGATCATACCGAAACGTCTGCGTAAGATAGAAAAAGAGACTGCAGCGGCAGTCTCTTTCAGATTGCAGACAAAGTCCTAAAACGGTTTTTGTTTTAGGATTTTGTCATTTTTTCAGCGTGATTGAAAACCCTTGAAGTCTAGAAGCAAAAGAGACTGCGGCAAGCAGTCTCTTTTTTATGCTATTACACATTTCCAACAGGCTTTAAGCTGTTTGGCCTCATATCACTCCAATGCGATTGGATATAGTCCAGACAAGCTTCACGCCCTTTTTGCTCATGAACGACTGTCCAGCCGCTCGGCACATCTATAAATCCGGGCCATAGGGAATATTGGCCCTCTTCATTGATCAGCACCAAATATGTGCCATCCGCATTTTCAAAAGGATTTGCCATCTCTTTCTTCCCCCCTTATTTATTCATCTCTTCCAGTTTGACAGCGAGCACCTTGCCGATTTGAGCGAGCGGTGCCGGCTGACAAAGATCTTTATGGCGGCAGTCGATGTCGATTTGTTCAATGTGTCCGTTAATATAAGGCTTCCACGAATCCGGTTCAATCGGATCAAACCATTCAGGTATGATTGTTGATCTGAAAAACAAGACATTTCCACGGAAGGTTTTCGGCTTATATGAGCCTAAAATGCCGACAGAATTGACATACGTATTCTTCAGATTTAAAATGACCGATTCATCCAGACTCGCAAGCGCGCTGCCGTCACGGCGAAGAATCTCAATCGCCGTTTCAAAATCAAGCGGTTTGTCCCCTAAGCTGTCTGGATCGTACCCGCCTAACGCCAGAAGGGCAATAAGCGCTTCCTCATCATCCGGCGCCTCTTTTATGGGAAGGAAGTGGTTCGGATAGGCGTCCAGCATCACTAGTAGAGATACTTCTTCTCCATGATTTTGCAGCTGGGTGGCCATAGCTTGAACAACATTCCCGCCAAGGGACCAGCCCAGCAGATGATACGGGCCTTTCGGCTGGACCGTTCGGATTTGTTCAATATAATCGGCAGCCATGTCATCAAGCGATTTCGGAAGCTCCTCCCGCTCCCCGATTCCGCGTGCCTGCAAGCCGTAGATCGGATAATCTGTTCCTAAATTGGTCATCAAACCAGCATAGCACCAGCTGAGTCCGCCTGCCGGATGTACACAGAATAAAGGAAGCTTGTCTCCGCTTGTTCGGAGCGGCAGCAGAACATCGAGTGCGCTTTGGCTTGTGCCCATCTCAAGTCTTTCAGCAAGCCCGGCCACAGTCGGTGCTTCAAATAGGTTGCCGATGCTGAGTTCAACACCGAGCGCTTCACGAATGCGGCTCATCAGCTGAACAGCAAGCAAGGAATGTCCGCCTAAATCGAAGAAACGGTCATCAATACCGACACGCGGCAAGTGAAGCACTTCCATAAACAGGTCACAGAGGATTTCTTCCTGCGGTGTTCTCGGTCCGCGTCCTGTCACCGCCGCTGCGAAATCCGGAGCGGGCAGCGCTTTACGGTCAAGCTTTCCGTTCGGTGTCAGCGGCAATTCTTTCATCGTCACAAAGGCGGAAGGCACCATGTAATCCGGCAGTCTATCAGCAGCATATTTGCGCAGTTCCGCTGTATCAAACGTTTCTTTCGAAGGGATAACATAAGCTGCCAAACGTTTATCTCCCGGCTGATCCTCACGAACGATCACTGCCGCATCTTCAAGCTGTGAATGCTGAACTAGCGCGGCTTCAATTTCTCCCAGTTCAATCCGGAAGCCTCGAATTTTCACTTGGTGATCGGCACGGCCGACATAGTCGAGAGAACCGTCAGCGCGGAGGCGGGCCACATCCCCAGTGCGATACATCCGAGTGCCCGGAGGACCGAATGGATCAGCTATGAAGCGTTCCGCTGTTAAACCAGGCCGTCCCAGATAGCCTCTTGCTAATCCCGCTCCTGATACATACAGCTCTCCGGCAACACCCGGCGGAACCGGCTGCAAGCGCTCATCGAGCACATATACGCCAAGATCGGGAATCCCGCAGCCGATCAAACTGTTTGCCCGTAAAGCTGCAATGCTTCGGTCTAATTCGATATAGCTCACATGCACAGTCGTTTCAGTAATCCCATACATATTGATCAGCTTCGGTCTATTTTCAGGGTGGCGATTATACCAATCCTCTAAACGGCTGAGTTCAAGCGCTTCTCCGCCAAAAATGACATAGCGCAGACTGAGCGCCTGTCCGAAATCCGCCTGCTCCCGTTCCGCCTGCATCAATTGATAGAAAGCAGATGGTGTCTGATTCAGAACGGTCACACCTTCTTTGACAAGCAGGCGCAGAAACGCTTCCGGCGATCTGCTGACATGATGGGGCACGATCACAAGACGTCCGCCGTGCAGCAAAGGACCCCAAATCTCCCACACCGAAAAGTCAAACGCATAGGAATGGAACATGGTCCAGATATCGTCCGAGCTGAAATGGAACCAGTGGTCGGTCGCTGCAAATAAACGCGTTACGTTTTGATGAGGAATCATCACACCTTTTGGAACTCCCGTTGAACCGGATGTATAAATGACATACGCCGAATTCAAAGGAGAAAGCGGCTGAATCCGATCCGTATTATTCGGATTCTCAGAAGAGTATGTGTTTAGTTTCTCTTCCAGTTCCGGATCATCCAACACGATTTTCGGCACGTTTTCCGCTGACGGAATATGCTCCGCAACTTTTGTGTTCGTCATAATAAACGCGGGCTGTGCATCTTTCAGCATAAAAGCGATTCGGTCAGCCGGATAGTCCGGATCGAGAGGCAGATAAGCCGCGCCGGCTTTTAGAACCGCTAATAGCCCGACAGCCATCTCCAGTGATCGGGGCAGTGCTAATGCCACAAATTGCTCCGGCCCGACGCCTTCGCTGATCAGCATTCGGGCAAGCCGATTTGCTCTTTCATTCAGCTCTGCATAGCTCAGCGCCTGATCTTCATAAACAACGGCAATGGCATCTGGACTTAAAGCTGCCTGTTTCTCAAACTGCTCCGGCAAACTTACGTGCGGAATCTTTTCAGAAACACTTCGCCAATCTGTCACCATGCTGCTGCGCTCCTCCGGTGCAAGAATGTCCAGATTTCCGATTTGCTGGTCCGGATCAGACTCGGCAGCCTCCAGCAGGCGCATCAGACGGTCAGCAAGAGCCTGAGCAGTTTCCCGCTTGAAAAGATCAGTACTGTACTCGAGCAGTCCCTCCAATCCGTTTGGTGTCCCGTCAGCAAGCCGGTTTTCACTGATTTCCAGCGTCACATCAAACTTGGCAGAACCGACACTGTGGATCCGCAGGCTGCTTTCCATGTCAGGAAGATGCAGTTCAGCGTCTGGTGTGTTTTGGAACGCAAGCATAATTTGGAATAAAGGATGCGTCGCCCGTGAACGAGCCGGATTGAGCACCTCTACAAGTCTCTCGAACGGCAGGTCCTGATTTTCATAAGCTGCCAGATTCACTTCCCGTACTCTGTCAAGAAGCTGACGGAAGCTGGGGTCACCGGACGTATCGGTTCTGAGCACCAATGTATTGATAAACAGCCCCACAAGATCGCCCAGCGCATCATCATTCCGCCCCGCGATCGGACTGCCGATCGGGATATCAGTGCCCGCCCCGAGCCTTGTCAATAAAGCGGCCAGGCCGGATTGAAGCACCATAAACAGGCTCACCCTATTTGTACGAGCCAGCTCCTGCAATCGCTTGTGAAGCTCAGGCTCAATGCGAAAATGAATCGTATCCCCATCATGACTCGGCTCAGCCGGACGTGAATAATCGGTTGGCAGTTCAAGCTGATCAGGCAAATTCTTCAGGGTTTCTTTCCAGAAATCAAGCTGTCCGGCAATCAAACTATTTGGATCATCCCCGCTTCCAAGCAGTTCTTGCTGCCAAAGCGCATAGTCTGCATACTGCACAGCAAGGGGCGCCCATTCGGGATCTCTTCCGTGACAGCGAGCCGCATAAGCCGCCCCAAGATCACGGGTCAGCGGCGTTAAGGACCAGCCGTCCCCGACAATATGATGTACGAGGAGAAGCAGCACGTACTCGTCAGGACCGATGACAAAAAGCTCTGCACGAAAAGCAGGTTCAGCTGCAAGATCAAAACTGTAGCGCACAGCTTCGGCAAGCCGCTCAGAAAGCTCCTCCTCAGCAATTTCAGTAACATGTAAATCAGGCCGTGCTTGATCAGCCTCCAAAATATGCTGATAGGATGTCCCTTGTGATTCAGGGAAAATCGTCCGAAGGCTTTCATGGCGGCAGACGAGATCATATAGTGCCGCTTTCAGCACTTCTTGGTCCAGCTCACCCGACAGACGGACAGCAACCGGAATATTATAAGTAGGGCTCGGTCCTTCCAGACAATGGAGGAACCATAGCCGTCGCTGAGCAAAAGAAAGCGGGATATTATCAGGCCGCTCGGCTCTCTGCAATGCGGGCCGTGCACTCTGCGCCTGATCGAGATGTACAGCAAGTCCGGCGACTGTCGGTTCGTCAAAGAGCTTTGCGATACCGAGTTCGGCCCCCATTACCTCGCGAATACGGCTCATCAAACGGGCCGCAAGAAGAGAGTGACCGCCCAGCTCAAAGAAATTGTCATCAATGCCGACACGGGCCAAACCAAGAACCTCGGCAAACAAGTCACACAATATCTCTTCCTGAGGGGTCCGCGGTCCCCGATCGCTGACAGATGTGCTAAAATCAGGCGCTGGCAGTGCTTTTCGATCGAGCTTGCCATTCGGTGTTAATGGCAGTTCGTCCATCTCCACAAACGCCGCCGGCACCATATAATCAGGAAGACTGGCACCCACATAACGGCGAAGCTCAGCAATGTCAATAGCTGAAGCAGCGACTACATATGCGACTAACCGTTTGTCTCCCGGCTGATCTTCCCGAACGACAACAGCGGCCTGTTCGATGTCCGGATGCTTGGCAAGCACGGCATCAATTTCTCCAAGTTCAATTCGGAATCCGCGAATTTTGATTTGATGATCAGCCCGCCCGATATAATCCAAAGACCCATCAGTTCGCCAGCGGGCCTGATCTCCGGTTCGATACATCCGAGTCCCCGGCGGTCCGTATGGATCTGCGACAAAACGTTCGGCCGTTAAATCAGGCCGGTGGAAATAACCTCTAGCCAAGCCGGAGCCTGCAATATAAAGCTCTCCGACAACGCCCGGCGGCACCGGCTGCAAGCCGTTATCCAGCACATACACCTGCGTATTCCAAATCGGTTTGCCAATCGGCGGAACGCCCTTCACCCCTTTTTCAAGAAAAGCTGCGGCAGACCAAATTGTTGTTTCAGTAGGGCCGTATAAGTTCGTGACTGGACACTGAAGCTCTTGAAGCGCCTGCAAAAGACCGCTCGGCAGCGCTTCGCCTCCGACAAGCACTCTGAGCCCCCCAAGTTTCTCTGGTTCATTCGTCACTAAAGCATGCCATAGTGTCGGTGTCGCCTGCATGATATTGATATCAAAATATTCAATCATCTGAGCTAATGCCTGCGGCTCACGGATCGTTTCTTTCTTCGCGATCACGATTTGCGCCCCGCTGATAAGCGGAAGAAATAACTCCAATGCCGAAATATCAAAAGCGACAGTTGTCACAGCCAACAGTCTGTCTTCTTCTCCCAGAGAAAAAGCCTCCTGCATGGACAGCAGAAAATTGCTTAAGCTTTTCAGCGTAACAACGACACCCTTCGGCCTTCCTGTTGATCCTGAGGTATAGATGATATACGCAGGATGGGCAAGAGGAACCGATATATTCGGATTGTCAGGCGAATAGCGTTTAACAGCCTCCTGTGTAACAGCCTGATCAAGCACAAGCTGCGGTACTGCCATGTCATCAGGGAGACGGGCTGCTATTTCCTCAGTCGTTATGATGCATGAAGGTTTCGCATCCTCGAGCATGTAAGAAATTCGGTCGGCTGGAAACTCCGGATCAAGCGGAAGATACGCCGCACCAGTCTTTAATACAGCTAGCATCGAAGCTACCATCTCCGGAGAACGCGGCAGCGACAAAGCGACAAATTGCTCCGGACCAAGACCTTTTTCAATTAAAAGGTGCGCGAGGCGGTTTGCCTCCTCATTCAGTCCTTGATAGTTTACTTGAACGTCATCACATAGGAGAGCGATACGCTTTGGCGTAAGGATTGCCTGCTTCTCAAACATGTCCTGGAGGCTGAGCAGCTTCTCGGATTTTCCTGTCTCATTCCATTCACGAATGACTTGTTCTTTCTCCTCTGGTAATAGAAGCTCCATTTGCCCAATCAGCATATCCTCCCCGGCTGAAGCCGTTTGCAGCAGCTGCAAGATACGCTGCTGATGGAGCTGAATATCAAACTCGCTGTATACCTCTGGATTCGCATCAACATCTATCCGCAACCCGCTGCCGTCCGTTCTGTCATAGACATTGATTGATAGATCATCAACAGGACCGGCTGAAAGGTTATGCGTTGTTCCTCGGGCCCCGGCAAAGTCAAGACCGTAATCAAATGGCATGAGATTGATTTGCGGGCCAAACAATCTATGGTTTTCTCCTATCAATTTCAGATCGCGCCGAAGCTCTTCATGGCGATACTTATGATGTCGCCGGATACTGCGGATTTCCCGGGAAATTTGCTGAATAAGCTCTGAAAAGCTCATCGAAGAGCTGACAGACAGCCGGAGCGGGAGAAGATTCATCACCATAGCCGGCACATTCAATGATGCGGACCCTATCCGTCCCATCATAGGCAGACCGAGCACAATATCCTCAGAGCCGGTCATACGGTGCACATAAACAGCCGACACCGCAACCACGACTTCATGCCAGCTTCCTGAGAAATAGCGCGCCGCTTCTTTTAACGCGTTTACATCAGATAGAGGCAAATACGCCGTATGACGAAGAAAGCTGTTAGATGTTCTTGGGGCCCGATCAGCCAAACTCACAACTTCAGGGCCATCAGCAAAACGATCCAGCCAGAATTGACGATCCTTCTCATACTGCTCTGATGCGCGATAATCTGCATCCTCCTCTAATATGGCCTGAAGAGCCCCAAAGGAACGGCCATCAGTTGATTGTCCTTTCATAAGCGCGGCATACGTACTTGCCACGCGCTGAGCAATCAGGGAAAAGCCGAAGCCGTCGATCGCAATATGGTGAATGCGCTGATACCAAAAGAAACGATCAGGCCCGGCTATAAACAGAGCTTCATTGAACAAAGGGTCATATCCTAAATCGATCGGCTTTGCCAAATCTTTCTTCATCCAGTTTAATGCTGTTTTTTCCGGATCAGGCTCAGAGCTGACGTCAATGATGTGCAGCTGTACATCCGGAGACGGATTTATCTTTTGCCAAGGCCCATCCATCTTTTCACCGAAGCGGACATGCAGCGATTCCGCTTCCTTTATCACGTGCCGCAAAGCTTCTTCAAAAAGAGCAATATTGATTGGTCCATTGATTTCTATATATTCCGCTGTATTGTAGATTGGATTGTCCGGATCAAGCTGCTGAGCAAACCATATGCCGGTTTGCGCTCCGGTCAAAGAATATTGAAGGTCTTTTGTATCAGGCATCCGTTTGTTTACCCTCCCTTTATAAATAATCCGCGTTTGGCAGCACTTGCTGGCTGCGGGTTGTGAGCAATTTTTGCCATTCTTCGATCGTCGGGCGTTCAGCCAGTTCCACGAATGTCACCTCGGCTCCTTCGCGGCGCCATTGTTCTACTAATGTCATGATCCTTACCGAATCAAGCCCACGGTCGAGCAAATCCTCTTGATCTGCAATATCTTCAGGTGTTTCTTGAAGAAGCTCAGCGATTTGTTTACGGATATTCTCACATGTAAACACTGCTTTGCCAGTTGTCACTGACGTTTTCTGAGCAGGTTCAGGCGCATTCTTCAGCTGATCGAGAAGACTGTCGGTCATCACGGTAAACGCGCAGCGCCCAGCCGCATAGTCCAGCGCCATTTGATGTTTTTCTAATGAAAAATCAGCAACTGCATCTCCCACAAAAAATGCTTCGATATCCTCCATAAATGCTTCACATGCTGTAACGAGACAGCCAATATGGGCGTAAATCCCAGAAATGATCAGCTGATCGCGCCCCTCTTTTCTCATAATCTCAAGCAGATTCGTTCTCTTAAACGCGCTGTATCTCCATTTTGTCAGCACGATATCATCATCATCCGGTGACAGCTCGTTTACAATTTTCTCCTCATAAGGGCCGCTGTTTAATCCCGGACCCCAAAAGTCTGTCAGCAGCGCCCGATCAGCCGGATTTTGGCTTCCCGGCTGCGCAGTATAGACAACAGGAATCCTCAGCTGGGCACATTGGTCCTTCAACTTGCGTATATTCGCTGAAAGCTCTGTTACCGGAGACGCTCCCGCTGTGAAAGCATCGACAAAATAGTTTTGCATATCGTGTATTAACAAAACTGCCCGATTGGGATCAGGCACCCATGAAACTTTATTTTTCGGCATATCAGACGCTGTCGGCATTTGATACGGCTGAATGGCAGGTATAGCCATTTGAACACTTCCTCTCAACTTGTTGTTTGTTTTATTTTTTTGAACCTGCAAGAAGCTTCTCGGCAATGGCTTCACGAAGCGCTTTTTTGCTGACTTTTCCTACCCCTGTCTGCGGGAAGGATTCGACAAATTCAATGCGGTCGGGGATTTTGTATGCAGCCAGTCCGCGCTCTCTCAAAAAGGCTTTAAGCTCTGCGGCTTTCAGCCCTTCATCCCGGGGAATAATGAACACACAAGATCTTTCGCCAAGAAATTGGTCAGGCATTGAGACCATTGCGGCATCATGGACAGCCGGATGTGCCAGAAGATGATTTTCAACTTCTTCAGCCGCCACTTTTTCTCCCCCTCGGTTAATTTGATCCTTCGCTCTGCCTTCAACGACAATATAGCCGTCTGCTGTCAGCCTGACGATATCACCCGTGCGGTAAAAACCGTCCTCAGTAAAAGAAGCGGCATTATGCTCATCTGCCTTATAGTAACCCCGAATCGTATACGGCCCCCGCGTCAGCAGATGCCCTGTTTCACCAGGTTTCACGTCACGATCCTGATCATCCCAAACACGCACTTCGTCATATGGGGACATCGGTTTTCCCTGGGTGTTGACAATGACTTCCTCAGGGTCATCCAGTCTCGTATAATTGACGAGACCCTCTGCCATTCCGAACACCTGCTGCAGCGTGCAACCGAAAACAGCTTTAACCTTGCGCGCAGCTTCAGCACTGAACTTGGCGCCGCCGACCTGCAGCACTTGAAGGCTGGATAAATCGTCATCGCGTGAAGATGCGGCATCCATCCATACCATTGCAAGGGGCGGAACAAGAGCGGTAATCGTGACTTGTTCCCGTTCAATCAAAGGAAACGCGTCATCAGGACTTGGAGAAGGAGATAATACCACTCTTCCTCCGGCATACAACACGCCGAGAACCCCGGGAGAGCTCAGCGGGTAATTGTGCGCCATCGGCAATGCTGCCAAGTATACCGTACTGTGATCGAGCCAGCAGACCTCTGCACTCCGCCGCAGACTGTATATGTAGTCATCGTGAGTCCGCGGGATCAGTTTTGATAAGCCGGTGCTTCCTCCAGAAAGCTGAAGGAACGCCACATCCGAAGAGCTGACTTCAGGCAGTTTCACAGGTTCTGTATGCAAATCCTCCAGCGGCAAAAATTCCTCTGCTTCACCTGCGACAATGACGTGTTTCAAAGACGGCAGCTTGCTTTGAACCTGTCTGGCAAGTGAACGGTAGTCAAAACCGGAATAAGAGTCTGGAATGATGTAAGCAGCCGCTTCAGCAAACTCGCAAAAATATGTAATTTCACTGCTTCGATGAGAAGGCAGTGCAAAGACTGGGAGCGCCCCCAAACGGAAGAGCGCGAAAATGACCTCAAAAAACTCTGCGATATTCGGGAGCTGTACTACGACACGATCCATCTGTTGAATGCCGAGCTTTTGAAATCCGGCAGCCAGACGATCAACCCTTATGTCAAGCTCTTGATAGCTCCAATGGGTGTTTCCGCATGTAATGGCGATGCGATCACCATGTTTGGCAGCCCTGCCCCTTAACATATCTCCAAACGTCTCGCCGGCCCAGCAGCCGTTCTTCCGATATGTCTCAGCTACCCCATCAGGCCAAGGAGTAAATCCATTCAGCATGTTGTATCCCTCCAGCAATTCATTCTGATCATATATGATTCACGCCCATTGCCCGCAGCATTGTCTGAAACTTCGCGGATGTCTCCTGAAGCTCGTCCTCTGGTTTTGAGCCGGCAACAACACCTGCTCCTGCATACAGTCGAAGTGAGCGTTCTTCTGCCTCTGCGCAACGAATCGTAACGATCCATTCTCCGTCACCCGCGTCATCACACCAGCCGACCATGCCGGTAAAGAAACCGCGGTCAAACGGTTCAATGCTGAGAATCGCTTCTCTTGCAAGATCAGTCGGTGTTCCGCAGACGGCCGGCGTCGGGTGGAGCGCCGCTGCCAATTCCAGTGCGGTCACCGACGGATCGGACAGCTCTCCCTTAATCACGCTGGACAAATGCCACATCGTCTCCGTTTTGATCAGTGAAGGTTTCTCCGGAACATCCAGCGTCCGGCAGAAAGGCCGGAGCGCTGCCGCAACCGCGTCAGCCACAACCGCATGCTCATGGAGATCCTTAGCGGACGAAAGCAATTCGGCAGCCCGGCGCTGGTCTTCAGCCGGATCATCACTGCGAGGCCTTGAGCCGGCTAATGGATTGGAAACGACCTGAGTTCCCCTTCTTGAAACGAGAAGCTCCGGACTTGCACCGAGCAAAGTTCGGCTCGACGACGCTTCCGCTTGTCTGGACACGTCTGCGGCAAACGTGTAGCCATGCGTATTATGCTGCGCCAGATGTCTAAGCAGTTCATCCGTCTGAATCGGTTCAGACGATGTCAAATGCAGCGATCTGGACAGGACAATCTTGCTGAGTGTCCCATCGGCAATGCGCGCCAGTCCTTGTTCGACACCATTTTTATACCCTTCCGGTGCAGGAACAGGCTCTATGTGGTATGTATGCTCAGGCTGCTGCTCCTTCTCCGCATAATCAAATTGAAGCGGTCCAGACCAGCACACTTCTTCAGGAACAACAAGCCGCGCTGCTTTTACATGATCAAAAGGAACGGCTCCGACAACAAGCGGACGGCTTTGCCCCGACTGCTTTGCTTGACGCAGGGTCTCTGCAATACGGCCGGAAAGGGTTTCTATTTGGTTGTGCCCTTCTGCCTCCGGTACGATTTCACTAATGCCTTTCGCTAACAGCACGCGATGGGGAGAAGCTAAGAAAAAAGCACCCGGCTGATACTCATGAAGCAACTGCTCCGCTTTTGTTCCTGGTACAACGTTTTGTTCCAACATTCTCATGAACCTCCTTTAAAATGAGTTATACGCCTAAGGTCGCGCCGCCATCTACACATAAATTATGCATCGTAATATGCCCCGACTGGTCAGAAACCAAAAAGAGCACGGCATCCGCAATATCCGAAGGCTGAGCCATTTTTTTGAGCGGGATTCCCGTCTTAAATGTCTCAAGTGATCCTTTTATGACTTGCTCAGCTCCATTTTCATCGGCCCATAATGACCACTGCATGTCTGTTTCGGTTGATCCGGGAGATACAATATTGCATCGGATATGATATTCTGCAAGCTCAAGGCCAAGACATTTCGTAAACATCACAGCAGCAGCCTTTGAAGAGGCATATGCCGCCATTGATGTCCTCGGCACACCGGCAGCATTCGATCCGACCGTTACAATCGAACCCGATCTCCGGTCCATCATATATTTGCTGACTGAACGCGAGACGTTAAACACGCCGGTCGAATTCACTGAGAACGTGGCCTCCCATTCCTCATCACTAAGTGTATGGATTAGCCCCGGGCGAAGGACACCCGCTACATTCACCAAAATATCGAT
Source organism: Bacillus sp. SW14 (assembly GCF_047608225.1). Lineage (NCBI taxonomy): Bacteria > Bacillati > Bacillota > Bacilli > Caryophanales > Bacillaceae > Bacillus > Bacillus sp. SW14. The sequence goes on along the minus strand of NZ_JBLKRW010000001.1, from coordinate 1,043,797 downwards.
CGGCCCCATTTCACGTTCGATGCGGGCCGTGATGTCGTCAATCGCCGCGCTGTCTCTCACATCCGCGGGAAAGTCTTCCGCATGGCAGCCATCTGTTTTGAGACTGTCCACAACCTTTTGCAGCTTTTCAGGATGATAATCAACTGCCGCAATGTGTGCGCCTTGACTGGCAAGCGTCCTAGCAACAGCTTCACCTATCCCTTGGGCAGCTCCTGTTATCAAAGCAATTTTGCCCTCTATACCCTTTGCATTCATGTCATCAATTCCTTTCTTCGCTTATGCCGGACGGACATCCAGCGAAAAAAACTGCTGCGCCTTGAAAAGAAAAGCACAATTTAGTGATAATGATTATCATTATCAATTATAAAAATAATCATATCCAATTGTCATGTGACAGTCAAATATAATTTCAATGACGAATATTTTATATATAGAAGCGAGGCTGAGAATGTCTCAGCCCATTGACATATGCGGTCCGTCAGGGTGAAGCGCAAAACGCAGCGCCCTGCTGACCAAAACAGGAAGAACTGAAATATGCCCTTCTCCTGAAAACTCGCAAAATTCTGCCCGCATGCCTTGTTCAGATAAAGCGGCCAGCCGTTCGTAAAGCTCCCTCGCATTATCATTTATCCGGCTTTTATGATGCTGCTCCAATTCACCTGCAGCAAGCAGGATATTGATAGGCCGATTGTTTTTCTTGAAGCGGGAGGCGAAATGGCCCGTTTTCTCGAGAATAAATGGCTTATTCCAATGAATAGACGGACTTCCCGCGACATACGTATGAAACGCATCCGGCGCTGTTAACAGCACCTGCAGCACGAACAGACCGCCAAGCGAGTGGCCAAAGATCGTTTGTCTGTTTCTGTCAATCTGGTAATCTCGTTCTATCTCCGGTTTTAGATCCTCCTCAATAAATCTGAAAAAGCCCTCTGCCCCGCCATGCTCCGGCCATTCTTTGCCGTCGGGTCTTTCCGGCAGCTTCGATTGAGCCGTCGGCATTGTAAAATCCCGGTGACGCGCTGAGGAGAACGGTTCTGCTGTCTCATAACCAATGCCGACGATCACAGCAGGGATCACTCCGGTTTTTTCAGGACGGCGCCCCTGTATTCGAACAGCTTCCGCCATCGTTCCAAAGACAGAATTGGCATCCAGCAGATAAATAACCGGATAACCAGCGGGCGGCGGCGGGGTACTCGGTTTCGAAATGAAAATTTGGTAGGCACGGTTTTCATTGCGTGAAGATATCATACGCACTTCCGTCCCAGGAATGGTAAATGCGTTTTGCGTCCCGCCTTTCACTCTGTCTGTTGTTTTCTCATTCATGCAGTACGACATTCCTCTCCTTAAACTAAATCGCAATATATGATAATGATTTTCACTATCAACTAGACAACTCAAATAATAGGTTTTCTTCCAAAGAAAGTCAACTTTTTTCCAATTAAAAAAGGCACCTTCATCAAATAAGGTACCTAAAGGCTATTTATATGGAAATAAAAACCGGATAAAGATGCAGATTGTCCTACCTAAAATAGAACCTTAATCCCATGTAAATCTTTGATTTTGCCAAGGATCGCCTCTCATGTGATAGCCGTTCTGCTCCCAAAAGCCAGGGTGATTCTCTTTCGTAAATTGGATGCCGCGCAGCCACTTGGCGCTTTTCCAAAAATACAGATGCGGAAATACGCCCCGCAGCGGGAAGCCGTGTTCAGGCGTTAAAGGCTCGCCATTATGCGCATAAGCCAGGAGCGATGTTTCAGCCATGAAATCATCAAGCGGGAGATTGGTCGTCCAGCCCTCTTCCGCATGTAAAATGACGTAGCCCGCTTCTTCTTTTACACCCGCTTTTTCCGCTATATCGCGAGCCCGCACGCCTTGCCACACATTATCAAGCCTTGACCAGCCAGTGACGCAGTGAATGTCATTTTTCGATTCGTACTGAGAAAAGGCCTTAACATCTTCGAAACTCAACAGCATCGGCTGGTCAACCAATCCATATACTTGCAGATTCCATTTGGTCATATCTTCGTAATATGGGACATTTCCAGTATGAAGCACAGGAAATGAGGTTGTGACGTTTTGATTTGGCGGCACTCTCCCAGATTGGTCAGTCTGTTTTGTTTTTCCGAAATACATATAGAGCCCTCCTTTTTGTTAACCTTATTTCAATTTATGTTGACAATATATCCGTTCTTTATTACTCTATGATTGTGTATGTCAACCTAAGGGGGAACAACAATGAAACAACAAAAACTTCGTGCCGGAGATATGGCGCTGATCGGCATGTTCGCCGCACTTATGACTGTCGGCGCCAACATTACATCAGTGGCACCCTTTTTACAAGTAGCCGGCATTCCGCTTTCAATGCAGCCATTCTTCTGTATTTTGGCGGGTTTGTTGCTCGGCAGCAAACGAGCAGGGATTGCCATGATTGTATATGCGCTTGTCGGATTGGCCGGAGCGCCTGTGTTTGCTCAATTTTCAGCGGGCTTCGCACCGTTTGCCGGAAAAAGCGGCGGATTTATTCTCTCATACATCCCAGCGGCGTATGCAGCTGGATGGTTTTTAGAACGCAAAATACAGCCGAGCAACATCCGATTTTTGATGGCTTCTCTTATCGGAACCGCCATCATGTATATCATCGGGACTACCTATATGTATCTTGCGCTGAAGCTGTGGATTCATACGCCAGTGAGCTACGGCACGGCTTGGGGCTTTATGACTTGGTTTATGGTCAAAGACACGGCGCTGGCTGTGGTGCTGGCGTTTATCGCACCTGCGATCTACCGCTCTATTCAAAAAGCAACCGGCTTTAATAGAAATCACATATCGTCCACATAAAAAATCATTCTCTTGGACGGTTTTTTTATCATAACGAGAAAAGGCTCCCCAGTAAAGGAGAGCCTTTTTCCTATAAAACAATCGCCGCAATCCAGCCGAAGATGATAAGCGGAATATTATAAAATAAAAATGTCGGCACACAAGTGTCCCAAATGTGGTGATGCTGGCCGTCCGCACTCAAACCTGAAGTCGGTCCAAGTGTACTGTCGCTGGCAGGTGATCCGGCATCACCGAGCGCAGCAGCCGTTCCGATAATCGCAACCGTTGCCATCGGGCTGAAGCCGAGCTGCATGCAAAGAGGCACAAAGATCGTTGTGATAACTGGAATCGTCGCAAAAGAAGAACCGATTCCCATAGTAATAAACAAACCGACAATCAGCATCAGCAATGCGCCCACTAACTGGCTGTTCCCCATAATGCCAGCTGCTGTTTTAACCAGTGACTCTACATCTCCGGTTTTCGTCAATACATTTGAAAACCCGGCTGCAACGAGCATGACAAAACCGATAAAAGCCATTAAAACCATTCCGTCAGTAATCAGTGAGTCCGCTTCATCACGCTTCATCACACCGCTGACAAACAGAATGATCAGACCTGCCAGCGCCCCCATAATCATCCCTTCTACTCCCAAAGTCTGAGATAAATAGAGCTGAACGCCGAGTGACACTGCGATGGCAAGAACCGCGATGGCCAGGCTTTTTTTTGTATATGGAGAAGCATTCGTACTAGATATTTCTTTTGTTTCGTATGTTTTCGGTTTACGGAAGACGATGATTGAGATAATCAAACCTACAACCATACCCGCAACCGGGATCATTAAAGCGTAAGGAATATCACCGAGAGATACGTTTAATCCGGCAGCTTCTGCATTATCCTTGAGCATGCCTTGGAAGATTTGGCCGAAACCGACCGGCACTAAGATATAAGGCGCCGTTAAACCGAATGTAATCACACACGCAATCAGACGGCGGTCCATTTCAAGTTCATTAAAGATTTTCAAAAGCGGCGGAATCAGCACCGGGATAAATGCGATGTGAACCGGAACCACGTTTTGCGAAAAGCAAGATATGATTAAAATAATCAGAACAATCAGCACTTTGGACAGTGCTTTTTTGCGGGTGTCTTCTTTATTTCCGATCAATTTAACGGAGGCTTCCACCATTGCGTCCGGAAGACCTGTTTTCGTTAAAGCCGCAGCAAACGCGCCAAGCATGGCGTAGCTGACTGCAACGGTGGCATTTCCTCCGAGCCCGTCTGTAAAAGCTTTAACCGTTTCTCCAAGCCCGAGCCCGCCTGTTAACCCGCCGGCAAGGGCCCCTATGATTAATGCGATAACGATATTGACACGCAGCAGGCTTAAAACAAGCATAAGCAGCACTGCGATGACGACTGCATTCATGATAACCCTCCAAAAAAATCCTTTAGTTTGCTAATGTAGTAGATAAATAAAGTACGAACGTATCGTATCATAATCGCTACACTTTAGTCAACTAAAGATTTTGGAAGAAAAAATCCCCGCTGCATTCCGCAGCAGGGGTCCATCATTATTCGCTTTTATCTTCTTCCAATGTAAATCGCTCCGCCAGTGTGGCAAGTGTTCTGGCCATAACGCCGGTAGCCCCGGACGGCCCGAAGCAGGTTGCTTTATTTGAAGTCGCCGTGCCCGCAATATCAAGATGCACCCAAGGCGTTGCTTCGGCAAATTCACCAAGAAACGTTCCTGCCATAATCGCATGTCCTTCGCGTCCCGGCGAATTGCTGAGATCCGCCATTTGGCTGCTTTTCACACGTTTTTTATCCTTCTCTGTTATCGGCAGCTGCCAGATCGCCTCTCCGCATTCTTCCGCAGCATCAGCTACCTGCTGATAAAAGCTGTGATCATTTGTCATAGCTCCTGTCGTTTCTGTCCCTAATGCCACAACAACTCCGCCGGTTAACGTAGCTACATCCACAAGAACTGATGCCCCATGCTGTTTCGCATATGTAATGCCATCTGCAAGCACAAGCCTTCCTTCAGCATCCGTATTGAGGATTTCAATGGTTTTTCCGCTTAATGATACGATCACATCATCGGGCTTCATCGCCCCTCCGGAGATCATGTTATCGGTTGACGGAATGACAGCCAGCACGTTTTGCTCGGGACGAAGCTCTCCGATCGTTTCCATTGCGCCAAGAACCGCAGCTGCTCCTCCCATATCAGATTTCATGCCGACAATTCCAGATTTCGTTTTAATGGAGTAGCCGCCTGTGTCAAAGGTAATCCCTTTTCCGACAAGTCCGACGACATCTTCCCATTCCTTTTTGCCCTGATACTTCAAAACAAGCATTTTCGGGGGTTCGGCCGAGCCTTGGTTTACAGCAAGTATTCCGCCCATACCGAGCTCTTCCATCTCTGATTTCTCCAATATCTCACACTCAAAATCATATTTCGCCGCAAGCTCTTCTGCATAAGAAGCGAGGTCAGTCGCTGTCAGCATGTTTCCCGGCATATTCACTAGCGTTCTAGCCGAATTTGCCCCTTGCCCGTATGCCTGGCCGACGCGAAGTCCCGCCTGCACTTCTTGTGTGTCTTCATCTGTGACGGCGTACACGGCTTCGATTTGTTTGTCCGGCTCATTTGATTTGTGCTTATAATCCTGCACCTCATAGGATGCAAGCAGGCAGCTCTCAGCTAAAGCATGCGCGGCATCGGCTGCAGGCACGTCTTCCGAAATAAACGTGTCAAGCAGGACAGCCGCTTCTTGTTTCCGGTCTTTATGAATCGCTTGAAAAACATGGGCAAAACATTCCTTCGCCTGTTCAAACGAATAATTGGCTTCTCTCCCCAGACCAACGAAATAAATTCGTTTCATACCCGCAGAGGATGGAGGGAATACTTTTGATACTTGATTTGGTTTCGAAGAGACATCACCATCTTTCAAAAGCTGTGTCAGATGCCCTTCCAGCATTTCATCCATTTCCAGCGCTTTGCCTGACAGCTGGCTTTTTTGAAAAAGTCCAACCACAAGGGTTTCCGTATGCTCTAATTGCTGAATCGCATAAAACATATGCTTACACTCCTAACGTAATGGGTATTTGTTATGAACAATGGTATAATAGGAAAAACATTCTTTCCATTACACTTATTTTATCAAACAACAGTCTAAGACTTGTTTTTTTCTTTTGAAACACGAAGGATTTTTTCAAATAGAAAGGATGTCGCCAATGGAACTTTTAACAAATTTCCCTTTATTATCAAGCCTGGCCGCGATTGTTTTTGCTCAGGTCATCAAAGTGCCCATACAGTTTATCGCATCCAGAAAACTGGACTGGACGCTGGTAACAAGCACAGGCGGCATGCCGAGCTCCCACTCCGCAGCGGTTACCGCGCTTTCTACAGCTGTAGCCTTGGAGCATGGACTAAGCTCCTCTCTATTTGCAGTTTCCGCTATTTTCGCCGTCATTACCATGTTTGACGCAACTGGCGTCAGACGGCATGCCGGTGAGCAGGCAACAGTCATCAATAAGCTTGTCATTGATTTTAACCGCTTCGTGAGTGAAGCAAAGGACTTCCCGAAAGCCAAAGAAAAAGAAAAGCAAAAAAAGCTGAAGGAACTTCTCGGACACCAGCCGATCGAGGTTTTTTTCGGAGGTTTAACAGGTATCTTACTAACATTGATACTCGCTTACTTATTCATGTAAAAAGCGCTCCAGCCGTGGCTGGAGCGTTTTATTCTTTCACTGTTTTATATTGATTTCTGAACACTTGCAAAGATTTCGTTTCATTGAGCTTATCAAGCTCATCCTCGGTGACCTTTCCCGTTCCTTTTTTAATCACATATACATCAAGGGTTTTTTTGCCCCATTCATTGTACACATCTTTGACGGTTTCAAAGTACAAATCAAGGCGGTTTCCCTTAATAGCCGATCCTGTGTCTGCCACAACTCCAAGACCGTAGTTCGGAATGAATAAAATCGTGCCGATCGGGAAAACGGACGGATCTGCGGCAACCGTGGAGTATAAATCCCGTTTTACTTTCACACCTGAATATGTAAGCCCGTATAATGGGTCACCGGGCTTTTTTCCCGTCGATTCAGCTCCTGCCGTGTAGCCTGTTGCTGTTACTTTTTGGACCGGATACTCGTTCCAATCAAAAGCTTCTTCTAACGGTTTTGTTTTATCCTTGTCCGCGGACATGGTTTGTGTTTTTTTCTGCTGCAATGCTTTTAATGTCAGTCCTGCATGCTTCAAGTGCTTTTCTTGATGTTCCTGCACCCATTTCGACAAGTCCTTCGCTTCGATTCCTGACACTGATAAAAGTGTCGTGCCAAATGCAAGCAGAAATAAACAGGTCATCAGCAAACGTCTGATCATATTCAACATCATCCACCTCTCCTCCGAATCATTGTTCCCAATTGGAGAGAGCAATATTCAATATGGTGAATGAGCAAAGCACAAAAAAAGCTTTCTTTAGGAAGAAAGCGGCATTTAAAACATTTGATATCCTCTTTTTCTAAGCATGTTGATCGCGATACCGGATACGACGGCGCCAGCCAAACCGCTGGCTAAAATCAGCACATCGGCAGCCGCTAATGACACGATACGATGAAACAGGCCAGCAAATGATTCTCCCGGCGACTGGATATAGCTGATCAGCTTTTCCTTGCTGATAATGAAAAGGCATACAATTGGATATATCACAGCCATAATCCAAGACATCCTCAGCAGCATGTTTAATAAGAAACCGATTCCAAAAAACAAAACAAAAAACAGAACAATTGAGATGATGACGACTGGCAGACTAATCAACCTATTCCACCCCCTGCGTTGTTTTTAGTGTAACGCGGGGGCTGAAATAAAGTCAACGGCTGGAAAAAGAATGACTGTCTTTTCCTGTCCCCTGGCAAGATGGACAAGTCTCTGAACCGCCGAGAATCAATTGAAAGTACCCTTTCCCTGAGCAAAATGGGCATGCATGTGAAGCGGTTGTCGTTGCAGTTTTCATCTGACCATCACCTTTTTTCTTAATTTTCTGATAATATAACATATTAGGCTGTCAACAATAAAGTTAGATCATGTGACAAATCTTTTCATGTAAGCGGAAACATATTCATTTTCCTCTTATTATCTTTTTATTTTGGCGTTTTTTAATAAAGAAAACCCGCGGAAGCGGGTTTTTAGAAAAATTTAAACTTGCCTTTTTTCAACGTCAGTCCAAGTCCGCCGATCAAAAACAGCGAGCGGTTATCGATGACTTTTTTCATAAACGAAGCCGGCGTGCCTTTCAGCTTTCTGCCATACACGACCCCAACCGCGTTATGCTCGCCAAGAGAAGCAACCGTTCCCTTAATGTCCGGTTTGAATTCCTCAAGATCTCCGCCTTTAATGAGCCTGCCAAGGTTTTTAGCAACCGTTATTCCCTGCTGCATCGCAATTTGCGCAGTCGGCGGATACGGGCGCTCTGTATCTTCATTCATAAACAGCGAGCTGTCGCCGAGAATAAAGACATTGTCATGTCCGGGTGCGCGAAGATCAAGATTGACTTTGACCCGGCCGCGCATATTTTCAAAACCGGCTTCCTCTACAATCGGATGGCCGCGGACACCTGCCGCCCATATAACGGTTTGCGATTTGATTTGCTCTGGTTCCTCATCTTTTTTCCCGACTCTGACTCCTTCCGGTGTACATTCTTGCACAGCGGTGCCGATCTTAAACTCAACTCCGTTTTCCTCAAGATAATGGACGGCATAATCAACAAGCTCAGGATCAAAGCCCGGCAAAACGGTCGGCGCGGCTTCCACACATACGATTCGCACGAGGCTTCTGTCAATGTCATACTCCTTGCAGAGCTCCGGCACGCGGGCCGCCAGCTCGCCGAGAAATTCAATCCCCGTAAATCCGGCTCCGCCTACAACGATCGTTAACCTGTCCGGCCGTTTTTCCGCTTCCGTATTGTAAGTCGCAAACTGCAGCTCAATATGTTCCCGCAGCAGGCGCGACGTGTTGATGTTGGCGATCGGAAACGCATATTCTTTCAAACCTTTAATACCGAACGTCTCGGGCACCGCGCCGAGTCCGATGACTACATAATCGTACTTTAGCTCTCCATTCGCAAGCACAACTTTTTTCTCATCAATTTTGATTGCTTTTACGGTATCCTGTACAAAATTGACCCGCGACTGGTTGATTACATCTTTTATCTGATAACGGCAGCGGTCATGATGGAGCGTACCCGCGCTCGCTTCATGCATCCATGTCGTTTCATAATGATAATTGTGTTTATTGACAAGCGTAATATCAGCATCATTCGGTCCGACAAACTTTGTCAGCCTAGTTACCGTCATCAATCCGCCATATCCTGCACCTAAAATCACGATTTTGGGCTTATTCAATGCCATCACATCCACCTTCTCTTTTTTGCTTTTGTTAGACGCATAATAAAATCATCATTTGTGTTAGCTTCAGCTTATTGGCGGGATTTTATGAAATATATTGAAAAGTTTTTTGTGAAGTCCTTACGCATAGAACTACTATCATACTTATCCGACTGGCCCAAGAAACATTCAGAAAAAGATCAATTCATTTGGTTATCATCGTATCGGCCTATGGAAAATTTTTCAAGAATGAATGCGCACTTTATACACTTACGATTTTTTCTGCTGACTCGTCAATTTGAACGGCAATATGGTATAATTAATAACAATTTTCATTTAGGAGGCCATTTTCGTATGCGAGAGGATACAACGGTTTATGATATTACCATTATAGGCGGGGGACCGGTCGGCTTATTCACCGCTTTTTACGGAGGAATGAGACAGGCAAGCGTCAAAATTATCGAAAGCCTGCCTCAACTCGGCGGACAGCTTAGCGCCCTATACCCTGAAAAGTATATATATGATGTAGCGGGGTTCCCGAAAATCCGCGCACAAGAACTTATCAATAACCTAAAAGAGCAAATGGCGAAATTTGACCAAACCATTTGTCTGGAGCAAGCGGTTGAATCTGTTGAAAAACAAGCGGACGGCGTGTTTAAGCTTGTGACTAATGAAGAAATCCACTACTCCAAAACAGTGATCATCACTGCAGGAAACGGCGCATTCAAACCGAGAAAGCTGGAACTTGAAAATGCCGAGCAGTATGAAGGCAAAAACCTTCACTACTTCGTTGACGATTTGCAAAAATTCGCCGGCAGACGAGTTGCAATTCTTGGCGGCGGAGATTCAGCGGTTGACTGGGCGCTTATGCTTGAGCCAATCGCAAAAGAAGTATCCATCATTCACCGCCGCGATAAGTTCCGCGCGCACGAGCACAGTGTGGAAAACCTTCATGCGTCGAAGGTTAATGTCCTGACACCATTCGTCCCTGCGGAGCTGATCGGGGAAGACAAAATTGAACAGCTAGTGCTTGAAGAAGTGAAAGGCGATCGCAAAGAGATTTTAGAAATTGATGACTTAATCGTCAACTACGGTTTCGTGTCATCTCTTGGACCGATCAAAAACTGGGGTCTGGACATCGAAAAAAACTCCATTGTCGTCAAATCAACGATGGAAACAAACATCGAAGGCTTCTTTGCAGCAGGTGACATTTGTACATACGAAGGAAAAGTCAACCTGATCGCAAGCGGCTTCGGCGAGGCGCCGACAGCAGTGAACAACGCCAAGGCTTACATGGATCCAAAAGCCCGCGTACAGCCTCTTCACTCAACAAGTCTTTTTGAAAATAAATAATAAAAAAAGGAGTTTGTGTCAGTGACACAGCTCCTTTTTTTATTTGAAGATATTTATATAATTCAATGCAGTTCCAAGAACCAGCGCAATCACAAGGGCTGCGACGATCCAGATCATTGCCATAATAATGCGATCTTGGATCTTTTGCGACTTCGGTGTTTTTTCTTCGTTTTGAGTCATCTGATTCGCTCCTTTCACACGTTCATGTCATAAAGAAAGCCTGGTGCTGAACGACCAAGCTTTGCTGAACGTATATGATTCGCGTTTTTGATCCGCTCTCTAAGACCATTCGTTAAAACTATCATACCCAAACTCTCTGTGCATGACAAGCTTAGGCACTTGCACACACCTGCAAGCAAATAAAACGTTTGACATCCTAAATAAAACAGAGTACATTATACAAGGCGAACAATTTATATATTATTCTTTTAAATATTCGTTTTTAGGAGTGAAAATGATGGAAAATGTATTTGATTACGAAGATATTCAATTAATTCCTGCAAAATGCATTGTAAACAGCCGTTCAGAATGTGATACATCCGTACGTTTAGGCGGACGTACATTTACATTGCCCGTCGTTCCTGCCAATATGCAGACGATTATAGATGAAAAGCTGGCCATTCAATTAGCCGAAAATGGCTACTTTTATGTGATGCACCGCTTTGAACCTGAAACACGAATAGATTTTATGAAAGATATGAACGCACGCGGATTATTCTCTTCTATCAGCGTGGGCGTCAAAGATGAGGAGTATGAATTTGTCCGCCAGCTGGCAGAAGAAAACCTGACTCCCGATTACGTGACAATTGACATTGCGCACGGTCATTCAAATGCCGTTATCGAAATGATCCAGCATCTCAAAAAACATTTGCCGGACAGCTTTGTCATTGCCGGCAATGTCGGAACGCCGGAAGCGGTCAGAGAGCTTGAAAATGCGGGAGCGGATGCCACTAAGGTCGGCATCGGTCCGGGAAAAGTATGTATTACGAAAATCAAAACCGGCTTCGGCACAGGTGGCTGGCAGTTAGCGGCGCTGCGCTGGTGCGCCAAAGCAGCCAGCAAACCGATTATCGCAGATGGCGGCATCCGCACACATGGCGATATCGCAAAATCAATCAGATTCGGCGCAACGATGGTCATGATCGGTTCACTATTTGCCGGACACGAAGAATCACCAGGCCAAACGATCGAAAAAGACGGAGAGCTCTACAAAGAGTACTTCGGCTCAGCCTCTGAATTCCAAAAAGGCGAAAAGAAAAATGTAGAAGGCAAAAAAATGCACGTGGCGCATAAAGGCTCTATCAAGGATACACTGATTGAAATGGAACAGGATCTACAATCTTCTATTTCTTATGCAGGTGGAACGAAGCTTGATGCGATCCGCAATGTGGATTATGTGATTGTGAAGAATTCGATTTTTAATGGGGATAAGTATTAAAAATAAAAAACGCCAAGTCAGCGGTTCGCCGCTTGACTTGGCGTTTTCTGTTATTAGCACTCTTCAGGCTTACCTGCATTCGTCGCTGTTCTAAACGAAGAACCGCAGCCGCATGAGGCGATGGCATTTGGGTTGTCGATGGTGAAACCGCCGCCAAGCATGGATTGTTTAAAATCAATGATCGTGCCGTTCATGATATCAAGGCTGTCCTTGTCAACGAGAACAGTGATGCCATGTTCCTCAAATACACTGTCTTTTTCACCTTTTTCATGTTCAAAGCCCATACCGTATGAAAGGCCGCTGCAGCCGCCGCCTTTTACGCCTACTCGTAAAAGCGCGTTTTCTTCTTCATGCTCTTTCATCATATCTTTTATATGCAAAGCAGCTGCTTCTGTAATTGTTACCGGGTTGCTCATCATTATGAACCTCCTTTTAAAAACCGGATGTTGTCTTTTATTATAAACATGATTCGTCCAATTCTCAAACGAGGTGTTTTACAAAAAATAGACACCCTCGCAAACGGTCTCAGCCGGCCCTGTCATCATCACATGGCCGTTATCTTTCCAGTTAATCACCAAATCTCCGCCTGCTAAATGCACCGTGATGTCCTGATTTCGTTTTGATACGCCGTTTAACACAGATGCAACCGCAGCTGCACATGCTCCTGTCCCACATGCCTGAGTAACACCTGATCCCCGTTCCCAGACGCGGAAATGCAGCTCATGATCATTCACGGTTTCGACGAATTCCACATTGACGCCTTCCGGAAATCTCGGATCTTTCTCAATCTCCGGTCCCAGTGTCGTCAGAGGTGCCTGTTCAATGTCAGCGATCGGAAAAACGATATGGGGATTTCCCATTGAAACGGCAGTGCCTGTTAGTTCAACTTCACCAAATGCCATCGTTTCATTGATCGTGTGCTCTTCCCCACCGTCAAGCATCGGAAGCTCGGCTTTTGTCAGGCGCGGTTCGCCCATATCGACAGTAACCACATTCACTTTCCCATTTTCAACTTGAACCTCCGCTCTCACAAGCCCGGAGAGGGTTTCAATCAGAAAAGATGTTTCCTCAACCAGCTTATGCTCATACGCGTATTTTGCGACGCAGCGCAAACCATTGCCGCAATTTTTCCCTTCAGACCCGTCATTATTAAAAATCCGCATTTTAACAGGCGCTTGATCTGAAGGGCATATCAGGATCATTCCGTCGGAACCGATCCCTGTATAAACAGAAGAAACCTGAATTGCAATCTCAGACAGTTTTTCTTCCGGGAGCTGCTCTTCAAATTGATTCACATAGATATAGCTGTTACCCAGACCGTGCATTTTGGTAAATCGAAATGAATTCATAGGTGCCTCCAACTTTTTTTCTTTTTCTTAGTATAAAAGCTATTATAAACGGACACAATATAATTATCCCCCGTTTTTCATACATAAAAGCTCCTTGCAAATCGCAAGGAGCTTTTATCGTTTATATAAACATGCCGGCAATGGCTGCGCTGAGCAGATTGGCTAATGTTCCCGCAAGAACAGCCTTCAGGCCGAGGCGCGCGATATCCGAACGGCGGCTAGGCGCTAAACCGCCAAGCGTACCAAGCATAATCGCAATTGATGAAAAATTGGCGAATCCGCATAACGCGAAGCTGATAATCGTAGCGGTTTTCTTAGAAAACTCGCCGATGTGCGGACCGAAGTTAGAATAAGCGACAAACTCATTCAGCACCAATTTCTGGCCGATATAGCTTCCTGCCTGCAACGCTTCATGCCAAGGAACGCCAATTAAAAAGGCGATTGGAGAAAACACATAGCCGAGAATGGATTCTAATGTGACACCTTTTAAGCCGAACAAGCCGAATACTCCGCCAAGGACACCGTTTACTACGGCGATTAATGCAACGAACGCAAGAAGCATCGCTCCGACGTTTAAGGCAATTTGCAGTCCGGTTGACGCTCCCTTTGCAGCTGCGTCAATGACATTGGCTGCGCCTTCTCCTTCATCCATTTTGAAATCGCTTTTTACGGTTTGCGGTTTTTCGGTTTCGGGTATAATCAATTTACCAAAGACAAGGCCAGCCGGAGCAGCCATAAAGCTGGCCGCAAGCAAGTATTCAATCGGGATACCGAGAAGCGCGTATCCAAACAAGGTTGAACCCGCAACAGCCGATAGACCGCTCGTCATAATCGTGAACAATTCAGAGCGCGTCAGACCGGCAATCAGGGGCCTGATCACTAATGGAGATTCGGATTGTCCCACAAAAATATTAGCAGAAGCCGCAAGAGATTCCGTTTTGCTTGTCCCAAGAAGCTTCGACAATCCGCCCCCGATGACACGGAAAACGAGCTGCATGATTTTCAAGTGATATAAAACTGCAATCAGTGCTGAGAAGAAAATGATAACTGGCAGTACACTTAAGGCAAATGCCGGACTGTCGCCGACTTTTAGAAGCGGTCCAAAAATAAAGCTGATGCCTTCATTCGCATAATCAATCAGAAGCTGTACACGGCTTGAAAACCATAAAAAAACAGCGCGTCCCGCTTCCCATTTTAACACGATGTATCCAAACGCCACCTGTATGCATAAACCAACGATGACGGTTCTTATTTTAATATTGCTTTTCTTTTCTGAAAATAAAAACGCGATAGCAATGATCGCAACTGCGCCCAGCAGTCCCCAGAGAACACTCATGAATACACCTACACCCTTAAAATTTATTTAAAACAAATCTTTTATACGATAACAATAATCGTTTTTGATGTCTACACATTTTTTTAGTTCTTTTGGACGACAAAATAAAAAGGGCCTGTCCAGGCCCTTTTCTTCAAAACATTGGGTTTTCTTCAATAAATGTATATATATTCTCAACAAGCTCAGCAGGCGTTTCACCCATGACGACTTCTCCGTTTACAAGAGCGAAAAGCGACTCCATGCATTTCCCGCAGTAGCTTAAGCAGCCGTATTCGAGGACATCCAGGTTTGGATCTTTCTCTAAAATCGCCCGGGCTTCCTGAGAGCCGTGAGCCAGATTGCTGACACAAAATTCAATCATTGGATTCATGCGGTTTCACCTCACATATGTCCATTATCGCGAATTTTTCACCATTCGTCAAAGACAATGGATTCTTCAAAATTTATTATCGTAACATATCATTTCCAGAATAACGTTTTACTAATTTGCGCTTTCAGGCTAATTTGTAGGTTATTTTCAAACTATTATTGTGATTTTAGATCAAATTCGATATAATTCTAGATGTTATTTTACATAGTTCGTATTTTCTTCAATGTGTCTATCATACTCTTCGGATTAAAGGGGAATTCAAATGAAAAAATTGGTCTTGATCGGCGGAGGTTACGGGAATATGCGTGTTCTTCATCGCTTATTGCCAAACCAGCTGCCTGATGATGTTTCAATCACGTTAATTGACAGAAATCCTTATCACTGCTTGAAAACAGAATATTATGCCCTTGCCGCAGGCACAATTTCTGACCATCATATCAGAGTGTCATTCCCAGAGCACCCTCGCCTGGATGTCCAATACGGAGATATCTCATCAATTGATATTGCACAAAAACAAGTGCTGTTCCATGATCGTGAACCGATTTCTTACGATGACGCCGTGATCGGGCTCGGCTGTGAGGATAAATATCACAACGTGCCGGGAGCGCCTGAATTCACCTATAGCATTCAAACCATCGACCAGTCCCGAGAAACTTATCAAAAGCTGAATAACCTGAGCGCTAATGCCACTGTCGCCATTGTCGGCGCGGGCTTAAGCGGCGTTGAGCTTGCAAGTGAATTGAGGGAAAGCCGTGACGACCTGAACATTATTTTGTTTGACCGCGGCGATCTCATTTTATCAAGCTTTCCCGAGCGTTTGAGCAAATATGTGCAAAAATGGTTCGAAGAGCACGGTGTCCGTATTATTAACAGGGCAAATATCACCAAAGTAGAAGAAGGCGTTGTGTATAACCACGATGATCCGATTTCTGCGGACGCCATCGTATGGACAGCCGGCATACAGCCGAACAAAGTCGTCAGGGATTTAGATGTGGAGAAGGGTGCACAAGGGCGCATCGTATTAACGCCGCATCACAATCTTCCCGGTGATGAACATTTGTACGTTGTCGGTGATTGCGCCAGCCTTCCTCATGCACCGAGCGCTCAGCTTGCAGAGGCTCAAGCAGAGCAGATTGTCCAAATCTTGCAAAAACGCTGGAATGGAGAAGCCCTTCCAGAGTCAATGCCGCAGTTTAAGCTGAAAGGCGTTCTTGGCTCACTTGGAAAAAAATCCGGCTTCGGCCTTGTTGCTGACCGTCCGCTGATCGGCCGTGTTCCGCGCATGCTGAAATCCGGCTTGCTGTGGATGTATAAACACCATAACGGTTAATGATAGAGAAGACCCGCTGATCTTGTCAGCGGTTTTAATGATTACAGACGGCTGAAACGGTTTTAGTTTTAGCCGGTTTCATCTTTTCAGCGTGTTTGAAAACCCTTGAAGTCTAGGAAAGGCGAGCATTGGAGCGGACTTTCACAGGATGTGATGACGGCGGTGTTTAGGCAGGACGCCTAAGCATTTAACCCCGTTCCTTTCATAACACGTGAGCACCAACGCACAGGCTTGACAACGAATGCGAGGGTTTATCCACACGCTGGAACCGCTGATCTTGTCAGCGGTTTTCTGTATACCCATACTTCTCCATTTCCTTATAGACGTCTTTTAATGTCGGATTGCCTTCACCGACAATTTTGTCTTCTACGAGAACAAGCGGATAAAAATACTCATCATTTCTGATTTTTTCTGCAAGCTCTTTCTCTTGTTTATTGTTAGGTGGCTCATAAATATCGATATATTGCATCGCAAAAGGCTGATTTGGATATTTTCTTTTCAGCGCAGCCTCAAGCCACTCGTATGTATCTTTGGCTGTCGGCATATTGACACAGCTTGCACAAATGGTTTCTGCGCCGTAGACGCTGAGCATGACTGGTTTTGTCACTGATAAACGCCCCCTTCTCTCTGTAGTCCTTTCTTTTCAGTATACAGAGCCAAAAGACGTTTTAATAGAAAAAAACCGTTTTTGTGTTCAAGTCTGAATGTGCTATAATAGGGAAAGCAACTTTTCAAACTAAACAATAGATTTTTATTGTTACACTGAATATAATGGTTTTATGATGACGAAAGGAGCGAATGTCATGACTGAAGTTGAAATGAAAGAACAGGTGCAGGAAGTACTGGACAAACTTCGTCCGTTTTTACTTCGTGACGGCGGTGACTGTGAGCTTGTAGACATAGATGAAGGTATCGTTAAGCTTCGTCTTCTAGGCGCATGCGGCAGCTGCCCAAGTTCAACAATTACGCTGAAAGCCGGAATTGAACGCGCTCTTCTTGAAGAAGTGCCGGGTGTCGTTGAAGTAGAACAAGTCTTTTAATAAAGCAGCCAGGCTGATATTTGATCAGCCTGGCTTTTTTATTAGAGATATTGATCAAACCATGAGCTGATATAATTTAGGCGCTTGATCCGCTGCCCCGGGTGTCCGCTGCGTGACAAATTGTGCGACGCTTTTGGAAAACGGACGAGCATGGTGTCCTTGCCCATTTTTTTCAAGGCGATAAATAGCTGCTCCGCCTGCTCAATCGGGCACCGGTCATCTCGCTCGCCATGCAGAATCAATAGCGGTGTCTCCACGTTTGCTGCGTATTTTAAAGGGGAACGGTCCCAGAGCTTTTCTGTGTCTGCAAACATGTCATGCTCAAGCTGCCAGTCTGTGAAGAAATAGCCGATATCACTGACGCCGTGAAAGCTGACCCAATTTGATATCGAACGCTGGGTGACGGCGGCTTTAAAGCGATTCGTCTGTCCAACGATCCAGTTGGTCATAAAGCCTCCATAGCTTCCGCCCGTGACACCTACCCGCTCAGGATCAAGCTGCGGATCTCGTTTGATGGCCTCATCCACTGCCTGCATCACATCCTCATAATCCTTTCCTCCATAATCTCCTCTGACGGCATTCACAAATTCCTGGCCGTAGCCGTGGCTTCCTCTCGGATTGATATACACTACCGCGTATCCTTTCGCCGCCAGCACTTGAAATTCATGAAAATATGTATGCCCGTACATCATGTGCGGACCGCCGTGTATGTTGAGAATAAGAGGATATGATGTTTCCTCTTCAGCCTGTGCAGGCTTCATCAGCCAGCCGTTCACCGTCACGCCGTCTTCTGTGACATATTGAATATCTTCAGGTATTGACATCATATGCTCGCCGACAAACTTGTCATTCACGCCAGTCAGGCGTTTCTCTTTCTGACCAAGCGGGATGCTGTAAAGCTCACTCGGTCTGTCCGGCTTTGTCACACTCGCAATAAAGTGTTGTTCGTCAGGTGAAATGGAAAAACTATTGATGTACTCTTTTTCGAGACGAATCGGGTACACAAGGCCTTCAATAGATATATAGTAGATTCCCGTACTGCCTTGATCTGTGCCGATGACATAAAACCCTTGGCTGTCTTTTGTCCAAACCGGGCGCTGCTCGGCACCTCCGATCAATGAATCTCCAATGAGCGCATCCGCTAAATGAACGTCAAGCATTTCAGTCAGACATGTAAGGCGGTCTTGTTCGAGATCATAAAGCCACGCCTTTTCGAGCGTTGCATTCTGATATTCCTGTTCATGCCCAAGCAAAGCAAGATACCTTCCATCCGGTGAAAATGAACTTGGTCCGAATGAGCCGCGATGAGACGTAATCACCTTGAAATCTCCAGTCTCGAGCGACATCATCCAGACATCATGCGGCTTGCTGGCATCATCCGCTTCTGTCAGATCAGCTGAGAAAACAAGCGATTTGCCATCAGGAGAAAAAGCAAGGTCGCCATGATCGGCTTTGTGGTTTGTCAGCTGCTTTACTTCACCAGACTTCACGCTGACAAGCACAAGTTGGGCATACACACCTCTCGTCAGCCCTTTGCCGTCCCGTTTATAGGAAAGGCCTTTCACTTCAACAGGTTCAAAGCTGACCGGCTCCGTTTTCTCTTGGTCATCAACCCTTTCCTCCTGTCCCAAACTGACAGTGACAAGCACCGACTCGCCATCCGGGGACCATACCGGCTTTGACACGCCATACGGTATATTCGTCAGCTTTCTCGCTTCTCCGCCTTCAGCGCTCATGAGATAGAGCTGTGCTGTATCGTCTTCACGATCAGAAATAAAGGCAAGCGTACGCCCGTCCGGAGACCACCTTGGGTCCGTACTCTGCTTTTCTCCATATGTCCAAGGAACAGACCCGCCGGTTTTCGTTTCATAGACCCATATATTTGATGTATACGAATCTTTCTCTTGATTCACTTGCGACTGCACGTATGCGTCACGGCTGCCGTCTGGGGCGTATTGAGGATCGGTCACAGAGACAATCGCTGTGATGTCTTCTGCGGTTATCAGCTTTTTCATATTCATCTCCTCCTTTTTACATGTATTTCGTTTTTCTAAATAAAAACTCCTTTATCTCCAGCAGAAAAAAAGCGTCCTCCGCTGACGCTGAGGAACGCTTGGCATATTCTATACACTTTTTACTTGATATAAAGGATTTCGCTCTATTATACTTCCCTCTTTTGGAACGGTCAAAGCGTCTACTTCGCAATGAGGGAAATGAAGCGTGAGCTGCTCTTTCAGCTTTGCTCCCTTTCCATTTTCAGTCATCACGAGAATCGTCGGGCCTGCTCCGCTGAGAGCCGTTCCATATGCGCCCTTCATCTCGGCGACGTGTTCTACTTTTGACAATTCGGGGACAAGCATCGCCCTGTACGGCTGATGGAACATATCCTTCTTCATGATTTTCCCGACAAGCGGCCAATCCTTGGACATGATCGCAGCAATGAGCAAATTGCTGACGGCACTTGCTTTTACAGCGTCCGCATACGGAAACTCTTTCGGAAGCACGTCTCTTGCGTCCCTTGTCAGCACCTCGTAAAAAGGAATAACAACGACAATGTCAATGTCAGCATCCGGGACACGGATCATTTGTGTCTCGTCATCTTCATGCAGGCCGATGACAAGCCCGCCAACGAGAGAAGCGCCCGCATTATCCGGGTGTCCTTCTTCAAGGCTGGCTAAATGCAGCTTGTCCGCTTCAGACAGCTTTAAGCCGCATAATTCATCAGCCAGTTCAATGGCCGCTACAATCGCCGCGGCGCTGCTGCCAAGGCCGCGGGCGAGCGGGATATCGCTCCATACCTTCACATGGACAGGAGGCATTTCTTTTCCGTACAAATCTGCTGTCCGTTTTGCCACTTGATAGATCAGATTATCTGTACCCGCCGGAATTCCGGCGACTGTTTCTGTTTCAGCTTCAAAAGACCATTTGTCGCTTCCAAAGACGGTCAGCTTCAAATACCTGCTGAGCGCCATTCCGACTGAATCAAAACCCGGGCCTAGGTTAGCCGTGCTTCCGGGAACAGTGACAGTGAACAGCATGCCGGCTTCGTTCATACACGGGCCGCTCCTTTTAAATATTCAAGAATGCTGTCTTCATCCGTCGGCAATGTGACCGGCTTGATTTCTGAAATGTCGACCGCTGTGTTCGGATCTTTCAGTCCGTTTCCTGTTAAAACAGCGACGACCTTGCTCCCTTTCGGAATGTCTCCGGACTTCACCTGTTTCAGCACTCCTGCGATAGACGCGCAAGAACCCGGTTCTGCAAACACACCTTCTTCACGGGCGATCAGCTGATACGCGTGAAGGATTTCATCATCAGTGACTTCGTCAATTTTCCCGTTGGATTCCTCAGCTGCCTTTACAGCTTTGTCCCAGCTTGCAGGGTTTCCGATACGAATGGCTGTCGCTATTGTTTCCGGATTTTCAATTACTTCATTGCGCACGATTGCCGCCGCGCCTTCCGCTTCAAATCCGCGCATTTTCGGAAGGCCAGTGCCGTTTTTCTCATGATATTCCTTGAATCCCTTCCAGTATGCCGTAATGTTTCCTGCGTTTCCGACCGGGATGGCCAAAACATCCGGCGCTTCTCCCAGCTGTTCGCACACTTCGAAGGCAGCTGTTTTTTGGCCTTCAATGCGGTAAGGGTTAACTGAGTTGACAAGGGCAATTGGTGATTTCTCACAGATGGAGCGGACAATTTTAAGCGCATCGTCAAAGTTTCCGTCAATAGCGATAATTTCAGCTCCGTACATGACAGCTTGAGCCAGTTTTCCAAACGCGATTTTGCCGTTCGGAATGATCACGATGCATTTCATGTCAGCGCGGGCTGCATATGCAGCCGCAGCAGCGGAAGTGTTTCCTGTAGACGCGCACATAATCGTGTCGTTGCCTTCTTCTTTTGCTTTCGCCACAGCCATGACCATTCCGCGGTCTTTAAATGATCCTGTAGGATTGACGCCTTCCGTTTTGACATGAAGTTCAATTCCCAGCTGTTCAGACAGCTTCGGCAGGTAAATAAGAGGTGTGTTTCCTTCATGTAAAGTAAGCGCCGGTGTTTGATCTGTTACAGGTAAAAATTCTTTATATTGATGGATTAGTCCTTTCCACATTAACTCCAACCGTTCCCTTCTACACGATATGTGCTTTTGACTTCTTGAACGACTTCCAAATCATTTAGGTTTTGCAGGATATCACTGAAATCAGCTTCTGATGTATGGTGCGTGACAATCACGATTTCTGCTAACTCATCATGGCCTTTAATCGGCAGCTGCAGGATCTTTTCAAAGCTCACGCCCCGTTCTGAGAAGACAGACGTAATTTTCGAGAATGAACCGACCTGATCTTTAACATGAATTCTTAAAAATTGCTGCGCGTAAATGTCTGACGGCGACTTCATGTTTTTCTCGTATTGCGGCCCAACAAAGCTGTTGCCGGTTACGCCGAGGCGCATATTTTTCATGACGGCGACAAGATCAGAAACAACGGATGTCGCAGTCGGCATGCTTCCGGCTCCCGGTCCGTAGAACATCGTCTCACCGACAGCCTCGCCGTATACGTAAACGGCGTTAAACTCATTATGCACGGCAGAAAGCGGATGGTGGTCAGGAAGCAGTGTCGGCTGAACGCTGACTTCAATTTTGCTGCCGTCACGCTGCGCAATCCCGATCAGCTTCATCGTATAGCCAAGGCGTTTGCTGAAGCTGATGTCCTCGTCTGTAATTTGGGAGATTCCCTTTACTTTGACGTCATCGAGGTCCACGTTCATTGAGAAGCCGAGGCGCGCCAATATCGCCATTTTTCTTGCGGCGTCAAGCCCTTCCACGTCTGAAGTCGGATCAGCTTCGGCAAAACCGAGATCCTGCGCTTCCTTGAGCACTTCCTCGTAAGGGCTTTTTTCTTTGATCATTTTTGTTAAGATAAAGTTCGTTGTTCCGTTCACGATCCCCATCATTTTTGTAATCCGGTCTGATGAGAGGCCTTCCTCTAACGTGCGCAGAATCGGAATCCCGCCGGCAACACTGGCTTCAAAGAAGATGTCGCAGCCATTTTCCTTCGCTTCCGCAAGCAGCTCGGAGCCGTACACAGCCATTAAATCTTTGTTTGCTGTGACAACATGCTTTTTCGATCTGAGCGCGTCGACCAAATATTGTTTTGTCTGCTCCACTCCGCCAATTACCTCGATAACGACATCAACATCTGGATCATCGATGACATCATACACTTCTGTCGTGAGCACTTCCTTCGGCAAATCTACTTCTCTCTTTTTCTCTAGATCTTTTACAAGCACTTTTTTTATCGTAACCGGACAGCCGACTTGATGCATCAGCTTATCCTGATGGTCTTGAATAATTTTAACGACACCGCTTCCGACGGTACCTAAACCTAAAAGCCCTACACGAATCGCTTTCAAAAAAACTCCACCTTTCGTTTAATTGTCCTCTCAAAAAAGACAATTGTTAACTCAACACAGACATATAAGTTACAAACATTATATAAGCCCGCTCTTGTTTTGACAAGATAGCAATAGGCTGAATTTTACGAATGTAAACGCTTAACCTACTGATATGACAAGATTCTTTATTTTCTAATTATTTTTGTCAGATTTTCTCCTCATCCGCGGCTTCCTTTGCCGAGCCAGCTTACGCGGGGAACAAATGGCTTCTGCGCCCGCATATTCATGAATTCCTGTGCTGTATTGAGAAATTGTTCATAGCGTCCGCAATCATTCAGAATGAAGTCAAGCTGCTCTTCATAATAATGCTTTTCTGATTCTGATGACATGTAGTAGCTCTCCACGATTTCAAAATAATGAAGCGGAAAGAGCAGACGGCTGTACAGGAGACGTTTTGAAAACGAAGACAGCGGCGTGACTTTCTCGTATTCCTGTAAAAAGAGAAAGCCCTGCTGATTAAAATCTTGTCTGTGATGCAAAAACGTGTGCCTCATATACTCAGCCAAATCGCGTGAAGCATGGTCAAATACCCAATCCGCAGGAATCCTGATCAAAGATTCGGATGACCACGTATGTCTTTCCATCCGCTGATGGCATATCGTTCCAGAATCAGCGGCTTGGGGTTTGTCATCCAGCTCAGTGTCCACTAAATACTGTATCGCGTTTTCTGACAGTCCTAAATAATATGGAAATGATTCGATCATTTTTTTATCGAATGGCTCGTGCGGAGGAGTCTGAACCTTTCGCTGCCAAAACACTTCCAACTGATCAATGCGTTTTCCCCACAAATCTTTCCACTGGCCGATTCTTCCGGCTGCCTTCACTTCATACGGATACCTTCTGCCTTTTCGGTGAAATTCCGCCAGTTCCGTCCCAATGGAGAACGCCCGGTTTGAATAAGGTGGTGCCGCTTTCAGCAGAGCGTACGTTTTTCCCTCATGTTCAAATGTCAGCTCACCTTGTTTTGTAAAGATAAAAATCGGAACGTATGGGTCACTTTGTTCTTGTAAATACTGACTCATGTAATAAAGCTCCGCCAACTCTGTATCTGAGAATTGGGAAACGGGGACAATCAGAAAGAATGAATTCGGTGTCTGAAAGCATTGATATGTGTGCTGATACATGGAAAGCTGCCTGATATGAATACCGTATTTTTCTTTTATTGTGCCTTTCACCATGATCACCTGCCTATTGAATTAGGGCTCATCACATCGTAGTCATACACGTCCGGAATTATGAATACATATTTTAATCCGACGAAGACGCAAGAAAAAGTCGTAAACATCTCAAATATTTTGTATAAACTAGTAAAAAAGATTGGGTGAAATTGATGTCAGAAAACGAACAAATCAGCCAGATGGAAGCAAAAGCAAGAGCGCGGATGAAGGAGCGCGGCGTTGAGGTGTCAGACATTGCCGAGCTAGTCTTTTTCCTGCAAAAAAAATATCATCCGGATTTACACATTGATGAATGCACGTTGAACGTCAATCGCGTTCTCGCAAAACGCGAAGTGCAAAACGCGATTTTAACGGGCATTGAATTGGATGTTCTTGCTGAGCAGAAAAAACTGTCTGAACCAGTGCAAACGATGCTGGAAACAGATGAAAGTTTATATGGAGTGGATGAAGTTCTGGCATTTTCCATCGTAAATATTTACGGATCAATCGGGTTTACGAACTACGGTTACATCGATAAAGAAAAACCCGGAATCCTTAAACATTTGAATGATAAATCAACCGGCGAATGCCATACCTTTCTAGATGACATCGTCGGAGCGATTTCCGCCGCGGCCTCAAGCAGGCTCGCACACCGCGCGCGGCACACAGAATAAGGGCACCCTTTTTGGGCGCCCTTTTTTAAATGTATGGAATCCATTCAGTCAGTGAGTCAATGGCGTGAGCTGGTTTTTCCATATCGTCTGTCATATGCTCTCTTTTTGTTACACCTGTGTGCACAAGCAGCGTATCCATACCGGCGTTAATGCCGGCCATAATGTCCGTCGCGTAGTTGTCGCCGACCATGAGTGTTTCGGACACATCCGTTCCGAGAACGCGCATCGCCTGCTCCATAATGATTGATTCCGGCTTGCCGATAAATACCGGCTGTACGCCTGTGGATACGGTTAATACAGATGTCAGCGAACCGTTTCCAGGCAGGAGGCCTCTTTCAGTGGGGATTGCAATATCTCCGTTTGTGGAAATAAAGCGGGCGCCATTTCTGATGGCCAGGCAGCCGACAGCAAATTTTTCGTATGTAATGGAACGGTCAATACCAACAACGACAAAATCCGCGTTTTCCCCGCCAAACGTCAGGCCTTTTTCTTCAATCGCCTGACGGATTCCTTCTTCCCCGATGACATACACAGACGCGTCTTTTTTCTGCTGGGCGATATGCTGGGCAGTCGCCATGCTGGTCGTGAAGACCTGCTCTTCCGTTGCAGGAATATCAAAAGACACGAGCTTGTCCGCCACCTGCTTCGGTGTGCGCGAAGAGTTGTTTGTCACGAAAAGATAAGGAACGCCGCGCGCTTTCAGCGTTCTGACAAATTCACACGCTTCCTCGATTTTTTCCGTGCCATTGTACATTGTTCCGTCTAAATCAATTAAATACCCTTTATATGTTTTCATGTCCAACACTCCTGTGGCTTTCCAGTTGTTATTTAAACGCGGAAACAGGGCCAAGCTCTGTTTCCAAGTAGCTTCTGATCCGTTTCGGGAATTCTTGAAGAGCTGTCTGATGCGCCGTGATCAGCCTGTAAAGCTTGGCGCTGTCAGCGAGCAGGTACTGCTGAACCAATGTTTTGCGGTAGGCGATCAATTTCTTGAGCTCAGTTCCCTCTTTTTCCGTGACAACTTTTTCATCAACAAGTATGTCCATAATGTCATTATAGCTGCCCGGGTCCCGCATAATAAAACCGTCAATCATGTCATTGCCTGTATCCAGAATGCACTCGATTAACAGATGGCCTATACGCTCAAGCGCCAGTCTCTCGATTTCAGACTGCCAATCTCTTTGTGAGTTAAAAAGCGCCAGCTGGTGCTCAAAGAACCCGAGTGTTTGCTCGATCTTGTTTCTGTCGACAAAATACATGACAGCATCCCCTTTGTGTATGTTTATTTTCTGATCCGTTTCAAGACAAAATACGCACAGCCGAAATTGCAGTATTCGTAAATGTATTCATCTAGTGTGCTGATTTTCGTTTCGAAGGTTGCCTTTTGATTCTGGTCGTCAAAGAAGCCCTTGAGCCTGAGCTGACCGTATCCCCAGTCTCCCACAATATAATCGTATTTATTTAAAATATCGGAGTAGCGGGCTTTAAAAGCCTCTTCGTTGAAGCCTTCTTTGAAATTGTGCACCAATTCAAATTCGGCATTTTGAATAAGAATCATGATCTCACCTCTTTTTCACTCATTCCTATCATAATTCATTGCCCCGTCCCCATCAATTGCTAAAGAATAAATCATGAGATTTGGCTACCCTACATATGAGGAGGGATTTATATATGAAACGAACTGCTGTCAGTCTCTGCCTGTTGACTGGACTTTTATCCGGGTGCGGAGGTGCAGGATTTGATAATGCCGAGCAAAACGCCCAAAATCAGAAGCAGAATCAAACCAGACCCATTCATGTGTCTGACCGCAACGAGGCTTTTAACCGGCATGATAAGAACGAACAATTTGGCTATGTCCGCTATCAAAAAGAACAATTCGACGGCGAACAGCAGCAAGCACCGGTGATGAACCGGGAAGAAACCGCTCACATGATATCAAGTTTAACGGTTCAGCTCCCCCATATTCAAGAGGCTGCAACGCTGGTGACCGATCAAGAAGCGCTTGTCGTATATAAAACCGATTCCAAAAACCGCGAGCTGACGGCCGATCAGGTGAAAAAAACAGCCGCTTCAGTGATTCCGCGATACTATCATGTGTATATTTCCGATAACCCAAACCATATGCAGTCCATCGAAAATGACAGCCATATCGGCTCCGGTTCCAGAAATATCAGAGAGAACATGTCGAGGACGATTGAAGAAATGAAAACCTCTCCGCAAGGAAGCCCTGTCTCAGAGAATGAAAATGCCAACGGAGAAACCCGCCAGGACATGAAAATCAATAGGAATGACAAAAACGCCAGATGATCTGGCGTTTTGGCATTATGCTTGTGCTTGGCGCTTTTTAGATGCTTCGTTCACCTGTTCATCGGCATGGTAAGATGAACGGACAAGCGGACCGGCTTCACAGTGGCTGAAGCCTTTTTGCATCGCGATTTCCTTTAATTCTGCAAATTCGTCAGGGTGATAGTATTTTTGGACTTTCAAGTGTTTCTTCGTCGGCTGCAGATATTGGCCGATTGCCATAATATCCACGTTGTTTGCCAAGAGGTCGTCCATGACTTCAATAATTTCTTCTTTCGTTTCACCGAGTCCGATCATGATGCTTGATTTTGTCGGAATATCAGGCTGCATTTCTTTCGCACGGCGCAAAAATTCCAGTGAACGATCGTACGTCGCGCGCGCGCGGATTCTTGGCGTCAGGCGGCGAACCGTTTCGATATTGTGATTCAGGATGTCTGGGCGTGTATCCATCAAGGTTTTCAGGTTATCGTAGTTTCCGCCCATATCAGACGGGAGCACCTCAATTGTCGTGAACGGGCTTTTTCTGCGGATCGCACGGACCGTTTCCGCGAAAATGCCAGCTCCGCCGTCTTTCTGGTCGTCACGCGCAACAGCCGTAATGACCGCGTGTTTCAGATTCATAAGGGCGACAGAATCCGCTACGCGTTCCGGCTCTTGCAGATCAAGCTCAGTTGGAAGGCCCGTTTTGACAGCACAAAAACGGCATGCTCTTGTACAAACAGAACCTAAAATCATAAATGTCGCTGTACGTCTGACCGCCCAGCATTCATGAATATTCGGACATTTAGCTTCTTCGCATACGGTATGCAGGTTGTTTTCCCGCATGAGTTTTTTGAGCCCTGTATAGTTTTCATTTGTATTTAATTTGATTTTGAGCCATTCGGGCTTTCTGAGGTGTTCGTCTTTCTTTGCCAATTCCCATCATCTCCAATATCCAATATACTCAAATTTCTGGCACGAAACATTCTGAAAACGAGAAAGGTGCAGGTTTTATTTCTGCAGCATAAATCATGTTTTTCTAACTAAAGAAAGTCTTTTCTTTAGACACTTTAACATAGGAAAAATTTCTCGACAAGGGAAGATGATTACTGACATTTTTAAGCCGGCTTGCCGCAAACTATGTGTATTCAATATGAAAGGAGATTATTTTTGTGAAAGTTTTGTTATCCGCTCTTCTTCTCCTTTTGTTTGCGTTTGAGCCTTCTGCGTTTGGAAAAAAGCTTTCTGATTCAGTGCTGTCGAAACGGATGGAATTATATCATAAAGTCGAGGCTGTGACGCAGATTCCTTGGTATGCGCTCGCCGCAGTAGATCAATACGAGGAAAATGTGCGAAGCAACCGAAAAGACCTGCCTGACAAAGCGGGAATCATCAGCATCTATATACCCGATGAAATCTGGAGCGGACCTGAAAACCCGAATCCGAAAGACGATGCGCCGTTAAGCATTAAAGTGTTTGACGGAATCGGTATGGATGGTGACGGTGACGGGAAAGCCGAGGTCAGCAATGATGACGATATTTTGTATACATTCAGCCAATACTTGCTGTCGTATGGCACAGATGAAGACAACATCCGCATCGGGCTTTGGAATTATTACCGCCGGGATCAGACAGTAGGGATCATCTCTGAATTCATGAAGCTGTTTAAAACTTACGGCCATATTGATCTGGACGAGCATGCGTTTCCGCTTCCGATCAGAACCGATTACAGCTATCGAAGCACGTGGGGAGATGCACGCGGCTTCGGGGGAAGACGGATTCATGAAGGCACGGATATTTTTGCCCGTTACGGCCTTCCGGTCAGATCCACCTGTTACGGCGTAGTTGAAATGAAGGGCTGGAACCGCTTCGGCGGATGGAGAATCGGCATCAGAGACATTAACAATACGTATCATTATTTTGCCCATCTAAATGGCTTTGCCAAAGGGATAAAAGCAGGACAAATCGTTGAGCCCGGCCAAGTGATCGGGTCAGTCGGCAGCTCAGGATACGGCCCGCCGGGAACCGCCGGAAAGTTCCCGCCGCACCTTCACTACGGCATGTACAAAGATAACGGAAAAACCGAATGGTCGTTTGATCCATACCCGCATTTGAGAGCGTGGGAGCGATATGAATACAAAAAAAAGAAATAACGAAAAGCCGCCTCTCAGCAGGCGGCTTATTGACTGCCTTTTTCACTTTTCGAATCGGCACTGTCCTCTTCTTTGCTGCTTGGAAGCTGGACAGATGGGGTGACACCTGAGCCGCCGCTTCCGTTATAAAACTGCGGCACTTCGCCCTGCACTGCTTTAATCGATACAGGAACGTTATTTGTGATGACAGCGGTTTTGCTTGCAAACGGAATGATAACCTTTACTTTAATTTCGACAAAGATGCTGATATCAATAAGTGCATTATTAATGCCATACGGCTTGATTTTGGTTTTGACATCTGTAAAAGCGTCACCGATTAAATTGAACCGGACCGGTATTTTTGGCCCCAGGTTTCCAAGGAGACTGTTGCCTGTTACCTGTCCCAGCGGAATGTTGATCATTATATTCTCACTGGCCCCGCTGTGCCCGGTGTGGGTTTCCATCTCTTTCAAATGAGCCTGAAGCTGCTTTGTCACTTTTGTTTTCACACTGTTTATAACCTGTGTATTAAAATCGATTGTCGTTAATTTTCCGTTTTCATCAGAATTCATTTGAAACATATCTTTCATATTTTCACTGTCAGACATATAATCCTCAATTGAATCCTGAATCACCTCTGTCGCTATACGCTTCGTTTCCATCTCGCCGATGCTCATTAAAACAGGTTTAATCGAGCCATTGATCATCCAGAGGCTGACTGTTGTCGAAAGGATAAAAAAGGAAACCGACAAGAGCAGCACGTACCGGAAAGGCAAAGGTCCTCTCTTGCGAAAAGGGCCGCGATATCTTGGCAAGAAAATCCCCCCTTACATATCACAATGTATGCTTGTAAGAGGGGACATAGTAATAGCCGGGCCAAATTATTTTATTTCACCATTTTTAAAAGCGCTTCTCTGCCGCTCATGCCGGCATGGATGCCGAGATCTTCCGCGGCGTACGTGACGGATTCTAATGGAGCGTCTAACAGCTGGTCAATGGTGCGTACCCCAACTGCGCGCCCCGCCACAATGCCCCGCTCCTTTAATTTTTCATTCAGCAGCGCCACATCAAGCGCCCCGCACATAATGTATCCATAATCATTAGTGACCGCCATAAAATTTGTCTTTGGAAGCTTCACTGTCACAGCTGTAAAAGGCTGTCCTTCTATCATGATTGGTGTCAGATTTACCACGTCAACCACTCCCTTCATTCATCACTTTATGATGAAGGGCAAAGCTTGTTGTGGGCTGACCTCCTTATTGCGCGAGCTTCCATGCGAGCAGATCCCGCAAAAACTCCGGCATAAAATATTCTTTTTCTGCGGCGTCGCGGATGATCGGGAACAGTCTGCCGAGCGTAAACATGTCAAGCACGGCAACGGAGTATTGTTTATGTTTATCAATCTCTTCCCCGTTCAGCGTGACGCGTGTGACATGCGTGATCCCGTCATCCAGCCGTTTCGTTTCTACATCAACACCCGCGTATACCATTTTCCCCATTACTTCTCCGCGGAAACCGAGCCCTTTGATCCGGAGCTGCTCCATTTGTTCGGAAGCCGCATGGACAATGGTCTCTTTCAGTTCTTCTCCCGTCAGGCGGACAGCCACCGGGTTGATCGGATGGGGACAGATGCGGTGCAGATCCAGCTTCGTCACAGGGCCCTCTCTCAGCGGACCGAGAATGACACCGGAATTCACCATACTCATGTCCGTCCCGCACCATTCCTTTAGCGCGAATGCCAAAAGCAAAGGCAGCTCTGATTCTTCAAACCACTTCACCTCAGCATCTTGCGCAAGCTCCGCAACGGCGTCGGACAACTTATCTTCGGCTTCATGTTCTTTTTCATGAAGAAACGCTTTTGTTTCTTCGGATTCTCCTGTCCATTCCGCCATGTTCTGCACAGACGCTGTTTTGCTGATGATGCTTCGCTGTACGCTGTCGACTGTGATTTCTACACAGCCGACATAATGTCCGTATTTCTCGGCGCTGGCAAGCAATACGCCGTTTACCACTTGTCCATCTTCAAGCAAATGATGGGTGTGCGATTCGAGGATCACATCAATCTCTGGGACCGCTTCAGCCACTTTCTGATCATCAAGAATGCCTAAATGCGACAGCAGAACGATGATGTCAGCCTGCCCTCTCACTTCCCGTATGGTTTCCTTTACGCTTTCAAGGGCATCGGTTACTGTCCATCCCAGCTTGTCATAGACAGGATAATACGGCACAGTTACGCCTAAGATAGCAATGGACATACCGTTTTTTAATGATTTGATATGGTAAGGAACCGCCCAGGATGGACGGTTTCCGTTTTTGTCATACAGATTGGAGACGATAACGGGAAATTCAGCATGATGATATAAGGCAGCGAGCTCTTCATGCGGAAGCGTGATCCCTTCGTTATTGCCGATCGTCGCTCCATCAATATGAAGACGGTTTAAGAGATCGACATTCGCTTTTCCGAAAGTCGCCTCTGTCACGAAATGAAAACGATCAAGATGATCGCCAATATCAAAAACGAGCGTCTCTCCGCTGTCTGATTGACGCTCTTTTCTTTTCTGCTCGATATAATCTACAATTTTCGGCCAGTTTTCAAAATGGCTGTGCAAATCATTGGTATGATATAAGCGGAGCTTCTCTTTCATATTATCTCTCCCTAATCGTTCAGCTGAAAATGCCTTCATAAATGAGCTGGCAGCCGATCAAAATCAACACGATCCGCATGATCATCACGA
Organism: Bacillus sp. SW14; assembly: GCF_047608225.1. NCBI lineage: Bacteria > Bacillati > Bacillota > Bacilli > Caryophanales > Bacillaceae > Bacillus > Bacillus sp. SW14. The sequence goes on along the minus strand of NZ_JBLKRW010000001.1, from coordinate 1,011,957 downwards.
TCGTTTTCGTCTTCATTTTTCTGTTGATGGCGGCGCCAAGCTTTCCGCCGATCCAAGCGCCGGGCACAAGCGCGAGGGCGTACAGCCAATTGACGTGCCCGGAAATAATATGTGAAACAGACCCTGTCATTGAGGACAGGAATATAATAAACATGGACGTTGCCACCGCAACCTTCGGCGGAAACAGGAATAACAGCATCATCGCCGGAACCATGAGCGATCCGCCGCCTATTCCGAAAAGCCCGCCTAAAAAGCCGACAACAAAAGCAATCGCAATGCCGACAGGGGCCTGATATGAATACGTATAAGGCTCACCAGCCTCATCCTGAAATGTCCGAATCATTCCTTTATGAGCTTTGTTGACCGGCCGGGCTTTCGCTTTCAGCATTAAGGTTAATGAAATCAGAATCATAAAAATGCCAAACCAAATAGAAAACGAGTTTGAATTGAACAGCTTTGACACGTAAGCCCCGAGAATACTGCCGGGCCCTGAACCGATAAAGAATATGAGCCCGCTTTTATAATCAACGGTTTTATATTTAATATAAGCCAAAGTTGAAGAAAGACCCGTAAAAATAATGACCAAAAGCGAAGTTCCAATCGCAACCTGCGGCGTCACATCTTGATACAGCGGCGTCACTGTGCTCAAAAACATCAGAGACGGAACGATGACAATTCCGCCGCCAAGCCCAATCAGGCTTCCTACCGTACCTGCAACTAATCCCAGTACGGCCAAAATCACAAACGACATCAAACAAAACCTCTTTTCTAAAATAAATCGAGCTGTCTCGGAGCAAGTCCGCTATACTCGATATCAAGCAGTTCAAGCATCTGCTTGCCGTTATCCGCGGCGTCTCCGCCGGAATTGTTATTGAACAGGACAAAAACATCCTTACATTGCTGCTGTAATTCATTCAGGTGGTTTTTCCAATCCGCAAGCTCCTGTTGATTGTAGCGGTATAAGTACCTGACCTCCCGCCAGTTTTTCCCGCCATCAGGCTTCATCCAGCCCTGCTTGTTGCGCCCGTGAAACCTGACAAGCGTTTTGTTTTCATTGGTCACGCGCAGCACAGTCGGCACGCTGCCTTCTCCGATTTGCGGTTCATCACAGACACTGTGAATCCAGCCTTCCGCTTTCATAAATGAAAGCGTCTGCTCATAAAATGGCGGCGAGAACCAGGAGCGGTTTCTGAATTCAAGCGCGCATGGGATATCGCCCATTTGGTGCTTGCACCATCTCAAATAAGCGACATTCTCCTTCTTGCAGTCAAACCACGGCGGAAATTGAAACAGCACCATGGCGAGCTTATTGCTATGTAAATATGGCGTTAAAGACACCTTAAACGCGTCAAACATCTCCTCTTTTGAGTCAAAGGGAATGTCGCCGCGCTGATGCCCCGTCATGCCCTGATACGCTTTCACGATAAATTGGAAGGTTTCCGGCGTTTCCTTCACCCACTTTTCATTATTTCGCGCCGGCTGAATCGCGTAAAAGCTCGCGTCTAATTCAACGATCGGAAAATGGGAGGAATAGGCCTGCAATTTTTTCTGGCTGGCCGTTTTCGGCGGATAGATGCTGTCATGATCCCCCCATCCCGTCAGTCCGATATAAATCACAATCATTCACCTCTCTTCCAGTTTATCACACGTGTTTTCAGGTTTCCTCGGAAATGCTATTCATGTAGCGGGAAAACGCTGAACAAAGATGCTGATATTGTTTCTCATTCGTATCTAAAAACGCCTCTTCCCTTGAGGAAGGAATATGCTGATAGTCAATAGGCGCCTGGAACTGTTCACTCGTAAAGTCATACACCACGCCGTTGATCCAGTTATAAAAATGCCAGCTCTCACCGACTTTTGTTTTATAAATGGCGCCGCCGAATTGATCCTGAATCACCAAAGCCGTCACACCGCATTGGCCGCATGCCGGGCATTCTTCCGTCCATTTAGAGCTCGTATGACGCGACCATGATTGCTTGAGTATGTATTTGATATGTTCCATTGCCTCCGCCTCCTTCAAAAAAGATACCACGTTGATTGCATTTTAAAAACTGATAGGTGCTTATGTATGATAAATTAGTGGTAATGAATGACATTCCGGAGGCGAATCATGAAAATCAACCTGCTGACGATCGGGACGAGAGGCGATGTACAGCCCTTTATCGCATTGGGAAAAGAATTATCCAGACGCGGACATCATGTGACGATTTGCACTGAAGACGCGTTCAAAGATCTAGCGGAGAAAAACAGGCTCTCCTTTTCAGCCATCAGAGCCGATTACGCAGATTTGACGCAATCAGAAGAAGGGAAAAACATACTGAAAGGAAATCCGCTATCTATTGTCAGCCAGATGAAAACCGTCATTTACCCAATGATGGAACAAATGTTAGACGATATTTGGACGGTCGCTCAAGATGCCGATGCAATCATTTATCACCCTAAAGTATTTGGCGGTTATGATCTTGCCGAAGCCCTGCACATCCCTGCCTTTATTGCTCACCCCGTTCCTGTTATAGCTCCCACCCGCCATTTTACAAATCCTGTCCTGCCATTTGCCATGCGGAGCGGAACGCTTAACAGGGCCAGTTTTAAAATCAATCGATTATTAACCGCATCATTTTTTTCGCTGGTTAACAAGTGGAGACATGAGACACTCGGCCTGTCTGGTAAACGTTCTGTTTTTAAGGATGATTCCGTACTGAATGGAAAGCATATTCCTGTTCTGTATGGATGCAGCCCTTCCATCATTCCCTTTGACCAACAATGGGAAGGTCATGTTTCAATGAAAGGATTCTGGTTTTTAGACGAAGATGCCTGGACCCCTCCACCTGAGCTGTTGCATTTTTTAGAAGCGGGGCCGCCTCCTTTTACCGTTAGTTTTAGCAGTATGCCATTACGAAACCCGGATCACATTCTGAACATGCTTCAGCAAGCATTCAAAGAAGCCGGGCAGCGCGCCATTTTGCTGACGGGCTGGAGCGGGATCAAACAGACGACAGATTCACCTCATATTTTCACAGCCGGGTCCATGCCTCACAGCTGGATTTTTCCTCAATCACGAGCAGTCATTCATCATGGTGGCGCCGGGACTACAGCCGCGGCATTGAAAGCTGGCAAACCAATGATAATATGCCCATTCTCTGGGGATCAGCCTTTTTGGGCAAGAAAAATGCGAGACATCGGAGTGGCTGATGCCCCTCTGAAAGAAAAAAAGATGTCAGTTGAAGCCTTCGTTTCCAGAATCCACGAACTGGTTTCCAACCATACGTATTCTCAACGGGCTTCTGAAGCTGCAGCTCTTATTAAAAAAGAAGATGGAGTAAGACATACTGCGGACTTTATTGAAGAAAAACTAGAGGAAAAAACCCCGGCAACATAAAATCTGCCGGGGTTTTTTACGATGGAACGACCATGGCTCCGTCAATTGCTCCTTCTGCTTTGTCCCTGCCGCTGTACACGCACCGACCTTTACTGTATGTGGCCGAAATGCGGCAGGGAAATGTATGTCCTTCGTAAAGGCTTAGCTTATGCTTTGCAAACATCGATTCTCTCGTGACAGTGTACGGCTCCATGTCGACGAGGACAAAATCCGCATCACATCCCTCTTCAAGCCGCCCTTTTTGCTGCAGGCCGAATCGTCTCGCAGGGGCCGCCGCTGTCCATTCAGCGATGGTTTCAAACGGAATCTGATGCTCAAGCGCCAGTTCCAGCATTCCTAATAAAGTGAACTGCCCGCCGCTGATTCCGCCCCACGATAAAAACAAATTATCCTCCCGCTTTAAGGACGGACGGCAAGGAGAATGGTCAGAGGAGACCATGTCAATCTGCCCCGCAATGAGCGCCTCGATCAGCGCTTCCTTTGATTGCGGTGAACGGAGCGGGGGCGCGCATTTTGCGGCAGAGCCCTTTTCACGTAAATCATCGTGGCTGAACAAGAGATAATGCGGGCATGTCTCGACCGAAACATCAAGGCCTTCCTGTTTCGCCTCCCTGATCAGCCGAACCGCTTTCGCCGTGCTGATATGGACAAAATGAACCGGACACCCCGTCGCCTTCGCATACTGAATCGTGCGATACACCGCTTCAGCTTCGGCTTCCTCCGGGCGGGAGGCGGCGTACGCATCCGCATCCACCCTTCCTTTATTAGCCAAAACCATCTGCAAATAGCTTGTGATCGCGTCACTCTCCGCGTGAAGAGCGAGGATTTTTCCTGCAGCCGCGATTTCTGTCATGCCTTTGAGCAATGTCCGTTCATCAACAGAGGTGAACTCGTCTGTGCCTGATTTTGATAAAAATGCTTTAAACCCGATCGCTCCCGCCTCAGCCATTGGGCGGATGTCCTCGATATGGCCGGGGACGAGGCCGCCCCATAGCGCAAAATCAACCGCTGATTTTTGCCTGCCGAGTTCTGCTTTTGCGAGAAGATGTTCTGCCGTCACGGTTGATGGAATGCAATTGAGCGGCATATCAAAATAAGTGGTGCAGCCGCCTGCTGCCATCATCTGCGAGCCTGTTTCAATCCCCTCCCAGTCCTCTCTGCCCGGTTCATTGAAATGAACATGGCAGTCTACCGCACCCGGAAACACATATTGTCCGCTTGCCTGTACAACAGCTGCCCCGCCTGCTTCAATGGCAGATCCAATCTCGGCAATGATACCGTTTCGCACTGCAATATCAGCTTTTTTAACGCCACTTGGCGTAACTGCTTTCGCACCTTTTATCACCATATCGTAATTCATACTGATCCCCCCATGTCAGGATGACGATTTTTTATGTCAGTTTATGTCACACAATCCGTTCTATTTTGAATAGTTTACTGCTACTATGATCGTATTACATCAGCAAAACCGCTAGAATTCCTATTGAAAATTATTCATCTTAACTAATGTTTTTATAGAAAAGGAGAATGCGCTATGAATATTTTAGATGTGATGAAAATACCGGCTTATGAAAACGCCCATTTAATCGCGGGAAAAGCAGGAGGAGAAAGAGAGGTTCAGCATGTCAATATGATGGATGCTCCGGATATCGCAGACTTTCTGCATAAAAATGAATTGCTCGTCACCACCGCCTATCACCTGAAAGATCATCCGCACCAGTTATCTAAACTGATTCAGCAAATGGCAAAACGCGGCTGCGCGGGACTGGGCATTAAAACAAAGCGCTACCTAGAGGATATCCCGAAGGAAATTATCGAGCTGGCCGATTCATACGCGTTCCCGATTATTGAGCTTCCCGAACACATCCGCCTCGGGGATATTGTGAATGCGACACTCAGCCACATTCTTGATATGCGTTCTAACGAGCTGCGGCAAGCCATTTACGCGCACAAAAAATTCACAAACCACATTATGAGCGGCAAAGGGCTGCAATCTCTCCTCAAAAAGGTGTCAGACCTCCTTCAGCTTCCCGTACTGCTGCTTGACCAGCATGCTAAAATGCTGTCTGCGTCCCATCAGATTTCATTTGAAACCGAAAAGCTGAAAGGAACCCTGAATACCATATCAGGGCCGTTTTTCACTTGTTTCTCTGCGATCTCCGATCATAAAACCTATTCTGTCCTTCCTATTTATAATCACGAAAAAAACTGCGGCTACCTGCTGATACTTGACATGGTGCAGGCCAGCGACAAAGGATTGGTTCTCACGATTGAACAAGCGGCCAACGTGATTTCTTTTGAACTGCTGAAGGAAAATGCGCTGAAGCAATACGGGCGGCGGGCGCGCAATGAGTTTTTCAGCAATTTTATTGAACGGTCATTTTCTTCAGACGAGGAAATCAAAAACCGGGCGAAGGAATTTAAGCTGCGCTGGGATCAAAAATATATGTGCATCGCCGGAAAACTCGACCGAAATGACGAATCGATCAGCTTTACAGAAAATCAGCTCGCCTCCGACAATGTATTCGAGTTTCTTGAAGGCGAATTATCGGCCTTCCCTTTTCCGCCCCATCTCTTTATTAAAGGAAATGTCGGCATTATTCTGATCGAAGCGACAGACAGCTGGAGTGAAATGCACGCCTCAGTGATCAGCTTTTTAGAGCAGTTCCAAACACAAGTCAAAGCTCAATTTAAACGGACTGTGTCCTTTGGCATCAGCAATATATGCCAAAAGCTCATTGATATTCCCGACGCTTTCACAGAGGCATCTGACGCCCTGCAATCAGGGCATTTGTCAAGAAGCACGGCGTTTATTCAGGTGTATCACGCCAAAGATGTGCCTGAGCTTCTTCGCCTGCTCCCAGTTGAGGATTTGAAGAAATTTTATCACTCGACACTTCAAAGCCTCGCTGAAAAACAGCAGGAGGATCAAAGCCTGCTTCATACGCTGTCCGTCTATTTAGAGACACACTGCCAAATTTCCGAGACGGCAAAGCGTTTGTACGTTCATCGGAATACGGTTATCTACCGCCTTGAAAAATGTGAGGAACTGCTGGGCAAAAGCTTAAAAGACCCTGACACGACGATGCGTTTGCGGCTTGCCTTGCGGATGCAGCGGCTGATCAGCTAACACCCGTCATATTTTCTTACAAACTAAATCGCTTTTCGTCACTTTCAGCAATAACACCTGTCTTTTTCGGCTACTGTATCCAATGACACCCGACAATCGGCACGCTATCATGTTACTAAAGTTCACATATAAAAGGAGGGACTATGGTGAAACAAAAATCGTTTGCGGTTTTTTCTCTTGGCCTGCAGCATGTGCTGGCCATGTATGCAGGTGCGATTATGGCGCCCCTGCTTGTCGGCAGGGCGCTGAACTTAACAACAGAACAACTGTCTTACCTGTTGGCGATTGACCTGTTAACGTGCGGCGCCGCGACGCTTTTGCAAACCTTGCGCGGCGCATACATCGGCATCGGGCTTCCCGTCATGCTCGGCAGTTCATTTGTGGCCGTCACCCCGATGATTGCCATCGGCGCGAATCACGGCATTGCCGCGGTTTACGGTTCAATCATCGCGGCAGGTATGTTTATCTTCTTATTTGCGCGTTTTTTTGGCAAGCTGACCGTGTTATTCCCCCCTGTCGTAACAGGAACTGTTGTAACCTTAATCGGCCTTTCTCTTGTTCCGACAGGTGTGAAAAATATGGCTGGCGGCGAAAAAATAAACGGCAGCGCCAACCCCGAATACGGTTCACTCGAAAACCTTCTTCTCTCTGTCGGCGTCCTAGTCCTGATCTTAGCTCTCAACCGTTTTCTCAAAGGATTTGCCCGAACGCTTTCCGTTCTGATCGGAATCGCCGCCGGAACAGCGGCAGCAGCCACCATGGGCAAAGTCAGCTTTTCTTCTGTTATTGAAGCACCGTTATTTCAAATCCCGAAGCCATTTTACTTTGGAACCCCTTCATTTGAGATCGGCCCGATCTTAATGATGCTGATCGTCGGAATCGTCATTATTGTGGAATCAACCGGCGTGTTCTACGCGATCGGAAAGATATGCGGCAGACCGCTAAGCGAAAACGACCTTGTCAAAGGCTACCGGGCGGAAGGAATCGCCATTCTCATCGGCGGGCTGTTCAACGCCTTTCCCTATAACACCTTTGCGCAAAATGCCGGCTTATTGCAGCTGACAAAGGTAAAAACGAGAAATGTCATCATTACCGCAGGCTGTATCCTTATCTGCCTCGGACTGATTCCGAAGATTGCCGCCCTTGCTTCCGCCGTTCCTGCGGCTGTGCTGGGAGGCGCGACCGTTGTCATGTTCGGTATGGTCATTGCATCCGGCGTCAAAATGCTCAGTACAGCGGATCTCAAAAATCAATATCACCTCCTGACCATCGCATGCTCAATCGCACTCGGCATTGGCGCCAGCACGGTGCCCGCCATTTTCGCGGAATTCCCCGCTCCGATCCGGATTCTCGTCAGTGACGGCACCATCGCCGGAAGCCTGACCGCCATCTTTTTGAATCTATTTTTCAGCTTGCGCGGCAAAAAAGAAACAACAGCGCAGAAAACAGAACTCGCGGTATTAGACCATACACTCGCATTAGAAAAAGAGGTGTGAAAAAGATGAAGGAACAGTACAATGTCTTTCAGCTGAGCATGCTCGGACTTCAGCATATGCTTGCCATGTATGCGGGAGCGATTCTCGTTCCGCTGATCGTCGGAGCGGCGATCGGGCTGAATACGGGGCAGCTGACGTATTTAATCGCGATCGATTTGTTCATGTGCGGGGCCGCGACTCTTTTACAGCTCTGGAAAAACCGGTATTTTGGCATCGGGCTCCCCGTTGTGCTCGGATGTACGTTTACCGCAGTCGGCCCGATGATTTCCATCGGCAGCACATACGGTGTCTCAGCGATATACGGTTCTATTATCGCCGCAGGACTGATTATCGTCTTAGCCGCGGGCTTCTTCGGTAAGCTTGTCCGTTTTTTCCCGCCTGTCGTGACCGGCTCAGTTGTCATGATCATCGGCATCAGCCTGATTCCGACGGCAATGAATAACCTGGCCGGCGGTGAAGGAAGCAAAGACTTCGGCTCACTGGACAACGTGCTCCTCGGGTTTGGCGTTACAGCCTTTATCTTATTGCTGTTCTATTTCTTTAAAGGCTTTATCCGCTCCATAGCGATATTGCTCGGCCTTATCGCAGGAACAGCGGCTGCATTCTTCATGGGAAAAGTCGATTTTTCTGACGTTATGGAAGCGTCTTGGCTTCATGTTCCGTCTCTGTTTTATTTCGGACCGCCGACCTTTGAGCTGCCGGCTGTTGTCACGATGCTCCTCGTTGCGATTGTCAGTCTGGTTGAATCGACAGGTGTTTACTTTGCGCTCGCCGATATCACAAACCGCAGGCTGTCGGAGAAGGATCTCGAAAAGGGCTACCGGGCGGAAGGCCTTGCGATTATGCTTGGCGGCTTATTTAACGCGTTTCCCTATACAGCCTTCTCGCAAAATGTCGGTATCGTTCAGCTTTCAAAAATGAAAACTGTCGACGTCATCGCGATCACAGGAATGATGCTGATGGCAATCGGACTTGTTCCAAAAGCCGCAGCATTGACAACAGTGATCCCGAACCCCGTTCTCGGCGGCGCGATGATTGTCATGTTCGGCATGGTCATTTCTTACGGGATCAACATGCTTTCCAGTGTTGACCTCGATTCACAAGACAACCTGCTGATCATTGCCTCTTCCGTCAGCTTAGGGCTAGGCGCCACAACAGTTCCCGCATTGTTTTCATCTCTTCCGGGAGCGGCCTCAGTCTTGGCAGGAAGCGGAATTGTGATCGGCAGTTTGACGGCCATTGCACTGCACGCTTTTTTTCAACCGAAACAGCCGAATGGCGCTGAAATGAAAACGTAAAGGATGATGCCAATGTATACAATGAATGACCTGAACCAAATGGACACACAAACACTGACAGACACACTTGGATCTATTGTTGAACACTCTTCATGGATTGCGGAGAAAGCCGCGGCATTGCGGCCGTTTTCATCCCTTTCTGACCTTCATCACAAAATGGCCGGCATTGTAAGATTCGCGGACCGCCAGACACAGTTTGATTTAATCAACAAGCACCCCCGGCTTGGAACAAAGAAAACAATGAGCGCTGCCTCGGTAACAGAGCAGCAAAACGCTGGGCTCAGCAAACTTGAACAGCAGGAATACGAGGAATTTCTCAAGCTAAATGAGCACTATTATGAACGCTTCGGCTTTCCTTTTATTTTAGCGGTAAAGGGAAAGACGAAACAGGACATTCTCCAAGCCCTGCTGGCAAGGCTTGAGAACGAACGTGAAACGGAGTTCCAGAAGGCTCTAGAAGAAATTTACCGCATCGCCCGCTTTCGTCTGGCGGACAAGATCACTGAAAAAGGAGAGACGCAAATGAAAAGAACCATGTCTTACGGCAAAGGAAATGTATTTGCATACCGAACATTTTTAAAGCCGCTCACAGGAGTAAAGCAAATCCCAGAGTCATCTTTTACCGGGAGAGACAATACCGTTATCGGCGTTGATGTGACATGTGAAATTAGCGGAGATGCTTTCCTGCCATCATTTACAGACGGAGATAACACCCTCGTTGTGGCGACGGATTCAATGAAAAACTTTATTCAGCGCCATCTCGCTTCCTATGAAGGAACGACTACGGAAGGATTCTTACACGATGTGGCTCACCGATTTTTAGATACCTATTCTCATATGGACACCATCACTCTGACCGGCGAAGACATTCCGTTTGAAGCGATGCCTGCTTACGAAGAGCAAGGACTCGGCACAAGCCAGCTCGTCTTCAGAAGGTCACGAAATGAACGGGCGCGGTCTGTGCTGAAAGCGGAACGAACCGGAGATACCATAACAATTAAAGAGCAATACAGCGAAATCGTGGATCTTCAGCTCGTCAAAGTGAGCGGCAATTCCTTCATTGGCTTTATCCGGGACGAATATACGACTCTCCCGGAAGATGGCAACCGCCCTCTGTTTGTCCATTTAAACATCAGCTGGCATTATGAACACACAGATGACGCGTACGCTTCCGATCCCGCCCGCTACGTTGCGGCTGAGCAAGTCCGCGACTTGGCGAGCACCGTTTTTCACGAGCTCGAAACCGCTTCAATCCAAAACTTAATCTATCATATCGGCTGCAGAATATTAACGAGATTCCCGCAGCTCACTGATGTCAGCTTCCACTCTCAAAATCACACATGGGACACAGTCGTCGAAGAGATCCCGGGCTCCAAAGGAAAAGTCTACACAGAACCGCGCCCGCCATTCGGTTTCCAGCGCTTTACCGTGACCAGAGAAGACGCCGAGAAAGAAAAACAGAAAACCGAAAAAGCATTAGGAAGCCTGAAGGCCTGATGGGAAAGCTGACAACCCATATCTTGGATTTATCCTGCGGCAAACCCGCGGCGAACGTAAGAATTGAATTGAAGCGGCTGGGCGAAGACGGCGATCTTGTCAAAGAAACATTCACCAACGATGACGGCAGAGTCGATGCTCCGCTGCTGGCAGGAAAAGAGCTGGTGTCTGGTGAATATGTGATGGAGTTCCATGCACGGGATTATTTTGCGAGTCAAAAAGTGAGCATGGCAGACCAGCCGTTTTTAACCATTGTCACCGTCCGATTTCAACTTGCAGATCCAGACGCTGATTATCACATCCCGCTTTTGCTGTCGCCGTTTGGTTATCAGGTGTATAAGGGGAGTTAGAGAAGGAAGTCCGCCGATGAGGCGGGCTTCTATATGAACTTTATAAACTTTTCACGTTTGATTACGGTCAAGTGAAACAACAGCAAAAATAATGATTACGCCTTTTTTAAATTCATACAGGCATTCTCCTCTTTGAATTTGTTTTTGCGTTTCAATCATTGTTTGATGACACTTTTTTCACTTGACAAAACACACAGCTAAATCGAAAGAGATGTATTCACTGCTGTTTGAGCATGGATGAAAGCCGTATCAAATAATGGCACTTTAGAATCCTCTGCCTTTACTAATAAACCAATTTCAGTGCATCCGAGAATAATCCCTTCTGCTCCCCGATCCACCAAATGATTGATCATCTTCTTATACATGTTTCTGGACGACTGTTTGATTTCCCCCAAACATAGTTCCTGATAAATAATATGATTGATTACTTCTCTTTCCTCATCACTGGGCACAATGACATTGATATCGTGAGACTCAATACGTGATCTATAAAAATCTTGTTCCATCGTATACTTAGTACCAAGTAATCCTACCGAACGAATACCTTGTCTAGTGATTTGATCGGCAGTCGCATCTGCAATATGTAAAATAGGGATAGTGATCATTTCTTGGATATAGCCAATTACTTTATGCATGGTATTTGTACATATTACTATAAAATCTGCACCGGCTTTTTCTAATGATCTCGCAGCTTCCCCTAAAGCTGCACCGGCTTGATCCCAAGCCCCTTCGGACTGATAGTGTTCAATCTCCTTAAAATCAACACTGTATAAAAGGCATTTCGCCGAATGCAGTCCCCCTAATTTCTTTTTTATTTCCTCATTAATGATTCGATAATATTCAGCTGAAGATTCCCAACTCATCCCGCCAATAAGACCAATCGTTTTCATATAACCACCCCTGATAAAATTTTCAGAATATAATTAGTCATTCTAAAGTATAGGTCAATCTGATACAATCATTCATTTTTCAGGCGAATGGCCTGCGAGAAAAAGCAGACAGATCTTTTCTGATCCTGCAAGCAGACATAACGTCGGAACGGCTGCAACCTCCCGCTCCTGCCCATTTACGGTCATTCGGAACTGTTCCTTTTTTAAAAGCTATGGCCCAGCTCTTTTACGTCCATTGCTTCATCCCCTTTCTGTACCTACTCTGGATGAATACCATCTCGATGAAATGATGAGGATTATTTCAGAAGCAAAGGAGTTCAATACAGCTCTAACCATTAACTATTATAGAGATGGCTTTATTGAGGAAGTAAGTGGATATATTCATGACATAAAGGAAGTTAAACAACAGTTACACGTGTAAGGTTTAAAAGGGGATACAAACTTTATATCGTTTGATTCAATTATTAATGTGGGATCAAATACATAAAATAAACCCTCCGAATGAGAGGGTTTATTTTATGTTTGATTCCGGTCAGAAAGTTGATGATATGCTGTACTTTGCTCTACAGTAAAAGTAGTAACGAGACCTAAACTTAAAGTAACTGTAGTAAGAATAATGATTACGCCTTTTTTAAAATTCATACAGGCATTCTCCCCTCTGAATTTGTTTTTGCGTTTCAAGCATTTTTTGATGATAAACATAAGAAGTTTCATATTCCTTTGAATTTGCAAAAGCTTCAGCCGTATCAATTGCGATATCTTCCACATACGCATAATTCTTATTTCTTTCTAAGTAATCAATGGTTTTTTTTATTCCCACTTGATCAACTGCATTGATATAAAGTGCCTCCAAGTATTTTTGTAGGGACTCAAAAAGTTTGTCACCTTGGTATAACGCCGCTGATAAACCCTTTTTACTCATTTTTATTGCTTCGCCTGTTTTCTCCTGCTTAAAAAGAAATTTAGCGTATGTAAACAGGGAATGAGGTAAATTGCTTAACTTCGCACTTTCTGATATTTTGACAGCTTCATTCAAAAAGTAGTCTGCTTTATCATTTATTCCTAAATCTGCATAATTCTTTCCGAGATTGTAGTAAGCCGAGCTAAGAAGCCTTTCATTGCGATCTAATTGTTTGGACAAGACCAAGGCTTTTTCAAGATGCGGCAAACTCTTCTCGAAATGTTTAAAATCAACGTAATTTCCGGATATAACAAAATGACACTGGGTTTTTCGCACTTTATAAAGATCATATTGATTATAAATGTCCATCGCCTGTTTAACGTGGTGCATCGAAATATGATTTTGCTTCATAGTATAGTAAGCTTCAGCCAACTTAAAATGAAACTCAGCCTTCTCGATATCATCATTAACATGAGAAAGATGTTTTTCAGCTTCTCGATAAAAACCTATCGCTTTTACATATTCCCTTTTATCAAACTCATACATTCCACGAAAAAACAGAGAATAGTAAGACAGCAGGCCAGTTATCCCCTTGTTGGTTGCCTCTATTTTTCCAAGTAACTCGTCAATAGTTGGTCTTATACGTGTTGTTACGGGTTCCAAATAATCTAGCATGAGTTGATGACGGAATTTCATTAGGGAGAAATAAATGAGTAAATACTCATCTTCCTCCATCCGTTGGATCTCCTGCTCCACCTCTGCCTTTAAAATCTCTGCATCCGGGACACTAAATTGACGTATCATTTTATACCATTCATTGATCTTTACGCCAACTTCTGACGATGATAAAACCGGATTCACATGACCCCTCCTTATGTACTCTCTTATGTAATATTCTAACATTTCCGAAAATATGTATGACCGCAAAAAAACCGCAAACTTTTCTTCGATTCATACCAACATAACTGGATAGGGAGCAATTGTTACGAGAGCAGTAACAAAGGGCCCCTAATGACACTTGAAATCTACAACAGCTTATAGATTACACTAAGAGACAGCCTAAAAGATTCAGGTCTAAAGATTTTACTCGATGTTTCGAGGTATTCAAAATACTTAAAGAAATAACACCGGCTGCTAATAAACAGGTAATGTATGATTTAATAGAATCATGGGGTGATATAATTGACAATGAAGTCCGACTTTAAAAGCCGGACTTCATTTTTTCCCATCACACAATTCTCTTTTAATCCTCCAAGCCGACCGCATAATTCCGCCATACCCGGTACACCGGCACAAATTCCCCGCCAGCCCTTCTTCTATCTCTTCATCTGCGGGATGCGGGTTTTCCTCGAACAGCGCTTTAAGCGCAATCGTCATGCCCGGGGTGCAGTAGCCGCATTGGAAGCCGCCTTCTTCCAAGAAAGCGGTTTGGCAGATATCCAGTTCTTCTTTTTGAAGCCCTTCGATGGTGGTAATGGAGTGGCCGTCTGCTTGATAGGCCATCGTCATGCACGCATTGGCCAGCCTTCCGTCGATTAGGATGGAGCACGCTCCGCAGCGGCCGATTCCGCAGGATACCTTTGTCCCGGTCAGCTGAAATTCCTTTCTAAGCAGGTCACTCAGACGTGTCGCGGGAACGGCTGCAATCTCCCGCTCCTGCCCATTTACGGTCATCCGGAACTGTTCCTTTTTTATAGGAAATGGTCCAGCTTCTTTTATGTCCATTGCTTCATCCCCTTTCTGTCTATCGCGTCCAGAAGCTCTTCTCTTGAAATCGGCAGCTTATTTATCCAGCAGCCGACCGCATCATGCACGGCCTTTACAATGGCAGGAGTAAGGGCGATCGTTCCGATTTCGCCGACGCCGCGCGGGCCGTGGGAATCACCTTCCATCAGCTCTTCTATTGCAGTCACCTTCATGTCAGGAACATCCTTCACACCGGGAATGATATACTGGTCGAGGTTTTCCGCCGCATAACGGCCGTCCGTCATTTCGGCTTCCTCCATCAGCGTATAGCCGAGCGCCATAACAGCGCCGCCTTCAATTTGTCCCCGATAGCCCTGCGGACTGACAACCGGACCTGCTGCAATAGCGTGTTCACAATCTATCACTCTGACATTGCCTGTTAATAGATCAACCTCCACCTCAACAGCAGCCGCGCCAAATGCGTAGAGAAAATGCCCGCCGACCACAGGATCAGGCGTTGTCGGAAAATCAAATTCGGTTTCCTCTGCCAAAGGGCCTTTTTCAGCCAGCTTCTTATACGTCACCACGAGCTCCTTTGTGTTTTTGTCACGCAAGCCTGCGGCGCCTAAAATAAGGATTTCCTCCGCACAGCCGCTCCATTCTGCGGCCCGTTTTTTCAATCGAGAAAGGAATGGCTTCTTCAAACGCTGGATCGCGTGCCACACCATGCTTGTGCCACGGGATGCGGTGGAGGAACCTGACTTCGGCGCTTTTGCGGTATCCCCAATGACAATGGAAATATCCTCAGCCGCACAGCCCAGCTCCTCAATGACAATATGTTCAATCGCCGCTAGAATCCCCTGTCCGCATTCTTCAAATCCAAAAGAAGCCGTGATTTTGCCGTCACTTGAAAGGGACAAACGGCCTCCCGCCGCATCCATTCGGCCATATCCCAGCCCGCCGCCGTGCATCGTAATGGCCGCTCCCTTGCCTCTTCGTATATACCCGGAGTTCACACGTTTTCTTGTGAGAATAGGAGATTCAGAAATGACGTCCAAAACCTGCGCCGCTCCGTCAGTCGGTGCAATCCGATGCCCAAGCGGCCCCAGATCATGCGGTTGTCTGATATTTTTTCTTCTCAGCTCCAGCGGATCGATGCCGAGCAAGCCGCTGAGGCGATCAAGATGGGTTTCGAGCGCAAATGTGATTTGATTGCCGCCAAACCCCCGAAATTCTCCCGCCACCCCGTTGTTCGTAAACACAGATATCCCTTCAGTCCGAATATTTGGAATGCGGTACGGACCCGCGGCATGCTCGACAGAAAAATCAAGAACGGCCGGTCCAAGCGTAGCGTAAGCGCCTGTGTCCGCCACAATTTTCACATCATGAGCCAATAGCTTTCCTGCTTGATCCGCTCCCGTTTTTATCGTAATCTTCATCGGATGGCGCTTAATTCCAGAACGTACAGATTCCTTTCTGGTCTGATGAATGTTGACAGGAAGTCCGCTTTTCAGTGCCAAAAGCGCGGCATACGGCTGGATATTCAGCTCATCCTTTCCGCCGAACGAGCCGCCCATCGGACTAGACACAACCCTAATCTTCTCTTCGGGAATGTCAAAAATACGGGCAAGCTGGAAACGGTCTTTATAGCCGTGCTGTGTTCCTGCATACATCGTAAAGCCCCCATCTTCTTTTGGAACGGCTACGCCTCCTTCCGTTTCCATATATGTATGCATCTGCCGCGGCAGCTCGTAGGTTTCTTCAAGGACTGTGTCAGATGCTTGGAAGCCTTCTTTCACATCGCCGTGTGAAAAAAACGCACGGTGAAGGATGTTCCCGTCCTCGTGCAGTCTATGCGCGTCCGGCCGAAGCGCTTTTTCCGGTGAATCAATGATCTCCAGTTCTTTATATTCAACGCGAATCAACTCCAGCGCCGCTTCCGCGATTTCCTCCGTTTCCGCAGCCACTGCGGCGATCGCATCCCCGACATACCGCACCCTGTCCTCACATAAAACCGGCTGGTCAGGGATGACAATGCCAAAGCGGTTTGATCCGGGAACGTCTTGATGAGTGACGACCGCCCGCACACCTTCCATTTCTTCAGCTTTTTTGGTGCAAATCGACACGATCTCTGCATGAGGATAAGCGCTTCTCAGCACTTTGCCATACAGCATTCCGGGAAAGCTGAGATCGGTCATATATTTCAATTCACCTGTGACCTTTTCCCTTCCATCCGGTCTCACTCTTGACGGTTTGTTGATGATCATTTTTCTCCTCCCTCAGACAGCAGCTCTGCCATGATGACGTTAGCCGCGGCTTTTTTTCTGTATGCCGCTGACATAAAAGCATCTGCGGTAAACGGCAGCTCATGGATAATGGTTTGGTACAGCTCGTGCGGATTCCACTCTGACGCCATCCATTTTGCTTCGCTTTCCATTAATCTTTCCGGTGTGATATCGGCATGGCCAGCGGCGAGCCGAATGCCGCCGTCTTTCAAAAAACGTCCAGCTGCCACAGCAACCGCGCCTGTAAAAGCCTGCCGCCTCCCAAGCTTGCGGTAAAACACACGCTCTTTCTCCACACGCGGAATGATGATACGCGTGACGATAGCAGTTCTAAAGTCTTCATCTATGAGCCAATCGCCAAGTGACAGCCTGATCAGTTTCTTTTGGTACACGATAAGCTCAGCATCCAGAACAAGCAGGAGCGGAATCAAATCACCGATTTTACTCGCTATGTTGCCGCCAATCGTGGCCCGGCTGCGGATTCCGGGTGCGGCAACAGTGGAAGCAGCGCCGCTGAAACAACCAAGTACACTCTTGATCAGGGGATTCTTTCTGCATTCATTCAGCGTTGTGAGTGCCCCGATCGACAGGTGGGTGCCGCTGGCGGTGATCCCTCTCATCTCGTTAATTCCTTCAAGACTGACGAGGTGCTGTTTCGGAAGAATCCCTTTGTCCCACTGAAGCTGAAGCAGTGTGCTGCCCGATGCGGCACACACATCCGGGGCATGCTTCTCTAAAAGCGAATAGGCCTCATCAAGCGCTTCCGGCCTCCATAATTGAAGAGTCATTCTTGTTTTTGTCACTTGGCCGTTCAAACCATCGCCCTCCTTACCATTTCGTATTCTTCCGGTGTATCAATGTCTTTCAACTCCGCGCTTTCCTTTGCCTCCAAAACCGCTCCTGTTCCAAGCTGCCCGCTTTTCAGGAGCCTGCGAGCCCCCTCATCTCCCTTTAACTCCTTTATATAAGGAAAACAAGCTGATGAGAAATAGATTGGCGGGGTGAGCGCGCCTAAGGATGATGATACGGCAAATGACTTAGGAGCCATTGCCACAAGGGCATTAAGATGATCGACGGAAAGCTGCGGCTGGTCGGCTAACAAAATGACAACGCCGTCCGCTCCCATGCTTTCTGCTTTTCTCACCCCGCTGCTGACTGAATGCCCTTGGCCTTTTTCAGCTTCTTGACAAACGTGCAGGCTCCAGCGTTTTCGAAAAGGCGGAGCGTGATACGGCGCTCCTATCCAATCAAGGAAAGCACGTTCAGTTCGCTCGACGATCAACACATGATCAAGGAGGGATAGAAGAGCGGTTTGCAAAGAAAGCGAACCGATGGTTTGTCCTTTTAGCGGTAAAGCCAGCTTGTTTCGGCCCATCCTTTTGCTTTTGCCGGCAGCGAGAAACACGCCGATAATATAGGGGTTTCTCATACAAGTGCCATCCGTTTTCTTGTTTGAACGATTTCCGCGATAACGCTGACGGCAATTTCTGCGGGGCCTTCCGCACCGATTTTCAGCCCGACCGGACTGTAAAAGTGAGCCGGCGGCTGTTTTCCGTTCAGCAGCCGCTTCGTGCGGTTTGCCGAACCCAACAGTCCGATATAATGAAGCTTTCGAGAAAATAAGAAGTCGATGATCGTTTGATCGTGCTGAAAATGGTGGGTCGCTACAACAGCTGCATCATGTGGATAAAACTGAAATTCACTGAGCATTTGTTCTGGAAAAGCGGTGATCAGACGATCCGCTTTTGGAAAAAGAGAGGATGTGCAATAAGCGGGACGCCAATCTGTCACGGTAACAGAAAACCCTGTATCCGCCGCCAAATTAGCGAGCGGCACAATATCCGGTCCCGCCCCAAACAGAATGAGACGCGGCTTTGGCTCAATTCGCTGAATAAACAAGTTGGTTGATGAATCGAAATGCGGTAAATGAAGCGTTGAAGCGGTACATTGAATGTCTTGCAGAGGCGCGTCCGGCCAGTTCCCGAAATGCGTGTTCTCAGCCAAAAATAAATAATGGGAGGAGTCAAGCTGCGTAACGGCTGTGACAGCTTTGCCTGATTGAAGGCAGTCCCTCACTCTATCAAAATGCCGTCTTTTTCCCTGAGTGATTCGCTCCGCATGAATATGAATTACGCCGTTGCATCCGGCTCCCATACCCCAGGACATATCGTCCTCCGCCCGCATGTCATAGGGAATCAGCACTGACGTCAGCTGATCACCCAGCTCACTGATTCTGTGGCGTAAATCTTCTTCCACACACCCGCCGCTCAGCAGGCCGACCCGTTCCCCATTTTTCTTAAAGAGCATAGAGGCACCTGCTTTTCGATATGCGGAGCCTTCAACTTGAACAATTGTCGCCAGCACAGCCTCATCCCGATCTTCCCGGAGCGCATCTAATATGATATGCAAATTTCCCAAAGCTGCATCCTCCTCTCAAAAATCGCTATAAGAAACAACAAGTTCAGCGTGATTTTATAGGTAACTTGTATAAAGAATAGCTGATGGAAGAAAAAATGACTCATGCTTCGTCAGAAAATGCAACACAGGGAAAGACGATTTGTAAAAAGAGTCAAACGAAGAAAACAGATTGGAGAAAAAGCGAAATCTTATCGCTAAAAAAGCTTGCGGCATTCCGCAAGCTTTTCTTTATACCGCTGTCTGACGGCCAGCATTTTCATACACATCAAGCGCCGCTTGGAGCGCTTTTCCTGCTTCGATCCCTGCGCCATGCCTCAGCAGCACAGCTTCTAACCCGGCAAGCACGAACAGCACGTTTTCTTTTCTGCAGCTGTAGCCCATCGTGCCGATTCTCCAGATTTTTCCCGCCAGCGGACCGAATGAGCTGGCGATTTCGATGCCGAATTGCGCCAAAAGCATATGCCGGACAGACTCGCCGTCAATGCCGCCAGGGATTTCTATACAGGTGACAACAGGCATTTTGCAGCTGTCATCTCCAAAAAGCTTCAGCCCCATTGCCTTAATCCCTGCTGCTAATGCAGCCTCATGGTGGCGATGCCGCTCAAAGCGGGCTTCAAGACCTTCTTCAAGCGTCAGCCTGACACCCTCACGCAAGGCGTACAGCATCGTCGTTGCTTCAGTATGATGATTGAGCCGTCTTTCGCTCCAATAATCCTCAAGCTGGCTCAAATCAAAATAATTGCTTGTGATCGGCCGCTTCCCCGATAGCGTTGCCCTGTCAGCTTGTGTCGCAATCCCGCGCTCCACCTTTTTTCGAGCCGCAATCACATCTGCCACCCGCTCATTATATGTAATTGGTGCCATTCCCGATGGAACAGACAAGCACTTTTGCGTGCCGCCGATGGCCGCGTCAATCTTCCAATCATCGACTTTGACCTCGCAGCCGCCAATCGTCGCAACTGCATCGACGATGAACAATGCATCCTGGGCCCGGCAGGCTTCGCCGATTGCTTCCAGCGGGTGAACCCGCCCTGTCGATGTTTCCCCATGCACCATCGCCACGATTTTCGGTTTCACTTTTTTCATTTCCCGTATGATGTCCTGCGGGTTAAAAACCGTTCCCCACTCACACTCAAGCGTATGAACATTTGCTCCATACCGCTCGGCAATTTCAGTCAGCAAATAACCGAAGCGCCCGTAAATGGGGATGAGCACATCATCTTCCGGCTCAATCACACTCGCCAGCACCGCTTCGATTCCCGCCCGTGAAGTGCCGTCAATCGGGTATGCCCAGCGGTTTTTCGTTTGAAACAGCTCCCGGAGCATTTCCATCGTTTCATTCATGATACCTGTAAACGCTGGATCAAATTGGCCGACAACCGGGGTGCTCATCACTCTTAAGACACGCGGATCTACCTCCACAGGTCCCGGCGTCATAATCGTTCTTAACGGGGTGCATAATTCTTTTCTGCCTGACACAGCCATTCCTCCCTTTATCAGTAAGCCAGTCTGTATAATAAATCAGCCAATGCGCGGACGCCGTTCTCAAGCTGTCTGGCTGAGGTATATTCCTTTGGTGAGTGGCTGATGCCGCCTCGGCTTGGCACGAACAGCATACAAGCCGGATAGCGTCTTCCGATCATTTGCGCGTCATGCCCTGCTCCGCTCACTATTTCTTCACAGCTGAGACCGTTTTCTGCCGCTGATTCAAGAGCCGCAGCCTTCAGCCTTTCGTCCATTGGCACAGGCTCTATCCGCATATATTCATCATTTATGGCACGAATCCCTTTTTGATGGCAAATGCCGTTGATCAAAGCAGCCATGTCATTATGAAATTGCTCCAGCACGTACTGATGCTGATGGCGAATATCGATTGAAAACTGCACGCGGCCCGGTATGACATTGGCAACATTGGGCTCCGCGGTAATTTTTCCGCATGTCAGGCGGAGCTCATCCGGCTGCTCCTCCGACCGCAGCAGCAGCTCATGAATGATACGGCTGCTGGCTGCAAGGGGGTCTTTGCGCCATTTCATAGAGGTCGTTCCCGCGTGATTGCATTCCCCCTCCAGCGTGACGAGATATCGCCTCTGCCCCGCAATACTTGTCACAATGCCGAGATCCCGGCCTGACATTTCCAATGTCTGACCCTGTTCAATATGAAGCTCGACAAAGGCGCTGATATCTGTCCTGCAGGCTGCCTGATACTCACCTTTACCAAAACCGCACTCATACATCGCTGTTTGCAGAGAAACACCTGATTCGTCTCTCGGTTCTTCTGCATCCTGTACAGAAAAAACACCAGTCAGATTCCCCGATCCCCAATAGGTCATTGGAAAACGGCTGCCCTCCTCCTCACATAAGGAGACCGCTTCGAGTGTTTTTTTCGGTGCTCCGTACGTTTCTTTGAGCTGCTTGATCGCGAGCATTGCCGCAAGAACGCCATAGGCACCGTCATACTTTCCTCCATTGAGGACGGTATCGATATGTGAACCGGTTAAAATGACCTCATCCGGAGACTGGGTGCCCGAAAGCCTTCCAAACACATTGCCGACATCGTCGAATCTTGTTTCAAGCCCGAATGCCGACATTTCCGTCTTCACGGCAAGCTGCGCATCCATCCATTCGTTTGTATACAAAAGCCTCGTCACGCCGCCGTCCGCGGATGTGCCGTATTGGGCGAGCCATTCAATATAATCTGTGATGCTGTTTTTGACTGAAAGCCTCTGCTTTTCCATGTACTCCCCCCTCTGGCCGTTATGGTGACTTCATTATAGAAGGAGGAACACGGATAGTTCATTGGCAGATTAACCAAAAAAACGTTTATTTTTTAGTCACAGTATCTATCCAGCAGCATAACGGCCAGAAAACACTCTACCTCTCAGGGCTGTTTTCATGTAAAGTCAAAAGAAAACACGGTAAGGGAGAGAGCCAATATGCAAAAACGGGGCCTAAAGATATGGGAACAGTGGATATCTGCCTCCTCCAAAGGGACTAATTTACAATTTTAATGAAAAATATACAAAATAACACTTCTATCCTTTATTTCAATTTTAGATAATAGACATGATCTGATAAAAGGAGGGCAAGTGATGACCAAAATAGCAAGGTTTCTGCCGCTCGTCTTTGTATTACTGATTTCCGGATGGTTTGCGCCCGCCGCCTCAGCAAGCACGCAAACCGCACTGAGCCTGAATGAACGATTGGCTTCTTCCTATTCAGAAACCGGGGGGCTTCTCTCATTAGCCGCTCCCGCTGCACCCTACGCTGACACAGATACCTATTATGAAGGGGCTGAAGGAAAGTCAGGTGAATCGCTAAAAAGCGCCCTGCACCGCATCATCAGCGGACACACGACGCTGTCATACAGCGAAGTATGGAACGCGCTGAAAGAAACCGATGAAGACCCAAAAAACCCAAATAACGTCATCCTGCTCTATACGAATGAATCGCGGTCGAAAAACCTGAATGGCGGCAATGTCGGCGATTGGAACCGCGAGCACGTTTGGGCGAAATCCCATGGTAATTTTGGCACAAGCAAGGGGCCTGGCACCGACATTCACCATTTGCGCCCGGCTGATGTTCAAGTCAACAGCGCCAGAGGAAATATGGATTTTGACAACGGCGGCACAGAACATGCCAAAGCACCCGGAAATTATTATGACGGAGACTCATGGGAGCCCCGCGATGATGTAAAAGGCGATGTCGCCCGCATGCTGTTTTACATGGCTGTCCGTTACGAAGGTGATGACGGGTACCCTGATCTTGAACTGAATGATAAAACAGGCAACGGCTCAGCCCCTTATCACGGAAAACAATCTGTCCTCCTCGAATGGAATAGGCAGGATCCGGTTGACGACCGCGAGCGTAAAAGAAATGAAATCATTTATGAGAAATATCAGCACAACCGCAATCCTTTTATCGACCATCCTGAATGGGCCGACGACATTTGGCCGTAAGAAAAAGGTGCTCCTTTTTAGGAGCACCTCAGACTGTTGACAAAATAGGTCGGATCTTTATGATCCGACCTATTTTTGTCCAATTTATTTTGTTTTTCGGTCGAATAGGCTGGCGAGTTGGCCCTTTCCAAGTCCAATTCGCCAGTTTTTTTAGATTCATGGCAGCGAAAACAAGCATCGCCTGCATGGACAATTTTTTCTTTCCCCTTAGGGTTGTCCAGCGCAGGCCATGCTTGTGCTTTAAATCCGCAAAAACCCGTTCAATCGTTTCTTTGCGTTTGGCATAGATTTGCCTATTCTCGTCCGTATGCCGCAAATGATCGACCTCATCTAAATGATCCTGCCAAAGATGCCGATGGATTACTTTTTGATGATTTCGGCTTTCCGTACATTGATTCAGTAATGGGCAATGTTCACATCGTTTTGGATCTGACGCATAAACCCGGTAGCCTTCTCTGTTGGTTGTGCGATAAGTCAGAACGTGGTTTTCAGGGCAAATGTAAGCATCGTAGTATTCATCGTAAACATATTCGTGTTTTCTCATGAATCCTTTTTTCGTTTGTGGTCGGGTGTAGGGCATGACAGGGCGAACATTTTCATCACTTAAAAAATTCGCGATAAATGGTGTCTTATATCCAGCATCAACTGCGACTGTATGAGGCTTGGCAACCCGTTCTTTTATTTGTTGAAACAAACACACAAACACTTGACTGTCATGAATATTCGCCGGCTCAACAACCGTCCCCAATACAAATCCGTTCCGATCACAAGCTGTATGAAAACCATAAGCAAAGAGGCGTTCCCGTTCACCCTTCACAAAATATCCACTTTCAGGGTCTATCGTACTCACTTTGATTTCTCGTTTCTCTAAGGATGGCCTGGGCTTCAAAGGTTTTTTTCCGTTCGCTTCGCGATCAGCATTAATTTCTTGATCTAGTTGTCCCTGATACGCCCTCGTTTCTTTTCTCGCGATCTTTTTCCCAAACTTTTTCTTATTCGCATTCGCTTTGACATGTGTGCCGTCGATAAAGGCGACCGTAGGGTCGACAAGACCACTATCCATAGCTTGACGCAAGATTTTATAGAAGATGGTTTCAAATAGATCGGTGTCATGAAAACGACGTTCATAGTTTTTACTAAACGTTGAAAAATGAGGGATTTTTTCAGAGAGTCCATATCCAATAAACCAACGATAAGCGACATCGGTTTCCATTCGCTTAATGGTTTCACGCATGGAGCGATGGCCAAACACGTATTGAATCAGTACCATTTTGATCAATACAACGGGGTCAATGCTTGGACGTCCTTTTGAAGAATAAAGAGGGGCAACTTGATCATAAATAAACGAAAAATCCATGGCTTCTTCCATCTTCCTAACCAAATGATCTTCAGGGACAAGTTCACTTAAGGCAAAGACTTCGAGCTGTTCACGCTGATCTTTTGAGTGCTTGGACAACATGGTAAAACCTCCAAAATCTAGATTCATTCATATTTTAACAAAAAAGCGTGTCGATGAAGCCACTTCTTGTGACTTTGTCGACACGCTGAGGTGCTCCTTTTTAGGAGCACCTTTCCTAATAAACAGCCTCTTCCGTTTCCGCATCGAAAAAGACGACGTGATCCATTTTCACCGCCAGCTGGATCGAGTCGCCTGCGGCGATTCGCGTGTTTCCGTCCATGCGGACCGTGAGCCGCTCGTCCCCAGCCGTGACATGCACAATCAGCTCCGCTCCCAAGTTTTCATTCACTTCCGCCTTCGCTTTAAACACTGCATCAAACAACTGATCATGTCCCGTCGATTGTGTCATATGTTCTGACCTTACGCCGGCAATCATCTGTTCTCCGGCATATCCCTTTTCCTTAAGCCGCTTCGCTTTTTCTTCAGGAATATGAAGCCGGATCGAAGGGTTTATGAAAAACAGCTCGCCATGCCGCTCTTCTATCACGCCTTTCAGAAAGTTCATTCCCGGGGAGCCGATGAAGCCTGCGACAAACAGATTCGCCGGGTAATGATAAATGTCATGAGGTTTCGCCACTTGCTGGATTTCCCCTTCATTCATCACCACAATCCGATCGCCCATCGTCATCGCTTCGGTCTGGTCATGCGTGACATAAATGACGGTTGCCTCTAAACGCTGGTGCAGCTTGCTGATTTCTGTCCGCATTGTCACTCTCAGCTTTGCGTCCAGATTCGAAAGCGGCTCATCCATTAAAAAGACCTTCGGCTCCCTCACAATCGATCTGCCAAGCGCCACCCTTTGCCGCTGCCCGCCGGAGAGTGCCTTCGGTTTTCTCTTCAGCAAATGTTCAATCTCTAAAATTCTGGCTGCCGCATGAACCCGCTCTGTAATTTCCTGTTTCGGCATCTTTCTGAGCTTTAATCCAAACGCCATATTATCAAAAACCGTCATATGCGGATAAAGCGCGTAGTTTTGGAATACCATCGCAATATCACGTTCTTTCGGCGGAAGATCATTGACCCGTTCCCCATCAATGAGGAGGTGGCCTTCAGAGATGCTCTCCAGTCCCGCCACCATCCGCAGCGTGGTCGATTTTCCGCATCCTGACGGCCCCACCAGCACCAAAAGCTCCTTATCCTTTACATCTAAATCAAAGTCCTTCACCGTTAATTGAGAGTGATATACTTTTTTGACATGCTCAAATGTTAATGAAGCCATTAGACATTCCCCCTATCTTTTGATCTGTTATTTCGTCACTGGAAACAACCCGGTCTTTCTGTTATTTTTAGAGTAATCGATTCCCATTTTTGCTATATTTCTAAAATAAAAAATGTAAATTTGTATTATAACGTCATAATACATTATAATATGAATAATAGGTTCAAAGGAGGCTACCTTTTGTTAAACAACGGAAGTTCTACACCTTTATACATTCAGCTAAAACAAATCATCACTGATGACATCAAAAAGGGCGTATATTCCCCAACCGCCAAGCTGCCTACCGAAAGCGAGCTTTGCAGCAAGTATCATGTCAGCCGCATTACCGTCAGGAAAGCCATTCTTGATTTAGTCGAAGAAGGCTATCTTATCAGGCAGCAAGGAAAGGGAACGTTCGTTAAAAGCCCTAAATTAAAACGGGAGCTGATCGCAGTAAACGGCTACTCGGAATTTATGGAATCAACCGGCAAAAAACCGAAGCATCAGGTGCTGTCCCATGAAATCATTCCGGCGGCAAAACCTATTGCCGAAAAGCTGCAAATCAACCCCGAGAGCCCCGTCGTTGAATTAAAACGGATTTTATATAATGATGACCAGCCGCTCACCTTTGAAGTGACGCATTATCCGCTCGATTTGTTTCCCGGCATTGATACCTTTATAGCTGACGGCGTGTCCATGCATGATATTTTAAAGCAGCAGTATCAAGTCGTTCCTGCTCACAATACGAAACTATTAAACGTTGTATATGCCCAGCAGGAGGAAAGCAAATACCTGGATTGTGATATCGGGGATGCGCTGTTTGAAATCGATAAAACAGCTTTTACATCAAACGACCAGCCAATCTACTGCTCACTGTTTTTGATGCACACAAACCGTGTCACTTTTACCATAAACAGCCCCTACACATAATCGGCATAAAAAACGAGACACTGCTTATAGTATTCTCGTTTTTTCACTGCTTCCCCCATCCTCCAAGCGAAAAGGATGGCCGTAGCCGAATGCCCCGTACACGCCGCATGTTCTCGCAGCCGTTTCCGCCGCTTGGCGCAAAGCGTGCGTGATGTCCCGCTTCTCGCAAAAAGCAGTCAAAAAGCCTGCTATAAAAGAATCTCCCGCTCCAAGTGTATCTATTATATCAGTTTCAACAATCGGCTGATGATAGATTCGGTCTCCCGCAGACAAGATCGCTCCTTGGCCCCCGCGGGTCATACAAACGATTTTAGCTCCGTACCCATGAGCTGCTTTGGCAAGCTCACCGCACTCCGACTCACTCAAATCACTTCCTGAAAAAAACGCATGCGTCACATAAGGACAAACCTTCCTCAAATAATCATCCTCCCGATTGGTTGAAAAATCAAAGGAGACCGGGATCAGGCCGCACAGCTGCGGAAGGTCGTTCTCAAGCTTGCTGTACACACTGGTATGCAGCAGATCATGCCCGCTGACAAAGGCTAGATCTTTCTCCTGAAACACAAGACGGAGCCGGGACTGAATGCCGCCTTTATTTGATCTGACAAAGATCCGTTCCCCCTGTTCATCAAGGGTGACAATCGCCATTCCATTTTCTCCGTGCGCCTGGCGGATATAATCCGCGTTGACCTGCTCCAATTTCAGTACATTCAACAGATGCGCCGCGGCTTCATCATTGCCGACGATTCCGATATAGGAAGCCTCATGCCCGAGCCGTTTGGCAAGCACAGCGACGTTTAAGGCATTACCTCCCGGGTAGAACGTTTCTTGGTCCTGATAGTAATCGACAACATTATCTCCAACCGCAATCAATTTCATTGTGCTTCCTCCTTTATCCTTTTACACTTCCGCTTGCAATCCCGCGGACAAAATATTTTTGCATCAATAAAAATAGAATCACAATCGGCGCGGCTGAAATCGTTAATCCCGCCAACAGGATGCCCCAATCTGTTTGCAGCGCGTCTCTGAACTGCATCAGCCCCGCTGGAATGGTCCGCAAATTCTCATCATCTATGAAAATAATCGCAAACATAAACTCATTCCACGTATGGTAAGCCGTCAAAATGCCGGATGTCACCAAAATCGGCACACTCATTGGTAAGAAAATTCTGAAAAATACACCGAAACTCGTACACCCATCTAAATAAGCCGCCTCCTCCAATTCTTTAGAAATAGAAAGAAAATAAGAGCGGATCAAAATGATGGTGAATGGAATCCGGTAAGCCGCATACGGCAAGATCAAAGCCCAATACGTATTGTAAAGGCCCAGCGACTGAATAATAGAATAAAGCGGCACAAGACTGACCTGCGGCGTCAGCATCAAACCGCCAAGACAAAGCACCAAAAAGAATCCTTTTCCTTTAAACTCAAACCGGGAAAGACCGTACGCCGCCCATGCACTGATCAAGACAGTGATTACACACGTAAGCGCCGTGACGATGACACTGTTCATAAAATAAGAAGAAATCCCCTGATTCCAGGCGGACACAAAATTTTCCGGATGCCACGAAGACGGCAGCGACCAGCTGTGCTCAAAAATATCGTCCGAGTTTTTAAAAGCACTCATCACCATCCATAGAAGCGGATAGGCAATCGCAATCAGATAAAGAAACAGGAAAACCCACACAGACGTTTCTCCGATGTACCATTTCCGTCTAGTTTTTCTTTTCATCTCAATATGCCGGTCAGGCACAGGCTCCAATCTGAACGAATCTGTCTTCTTCTGAGGCAGCATCTCTTACTCCTCCTTCCCGGTTTTAAAGAGCTTCATTTGCATGAGCGACAATGTGAGTGTAATGATTAACACCACGGTGGCAATCGCTGATGCATAGCCCATCATATCCTTTGTAAAGGCGCTTTTATATAAAAACGTGCTTAAGACTTCAGAAGCGTTTCCCGGCCCGCCGCCTGTCAATATGTACGGTTCATTAAATACCGTGAAGGCGCCGGTCAGCGTCATGACCACCGCAACAAAAGACATCTCTTTCGTCTGGGGAATGGTAATGTGAAAAAACTGCTGAATTTTTCCCGCGCCGTCAAGACGCGCCGCTTCATACAGTTCATCCGGTATTTTTTGAATCGACACAATGTACAGCATCGCAATATAACCGACAGATTGCCATTGAGACACAAAAATGACAGACAGCATAGCCGTATTGTTATCACCGAGCCAAGCCCTCGTCAGCTGATCAAGACCGACCGCCTGAAGCAGCTGATTCAAAAGCCCCGTCTCAGGGTTGTAAATAAAATCAAACAAAAGCGCGATCACCGTCATTGAGATGACAACCGGCAAAAAGAAAACGGTGCGAAAAAACGGCGACCATTTTCTGACCAGCTTATCCTCAAGCACTGCCGCCAAAATCAAACCGCCAAATACCTGGCATACAATAGAAATCACTGCGTAAAGCACATTGTTGGTAAGTGCCTGATAGAAGACAGGATCATGAAATAATTCAACATAGTTTTTCAATCCGATAAACGTTTTTTCCGGAGAAAAAGAGCTCCATTGAAACAGGCTGAGAAAGACATTCTCAAAAATCGGGATATAAACGAAAAGTAAAAAAACGAGAGCAGGCACCAAAAATAAATAGGGGATTATTTTATTCTGATTGACCAAGGATATCTCATCTCCTTTATAAAAAGAAAAGGTGCGAAGCTTCACCTTCTCTTTGATTTATTCAGCTGACACCCTCACTTGCTTCGCTGCTTTTTGAACGGCTTTCATCACCTGCTCCGGTGTCATGTCGCCGCCGAGCATTTGCTGGACGCTCGTTAAGTACGCATCTGCGATTTCAACATCAACATCCATATCAAACCATGGCACCATTGATTTGGCATCAACAATTTGCTGAACCGCTTCACGCTGAATGGCTGTAGAATTTTCTTCAGTAGCCGTTCCTTGCACCGCACTGTATTTGCCGGCGTCTTTGACGAGCTTTTCACCCATTTTTTTCGACGTCAGAAACTGCAAAAATGCCACCGCTACCTTCGGATGTTTTGTTTTCGAGGCAATCATGAACCCTTCCGGCGCTCCCGTTAACGCTTCTGATGATCCTTTTTGCCCGCTGATATCAGGGAATGGGAACATCCCCAGATTCACCGGTTCAACCAGCTTGATTTCCGCTGTTTCCGCATATATCATCGCCGACTTTCCACTCTTAAATTGCTGTCTCACATATTCGTGGTCAACGGAGTTTACATGTTTATTGAAGTAAGGCATCAGCTCCTGAAGCTTTTCAAGTGCTTTTACATAGCCTTCATCAGTAAATTCACCCGTTTTGGCGTTATAGTCCTTTTCTCGCGTTTTTTCATCAACCATCCGCTGATTGAGCGTACCGATATAGTGCGAGATTGTCCAAGTCGCCTTTGTTCCGAAGCTGATCGGTGTGTAGCCATTTTCTTTCAGCTTCTTTGACACATCGATGAATTCATCCCATGTCTTCGGGGGATCAAGGTTCAGCTTTTGAAAAATGTCTTTATTATAGAAGAATGATTTAGCGTCCATTTGCCATGGCACGCCATATTGCTTGTTTTCATAAGTAAATGGTGTAACTTGCGAATGAACGAGCTGTGATGACCAATCTGTATCGTTTTTGTAGTAGGACGAAAGATCAAGTGCCTTATTGCCTCTGATGAATTTAAAAGCAAACTCGTCACTCCAAGAGAAGTAAATGTCAGGAGGGCTGGTGGTTCCCAGCATAACCTTGATTTTGTCTTTATAGGAGTCATTCAAAACCGCTTCAATTTGTATGTCGATATCCGGGTGTTCTTTTTCAAATGCCTTCACAACCTCTTCAAAATAACTTTTTTCCGGCTCCTTCGGCCATCTGTGGAAAAATTTCAATGTCACCTTTCCGTCCGCTGAACTGCCCTGGCTCGAACAGCCCGCAATGGTGAGCATACTGACAGCTGCAATGATCAAAAACAACAACATTTTCTTCAAAAGGTTGGCCTCCTCTGGACATTAGACTATAATGTTATATAACATTATAGTCTAATGCATAATGGTTCCGCATGTTCAGATCAATACTCAACTTTCCACATGTATCTTCTATGAGATAAAGGATGATGTCTCGCCTCTGCCAGCGCGTCCGCATAGCTTCTCAGCACACGGTTGAGAACGAGCGGCGCAAGATAGCCTTTAACTGAATCGTCAATTGCAGTGAAATCGTAAGATGCGGCATCAAGCACAGTGAGCTTTTTGCCATACTTTTTCGAGAAGGTAAGCGCCCGCTCTTCAAGAGGCCTTGTTTCATCTAAACCGAGAAGGATGATAAACGGCACGGATTCATCAATAATTTCAAACGGTCCGTGAAAATATTCTCCGGCATGAATGGCGTGGGAATGAATCCATTGCATTTCCATGAGAATGCAGATGCTGTAGGAGTAAGCGACACCGTAGTTTGCACCGCTTGCCATTGTATAAATAATGCTTTCTTTTTCATGTTCTTTTGCGAATTGCTGCGCGTTGTCGGCTTCCTGCTTCAGGGCTTCATCATACACAGCCTGTAATTGATCTAAGCCTTCAATTGCTTGTTCAAATGTCGTATTGTTTTCCAATACTTGCAGAGTGCCGAAAACGATTTGGTACAGAACGCCATAGTTCGTATTGATCGCCAGCGCCTCATCACCCCATTCGTACTGGGCAACATATTGCGCTTCCTGCGCTAAAGGAGACTCCGGCTCATGCGTCATCGCAATCGTAAGTGCGCCCTTGCCCCTCGCAAACGCAGCGGCTTTGACCGTTTCCGAGGTATTTCCCGAGTGTGAACACAAAATAACAAGAGACTTTTCACCAAGCTGAACGGGGTTGCGTTGAATAAATTCGTTCGAGCTGTAAAGGTCGGAGTTGATTGATTTTGACTCTCTGTCAAACACATATTTACTCGGATACATAATGGCCGAAGAGCCTCCGCATGCGACAAAAAATACATGGTCAATGGTTTTCCCTTTCAAATCCTGCAAGAAAGCTTGAACCTCACGATTTACTTTTGCTGTGGCCTGACTCAAATCCTTCACTCCCTATTTTTATTATATAACGTTATATAACATTATATATTGTTATATTAAAGTCCGGAGTTAGGATTGTCAATATTATTTTCTGAAATTTCTCAATAATTTAATTAGATATACTATGGAAAAATGTCCAAATCAAAAGCCAGAACTTAACATAAGCTCTGGCTTCGCTGTGCAATCCGCAGACTGACGTCTTATTTAAAAAATACCTTGTCTATATTGTACTTCGAGTGCTGTGTATTGATGATATACGTTTCGTAAATTTCTCTATCCATAGGTTCTTCGACGACACATACTTCAATTTTATATACTTCGTCTCTGTGCTTTTTAATTGGTGATACAGTGTCTTCAAAATGTTTTTTGATTCTTTGTCTTAACTTTCTAGCCTTGCCGACAAAAAGCAGCTCATCGTGAATGTTATAAAACATGAAGATGCCGCCTTTATCCCTTGGTATCTGGTGAAAGTCGATGAATCCGTAAATCGCCTTTATTTTCGGCTCGTTATCATTAGCTGACTGCTGTCGTTCGGTGATGGTGACATTCGGTGCGGGTATATCAATTTTTATCAAAATCAGTTCACGTCCTCTTCTTCATTAAAGATAAATGCTAACACAGACAGAAAAGAAAAGCTAGAACAGCTTTATACGATTTGTTTGTTATGCTTTTACTTATTATGCAACGCTCCGGCTGGATTATAAGGGCTAAGGTCTATTTCTGTCTGCTTTCCGAGAACTAGCTTTGCGAGCTCTGAACCCAAGAACGGTCCCATCGTTAATCCCGAGGCCCCTAAACCGTTAGCGGCGTAAAGCCCTTGAACATCCGGCACAGCGCCGACAACCGGGAGAAATCCCGGTGTAAACGGCCTGAAGCCCACTCTTGTTTCCGTAGTAGTACTGTCAGCAAGGCCCGGCGCTACTGCAAGCGCTTTGCTTAAGACTTCATGCTGTCCTCCGGCTGTTACACGCAGATCATCTAGATCGGCCTCATTTTCATGGGTGGCGCCTGCTACAATTCTTCCGTCCTCAAACGAAAGAATATACTGATCATTCGGCGGCATCACCACCGGCCACGATCCGGTATCGGCACCCGGGATTTCAAAGTGCATAATCTGCGCTTTCTGAAAGGACACTTGAAAATAAATGCCCAGAGGCTTCATCAATTCATTGGCCCATGCCCCCGCCGCCACAATCACAGCGTCAGCCGCAAACTGCTGTGTGTCTGTTTGCACGCCGGCGACCGTTCCGTTTTCAAAAAGCAGGGACGCATTTCCTTTGATGATCTTTGCGCCGCGTTTCTCTGCAGCGCTTAAAAGTGACCGGCACAGCGCTCTCCCGTTCACACGGGCGGCACCGCTGATATGAACCGATTCATAGCCATCAGCTAAAAGCGGAAACAGCTTTTTCGTTTCACTTGCGGACAAGCGGGTAATGCCGCCGATCTCCGGCGCATCCTCCCGTCTCTTATACGCCCGCTCCTCCATCTTATCAAGCTTTGACGCATCAGTATGAATACTGATGGCACCGACACGCTTATATCCTGTGTCCGTTTCTCCGTCTTCCTCCAATTGATGGATTAAATCTTTATAGTAACGTGCTCCTCCCTTAGCAAGCCGATACCAATCCTGATTGCGGCGCTGTGAGAGCCAAGGACAGACGATCCCGGCCGCCGCATCAGTCGCTTGTCCAGGTTCCTTCCGGTCAATCACCGTGACCCGGGCACCCAATTTGACAAGATGATAAGCAGCCGACGCGCCGAGAATCCCTGCGCCGACGATGATGTACGATTTCATATGCAAACACCTTTTCTATTATAATGTCTATTCATTTTACCAAATCGAGTGCTTTCCTTCGACCTTTTGCCCTAATGGGGAAAAACCGCGAAGTCCGTCCAATCTCTTTACCCTCCTATCGAATATCCTGTCACTATCAATAGAGAAAGGATGATACTATGAGCGAAAATCGTCATGAAAATGAGGAAAACAGACGTGATGCAGCTGTCGCAAACGTCCAAAACAGCGGTAATGCAAAAGTCGTGGTCAACGTGAATACTGATCAGGATCAGGCACAAGCGCAGTCACAAGACGAGGAAGAGTAATGAACGAAAATATTATTCCTATTAACAGACATGCTCAAGACATGCCCGCTAATGAATCCGTGATCAAAAATAGCGGCAACTCAGAGGTCCATATCGACATCCATATTGATACAATGCCGATCGCCTTTGCCATCTTATGCTCTGCATTAGCGGCTAAGCAGATGTCAAAAGAGGAATTTGACACGGCTTATAATCAATTACGAGAGATGAACAATGGATATCACAACGGCACATCTATAAAGCAAGTCATCAATCAGGAGACTGAAGAGTAGAAACCGCGGGCCCCTCGGCCTGCGGCTTTTCTTCTGCATACAAAAATGACGCGACTGAAAACAGTCACGTCATTTTGTATGAAACAATTAACCGATTGAACCTTCCATTTCGAACTTAATATAAATTTGCTCGAAATGGGATGGACTGATTTACAACAAAACCGCTTAAACCTTTGATATATAGCTATTTCTTTCAAATGGTTTAAAATGGATTATAATATCAAGTTGGCACGAATTTGGCATGTGCTGAAGCCGCATACAATATCAGCTAAGTCCCCCAACTTACGCTGTTCCCAAGTGTTTGTGAAAAGAGTCAAGGTTTAAATCCTTCTTAGCTCTTTTCTAACAATATTATTTACCTAAAAGACTGATAAATTTACTCAGTTCTTCTTTGGCTTCATCGGTTGTCCCGTTCAACTCGTTCAAAAGCCCAAACAATTTGTCATATGAATTCGTAATATCTGCTTTTACTTCTGTCAACTCTTGAGCCACTTGTGAAAGTGGAATAACTTCTTCTTCTTCAAACGTATCCACATAACGTGGAATATTCAAATTGTAATCATTTTCTTTGATTTCATCCAAAGATGCCACATGAGCATATTTCTCAACGTCTTTACGGTTACGGTAAGTTTCGATAATTTTGTCGATGTTTTCAGGAGAGAGTTTGTTTTGGTTCTTTCCTTTTTTAAACTCATTTGAAGCATCGATAAACAAAATATCTTTACTCTTGCGAGCTTCACGACCTTTGAATACCAGCACACAGGTTGGGATGCTTGTGCCATAAAACAAGTTAGCTGGCAATCCAATAACAGTATCTAATAGATTATTGTCGATAATATTTTTGCGGATTTTACCTTCAGAGGCACCTCGGAAGAGTACCCCATGCGGCAACACGATAGCCATTGTTCCTGCTTTATCTAAATGATAAAGTCCATGAAGAACAAAGGCATAATCAGCCTTAGATGCAGGTGCTACACCATAACCCTTGAAACGTGTGTCTTTTTCTCGATCAACGTCTTTTGTATCCCATTTATGGGAATATGGGGGGTTTGATACGACTGCGTCAAACTTCAAAGGAATTTGTGTGCCATCTTTTTCAGCAAATGGCCAGTCAGCATCAAGTGTGTCTGCGCGTTTCAACTCCATATTGCGATAATTTACCCCATGCATCATCAAGTTCATGCGAGCTAAGTTATAAGTCGTCGTATTCAACTCTTGCCCGTAAAACTCAACGCTTCCTTCTTCATCACCATTTGGTAATTCTTTTTGGACTGTTAAAAGAAGTGAACCTGAGCCCATTGTAGGGTCATAAACACGAAATTGACCGCCAGTACCATCTGCATCATTCGTGACAATTTTTGCTAGGATTTGACTAACTTGATGGGGTGTATAGAATTCCCCACCTTTTTTACCAGCATTGGCAGCAAATTGCCCAATCAAATACTCGTACACGTCACCCAAAATATCATGTCCTGAATCGTCTTTGAAAGTGAACTCGTTAATCATCAACACGATATCATTCAAAGCCTTTGCACGTTCGTTTGTACTTGAACCTAGACGTGTATCCCCAAGGTTAATATCTGAAAATACATTAGCAAAGTCCGATTCTGCGACTGCGTTACGTTTGGCATTTGTATTGAATGAGTCAAACATGTCTTGGAAGTCACTAGCTTTGATTTTGTGATTTTCAATTTTTGATACAATTTTGTCCCAAGTGTAGGCTGGGTCAATCGCATATCCGATACCTTTACTGATTTCTTCAAGGTAATCTTCTTTTTCAGTGTCATCTGTCACGACGTAGAATTCTTCCAGACCATTGACTTGCAAGTATTCATCTTGATTTTCTGATAAGTAGCGATAAAACATAAATGGCAAAATATAGTTCTTGTACTCACTTGCATCCATTGTCCCACGCAGTTTGTTAGCCATTCCCCATAGCTTTGAGGTAATATCTGTTGCATTACTCATTTGTGTGATCTCCTTTTCTTATATAAACATTTGTTTAAGTAGTGATTTTTTCAAATTTTTAAGCGAAATTAACTCACGCTGATGAAGGGTGATAGTAGTATCTAACTGTTCGAAAAATAAACCGATTGTTTGCTGTTCATCATAGCTAGGAACTGGAATGGGCATTTCGAAAAATGTCTCAGCATGGATACGTTTCGCTTTTCTAGAGCCATTCGCT
Source organism: Bacillus sp. SW14 (assembly GCF_047608225.1). NCBI lineage: Bacteria > Bacillati > Bacillota > Bacilli > Caryophanales > Bacillaceae > Bacillus > Bacillus sp. SW14. The sequence continues at coordinate 975,457 of NZ_JBLKRW010000001.1, read as the reverse complement.
ATATTCCCCTGATACTTATAAAACCGTTTTAAGGAAATATATTCTAGAAAGAATCTAGAATTTATTCCGTCTCGAAAATCAAAGGCCGGAGAATCTAGTGTTGATTCGTAGCCATCTAACTCTGGCGGAACGATACCGAAAGCTTGGTTTAAGAAATCAAGTTTTCCGTACATGAACTGGCCAGATTTTCTCACATAGTATTGAGTAGCAGAACTTCCTTGATATATTTCTTCTTTTGGAACAATGCCTTTTCGCCAAAGTTTTACTGTAAGTTTTTTAGCTATTGATCCATCTGAACCTTTAATTTTGCTTTCTGTAAGGAATTCTCCAACCTTCCGCTGTTCCCAAGCATCAGTAAATCCCGCAAATCGAATTTCAGGAACATTGGCTCCATCTTTTGGAAACATTTTTTGAAGTAGACTCTTTTTCGTATCCTTCAGCAGTTCCAACTTACGCTGATGAAGTGCAATTTGCTGGTCTAGTTTTTCAAAAAAGTGTGCTATTTTAGTCTGCTCCTCATAGCTAGGTACAGCCATTTTTATGGAACTTAAAGCAGGGAACTTCAAATTCCATGTATCAGAAGTAAGCCCTTGTGAGTTTATTTGGAAAGTCCAAATCATTTCATGCCTTTTAAAGTTGTAAGCAAAGAATTTTGAATTACTATTTTCTTTCGGTGTGATAACAGTATATGCTGGACTCAAAATACCATCATACGGAGAAAAACCACTTGCCCCCTGCCACATACGCATAGAGTTATACGCAATATCTCCAACTTTTACAACTTTATAGTTTGACTTATCCGAACTAGAATTATCTTTTCTGTCTAAGTCTGATGCTTTTATAACACCAGAATTTATAGTTACAGAAATCAATTCCCCTTCAATAGAACGTTCAGACCTTTCTGTAAAGCAATCTTTTATTTTGACCTGTTCCCAATTATCTGTAAATCCTGCGAATCTGATTTGAGGTGATTTTGATATTTTATCGCTCATTCCTGATCTCCTTTTTGTAGTCTGCATAATTTTACCACTTGACTATTCTCCCTTCTTAATTTCGTCAGCCATTTCGTAAAATGCCCTACGGAATTCAATGCGATATCGTACCCAAGTTAATGCTGCAATCTTTTCAGATGCAATATCTTTATAATCAGCTTTTGCGTCATTCATGATTGCGGTTAACTCACCTTGTTTATCCATATCCTCTTGACCTAAACGGTGTTTTTTAATTAACTTTTCAAGTTCCTTAGGCTTTATGCTGTTGTCAAGCCCCCAAGTGCGGATAAAATTCGTTACAAGTTGAATATTCGTATCTTTTTGCGCTTTGTCCATCGCTCGATTCATTTTTTCAACACTTCGAGGTGCTGGATAATGATCAAATTCAAACTCTTTCGTGAAAATCTTAGATACAAAGTTGCGCATCTTAGATTTTTCTTTTTCATTGTCAGACTTGGCGATTTCAACATGGATATCATCACGTGTAATTTCCGCTTTCGACATTTCGTTCGCGTGAACTTCGTCAGCCATCCGGGCGATCAAATCAATCAAATAATCATAGTTGATGGTAACATCGTGAATATGAACCATAGAGAGATTGACTTGCGAAATATCAATGTCTTCTCTCTTCGCACGTCGTTCTTTCAACTCACCGGCGATTACAGTTGTTAAAATGACTTCCTGTTCTTCAGTAATACCTAGACGTTCATAGAACTCTTCAGGATTATCATAGGCGGAAATAGGATTCTTGTCATCGTCTTCGGTATATTGTTTCAACTGACTCAACAAGCGATTATACTCTTTCAGATTCTCAAAAACTTCATCCTGTGCTCTTTCACTTGGTGGTAATTGTACAAAATCGTCTGTGTGCGTTGAAAGCTTCTTGATGACTTCTTGCATCTCAGCTTGAACCTTGCTAAATGGTTTGGAAGTGATACCAGACTCTTCGTTGCCTTTCTTCAATTCTTCAAGTGAAAGCTGTTCGTCGGCAGATGCACGATTTGAATAGATAGCAAAAGCCTTATTCATTTCATACTCGTTTTGCTCTGGCCAACGATAGTTCACAACATTTCCCCAAGGCTTATCCACAAGGTTATGCATTCTGTTTGTACGTGAGTATGCCTGAATTAAGTTCCCACCCTTAAGCGTTCGATCAATATAGAGCGTATTCATCTCAGGAGCATCAAAACCGGTCAAAAGTTGATCCACAACGATGACCAAATCTAAATAATTTCCATCATCAGATGTCTTGTTCAAACGTCGTGCTAAGTCTTCTGTGTAGGCTTTAACTGTCGTCATATCAAATGCTGTGCCAAACATTGCGTTATAGGCTTTGATGGCTCTGTGCAAATTTTCGTTCGTTTTCAGTTGATGAATACTATTGGATGTATCCGCCGAGAAACTCACCGCAACTTTTAGTCGTTTATCTGCTGGACGATTCGCATTCTCTTCCGCAAACTTATCGAAGTATTCCATCGCTCTTGGTGTACTTGCTTTATTACCACCAACGTGGACTGTAAACAAGGCATTATACTTACGGTCATTTGAACGTTTCTTCCAGTTATCGAAGATGTCTTTAACTACTAAGTTCACATGTTCTGGGCTATAGTCGTAAACACTACCCCGAACATTATCGTCGATATCATCTTCGGTTGGATCTTCGGGAGCCTCAATCGTTTCCTTGAATTCAACGTTAAACCCTAAGACGTTTTTATCCGCAATCGCTTCTTTAATGGTATATGCATGTAGGTGTTCCCCAAAGATTTCTCGTGTTTCAGGGAATTTTGGTGTACCGGTATAACCAACCCAAGCAGAATTAGGAATAGCTTTTCGGATTGTTTCGAGCATACCTTCATTTTCAGTACCGTCGCCAGTTGAACGGTGGGCTTCATCCACGATAAAAAGAATATTTTCATTAAGTGGCTTGAAGCTGTCCCGCGCTACATAACGCGACATCTTTTGGATACTTGTCACAATGATATTCTTATCGCTTTTCTTCGTTAGTTTGCGATGGAGGTCTGAGATATTGGCTGTGTCACCCACCACACCAGTTTTCCCTTCAAAACCCGCAACAGGATCATAGGCTTTATAGGCATCAGCTGTTTGGTTGGTAAGCGCGATCCGGTCAACCAAGAAGATAACTTTATCTACATTAGATAGACGGCTTGCAAGCCACGCTGTCTTAAAACTTGTGATTGTTTTACCTGAACCTGTCGTGTGCCAAATATATCCCAATTTACCATCATCATATTTGTAGTCAAACTTTCTAACTTTATCAAGCACACGCTTTGTTGCATAGACTTGATAAGGACGCATGACTTTGATACTTTCTTTGTTTTTTGTACCATCAAGTACCATGTAACGTGTTGCCAAATCATGAGCCATTGGAATGGACAACACTTTATCCGCAAACGTCTTCCATGAACGAATAGGGCGAGCATCATCTTCGTTTTGCCAGTTGAAAGCAAAAGCTCGGTTAAAGCTCTGGAGTGGGGTATTTGCCATGTACCGAATATCAAACTTTGTCATCGCGATTAAAATCTGTAAGGTTGAAAAGATACCGCTATATTGTTTTTCAGCAATATACTGTTCCATCTGGTTTAAGGATTCTGTAGTGCTGTGAAGTGCTTTCTTTAATTCGATTTGAATAATTGGCAAACCATTAATAAGCAACGTCACGTCAAATCGACGGTTAGGCTTACCATCAATAACTTTTGGCCGTTTAATTTGATTCACCACTTGATAAACAGTGTTTCCACCCCCAACTTGAGCTTGGTCAAATACTGTCAAAAATACATGCTTACCATTGTCAAGGTCAACTTCAATTTCAGAAACACCATTAACACCATGCAAAAACTGTCCGGCATGGTAAGGTGATTCGATGCTAGTGATGATTTTCTTCACCTGGTTAAATTCAGTGACAGACAATGGTTCATCTAAACGAGCACGATTGTTTTGTTCTAGGATTATTTTAAAGTTATCCCAGAGTTGTTCGGTTGTTTTGATGTCCTTTTTGTATTCCCATTGTTTTACTCCACCGATATTGGTCAAATAATCGATAACTTCATTTTCAAATTCTAATTCCGATTGACTTTTCATTTGATTATTTCCCCTTTAATGTTTCTTCTATTATTGTGCTCGTAAACTGCTCAATCAAGTCTGCGTACTTATTTAACTTATTTTGTAGCTTCAGTGTTTCTACGTATATAGCGCCCATTTTCTTCTGTTCCTCGATCGGAGCAACAGGAACGATAATTTCCCCAAGAGCACGAAGTGGAATTCTTAAAACAGGGCCACTCCCCTGTAACTCCCTTTCTTTTTGTCGCTTCACATCTTTGTAAGCATTAAACAAGAAAAGAAAATATCTCTTATCAAGTTGTTCGCTATCAAACTCTATTTTTGTGAAGTTGAGGGACAACACTTTACCAACATTATTTTTACCGACCATTGTTGCAAGCTGTAATGAGTTACTGATAACAACATCACCTTCATTTAATGATAGGTTATTTTGAGATGAAGATTTTGACTCATCTTCAACTACTACGTCCTCATGATTATAATCAGCTTCAAAAGACAGCTGGTCATAATAATTTATTACTTGAGTACCAGACTGTTTTTGTGCCCTTGTTGGATTTATACCTGGGACGAATGTTACGAACTCTTTTAATCCTCTTTTCTCCAAATAAATCACCTCCAAAACTACAGATGTTATTTTTTGAAATATTTCTATATTACATATTAAACCACATCAAATTTGTTTCGTCAAACGATAATATGAAATATTATTATATTTCATATTATCAGTTTTGAAAAAGCCTACAGAAACTATTATGGAATCCCTGTTTTTACTTCACTCTTTTGCCAAATAGTTAAACCATCAACACAAAAATACATCCCCTATTCAAAGTCATTTCTGTTTCCACAAACAACTTCAAACCGCTAAAACCAACAACTCTCATACCAATCCCAAAGAACAAAGAACAAACAAAACCCTTGAAATCACACCATAAGCGATTCCAAAGGTTCAACTATCTTATATTTTCATCAGCAGTACGACCTTCTCCTCATGACAGGTGTGCTGATTGTTAAAACTGAATTATTGATGATTGATGTAGCTTTGTTCACCTAAAACAAGCCGTATTTTTTGTTATTTTACTATTATATGGATAAAAATGAATAATAAGGTCGTTTAACATCTTGTCCTAGACTGTTTTGTGTTAAAAAAAGGTGGAAACGTGATAAACCATCAATTGAAGTATTAATAAAGCTTCAAAAAGGTTAGAAGTTCCATACGAGGGTTTGATGAAAGCAGCAGGATATATGAATTTAAATATAACTATGCAAAGTAGAAAAACAGAAGATATTATTGAGCATATGCAGAAATTACCCAAAAAGCTTGAGCAACGGTCATTGCTACGAGTTAGAGACGAACGATTGAAACTTGATCATTTATTAGATTCTAATGATCCACTATTTTTTAAGGACAGGCTTCTGACAGCAGAAGGAAAATCAAAATTAAAAAGCCTTATCGAAATTGTTTTAAAGGATTGAAAGGGGGAAAGGCAGCATGGCAAACTTCAGAAAGCTTGCTAGCGGCAAATGGCAAGCACGTGTTCCCAAGGATGGAAAATTAGTAAGCCTTGGCACATTCAGAACAAAAAAGGAAGCAGAAATAGAAGCAGCAAAAGTTGAAGAAAGAAAATATTACGGGCAAACAATAAATGATCGAAATATGCTTTTTGATGAGGCTGTGAAAAATTGGCTTGAGTATAAAAAAGCAAATGTAAAGGAATCAACATTTATTCAGCTTGAAGTGATTGTTAGAAATCACATCATGCCCACTTTTGGAGATAAAAAAATTATGACTTTAGAAAGAACTGAAATAAAAAGATGGATTGCAACTTTCGGTGAACTACATGAAAACGGAAAAGAAAAATACTCATTTGGATCAAGGTTGAAATATCTTTCAGTTATGAAAAGTATTTTACATCACGCTGTTCATGAGCTTGAAGTGCTTGAAAAAAATCCTGCTGATAAGTTAAAGATTCCTGTACAAGATGATGTTGCTATTAAAAAAGAAAAAGTGAAATATTTCAATCTTCAGGAATTAAATCAGTTATTGGATTTTAGAAAGCATATAAGCATCAGCGTTTTCTGGAATATCAGCTTTATTACATGTTAATGCTCTTTTTAAGCAAAACCGGCTTGAGGATATCCTAAGATGGGACGATATTGAGGCTGATAAAATAAGCATCAACAAACAAGCCGTGATGATAATAATAAAGTAAAACTAACAACTTTAAAAAATGCTTCATCTTATCGCACAATCAAAATTGAAGCTGACGTTATACGTGAATTAAAGAAGTTCAAGGTGAAGCAAAATGAATTGATATTAGGGAATCCACGGTTCCGAAAAAATGAAGATGGCATTATCTTTCAAAATTATAACGGTCATTATTTAACACCTTCTATCATCCATGAAACAATGCAGGATTATTGTGAAAAAGTCAGGGTTGAATATAAAGGCACACATGTGTTTAGACATACACACGCTGTACTGCTTGAATCAGGTGTAAGCCTAAAATATGTATCAAATCGTTTGGGGCACAAACCATCAAAACAACAGGTGACATTTATCTTGATATCACAAAAAAAATAGAAGAAGACGAACTTCAAAAGTTCGCCTCCTATACTAAAAGATAAGGTCAACTTGGCACGAATTTGGCACGCCACCAAGTTGGCACGATATAAAATCCCCTCAAACCAGCAATATATAAAGGTTTTCTTGATATTAACCGATTGAACCTTCCATTTCGAACTTAATCAAACGGTTCATTTCAACTGCGTATTCCATTGGAAGCTCTTTTGTGAATGGCTCGATGAAGCCCATGACGATCATTTCTGTCGCTTCTTCTTCGGAAATGCCGCGGCTCATCAAGTAGAAGAGCTGCTCTTCAGATACTTTAGACACTTTCGCTTCGTGCTCCAATGAAATGTTATCATTTAAGATTTCATTGTAAGGAATGGTGTCAGAAGTTGATTTGTTATCCATAATGAGCGTATCGCACTCGATGTTAGAACGGGCGCCTTCCGCTTTGCGTCCGAAGTGGACGATTCCGCGGTATGTTACTTTTCCGCCTTGTTTTGAAATCGATTTTGATACGATTGTGGATGATGTGTTTGGTGCAAGGTGAACCATTTTAGCACCCGCATCCTGATGCTGGCCTTTACCCGCAAGAGCGATAGAAAGCGTCATACCGCGCGCGCCTTCGCCTTTTAGGATACAAGCCGGATATTTCATTGTCAGTTTAGAACCGATGTTGCCGTCGATCCATTCCATTGTTGCGTTTTCTTCACAGACCGTACGCTTCGTTACAAGGTTGTAAACATTGTTCGCCCAGTTTTGGATCGTTGTATAACGGCAGTAGCCGCCTTTTTTCACGATGATCTCAACAACCGCACTGTGAAGTGAGTTTGTTGTGTAGACAGGCGCAGTACAGCCTTCAACATAATGAACGCTTGCTTCTTCGTCGACGATGATCAGCGTACGTTCGAACTGTCCCATGTTTTCAGAGTTGATACGGAAGTAAGCTTGAAGCGGTGTTTCAACCTTCACGCCTTTAGGCACGTAGATGAAAGATCCGCCGGACCAAACAGCTGAGTTAAGCGCCGCAAACTTGTTATCAGTCGGCGGGATCACTTTTGCCCAGTGCTCACGGAAGATATCTTCGTTTTCTTTCAACGCGCTGTCAGTGTCTTTAAAGACGATGCCCTGCGCTTCAAGATCTTCTTTCATATTGTGGTATACAACCTCAGATTCGTACTGAGCAGAAACACCCGCAAGGTATTTTTGTTCAGCTTCAGGAATACCAAGCTTGTCGAATGTTTGCTTAATTTCGTCAGGCACTTCATCCCAAGAACGCTCTGAACGCTCAGACGGTTTTACGTAGTACGTAATTTCGTCAAAGTTCAGTGAGTTTAAATCTCCGCCCCATTGAGGCATCGGCATGTTGTAGAAATGCTCAAGTGATTTCAAGCGGAAATCAAGCATCCATTGAGGCTCTTCTTTCATGCGAGAAATTTCTTCTACGATTTCTTTTGTCAATCCGCGCTCTGAACGGAAAATGGAAACGTCCTTGTCGTGAAAACCATACTTGTATTCACCAATATCAGGCATTTTTTTAGCCATCCATTTTCACTCCAATCCTTTTAATTGCCGCCTTCTTCTTTTGCGACTCCTTTTTCAAGTGCTTTCCATGACAGGGTTGCACATTTGATACGGGCCGGGAATTTTGAAACGCCTTGAAGAGCTTCAATATCCCCGAGATCTATAGAATCATCATATTCATTCCCTTGCATCATATCCGAGAAAATCTTAGACATGGAAAGGGCTGTTTCGATATCTTTCCCTTTAATCGCCTGAGTCATCATCGAAGCGGATGCCATTGAAATGGAACAGCCTTCCCCTTCAAATTTCGCATCTTCCACGATGTCTCCGTCAAGCTTCATTGTCAGCCTGATTCGGTCGCCGCATGTCGGATTGTTCATATCCACGACGATGCTGTCATTCAAAACCCCTTTGTTGCGCGGGTTTTTGTAATGATCCATAATCACCTGTCTGTACAATGTATCTAAGTTTGCATTAAAAGACATTTGTAAAATACTCCTTTGTCTTTTGAAGAGCTTCCACAAGCTTATCAATCTCTTCCTCTGTATTATACAGATAAAAGCTTGCTCTTGCAGTAGCAGTTACATCCAGCCATTTCATCAGCGGCTGCGCGCAGTGATGGCCCGCTCTGACAGCGATCCCTTCCGCATCAAGTACGGTTGCCACATCATGAGGGTGAACATCATCAAGATTAAATGTGACAAGCCCTGCACGCTCTTCCGGCCCGTAAACCGTTACGCCGTCAAGCTGGCGGAAGCGTTCAAGCGCATAAGCTGCAAGCTTGTGCTCGTGGCGGGAAATCTCATCGAGACCGATTTCCTCGAGAAAATCAATGGCGGCGCCAAGGCCGATTGCTCCTGCAATAATCGGCGTACCCGCTTCGAATTTCCACGGAAGCTCTTTCCAAGTTGATTCATAAAGCCCGACAAAGTCGATCATTTCACCGCCGAATTCGGCAGGCTCCATGTTTTCCAGCAGGGCTTTCTTTCCGTACAGCACACCAATACCGGTAGGTCCGCACATTTTATGGGAAGAAAGCGCAAAGAAGTCGCAATCGAGATCCTGCACGTCAATTTTCATGTGAGGCGTGCTTTGCGCACCGTCCACCACAATAACAGCCCCATTGTCATGAGCGATTTTCGCCATGTCTTTAATCGGGTTGATCGTACCGAGGACGTTAGATACATGGGACACTGCAACAATCTTTGTATTGCTTGTGACCGTCGTTCTTACGTCATCCAAAGAAATCGTTCCGTCTTCCTGCAGCGGAATATATTTTAATGTGGCGCCAGTCGCTTTGACAGCCTGCTGCCACGGAATGATATTCGCATGATGCTCCATGTAGGTGATGACCACTTCATCACCCGGTTTCAGGTTGGCGCGCGCATAGCTTAACGCCACCATATTCAGTGCTGTGGTCGTGCCTTTTGTGAAAATAATCTCAGCCATTGACTTCGCGTTAATAAACTTGCGGACTTTTTCACGCGCTCCTTCATAACCGTCTGTCGCTCTGGTTCCAAGTGTATGGACGCCCCGGTGAACATTGGAATTGTATTGATTATAATACTTATCCAGTGTTTCAATGACAGCACGCGGCTTCTGGGAAGTCGCCGCGCTGTCGAGATAAACGAGATCATGTCCGTTCACTTGCTGATGAAGGATCGGGAACTGTTCACGAATATCCGTGATATTCATTACTTTACTTTCCTTTCGATAACAGAAACCAATTGTTTCTTAACGCCCTCAATCGGAAGTTCGTTTACTACCGGCGCAAGGAATCCGTAGATGACTAAACGTTCTGCTTCTTCTTTCGCAATTCCGCGGCTCATCAGGTAGTAAAGCTGAATAGGGTCCACACGGCCGACAGATGCCGCATGTCCTGCAGTTACATCGTCTTCGTCAATTAAAAGAATAGGGTTTGCGTCTCCGCGTGCTTTTTCACTGAGCATCAGCACACGTGATTCTTGCTCCGCATTCGCTTTAGAAGCGCCATGTTCGATTTTGCCGATTCCGTTAAAGATAGAAGAAGCGGAATCCTTCATCACACCGTGCTTTAAGATATATCCTTCTGAAGCTTTACCGAAATGGATAATTTGTGTTGTAAAGTTTTGTGTTTGCTCTCCTCTACCGACAACAACCGTTTTTGTATCGCCGTATGTGCCGTCACCGTAAAGGTTTGTTGTGTTTTCGGAGATCGTGTCGCCGTCGTTCATAAGGCCGAGAGCCCACTCAATTTTGCTGTCGCGCCCGCGCGCAGCACCGCGGCGGTTAACATAAGTTGTCACACCGCTGGACAGATTATCCACCGCACCGTATGTCACGCTGGCATTATCACCTGTGATGACCTCACTGATCATATTGAAGACAGCGTCTTTCGGGTTTACAGTGCTGATGTAGTTTTCAACATACGTTACAGAGCTGTGATCTTCAGCCACAATCAGCACATGGTTGAAGAGAGCCGTATCGTTGCTTTCGTGGACATAAACAGCCTGAACCGGCGTCTCCACCTGGACATTTTTCGGAACATAAAGGAATGCTCCTCCGTTAACAAGAGCCGCGTGAAGCGCAGTTAATTTATGCTCATCAACCTTCACGCCGTCCTTCATAAAGTATTTCTCCACCAAGTCGCTGTGCTCGCGTGCGGCAGTCAGAATATCAGTGAAGATGACGCCTTTGTCTTTCAATTCTTGAGAAAGAGAAAGGTATGCCGGCGTCTGGTCACGCTGTACGTATAATGTTTTATCTTCGTTTTCAACATCGATCAGCGCTTTTACTTCATCAGTCAAATCTTCCAATGAAGAAAGCGGTTCGTTATCAACTGTATGCTTCGCAAAATTCGTGAAGTTCCAGTTTGTGATTTTTGTTTTGTCAGGCTTCGGCATCGGCAGATCCTCAGCTTGTTCAAGAGCCTGTAAGCGCAGGTCTTTCAGCCAGGCAGGTTCTTGATGCTTTTCGGAAAAGCTTTTGAGATACTCCTGATCTACGGATAGTTTTGTATCTAGTGTCATGTTAATCCCCCTAACGCTTACGCTTCTTGGCCTACAGTTTCGTCTTCAATACCAAGTTCTTGTTTAATCCAGTCATAACCTTCTGCTTCGAGACGCTGTGCAAGCTCTGCACCGCCGGATTTTACAACGCGGCCTTGCATCATAACGTGAACAACATCCGGAGTGATGTAGTTTAACAGGCGCTGATAGTGCGTGATCATCAGGCAACCGAAGTTTTCGCTGCGCATTTTGTTGATCCCTTTAGATACAACTTTCAGAGCATCAATGTCAAGACCTGAGTCGATTTCATCAAGGATGGCGATTCTCGGTTCAATCATCATTAATTGAAGAATTTCGTTGCGTTTTTTCTCTCCGCCGGAGAAGCCTTCGTTAAGGTAGCGCTGAGCCATTTCAGGGTCCATTTCAAGGAACTCCATGTTTTCGTCCATTTTGCGGATGAATTTCATGAGAGAAATTTCATCGCCTTCTTCTCTGCGCGCGTTGATTGCTGAACGAAGGAAGTCGGCATTTGTCACACCGCTGATTTCACTAGGGTACTGCATCGCAAGGAATAAACCCGCCTGCGCGCGCTCGTCCACTTCCATCTCCAGTACATCTTTGCCGTCAAGCGTGATGCTGCCTTTTGTTACTTCATATTTAGGGTGCCCCATAATAGCAGCTGAAAGAGTGGATTTACCAGTTCCATTCGGTCCCATTACTGCGTGGAACTCTCCGCCTTTTATTTCAAGGTTTACACCCTTTAAGATCTCTTTCCCTTCGATTTCAACGTGAAGATCTTTGATCGTTAATGTTGAAGCAGCCATATCTATACCTCCAAAATATATAATCATTATTCTTATTTTATTCTCATTCTAATTTTATAACAAATGAAAAGTAAATACAACTTTTTATCATGCCTTGCACATTTCTCAAGTTTAACAAAGATCAGCACTTTATTAAAGCGATTGAAAAAGAAAAAGAGTGGATTCCCACCCTTTTTTAGAAGGTTGATTTTCTCAATAAGCTCCCGCAGAAATCCGCTTGCTCTTTGCATAATCAAGCTCTCTCTGCCGCTCTACTTTCAGTCTTGTTTCCAGCCGGCGTCCGTATTCCTCGTATCCAATTCCGTGAGTCAGCTGCATCGCTTTTTCCATTTCTGACGTATAATCGAGGTTCAGTCTATCCTGGCTGTTGCAAATAATGAATCAATCCCTTCATTTATTTGCTTCTATTGTATCAGCGCTCTGATGGATGCCGCAAAAAGGATATGGCTTGAAATAGCGGCAGATGAGACGAAAGCATCCTTTTAGAACAAATGAGAATCGTTTTTCGGAATATTCCTTCTCTTAATGCGTGGTGTTTCCGAATTCCTCTATGCACTGCTGGACAACTGTCACACCCTGGCTAAGAGCCGCTCCGCCTCCAAACGCCGCTGCCACACTGACTGCTTCGAGAATATTCTCTTCTGTCGCTCCCTCATCCAGACAGCCTTTTGTATGATAGATCATACAATATTCATCCTGTGCATTGATGGCGATTCCAAGGGCGATCAGCTGTTTTTCTCTTTCAGTCAGGGAGTTTCCGGCAAAGCATTGTTCAGTAAACTCGTTGAACTTTCTCCCCATCAGCGGCATCTTTTGTTCAAATGTGCCTAAACCTAATTTATATTGTTTGAGCGCGTCCTGCATGCTTCCTCTGTCTTGATTCAAAGAAAATCCCTCCATCTGTTTAACATTCCTTTTTATTATGAACAGCTTTTAGGAAAATACCCGAAAAAAACCCCGGATTTCTCATCCGGGGTTTCACCGTGTCGACAAACCCTCGCATTCGTTGTCAGACCTCCGCGTTGGTGCTCACGAATTACAACATTCGCTCCGCTCCAATGCTCGTTCAGCCTAGACTTCAAGGGTTTTCAATCACGCTGAAAAGATGACAAAGCCATAAAACGAATATCGTTTTATGGCTTTGTCAATAATTGAACCCCGGATTTCTCATCCGGGGTTTCAGTCTTATTCAGATACAGGAAGCACAGCTCCGTCGTATTTTTTCTCGATGAAGTCTTTGATCTTTTTAGAGTGAAGAACTTCCATCAGCGCTTTAATTTTGTCAGAATCTTCTTCGCCTTTTCTTACTGCGACGATGTTAGCGTATGGGTTGTTTTTCGTTGCTTCCACTTCAATCGCGTCTTTTTTAGGATTTAATTTACTTTGGATCGCATAGTTTACATTGATGAAGACCGCGTCTCCTTCTTTGTTATCATATGCTTTTGCCGTTAATTCAGGCGCTACCTTTTTGAATTCAAGGTTTTTCGGGTTTTTCTTGATGTCTTTCAATGTTGCGTCAACTGTTTCGACTTTAGAATCAAGTGTGATTAATCCAGCATTTTCAAGCATTGCAAGCATACGGCCTTGTTCAGCGACGTTGTTTGTCAGGATAATGGTCGCGCCGTCTGGAAGGTCTTTCAGTGACTTGTATTTTTTAGAGTAAATACCGAATGGCTCTAAGTGAACAGCACCGGCATTCACAAGTTTGTAATCTGTGTTTTCTTTCATTTCTTGGTCAAGGTAAGGAATGTGCTGGAAGTAGTTCGCATCCACTTCTTTATCAGCTAAAGCTTTGTTGTACATCTTGTAATCACTAAGCACTTTCACTTTCAGCGTGTAGCCTTTTTCTTTCAACAGTGGTTCAGCTTCTTTTAAAATTTCCGCATGCGGTGTTTTTGTCGCAGCAACGACAATTTCTTTCTTGCCGGATTCGGCGTTATTCGAACCGCAGGCAGCCATAACTCCTGCAAATACAAACAGTAATGCACCTAAAAATAGTTTTTTCAATGTAAATCCTCCCTTATCGTTTGTCTATAATATTTGTTATGACATCACCGATGATTTGAATAATAAACACGATGATTAAAATAAACACAGTAGCAACGAAGGTCACATCAGTATTATTCGACTGATAGCCTTCTACGTACGCAAGGTTTCCAAGACCGCCTGAACCGATGGCTCCGGCAATTGCCGTTGAGCCGATCAATGCGATCGCCGTAACCGTGATACCAGAAATAAGAGCCGGCATAGATTCCGGAAGCAGCACTTTGAAAATAATCGTAGACGTCTTAGCTCCCATTGATTTAGCGGCTTCAATAACACCTTTATCCACCTCACGGAGCGCGATTTCAGCAAGGCGCGCGTAAAACGGTGCCGAGCCGATAACCAGCGCCGGCAATGCAGCGTTTGGCCCTAAGATTGTGCCGACCAAAAACTTCGTAAATCCTAGCAGTAAAATAATTAAAATAAGGAACGGAATCGACCTGAATATGTTGACAACGGCCGCAATCACAGAGTTGATCGTTTTATTCTGCCAGAGGCTCCCTTTACTTGTCAGAAAGAGCAGCAAGCCGAGAATCACCCCGATGACAAAAGCAAACAGCAAAGAGATCAGCGTCATATAAAGGGTTTCATATGTCGCGTTCCACAATTCTGTTAAATCCACGTTCGGGAAGTATTTTTCAAACATTCGTGATCACCTCTGCTTTCACCTGTTTGTCATTAATAAACCGGATCACGTTTTGCACTTCTTCCTCGTCTCCGTCAATATGGATAAACAGTGAACCGTAGGCTCCATCCTTCGTCTGCGAGATTTTCCCTTGCAGAATATTGACGCTGACATTAAAGTTTCTGATCATCTCTGTAATCAGAGGCTGTTCAGCCGAATCACCAACAAATGTGAGCTGAACCATTTTTCCTGATGCTGTTTCATCAAGAAGGTGCTGAAGCGTTTCTTTCGTTTCTTCCGGCTCTGTCACCTGCTGAACAAACCGTTTTGTCATGTCTTCCTTCGGGTTTTTGAAGACATCGAGAACTTCGCCTTCTTCCACAACCTTTCCGTTTTCCATGACAGCGACTCTGTTGCAGATTTTGCGGATCACATGCATTTCGTGCGTGATCAGCACAATTGTCAAACCGAGTCTATCATTAATATCGGACAATAGATCCAAAATTGAATCTGTCGTTTGCGGATCTAATGCTGATGTCGCTTCATCACAAAGGAGAACCTTCGGATTGTTTGCGAGCGCTCTGGCGATTCCGACACGCTGCTTTTGTCCGCCGCTCAGCTGAGACGGATAAGATTTTTCTTTTCCTTCTAAACCTACCAGTTTAATAAGTTCATTGGCGCGCTTGATACGCTCGCTCTTTTTCACCCCGGCAATTTCCAGAGGAAACATGATATTATCTCTGACGGTCCGCGACCATAGCAAATTGAAGTGCTGGAAAATCATGCTGATGTCATGGCGTGCGTTTCTTAACCCGCGCCCGTTTACTTCATTAATCTTGGTTCCCGCCACTTCCACGGTTCCTGAGGTTGGTTTCTCAAGGCCGTTCAGCAGACGGATTAAGGAACTTTTACCAGCTCCGCTATATCCTATAATTCCAAAAATCTCACCTTTTTTAATGGAAAGCGAGACATTTTGGACAGCATTGACATCTCCATGTTTCGACTTATACACTTTTGAAACATCTTGAAGATTGATCAAAGCAATCACCTGCCTTAACACTATTCTAAGAAATCTTCCGGGGTTTTCTGCAAAAGAAAAACCTTTCTGCACACTTGAGCAGAAAGGCTTATATAAAATGCCTTTCTCTCATCTTTCAAAGCTGAACGCTTCGTGTGAATTGGCACCATTTCAACAGTGTTGATGGTTGCCGGGCTTCATAGGGCACTTCCCTCCACCTCTCTTGATAAGAGAAATATATAGTCTTTTTCGTCCGGAAATTCTTAATGTAGAATAGCATGGCGGATGTTTGCATGTCAATAAAATAAATGATGTCAACTTTTACTATTATAATAATTTGCTATTTTTCAATTCTTCACAATCCTCTGAAAAAAACCATTCGTCAGCCAGAGAATCGCTTCCAGCTTTAACAGGGCTCTGAAGGACCCCTTTACTTTTAGGCTGCCACTCTGAATCAGATGCTGAAGGGAAATGTCTCCGTGCAATAAATGAATGATTTCGGATTGGTTTCCGTAAAAGGTCAGGTTGGACGGTTGGCGCGGAGAAATTTTTTTCATTTCTCCCTGTTCGTTTATTGAGACGGTTAAGGCTTCTGTTTCTCCTTGGAAGGTAATAAGCAATGTTGAAGCGCTCAAAAGGGGTTTTAAAAACAGATGCTGATACTCATCTTCCAAAACTTCCGCTTTCTCCATATGTACAACCTCCTATTTGTTGGTCATACATAGACATTTCTCTCTCTGGCGCACGAACCCCTTTATAAAACGAACGACAATTTCATTGGAAGGCGCTGAGAAATATGTCATAAATGGGATGCGGAAGATGATTTTTGTTTGATCAGCTCATATAAATAAGAAACGGAATGAAACGCATATCCTCTCTCAACCATTTTTCCTCCTTTAAACAGCAGAAAACAAGGGACGCTTTCAATTTGATACGCTTTTGCGAATGTCGGAGAGTAATTGACATTGTTTTGATAGAAGGCGACATCAGGCAGCATTTCTTTCACCACTGTCAGCATTTTGCTTGCAAGCTGGCAAGTGCCGCAAAACGGAGTATATAAATACAGAAGATACACATCATCAGCAATGTGCTCAAGCTCGTGTTCCTGGAGTTCTTTCATGCTATACACCTCGGGACTTTCTTTCAAGAAAAATAGTATGGACATTCAGATTCGCGCGCAGCAATATAGAGGCGACGTGGTGTCTGGGCGCAGCCGCCACTTCTTTATAGGCTCTGTCGATATGCAGATGGCAGGCTTCGTTAAATTCTCTTTTCAGCTGTTTTCTCAATTTCTCGCCTGATTCGTCAGCATCCACTAATATAAAGACGTCTTTATCATAAAGCTCGTCAGCCAATTCCTCAAGCCTCAGCTGGCTGATTGTTCCGTTTGTGCAGATAATGCGCACCGGTTCATCCAGGACGCTTTCGATTTTCTCTTTATCTGATTTCCCTTCCACAATCATAACCTTTTCCAGCTCTTCCATCTTCATTTTCTTCACCTGCCGCGTCAAATTTGAAACGTTCAGATTGTAAAAGAAGGCAGTGAAATTCACCGCCAACATTAACACCAGCCGTTTTCGTAGTCACAATCCACATATTTTGCGTCGTTTCCCGAGACCACATCGGCTGTCTTATAAAATTTCTCATTTTCAAAGGAATAACCGGACTTAAGCTCATATTCATTCATGCTTGTCATTTGGCCGATCCTCTCATTTTCATGATATAACGAGAGCTGGCCATGTTGAAAGCGGCCTGTCACATCATTGGTGACATCGAGCTTTTGTTTGCTGAAAGCCATATTGGACACCTCCCATAACGTTAGCGTGTCCAATTGCCTTTACAGCTATCCTCTTTAGTCTTCCTGTGTCATCTCTTCGTATTGCTCTGCTGTCATCAGTTTTTCAATTTCAGAAGCGTCAGACGGCTCAACGACGATCATCCATGCTTTTTCGTACGGAGATTCGTTTACGAATTCCGGACTGTCATCAAGATCTTCGTTAATTTCCACAACAGTTCCGTTAATCGGCGCATAAAGCTCAGATACCGTTTTAACGGATTCAACACTGCCGAATGGCTCGTCCGCTTTGATTTCAGCGCCCACTTCAGGAAGTTCGACAAACACGATATCGCCTAGCTCGGACTGGGCAAAATGCGTAATCCCGATTCTGGCTTTTTCTCCTTCAACTTTTACCCACTCGTGTTCTCCTGAGTAACGCAAATCTTTAGGTATGCTCAATTGAATCCCTCCATTTTTTACAGCACTATAATAAGAAGATACCATACTTTTCAAAAAAAATTGACATTAAGCCCAGTTTTCTTCAAATTGGTCTTCTTTAAAACCGACTGTCACTTTTTCGCCGTCTGTTGTAAGCGGTCGTTTGATCAGCATTCCGTCTGAAGCCAGCAGTTCAAGCTGTTCGTCCTCCGACATGTGATACAGCTTTTCCTTGAGATTGAGCTCGCGGTATTTCATGCCGCTCGTGTTGAAAAATTTCTTGAGATCCAGCCCGCTTTTTTCATAAAGCGCTTTTAGTTCTTCTTTGCTTGGAGGCTGCTCTGCAATATGTATTTCGTTGATTTCTTTTCCATGCTCTTCAAGCCATTTCTTTGCTTTGCGGCACGTTCCGCATTTAGGGTACCAGTAAAAAGTTAACGACATCTTCTTCCCCCTCAATAAAATAATCGAGGTTATTTTAACACAGTTTGTTTTAAAAACCTAAAACAGTGCTTCTTAAAAAGAGCTCCGCGCATGCGGAGCTCTTCGCCGATCAAACAATATATTTTTCAGCCTCAAAAACGCCCGCTGCCGCTTCGCGTTTTTTCTGAATCACGTCTTTAGGGGTTACCCGCGTCAGCTTGCGCAGAGCGGAAAGCATCATGCGGAGTGAATCTCCTTCTTCCATTGCGATGAGGGATTCCTTCGCGTGCGCTTCAATTTCGTTAAAGGCCTCCTGAACGAAAATTTCAGTATACAGCACCTTTTGCGCCGCTTTTTCTCCGCCTTGCGCGGCAATGGCCTTTTCCGTTCTCAGCACGGCTGACTCCATTGCGTACACATTGTTGACGATGTCCGCGACGTTGACGAGAATTTCCTGTTCGCGATCGATGGCTTTCCCGTATTTTTGCGCGGCGAGACCGGCGGCGAACAGCGCGATTTTTTTAGCTTGTTTGACAATATATTTCTCCTGCTCTAAAACGCCGCTGCCAGGCTCTTCAGGCATAAGCATCATGAGTTCTTCCTGCAGCGTTTGCGCTTTTTCAAATAGAGGCAGTTCGCCTTTAAGCGCTTTTTTCAGGAAGGTGCTTGGCACGATTAACCGGTTGATTTCGTTTGTCCCTTCAAAAATCCGATTGATCCTTGAATCCCTATAGGCTCTTTCCACTTCGTACTCCTGCATAAAACCGTAGCCTCCATGAATCTGCACGCCTTCATCAACGATATAATCAAGCGTCTCGGAGCCGAATACCTTATTAAGAGAGCATTCGATGGCATATTCGGCAATCGACTTGGCAATTTGGCGGCCGTCCTTGAGATCTTCGGCCGTAAACTGGTTCATATTGTCTTCAAACAGCCCGACGGTTCTGTACACAGAGCTTTCCATCGCGTACAGCCTTGATGCCATTGTCGCGATTTTTTCCTGTGTCAGCGAAAAGCCCGCAATCGGCGTTTTAAATTGGCGGCGCTGGTTCGCGTATGCCGCGGACAGCTCGATCACCCGCTTAGATGCGCCGATTGAACCAACCGCCAGCTTGTAGCGGCCGATATTTAGAATATTAAAGGCGATAACATGCCCTTTGCCGATTTCACCAAGCAGGTTTTCCTTTGGCACTTCAGCTTGATCTAAAAGGAGGGTTCTTGTCGATGACCCTTTGATCCCCATTTTCTTTTCTTCCGGACCCGTAGATACACCCGGGAAATCTTTTTCTACAATAAAGGCTGAGAACTTTTCGCCGTCCACCTTAGCGTAAACAACAAATACATCAGCAAAGGCAGAGTTGGTAATCCACTGTTTTTCCCCGTTTAACACGTAATGCGTACCCGCTTCATTCAGCACGGCTGTTGTTTTTGCTCCAAGGGCATCAGATCCGGAGCCCGGCTCAGTCAGTGCATAAGCCGCGATCTTTTCGCCTGAAGCGAGCCCGGGCAAATATGTTTTCTTTTGTTCTTCTGACCCGAAAAAGACGATCGGCAAGGATCCAATGCCGACATGTGCGCCATAAGAAAGCGAAAAGCTTCCCGCACGCGAAAATTTTTCAGTGATGAGTGCCGAGCTGATTTTATCAAGACCGAGCCCTCCGTACTCCTCCGGCACATCGGCGCCAAGAAGTCCGAGTTCGCCCGCTTTCTTTAACAGCCTGACGGAATGCTCGAATTGATGGTTTTCGATGTCATCTATATGAGGGAGCACATCTTGCTCGATGTAGTCCTCTGTTGTTTTCGCAATCATTTTATGCTCGTCAGTGAAATCCTCCGGTGTATACATTTGATCGTATGTGATATCCTCGATTAAGAAACCGCCGCCTTTTTGTACTTCAGCCGCTTTTTTTGCCATTTATTTTTCCCCCTTTAGCATAATTCAAATACACCGGCCGCTCCCATCCCGCCGCCGATACACATTGTGACGACTCCAAATTGCTCGTTTCTCCGTTTCATTTCATGAATCAGTGAGAGTGTAAGCTTTGTTCCCGTACAGCCAAGCGGGTGTCCAAGCGCGATTGCGCCCCCGTTGACATTCACTTTTTCTTCGTCAATGCCGAGTTCTCTGATGACTTGAATGGCTTGTGATGCAAAAGCTTCGTTCAGTTCAAACAAGCCGATGTCCTGCAGTTGAAGCCCGGCTAGCTTTAAAGCACGCGGAATGGCTTCCACCGGCCCGATGCCCATCACTTCCGGAGGCACGCCGCCTACTGCAAAGGAACGGAATTTCACAAGCGGCGCCAAGCCCAGCGCATCCGCTTTTTCCCGATCCATCAGCATAACTGTCGCCGCTCCGTCACTCGTCTGCGAGGAGTTGCCCGCAGTAACCGTTCCATCAACGGAAAAAGCCGGGCGCAATGTTGATAAAATGTCTGTCGTCGTTTTCGGGCGAACGCCTTCATCTTTGGAAAAGACAAACTGTTTTTCCCGCGGCTTATGATTGTCTCCGACTTCTGTCACCGTCACTTCGACGGGCACAATCTCATCTTTAAATTTCCCCTCTGCAAGGGCTTTGGCCGCGTTCTGGTGGCTGCGAACGGCAAACGCATCCTGATCCTCGCGGGAAACGCCGTATTTTTTCGCGACCTGCTCGGCTGTGTGGCCCATGCTCATGTAATACTCCGGCGCCTTTTCTGCCAATGCGAGGTTCGGACGGGTCACATGCCCCATCATCGGTACCTGCGACATCGATTCTGCCCCGCCGGCGATCGCTGTATCGTAGGCGCCGAGCATAATTTTTTCTGCCGCATATGCGATGGTCTGAAGGCCTGAAGAGCAGTAGCGATTGACTGTGACCGCCGGGACCGTGTACGGCAGCCCCGCAAGCGCGCCGATATTTCTGGCCATATTAAGCCCCTGTTCTGCTTCAGGTGTCGCACAGCCGATAATCAAGTCGTCAATATTGCCTTCGTAGCCGCCTGCCCGTTTCAGTGTTTCTTTGACGCAAATCGCTCCCAAATCATCCGGGCGAACGGTGGCCAACGATCCTTTCTTTGCTTTCCCAACCGGTGTTCTTGCACCTGACACAATGACTGCCTCTTTCATAAGCTCCCTCCTAATTCCGTAAAGGTTTACCTTTCACAAGCATATGCTGCATTCTCGCTTGAGATTTCGCCTCTCCTGCCAAACTCAAAAACGCTTCTCTCTCGATCTCCAATAAATATTCTTCATCAACCTCTGTACCGAACGGCACTTTTCCACCGGCAATGACATAAGCGAGTTTTTTCGCGATTTTGAAATCATGCTCTGATATATAACCGGACAGCCTCATTTGCTCCGCGCCAAGCAAGAGTGCCGCATAACCGGTTTCTCCCGCCACCTTGACCTTTTCCTTTACAGGCGGCCGCCAGCCTGTATCGTATAAAGATGCGGCAAGCTGCTTCGCATCGTACAGCAGGTGGTCCTGATTCACGCTGATGGGATCCACTTCTTTTAAGATGGTCATCTCACGAGCCTCTTGGGCGGAAGCGGACACTTTTGCCATCGCAATCGTTTCAAATGTTTTCATTGCCGCATTCATCGGATCAGGTGCGCGGCGGAGATGGTTGATGTACAGCTCTTTGTTTCCTCCTCCGCCCGGGATGAGTCCGACGCCGGATTCCACAAGCCCCATATAGGTTTCGCTTGCTGCTTGAATGCGCGCCGCCGGCAGGCATACTTCGGTTCCTCCGCCGAGCGTCATGCCAAATGGAGCGGCGACAACCGGTTTCGCACTGTATTTGATCTTCATCATCGTCTCCTGGAAACGGCGTATCACGAAATCGACTTCCAGAAAATTGTCATCTTGAACTTCCATTAAGATCATGCCAAGATTGGCGCCAACGCAGAAATTTTTCCCTTGGTTGCCGATGACAAGGCCTTTGTAGTTCCGCTCTGTTTCCTCTAATGCTTTGTTGATCATTTGAATGATATCGAGGCCGATCGCATTGCTTTTTGAATGAAACTCAAGGAGGGCCACATCATCTCCAAGGTCGATCAGGCTTGCTCCGCTGTTTTTCGCAATCACGCCGTTTGTTTCCTTGAGCGTTTGTAAATGAATTCGTTTTTTGTTTTCTTTCACAGCTCTATATTCGCCGCGGTCATAATAAAATACCGTTCCGTTTTCTCTGATGTAGAAGGTTTCATTTCCTTTGTCCAGCATGTCTTTGATCCAGTCAGGCATTTTTGCTCCAAGCTGTTCAAGCTTTTCCGCCGACTGCCTGAGACCGATGGCGTCCCACATCTCGAACGGGCCCAGCTCCCAGCCGAATCCCCACTTCATGGCTTGGTCAATCGCATGAATATCATCGGCAATCTCCCCAAGCAGTTCGGCTGAGTAAAGCAGCGTTTGAGATGTGATATTCCACAGCAGTCTGCCGGCTCTGTCATCCGAGTAAATAAGCGCTTTCATTTTGGCTTTTGTTCCTTTTGCCTGTTTTGCCGCTTCAAGTGACGCTGTTTTCATTTTTGTCCGTTCGCCATAAGTAAGCGTCACTGGGTCAAGCTCATAAATCGTTTTTCCTTCTTTTTTATAAAAGCCTTGGCCGGCCTTGCTTCCGATCCACCCTTGTTGCAGCATATTGTTCATGAAACCCGGCAGGCGGAATACTTCTTTCTCGTCTCCGTCCGCTTTGTCGTACACATTTCGGGCAACGTGAGCGAATGTATCGAGTCCGACAACATCAAGCGTTCTAAAGGTCGCGCTTTTCGGTCTGCCAATCAGCGGACCTGTGACCGAATCGACTTCCCCGACCTGATAGCCGCCTTTCAGCATTTCTTGGACTGTGATGAGAAGCCCGTACGTTCCAATGCGGTTTGCGATAAAGTTCGGTGTGTCTTTTGCTGTGACGACGCCTTTACCAAGGACATTTTCACCGAAGGCTGTCATAAACTTTAAAATATCAGGGTTCGTTTCCTTAATCGGAATGACCTCCAGCAGCTTTAAATAGCGAGCGGGATTAAAAAAGTGTGTTCCGAGAAAATGGGCTTTAAAATCATCCGACCGTCCTTCAGCCATCTCCTGTACTGATATGCCGGAGGTGTTGCTTGAGACGATGCTGCCAGGCTTTCGATGTTCATCCACAAGAGCGAATATTTGCTTTTTGACTTCAAGGTTTTCGACAACGACCTCAATAATCCAATCTGCTTCTTTCAGCTTTGCTGCATCATCCTCCAGATTGCCAGGTGTGATATAGGAGGTATTTTCCGCTGATGTGAGAGGAGCGGGCTTTTGTTTCAGCAGTTTTTTCATCGCCTGCCGGCTCAGCCTGCTGCGCACCTCCGGGCAGTCCTTCGTCAGCCCCTTTTTTTCCTCTTCCTTTGTCAAATCGTTCGGCACAATATCAAGCAGCAGAACAGGAATGCCGATATTAGCCAAATGCGCAGCAATCCCGGAACCCATTACCCCCGATCCTAAAACGGCTGCCTTCCGAATGTGTTTGTGCATGAGATATCCCCCTTGAACATTGAATGAATAATCATTCATTTTTTGACCAAAAAAAATGAAACCCGTTTCTTCTTTCATCTTAAAAGATTTCCGCTTCGACTTCAATAGCTAATTTGTTATTTTTTTGCATGAAGCTTATAAAAGACGGGCAACTTAAACCCGGAGGTGAAGGGAATGGTGCGAGAGAAAAAAGATCCGTCTTCAGCGGCAGTCAGCGCGGCGAGCGTGAAGGGTGATGCCGGTCCGACTCAGCATTACGGCGGCGGAAAACGGACAAGTCAAAA
Organism: Bacillus sp. SW14; assembly: GCF_047608225.1. Taxonomy (NCBI): domain Bacteria; kingdom Bacillati; phylum Bacillota; class Bacilli; order Caryophanales; family Bacillaceae; genus Bacillus; species Bacillus sp. SW14. The sequence goes on along the minus strand of NZ_JBLKRW010000001.1, from coordinate 951,393 downwards.
TCAGCAATATAAAAAACATAACATGGAACAATCATGACGCAGCTGCTTCCCGCGGCTGCTTTCATTTTTTCAAAATTCCTTTCAGCACAAACACTGCATTGGCAGGCCGTTCGCCAATTCTTCTCATAAAGTAGCTGAACCAGTCCGTTCCATATGGGACATACACTCGCATTCTGTACCCTTCCTTAGCCAGTTCCTTCTGCCGCTCCGGTCTGATGCCATATAGCATTTGAAACTCAAATTGTGACGCTGGGATCTGATGTTCACCCACGAACTGTTTTGTAAACGCAATGATGTCATCATCATGTGTGGCGACAGCCGTGTAGTTCCCGCTTAACAGCTGCAGTTTTATTAAACTCTGAAAATGAAGGTCTGTTCCTTTTTTGTCAGGGAATGCCACAGCCGCAGATTCTTTATAAGCGCCTTTCACAAGTCTGAGATTCGGCTTTAAGTCATGCATATTTCTGATATCTTCTGCCGCCCGGTACAAATAGGCCTGAATCACCGTGCCGAGCATTTCAAATTCCTGTTTGCATTGCCTGTAGATAGCGAGTGTCTGTTCATAATGAGAATAGTCTTCCATATCAATCGTCACAGCAACACCATATTGCCTCGCAGCGGATAGAATGGCACGCAAATGAGAAAGGGCAAGTTCTTCTGAAAGATCAAGCCCGATTGAAGTCAGCTTGAGTGAAAGCTCTGAGTCCAATTGATGCTGGGCAATGGCTTGAATGGCTTTCTTGCATTCCTCTGCGACTTGCTTCGCTTCTTTTTCTGAAGCTGCATACTCGCCTAAATAATCAATTGTTGCGCACAAACCGGATCTATTTAGCCTTTTGACAGCCTTAACCGCCGATTCAATTGTATCCCCCGCGACAAACCTTCGTGCCCCAAGCCGCGGCCCGTATGCTTTCGCGAACTTGGTAAGTGCTTTATTTTGAGATAAGAATAAAAATATATGTCTCAACATCCGACTCCCTCCTGCCGCCATTTTCAAAACACCTGCATATAACTCCCGGACTAAAGGAAACTATATATTGAACAGAAAACCAAAGGAGGATCACAATGGACAATCAGCAGCAATCACAAATGCCGCCTTCCGTTATTTCGACAAAAGATCATTTGTATCTGAATGACATGCTGAACTGGAATTTGCTCGCGATGAAAAAAGCGCATTTCATGGCGCAGAAGTGCCAGGATCAATCGTTAAAACAAGAACTCGACCGCGTCGGACACATGCATCATCACCACTATCAAAGAATATTAAAGCACCTGCAGCCAGGCCAGCAGCAGTCCGGCTACATCCAATAAGGAGGCGCCAGAATGAATCAGCAAAATCAGAAAATCAGCAACCCGGAGACACCTGTACCGACAACTTCGGAGATGAATGATAGAGATTTCGTCAACGAACTGCTGACAACAGAAAAATATATGACAACTGCGTATTGTACAGCCTTGAACGAATTCAGCCATGAGTCTCTCTATCAGGATATTCAAACCATTTTTGATGAGTCACAAAAAACGCAAAGAAAACTGTATGACCTCATGTTCCAATATGGATGGTATTCTGTCGAAGCGGAGGATGCCCAAAAGCTGCAGCAGTCCTATCAAAAATTCCAGCAGACCATTCAGCAGCAGTCTCCTTATCAGCAATAAAATACATGAGCAAAAAGGATACGATGTGCTTCAGGGCATCTATCCTTTTTTTATGTGAAATTGGTTGACTTTTTATTAATACTTATTTATATTTAATACACATTAACTATTTTACTATCTTAAATATAAATACAGTTTATGTAATAGAGGGGAAATGAACATGAAGAGTGCGGATCAGTTAATGTCCGATATTCAATTATCACTTCAGGCGCTCTTTCAAAAGATACAGCCTGAAATGCTGGAAAGCATGGAGAAACAAGGAATTACCCCAGCGCAGCTGTTTGTGTTGGCCAGCTTAAAAAAACACGGCAGCCTCAAAATTTCTGAAATCGCCGAGCGGATGGAGGTCAAGCCAAGCGCTGTGACGTTAATGGCAGATCGCCTTGAACAAAAAAATCTCATCACCAGAACACACAACACAAAAGACAGGCGAGTGATTGACATCAGTCTGACTGATGAAGGAGACGGAAAGTTCGAGGAGGTTTTGGCAGGCAGAAAAGCCATTATGGCGCGATACCTTTCCTTCTTGACGGAGGAGGAAATGCTTCAGGCGGCGCGTATTACAGAAAAGCTCGCACAGGCAGCAGCGGAAACGGATTGAAAAGCAAAACATGAAAAGAGGAAACGGATGAAATGAGTAATGAAGGCAAACAATCAAAACGGACGTTATTAATCACAGGCTTAATTATTGCCATGTTTTTTTCAGCTCTTGACGGTACCATTGTCGGAACGGCCATGCCGAAAATTGTCGGTGATCTGGGCGGTTTGAGCATGATGACCTGGCTGACAACTGCATATTTGTTAACATCAACAACTGTCGTTCCGATTGCCGGTAAACTGGCCGATTTGTTGGGACGGCGTATTGTCTATGTATCAGGTTTGATTATTTTTATGGCAGCTTCCGCTTTGTGCGGAATGGCCAACAATATGACAGAATTGATTATTTTCCGCGGACTGCAGGGAATCGGCGGAGGCATTATGATGCCGATGGCGATGATTGTCATCGGTGACTTGTTCACTGGAAAACAGCGTGCTAAATTCCAAGGGGTCTTTGGCGCGATTTACGGGCTGGCTTCAGTGATTGGGCCGCAAATCGGCGGTTGGATTGTAGACTCGCTAAACTGGAAATGGGTTTTCTATATTAACCTTCCAGTCGGAATTATTGCGGTTATTTTTATTGCCAGAGGATTGCAGGGCCGCCAGCAGACTGGTCCGATCAACTTCGATATCGCTGGGATTTTCACGATGATAGTCGGGATTGTCAGCCTCCTTCTCGCCTTAAGTTTTGGCGGAAAAGATTACGCGTGGGGTTCATGGCAGATTCTTGGCTTGCTCGCACTCGCGCTGATCGGCATTGTCAGCTTTATTATCGTAGAATCAAAAGCAAAAGAGCCGATCCTGCCAATGTATCTATTTAAAAACAGAACGTTTACATTTTTAAACTTGATCGGTTTCTTTATGAGTATCGGCATGTTTGGTGCAATTACATTTGTTCCTTTCTTTATGCAGGGAATTGTCGGTGTAAGCGCGTCTGAATCAGGCACGATTATGACACCGATGATGATCTCAATGATTATTACAAGTATTATCGGCGGCCAGCTGGTTTACAAAATCGGCATTAAACCGCAAATCATTACAGGCATGCTGATTATGGCCGGAGGATTCCTGCTGTTAACGACTTTGGGTCTTGATACGAGCAAGCTTGTCGCTACATCGTATATGGCGATTATTGGTCTGGGAATGGGTCTGGTTATGCCGATTCTGACACTGGCTTTACAGGAAAGCTTTTCAAAAGAAGAGCTTGGGGTTGTCACATCATCCAGCCAATTCTTCCGTTCTATCGGAGGAACATTCGGCATTACCATGCTTGGAACTGTAATGAATGCGAGATCAGGAAACTTATTAACAGATAAACTGGTGCCATATTTAGACTCACTTCCGACACAGGCAAGCTCATTTGCCAACCAGCTAAAGAGTATGATTGATACAAATCCGCAAGGGCTGCTGCAATCACTGTTCAGTCCAGACGCATTGAAACAAATCCCTGCGGCTTTCTCATCCCATATTATGCCGATTTTAAAAACATCGTTGATGGATTCGCTCCACAGCGTGTTTTATACAGGCCTAATCTTTATCGCAGTCGGAGCCGTATTTACCTTGTTCTTAAAACCTATCAAGCTATCGAATAAGAAAACGGATGAACAAGTAAAAGAGAAAGCGGCACAAGCCGTTGAATCACCTTCACATTAATAGAGCGCCCCGCGGGTCCAACCCGCGGGGTTTTTTATTCGATCATCTGAGCCCTTCCATTTCCGAAGGACCAATCCTCATCCTGATTTCCGGCCAGTATGATAAACACATCTTCTTTTCTTACACCAAGCCCGGATTGAATCCGGCTTGCGATTGAGTGGTAAAGCGCTTTTTTCTGTTCAGTTGTTCTTGAATCTTTCAACGTAAAATGAATGTATATCAATTCATCAGTACGCTCGACCCGCAGATAAGACGGATCATAAAAAAATTCGCTGTTTTCATATTGCCTGATGACTTGAAAATAGTCATCTTCCGGCACATTGATTTCTTCGATCATCGATTGATGGATCGTCCTGCTTAGTTTTTGAAGCCACGCTTCACTTCTTCCCGCCCGTAAATGAATCTGTACAAATGGCATCCCCCGCATCTCCTCTCTTTACAGCGTCTGTCCGCTGTCAATTGTGATGATTTGGCCTGTAAGTGATTCCTGTTCAACAAGCGAACAGATCAATTTGGCGACATCATCCGGTTCAGCAATACGCTGCAGCGGCAAAGCGCCGATCATGTTTTTCATTTTTTCTTCCCGGCCAGCCCACCATCTCGTTGCGACAGCTCCCGGTGCTACACCGCTCACTCTGATTTCGGGCGCTAAGGCGTGAGCCAATGATTTCGTTAAACCGTGCACCGCCGATTTTGACACTGCATAAGGCATAGATGAACCCGCCCCGGTTAACCCTGCGATGCTGCCGACATTTACGATCGCCCCAGCCTTGCTTTTTTTCATGAACGGAACCACTGCCCGCGCGCAGAAAAACATCCCTTTCACGTTGACAGCGTACAGCTCATCCCAGACATCTTCTGTCGCCGCTTCAAGATCATCCATTGGAATATGCCGTGTAATGCTGGCGTTATTGACTAAAACATCAATCGTGCCGTGCGTTTTTACGATCGAGTGAACCATGTCCTGCACTTCGGTGTTTTTTGATACATCTGCTCGTATGGCGAAGGCTTGCCCGCCATCTTTTTGAATCATTTCCACTGTTTCCTTCGCTTCGGATTGCGAACGTGAATAATTCACCGCAACAACCGCACCGCGTTTTGCCAATTCCATGCTGGCTGCTCTTCCGATTCCTGTTGCGCCCCCTGTTACGAGAGCTATTTTGTTCATGACATTCATTGCCGCCACTCCTTGCTGTTTATGAAATTATCTTGCTAATTCCATTGTAATTCAGGTTTGGTGTTACGTATAATGATTGTTAAAGATACTTGCTATCACTCAGATTGATATCAACAAACGAACGGAGGAATTCAAAATGGAAAGCGGAGATTTACGTGTGTTTCAAATGGTAGCCCGTGAAGGCTCCATTACGAAAGCAGCCCTGCAGCTTGGCTATGTGCAATCGAATGTCACAGCCAGAATTCAGCAATTGGAAGCTGAGCTGGGCACCATGCTGTTTTTGCGCCATAACCGGGGCATGACACTTTCTGCAAGCGGAAAGCTGTTGCTGGACTACGCCAATAAAATTATCGGCCTGCTGGATGAGGCGTCTAAAGCGCTCTCATCCTCTCTCGAACCAAGCGGGCCGCTTATGATCGGCTCCACTCAGACAACCGCCGCGGTAAGGCTTCCGAAGCTTCTGGCTTCTTATTATGAAGAACATCCAAACGTCCAGCTGTCTTTAACAACAGGTCATACACAATTTCTCATTGATAAAGTTCTCCGGTATGAATTGGATGGCGCCTTTATCGGATGTGAATGCAATCATCCCGAGCTCGTGTCCTATCCTGCATTTGAGGAAGAACCAGTGGTTGTTTCGGCAGCTTCCGTATCCGATGCAGAGGAAGCCATCACAAAGCCGATTCTCGTTTACAGCACAGGCTGTTCGTATCGGGAAACACTCGAAAAATGGCTGCGCGCTGCCGGCGTCACACAGCCGGTTATTATGGAATTTGGTACGCTTGAAGCGATTATCGGCGGGGTTACAGCAGGTCTTGGCATCTCGTTGCTGCCGAGAACGGTTGTGCAAAAACACGAGGCTGAAGGGTCGATTCGCGTGTACCCGCTGCCTAAAGCTCTCAGACAGATGAAAACAGAATTTATTGTCCGAAAAGATTCGTTTATCAGCAGCGCGCTGCGGACTTTTATGGATTCCTTCGCACCAGATCAAACGGCAGCATCACAAAAAAGCAGTCTGCTGTGATTGGCAGGCTGCTTTTTTAATTATTATTTGTTTCGATGTGTTTCATTCAATTCCTTAATATGCTGAATGACATCTTTAATGCCCTGCTTCGCGTCAGGATATGTCGCATTCCAATGCTTAGCAAGCGGCGGCATGCTTTTGGCTATATGCGTGTACAAAATCCATTGCTTCACTTCTTCTTTTAGCTCATTGTTTGATTCACCAAGCAGAAGCTCAGTATACTTCTCCAGCAATCCATCGAGCTGTTCCTTAAGTTTTTGTTCCATTTTCCATCTTCCTTTCGAAAAAACAGCAAGGAGCTTTCTCAAGTGAAAGCTCCTTCGCTGGCGTTTATTTATCCATGTGATGTAAAAGCCGCTTCCCGGACAATGCATCTGCCCCTGCCATGAGGGATGCAAAGAGGCGTTCCGAACAGCGGGTCCTGTGTGACCTGACAGTTCATAGAAAACACATTTTGCACAAGATCACAAGTGATGACTTCTTCCGGACGGCCTTCAGCATAAATTTGTTTATCTTTTATAGCCACAAGATGATGCGCATAGCGGCACGCCAAGTTTAAGTCATGGAGAACCATAACAATCGTCCGCTCTTCCTTTTCATTCAGCTCAAACAGCAAATCAAGAATTTCAATTTGGTGCGTCATGTCCAAATACGTCGTCGGCTCATCCAGAAGGATAATATCCGTTTCCTGCGCAAGCGTCATCGCGATCCAAGCCCGCTGGCGCTGTCCTCCTGACAAAGAATCGACGGCGCGGTCAGCCATGTCCTCAAGTTTTGTTGCTTTAAGCGCTCTCTCAACTGCTGCCTCATCCTCTTTTGACCACTGTTTCAGCCAGTTTTGATAAGGATATCTTCCTTGCTTCACCAGCTGGTGCACCGTCAGCCCCTCTGGAGCCGAAGGACCCTGCGGCAGGATTGCGAGCTCTTTTGCGACTTCCTTCGTTGGAAGCTTGGCAATCGCTCTTCCTTCCAGCAGCACTGAACCGCCTCTCGGCTTCATCAGACGCGCTAATGAACGTAAAAGTGTCGATTTTCCGCAGCCATTACTGCCAATAAATACGGTAATTTCACCTTTTGGAATGGTTAAATTCAACTCATCAATAATAACGGCATCCCCGTATCCTAAGCTCAGCGTTTCTGTAGAAATTGCACTCATACCCATAACCGCTCCTTTTTGCTGGCTTTTTAGCAGCACTATGTATTGCACGTTTTCTATATACATGCGTGTTAAGTCAATTGTCATCAATGCAAGTGATTCGATATTCAGCCATTTGATATGGTCATATATCCCTCATTGTAGCAGAAAACAATGACTTTGAAAATCATTTTCAATTAGTTTTTTGGACATAATTGGGGGTTATGGGTTTTTTATCACAGGATTATTTCTTAATTTCTCTTATTGAGCCATTCTTCAGCTTTAGTTTTAAGTCGATATGGTCATAATGGCTGTCCAAATTAAAAGCTGCCAGCACACTGTGTATCACTTCTGATTCAGCCATATGATCTGTCACGGAAAGCTCGCTCAGGATCATTTTCATCTCATCCAATGCTTCTTCCCCCTCCTGGTTTACGCCAGAGAGCTTATCCTGTATTTCCGCTATTTCACGAGTTCCATTTTTTGAATATACACCTTCATAACGATCATGCTCTCCATCCCCGTAACTCACCCGAAGCGAGAAATCGCTGTAAGGAACAGACTTCAGTTGGGTGACGGCTGTATTTTCTCCTTTTGCCTGCTGCTGGTCTTCATTGAGACGGCAGCCCGCAATCAGAACCACTGCGAGGCAAACAGCCCCGGCTGCTCTGATCAAATGCATTTGTTTCCCCCCCTGTAGGATCCCATTTGTTTTAGGTATGTCCCGAGAATGAAATCCTCATTCAGAGAAGAATTGAAAAAGCCGAGGCGTATGACGCCACGGCTTTTCTTTAAGATTCAGTCATTTGCAAAAAGATTTCCGCGTCCCGCACAGCCAGCTTGATGGCATTCTCCCAAAAATCGCGCTTCGTAATGTCAGCGCCCAAATGCTTCATCGCCAAATCCTCCACGGTCATAGAAGCCGTATCTCGCAATAGCGCGATATACTTCTCTTCGAACGCGTTTTTTTCTTCAAGCGCCAGTGCGTAAATGCCGAGAGAAAACAGATAACCGAACGTATAAGGGAAATTGTAAAACGGCACCCTCGTGATATGAAAGTGGAGCTTCGACGCCCAAAAGAGCGGATGATACTCTCCTAACGCATTGCAGTATGCCTCTTTTTGCGCCTCCTCCATCAGCTCATTCAGACGGTCTGCCGGTACTGCTCCCCGCTTTCGTTCTTCGTGAAACCTCGTTTCGAATAGGAATCTGGCATGGATATTCATGAAGAAAGCAACGCTTCTTTGCACTTTATCCTCGAGAAGGACAAGCTTTTCTTCCTTCGTCTCCGCCTGCTGAACAGTCGCGTCTGCCACGATCATCTCCGCAAACGTTGAAGCCGTTTCCGCGACGTTCATGGCATAGGACCGGTTTAACGGTCTGACATTAAGCATCGCTTCCTGATGGAACGCGTGTCCGAGCTCATGTGCAAGCGTTGAGACATTTGAGGCGCTTCCCGAAAACGTCATGAAAATCCGTGATTCTCCACTGTCCGGGAAACTCGTGCAAAAGCCGCCGACCCTTTTTCCGCTCCTGTCTTCCGCTTCAATCCAACGGTCCCGAAACGCTTTCTCAGTGAAAGCGGAAAGCTTTTTGCCAAACGTTGAAAACTGGCTGACGATAACATTTGCGGCTTCATCATATGAGTAGACCTTTCCATCAGACCCAATTGGGGCCTCAACATCGTACCAGCTGAGCTTTTCAAGACCGAGCATGGACGCTTTCCGGTTCAGAAACTGAACGAACGGCTGCTTGTTTTCGGTGATGACCTGCCACATCGTATCCAGTGTTTCTTTTTTCATCCTGTTGATTTGCAGCGGCTCCTTCAGGACATCCTCCCAGCCGCGCGCATGATAGGTTTCAAGCCGGAATCCCGCCAAATGATTCAGCGTGCTGCTAAAAATATCCTGCTTGCTTTTCCACGCTTGATGCAAATGTTCATATACTGTTTTTCTGACAGCACGGTCTTGATGAGCCAGCATATTTTCAGCCTGACCGACAGACAATGGCTTGTTCCCGCCATTTTCCTCATACGGGATCGTCATTTTCCCGACAACCATATTGTATAAGTCACTCCAAGCGTGATATCCGTCCACCGCAAGGTTTCCAATCAGTTTTTCTTTACCGGGGCCGAGCTTTTCGGCAACCCTCTGTCTTCTTTCATTTAATATGTACGATACATCGCATAATCCCGGTTTTGTTAACAATTCATTCCACACGTCTTGTTCAATGTCCACAAGCTTATGATCTAATGTGACGAGAGAGGACTGAAAATCTGCAGAAAGCTGATGCATCAGCGATTTATACTCATTAGCCTTGTGATCACTGATATTTTGAGCCTGAAGACAAGCGACAAAAGCGCCGGCCTGCTGAAGCTTGACGGATATTTGTTCGAATACATCAAGTATTGCCGTCAGCCCTTCAGCCTCTTCAGTCGATTCGGGCACCTGAAACGCATCAGTCATGTCTTGAAATGCACGCAGGCTTTGTGACAGTTTTTCGATATATCCCTTGAATTCTTCTGACTGACTCCCGCCCTTAAAAAATGAATCAAGATCCCATCTTTGGTCTACCCCTTGCAGCGCCATAACATAAAACCCCTTTCCTTCTTTCGTTTTATTATAGAATAATTCTGAATTATTGTATAAAAATTCTTTTATAAGCGTCATTTTCCGTTCATGATTGTACAATAGCTGTAGCAGTTACATAGGAGGTATATGATGAATAAAAAAATCGCAATCGTAACAGGAGCGTCAAAAGGCTTTGGCCAGCTGACAGCCGTGAAGCTCGCCAAGTCATTTTTCGTGATTGCCACAACAAGACAGCCTGAGAAAGCAGAAGAACTTCGGGTATTGGCCGCAGCACACAATGTGGCTGATTCTATTCATATTACCACTCTCGATGTCACCGATGAGCAATCCATCGCCTCATTTGGAAAAGCCGTTAGCTCTTACGCTCCCATTGATCTTCTCGTCAACAACGCAGGAACGGCTTACGGGGGATTTGTCGAGGATGTCCCGATGGAACATTTCAGACAACAATTTGAAACGAATGTCTTCGGAGTAATTCATGTGACAAAAACCGTTCTGCCTTACATAAGAAAGCATAGCGGAGCAAAGATTATAAATATGAGCAGCATCAGCGGTCTGACCGGATTCCCCGCGATGTCGCCTTATGCCTCTTCCAAGCATGCATTGGAGGGTTTTTCTGAGAGCCTGCGTGCGGAGCTGCTTCCGTTCGGTATCCAAACCGCATTGGTCGAGCCTGGCTCATACAAGACATCGATCTGGTCAACCTCATTATCACATTATATGTCGGTGCCTGCTGACGATTCAGCCTATCATCAATACTACAAAAAGATCCTTTCCTACGTTGAAAAAAACGCAGATGAAAGCGGAGATCCTCAAGAGGTTGCCGACCTCATATATCAATTGGCGACAAAACAGCATCTAGAGAAATTGCGATACCCGATCGGAAAAGGCATCAAGCTCACCTTGTTATTCCGATCGCTTTTTCCTTGGTCTGCATGGGAGTCTATCCTAAAGAAAAAACTATTCAGTTCATCTAAATTATAATCATTATAATTTAGTATTGATTTTTAATTAATACGTGTTATAATTAAATTAACAGATCACAAGGAGGACGTTATCTTATGAAAACTGAAAACGCAAAAACAAATCAAACATTAGTTGAGAATTCAATGAACACACAATTATCAAACTGGTTTCTTTTATACTCTAAGCTCCACCGTTTCCATTGGTATGTGAAAGGGCCGCATTTCTTTACATTACATGAAAAATTTGAAGAACTGTATGACCATGCGGCGGAAACACTCGATACCATTGCTGAACGCCTGCTGGCGATCGGCGGCCAGCCTGTTGCCACATTGAAAGAGTACACTGAGCATGCGTCTATTACAGACGGCGGGAACGAAACATCAGCGTCAGACATGGTACAAGCCTTGGTAAAAGACTACAAACAAATCAGCAGCGAATCTAAATTCGTGATCGGCCTGGCTGAAGAGAATCAAGACAATGCCACAGCGGACTTATTTGTCGGATTAATTGATGAAGTTGAAAAACAAGTGTGGATGCTTTCCGCTTACTTAGGATAAAAAAAGCTGAACCCTTTTCGGGTTCAGCTTTTTGATTATTCCTAGCTTGAGCTGCTTTCTGTCTGCTTGGTCAGTGTCACGTTCAAGGTTTTCGTTTTTCCGTTTCGCAGCACTTGAATTGTCGTTTTATCTCCGACTTTCAAGTCTTTATAAAGGATCTGACGGATATCCGCGCTGCTTTCCACGTCTTTACCGTTTAGTTTGACAATGACATCCTCAGATTTAATACCTGCTTTTGCCGCTGGTGAATTCGCCTGAACTTCTTTTACATAAACACCTTTGCCCAATTGATCTCCAAACAGGCCGAGCGTATTTTCCTGATACGTTTCCGGTACTTGTGACATGTCAATCATTTGCACGCCTAAAAACGGACGATCTACCTTTCCATTTTCCAGCAGACTGTCAACAATCGGCTCGACATCATTGCTCGGGATCGCAAATCCAAGTGACTCTACGCCGCTTTCGCTCACCTTCAAACTGTTGATGCCAATGACCTGTCCGCTTGCATTGATTAATGGGCCTCCGCTGTTCCCCGGATTGATCGCTGCGTCAGTTTGCAGCACGTTCATTTCCACCGTGCCTTGTGTGGTATCCACATCAATCGTCCGGTTCAATCCGCTGATGATGCCTTGTGTCACCGTACCGGAAAACTGCTGTCCGAGCGGATTTCCGATGGCGATTACTTTTTCTCCCGTACGCAGCTGTGAAGAGTCACCGAAGCTCGCCACTTTTTTGATGTTTTTGCCGCTGATTTCCAGAACAGCCAAATCCGTAATGGCGTCGCTGCCGACAAGCTTGGCAGTCTCTGTTTCTCCGTTGTATAACGTGACAGTCAGCTTATTCGCGCCTTCAACGACATGGTTATTTGTAATGATATACGCTTTATTGCTTTCTTTTTTGAAAATAACGCCTGACCCGGTTCCGCTTTCACTTTCTGAGCTGGAACCGCCTCCCGTGCCGAAAGTGTTATTTTGCGAGGTTTGGATATTTGAGATTCCGACAATCGTCGGCTCTAAATCCTCTACCATATCCGCGACGTTTGAAGCGTTCGTGATTGGTGTCGTTGTAAAATTATCTGACTGCACCTGTTTATTGGCGGAAGCGGTCTCGGTCGTCTGATCTTGATCCGACGGCAGATAAGGCGCGATCCCGAGCATCAGGCCCCCGCCGATAATCCCGCCTAAAATCGGGCTCAGCCATGCGGCTCTTCGTTTCTTTTCTTTTTTCACAGCCGTTTCTGTCTTTTCCATTTCTAAAGCGGAAGCCGTTTCTTGCCGTCCCGCTTCATACGAAGCAGGCGCGTCAAGCAATTCCTGTTCAGGATGGTTAATCTGCTGCCGGTTTTCTGTATCCTGATGTTCTGTATGTGAAGATTCTGTTTGATGTTGATCGTTTTGGTCATCACGTCGATAATCCATGTTCTTACACTCCTTTAACGGTTTTTCATTTATCGTTACATATTCATCGCATGTACAAGTTCAATTGTCCCAATGATGAGGAGAAAAGCAAAGCACCAAAATAGAATATGTTTGATCATCCTGCATCTTCCTCGCTCTTTTTCTTCCTTTCTTCCCTTATACATATCATAAACAAACATTGTGGGATAAAAATGAAAAGAATATGTGAAATTATGAAAATCGCCTGCCTTATGTTAAAACTAGTTTATAATGACGTTGAAAGGATGTGAAGAGCCTTGTCATACACCATTTATCTAGTTGAAGATGAGGATAATCTCAATGAACTGCTGACGAAGTATTTAGAGAATGAGGGCTGGAACATTACATCTTTTACGAAAGGTGAAGACGCCAGAAAGAAAATGACGCCGTCTCCCCATCTGTGGATTCTCGATATCATGCTGCCGGATACCGACGGCTATACATTAATAAAAGAAATCAAAGCGAAAGACCCTGACGTGCCGGTCATTTTCATTTCCGCCCGAGATGCAGATATTGACAGAGTGCTTGGCTTAGAGCTTGGCAGCAACGACTATATTTCAAAGCCATTCCTGCCGCGGGAGCTGATTATACGTGTACAAAAGCTGCTGGAGCTCGTTTATAAGGACGCTCCGCCTGTACAAAAACATGAAATCGCCGTCTCCTCGTATCGGGTCTCAGAAGACGCCCGTGAGGTTTATGATGAAAACGGAAATATCATCAATTTGACGGCGAAGGAATTTGATCTGCTGCTGTTATTTATCCATCATAAAGGACACCCATACTCTCGTGAGGATATTCTCATTAAAGTATGGGGATATGACTACTTTGGAACAGACCGGGTCGTTGATGACCTCGTCCGGAGACTGCGCAAAAAGATGCCTGAATTGAAGGTGGAGACGATTTACGGGTTCGGCTACAGGATGATGACATCATGAAAAACAAGCCGCTCTCGTTTCAAATATGGGTTGTCATATCCGGCATCCTGTTAGCGATATCCATTTTGCTGCTTGTTTTATTTTCAAACACGCTGCGCGATTTCTTCACCAATGAAACGTATACGACGATTGAAAATGAGCAGCATGTTCTGACGGAGTACCGCCTTCCTGGTTCAATTGAAAGGCGCTATTACAGCGAGGAAGCCACGGCGCCGACAACCGTCCGCTCCGTACAGCACGTGCTTTTGCCTGAAAATGAAAAATCTTCTTCAGACAAGGATTTAAGCATTCTATCGTCTTCGTTTATCCATAAGGTGTACAAGCTGGCCGATAAACAGAAGGACGAAAAGAAACGGTACAGCGCAGACGTCAATGGAGAGAAAGTATTTTTTGTCATCAAAAAGGGGCTTTCCGTCAATGGACAATCAGCTATGATGCTCTCTTACGCGCTTGATTCTTATCGGGACGATTTGGCCTATACCCTATTCAAACAGCTTCTGTTTATTATAGCTGTTGTCATTTTATTAAGCTGGATTCCGGCCATTTGGCTTGCGAAGTATTTATCAAGGCCTCTCGTGTCATTTGAAAAGCACGTCAAACGGATTTCCGAACAGGATTGGGATGACCCAGTGAAAGTGGATCGGAAAGATGAGATCGGCAAATTGGGCCATACCATTGAAGAGATGCGCCAAAAGCTTGTGCAAAAGGACGAAACAGAAAGAACCCTATTGCAAAATATCTCTCACGATTTAAAGACGCCGGTTATGGTCATCAGAGGCTATACGCAATCGATTAAAGATGGGATTTTTCCTAAAGGAGACCTTGAAAATACAGTAGATGTCATTGAAGGCGAAGCCCTTAAGCTGGAGAAAAAAATAAAGGATTTATTATATTTAACGAAGCTGGATTATTTAGCGAAGCAAAAAGTGCAATACGATATGTTCAGTATCGTGGAAGTGACAGAAGAAGTCATTGAAAGACTCAAGTGGGCGCGAAAAGAATTATCGTGGGAAATTAATGTAACGGAAGACATTCTGATGCCGGGCGATCCGGAGCAATGGAATAAACTTCTCGAGAATATTCTGGAAAATCAAATCCGTTATGCTGCGGCAAAAATAGAAATCAGCATGAAACAAGATGATCGGAATATCGTGATCACCATTAAAAATGACGGTCCGCATATTGAAGATGAGATGCTCTCCAGCCTCTATGAGCCTTTTAATAAGGGGAAGAAAGGCGAATTCGGCATTGGTCTCAGCATCGTAAAACGAATTTTAACTCTTCATCAGGCGTCTATCTCAATTGAAAATGACAAAACGGGTGTAACATACCGAATAGCAGTGCCTAAATAGACTGTAAATGTTTTTTGCAGTCTATTTTTTCATGTGAAAGAATAGCCGTTAAAATCTCTGTAATTTGTTTTGAGCGGCTGTTTGCATTGATGAACCCATTTTTTCTCTGACAAAGTTTGCTTTGGATATTTGACTTTTTCCACTTTAATTCCTCTGTTTCGCAAGCGGCTGATCATTTCGTCCAATTCTCTCATTTAAGATTCACCCTTTCGCTTGAGCTTTGACCGTTTGGTCATCTCAATTTATAATATAAATAATACATGATAAAAAAACAAGTTACAATAAGGTTAATTTTATAACAGAAGATGTGACTATATGGTCATATCCTATGCAAGCCTCCGGGCTCCGAAAGGGTGGAACCATTGAAGGAAAAAGAAAAGCTGATTATTGAAACAGCCTTAAAACTATTTGCCCAAAAAGGATACAACTCAACATCAGTTCAGGAAATCGCAAAAGCATGCAAAATATCTAAAGGCGCTTTTTATATTTATTTTCCTTCGAAAGAAGCGCTTCTTCTGTCTATGCTGAATTACTATTACGATAAAACGTTTACCCGAATTTTAAATATACAAACGAAGGGTGACAGCCCCAGAACAGCTTACCGCAAACAGCTGACCGTGCTCTATGAAAACATCCTTGAACACAAGGATTTTATCGGCATGCAGATGAAGGAGGGTTCTCTGCCTTACACAGCAGAAGTGGAGCAATGCGCAAAAAAAGTCCGCCAGTCCTCACTTCAATTTCATATCGACAGCCTGCTGAACATTTACGGAAAAAAGGCGGAACCGTATACTGCAGAGCTTTGTTTCTTAATAGAGGGCATCAGCCAAATTTATCTGGAATGCATGATCCTGCTCGGCCACACTGTGAAGCCTGACCAATTAGCTGATATCATGATGAATAGAATTGATGATATGGTACAAGGCATGTCTGAACGAAACGATAAGCCTTTCGTCACATTGGAAGAGGCAAGCTCTTTATTTGGGCCTCTTACGCACGGACGGCCTGACCCGCTGACTGAATCGATTGTGAAAAGCCTTCGTGACAAAATTAACAGCTTAAACACAAACTCCTCTCTTGAATTATCGGAGAGCTTGGACATACTTGAAGCAGAAATGAAGAAAAAAACACCGAAGCTGGCGATCATAAAAGGGATGATCCATAATCTGACGGAGTCTGAAACCCTCGCCAAAGATGCGGAGCAGCTTAAATATCTATTAAAACAGCAGTATATTTAGAAGAACGGCTGCTTAAACAGCAGCCGTTTTTTTCTTTCTATTACGCCTTTGGTTTTACCATATCTTCCGGCTTAACCATTTCGTTAAATTGCTCCTCTGTCAGCAATTCAAGCTTCAAAGCCGCTTCTTTCAGCGTCAATCCCTCTTTATGGGCGAGTTTGGCGATTTTCGCCGCGTTTTCATATCCGATATGCGGATTCAGCGCCGTAACGAGCATTAATGAATTTGACAGGTTTTCCTGAATGGTTTCTTTGTCAGGCTCAATACCGACAGCACATTTATCATGGAAGGAATTCATGCCGTCACTCAGCAGCTGCACAGACTGCAGGAAGTTGTAAATAATCACAGGCTTAAACACGTTCAGTTCAAAGTTCCCCTGACTCGCCGCAAAGCCGATTGTCGCATCGTTCCCCATGATTTGCGCTGCGATCATTGTCAATGCTTCACTTTGTGTCGGGTTGACTTTACCAGGCATAATGGAGCTGCCCGGTTCATTTTCAGGGATGACAATCTCCCCGATGCCGCAGCGAGGTCCGCTCGCAAGCCATCTGACATCGTTCGCGATTTTCATTAAGTCAGCCGCAAGCGCTTTTAATGCGCCATGTGCATAAGTGATTTCGTCATGGCTTGTCAGCGCGTGGAATTTATTCGGCGAGCTGGTGAACGTTTGGCCGGTCAGTTTTGTGATCTCTTCTGAGACAAGCTCTCCAAACTCTGGGTGAGCGTTGATTCCCGTTCCGACAGCCGTTCCCCCGATTGCCAGCGCACGCATTTTTTCTGTCGCTTCCAACATCATTTCCTTCGAACGATCCAGCATGTAAACCCATCCGCTGATTTCCTGTCCGAGCGTCAGAGGCGTAGCATCCTGAAGGTGCGTGCGCCCGATTTTGACAATATCGTTGTATGCTTTCGCTTTTTCATCCAATGTATTGCGAAGCTGGTCAAGCGCAGGCACAAGCTGCTCGTAAACAGCCAAAACAGCGGCAACATGCATCGCTGTCGGGAATGTGTCGTTGGAGCTTTGGCTGCGGTTCACATCATCATTTGGATGAATCGTTTGATCTGAATTCTTTTCTTTTAATAGAGCAGTCGCGCGGTTGGCTACCACTTCATTCATGTTCATATTGCTTTGTGTGCCGCTTCCTGTCTGCCATACGACAAGCGGGAAGTTGTCATCATATTTGCCTTTGAGCACATCATCACAAACCGCTGCAATCGCTTCCGCTTTTTCCGCATCCAGATTGCCGAGGCGTTTATTCGCGAGCGCTGTGCTTCGTTTTAATATTGCAAACGCCTTCACAACACGCATCGGCATTTTTTCAAAACCGATCTTGAAGTTCTCCTTGCTTCGCTGTGTTTGGGCGCCCCAAAATTTATCAGCTGGAACTTTTACTTCTCCCATGGTGTCTCGTTCAATTCTGTATTCCATTTATGTATCCCTCCATAACGGTTGCTTCAATAGATCATAATTCGCCAGTGACACAAAAAATCCTTTTTATTTTTCGATCTTGGCTGATTTTAATTTTAATTCGAGATATACGCGGGAATCCTTTGAATATTTGTACTTCGGATTCGTCCTGCCGTACTCCTTTGATGTATAAGAGACATCATAATGCTTTTCAAAAGATTTGATGAGCTGTTCGATTTCTTCTTGTTTTCCTGCAAGTCTTACCTGCGCCACTTCGTATCCTCCGCTTTCATAAAAAAACTTCTTCCATGAAATACTGTAACACAGTATATCATTTATTTAACAGGAAAAGATAACCTCTACTAAGGTTTTGGACAAGAGGTGACCTCGTTGGAACAAACAGAGTTTAAGGAATATATACACGATAATTTAGCATTGGTGCTTCCTAAATTAAAAGAAAACGATGATCTCGTAAAAAACAAAAAAATGCTCTCCAACGGGCTTGTTTTTTACTATCTCTATTTTAGTGAACTGAATGATCAGCAGCAGGTTTCAGAATCGATGCAAACCTTAATCAAAGATGAAGAGACCCTCACGCTTGATCAGGTCAAAAAACGTCTTGACCAGCTTGACGCAAGACCGGTTAAAACCGCGGAAAAAACGGTCAAGTCTATTCTTAGCGGCAATTGTGCTGTATTTATTAACGGATTGGATCATGTCTATATTCTATCTACAGGAAAGAAAAAAACAAGAAGCCTGGCAGAGCCGACAACTGAAAAAGTGGTTCGCGGACCAAAAGTTGCGTTTGTGGAAGATCTCAATACAAATCTCGCTCTGATCAGACAAAGAACCTCTCATCCGAAATTAACCACTAAAAAAATCATGATCGGCAAAAACGAGCTGAAGCCTGCGGCCATTATGTACATTGAAGGCAGAGCAAAAAAGTCCGTCATCAAAGAAGTAAAAGCGCGGCTTAAAAATGTCCAGCTGGAGGATATCCAGGACAGCGGAACGCTTGAGGAGATCATAGAAGATAATAAATATTCGCCGTTTCCGCAGATTCAAAATACGGAAAGACCTGACAAGGTATCGTCTGCCCTATATAACGGCCGGGTGGCCATTTTGGTCGACAGTTCACCATTTGTGCTGCTGGTCCCAGTTTCTCTCGGTGTACTGATGCAATCTCCGGATGACTACTATGAGCGTTGGATCTCAGCATCTCTTATCCGATTGCTGCGTTTCGCTTCTATCTTCATCACCTTGTTTTTGTCATCGATTTATATCGCACTCGTGTCCTTCCACCAAGGGCTGCTCCCGACAGCGCTTGCTGTCACGATTTCGGCAAACAGGGAGAACGTGCCGTTTCCGCCGATATTCGAAGCCCTGCTGATGGAAGTGACGATCGAGCTTCTGAGAGAAGCCGGGCTGCGCCTCCCGAATCCGCTTGGCCAAACGATCGGTCTTGTCGGGGGCGTTGTCATCGGACAGGCGGCTGTAGAGGCGAATCTCGTCAGTTCGATTATGGTCATCGTTGTCAGCGTCATTGCCCTTTCATCATTTACCGTTCCCCAATACGGAATGGGGCTTTCTTTCCGGGTGCTGCGTTTTATTTCGATGTTTTCCGCCGCTATGCTCGGGCTGTACGGGATTATTTTATTTATGCTTGTGATTTATACGCACCTAACGAGACAAACGAGCTTTGGATCTCCGTATTTTTCTCCAAACGGATTCTTCAGTTTGAAAAATACGGATGATTCCATTATCCGTCTCCCAATTAAAAACAAACCAAAAGAGGCGAATAATCCAAATGAGCCAAAAACAGACTCCACTGAAACTTAATACTTTCCAAGGAATTTCAATTATAGCGAATACGATGCTCGGGGCCGGTCTTTTAACATTGCCGCGAGCGCTGACCACTAAGGCGAATACTCCTGACGGCTGGATCGTGCTGATATTAGAAGGTGCCTTTTTTATCTTTTTTATTTATTTAAATACGCTCATTCAAAAAAAACATCAATACCCTTCTCTGTTTGAGTATTTGCGGGAAGGGCTTGGGAAATGGATTGGCAGCATCATCGGCCTTTTGATTTGCTGTTATTTTATTGGTGTGGCCAGCTTTGAAGCCCGGGCAATGGCCGAAATCGTTAAATTTTTCCTGTTAGAGAGAACGCCGATTCAAATTATTATTATTACGTTTATCTGCTGCGGGATTTATTTAATGATCGGCGGCCTGAGTGATGTATCACGGCTGTTTCCGTTTTATTTAATGGTTACGATCATTATTTTGCTGATTGTATTCGGTATCAGTTTTAAAATTTTTGATATCAATAATTTACGCCCGGTACTAGGCGAAGGCTTCGCTCCGATTGCCAATTCACTTACTATCGTTTCCATCTCCTTTTTAGGGGTGGAAATTATGCTTTTTCTTCCTGAGCATATGAAGAAAAGGAAATATACATTCAGATACGCGACGATTGGATTACTCATTCCGATTACTTTATATATCATTACGTACATCATTGTTGTCGGAGCTTTGACTGTGCCTGAGGTTAAAACGTTAATCTGGCCCACCATTTCTCTCTTTCAGTCCTTTGAGCTAAAAGGCATATTCATCGAACGGTTTGAATCGTTTTTACTGATCGTTTGGATCATTCAATTTTTCGCAACCTTCGTCATTTACGGTTATTTCGCTGCAAGCGGGTTAAAAAAGACGTTTGGCTTATCTATCAAAAAAGGATTGATTCTTGTCGGTGCGGTTACCTATTATTTTTCCCTGTGGCCGCGCGACACCAATCAGGTCATGATGTATAGCGATTACCTCGGATACACTTTCGTCTTTCTGTTTTTACTGCCCTTTATACTGTTTTTGATCGTTGCGCTCAAAAGGAGGCTAACAGAAAAATGATAAAAAGCGTTCTAATTGCTTTCGTGTGCACCCTTCTGCTTACCGGCTGCTGGGACAGCAGGAACATTGAGGAATTAAGCCTTATCGTCGGTGAAGGTCTGGACAAACCGAAAGATAAGAATTTGGAGCTGACACAGCAAATTCTTGTTCCTAAAAAAATCAGCACGAAAGAAGGCTCATCCTCAGATCCGACTAAACTCGTATCAACAAAGGGGGAAACCGTTCATCAAATACTGAGGACTTCCGCATTGAAAAACTCCCCTACTTTTTCTCAGCATTTGCGTGTTATTATGCTGTCAAAAGAGTTACTTGACGGTCATACAGGAATGGACGCGCTCATTAATCAATTTGTAAGAGACAATGGTACAAGAAGGAGCTCGTATATGTTTGTCGCTGACGGCAAAACGAAAGATCTGCTGAAGATGACTGATGAGGGAAATCCAGCATCCAATGTTATTTATGAGCTGACAGAGAATAACAGTGTGACGATCAGAATGATGGATCCCGTTACATTAGGAGAGGTCTCAGCACACTTGACCTCTGACGATACTTTTGCAATTCCTCATGTCGGCAAAGAAAACGGCAAACTTGCGATTACCGGGGCATCCATCATCAAAGATCGACTATGGCACGCGGACTTAACACCGGGCCAGGTGCAAAACATGAACTTATTTACCGGTACAGTCAAAGGCGGTGTCATCGACTTGAAGCATGACGGCTACTTCTTTTCTTATGAGGTCTATTCAAGCAATCGAAAGATCAAGACAGCGTACAAAGATGGAACGTTCAAATTCACTGTCACCCGCAACATCGAAGGCCGGCTGTCTGAGGATTGGAACCCGAAAGAAGATTCATTTAAGGATTCATATATTAAAGAAATTGAAAACACCCTCGCTAAAAGGTTACACAAAACAGTCACGGGATTTGTAAACACACTACAAAAGGATATAAAAGCCGATCCTACCGACTTAGGAAACGAAGTCAGAATCCATTATCCGCACAAGTGGAAAAAGATTTCAACCAAATGGGATGACTATTTTGCAAAGGCTGAAATCGAGTACAAGGTCAATGTGGTGATCAGAGACTTCGGGACAAAAGGAGCGACCAAATAACAGATGACCTATTTTACGAGGTGATGACGATGCGCGTAAACGGCCGCTTGCGTCCTGTCACTGACATCGAGTTTTGATAACATATTGGTGATATGGGTTTTGACTGTTTTAATAGTGATAAACAGTTCCTCGCCAATTTCTTTGTTTGTTTTTCCTTCTGCGACCAGGCAGAGAATTTCAAGCTCCCGTTTTGTCAGTGATTCATGCGGGAGCGCGTGTTCACCTGAGTGGCGCAGCCGGGATAATACTTTCCCCGCCACTTTTGATTCCAGCATCGGCTCTCCCTTGTTTGCGGCGCGGATGGCATCGGCGATTTCCGCCGCTTTTGAGGTTTTCAATAGATAGCTGAGCGCGCCCGCTTCAATGACCGGGTACACTTTGTCATCATCAATGAAGCTCGTGAGCACAATAATTTTCGGATCTGGGAGCTCCCGGCAAATTCGCTTTGTGGCTTCAATGCCATCCATGCCCTCCATGACAAGATCCATTAAAATGACATCTGGCGACAGTTCAGCAGCAAGCCGCACGCCTTCGCTGCCATCAGCCGCTTCGCCGATGACTTCAATATCGGGCTGCGCCTCCAAAAAAGCCGCGAGCCCCATTCTCACCATTTCATGATCATCAATCAATAATACTCGAATCACGTTCGTTCTCTCCTTTTTCTTCCGGGAAAATCGGAACCTTCACTTCGATTTGTGTGCCTTTTCCTTCGACTGAGATCACTTCGGCGACCCCGCCGATTTCACTTGCACGTTCTTTCATAGAGTTTAAGCCGTATGAGGATGCTTTCACCTGATTCATTTTAAAGCCTTGTCCATTATCAATGACCTTGAGCCGGAGCTGATTATTCTTTAAGCCGAGAATCACGGATACTTTTGAGGCTTTTGAATGCCTAAATACATTTGAAAGAGCCTCCTGCACGATTCTGAACAAATGGTCTTCAACACCCTTGGATATCGGGGTGTCCTGAATATCCCACTCAATTTCAAGCGTCTGTTTCTTCCGGAACTCGTCCAAAAGCTCCGTAAGCCCCTCCTTCAGCCCTTTCCCTTCTAAGGTAACAGGCCTTAAATGGAGCAGCAGGGCCCTCATTTCATTTTGGGCTTCCCCCGCCATATGCTCGACCATTTTGATCCGCTTGACTGTTTTACCGTCAGCATCTTTGACGTGTTCCAACACAGCCGATGTCATCATCGATATGGCAAAAAGCTGCTGGCTGACTGCGTCATGAAGATCTCTTGCCAATCGCTGGCGTTCTTCTGAGATGACTGACTTCTTCATTTGCGCCTGCCATTCCGCACGTTCATTGGAAAGTTTCTGCAAGGAAGCGACTTGAAGCTCCACGCGCTTCGCCATTTCATTCAGCTGATCGGCGGCCAGGCCGATTTCATCATCTCCAAGCGGCGGTATTCGATAAGCGAAATTGCCGTTTTCAAAGGTTAAAATCGATTCGACCAAGGTATCAACCCTTGTCTTCATCCGGTTGCCGTACATATACCCTGAGGCAAAGCCAACCGTCACACTGATCAGCAGCAATATCAGGATAAACGGAATTCCAAACCAGCTTGACGACAGTAAAACAAGCGGATCGAGCCGATAATAAACCATCATAAAGGAGATCATGCAGGCAAAAAGGAGCAGACTGATACCCGTAGTCATACGGATGGCACGCCACTGGAGACTGGCAAGCAGTTTTTTTCTCATACGTACTTCACATCCACATCACCGATAAATAAGGAAACGGACACTTTGATCCGGCGCTTTGACTCGCTGAAATCGGATGACGCGGCATAAACCTTCGTGCTTAATCCGCTTTTCTTCGAGCCGATCAGATTGATATCACCGATAAAAACGGCCGAGCTGACAGCCACATCAAGGTCTGATGGCACATAAATATCAACGTTTCCAATGACTCCGCTAATGACAATTGTACTTTCTCCCTCGGGAATCATCGCTTTAGACAAGTCGATTTTAATATCACCGATAAAACCAGAGATATTGAGATCATTCAGGTCAAACGGCTGCTTCATCATTTGCAGCTCTCCGATAAAAAAGCTGCGCATGTCGGGATGTTTATCATCTTTTGCCGGCTCATGCCGTTCTTTTTTATTGAGATCGACCCGTTTCTCATTCGGTTCGAATATCGGCTTTCCTTTGACAAGCCTGTACCCGGCGTAAATCAGAAATGCGGCAAACGCATAACCGAATAAATTAAAGGTGATGCTGAAGAGGTTTTTCAAAAATAAAAACGCGGCAAAGATGTACATGACGGAGCCGAGCCAATCACGGGAATATTTTTTCAAAAAATAGCCGGCAATCAGAAAAAAGAGCGGCCAAAACAGCAGATCGCCTATTCCGATAATTTGTAAAAACATACTGATGCCGAATAAAGCAATGATCAATCCGAGAAGCTGTTTTTTTGTCATTCCTGGTGTCCGCCTCCTTTCTTCTGCCTGGTGCTACCGTATCACTAGATCCCCGCTGTCCGTTTTGATATCAATTGGATGCCGGCCGCTTCCTTGCGAGCCTGTAATGTGATGATGATCTTTATGTGCTGTATCAGCAAATGAATACGGCGAACTGACGCTCCCGCTCGCTGATTTAGCCTTGACTGTAAAGCTGCCGTTTTCGGGAAGGCTCAGATCAGCATCACCGCTTGTCAGCGTGACAGATACAGGACCTGATACCTTTTTCAGTGCGGCATCTAAGTTTCCTGAAGTCAGCTTCACATCAAGAGAGCCTGATACATCAGCCAGATTCGCGTCTCCTGAAGCTAAATCAATGCCGGCTGTTTTGGAGACCGTATTGGAAATGGTGACATCGCCGGACGATCCCTTTACTTTCATGTCTTGAAGGCGGACATCCGTCACTCTCATATCTCCGCTCGCAGATGCTGCGTTCAGCTCAATAAGCGCAAGATGCTGATTCCCGTCCACAGATATGTCCCCGCTTGAGGTCCGCACCGTCAGATCACCTTTATAATCATATGGAATCCGGACGACAAGGAAAGAACGGTTAAACCCATTCAAAAGTTGAAATTCTTTTTCCTTTGCGGTCAGCTCCAGTTTCCTTTTGCTTTCAGTGACAAATAACTTTCCCGATTTTCCTGAGATACCTGCCGATATGTCATTTCGTTCTTCCTCTATGATCCGGACATTCTTGTGATCCGACTCAATGACCACGCTGTCGATATCCCCCGGCGATGCGCTGGCTGAATCGGCTTCAGTGCCGCTTACGAACCCCAAGCCCGCAGCAAACACGTCTTTTACCACGACGCCGAAAAATATAAGAATACCAGCCATGATCAACAGTTTGCCCAGCACTTTTTTCATTCGATTTCATCCTTCTCATTCATTCTATTATAAAAGAAAAGCTTGTGAATTGTACATGCGGAAGGGAAGGACTTGTCCGCAAACCCTTCCCCGTCCCGCTTATTCATTTGCTGCTTGTGGTGTCTGGTCTTGTTTTTGCAGCGAGAGCGCCCGCATGTTCTCAATCTCCGCTTCCACATCATCAGCGAATTCTTTGCGTGTGAGTTCTGTGCCGGCTTCTGCTGACTTTGAATAATTCGCGCGGATTTCCATTTCCTCAATACGATTTTCAATGCGTAAAAATTCACGATACGCGCTTTCGCTGTCAATCTTGTCAAACGTCGTATTCATATGCTCTTTTGCTTTCGCGGCATTGGCCCGGGCAATCAGCGCTTGTTTTTTATCCTTTACGTCCTGCAGCTTTGTTTCAAGTGCAGCCAGCTGTTCTTTCAGATCCGCCAGCTGACTGTTGGCTTGTTCATAGGACACTTTATGCTCAGCCGCCTTCCCTTCTAAATATTTCATTTCAGTCAGTGCCTTTTTCGCCAGTTCTTCTTCACCTGCGTCAAATGCGAGCTGTGCCTGATTTTTGCGTTTTCCAGCCACCTCAGCTGCTTCTTCATATTTTTTCTTAAATTGATAGGTAATCGTGTGCTGTTTTACAATTGTTTGTTTTGCTTTTGCGATGTCACTTTCCATATCACGGACATATTGATTGAGCATCACCTTTGGATTCTCCATTTTATCAAGACCTTCATGAACTGACGCAACAAACATGTCTCTGATTCTTTTTAATACCATACCTGATTCCTCCTCATATGCTGATATTATTTTTTCTTCAAAAATTCTTCCCATTCGTCATCAAAATGAGATTGGTAGGCAGCCGAAGCCGGTTCCGGATCAAAAGATGACACACCGTTATCAGCTGATCCGTTTTTCATGAGCTTCCAGCCGTAATACACCATAGCGGCCGCCAGCGCAATTCCGACGACAAACGGAAGTGAACATATGAGCATGATCGCTCCGATACCGCCCAAGATAATTCCTGTGATGGTTTTTCCTGCAGCAAATCTTTTGATTCCTGCGTATGTCATTATGCTCCCGATGGCGAGCGGGATGATAAAGCCGAAGCTTCCTCCTCCAAAAAAGACGGAGATCCCAAATACAATTAATAAGAATCCGCCTATTGTTCTCTTGTTTATCTTCATGCAGATCCTCCTTTCGTTTTCCTTGTCTTCATCTTAAACAAATTAGCATTTGCGCAAAACGAATCAGAGATTGATTTTTATATAAGACCGGAGTCGTATCTCGTGCCAGACCTATGGACACAAAAAAACGCCATGCACGAGGCATGGCGTTTCAAAACCCTTATAGATGAACACTTGCTTCTCTTTCTTTGATCAGGTCGGCCTGTTCTGCTTTGGCCAGCTTTGTAAAAAGCAAAATGCCGATACCCGCGATAATTTCGACAACCCCTCCGACAGCGATTACAGTTCCTGACCCAAAAGCGTTAGCAGCATACCCGCAAATGACAGCTCCGGCAGGGATGGAAATATTTGAGATCATATGTATAACGGCGTAGACCTGCGGCTGATCCTCACTATCCACAGATGTCTGGATAATCGTGTACTCAGGAACATTTACAGCACTGACTGCGGCGCCAAAGGTAAACGCAGCGAGAAAGACGAGCGGCAAAAAGGTATTCATCCCGGTAATAAAGAAAGCAAATCCTTCAATAATGCCGGCAGTTACGAATAGCAGACCGTACCTGTTTACTTTGACTTTCGCCAGCACAAATCCCAATAAAAACGCGCCTGCGGCAGTAGTGGCCTTTAAAAGCGAGTAAACGATCGGCTGACCGTTTAAATCTTCCGCAACGTAAACGGCTGAGAGCGCTTCCCAAGGGGCAGCCGCGAAATTCATAAAGATACAGTAAATGGCGAGCGGATATAAAATCTGATGTTTTCTGACGAGTGTAAACCCGCGTTTCAGCCTGCCCATATATGTGCCTCTCTGCGTAACGGCAGCAGACTCTGATTGAGATTCAACCGCAGTATATTTAATGAAAAGGACGAGAAAGCCAGAAACCAAATAGAGAACAAGTGCGATAAGCATCGTATAAGAAGGGCTGATAAATGTAAGAAAAGCGCCGCATAACGTGACAGCTCCGAGCCGGACAATTTGAGCCGAGGACTGCAGCACAGCGTTTGCTTTTTGAATGCCCTGTTCATTTACAATTTGGGGAATTAAAGCTATGGAGGCGGGATTGTAGGCAGCCCCTGTAGCAGAATGCACAATCATAAGCGACATGACAAACCACAGCGGAGAAAAGCCCGCAAAATGACAAAGAGGAATAATCAAGACAACCACTGCCCTAGTCAGGTCTGAAAAGTACATCCAAAATTTCAGCGTGTTCTGCTTCATCAAAGGGCCCGTCACAGGCGCCAGCACAGCTTCCGGCAAAAAAGTGACAGCAATCAATAATGCAGTGCCGATCGCGCCTTTGCCGTCATAAATTAAAAACCATAATATCGAATTAAATGCGAACATATCGCCGGATATCTTGACTATTCTTGAGAAAAAAAGATAATTAAAATTTCTCTTCCAGATGCTATCACTTTCAATTAAATTCACCATCTATCAGAGCCCCCTACTGCCTATTTTTTACATCTATTTGTTTCAATATCTCACTTTTCCATTTTTCAGTCAATAATTCATAAGGTTCATTTTTTGTCGTAAAATGGGTAATTGACAGAATGAAAAACAAAAAAGCCGGCATGTATGGAAACGCGCCGGCTTTCGTTTTTTCTTTTTATGATTCGCTGCTGTTTCGGTCCCGAAATACAATAGCACTTCTTTCATATTCTACATCGGCAATGCCGCTTCTCACATTCACTACACGGGCGGCGGCAAAGAAATAATCGGACAGCCGATTCAGATAACGCAGCACTGTTTCATGAATCTGCTCTGATTTCATCAGTGATACCACTCGGCGTTCCGCCCGCCTTGTAATGGTGCGCGCCGCATGGAGAAGCGAAGCCCCCTTCGATCCGCCCGGAAGAATAAATTTCTTCAGCTCTGGCGCTTCTGCTGTATAGGCATCAATGCGCTTTTCTAAGAAGGAAACGGATTCTCCCGTTAGTTTATAGTCTTTTCTTTCTGTGACTATCGCCAGATCGCCTCCGCAGTCAAACAGCTCATGCTGGATGTTCAGCAGCTCGGCTGTCAAATCTTCAAAGCCGGGCTGCCCGGAAAGCTCTGCCAAAGCAAGCCCAACAAAGCTGTTCAGTTCGTCAATCGTGCCGTAGCTTTCGACGCGAAGGCTGTCCTTGTCCGTTCTGCCTCCAACTAGGCTCGTTTGTCCCTTATCGCCTGTTTTTGTATATAGTTTCATACATATGTCTCCTTTGCAGACTTATTCAAACAGCTCTGCCGCTTCTTTTACACATTCAGCTGTTCCGATCTGTATCAATTGGTCGAGCCGCTTATCTATGTTTTCAGATTGACGAGCTTGTGTCGCAGCGATGAGAATATCCCCCTCTGCCCGTCTGTCCCCTAACACTTTCACCCGTTCTGCTTCGGCAGCCATAAGAGCTTTGACAAAGAATTGATCTGCCGCATAGCCGTTGATCAAAATCCATATCGAAAAGCCCGTCATGACGCAAATGAAAACAGATAATTCTCCATCCGCATACGTTCGATATACAATACGGTCAAGCTTTTCCGAAGAAACCATCGCACAGGTTTCCGGCAGATGAAAACCGTTTTCCGCTAGGCAGGCTGTAAGCTCTTCGATAGGATCTGCCTGAACCGTCAGCAGTTTATGGATCAGTGTCCTGCTCCATGAAAACCCTGCACCGACAGGCGCGGAGGACAGGGTACGAAGCGGAATTTCTGTCTGCAGAAGAATGTCATCGCACCCCGCTTGGAGCAAAGCTTCAAATGGGATAGGTTTATGCTTCACGCTGTTTTGTTCAGGCTGAATCGCAATCATCGGCTTAGGTGAGTTGTGATGAACCAAGGCGGTGACATCTGTATCGTACACCGCCTTTATGTGATGTTCTGTAACAGCATATTCCGGTTTTTGCTTAGGTACGGCTGTACCGTTTTTCATAAACAAGAGCTTATCACAGTACAGGCTCGCGGTGTTCAGATCATGAAAAACGCTGACAGCCGCCAATCCATTTTCTCTTGTCAGGCGTTTGATGAGATCAAGCAGGTCTTTTTGATAAGCCAGGTCGAGAAAATTGGTCGGCTCGTCCAAAAATAAAATGCGCGGCTGCTGCGCCAAAGCTTGGGCCAAATACACCCGCTGCTGTTCCCCTCCGCTTAGATCACGGATCGATTTTTGCGCAAAAGCGGCCACTCCTGTTTGCTCCATTGCTTCCTGTACAATGGCTTCATCCTTGTCAGTCTGCTGTCTGAACAGCCCTGTTTGAAATGGATATCTGCCGAAGGCTACAGTTTCTTTGACGGTAAAGGTAAAGGCTTGATCCGTTTTTTGCGGCAGGACGGCCATCATTTGCGCCAGTTCCTTCGGTTTATAGTCAGCCAGCGGTTTGCCAGCCAGATAAACGCTGCCCTCCTTAGCCCGCAGCGTACCTGTCAGCAAGTTCAAAAGCGTAGTTTTTCCGCTTCCATTAGGGCCGAGAATACCGAGAAATTCACCCTTCTCCACTGTTAAGCTGACATTGTCGATCAGCTCGGTGTCTCCATAGCCCCCCGACAGCCCTTCTGCTTTTATCATAAGCTCCTCCCCCCGCGGTGCTGCCGAATTAAAATAAGGGCG
Source organism: Bacillus sp. SW14 (assembly GCF_047608225.1). Classification (NCBI taxonomy): domain Bacteria; kingdom Bacillati; phylum Bacillota; class Bacilli; order Caryophanales; family Bacillaceae; genus Bacillus; species Bacillus sp. SW14. Next base: position 921,551 of record NZ_JBLKRW010000001.1, on the reverse strand, counting down.
AAAACAGGCGCCCCCGCCAGGGACGTAATGATCCCAATCGGCAGTTCAACCGGCTCGATAATCGTTCTGGAAAGCAGATCGGCCAAAACAAGAAAACCTGCTCCGAGCAAAGCGGACAGCGGCAGTAAATGCCGATGGTCCGTGCCCCACAAAAGCCTTGTGATATGCGGAATGACAAGACCGACAAAGCCGATCGTGCCGGACACAGCCACAGCGCTTCCCGTCAAAAAAGAGCCCGCTATTAAAATCAGCATTTTTCTCCGCTGAACGCTGACCCCGAGAAGCTTTGCTTTGTCTTCTCCATATGTCATCACGTTCAGCTCTCTTCCGTTAATGATCAGTAAAATGGTTCCCAAAAGAAAAAACGGGAGGAACAGAACAACATAGCCCCAGCCTCTCATCGAGACGCTGCCTAGCAGCCAATGCACAATCGGCAGCAGGTTGTCTCCTGTCAGGGCAATGATAAGAGAAATAAACGCACCCAAAAATGAGTTGATGATGACTCCAGTCAAAATGAGGGTAGAGACAGACATCGAAGCATGAACGAGGCGGCTGAAGGAAAGAACCGCCGCAATCGTGGCAAGTGCCGCGGCCACACTCACAACCGGGAGTGTAAACCCTCCGATGACAGGAAGCTGCAGGCCGAAGAACAGGGTCACAACCGCTCCGACTGAAGCACCGGATGAAACACCGAGCGTGTAGGGATCAGCAAGCGGATTTTTCAACAGCCCCTGAAAAGCAGCCCCCGCGATAGAAAGAGCCGCCCCCACAAGGGCGGCCAGCACAACTCTCGGCAGTCTGATATTCATCATAATATTTGTGTACATCGGGTCATCAGGGCCGATAGAGCCGCCGAAGCCTTCATGCCAGAAGACACGAAGGATAGCGGAAATAGGAATTTGCAGGCTGCCGCAAGAAATTCCCAAGATGATGCTTACGGCTAAAAATGAAAAACCGATGACATATGCGGCAAAACGATTATTCCTTAAACGTATCCGGATAAATGCTTTCCGCAAGTTCTTCGACCCCTTCGATCAGACGGGGACCGGAACGTGTCACGAGATCAGGATCCACATCATACACGCGATGATGTTTCACAGCATTGATTTCGCTCCAGCCGGCGCGTTTTTCCACTGCTTTCGCTTTCACTCCGTCTGTTGTAACGATAGCATCAGGATTGAGTTTTACAATCGCCTCGTCTGTCATCTGCACCCAGCCTGTTTGGTTCGCTGCTGCGTTTTTAGCATGGATGACATTGAGCATTTCATTCATAAACGTGTCTTTTCCGGTTGTGTAAATGTCGGGAGCAGGAGAAACCTCGATAAATACGCTTTTCTCCTCGTCTTTTGATATGGTTTTCGCTTTTTCTTGAATATCCTGCAAATCTGATTTCATGCTTTTCACGAGCTGGTCAGCTTTTTTCTCTGACCCGGCAGCTTCTCCGATCATTTCAATTGATTTGTAGACCTCGGAAAATGATTGCGCATCATTGACAGTCAGCACGGTGATGCCCGCGTCCTTCAGCTGTTTGATGGCATCCGCTGAAGCTGACATGGAAGACTCGTGGGCAAGAACGAGATCCGGCTTTAGAGAAATGACTTTCTCAACGTTCACATTCATATCTCCGACCTTCTCAACCTTTTTGACTTCCTTTGGATATGTATCGTTTGTGGTGACACCGACCACTTTTTCACCAAGACCGAGAGCGTATGTGATTTCTGTGTTGCTCGGCATTAATGAAACAATCGTTTCCGGCTCCTTTTTGATGGTCACATCTTGATTTGATGCATCATCAATGGTGACAGGAAACGCTTCCGTCTTTTGTTTTGCCTTGGAATCCTTCTGATCTGCCGTATTGCCGCAGCCTGCTATCATAACGGCAGCCAGCAGAAGCGCAGTCCATATTCCGGCTAGTTTTTTCATCATCTTTCCTCCTAAGTAAACTAAAAAAAGCATCTCTACGATGGTAAAGATGCTGTAAACAACACAAAAAAGCCTATTGTTTACACATCATCTGTCCTCGCAGACTTCGTGCTGATCAAACAGGCAGGTATCCTGGCTCTTGGCGCTATGGCCAATTACAGTGGCGGGACCGCACCGGCTTTTACCGGTTTCCCTATTAAGCCGGCTGTTGTTCACGGACCGGCACCTATTTGACATTCGTATCCTTTTTTCGGAGTAATTATACTATATGACTGATAGGCTTGTATATGTGTCCTGAATGACTTTTCCCCGCTATGTGTATGGGAGCAAAATCCTCGTAAACACTAAATGTGTTCTTGTATACTTTATACCATCATCAATGAAAAGGAATGATCTTATGGATTTACAGCTAAAAGACAAACTTGTCATCATCACCGGCTCGACTTCCGGCATCGGGAAAGCCGCGGCAAAAAGCTTTCTGCAAGAGGGTGCGGCAGTCATTGTCAACGGACGCAAACAGGAGACTGTCAATCGCACGGTTGAAGAGCTTTCTGGATACGGAACGGTGCATGGCGTGGCTGCTGATTTGTCAAAAACAGATGAAGCAGCGGCTTTTATTGAAAAAGTAAATGAAATCGGTGATGTCGATATCCTTGTCAACAACCTTGGTTTCTTCGAGGTAAAAGACTTTGCGGATGTGACAGATGAAGAGTGGAATCAATATTTTGAAGTGAACGTGATGAGCGCGGTTCGGACAAGCCGCCACTTCCTTCCAAAAATGCTTGCCAAAAACAGCGGCCGCATTTTAAATATCGCAAGTGAAGCAGGCATCAAACCGCTTCCAACGATGATTCCGTACTCAATGACAAAAACGGCGCTGATCAGCCTTTCAAGAGGAATGGCTGAAATGACCAAAGGCACGAATGTGACGGTCAACTCAGTGCTTCCGGGACCTACTTGGACAGAGGGCGTAGCATCCTACATGGAGGGCGCCGCACAGGCAGCCGGCCAGGATACAGATACATTCATCAAAGACTATTTCAAAGTCAATGAGCCGACTTCTCTTATTCAGCGATACGCGACAGCAGAAGAAGTCGCCAACACGATCGTATTTCTCGCATCTGGCGCCGCATCCGCCATTAACGGTACGGCACAGCGTGTAGAAGGCGGCATTATCCGTTCTCTCTAATATGCCAAAAACGCATCCATGTTTCGGATGCGTTTTTTTATACGTCTCCAGCGAATGGAACGGGCTGGTATCCGCCTGTTTCCAGTTTTGCTGAAAACAGTCCTCCCGCGTGAGGCTGCTCGTATCTTTCTGTTTCTGTCATTTGTTCCGTTGCCGTTGTGATGTAAAGGGTTTTTAAGTCTCTGCCGCCGAACGCGCAGCACGTGACATATTTAGCCGGAACGCTGATTGAACCGATTTCTTTCTTCTGAAACGGGTCAATGTGAACAACGCGGCTGCCGCCAAACAGCGCCACCCACAGCATGCCATTTTGGTCGATTGTCATGCCGTCCGGCAATCCTTCTGATTGATCAAAACGATAGACAGGTTCTGGATTCGAGACATTTCCGCTTTCAGGATCAAACCTGTAGCGAACAATTTCCTGAGTCGGCGTGTCGATGTAATACATTAAATTCCGCTCGCGGTCCCAATCCAAACCGTTCGAGGTGGAGACTTGATCTTTGATTTTGACAAGACTGCTGTCTTGATCCAAACGGTATAGCGAGGCCCGTTTTTGTTCGCCTTCCATGCTCGTCGTCCCCGCCCAAAGCCTTCCGCACGGATCACATTTCGCGTCATTAAAACGCAGGCTCTCATCCATATCCTTCGGCTGTTTGATCTTTTCCAAGCTGTCATCCTGAAGATGATACAGGTAAAATCCGTCCTTCATCGTCATCATCAGTTCATCCTTGGAATATTTCGCAAGCGCCGTCACAAAGGACTTGAATTTGATCGACCGGTTGATTTTTTCTTCAGAGTCGAAGATGTGGAGCTCGCTCCCTAAGATATCAACCCAATATAAACGGCTGTTTTCTTCATCACATAACGGGCCTTCACCAATGACTGCCCGAGTGTCTGCTTCCAATACTGCATCCATGTGTTACACCTCTTTAGCTTAAGACTATATATTGTTATTCCCGTCAAAGAGGCGGTCAAACCACATGTTTATTGCTTTTTAAAAAGGATGGTAATGACCGTTCCAATGTTCATTCTGCTGTTCACGTGAATCGTCCCGTTATGCAGATGGACAAGTTCCTTGGCAATGGCGAGTCCGAGGCCCGTTCCGGCAGATGAATCTTTTGTGTTCGTCCCCCTGTAGTAACGGTTAAACAAATGGGTGATCGTTTCTTCATCCATTCCCTTCCCGTTGTCCTTAACCTTCAACGAAATATGATTTTTAGTTTGTTCCAGAATGACCTGAATCTCTGTTCCTTTGTCGTTGTGCTTCACCGCATTTCCAAGGAGGTTTTCTAATATACGCCTGAACCACCCTTCATCAAGCGCAAATTCAATATGCTCTTCTTTGGATACAAAGGAGATATCATACCCTTCAGAAAACGGATTTTTCTTAAAATCCTCAATAACGTTTTTAAAAAACGGGATCAAGCTTGTCAGATTTCTCTCTATTGGAAGGGCATCATTTTTCAGCCGATACGTTAAATTTAAGTCTTCAATCAGCTTGGACATGTATTCAGATTTTTCTCTGACAACCTGCCCCATTTCTTTCACTTCCTCCGGCGACCAGTCATATTGCTTAGACTCAAGCATCATGCTGTAGCCGTAAATGCTGCTGAGCGGTGTTTTTAAATCGTGCGACAAACCGGCAATCCATTCTTCCCTTGTCGCCTGGATTTTTTCTCTATTTCTCTTATCCCGTCTCAGCGTTTCAGTCAGCTGATCCATGGATTCAAAAATCTCACCGAAGAAGCGATACGGCTGTTTGATTTTCCCCTTTTTGTTTTTGCTGACAGGAAGGCCGCTCCGGTTTTTCGGTTCCTCAAGCTTCCCTTTTGATAGGTTGACCAGCCATTTAATCGTGTGAAAAATCGGCAGCCCGAATCGGAACATATACCAAACTGTCATCCAAATGATATACAGGAACAGAACACCCATGATCAAAAACATCGCCTTTAGAACAACCTTCAGAAATGATTTGTTAAACTCCTGATCGGTGACGTAGACAGGGTTCGGCACCGTAGCAACCATCCATCTGTCTTGATCAAGGATCTTAACAGAAATTTCCCGCTTATAGTTCCAAGGTTTGGAGCTGTATTTGAGCAGCTCCAGCTGGTTCATCGTTTTTCTTTCACTTTTTGTGCTGTTGACGCTGTCAAGGATGTTTCCATTGCTGTCTAATAGATAAATGGCACCTTTTTCCTTTTTAATATAGTCGATGGTACTCGGCTTATAATGTGCTGGAACGTCTATTTTTTGTTCGCGTTTTCCAATGGAAGCCAGCAGCTGTTCGCTCTTTAATTTCCAGCCTGATAACAAAAGGTACGACTTGTCTTCAATATTGATGGCCCAATAATTCACCTTATACTGATTAAGCTTTTTGGTTTTATAAATAGATAGAAGCTCTTTTTTGGTATGGGTGTTTGGCACGTCTTTAGGCACACTGTAGGAATAAGCGGTTTTCCCTTTGGAATCAATGATTTGCATCCATCCGTCCTGTTTATCGACAGATTTCTTCAGAAAATTATCCACTTCCCATGCCCCGTCTTCGTTTACATCGAGATATGCCTCAAGTGTGTCGGTCGTTGCCTTCGTCAGCCCTGAATTGGATTCCGCATCGCTAAAGCGCGAATCTAAATAGAAAAACGATGCAACCAGCATAACCGTGAGCAGCAGGATCACAATCAGCATCTGCCCGAAAAAGTGAAACAAAAATTTCCATCTTAACCTCATGACCGCTTGCCTTCAGGATTAGGGATAAAACGGTATCCTAGACCGCGAACCGTTACAATATACTCCGGATTGCTCGGATCGCGCTCAATTTTTTCCCTGAGCTTGCGAATATGAACCATGACGGTGTTGTTGTCGCCATAGGAAGGATAGCCCCACACTTTTTCATAAATTTGATCCTTAGAAAGCACCACATTAGGGTGTTCACAAAAATACTGCAAAAGCTGCAAAAGCTGGGCTGAACAAGCGACGGCACTTCCGCCTACAATCAGCTCGGCATTTTGCGGAGAAAATGTAAAATAATCATATGTATAGGTTTGATTTGAACTTGTTTCTTTCGACTGGTATGTGCGCTTGAGGTGGGCTCTGATTCGCGCCGCTAATTCCAGCGGATTAAATGGTTTTGTGATATAGTCATCAGCCCCAACCGCAAAGCCCGACAATTTGTCCGCGTCGGATGATCTTGCCGTCAGGAAAAAAATCGGAGCCTCTGAATACTCTCTGATCAGCGTGCAGGCTTCAAAACCGGACATCCCGCCCATCATGACATCCAGCACGATCAAATCTACCTTATTGGCCTTCACAACCGGAATCGCTGCTTCTGCGCTTGCCGCATCCAGTAAATTTCGATAACCTTCTTTTTCGAGAACGCGTTTGATCATATCCACAATCGCTTTCTCATCGTCTACGATTAAAATTGACGCATTTTCCACTTTTATGTTCCTTTCTGTCACTGTTTTTTTCATCTTATCATTATATCGTTTATTTTTGGTGCATTTTTGAATAGAAGGCGTCTTGCCAGGGTAGGAGAAGCAGAAAACGGGAACGTGGCAGTTCCCGTTTCTCGTATTTTCAGATGATAAATGGTTATGAGTTCTCGTCTACCATATACAAAATAAACTCCCAAAACCCCGGAACGTCCTGACACAAAAGCATATCAGCCTTTTCAAACATTTTGATCTTCAGCTCTTGCTCTAAATCTTCTCTTTCTTGATAGGACGTATTGCTGAGTTTTTTTCTGATCATCGGTGAAAAGCATTCAATCAGATGTTCAATGTCAAATTTATCGTCTTTTTGGTTCTTTTGTTCAAACTCGCCGTTCACAGCTTACTTTCCCCCTTTTTTTGAGCCGCTAGCTGTTTTCTGATATTCTCAAGCCCTTTTTTATGAATGTTGGAGATGTTTTGCCGTGACTCCCCTAATGAATCGGCAATCTCTTGCATCGTGGCACCGTGAAGATAGACTTTCGTCAGCACGCTTTTTTGTTTGTCAGTCAGCTTCTGGATCGCTTGGTAGAGCTGATAATCATGAACATGCTGGCTCAAGTCATCCTGCATATCTAAAAATGCTTCAAACGCATCGCTTCCTGTTTCGGAAGGAAGCCGATCTCCCGTTTCCGGATGATCGACCGTCAGCGGATACCGTTTTTGGTTTTTGCGAACCCGCTTATCAAAATCAATAGAAAAGATGCGAATCATTGAATTCATATACTTGACGATGCGGATTTCCTTATAAAATTGTTTAAATTGCTCGTCCAATGATTTTGCATCTTTTTCGTTCGGGCTTTCCATTACGTTTTTGAACAAACGGTAATGCTGAGGATTACTCAAAAAATGCTTCACGATGGGATGCTTCATTATCTCCTTACATTTTGATCGCAAAAGACCTTGATAGTCCATCAAACCGCCTCCCTACTAAATTAAATGAAGGAAAGCAAAAAAAAGTAAACTACTACTTTCTGACTAGCGCTTGTCTTAAATACGCCAGCCGCGAGTTTACGTTTTCTTGGATTTCCTTCACTTACATACATGACTTCAAAAAAAGAAGGGAGGTATTTTCCATGGATCAGGTTTTTATAGAGGAAGTTGTAAAACAGATCGGCAATCTGGGATTCCCTGCGCTGATTGCAATGTACCTGCTGACCCGATTTGAGAAAAAGTTTGATCAGCTTATCGAACTGATGACAGAACTAAAAGATCAGAAAGCAAAAAATTAATTTTCAATCGAAGTTGACTTTTCACTGTTTTTTTTCACTTAACAAGACAGAAGGGAAAACGAAAGGCCTTTCACCTTCTCTTTCTGCTATCGCATTTAAATTAAGGGAGGAAACATTTCATGAAAAAACAAAACGACATTCCGCAGCCAATCAGAGGAGACAAAGGAGCAACAGTAAAAATCCCGCGCAATATTGAAAAAGACCGCCAAAATCCTGATATGCTCGTTCCGCCGGAGACTGATCATGGTACCGTAAGCAATATGAAGTTTTCGTTCTCTGATACTCACAACCGATTAGAAAAAGGCGGATATGCCCGTGAAGTCACCGTACGTGAGCTGCCGATTTCAGAAAACCTCGCATCTGTCAATATGCGGCTGAAACCTGGCGCCATTCGCGAGCTGCATTGGCATAAGGAAGCAGAATGGGCTTATATGATTTACGGACGTGCAAGAGTCACGATTGTGGATGAACAAGGGCGCAGCTTTATTGATGATGTAGGCGAAGGAGATCTTTGGTACTTCCCGTCAGGCCTGCCGCACTCTATTCAAGCGCTGGATGAAGGAGCTGAGTTCCTGCTCGTGTTTGACGATGGATCATTCTCTGAAAACAGCACGTTCCAGCTGACAGACTGGCTTGCCCATACACCTATGGAAGTCATTGCTGCGAACTTTGGCGTAACAAAAGAAGATATTTCCAATTTTCCAGGCGAAGAGAAATATATATTTGAAGAGCCTGTCCCAGGAAATTTGAAAGATGACATTGTAGAAGGGCCGAACGGTGAAGCGCCTTATCCGTTTACCCATCGTCTTCTTGAGCAAGAGCCAATTGAATCAGAGGGAGGAAAAGTATACATTGCAGATTCAGCAAACTTCAAAGTGTCTAAAACGATCGCATCCGCACTCGTTACGGTGGAACCCGGCGCTATGAGAGAACTGCACTGGCATCCGAATACGCACGAGTGGCAATACTACATCTCCGGCCAAGCAAGAATGACCGTTTTTGCATCTGACGGCCATGCGAGAACGTTCGACTACCAAGCCGGTGATGTCGGATATGTTCCGTTTGCAATGGGGCATTATGTTGAAAACACTGGAGATGAACCGCTTGTCTTTTTAGAGATCTTCAAAGACGACCATTATGCCGATATATCTTTAAACCAATGGCTTGCCATGCTTCCTGAGACACTTGTTCAACAGCATCTTGAATTAGGCAAAGACTTTACCGATATCCTTTCAAAAGAAAAACATCCGGTTGTGAAAAAGAAATGCAGTAAATAAAAAACTGCCGGCCTGCAGAGAGCGCTCGTTCTCTGCAGGCCTTTATAAGGAGATGAACCAGTGAAACATCAAATGTCTTCAAATCGATTATTGCGGCTCTCTATAAAATACTTTTTGGCCGCGGCGGCAGTGGTGTTGACCTATTTTGCCGTCATCTATATATTGTTTTCCATAGCAGGAACGAGCTACCGCTCAGCGGCTCACGTCCTGCTTTTTGCCCTGTTATTTCTTGTCCTCGGCCTATTCTTAGAACCATTTGAACGCCTGATGATACATAGCTTTACATTTTTCAAGACAGACAAACACTTATTCATTCTTCTAGCCGGCATCGTACAGCTGCTGTTTTTGTGGATGACTGCTCATACGACAGACGAAATGATCAGCGACATCTGGCTGTCCACCACAGAAGAAATGATTGTCGCAGCCGTTTTTCTGATTTTAGACAAATGCAATTCGGCCCTTCCCACCTAAAAAAAGAACGCATTCCAAATGGATGCGTTCTTTTTATTCATAGCGCAGCGCGTCTACAGGCTGAAGCTTAGATGCCTTGATGGAAGGAAGCAAGCCGAAGATAATGCCGACTGCCATTGAAAAGATGAGTGCCCCGACAACAGCCGGAACGGAGACGATAAAAGGCATTGGAAAAACGACCGTCAGCAGCTTAGCGATGCCGAAGCCCGCCAGCACACCAAGTATTCCGCCAATGCTTGTCAGCACGACCGCCTCAGTTAAAAATTGAAATAAAATCACACGCCGCTTAGCACCGAGCGCTTTCTTAATCCCGATTTCCCTCGTGCGCTCCGTGACGGAAACGAGCATGATGTTCATGACGCCGATACCGCCGACCAAAAGTGAAATACTGGCGATTCCGCCAAGCAACAATGCAAATGACTGATTAAAGGACTCCACTTCCTGCGCGATCTCCTGAAGATCCATCACACTATACTCTGCTTTTTCCAACTCAGCATCTGACAGTCCTTGGTTTAAAAGATCAGCAGCCATTACGCCGGCTTCTTGGATATGCTCAGAAGAATCAGCCTGCACAGCAATCTGTGTCGGCGCGTCAAATCCTTCAATGAGCGGCCACACTTTTTTCGGAATGTACAAAACCGGGTTCGCATAGTCGCCTTCAAACATGCTTTCCTGCTGTTTTTTTTCTGTGAAAACACCGGCGACCTTAAACGGCACACCATTCATCTCAATGTTTTTATGCAGAGCGTCTCCGTCTGGAAACAGTTCATCTCTGGCAGCTTCATTGATCATCGCCACTTGGTGTGTGCTGTTCAATTCATTTTCCGCCAGCTTTCTCCCTTCGGTTATACGGATTGGGAACATATCAAAGTAATCACCGTCAATTCCGTATACCTGAGGGTACGAAACGTTTGTCAAATGAAAGACGCTCGCGCCTTCTGACAAGTAATATAAGGATAATCCTTTGACCATAGGATCAGATTTAATCGCCTTTACTGTTTCGTCAGCTACAGGCGGTGCAGTCGTATACGAAACCTGATAGCCGCCGCCCTCCTCTTCTCCGCCCGACGGCTGGTAGACAACATTGATCGCGTTATTTCCCATACCGATCATGCTCTGCTTTAATTGTTCGCTTTGACCCTTCAGCATCGATACAATCGCGATGATTGCCGCTATGCCGATAATGACACCGAGCATTGTCAGAATGGATCTAAGTTTATGAGAGAAAATCGATTGAAAGGAGATTCGAATATGTTCAAGCATGGCTGATATCCCCTCTCTCATCTAATACCAATTCTCCATCTCTGATAAAAACGGTTCTGTCAGCTTTTTTGGCAACGTCCGGGTCATGGGTAATCATAATAATGGTCTTGCCTTCCTGATGCAATTCAGAAAACAGCGACAAAATTTGTTCGCTTGATTTGGTATCAAGCGCCCCGGTCGGTTCATCAGCTAAAATAAACCTCGGCTGATTGACAAGGGCTCTCGCTATCGCCACCCGCTGCTTTTGCCCGCCGGACAGCTTCGGAGGCTTGTAGGAGACCCTGTTTTTCAGCCCGACCTTTTCCAGCGCTTCATAGGCTCTCTGCCTTCTCTCTTTTTTCTTCACTTTATTGTAGATCATCGGCAGCTCGACATTTTGCAGCGCGGTGAGACGCGGCAGCAGATGAAAGGTTTGAAACACAAACCCGATTGACTCGTTGCGGATTTCGGCTAAGGCACCGTCTTTCCCTTTCAATATATCTATCTGATCAAGCGTATAGGTTCCGGAGGTTGGCCTGTCCAAACAGCCGATGATATTCATTAGTGTTGACTTTCCCGAACCGGAAGGCCCCATAATCGCCAGAAACTCACCAGCTTGAACCGTCAGATTAATATGTTTTAAGATCGGAACTTCTTCTTTTCCCAGCTTGTACGATTTCGAAATATTATTCAATGTCAGCATTGACTGTAACCTGCTTTCCTTCCTTGACCGCGGGATCAGGATAGATCACATAATCTTCCGGCGTCAAGCCGCTCTTAATTTCCACCATGTCATTTTCATCAGTCTCTCCGATTTCAACAGGCTGCTTGACCGCTTTCTGCTTCTCATCCGCTTTCCACACGTACGGTTCTCCGTCATCCTGAATGACCATGTCGGAAGGCAGCTTAATCGTGTCCGCATCAGCCTCATCACTCATCACTTCGATGTTGACATGATAGCCGACTTCGAGACCTTTATGGCTGTCTAATAAAATGGTGAAAGGATAGTTAGAGGATTGAGGGTTCATTTCTTCTTCAGCAAAACTTTCTGATTCCTCACCCTCGCCTGTTCCCGCTGGAAGCTTGCCGATCGAAGTGACCTTTCCTTTCCACTCGCCTTCACCGCCTGTTTTCAGCGTGACTCTGACTTTGCTGCCTTTTTTGATTGTGTCCATTAACAGCTCGTTGATTTGGCTTTTGACTAGGTATTTGCCCGTCGAAACAATCTGGATATACGGTCCTGCTGCCTGGTCGCCCGTTGCTCCGGCGGCGATATCCTGATTGACGCTTTGAACGATCCCGTCATGCTTGCTTGTTATGACATTGGAACCTTTGTTTTTCGTCAGGGCAGCCAGCTCTTTTTGATGCTGCTTCAGCTCAAGCTGGCTTGTTTTCAAATCGAAATTGGCCTGATCAAGCTCATCTTGAAGCTGTGATTTCTCTTCTTTTCCAGCCGTTTTCAGCTGTTTTTCCGTTTCCGTTATTGATTTTTGCAAGCGGCTGATTTGCAGGTTTGTCATTTCGATTTGCAAATTGGCTTGTTCAACTTCGTCAGAATGATCCTCGCCCTCATACTCAAAAAGCTTATCGCCCTTTTTGACCTGATCGCCTTCTTTGACGTATGTTTTTTTAATGCTGCCTTTTTCAGAATCGATATATACTTTCTGCTGCTTCTCAGGTTCAACCTTTCCAGAAAACGTTTGGCCTGATTCTGATTCTCCTCCCATGTATACCGCTACCGATTCTGCATAGGGCTCCGACGATACGGCAACTTGGTTGATGTGGGTAAAAAAGTAAACACCGCCGGCGCCGATCCCAGCTAATACAAGCACACCGGCACATATCGCACCGCCAATAATCCATTTTTTCTTCTTGGACACAACGATCTCCTCTTTCTGTAAACTATGTAATATTTTCGAAACATTATAACCAATATTATCTATTAATTCAAAAAGACTTGCAATCTTTTTATTGAAATGAAGGAATCAAATAGAAAAATTGTATTTTCACGGCCGAAAATAAAAAATCCCGGCTCTCAACCGGGATTTTTCTTACACAGAAATAAGCGCTTTTTCATTTTTAATCAGGTCATAGGTCAAGCATACAGGTTTATTTGTACGGGGATCGGTCACGATTTCGGCATCAATCTGAAATACCTGCTTCAAAATGTCCGGTGTCATGACCTCCAGTGCGCCGCCCTCCTTGATAACCGTGCCGTTTTTGAGCGCGATCATATAATGAGAAAAACGGGCCGCGTGGTTCAGATCATGAATGACCATTAAAATCGTCCGCCCCTGTTCTTTGTTGAGCCTGTCAAGCAGCTGCAGAATTTCAAGCTGGTGTGCGAGATCAAGGTACGTTGTAGGTTCATCCAGCAGCAGCAGTTCCGTCCCTTGCGCAAGCGCCATGGCTATCCACACGCGCTGACGCTGTCCGCCTGACAGTGCCTCAATCGGCCGTTCAGCGTATTCAGCCATGCCTGTTTCTTCAAGCGCCGATTTGATAATCCGACGATCTTCATCATGTAATCGGCCGAATCCTGATTGATGCGGAAACCTGCCGTACGACACCAATTCATACACCGTTAAACCGCTTGGCGCTTCAGGTGTCTGCGGCAGAATCGCCATATCTTTCGCAATGTCTTTTGTAGACATTTTATGAATGGCTTTGCCGTTTAAATAGACGGCACCTTTATGTGAACGCATAATTCTGGACATTGTTTTTAATATTGTTGATTTCCCGCAGCCATTCGGGCCAATTAAGGTGGTGATTTTCCCTTTAGGAATCGAGATATTTAAACCTTCTACAATCACCGTGTCACCATAACCGATTCCAAGCTGTTCCGTTGATAATGAATTCATATTCGGCCCCCTCCTCTAATTCGCTTTCATCAATAAATAAATAAAGTAAGGCGCGCCTAGCACGGAAATGACAAGTCCGACCGGAATTTCCGAAGGTGCCAATACATTTCTCGCCAGCGTATCAGCGAGCAAAAACAGAAATGCGCCGATGAAGGCGGAGACCGGTATCAGCGTCTGGTGACGCGGACCGGTAAGCCTTCTTGCCACGTGGGGCGCAATCAATCCGAGAAACGCGATGCCCCCTGCAGCTGCCACGCATGAAGCGGCAAGAGTGACCGCCGCCAGAAGGAGAATCCGTCTTTCTCTTTCAACAGCAGTGCCCAGCCCGGTCGCTAATTGGTCTCCGAGCTGCAAAATGTTCAAATAACGTGCCTTATATAAAGTAAACGGAAGCAAGATCACAATCCAAGGAAGGATCGCCCAAATCATATTCCAGTTCGCCCCCCATATCGAGCCGGATATCCAAACCGCGGCCTGCATAAAATCATGAGGGTCCATCTTGAGCTGAAAAATCAGCAACAGAGCGTTAAAACCAGCATTCACGCCAATACCTACTAAAATCAGCCGAATCGGTGTCACGCCTTTTTTCCAAGCCAGAAGATAAATGAGAAGCGCGGCGAGAAATGCGCCAGCCAAAGCACTGAACGGCAGCATAAATGTTCCGAAAAAGCTGAGATCTGAAGCTGACCCTTGAAAAAAGTATATAAAAAGCACAACAGCAAGCGAGCCGCCGGCGTTAATTCCGAGAATGCCGGGCTCAGCCAGATCATTTTGAGAAACGCTTTGCAAAATGGCGCCGGCAACAGCGATTCCTGCCCCAACGAGCAAAGAAAGGATGATCCGGGGCAGCCTGAACTCAAATAAGACAAGTTCATCACGCGCCGTTCCTTGGCCGAAAAAGACTTGAAACGTTTTAAGCGGTGCAATTTTGATGACGCCCAAATTCAAACTGATAAAAAAGACCAGCACGATGAGCAGAAAGGTCACAGCCATCACAGCGAGCGGTTTTTTCGTTTTTGTTTTCATTACAGCCCTCTCCTTTCCCGACGTGCCAAATAAAAGAAAAAGGGAACACCGATAAGAGAGGTCAGCGCGCCGACAGGCGTTTCAAAGGGCGCGTTGACGAGTCTTGCCGCAATGTCAGCAAAAACTAGCAAAACGGCGCCAAGCACCGCCGAGCAAGGAATGATCCACCGATAATCCACACCAACCAAAAACCGGGTAATATGCGGAATGATCAGCCCGATAAATGCGATGGTGCCGGCAATGGAAACCGCAGCTCCCGTCAAAATCACAACGACAAGCATGCCAACCAGTTTCACCGCTGATGTATATTGGCCAAGCCCTTTCGCCAGCTCGTCTCCGAGACTCAACACTGTCACAGACCGGGCGATGATAAACGCAAGCGTTAAACCGACCGCCCCTGCGAGAAGCAAGAGATGAACACCTGACCATTTCACACCCGCTACCCCGCCTGCATACCAAAAACTGATATCCTGAGCGACATCAAAGCGGATTGCAACGGCGGTTGAAATGCCTGTAAAGAAATAAGAAACTGCTGATCCAGCCAGAGCAAACTTTACTGGCGTAAGTCCGCCCCTTGAAAACATGCCAATCCCCATTACTGTTGATGCCCCCAGCCCCGCTCCTGCAAAGGACCATAGCACAAGCCCCATCGTCGAAAGCCCGGGAAAAAAGGCAAATGCAATTGAAATGGCAAACGCAGAGCCTGATGTAACTCCCATAATCGAAGGCTCTGCCAAAGGGTTTCTCGTCATCCCCTGCATGATCGCTCCCGACACTGCTAACAAAGCGCCAACAAGCGCGGCGGCAGCCGTTCTCGGCAGTCGAAGATCGTGTATGATTTGGTGGGACGTCTCTGTCGGCTCAAAATGAAAGATGGCGTCCCACACCGTGCGCAAATGAATATCCGCAGCACCGAGAGATATAGATAAAAGCGCGCCAAGGCATAGTAAACACATCCCTGCAATAAGGACAATGACCGCGCCAAATGACCTTGACGTCCATTGGTTTTCTTCTGATATCGTCTGTATATTTTTACTTTGACTCAACAGCCGTACTTCCTTTCCAATAATGATAATGATTATCAATTACTGATCAAGTATATCATTTTTTTGCGCTGTTGTAATAGAGCGTTTTGAACAAAAATGAGCATATAATTGCAAAATTACCGTGTCAACTGGCTCTTGCAATGGTATAATCACATTGATAATGATTCTCTTTATCACCCATTTTCCGGAAAGAAGGTATGAGATATGACCCATATATATAAGAAACTCGGAGCCGCGTTTTTTGCCGTGTTATTGATTGCAGCATTGGCAGCCTGCGGGAATAACACAGAAAGCAAAGGCTCTTCCTCTGATTCCAAAGACGAAGAAACCGTTACATACAAGGCTGAAAACGGAAATGTGAAAATCCCTAAGCATCCAAAACGGGTGGTTGTCATGGCTGACGGCTACTACGGCTACTTCAAAACACTCGGCATCAACGTCGTCGGTGCACCTGAGAATGTATTTAAAAACCCTTATTACAAAGGAAAAACCGACGGCGTTTCAAGCATCGGAGACGGTACTTCCGTTGAAAAAATCATTGATTTGAATCCTGACTTGATTATCGTCTGGACAACGCAAGGCGCTGATATTAAAAAGCTTCAAAAAATCGCGCCGACTGTCGCGGTAACATACGATAAGCTTGACAATATCGAGCAGCTGAAAGAATTCGCAAAAATGACAGGAACTGAAGATAAAGCAGAAAAATGGCTGACTGAGTGGGGTAAAAAAGTTGCGGCGGCTAAAACAAAAATCAAAAAAGCTGTCGGTGACAAAACAGTCTCCATTATGCAAACGAATGGAAAAGACATCTACGTATTCGGTAAAGATTTCGGAAGAGGCGGAAGCATCATTTACAAAGATCTCGGCTTGCAGGCTACAAAGCTGACAAAGGAAAAAGCCATTGATCAGGGTCCCGGATATACAAGTATTTCATTAGAGAAGCTCCCTGACTTCGCGGGAGATTATATTTTCGCGGGTCCATGGCAAGCAGGCGGCGACGATGGCGGCGTATTTGACAGCTCCATTTGGAAGAACCTAGACGCCGTTAAACACGACCGTGTCTACAAGATTGACCCGATTGGCTTCTATTTCTCTGATCCGATTTCATTAGAAGGCCAGCTGAAGTTTATTACGGAAAGCTTAACAAAATAAACAAAAGAGCCGCCTGCCCGCGGCTCTTTTGCACATCTATAAGGAGCGGCTCATTTTGAACCACATCGGATATTTTCTTGCGCAATTCATATTTAGCTGCATCATCATCGCGATTAGTTTTTTTAACGGGCTCTATATCGGAAAACCTTTTTCTAGTGTGCTTCTTGTATTTATCTTAGTGCTCGTTCTGTTTGGTTTGCTGGAAAGGCTGAAAAAACGCTTTTTGCATATTCGATTATCCGTGAAGGTTTTTCTTTCTATTTCTGCTTTCCTTTCAGCTGTTTTAACGATCGGATTGCTAACACGGCAAATTGTGATTTTATAAAAAAGACACCTGATAAAACTAATCAGGTGTCTTTTGTTTATGCTTTCCGGAACTTTTTAACAACAAATGGATAAACGATCAAGCCGACAAAGAATAAACCGATGCCGAGAGTAAATGTCGTTAAATCCGCTGTGCCTGTTATGATCACAAACAATGAGTATGCGCACGCTAATATCGCGATTAATCCATCTTTTACACGGGAACCTCTCAGCTGGTCATACGTTTCACCTTTGATGACAAGCTTCAAGCTGTAAATCGCAGATACCAAATACGGAATTAAATACGCAAGTGTTGCCGCTGTCGTCAAAAACGTAAATGCGTCACTTATTGTCCGGGAAATTACCGAGAAGATGAAGACCTGTGACATGACGTTTGTAATCAATAATGCGATAATCGGACTTCCCTTTTTATTCGTTTTTGCAAAGAATGCCGGAAAATCTCCCGCTTTAGCGGCTTGATATGGAACCTCAGAGCCAAGCAAAATCCAGCCGAGCATCGTTCCGAATAAACAAAGGATAGCCAATAGCGCCATAATCACGCTTCCCGCGTTTCCAACAATCGCATACAGCACATCAACAAACGGTTTTTCAGAACCGACAAGCTTATCATGCGGCAGAACACCCATCGTAATCAAAGTCACAATAATATAAATGCTCAATGCAATCAATAATCCGGTAATTGTCGCGCGTTTCACCTCACGCTGAGAGCGCGCACGGCCTGACAGAATAACCGCTGATTCAATGCCGACAAACGCCCACAGTGTAGAAATCGCGGCGTTATGCACCTGGCCGCCAATTCCAATGCTTGTGCCGTTTTCTCCTTGAACCGGAAAATAAAAATGATCGAATAATGCCGTTTGAAACACAAACAATCCGGCAACGATAAAGAAAACAAAACCTAGTACTTTAGAAAGCGTCGTGACAAAGTTCAATTTACTTGCACCGTTAATGCTAGTAACGAGAATCGTGTGCGTGCCCCATAACAAGATCGTACATACTGCAAACGTCAGCAATTGGCCGAGTGTCACCTCTTGCCCGCCGATCGAAAACATTTCACGTTTATCAACCAAAATCGGGAAAAACGAAGTCAAGTAACCGGCGAGGCTTGTGATAATCGCCACGTTGCTGATCCAGCTCGCGACCCAGTAGCCCCACACCATTGTGAAACCGGCAGCGTTCCCCTTCTTCGGATCAGAGAACAGCGCCCTTGCATAACTTTGCGGTCCCGCCTTCAGTTCAGGCTTGCGGATGGACAAATGCCCAAAGACAAGTGCAATCATCAGCACGCCGGCACCTGTCAAAAGCCAAGCGGACGTGGCGCCAAGCGGACTCGCGATTGAAGCAAGCGAGCTTGGCAAGGAGAAAATTCCCGATCCTACCATATTTCCAACGACAAACGCCGTTAATAACCAAAAACCCCATTTTTTCGTCTGTTCCATTCCAGTACCTCCATGATTCTTTGTACGGACCAGACCCCGAGATCATGTAAACGCAAAAAAAGCCTGAACAAAAGTCCATGCTTAAAGAAACACACACCCTTGATCTCCGGATAGCCCTCCGCGAAAAAGCACGCGGCAGTCCTGCACTTATTCAGATACAGTCCCAGCATAGAGAAGGATCGGCTTTCTCCACACTTCGGCGCTGATGCCTTTTACACATGTTAAACAGCCCCTATCAGCCTGGCATGTGCTACTCATCATCCGCGCAACCTCTACCTCACTGAGAAAGAGTGAGGATTTAATAATTCAGTTACTCCCAGAAGGTTATCAAAGAAAGGATGATCTGTCAAAGGGAACAGATGGAAATACGGATAGAGCCAAGCCCTATCCGCATGGGTTATCGATTGTTTTTCTTTTTTTGCACAGCTTCTTGAAGCGGATCATCTTTTAGAGCTGAACCGGCATCTTCAAGAGCTCCCTGGATTACGTTTTTTTCTTTTTCAGAACGTTTTCCTTTATCTTTATTAAAGAAATCCATTCGTATCACCTCTTTTAGAAAATAGGTACACGATTAAGATGCCTTTTTCCTTGAAAAATTATGCGGAAAATTTTTTATCGTCCAAAGTCCTGTTGATCAAACATACATTCTCTTGATATATTTGTAATTCAGACATTTTTGCAAAAGATAAAAGGAGAAGCGAGAAATGACAGGAAAAACACACATCATGGGAGGCATCGCTTCTTGTACGGCAGCAGCTTATTATTATGGATTTGATCCAGTGGTTATGGCTGCGTCCGGCGCGGTTGGGGCATTGATTCCCGATATCTGCCACACGCAAAGCAAAATCGGGAGAAGATTTCCTATTCTATCGAAAGCGATCAGCTCCATTTTTGGCCATCGAACGTTTACGCACAGCCTGCTGTTTCTGCTCATCATGTTTTTTATCACAGCCACATATATTCCAGATAAAAACATATCAACCGGACTGATGATCGGAATGGCGAGTCACTTGATTCTTGACGCTTGGACGGTGAATGGAATTAAATTATTATTCCCTTCAACGATTCGCGTAAGGCTCCCATTTTATATGAAGACAGGCAGTTTTTCTGAGCAGCTTGTGTTAGCCAGCCTGACAATTGCATCATGTTACTACTTTTATATGCTGTTTCATGGACGCATGTTTTAAACGTGAGTGCTGACACTTGTCTGAACGGGCTATTTTTAGTAGGTTTTACATAAGAAGCATTTCATGCAGATGATCAAGAAAACGTGAGGAGTCATATTAATGAAAGGAACCTTTTTTCACAATCAGCGGTTTTTATGTATTTCGATCGTATTCATGTGGATCAAAACGTATGTAATCTATAAAATCGGGTTTGATTTGCAGATTGATTCTCTGTCGGAGGAGCTGATATTGCTGATCAATCCGCTCAGCTTTATCCTTCCTTTATTCGGGATTGGCCTGTTTCTAAAAGATAACAAGCAGCGGGTTTTTTTGCTGATTGCCAATTTGGTTCTGACTGTCATCTTGATCTCCAATACGATTTTTTACGGCTTTTATATCGATTTTATTACCATCCCGGTTTTGTTTCAGGCCAGTAACATGAGCGATATGGGCAGCAGTGTAAAAGAACTGTTCAACCCTCTGTTTATCGCCCTATTTGCGGATTTGGTTTGTCTGCTGCTGATTGCCCGTAAAGAGAAGAACCCGCAGACAAAAGCCGACCCCCGCACGATTAAACGGTACTATGCAGCTTCCTGCGGCATGATTCTATGTACTCTGGCACTTGCAGAAGTACAGCAGCCGAAGCTTTTGGCACATTCCTTTGACCGGGAAATGATCGTCAAAAGCATCGGTCTGTTTCAGTTCCATATATACGATACGATTTCTCAGACTGTGAATATAAGCGCGAAGGCATTTGCCGATGAAGACAGCATGACTGCGATTAAAAACTATACAGAGGCTGATTACAGCAAGCCTGATCAAAGCAAGTTCGGGCTGGCAAAGGGGCGCAACGTCATCTTTGTAACGCTTGAATCGACCCAAAGCTTTGTTCTGAATGAAAAGGTAAATGGAAAAGAAATCACCCCGTTTATGAATGATTTCATCAAAAAAAGCTATTCCTTCGATCATTTCTATCAGCAAACAGAACAAGGCAAAACATCTGACTCAGAATTCATCGTCGCCAACTCACTGTATCCTTCCCTTAGCGGGGCCGTCTTTTTTACGAAAAGCGATCATCAATTTCATACGATGTACAAATCGCTGAAACAACATGATTATTATTCAGCCGTCTTTCACGCCAACCATAAAACATTTTGGAACCGAGATGTGATGTACGATACATTTGGGATTGACCGCTTTTTTGATGTTGATGATTTCCACGTCACTCCCGGGACATCGACAAGCTGGGGCCTAAAGGATAAGGAATTTTTAGAGCAGTCCGCCGGCAAGCTCAATAGCCTGCCGCAGCCGTTTTACAGCAGTTTCATCACGTTAACGAACCATTTTCCGTTTGAAATTGATGAAAAGGATCAGCTGATTGATGAATACGATTCAAGCAGCGACCTGTTAAACCGCTATGTGACTACGGTGCGCTATGAAGATGAGGCATTGAAGCGTTTTATCAAAAAGCTGAAGGACGAAGGCTTATACAAAAATTCGATGATTGTATTCATGGGAGATCATTATGGCATTTCTGAAGCCCATAACGAGGCGATGGCCGAGTTTTTAGGAAAAGATGAAATCACGCCGTATGACAACGTTCAGCTCCAGCGAGTGCCGTTTATCATACATATTCCAGGAATCACAGATCAAAAGCCGGAAACCATCCCTGATACCGGAGGGCAGGTCGACGTCAAGCCGACACTGATGCATCTGCTCGGCATTGAGACAAAAGGCGATATCCAATTTGGCAATGATTTGCTGTCAAACGACCGCACTCCATTCACCGTGCTGCGAAACGGCAGTTTTATTACGAACGACTATGTATACACAAAAAACACGTGCTACAGCCAAAAAACAGGGGACGTGCTGGAAGATCAGGATGCGTGCCTCCCATATAAAGAAAAAGCAACCGAAGAGCTGTCTCTCTCTGATAAAATTTTAAACGGAGACCTGCTCAGGTTTACTCAATAAAAAAATCCCTCTTTGAGGGATTTTTTACGTTTCCAACATCACTTTGCCGGTGAGTTTTGTTTGATAGCCGTTCAAATGAGACAGATTCGCCTTGTATTCCTCAGCATTCAAGATGTCCTTCACGGCCTTCAGCAGCTGCTCATGTTTTTTCAAAACGACGATATCATATTGTTCGTCGATGAGCGGGATAAAATCAACACTGCCCATATGTGCCGCGTGCTGCGCCCCGATTCCCGCGTCAGCCTGTCCGCTTGAGACTTGTGAAGCGACAGCGTAATGATCGGTCACGATATCGCCGTATCCTTTTACATCAGCCGGTTTCACACCGAGCAAGCCAAGCTGTTCATCAAGCAGCACTCTTGCGCCAGAACCCTTTTCTCTGTTAATGATCCGGATATCTGCCCTTCTTAAGTCATCCCAGCCTTGAATGTTTTTCGGATTCCCTTTTTGAACATACAGTCCTGCTTTGCGGAGAACGACATTGATCAGACAAAACGGTTCACCTGACAAAATCCGTTTTACATAAGGCGCATTATACTGGCTGGTTTCCGCATCATACAAATGCAGGCTGACAATGTCACACTTGCCTTGATACATATCAATCAGGCTGTTTAAGCTTCCTTTGTATTTACGGAGCGGCGTCTCCTGAATCACATTCTCCAAATGCTTGCTGAGCAGATCCATCGAAATGTCCTGTCCGCTGATCATGACATTCTTTCTGCAGTCCGGCTCAGCCTCCTGCATCTGATTCGGCTCTTCGGCAGCAGAAATGGGCTGCGACATTCTCATATTCATCTTATATTGCTTTAAATCTTCTTCATCCACACGCATCTGCCTTCCGACACGGTAAGCAGGCAGCACGCCTTTTTTAATCAAATCATAAACGGTCAGCTTTGATACCTTCAGCAGACCTGCAACTTCTTCTATCGTATAGGAAGAGGTTTCATTCATCATTATCACTCTCCTATTTTATTATACCTTTTCGTCGAATGTAAAAAAACCCACATAAGCCAAACATAATCAGTTATAATTAGATATAACTAATTATAAGGGGTGCAATCATGTTTAAAAAGTATTCCATGTTAACAGCAGCCTTAACCGCTATTCTGCTTACAGCAGGCTGCTCCGCAAACCAGTCTTCATCGGATAGCGAGAAAAATGTAACGTTAACCATCTCAGCTGCCGCCAGTGCACAGGATGCCCTTGAGGAAATCCAACAAAACTACGAAAAAGAACATCAAAACATTAAAATCCAAGATAACTATGGCTCATCCGGCGCCTTGCAAAAACAGATTTCTCAAGGAGCGGGGGCAGATCTTTTCTTCTCAGCTGCTGAGGATAAATTTCAAAAGCTGTTAGATGATGGGGATATCGCCAAAAAAGACAGCACCGATTTAGTCGGCAATGAAATCGTGTTGGCCGTGCCGAAAAACGGCGATTCACCTGTGACAAGCTTCAGCAATCTGGCGGATTCAGAAAAAATCGCCCTCGGAACGCCGGAATCCGTGCCGGCGGGAGCTTACGGGAAAGAATCACTGACAAAGCTTTCTCTATGGGACAATGTGAAGGATAAGATCGTTTACGGAAAAGACGTTCGCCAAGTCCTTTCTTATGTAGAAACAGGCAATGTGGACGCAGGCGTTGTTTATAAAACTGATGCTCTGATCTCGAAAAAGGTCAAAATCATTGACGAGGCAAAAGTAAATACACACAGCCCGATTGTCTATCCATTAGGAATTGTAAACGATACAAAACACCGTAAGGAAGCGAAGGAATTTTACGATTACCTGCAATCTGATGAAGCAATGAAAGTATTTGAAAAATATGGTTTTACCGCCGAGTAGCATAAGCGTTTCAGCGTTTTTTACACCTGTTGTGCTTTCCTTTCAGGTGGCGGCAGTTGCCGGAATTGTTGTCATTATACTCGGAACCCTGGCTGGAGCACGGATGTCACGGGCATCATTTTTCGGAAAAACGGCGCTCGAAACATGTTTTATGCTTCCGCTCGTTCTTCCGCCCACTGTTGTCGGTTTTATCTTGATCGTCATTTTCGGAAAGCACAGTTTCATCGGACAAGCCATCGAGTGGATCTTTCATCAGCCTGTCATTTTCACCTGGTGGGCCGCTGTGATCGCCTCGGCTGTCGTGGCCTTTCCGCTTATGTATCAATCCGCCAAAACTGGATTTGCTGACATTGATCCCGATATACAGGGGGCTGCAATGGTAGACGGCGCCAGCAGATGGAAAGTGTTTATCCACATTTCCATCCCGCTCGCCTATCCTTCATTGCTGACCGGAAGCATCCTCAGCCTTGCACGGGCGCTCGGAGAATTCGGAGCAACACTGATGTTTGCAGGAAACATTCCCAGTGTTACGCAAACACTGCCGACGGCCATTTATGTCGCATTGGATTCCGGAAACAACACCCTTGCCTGGGCCTGGGTCGTCTGTATTGTTGTCATTTCCTTTTTGATGCTGTTTTTCATTCAACAGAAAAAACCACACTAAAAAACTCCCCGTCACGGGGAGTTTTTTATTAAAACAGAAGCTCATCAGGATTTGGACCGACGCGCTCATCTTTGTTTAACGCGTCAATTTTGTCCATGTCTTCTTGAGACAATTCGAAATCAAAAATATCAGCGTTTTCAATGATACGGTGTTCTTTAATGGATTTTGGAATCGTGACAACCTCATTCTGCAGATCCCAGCGCAAAATCACTTGAGCCACAGATTTATTGTGTTTTTCAGCAATCTGTGCGAGCACTTCGTTATCCAGCAGCTGTCCCTGCATGAGGGGAGACCATGCTTCCAGTTGGATGCCTTGTTTTTTACAATAGTCTCTTAATTCTTTTTGCGTCAAACGAGGGTGAAATTCCACTTGGTTGATCATCGGTTTGATTTCAGCATCTTTCAACAGCTCTTCTAAATGATGAACTTGGAAGTTACTGACGCCGATTGCGCGGATTTTGCCGTCTTTGTACAGCTTTTCAAGCGCGCGCCATGTATCTTTATATTTATCCTTGCCAGGCCAGTGGATCAAATATAAATCTAAGTAATCAAGCTGAAGTCTTTCCAAGCTTTTTTCAAAGGCAGCAAGCGTTGTTTCGTAGCCTTGATCTTCATTCCATACTTTGGAGGTAATGAAGAGCTCTTCTCTTGCCACACCGGATTCTTTAATCCCGATGCCAACGCCTTCTTCATTTTTGTAGATTGCTGCTGTATCAATGCTGCGATAGCCGTTTTTAATGGCAGCTTTCACAGATTCAGTCGCTTCACTTCCGTTTTCTACTTTAAAAACACCAAGACCGAACCAAGGCATTTCAACTCCGTTATGTAGTTTTACAGTATCTTTTAAACTTGTTGGCACTTGAACATCCACCCTTTCACTGAAATGTAAGCGTCTATATTATCTCACACTCCTCTTAGGCGATACCAATAATACGCTTAAGAGCCTCTTTTTGCTTCTTTTTTCACAGCATGGGGCGAGTGTTTCACTATTTTTTTCCTATTTTAACAATATTGAGATTACAAGTGGAATAAGCAGGGTATGCGATTAGTGTCACCAAATCAAAACAAAGGAGGAACCAAATTGAAACGTATGCGTATCCCGATGACACTTGCGTTAGGTGCAGCTTTGACCATCGCCCCTTTGTCCTTTGCTTCGGCTGAAGAAAATCCCGGTGCTCAGATTTCCAAGGCAACAACAGCCGGAACATCTGCCGCTGAGGTAGGTTTAAACGTCAACCTGGATGTACTTGGAATTGCCAACCAAATCGCCGATGCCATTAAATCCACACAGAACCGAGATGGATTTGTGAAAAACCTCATGGAGTCTTCCTTCTACGCATCCGGCCAAAAATATAACGTCATGGTATTTAATTTAAGCCAGGAATATGAAGATCACTTAAACGGTGTGCAATTTTACGGCTCAGCCGTTTACGACGGCATTACGTACGGCATTTGGGTATTTGAAGACGGAACCTTTACAAACAAAGGTGATGGCGGCTGGATCAACTGGGCCTTCAGAGGCTGGTTCGACCGGGATGGCAGCACTGTCGAATTCCATCGTCCCTAATATAGAAAAAAGCTGGCGCTCTAACGCCAGCTTTTTTGCTGCATCTATTCGCCGCCTTCAAGCATGGCGGCTTCCACATCATTAATGTATTGGCGAAGTTCATGGGAGATGTCCCGGGAAATTTCTCGCTTTTCGAAGAGCGTTTGAATTTCATTTCTGATCGCCTGCACAGCCTTCAGCTTCACTTCCAGCTTCTGAGTTTCAAATTGGGCGCTTGATTTCAGCTCATGATGACTGTGTTCCAGCCTGAAAATTAACTGTTTATAAAACGTAATGACAGATAAAAACACTTCTTTATGTTCTTCCGTCTTATGTTTTTCCAGATATTCAATTGCTGCTTTTGCCGTTTTCACTCTCGTTGCCTGTATCAATCCTGCTTCATTTAAAATCGGCAGCTCCGGCTTTTTATGTTCATCGAAGAAAATCCAATACATCAGCCGCTTGAGCCTTGTTTTTGATAATCCGACTTTAAATGGGTTGCCATACAAAATTTCTAATTCATTAAACCGTTCTTGCAGTACGTTTACTGTTTCTTCCGGGATGTCTCCCCGTTCCAGCATTTTCATCAATGCCTCATGCTCAGCGATAATGGCTTGCGCCCGGACTTTTCGCTCTTGTTTTTTGATACGATTAGATGAAGTATATTGCTGAAAACGAAGGTTTTTCATCTTTTCGTTGTATTCGCCTATCACCGCAAGAGAGGCTGTTTTGTTTGTATCGTTCATGTCCTCTTTAATCGTTTGGAGAGCTGTTTTAATCAATTTGCGTCTCGCCGTCAGCAGCTTTTTATTTCGTTTTTCGTCTTCTTCTTCTTTTTCAGTCAGAAGCGGCAACACAACGGCGGCAATGACAAGTGTGCATAAAATGACGCCGGCTGCCAAAAAGAGAATTAGATTTCTTTCCGGAAACGGTGTGCCATCCTCCAGAAAATACGGAATGGAGAAAGAGCCCGCAAGCGTTACAGCTCCGCGCACACCGGAAATCGAAAGTAACAGCGTCGAACGAAGACCCGGTTTATAAATGTTCTGGTCCTTATTAAAGAACCATTTTCCGTTCCAGAAGAACAGCACCCATAGAAATCTGAGGAGCATTAGCGTAAATGTGATCACAAGGATATAGCTGATTACCTTCATATTGCTAACTGCGGTGTCATTAAAGATAACGGAAATGACGTCCGGAATCTGTGCTCCGAGAATAACGAAGACCAGACCGTTCAAAATAAATAAAATAATGTTCCATGTACTCGAGGAGACGATTTGCAGTTTGGCCATCGTTGATTCCAGACGATCCTGTTCAACCGCATGGGTGATTCCACCCGCCACAACGGCTAAAATGCCGGAAACGGCGATTTCTTCCGCTGCCAAATAAATCACAAACGGCGTCAGAATTTGAATCAGCATATGCATTGTGACATCCTGCATGCCAAGACGGCGCAGGAAGAGGCGGAATCGAATAATGAAGAACGAAATGACAATCCCGCACAGCAAGCCTCCAAGAGAAATAAAGACAAAGCTGACAGCCGCTTGCGCTAATGAAAACGCACCGGTCACTGCTGCCGCAATCGCAAACTTAAAGGCCACCAGACCTGATGCGTCATTCATCAGCCCCTCTCCTTCAAGCAGGCGAAGAATGCCTTTTGGCATCTTCACTCTTCCTGATAATGCGCTGACAGCGACGACATCAGTCGGTGAAAGAATGGCCGCAAGTCCAAAAGCCGCTGCCAGCGGAATAGCAGGAATCATCCAGTGAATCGTGTATCCACCTACAATCACAGTCGCAAATACAAGGCCGAGTGCGAGCAATAAAATCGGAGCGCGTAAATTCCAAAGCTCCGCCCGCGGCGTTCTCTTCCCATCATTAAATAGAAGAGGCGCGATAAACAGAACAAAAAACAATTCGGTGTTTAATTCAAAATGAAGCCCCTGTGGAAATGAGGCCGCAAGAATCCCAAGCGCCACCTGAATCAGAGGCACGGGAATAAACGGAATAAACCGGTTCACGATATTGGATATCGCAATAATCGTTAATAAAACGAGAACAACTAAAAATATGTCCAAATACATGACCTCCTTCGTCTGAGATAGTCGATGGATCTGCTTGTCTAAAAGAGGCTGAGGCTGGGACGGCCTTGCATCCGATATGTGATGTCGGCAGGGGTTTCCTCCACACTTGTCTTCTTTTATAGTACCCTTTTTAGGGTATTATTTCTCACGATATGCTCATAGTGAATTTTTTTGCAGCAGGACAAATTTCAGGCAAAAAGAGACAGGGAGCTACCCCTGTCTCTCGTCTTTCTTTATCAGTTATGAAAATTAGTGCCGTCAGTTGTTGCTTTAATGATGCCTGCGCGAATGACAAAGTCACCGAAGTGCTCGCCTTCCTCGCGTTCTTTCGCATAACGTGAAAGAAGTACGCGCAGCTCGCTTAAAATGTCATCTTCACCGATGTTTTCACGGTACATTTTGCTTAAACGGCTACCATCAAATGCAGCACCAAGATACATATTATATTTGCCCGGCGCCTTTCCGATAAATCCAATCTCACCGAGTGCATGGCGTGCACAGCCGTTCGGGCACCCGGTCATGCGAATGGTGATTTCCTGATCACGAAGGCCGTTTTCGTCAATGATCTTTTCAACCTTATCTAAAAGGGTCGGCAAATAACGCTCTGCTTCAGCCATTGCCAATCCGCAGGTCGGAAGCGACACACACGCCATAGAGCTGCGGCGGAGCGCTGAATGGTGCTTGCCGTCAGTTAAGCCATATTGCTCAATTAATGCACTGATTTCATCTTTTTTGTCGCTTGAAACGTTCGCAATAATCAAGTTCTGATTGGATGTCAGACGGAACTCGCCTGTATGAACTTTGGCGATTTCCCGCAAGCCTGTCATCAGTTTATAATGATCGTAATCCGTCACACGGCCGCCTTCGACAAACAGCGTAAAATGCCATTTATCCTCAATGCCTTCCACCCAGCCGTAGCGGTCGCCGTTATGATCGAAATGATACGCCTTTGCTTCTTCCAAGCTCCAGCCGAGACGGTTTTCCAATTCTTCTTTTACAGTTTCTAAACCGAGGCGGTCAACGGTGTATTTGAACCGCGCATTTTTGCGGACAGAACGGTTTCCGTAATCACGCTGAATCGTAATCGTTTTTTCAGCAACGTCATACATTTGCTCAGGACGGCAGAACCCGATCACCTTGGCTAATTGCGGATATGTCGCTGTGTCGCCATGCGTCATTCCCATACCGCCGCCGATTGCCACGTTAAAACCGATCAGTTCGCCATCTTCGACAATCGCAATGAATCCGAGATCTTGTGAAAAGACGTCTATATCATTAGATGGCGGGACGGCAATACCGATTTTAAATTTCCGCGGCAGATAGAGCGGGCCGTACATTGGCTCGACTTCTTCCTCAGGCGTGCCGGCCACTTTTTCCTCATCAAGCCAGATTTCATGATAAGCTCTCGTTCGAGGCAGCAGATCGTCACTTAATTTTTTAGACCACTCATATACCTCTGAGTGGATTTCAGACTGATAAGGGTTCGATGCGCACATCACGTTGCGGTTTACGTCTCCGCAGGCTGCGATCGTATCCAAAAGAGCTGAGTGGATCGTCTGAATGGTTTTCTTCATGTTCCATTTCAGAATTCCGTGCATTTGGAATGTTTCACGTGTCGTCAGTTTTAATGTGCCGTTCCCGTATTTCTGGGATAGGTCATCCATGACAAGCCATTGTTCAGGTGTTGAGACGCCTCCTGGCATACGTACGCGCAGCATGAACTGATAGGCCGGTTCAAGTTTTTGCTTTTGGCGTTCATTGCGGAGGTCACGGTCATCCTGCAAATAACTGCCGTGGTGTTTCATCAGGCGGTTGTCATCATCCGGAATTCCGGCACTGATCCGGTCCAGCATCACTTCTTTCAGTGTGCCGCGTAAATAATCACTTTCTTCTTTAATGCGTTCAACATCACTTGGAGAGCCGTCCGGTGCTTTTAAGATTTTGGTCACCATGTTGAAAAACTCCTTTCAAGTCAAATCAGTATACATCACGCTGATAGCGTTTTTGCTGCTGCATATCGGCAAGATAAGCTTCTGCTTCTTCGCGGCTCATATTGCCTTCTTTCTCGATAATGTCAAGTAATGTGTGATGGACGTCATGCGCCATGTGTTTTTCATCACCGCAAATGTAAACAGCCGCGCCTTCTTGAAGCCATTCGAACAATGCTGCACTCTGTTCAAGCATGCGGTGCTGCACATATACTTTTTCTTCCGTATCACGTGAGAACGCCACATCCATTTTTGTCAGCACACCGTCTTTGATCCAATTCTGCCACTCTGTCTGATAAAGGAAATCCGTGACAAAATGCTGATCGCCAAAGAACATCCATGCTTTGCCTTCCACTCCTGCCTCCTCACGCTCCTGCATAAAGGAACGGAACGGCGCGACGCCTGTCCCAGGGCCGACCATGATAATCGGTGTTTCAGGATCTTTCGGAAGCTTAAAGTTTTGATTATGCTGGACATAAACAGGCAGTGTGTCTCCTGGTTGCAGACGCTCCGCGCATAAAATCGAGCAGACGCCTTTTCGTTCACGGCCGTGCGCATCGTAGCGGACTGCGCCGATCGTTACATGTACTTCATCCGGATTAGCGGATAAACTGCTCGCGATTGAATAGAGTCGGGCCGGCATTTTTCGCAGAATCGAAACAAACTCCTGCGCCGATACGCTGAACGGGCCATAATCACGAACGAGATCAAGCAAATCGCGTCCTTCAAGATATGCTTTTACGTTCCCCTCATTTCCCGGGGCTAAAAGCTCTCTAAGCCCATCGCTCCCTGACAGCTGGGCAGCCTGTTCAAGAAGCGGTTTTGTGAGAACAGTAATTTCATAGTGAGAAATCAGCGCTTCTTTAAGCGGCCGTACATCACCTTGCTTATTAAGGGTCACAATTTCTTCGGGGTTCCAATTCATTTCCTTAAGCAGCAGCTCAACAAGCTCCGGATCGTTTTCCGGATAGACGCCGAGGCTGTCACCAGGCTCATAAGTCAGGCCAGATCCTTCAAGAGACAGCTCGACATGGCGTGTTTCTTTATTTGATCCTCGGCCGTTCAAATTTAAATTTTCTAACACTTCAGCCCGAAACGGGTTTGTTCTGGAGTAAGAAGACTCACCGATTTGAGGCGAAGCTGCTCCTGGCGCAGGTGCGGCGCTTCCGCCCCCGGCTTCACTTAAGCCCTCAAATACACCCTCAAGCCATTCAGCTGCCGGCTCATCATAGTCAAGATCGCAATCAACGCGCGGAGAAATTCGTTTGCCGCCGATTTCTTCTAAGCGCTGATCAAATTCCTTCCCTGTCTGGCAGAAAAATTCGTACGAGCTGTCACCAAGCGCCAAAACAGAAAAACGAAGGTCTTCAAGCTTAGGCGCCCGTCTTCCATGCAAAAATTCATGAAACGACAGCGCGTTATCAGGCGGCTCACCTTCACCGTGCGTGCTGACGACGATCAAAAGATTGTTGATTTTCTTCAGCTGATTCGGCTTAAAATCGCTCATGGATGAGACAGTGACTTGAAAACCGCGCTCCTCAAGCTGCTTGCCGGCATTTTCTGCAAGCCCCTGTGCGTTTCCCGTCTGTGAACCATAAAGAACGGTCACTTCTTTTGAAACGGCCGGTGCCGCCGCTTCTTCAGACACAATAGCCGCAGGGGCCCCCGCGGTTTCTTGGGCGGGAACGGATTGCGCGGATAAATATCCGCTCAGCCAGATTTTCTGAGATTCGGTCAAAGTTGGCAGAAGGCGGTTAAGGAGCTCTGCCTGCTCCTGATTAAACGGACTGTTCATTACCTGAAGTTGCAACGTATCCACCTCACAAAGTTATAAACTGATCGAAAATTGCATCTAATTGAACTTTACCGGAATACTAGGTTTAAGTAAAATATATTTACATGATGATAACTATTAAGATTCCTAATGATAAAACCGCCTTGTTTCTTTCATTTAAATAGAAAAAGAGAAGGAGTCCTTCTCTACACAAATAAACGTAGCTTTAGGGTTTTGTCATCTTTAACCCTTGAATTCTAGGAAGGACGTACATTGGGGCAGACTTCTGCAGGATGGGGTGACAGCGGCGTTTGGGCAGGATCTCGAGCATTTAGCCGCTGAGTTTTTTTCAAGTGAGCACCAATACGCATGCTTGACAACAAGCGAGGGTTTGTCGGCACGCTAAAAAGAGAAGGTTCCCCTTCTCTTCACTCAGCATTCTGATATAAGTGGGGCGGCACGGCCGTTACAAAAGGACTTGCCTTACCTGTATATAACACCGCCAGCATATGCATCGCCCGGGTGCAGGCAGTGTATAAGAGCCTGCGGTCGTGCTCTGTTTGATAATGTTCTTCCGATGCATCATAGACAAGGACTGCGTCAAACTCAATTCCCTTCGCTAAATAAACCGGAATGACACAAACTCCCTTTTGAAATGTTTGATTTTCTTTATGAATCAGCCGGATATCTATATATTCGCTTATGTAAGCGTGCGCCTGTATGCATTGCTGGGCAGTCTTGCAAATGACGGCGATCGTTTCATGCCCTTGCTTCTTGAGCCGTTCCATTTCTTTCGTGAGCTTTTGACAAAGATCCTCACGCCCTTCGGTTTTGAAAACGAGAGGCATTTCCCCGTTTCTGTTAAAAGGCTCAATATCCGCTCCGTCCTGAAGCATCGCTTTTGTTAGATCGACAATCTGCCTTGTCGATCTGTACGTTCTCTTTAAACGAATATATTCAGCCGGCTCACCTTCAAAGCACGCATCCATATGCTTTGCGCCATGTATGGTATGGGCGTAGATGGACTGATTGATATCACCGAGCACTGTCATGCTGGCGGCCGGAAAAATGCTTCTCATGTAAGCCATCTGAAACGGTGAATAGTCCTGAGCTTCGTCGATAAAAAGATGTTTGATCTTCGTATTTTTCTTTCTGCCTTCGATCAAATCCTGCATATAAAGAAACGGCGCCGCATCCTCATAGAGCAATTTATTTTCCGCAAATGCCGATCGGGTCAGCGCTCCTATCGCTGCCGTCTCCGCATGCTGAAATTTCCCTCCCCAGCTGGAAAACAAATGCAAATACAGCTGTTTGACATCCAGAAACGCAAAGAGCCTGACCGCCTGTTTGAGCGGATTGAACGCCTTTTTCACAATGATGGCGGCAAGCAGTTGCTGCTCTCTTTGATAATCGTTAAACGTGCTCTCACTGAACTGTTTCCTTTCCTGGAGTTTTTTGTACACGTCCAGGTAATCCTCTTTGTCGAGCAGCTCAGCTTCCTGAACGACCCAATCCTTACGCCGTTCCTTTTTCTCAAATGTATTAAGTTCACTCAGCAGCCACTTTGCCGTTTGCTCCATCCGGTTCGGAATGGACTGGTGTTGATCCAATGAGTAAAAATAGGATTGAATTTGTTCCTTTGTAATCAGTTTTTGTCCGCGGAAGACGATATTTTTAAAGATCATTCCTTCGGAGGACAGCCGGCTGACGTATTCATCAATGAATTGCTGAAAAGATAAGCCCGCCTTCCATGTGATTGCCGTAAGCCTTGACGGAAAACCGCCTTTCTTTGATTCGCTCAGGCAATATTCGAGCTGATCAAAGGGGCTTTCACATAGGAACTTGCGGCCAAGCCGGTGCTCGATATATTCCTGAAACGTCGCCTGTTCCATATTCTCTTCCCCTAACTCAGGCAAAACAGAGGAGACATAGCTGTTAAATAAAAAGTTTGGAGAAAATAAAACGATTTGTCCGGCATCAATAACGCCGCGGTACCTGTATAACAAATAAGCGACGCGCTGGAGTGCTGCCGATGTTTTCCCGCTGCCAGCTGCTCCCTGCACGATCAGAAATTTGCTTTTTTCATTACGGATAATCTGATTTTGTTCTTTCTGAATTGTAGACACGATGTTTTTCATTTGGGTATCAGATTGATGGCTCAAGACCTCTTGCAGCATTTCATCACCGATCGTCATATCAGTATTAAACAATGCCTTGAGAGCGCCGTTTTTAATGATAAACTGGCGTTTCAGCACCATTTCGCCTTCTATCGTTTCTCCGGGCACTTCGTACTCCGCTTTTCCTGGGGAATAATTGTAGTACATACTAGATATCGGCGCCCTCCAGTCATAGATCAGAAAGTGTTCCTCCTTCTCATCCATGCAAGAAGCTAAGCCGATATAAATTCGCTCTGCCTGTTCCTCGCCGTTTTCAATAAAATCAATCCGGCCGAAATAAGGCGATGCTTTTAATTGATGAATTCGTTTGAGCTGCTGATCCATACGCCGATGATTTCGTTCCCGATCAGACAGCAGCTCCGCCTGCTGCTTAATGCTTGCCATCGTTTCAACCGCTTCATGGGTATCATCAAGATTGACCGTAACATCCTCCCAAAAGCTTTTTCTTAATCCGATAATATCATGCTTTAACCCGCCTGCAGACGTTTCCAGAAACCGCTCTTTTCGGCCGAGCTCCTGCAGTACCTCATCTATTCTTGACTGTTCTTCCTTCCATTCCTTATCCTGCTGATTCATGGACGGCACCTCCAGAAAATAGTTGACAAATTCAGATGAAATACTGTAAAATAAAATTGGATATATATTATAAATATGATAAAAACAAGCAAATACAATTTATCTTAGCACATTTACCCAATATCTATCAAGGTTTGGGTTATTTATATGCAAAAAAACCGATTTCAAATTGAAATCGGTTTTTTTATGATGTTAGTTATCTAAGCGAAAAGAACGGTTTGGCAGCTTCCAATTAAACATATAGGAACAAACGCGGCAAACAACGAGCACGAAAAACAGAACGTACAAGCCAAATGAGTTTCCCAGCCAGCCCAAGCCGACGATTAAACCGCCGAGAGCCGCCCAGACCGCATAAATTTCCGCTTTCAGCACAAGCGGTTTGCGTCCGGCAAGAAGATCGCGAATGATTCCACCGCCGCTTCCCGTCAGGACCGCAGCCACGATAACGGCACTAAGCGGATGACCCATTTTGACGGCATACAGTGCGCCTTGGATGGCGAAGGCCGCGAGACCGATCGCATCTGATAAGTTGCCCCACTTGTTCCAATGCCTCAGCAGCAGCTTCGGAAACAGAAACACAATCGTAATGGAGAGGAGGGCGATTTGAAAGTACGCGCCCTGCTCCCATAATGCCGACACCGGAACACCGATCAGCAAATTGCGGATCGCTCCTCCTCCAAAAGCTGTGACAATCCCTAATATATAAACTCCTAAAATATCATATTCCTCTTCCATCGCAACAATTGCGCCGCTGACTGCAAACGCAATGATGCCAATCACACTGAGCAGCTCCCAAGCCATTCTGATGACTCCCTTTATGTTTGTTAAATTTTCTGACGACCTCTAGATTTTATAATCGCTCAAGCGTAAAATCAATAACATTTTCACGATAAAAAAAGATAAATTTAGAGGGAGTACACCAAATGCTATTGAGCTGTCATTTACAGATGAAAAAACGCCCGGTATAAGCGGACGCTTTTTGGTTATTCAGATTTTTCGCCTTTCAGCAGACACATAAAAACAATAATCAAGATAAAAGCAATCAGGGCTAGAAATGGAATGGTCATAAAACCGAACCAGTTAATATATTGGCCTGAGCACGGCACGCCGCTTACACAAGGCTTAATGCCGGAAAAGCCCGGCACTTTCTGCTCTAAGTAATGCATGATCGAAATAAATGCCCCGATAATCGCCATCGGAAGCGCATATTTTTTCACGCGTGTGTCCCCTTGAAAGGTGGCGATTCCTAAAATCAGGACGAGCGGATACATGAGGATACGCTGGTACCAGCACAGTTCACATGGAATAAACTTTTTGATTTCACTGAAATACAGGCTGCCGAGCATAGCGGTAAGAGCGACAACCCAGGAAGCATATAAACATACAATTCTATTTTTCATATGATTTACTTCCCTTTCAGCTCTTTTTCTATCGTTTCTTTGATTTCATCATAATCCGCAAATTTTTTGATCACTTTATCATTGACGTAAATCGTCGGGGTTGCTTTTATGTTCATTTTTTGATTAAGTTCGGAATCTCTTTCCACTTGGGAAGCGAATGTTTCCTTATCAAGATTGTCCTTGAGCGTCTCAGGATTGACCTTCGTGGTGCTTTTGGCAACATCACCGAGAACGGCCGGGGTTACCCATTCCTGTTCTGTGTCCGGCTGTTTGTCGAACAGCTTTTCATGGAATGCCCAGAAAGAGTCAGGATCTTCTTTCCATACTTCTTCTGATGCAAGAGCCGCTAATATTGAACCTTTTCCATGGAACATGACGTTCACGAATGAAAATTTCACATCGCCCTTATCAATAAAGTCTTTCTGTATTTTTGGGAAGATGTCACTGTTAAACATTTTACAAGACGGACATTTATAATCTCCGAATTCAACTACAGTTACCGGTGCATCATCCTTGCCGAGCACAGGCTGGCCTTTGATAGACGGCTGTCCGGAAACCGCTTCATTGCCTTGTTCCGTTTTGTTATTAATAATGACAATGGCTGCTAACAAGACAACAACCACAACCGTAAGGATGACCGCGAATTTCGCAGAAGACTGCTGTTTCTTTTTCACTCCGACACCTCATCGTTTTAAAATTATAAAAAAGAAGCGGATCGCAATTGACCCGCTTCTTTATTTTAACAAGACAAGCGCCGATAAGAAAAGCCCGAAAAAATGAATTCTCTCCGACAATTTATCTGTTTTTGAGACGCATAACGCGCATGGCGTTTGCCACAGCGAGCAGCGTAACGCCGACATCTGAGAAAACCGCTTCCCACATAGTTGCAATTCCGAATGCTCCGAGAATGAGAAAGATCGCTTTCACGCCTAAAGCAAAGCCGATGTTTTGCCATACGATCCGCCGTGTCCGTTTGGCAATCCGAATCGCTTCGGCTATTTTTGAAGGCTGATCTGTCATCAGCACGACGTCTGCTGCTTCTACCGCGGCGTCTGAGCCAAGGCCGCCCATGGCCGCTCCGATATCCGCGCGCGCAAGCACCGGCGTATCATTGATGCCGTCACCGACAAAAATGAGTTTTTCATTTGGCGAAAGCTTGGCTTCTAATGCTTCACCCCGCGCGACTTTATCCTGCGGCAGCAACTCCGCATATACCTCGTCGATGCCAAGCTGTTTTCCGACGGCTTCTCCCGTTTGTTTTGAATCACCTGTCAGCATAATTGTCTGTTTGATTCCAAGCGACTTCAGATCAGCAATCGCCTGTGCCGCGTCTTCTTTTGCTTCATCCGCTATGATGATTGCTCCGGCATAATGTTGATCAACAGCAATGTGTACGATTGTTCCTGCTTTTTGATCCGGGACGCCTTTAATCTGTTCTCTTTCCATGAGCTTCTGATTCCCAGCAAGGATTTCTGTTCCGTTTACTTTTGCAAAAATGCCGTGGCCGGATATTTCCTCATATGACTCTATCGCGTCAGAGGAAAGCGTCTTTCCGTAAGCTTTACGCACAGATTCAGCAATAGGATGCTGGGAATGAAGCTCAGCATATGCCGCCGCTTCAAGTAATTTTTCCTTTGTAAATCCTTCCGCGGGTTTAATTTCTGTCACTTCAAAACTGCCTTTTGTTAATGTTCCTGTCTTATCAAACACCGCGTATTTAACTTGATTCAAGGCTTCTAAATAATTGCTTCCCTTCACAAGCACTCCGGCCTTAGAGGCTGCGCCGATTCCGCCGAAGAAACCGAGCGGTATAGAGACAACAAGCGCACATGGACAAGAAATCACTAAGAAAATAAGCGCGCGGTACACCCAATCGGAAAGTGCGGCGCCGGGAATAACCAGCGGCGGGACAAAGGCCAGCAATACCGCGATGATCACGACAGCAGGTGTATAATACTTGGCAAACTTCGTGATAAAGTTTTCTGTCCGGGCTTTACGGCTGCTCGCATTTTGAACCAAATCTAATATTTTTGATACTGCAGATTCCTGATAGCCCTTTGTGACTTCAATATGCAGAACGCCGTTTTGATTGATAAAGCCTGACATCACATCTTGTCCTTCTGTAGCTTTTCTTGGAACAGACTCACCTGTCAATGCAGACGTATCAACCATCGCTGATCCTTGTACGACCTTACCGTCAAGGGGTATGCTTTCTCCGGGATTTACCACAATGATGTCTCCTATCTTTACGTCCTCTGGAGAAACCAGTTCGATGCCGTTCTTTGTTTTGACATTGGCGTAATCAGGCCGTATGTCCATTAACGCACTGATTGATTTTCTGGAACGGCTGACCGCGGCTCCTTGAAAAAGCTCACCGATTTGGTAAAACAGCATAACGGCAACGCCTTCAGGGTATTGCTTAATCAGAAAAGCGCCGATTGTGGCAAGGGCCATTAAGAAATGCTCATCAAACACCTGACCGCGGCTGATGTTTTTGATTGCCCGGATGACAATATCACCGCCGATGATCAAATAGGCAGCGAGGAAAAGGAAAAATTCGATTGTTCCGGAATGAACGACATATGCCGCTGCTCCTAAAATGACAGCAACTGCCATTCTGATCAGCATATTGATCATTCGATTGCGATAGCCGTCTTCAGCTGATTTCTTTTTATGCTTTTGGCGAACTGTTACATGCGGATCGATTGATTTTACTTTTTTCTCTACCTTATTGGCGACCCATTGCTCTTCTTTCCCACCGGCTGAGACAGTCAAGGTGCTTGCCGCAAAATTTACCGCGCATCCGTCAATGCCTTTTATGCCTTTAACTCCGTTTTCAATTTTTTGGGCACAATTGCTGCAATCCAAACCGTCCAGAATGTATTCCTGTTTCACTAGTCTCACCTTACCTTCCGATTTAGGGTTCCCTCTTCAAAGCGTATCAATGAGTGTCGGCAACTAAATTATATATATGAGCATATAATCATATATTGATTACATTTATTATATGGCTTTTACCAAGAAAGTGTCAATGATAAACAAAAACCGGCATATCGCCGGTTTTTCGGTTGTTGACAGCATGATTGAACACCCTTGAAATCTAGAAAGGACGAGCATTGGAGCAGACTTTCACAGGATGTGATGACGGCGGCCTTTAGACAGGACGTCTGGAATTTAACCGCCGTTCCATTCTTTCATTGAGCACCAACGCGCAGGCCTGACAACGAATCTGAGGGTTTCTCGATAAGCTGAAAAACCGGCATATTTATTTTACTTTTTGCAGACGCAACGCATTCAGAACAACGGAAACGGAGCTGAATGCCATTGCTGCTCCCGCTATCCATGGCGCTAAAAATCCGAGCGCTGCGATCGGGATGCCGAGGCTGTTATAGCCAAGCGCCCAGAATAAGTTTTGTTTAATGTTTTTCATCGTTAATCTGCTCATGCGGATTGCATCAGCAATGCTATTCAAATCGCCGCGTATAAGCGTAATGTCCGCTGTTTCCATGGCAATATCCGTACCTGTTCCAATCGCCATGCCGATATCGGCTGTAGCTAGCGCCGGCGCATCGTTAATTCCGTCGCCTACCATGGCCGTCTGGCGCCCTTCTTTTTGCAGGCGGGAAATTTCTGCCGCCTTTTGTTCAGGAAGGACTTCCGCAATGACACTCGTAATTCCCGCTTCCTTCGCGATGGCTTCTGCAGTTCTGCGATTGTCACCTGTCATCATGATGACATCCAAGCCTAACGCATTCAGACGGGCCACTGCCTCTCGTGACGTGTCTTTTATCGTATCGGCAACAGCTACAAGCCCCGCGGCTTCACCATTAATCGAGACAAGCATAACCGTTTTCCCTTCTGCCTCAAGTTCTTCCATTTGGGCAAGAAGATCCCCATGTTCGATCTGTTCGCTCTCCATTAACTTTCTTGTGCCGACGAGAATGGTTTTGCCTCCGGCTTCAGCCAAAATGCCTGCGCCTACCTTTGCTTCAAAGCTGTTCAGCTTCGGTATTTCAAGCCCTTTTCCTTTCACGCCGGCAACAATCGCTTCGCCGAGCGGATGCTCCGATCCCGTTTCAGCCGCCGCCGTAAACTGAAGCAGTTCTGTCTCTTCGAAATGGCCGAATGGAATGGCATCTGTCAATCGCGGCTTCCCGTTTGTCACAGTTCCGGTTTTATCGAGAACAATCGTATCGAGACGATGTGTTTTTTCTAAATGTTCGCCGCCTTTAAAGAGAATCCCGAATTCAGCCGCGCGGCCAGATCCAGCCATAATGCTCGTCGGAGTGGCAAGGCCCAGCGCACAAGGGCAGGCGATGACGAGCACCGCAATAACCTTACTGATCGCTTCGGCAAAATCGCCGGGAGCCGCCCAGAGATACCAAATGAGGAAAGTGAGAACGGCAATCCCCAATACAATGGGGACAAAAATGCCGGATATCTGATCAGCGAGACGCTGGATCGGCGCTTTTGACCCTTGTGCTTCCTCGACGATTTTAATGATATGAGAAAGCGCGGTATCCTTTCCGACATTGATAGCTTTGATTTTCAGAAATCCATTTGAGTTAACGGTTGCGCCTGTCACGCTGTCACCCGGATTTTTATCAACTGGAAGGCTTTCTCCTGTAATCATCGATTCATCTACAGCCGAGCGGCCTTCAATCACTTCTCCATCGACAGGAATTCGTTCGCCCGGTTTGACGTAAACAATGTCGTTTACCAGCACTTCTTCTATGGGTATGATTTGCTCCTGTCCGTCTCTTACGACAGTCGCTGTTTTCGCTTGAAGCTTCATCAGCTTTTTAATGGCATCCGAAGAACGGCCCTTTGCTTTTGTTTCAAACAGCTTCCCTAACAAAATCAGCGTCAGCAATATCGCGCTTGTTTCATAGTAAAGGCCGGCTGTATGGCCATGGGAACCGAGGCTTTGGATCGTAATATAAAGGCTATAAGCATAAGCAGCCGTCGTTCCTAGCGCAACCAACACATCCATATTAGCGCTTTTATTTCTGAGCGCCTTATACGCACCCGTATAAAACGGCCAGCCGATCAGAAACTGCACTGGAGTCGCCAGCGCAAACTGCATCCACGGATTAAGGAATATATCCGGCACCCAAATGAACGAGGTAAATGTAAAATGGCTCACCATCGCCCAAAGTAGCGGAAACGATAGAACCGCTGAAAAGATCAGTCTCGCCGTTTGCTTCCGTTCTTCTTTCTTTTTAGAAGCTGCGGAATCCCGTTGTTCATCGTCTTTCAGCTTAAGCTTATATCCCAGTTTATCTATCGCTTCTTTCAACTCGCTGACAGACGCTTCTTTTGGATTGTACTCGACCGCAACCGTTTCTAAAGCGAAGTTTACAGGAGCTTTTGTGACGCCTTCTATTTTGTTAAGCCGCTTTTCAATCCGATTGGCGCAA
The DNA here is from genome assembly GCF_047608225.1 of Bacillus sp. SW14. Taxonomy (NCBI): domain Bacteria; kingdom Bacillati; phylum Bacillota; class Bacilli; order Caryophanales; family Bacillaceae; genus Bacillus; species Bacillus sp. SW14. Next base: position 880,268 of record NZ_JBLKRW010000001.1, on the reverse strand, counting down.
GCCGCACACGTCATGCCTTCAATATCGAATTCAGCTTTTTCTGTTATGACGTGATAGCCCAGCTTTTCAATTTTTTCCTGAATCGCTGCAGCTCCTGTTTCAGCAGGATCGTAGGTGACATTTGAGGTTTCCGTTGCCATATTGACATTGGCATCCGTGACACCCGGCATCCGCTTGAGGCCTTTTTCAATTCTGGAGGCACATGCCGCACAGGTCATACCAGATACCTGCATCGCAATTTCCTTTTGTTCACTCAACATACTCACTCCTTTATATACACCAGGGGGGTATATAAAAATGAAAGAAATACCGCGCCTTCATAAAGGCGCGATACCTTGAATCAATCGGCTACATCATAGCCCTGATCTTCTATCGCATCCGCAATGTCTTTGACTGATACTTTGTCAGCATCAAACGAAATATCGACTTTTCCCGCTTCCAGATTGACATGCACAGCACTTACCCCATCCAGTTCTCCCACGCTCGTTTCTACTGCTTTGACGCAGTGCTGACATGACATTCCTTCAACTTGCAATGTTTTTTGGTCCATATGAATTCCTCCTGTTTGTTCTTTCTATTTTTATGCTACCATACCCCCGTAGGGTATTACAATATAAAAAGACTTTATGATTTTGTGAACTTTTTAAATACGTCCAATAGCTCAGAAATGGCTTGGTCCCCGTCTCCGCTTTTGATGGCATCCGCTACACAATGATGGGTGTGGTCCTCAAGCAAGTGGAGAGCGACCTTTTGCATCGCCGCTTGAACAGCAGATATCTGCACAAGAATATCTACACAATACCTATCGTTTTCCACCATGTTTTGAATACCTCTGACTTGGCCTTCTATCCGCTTCAGCCGGTTTGTGATTTGATCCTTTTCTTTTGAGCTTTTATGGTTTAATGTTTTATGTTCGTTATGCTCCATGTGCACACCCCTGTTTCTTATATTCATTCCCATTATACTGATTGTCCAAACTGTTGTCTAAGCTTGACGCGGCAAAAAAATGAATCAGTTAGGTTTTACCATTTGATCAGAAGGGTATATACCTTTTATGAAAACGCTTTTAAAGGAGAGAAGAAAAGTGGATACGATAAAGGTTGGCGTATTAGGGTACGGGCTGTCTGGTTCGGTTTTTCACGCGCCGCTGCTTGCTGTTCTGGATGAGTATCACATCAGTAAAGTCATGACATCGCGGACAGAAGAAGTGAAACAGGATTTTCCGGATGCAGAAGTTGTGCATGAGCTTGAGGAAATGACAAATGATCCGGCCATTGAACTTGTCATTGTCACCACCCCGAGCGGCCTTCATTATGAGCATGCCATGGCATGCATTCAGGCCGGAAAACACGTTGTAATGGAAAAACCGATGACAGCGACAGCTGAAGAAGGGGAAAAATTAAAGCAGGCTGCCGTTGAAAAAGGCGTATTGTTAAGTGTCTATCATAATCGGCGCTGGGATAACGACTTTTTAACGATTAAAAAGCTGATCGCTGATGGATCCCTTGAAGATATCAATACATATCAAGTCTCCTATGATCGCTACAGTCCTGAGGTTCAAGCACGGTGGCGGGAAAAAGAAGGCGTTGCCACTGGTACGCTGTATGATCTCGGCTCTCACATTATAGACCAAACCCTCCATTTGTTCGGAATGCCGAAAGCTGTTACGGCAAACGTGATGACCCAGCGTGAAAACGCCGGAGCCGTTGACTATTTTCATTTGATAATGGATTACGGCAAGCTCCAAGCCATTCTTTACGGAGGATCGATCGTTCCGGCAAACGGCCCCCGTTATCAAATCCACGGACAGCATTCCAGCTTTATCAAATACGGAATCGATGCACAGGAAGACGCACTCAGAGCGGGAAGCAAACCGGAGGATGACAGCTGGGGTGCGGATGACCCCGCTTTATACGGACAGCTGACAACCATTCATGGCGAGAACAAAAAAACAGAAACCATTCCATCGGTAAATGGCTCTTACCTTACCTATTACCGAAAAATAGCGGACAGCATACGGGAAGGCGCCGTGCTGCCTGTCACTGCTGAAGAAGGTATTGATGTCATCCGCATCATTGAAGCCGCGATGAAAAGCAACGATGAAAAACGGACCATTATGCTGAAGCAATAAACAAAAGCCTCCCCCTTTTATCAGGGGAGGCTTTTTCATTAGAATGTTTTTCCTGCTTCTTTCGCACGCGCGATCGCATCTTCTTTAATTTGCTGTGCTTTATCAGGCTCGGCATTATGTCCCTCTACAAAAATACCATCGAAGGATGGAACGCCGAAGAAATTCATCATGATGCCGATGTAACGGTGGCCCATTTCCATTTCAGCCGCAGGGCCCTCTGAATAGTAGCCGCCGCGCGCTTGAATATGAATCGCTTTTTTATCAGTTAACAAGCCAATAGGTCCTTGTTCAGTGTATTTGAATGATTTTCCTGCAACTGCTACAGAATCAAGATACGCTTTCATCACTGGCGGGAATGAGAAGTTCCATAAAGGAGTCACGAATACGTACTTATCAGCAGATGCAAATTGATCGCTAAGCTCTCCCAGACGGCCGACTTTCGCTTTTTCACTTTCAGAAAGCTCTTCAAAGCCTGTGCCTGACTGAAGCTTTCCCCAGCCGCTGAATACATCCGCGTCAATGTGCGGGATATTTTCTTTGTACAAATCGATATGTACAACTTCATCATTTGGATTCGCTTCTTTGTAAGATTCGATGAACGCTTTACCTGTTGCCATACTGTAAGAGGTTGCTTCATCATGCGGGTGAGCAGTGATATATAATACTTTTGCCATATTTACCAGCCCTTTCATTTTTAAAAATCACACATCAATTATTATCATACAGATGCATTATGATTATTCTGTCTCTCTTAGTCTTTATTATAGAGATAGTGAAAATTACTTTCAAGTAAAACATCTTGAATTAAAGATTATTTAACCCTTTTAAACAGCTTACTTTTCAAAATCTGTCCGCAAGCTGAAATACAGGCGGAGAGCTCTTTGCTGATCTTCGGGTAATAAGAACATGCGGTACTTGTTGTCCGCCGGCATCCTTTTCATCAAAGCGGATTTCTCAGCTTGTTTAAAAAACGTCCTCATATAAATTAATAACAAAACCCCCGATGCTTGCAGTTAAACCATAATCCGTGTGATCCGCCAATGCGCCGATCAGCACAGGAAACCCCGAAGAGATGCCTAATCCGATTGTCTTTTTCAAAGGAAATGGATGTCATGAATGTGAAAAGCATCCTTCACGATGCTTGGCATGGTTCTTTGATTGTTCCCAGCAGTTTTTTGTTCATTTGACAAAATCTTTTTCTATGAATGTACGGAACTCTTCTCGTTTATCTGCTATAGTATGCCCCAAAAACGCAAAAAAAGCAGAGACCGTACCGTCTCTGCCTGCTTTACCTCAATTTATCCGCAATATCCTGAATCGGCTTGATCCAGTTGCTGTATGTCAGCTCGGCCGCTTTTTTCCGATCCTTCTCTTTACACGCCTGAATCATTTGTTCATGTTCTTCAATCGAATTTTGCGGCGATTTAAAAAAAAGATATTCGAGTCGAAGAATATGCATATGAAGAACAGATGTGAAATTGCGGATATATTCATTATTGGCGGCATCAATCATGACATCATGAAACGCTTTATCAAGCCCAAGCACTTCATAGATTTCATTTCTGTCAATCGCCATCTTCATTTGCTGATTGATCGCAGCCATCTCCTCCAAGTGCGATGACTGAATGTTGTCGATAGCCAGTTCGGCAGCGGTGGATTGCAGAGCCGCCATTGGCGGATACACCTTGAAAACATCGTTTTTTTCAATTTGTGAGATTCTTGTTTCTCTTCCCGGTGACATTTCAACAAAACCTTGTACCGCCAATAATTGCAGAGCTTCTCTGACTGGCGTTCTGCTGACGCCAAGCGCTTTCGCTAACTCGTCGTCGTTGATTTTTTCTCCGGGAGCAAGAATGCCTTCCACGATCCACTTTTGAATTTGTTCCAAGGCAATCGTTTTAGCAGTTTGTCTGACAGGCTTCGAGATATTTGACGGAATTGGCATAAAAGCATCACCTCTGAATATTGGTTTGTTTTTTTAACGCCGCTGTTTTGCCGGCGTTCTTCTTTTGCGATAAAACAAAAATCATCACCAAAATACACGCCGCCCCTAGCGCTTGATATAATCCGAAGGGCACGCCGAGCCACAGAATGGAGGATGCCACTGCAGCAACCGGCTCAGTGCACCCAAGCATGCTCGCTTCTTGCGGAAATAAATATTTCAAACTGGTCAAATACATATAAAAACCCAACAGCGTTCCGAATATAACAATAAAACCGACTAAAACGCTCGCAGACATCGTCCATCCCTGTACATTAAAGTCCCATGGGGGATGGATGAAGCTCATGCCAATGCCTCCGATCAGCATTCCCCAGCCAATCACGAGAGCAGATCCCCAGTTTTTCAAAAGAGAGCTGGAGTACAGCGTATAAAAGGCCAAAGCCGCGGCAGAAAGCAGCCCCCATATAATAGACAAGGACGAAACGGTTAAATGATTGACGCTGCCATTGGTCAGCAGTAAAAAAGTGCCTCCCAAAGCCAGCACAAGCGCGCAAATATCCGCTATCTGAAAGGAATTCTTTCTGGTCACAAGCAAAAACATCATAATCAAAACGGGCGCCAAATACTGTAGCAGCGTAGCCACAGCAGCATTTCCGGTTCCGATTGAAGCTAAAAATGTATACTGAACGCCCAGCATGCCTGCAATCCCGAAAACAATCAGCTGGATAGCCGATTTCTGATCCTTCCATATCGCCCACACTGCATGTCTGTTGTTACCGGCAGATATGATGATCAGCAGGAGCAGACCTGATAAAAGCAAACGCACGGTGACAAGCCACTCCACCGACACATCACTTGTTTCAAACAAATGCTGGGCAGCCGTCCCCGATAAACCCCAAAATGCAGCTCCGATTATGACCATAAAAAAACCGTATATCCGTTGTTTTTGAGTCGCCAACGTCCATCCTCCTGACAAGTAATTGATATGCAATATATTACATATTATATCGTTTCACTTTTCTGAATACAATGGTTTTGCAAAATAAAAACAGCGCCTGTCAGCACTGCTTTGTTGTATGACCCTCCTTTAAGAGAAGATGAATAAAGGATACATCAATAGATACCCATTAAACCCCACCAAACAAGATCGAAGTCCCGGCTGAATGTCCAGAATGAAATCGCCTGCAGGCCTGAACAACAGGTCAGCACAAGAGAAATCAGCGCCATCAACTTCCAGTCAGTACTGTTCTTCCGTTGCAAGTACAAGCTGTACAATCCTGTGAAAGAGATTAGAATATCCAGCGGAAAAAAGGACCAGTTCCAGGCGATCATAAACGGATTTTCATGATGTTTAAAAGCCAAGCTTTCCGGTATCAGCGCAAACCCTGCTGACAGCCAGTACAAGATAAAACCGATATCAGTCACGAGAAAAAACAGTTTCATATATCTCATTTGCACTGCCCGCTTTTATGTATCGGCTCAGACTGCGTCCCTTGCTCGATCAAATTTAAAGACACAACACCAGCGATAATCAATCCGATTGAAATGAGTTTCATGACGCTAACATTCACTTGAAAAAATAAAAAACCAACAACTGTAATCAGTACAATTCCCATCCCTGACAGTTTCTATGCTTAGCCATTCTGTTTGAAGTTGCCGGGACGGTCAGCATGAAGCTATCGTTGGGATTTACAAAGCTTACTCCCAGTGTGCTGTTGATTTTCTTTTATGGCGGCAGTCTTTTCTTTCTGACGCTTACGCTAAAATCCATTGATGTATCTGTTGCTTATGCTGTATCCCAATTCACGTAGCATCAGCCTCCCCATCAGCTGTTATGCCGTTAAACAATACATCTACAATCGATTCAAGAACCTCTCCTGTCGAAAATTGGTGTTTGAGCGGATATTCGGGGTCATACACTTGATTGATACTCCCTATATACATGTGAACAAACAAGTCCGGATTGATGTTACTGATTCTTTTTTGCTGTTTGCACTCATTTAATAATTCAAGGACAACCGTCCATTCTTCCTTAATAAACGTGTCTAATGTAAGCCACGCATCGTAGTGATATTTCTTCAGTTCACTTAATAATCCCATATTCAGCATTTCCATCCCCTGCGGAAGACCGATCAGCATTTTTTTCACTTTTTGAAGCACGTCTAAACTTTCATTTTCATAGATTTCTCTTTCCATTTGCTTCATCTCTGCGATAAATTGCTCGACAACAGCTTCCGCAAGCTTGTCTTTTGATGAAAAATGAGCATAGAGCGTCCGCTTGCTCGTTCCCAGCATTGTTGCCAAATCATTCATCGTAAATGAAAATCCTTTCTGCCTGATCAGCCGGATGGTTTCCTCAAGAATTCTTTTTTCCACATTAATCCTCGCCTTCGGTACCAAAAAAACTTTATCGGTAGAGAAATTACAGGTCAGAAATTTATGGAAATCAATCATATATAAAAAACCTCTCCTTTTGGGAGAGGTTCTGCTTTATTGTCAGTATGTATGGAGACGGTGGCAGTCTATCGCCTTGATATGGTTATGTTTTAAAATCATTACAAAACGTTGATATAGAAGTTTTTTCAGTATGGTGAAAATTTTTTATGATTTTGTTACCAAAGTGTTACCACAAACCAATACATCTTAGTCTCTACTTACATTATAACCCTATCTAAGGATTATTTACAGACTGTTTTTTCGCTTTTGTCCTGCCTTATACTGTTATACGCAAGTCTAAAAGTATAAGGGATGTGGCTATATGAATGACAAAAAAAATGTCTTAGATCCTGGTCCGTTTTTTCATGGCACTAAAGCAGAACTGAAAATTGGAGACCTGCTCGAACCGTTGTATTTATCCAATTATCAGGATAAAAAATCTAACCATATCTATTTTACTGGAACATTAAACGCTGCTAAATGGGGGGCTGAATTAGCAAGATCTAATTCAAAAGAGAGAATTTATATTGTAGAACCATTAGGCGATTTTGAAAATGATCCGAATTTAACTGACAAAAAATTCCCTGGAAACCCAACACGTTCTTATAGATCTAAATCTCCTTTGAAAATAGTAGCTGAATTAGGTTCATGGGAAAGGCATTCCGATGAAGAAATAAATCATATGCTTACATCTTTACAAAAGTTAAGTGAAGAAGGAAAAAATGTAATATACGATTGATTATCATATTATTAAAACTCTGACTGAATGCCAAATTAAAGACACTAATTTTTCATTATAAGCAAGATTTAAAAAGGGCCTGGGCAAACCGAGATGATTTCAGATCCGGGGTTGGGGGAGTTTGTATGATGGGGTTAAGGGGAAGAGTTCCCCTTACAGGTGATGGACGGCGTCCACAGTCTTCAAGAAAAAGGGCATCCGCGAGGGACTGACCCCCGTTTTTGAGACAGGGATCAAAACACCTTTTAAACAGCCAATTGCCGATAGTTTATCGGTGATTGGTTGTTTAGTTTCGTTTGAATACGAATGTTGTTATAATAATAAATGTATTCTTTGACAGTGCGTTCTACGATGGCGGTCGTGGTTCGATCAATGCTGTTAAGATAGAACGTTTCAGACTTTAGTGAGGAATGAAACGATTCGATGGAGGCATTATCAGCGGGTGTCCCTTTGCGGGACATGCTCATGGTAATGCCTTTTGTTTTAACAGCTTTCTGATACTTCTAAGATGTATACACAGATCCTTGGTCACTATGTAACACGCAGTTCTCAGGCAGTGTTGGCAGTTGATCAAGTGTGTGTAAGACAAAGTCTGTGTCCTGCTTATCTCCAATCGTAAAAGCAATCACTTCTCCATTGTATACATCCAATATACTGGAAAGGTACAATTGCTTCTGTCCATAAGGCAAATACGTGATGTCCGTTACTAGTTTTTCAAGAGGATGATCAGACTGAAAGTTCCGATCTAATATATTATCGACCACGGCATATGGCTGCCCATTCTTCTTGCGCTTTTTCACCTTAACCCGGCACTGCCACTGATTTTTCTGCATGATACGCTGAACCGTTTTATGGTTAATGCACATTTCCTTTTTTAATAGGGCGGTGATTTTTCGATATCCATATCGATACTTGTGCTTTCGGCATACTACGCCAATTTGTTTCTCTAAATGCCGTTTGGGGTGATCTTTCGTCAGATTCTTCTTCCAACGATAATAAGACGCTCGTGAGATACCTAAATGAACACAGATATCCTGCACGGTCATTGTGCTGTGCAATCCTTCTACAAGTTCGACTGACGTTTGGCTATCAACTTCCTTTCCAATTCGTTGTACTTTTTTAACACTTTATTCTGTTGTCTCAGGTATCGATTCTCTGCCTGCAGTTTCTCTAATTCGGAAGCATACTCCGGACCTTTTCCGTAAGTGTATTGCTTTCCAACAGGCTGTTCGAATCGATGTGTATCCCCAGCCTTATGCCATCTAACCCATGTCTGAACCTGTGTCTTATTCTTGATATTCAATTTCTGCATGATCTCTTTCATAGGCACGCCTGCCAATCTCATGTCTACAGCCTTCTGTTTCACTTCAACCGGATAACTCACTCTTGTCCCCATAGAAAAAACACCTCCAAGTCTAATGTCGGATAACAATCATCCGTTTTCAAACTTGAAGGTGTTTTTTATTTGTCTCATCTTATGGGGTCAGTCCCCGAAGGATGGCTTTTTTTTTAGCAAAGCCAAACACAGGGAATAAGTTTGAGTTTGTTTCGGAATTTACGATATTTGTGGTTACTCCTGATCACGGAGTGCCCAGTTATACGCACCAAATTTTTTGAAGCGTTTCATGATAAAACTCCTGCTAGGATTTTTAGTTCTTTTTAGCATAACGACCAGTATAATTGACTGAATGTACGAAAAAACCGCAGTGCCCTCGAAAGCTTTAAAAGCCTTGATAGCACTGCGGTTTCAAAGTATGTATGGAGACGGTGGGAGTCGAACCCACGTCCAGAAACATCGATTACTTAAGCGTCTACGAGCGTAGCCTGCATATTTATGGTTTCACTCATCTTCTTGCCTGCGGGCGGGCCTTCCGAGAGCTAGTCTGTTGATCTCTTCTTACGTTCTCAGACAGGAACGCAAGCGTAGCCTACTTGGATGTGCTCTTCACAGACACATAGGCAATGTCAGGAAGAGCTCGCTGCGCTTATTAGGCAGCTAATGCTACGTTTTGGTTAAAACTGTTAGTTTTGCCAGTTATATTTAGGTGCGTGTTTACGAGATCGCCTCTCGGCTCGCAGCTCAAGCTCGATCCATCCCTGTCGAATCCGTAACGTCCCCTTGGTATAAGGGAAATACGGGAGAAAATAATCAAGCTCTCACTCAAACTGGCTACAGTCTTATTATAACATGATCACGGCTCTTTTCAATTGTCAAATCCTTCAAATGAATAGCGTTGTGATCTGATCGTGTACACAGTATAGCATAGGCCTGATTTTTGAATCAAGCACGATGCCTTTAGAAGCCTTTTTGACTGTCTCTGAACGCTCTTTCGATTTCCCGCTTCGCGTCCTTTCGCTTCAGGTCTTCCCGTTTGTCATAGTTCTTCTTCCCTTTTCCAAGGCCGAGAAGCACTTTGGCAAAGCCGTTTTTTAAATACAGCTTCAGCGGAACGAGAGAATAGCCTTTTTCCTTTGTAAGCCCGATCAGCTTATTAATCTCCTTGCGGTGCATTAACAGCTTTCTCGTCCGAAGCGGATCGTGGTTAAAACGGTTTCCCTGCTCATACGGGCTGACGTGCATATTGTGGAGAAACACTTCTCCCCGCTCGATTTTGGCGAAGGAATCCTTAAGGTTTACGCGGCCGGCGCGAATCGATTTGATTTCGGTTCCTTGCAACGCGATACCTGTTTCATAGGTTTCTTCTATAAAATAATCGTGATTGGCTTTCTTATTTTGAGATAATACTTTTCCTGACCCTTTTGGCATGCCAGAACCTCCCCTCTCTAAGGAAAAACTGTTCACCTTTTGCGATACGCTCTATTTTACCAAATGCCACGTACCGCTACAATGAAAAGCTGTTTCCGAAAGAAAGCAAATAGAGCACTTCGGCCCTATTTGCTGGTTGAGCTGTTATTTTTTCTTTTTCCGTTTCTGTTTCGGCGCGTTTTGGAAGCCTCGTTTTTTCTTTTTCTTCGGCTTCGTGAACCACTCCCCTTTTTCCTCAGACGGAGCTGGAGAAACAGGCGTATTGCTGCTTTGGACGCGTTTTCTGGCAGGCTTTCCGCGTTTTCTGCTCCCGCTGCTGTCCAATTCTCTCGGACGACGCGGAGAACCCTTCATGCCGACGATTTCAAAGTCGATATTGCGCTCGTCTTTGTTGACGTCAACAACCTTGACTGTGATTTCATCCCCGATACGGTAGACGTTGCCTGTCCGCTCGCCGATCATCGCAAAATGCTGTTCGTCAAAGCGGTAGTAGTCATCTGTCATAAAGCTGACATGGACGAGGCCTTCGATTGTATTCGGCAGCTCGACGAACATCCCGAAGTTTGTCACAGAGCTGATCATGCCGTCAAACTCTTCACCGATTTTATCCAGCATGAATTCCGCTTTTTTCAGATCATCCGTTTCACGCTCGGCGTCAACTGCGCGGCGCTCCATCGTTGATGTATGTTCGGCGATATCCGGCAGGCGTTCAGCCCACTTTTCCTGTGTCGCTTCATCGACTTTGCCGTTGATTAAGTACGTTCTGATCAGACGGTGGACGATTAAGTCCGGGTAACGGCGGATCGGCGATGTGAAATGTGTATAGAATTCCGTTGACAGACCGAAGTGCCCTAAGCTTTGCGGGTCGTATTTCGCCTGTTTCATCGAACGGAGCATGACAGTGGATATCACTGTTTCTTCAGGTTTGTCACGCACAGCGTCCAGAACGCTTTGCAGCGCGCGCGGATGAATATCTCCCGCCGTTCCTTTCACGACATAGCCAAATGTCGTCACGAATTCCAAAAACTTTTGCAGCTTTTCAGCGTTCGGCTCTTCGTGGATCCGATATATAAACGGTACGTTCATCCAATGGAAATGCTCCGCTACCGTTTCGTTCGCCACAAGCATAAATTCTTCAATCAGCTTCTCCGCGACAGAGCGTTCTCTGATGACAACGTCTTTAACCGCTCCTTCGTCATCGACAAGCACCTTTGCTTCTTTGAAATCAAAATCAACGGCGCCGCGGTTCATCCGCTTATCGCGCAGAATTTGAGCAAGGTGCTCCATGTCTTTAAACATTGGAACAAGAGGCTCGTATTTTTGTTTCAGCTCTTCATCATCGTCAACAAGAATTTGATTCACATCTGAATACGTCATTCTTTCCGTTGTTTTGATGACACTTTGGAAGATCTCATGCTCCGTGACCTGCCCTTGGCTGTTAATGGTCATTTCACAAGAAAGGGTCAGGCGGTCAACTTTTGGATTTAAGGAACAGATACCGTTTGACAGTCTGTGCGGAATCATCGGGATGACACGGTCAACCAAATACACACTCGTCCCTCTTTCAATCGCTTCTTTGTCAATCGGCGAGTTTTCAGTTACGTAATGGCTGACATCGGCAATATGAACGCCAAGCTTATAGCTTCCGTCATCAAGCTTCGTCACGGTAACCGCATCATCCAAATCCTTCGCGTCCGCCCCGTCAATGGTGACAATCACCTGGTCACGAAGATCACGGCGGTCTTTCAGATCTTTTTCGTCAATGGTGTCAGGCGTACTTGATGCCTGTTCCATGGCGTCGGCAGGAAATTCTCCCGGCAGGCCGTGCTTATGAATGACCGATAAAATATCAATGCCCGGATCATTTTTATGACCGAGAATGGTTTCAACCTCGCCCTCTGCGTTCATGCGGCCTTCTGGATAGCTTGTCAGCTTGACCACAACCTTATGCCCCTCCGCTGCTCCGTTTTTCCCATTTTTCGGGATAAAGATGTCACTCGTGATTTTTTTGTCGTCCGGAATGACAAAGCCGAAGTTTCTTGTTTCTGTATACGTACCGACAACCCGCTGAATCGCTCTTTCTAAAATGCGGATGACGGTTCCTTCCTGTCTGGAGCCGTTTGACTGTGAATTCAGCCGAACCATGACGATATCGCCGTTCATTGCTGTATTCAGCTCATTAGGCGGAATAAACACATCGCTTAACGATGTATCCTCAGGCAGCAAAAAGGCGAATCCTTTTGCATGTGCTGAAATCTTTCCTTTTATTAAATTCATCTTCTCCGGAATGCCGTAGCGGTCGCTTCTCGTTCGTACGATAAGCCCTTTGTCTTCCAAGGCGACTAACGCTTTAACGAGCTCTTTAAACTCCTCGGCTTCCGTAATATTTAACATCTCCTCAAGTTCTTGAACGGTCAGAGGCTTGTACGCCTCTTCCTTCATAAACGAGAGAAGCTTATCCATAAATGCTTCTTTTCCCATTATCCAACCTCCTGTTCATTACCAATCGATCTTCTCTAAAAATTCATACACATCCTGATGGACGAGGTCACGTTCTTTGTCCAGCGTAATGACATGGCCTGATTCCTCGTACCATTTCAGCTGTTTATCATCGGTTTCCACTTCGTTGTAAATCATATTGGCGCTATCTGTATTAATCATGTGATCATGTCGGGCCTGTACCACAAATGTCGGTGAATAAATCATATCGACATTGTTCCGTACATCGGCAATTAATTCTTGCAACGCCTTGAGCGTGTTCATCGGCGTTTTTTCGAATTCCTGCATTTCCTCTTCAATTTGCTCAGGGCTTTTCCCCTCGAATTTTTTGTAATTGCGAGCGTATGAAAGGACGCCCTGGTACATGACCTCTTCACTCTTAATATGCATTGGCGCGCACATTGGGACAATTCCCTTTATGGGTACAGTGTAACCCAATTTTAGCGAAAAAACCCCGCCAAGCGACAGTCCGCAGGCAGCAATGCTCTCATAACCTTCAGATTTTAAGTATTCATAGCCGTCCATGACGTTTTTCCACCAGTCTTCAGGCCCCGTATGTACAAGTTCTTCAGGAGGTACGCCATGTCCTTCATATTGAGGCGCGTGGCACGTATAGCCCCGTTCATTCAAGTAACGTCCCAGCATTCTGACATCCGCTGTATTTCCTGTAAAGCCATGCAGCAAAAGCACCGCTTTGTCTCCGCCTTTAAATGTAAATGGTTTTGGTGTCACAACTTTCATGCTCATGTCTCCCTTTCTATCTGCACGATCATTTTAGTTTTCCACAGTTTGATCAGAAAAAAACGCTCTGAATTTATCAGCCAGAAACGTGAAAAAGGCCTGACTTCACATCAGACCTTATACAAACATTGCCCTATAGGATATAAGCAAGCGCAATCGTTAACACGAAAAACAAGACTGCCAGCACAACCGTGATGCGGTGCAAAATCAAATCAAGACCTCTTGCTTTTTGTTTCCCGAAGAGCTGCTCCGCTCCGCCTGAAATCGCACCAGACAATCCGGCGCTTTTACTGGATTGAAGCAAAACGACAATAATAAGTGCAATGCTGACGATAACCAATAAGGTAATCAAAACCGCGTGCATCCCATACACCTCCAGACTCACTGGCCTACATTACTTCTATTTTACATGAAAAGGGTTGGCATGTCACGCTGTATCAGACGCCAAAAGACGGGATAAGGCGTTTTATCTTGGTTACCCTATTCATATAAAAAGTCAAAAGGAGAAAAATAATGCCCCTTATCAGCATAGCCAGCAGAAAACATCTTTATTATGAGGAATATGGACAGGGAATTCCGATCATTTTTATCCACCCGCCAGGCATGGGACGCAAGGTTTTTTATTATCAGCGCCTTCTCTCCGAGCATTTCAGGGTGATTTTTCCCGATTTAAGCGGCCACGGTGACAGTGACCATGCGGATCAGCCAGCTTATATTTCTTATTACGCAAACGAGATCGTGCAATTCATGGACGCTCTGCACATTGATAAGGCTGTGTTATTCGGGTATTCCGCCGGCGGCTTAATCGCGCAGCACATCGGCTTTACCCGCCCGGACAAAGTGTCGCATCTTGTTCTGTCCGGCGCTTATCCTGCTGTTCATAACGTAATCGGGGAGAAAATTCACAAGACTGGGATGTATCTGCTCGAGAAAAACGCCGGTTTACTCATTCGCATCCTCGCCGCAAGCCACACAAAAAACAAAGAGCTTCGAGCCATATTGACAGGCCATATGAAAAAAGCAGACCTGGCTCATTGGCATCAATATTATCAGGATTCACTCCGTTACAACTGCATTGAACAGCTGCCTCATTTACACATGCCGATGCTGTTTATGTATGGCGGCCTGCGGGACTGGACCTTCCCCGCCTCAGGCTATTACCGCAAAGCTTGCAGCCATGCCGAATTTTTCAGATTGGAATATCAGGGGCATCAGCTGCCTACAAAACAATGGAAAACATGCAACGAACTGGTGACAGGGTTTGTGCTGACACATCATTCTTAGGATAGAAAACGCTCGGTATCTCCTTGCGTTTTCTATCTTTTATTGACTTTTGTCAACAAAATCATAGTAAAAAAGATCCTCAAATTTCAAATTAAAATAGTGAAGCATTTTACCGATCACTAGCTGCCCCGGCCGTCTTTCTCCATTCAGCACGCGGCTCAGTGTGGCGGGTGAGACTCCGATTTCCAGCGCAAGCTGGTTAAGGGAATAATCGTTATTGACCATATACTGCAAGACATAATCACGTCTAATCTGTATCTTTTCTACTGGCACTTTCCTCACCTTCCGTTCTTGAAAATACTTTTTTCTATACTTTTACATTACGGCTTATGTTAACTTTTGTCAACACATTTCCAGCCTACCTATTCCCTTTAGTCAATAAACATACTAAAATATGAGTAACAGTGAGGGACGGGGTGAGACATATGGAAAACTTTGGCGAACAATTGCGGGCATTGCGTGAAGAGAGAAAATTAACAGTCAACCAGCTGGCAACTTATTCAGGCGTAAGCGCGGCCGGCATCTCCAGAATCGAAAACGGCAAACGGGGCGTACCAAAACCCGCCACTATCAAAAAACTGGCGGAGGCTTTAAAAATTCCTTATGAAGGGCTTATGTATAAGGCTGGTTACATCGAAGAAGCACATGAAGCAAGGGCTCCTTACGAAACGAAGTGTAAGCTGCTTGAAAAAGCAGAGGCATATGACCTGAAAAACCTTGCTCTTCTTGAGACTGAAAAGTGGCAGTATCTCAATAAAGAAGATCTGCTCATGCTGGATCATTATTTTTCGTTTATTTCAGACGAAGCCAAAAAACGGTCAGCTGATGACTAACTCTTGATAGAAATGCGAGGCGATCACCATGTCACCATTCGGACAGCAATTACGGGAGCTGCGCCGCGCCCGCAAACTGACAGTGAATCAGCTTGCGGTGTACTCAGGCATCAGCTCGGCCACCATTTCAAAAATTGAAAACGGCAAGCGGGGCACGCCAAAACCTGCAACCATTAAAAAACTGGCGGCCGTACTGAAAGTGCCCTACGAAAACCTGATGGCTGCCGCAGGCCATATACGGGCCTTTCCAGCAGAAATCCGCGAAGCTTCGGAAAGCTATCAGTCCGTTTATGACATTTACCAGACGGCTGTCACTCACGGAGCGGAGCACCTCCCGATTTTCAACAGCAAAAAATGGGAACTTCTCTCAAAGCAGGATATTGAAAATCTCAGCAAGTACTTTGATTTTTTAGCTTCGGAAGCGAAAAAGCGCGCCTCCTCTTCATAATCCCCTGTTTCTCTTTCTGCATTTTATCAATCACGCTTCCATACCTTCCCTCGTTATTTGCGTTATAATAGTGACAGACGAGGTGAAAAGTATGAACCAATCAGAAATGTGTCCTAGATTTGAAAAAGCAGTCGACATCTTGAGTAAACGCTGGGTCGCTTTGATCGTATTTCAGCTCTTGAACGGGTCGCAGCGATTTAGCGAAATTGAAGCAGCACTTCCAAATCTAAGCGGCAGAGTTCTGTCAGAACGGCTGAAAGAACTTGAGCTTGAAGGAGTGGTGAAGCGGGATGTCATCCCGGAAACTCCGGTTCGCATCGAATATTCATTGACCGATAAAGGAAAGGCGTTAGCACCCATTTTGGGTGAGATTTCAAAATGGGCGACGGATTGGATTGACCCTTCCTTTCTTGACTAACTGCTAAAACGGTTCTGATCTCAAAGACGGGAGAAGGACCGTTTTTTTATTTTTCATTTTCAGGTAAAAAAACGATTTCTCAGCCGATATATAGTACAACCACACATTACGTTTTTAAAGGAGACCACTATATGCGACTGACGATTTCCCGCAAATTCAGCCTGGTATTTTTGACACTAATCCTGATCAACTTACTTGTAGGCGGAATAGGCGCTTTTAATATGCAGCATATCATTCAAAAGACAGATGAAATCAACACAAAATGGATTGACGGCATCAAAGAAATTACATCGGTTAATTATTTGACCGAGCACCTGTCTTCTAAAGAAAAGGATTTTCTGATTTACACAGAAAAAAGCAAAATGGATACGCTTGATCAAGAAATGAATCAGATTCTTGAAGACATCAAACAAAAGCTTGACAGCTACGAAAAAACGATTTCAAATGATAAAGAGCAAAAGCTGTTCGAGCAGCTTCAAACTGAAGTGAACACCTATACTGATATTCATGCGCAAATTATAGAAAGCGGCCGCACGAATGATATGGACAAAGCAAGAGGTTTATTGGTTCAGACTGAAGCCAGCTTTGAGGATATGAAAAAATCACTCACTCAGCTTGTTGACTTTAATAAAGAAGGCAGCAACACAGCGGTAAAAGAAACGAAGGACGTCTATCATAAAGGGCTTATTTACACTGCTTTGCTTCTGGCAGCTTCGATTATTATCAGTATTGTCATCTGGCTTTATATCACTCGAAACATTGTAAAGCCTATCATTCGCATGAAGGAGTCTGCCAATCATATTGCCGAGGGAGATCTGTCGAATGACATGGAGCCGCTCAACTCAAAAGACGAGCTGGGCGATCTGAACGAAGCGCTGCAAAAAATGGTCGTTAATCTGAGAGATATTGTCGGATACTCCAAAGAAATCTCAAGCCGGGTTCTTTCTTCTTCACAAGTACTGGCAAACGCAACAAATGAAACGAGATCCGGCAGCAAACATATTACCGAAACGATGAACGAAATGGCTGAGGGCTCTGAACAGCAGGCCCAAGACGCCGTGACGATTGCCGAGTCGATGAATGAATTCACCGAAAGCATTGATAAAGCCTATAATCATGGCATGACCATCAGCGATACGTCTCAAAACGTTCTCGAACTCGCGGTAAGCGGAAACACAAATATGGATACGTCATTGCAGCAAATGAAAACCATCCATCATATCGTTCAGGAAGCCGTTCATAAAGTGAAGTCGCTGGAGCAGCATTCTCAGGATATCAACAAGCTCGTTCAGGTCATCAACGGCATTGCCGAGCAAACGAATTTGCTTTCACTTAACGCCGCCATTGAAGCTGCCCGCGCGGGAGAAAGCGGCAAAGGCTTCGCCGTTGTGGCAGAAGAGGTCAGAAAGCTGGCTGACGGCGTTTCGGATTCCGTGCAGGATATTACCCGGATTGTAGGCGGCACACAGCAGGAAATCCACATCGTCATTGAATACTTAGAAAGCAGCTTTACAGAAGTCGAAAGAGGAACAGAGAACCTGACAGACACCGGCCAGGCTATGCAGCATATCAAACAATCCGTCACTCACGTTGCAGACAGCATTAAAGAAGTAACAGATGGCCTGAAGCAGTTAACAAACCAATCAATTACCATCAACCAATCGATTGAAAATATCGCTTCTGTATCTGAAGAGTCGGCCGCAGGGATTGAAGAAACATTTTCGATTACCGAGCAATCCGCCCACTCTATGGATCAAGTGCTCCAGAATGCCGAAGAGCTTGAGCAGCTGGCGAAGAAGCTTAATGAGAAAATGGATCAGTTTACAATTTAAATAACAAAAAGAGGCTGGAGTCATCCAAGCCTCTTTTTCTATTCTATGCCGCTGTTTGAACGCGTTTCGCTCTGGTTCTTTTTTTCTTGACCGGACTTAATGCCCGCTCCAGCCAGGCCATTATCAAATCTGCTCCTACCGCCATCACCGCAGTCGGGATCGCGCCGGCGAGAATAATCGCAGTTCCGTTTGTCGCGTTTGATCCGCGGACGATCATATCCCCGAGACCCCCGGCGCCGACAAATGTGCCGATCGCTGTAATCCCGATGGCAATAACGAGAGCCGTGCGCAAGCCTGCCATAATGACAGAAAGCGCCAGCGGGAGCTCAACCATCCGGAGAACCTGAAATTTCGTCATGCCCATCGCTTTTCCCGATTCTAAGTAGGCGTGTTCAATGCTGACAATGCCTGTGTATGTGTTTCGGATAATCGGCAGGAGGGAATACAGAAATAATGATACAATCACGGTGTTTGCGCCGAGCCCCATAACAAGCATCAAGACGGCCAGCATGGCAAGCGCCGGGATTGTCTGAATAACGTTTGTTACGGCAAACACCCAAGCTGACAAGCGGCGAAAATGCGCAATAAGGATTCCGGCCGGAACTCCGACGGCAGCGGCAAACAAGACGCCGTAAGCTGACATGAGAAAGTGTCGGCCGAATTCTTCCATGACGTAGCTGCCGTTTTGCGCATAGTACGTCATTAACTGTTCAAGCACGTTCATTGGCTTCGTCCCCCTTTCACGATTCGAAGTAGTGATGCTTTTCTAAATATTCCTTGGCAACAACAGACGGTTCTTTTAGATTGCCGTCGACTTCGTAGTTAAGCTCCTGCATCGTGGCTGTGCCGATTTTCCCGATCATTTTCTGGATGACGCCTTCCAGTTCAGGATGTTCTTTCAGGACATGTTCCGGAACAACCGGAGAGCAGTCGTACGGAGGGAAAAATTGTTTATCATCCTTTAGCATTTTGAGCCCATAGGACTTGATTCTTCCGTCCGTGGAATATGCAAGCACAATGTCCATTTTTCCGTTTTTCGCCGCATCATACACAAGCCCGATCTGCATGGGATACGTGCCGCCGAATGCCATGCCGTAGGTTTTTGTAAAATCCTTATAGCCGTTCCCCTTCAGCTTCATCCAATAGTTATCGACGCCCAGCTTTAATTGCGGCGCCCATTTTTTAACGTCTGATACGGTTTCTAAGTGATATTGATCCGCAAGCTGTTGGCTGACCGTAAAGACGTACGTATTATCAAACCCGTAGGAATCATACCATTTTAAATCGTATCTTTTTTTAAACTCCCGCTGTGTCAGCGCCAGCGCTTTGTCCGGATCTTTTTCCGGTTCCATTCTCAGCGTGCCTGTCAGCGCGTCTCCGGTATATCTTGTGGCCGCGATGTCAATTTCCCCGTTCATTAAGGCCTGCTGCTGCACCGCGTTGGAACCGAGATTTTTAATGGTTGTTGTTTTCAGATCAGTATAGTGTTCGATCATCTGGCCAAGCATGCTGGCGATGATTTCTGATTCGCTCATGCTTTGCGCGCCGATCTTAATGGTCTGGTCTGAAGCGGCGCTGAGGCCCGGAAGCGAACAGCCGCTCAACGTCATCATTGCTGCGAGCGTTAAACCGATCATCCATTTAAGATATTTTCTTTTCATGAGCCGCCTCCTTATGAAACTTCCTTCAATCTCTGCATGCCGGCAGGTGTCAGTTTTCGTTCAGCCACCGCCAGCACATAATCTATCACAATCGCCAATATTGTGACGGGCACCGCGCCGCCAATGATATATTCCGGCTGATATAAATTCAATCCGATAAAAATGTAATCACCCAATCCGCCGCCTCCGATAAAGGAAGCAAGCGTGGCCCAGCCGATTAAGTAAATCGTCGATGTTCTGATTCCCGCCATGATGACAGGTGCGGCAAGCGGCAGCTCCACCAAACGGACTTGTTCAGCCGTCGTCATTCCGATGCCTTTACCAGACTCGAGCAGATTTTTGTTGACGCCGCGAATGCCGGTATACGTGTTGCGCAGAATCGGCAGAACGGAATAGAAAAACAAGGCCACAATAGCCGGAACTTTTCCGACACCTAAGAGCGGAATAAAAAAAGCGAGAATTGCCAGACTCGGCAGCGTTTGAATGATATTGACAATACCGATAATCGCGCCGGCCCCCTTCTTCATTCTGGTAAGCACAACCCCGAGGGGTACGGCAACGATTACGCCTAAGATGACGGCAATGAGCGATATCGTGATATGCTCATATGTTTTATAAAGGAGCTCTCCCCCGTTTGTTTGCAAAAATTGAACAATATGATGCATGACTTATCGCCTCCCTATGACAACACCGTGAGCTGCTTTTCTTCTCCCCAAAGGGAGTCATACACAATGTCGACCAGACTCGCTCTCGTCACA
The DNA here is from genome assembly GCF_047608225.1 of Bacillus sp. SW14. Lineage (NCBI taxonomy): Bacteria > Bacillati > Bacillota > Bacilli > Caryophanales > Bacillaceae > Bacillus > Bacillus sp. SW14. Next base: position 859,779 of record NZ_JBLKRW010000001.1, on the reverse strand, counting down.
ATTCCGATTAAGCGCCGGTCTTCATCCACAACAGGGACATATTTGACACCCCGTTTTAAAATTTTGCGGACCGTGTCGCGCAGCAATGTGCCGCCCAATACGGTGTAAAGGTCTTCATGTAAAACCTCTCCTACAATATTGGCTTTTTTCCGGCATTGATCAATGATTTCAACATCCACATAGCCTTGGAGAACGTGCCCGTCATCGACGACAAGCAAAGAATCGACACGCTCCTGCCTCATCAGCTGAATCGCTTCAGAAAGCGTTTTATCCGCGGTGATCGTCACGGGCTGCGTGTTCATAATCTGGTCAACACGTTCAACATCAGGGCTGGATGACTGGATCAGCCGCTCCTTGCCGATAAATTCTTCAACAAATTCATCAGCCGGATTTCTCAAAATGTCATCGGGCGTTCCAACTTGAACGATTTCTCCCGCTTTCAAAATCACAATCCGGTCTGCCAGTTTAATCGCTTCATCCATATCGTGGGTAACAAATACGATGGTTTTATGTAAGGTTTTTTGCAGTTTTTTAAATTCTTCCTGAAGGGAATCCCTCGTAATCGGGTCGAGCGCCCCAAACGGTTCATCCATTAAGATAAGCGGCGGCTCCGCGGCAAGTGCCCGTAATACACCAATTCGCTGCTGCTGTCCCCCGCTTAATTCATGAGGGTAACGGTCCAAATATTCCGGTCCCATATCGACCAATTTCAGAAGTTCACGCGCCCGCTCTTTCCGCTGCTGTTCAGGCCATTTCAGCAGTTTAGGAACAAGTGAGATGTTCTGCTGAATGGTCATATGCGGAAACAGGCCGATCTGCTGAATGACATAGCCGATCTTACGCCTAAGCTCGACAGGGTCCTGTTCCATGATGTTTTCGCCGTCAATGAAAATCTTGCCGGCGGAAGGCTCAATCAATCGGTTAATCATTTTCATTGTTGTCGTTTTTCCGCAGCCGCTCGGGCCGATGAAACAGATAAATTCGCCTTTTGCAATCTTAAGATTCACGTTATTCACGGCTTTTTTGCCGCCCTTGTATGTTTTCGAGACATTTTCTAATGTCAGCAAACATCGCACCTCCAAAATTAAATTTATTCAATTCGTTCAGTTTATATTTAATTTTTCAGACAATTGAATGCTTCCCATTATAGAATAAAGTTTATAAAATAAAAAGTTTACAATTTGTTCATATTGTTTATAAAGTATGTATAAATGCTGATTTACCCCCATTGACCTGCGATGATCTCCTTATTGCTCCAATTTCCTGCTAAATTCTCTTGTTGCATCATTTCCGCCGCATCAAAAATGTGGTATATTGACAACTGAATTGTTAGCTGAAAGGATTGAAACCGTTGGAGAAAGATCCGTTAACGATCATTGAACAAGCTGAAGACCATTTAGTAGAAAGAATCGCGGAAAACATGCATGCATTTGGAATGCCCTCTACCGTCGGACGTGTGCTGGGCATTATTTATATGAATCGAAAACCGATGACGCTGACCGAATTGTCTGAAGCGACCGGCATGAGCAAAACTCGCATGAGCCAGGTTGTGCGGGAAATGCTTGATGCCAACATTGCCGAGAAGATATTTGAAAAGGGCGTGCGAAAAGATTTATATGAGGTGGAGCAAGATTACTACCAAACGTTTATCACGCTGTTTACAGCCACTTGGAGCAAAGTCGTCAGCAAAAATAAAATGATGCATAAAAAACTCAATCGGGAACTGCTCAGCGTCTTGGACGAAGAGCTTACCCCTGAAGCGGAAGAAAAAGTGAATGAGCTGCTGAAGGAATTAAAGGAATGGCTCGATTATTATCATTGGCTCGGCCGTTTGATTGAGTTTTTTGAGAGCGAAGAGATTTTTAAATATGTGCCGAAGCCGTAAAAAACGCCCTGTTTTTTTCCACAAGGCGTTTTTTCTTATGCGGCGCCGGCCAGGTTTTTCTTCTTTTTAATCGGGCTTAACGCGCGTTCAAGCCAGCCCATGACCAAATCGGCAATCACCGCCATCAGAGCCGTGGGGATCGCGCCCGCCAATATAATCGCGGTACCGTTTGTTGCGTTTGATCCCCTGACGATGATGTCCCCGAGTCCGCCTGCACCGACAAATGTCCCGATGGCCGTAATGCCGATGGCGATGACAAGCGCGGTGCGGAGGCCGGCCATAATGACAGAAAGCGCAAGCGGAAGCTCGACCATCCGCAGCACTTGAAATTTCGTCATTCCCATCGCTTTTCCAGATTCAAGATAGGCGTGTTCAATGCTGATAATCCCTGTATACGTATTCCTGATAATCGGCAAAAGAGAATACAGAAATAATGACAATATCACCGTATTAGCGCCCAGTCCCATGACAAGCATCAGCACGGCCAGCATGGCAAGGGCCGGGATCGTCTGAATGACGTTCGTCACCGCAAAAATCCACCCGCTTAACATTCTGTATCTGGCGATCAGGATGCCGAGCGGAATTCCAACAATGGCCGCAAACAAAACGCCGTACACCGACATCAGAAAATGACGGTAAAACTCCTGCAGCACGTAACCGCCGTTTTGCGAATAGTAGGTGCCAAGCTGCTGTAGTACTTCCATATGATCCGCCTCTTTTCTTATTCAAAATAATGATGTTTCTCTAAAAATTCCTTTGCTACGACAGACGGCTCCTTCAGCTTGCCATCCACTTCATAGTTAAGCTCCTGCATCGTTTCCGTATCGATTTGCCCAATCAGCTTATTGATCACACCTTCAAGCTCCGGATGCTCCTTGAGCACCTTTTCCGGAATCACCGGTGAACAGTCATACGGCGGGAAAAACCGCTTATCGTCTGTTAAGATTTTCAGGTCATAGGCTTTAATCCGTCCATCCGTTGAATAGGCAAGAACAGCATCCATTTTCCCGTTTTTCACCGCGTCATAGACAAGCCCGATCTGCATCGGATAGGTTGTGCCGAATTCAAATCCATACGTGCTGACAAAGCCTTTATATCCGTCGCCTTTCCGTTTCAGCCAGGCATTGTCGACGCCCAGTTTATATTGGGAGGCATTTTTTTTCAGGTCAGACACGGTGTAGAGATGCTCCTTTTCCGCAAATGTTTTTGTTACGGTGAAGGCATATGTGTTTTCAAACCCATAGGAATCAAACCATTTATAGGAAAAGCGCTTTTCAAATTCGTTCTGCACGATGTTCAGCGCTTTTTTCGGGTTTTTCTCCGCTTCCTTACCGAGGGTGCTTGTTAAATCCGTCCCGGAATAGCGCGTGGCAGAAATATCAACATCACCGCCGAGCATCGCTTGGTGCTGAACATAGTTGGACCCGAGGTTTTTCACTAAAGCGGTATTCAAATCGGTATCATGTTCAATAAGCTGCGCGATCATATTCGCTAAAATTTCTGATTCTGTCATGCTTTGCGCCCCGATTTTGATCGTATCGTCTGAAGCTCCGCCAAGTCCCGGCAGAGAACAGCCGCCAAGCAGCAGGACAAAGGCGAGAGCGAACGCGCCTAGCCATTTGATTTTTTTCGTTTTCAACAGAGCCAACTCCTTACGAAACTTCCTTCATCCCTTGCAGTCCTTTCGGCGTCACCTTCCGTTCTGTCACAGCCAGCACATAATCAATGATAATCGCCAGGATCGTGACCGGGACGGCGCCGCCAATGATATATTCAGGCTGATACAGGTTCAGGCCGATAAAAATGTAGTCACCGAGACCGCCGCCCCCGATAAACGACGCAAGTGTCGCCCAGCCGATTAAGTAGATCGTTGACGTACGGATTCCAGCCATGATGATCGGAATCGCCAGCGGGATTTCGACGAGCCGAATCTGCTCCCAGCCGGTCATGCCGATCCCCTTTCCCGATTCCAGCAGATTTTTGTTTACACCTTTGATGCCTGTATACGTATTGCGCAGGATCGGCAGCACCGAATAGAAAAATAAAGCGACAATCGCAGGCACTTTCCCTACACCGAGAAGCGGAATAAAAAAGGCTAAAATCGCCAGACTCGGCAGGGTTTGCACAATGTTGACGACACCTATAATCGCGCCTGCGCCTTTTTTCATTCTAGTAAGTGCAACGCCGAGCGGCACCGCAACGATAATGCCCAATACAACAGCAATGAGTGAAATATATATATGCTCTCCTGTTTTATACAGCAGCTCTCCGCCGTTCGTTTGCAAAAAAGTCATCATTTGATTCATCTTAAAAGAGCTCCTTCCCTGGTCAGATCGTCATGAGCTGGTCTTCCTCGCCCCATATGGAATCGTATACGATATCAACAAGGCTCGCTCTTGTCACAATGCCAGCTAAATGGTTCTGTTCATCCACCACCGGAACATATTTAATTCCCTGCTTCAGGATCTTACGGACCGTATCGCGCAGAAGCGCCCCTTTTTGTACGGTATACATATCCGAGCGGTATACTTCGCCAACGACGCTCGCTTTTTTGCGGTTTTGATCAATCATTTCCACATCTACATAGCCCTTCAGCACATTTTGTTTGTCTACAACGAGCAGCGAATCGACACGTTTTTCTCTCATCAGCTGAATCGCCTGGGAAAGCGTTTTGTCAGCTGATATCGTCACAGGCGTTCTGTTCATCATTTGCTCCACCCGCTCGATATCCGGCCTTGACTGGATCAGGCGTTCTTTCCCGATAAACTCTTCAACAAATTCATTGGCCGGGTTTCGGAGAATCTCATCAGGCGTACCGACTTGAACGATTTCGCCCGCTTTTAAAATCACGATCCTGTCAGCAAGCTTAATCGCTTCATCCATATCGTGTGTGACAAACACAATCGTTTTGTTTAAGGTTCTCTGCAGTTTTTTGAATTCTTCCTGAAGGGAATCACGCGTAATCGGATCAAGCGCTCCGAACGGTTCATCCATTAAAATGAGAGGGGGTTCCGCAGCCAGCGCGCGCAGCACGCCGATTCTTTGCTGCTGTCCGCCGCTGAGCTCATGGGGATAACGGTCTAAATATTCCGGGCCCATATCCACAAGCTTTAACAGCTCTCTCGCCCGTTCTTTCCGTTTTTCTTCAGGCCATTTCAGCAGTTTCGGCACGAGTGAGATATTCTGCTGGATGGTCATGTGAGGGAACAAACCAATCTGCTGAATGACATAGCCGATTTTTCTCCTCAGTTCTACCGGGTCCTGTTCCATCATATTTTCTCCATCGATAAAGATCTTTCCTGACGATGGCTCTATCAATCTGTTGATCATTTTCATCGTCGTCGTTTTTCCGCAGCCGCTCGGGCCGATAAAACAGATAAACTCACCTTTGGCAATATCTAAATCAACGCAGTTCACAGCTTTTTTGCCGCCCTTATATACTTTTGACACTTGTTCCAATTTCAGCAATCCGTGCACCTCCGCAGGTTCCTTATAAATTTTCTGAAAAGTATAACCTTTATTATAGTTTGAACTTTATAAAATAAAAAGTTTATAATGTGTTGAAATTATATGTTATTTACAGATTATTTATTGTTATGACCAAGGCGTAAAGGGAGTTCTTACAATTACGCCGGATACCTCCCTCTTTCTCTGCATTCAGCTATTTTCAACAACTGGCAGAAATATGATATATTGACTCCATCAATTGCCATTTGAAGGGATGATCAGCTGTGGAAAAAACTGCTCTCGACATCATTGAACATGCTGAAGAGCATCTCATTGAGAAGATTGCCGAAAATATGCAGACGTTTGGCATGCCTTCCACTGTCGGACGTGTGCTTGGGATTATTTATATGAATCGAAAACCGATGACGTTAAGCGAGCTGTCAGAGGCAACAGGCATGAGCAAAACACGGATGAGCCAAGTGGTCCGTGAAATGATTGATGCCAATATTGCCGAAAAGGTGTTTGAAAAAGGGGTAAGAAAAGATCTTTACGACGTTGAGCAGGATTATTATCAAACCTTCATTTCTTTATTTGCGGCGAACTGGACTAAGGTCGTGAGTAAAAACAAAGTACTGTATAAAAAATTAAACCGGGAGCTGACTGATCTTTTGCAAAGGGACGGGCTTACCCCTGAGACTGAGGAGAAAGTCAACCAGCTATTACATGAATTAAGAGAATGGCTCAATTACTATGACTGGGTGAGCCGCTTAATTGATTTTTTCGAAAGTGAAGAAGTGTTTCAATACGTGCCGAAAACAATAGAAAGCAGCTCCCGCAAGTAAGGGAACTGCTTTTTGAATGTATCGAAAACATGTCTTTCAGCCCGGCACCGATCATCACCATCGCTAAGATGAATCCCATCAGTCGGGTAATGACATTCATCTCTATTTTCCCGAGTTTGCTATTCAATGAAAGAAGAATAATGAAAAAAGGGGCTATGCCGACCATCACAACGAGATCAAGAATAACGTTGCTAAGCCCGGCGCTATAGATCATGACGCGCACTCGTGCCGGCATCTGCGATAATCGGAATAGATAGAGGCGCGACTGACCTATCCGCTTTTCCCTGGCTTTCCTTATGTTTATCATGAGGAGAGACATTCAATAGATAATTAATGAAATATGCCGCCCGTTACGTATAAAACGTTTGTAGCCTGCCAGAAACACTCCATGCTACAATGAAGTGACAAATTGACTAGGAAGGACGTATACAGATGTTCAAAAAAATTGCAGCAGATGCACTGGGCTTATCTGATATCGGAAAAATTATCGAACCTCAGGATTATGACAAGACAGATGCTGATGACTATGTCATGCATGAAGACAATGAAAAAATATATTTCTTGATTAAAACGAAAGCAGATGAATACTGCTTTACGAATCTAGCTCTGATCCATGTAGACGGCGAACGCGCCACTTCCTCAAAACGAACGTTAAAACGCTATCCTTACTCTCAATTCAAAATTTCTGATGTCTTTCTGGAAACCGCGGGAAAAGTCGATCTAGATGTTGAGATTAAATTTAAACTGGGCTCGGAAAAATTCGACATCGATGTGCACAAAGACCAAATTGAAAAGTTAAAAGATCTATATAAAGCACTGCTTCGGATTGCTGAAACAACTTATGAAAATGATATTTTAATCAATCAGGCGGAACAAAGCTTGGATAAAGCCGTGACAATTCTTCACCACACCCGCCCCGAACACGTCAATCTTGAAACGCAATATAAAGAGCTGACCGAATTCGGTTTCACTTGGCTAACATCCGTTCGCTCGCAGTATCATATTAAGGATTTTGGAGATGTATTTGAGAAATATATTAATAACTAGCATAAAAAAGACACGGCTTCTATTAGGCTCGTGTCTTTTTTGTGGCATTTTTGTATGAATACTGGTTACTTTACTACATTTTTCTTTTATAATAAAACTATTAGTCTATTTTCCCTATATTACAGGTAAAGGAGTTATTTTATGTATTGTCCTCAATGCGGCCATCAAACAGATGGCGGAAAGTTTTGTGAGAAATGCGGATCACCGCTCCCCGGTCAGTCAGGCCAGCAGCAGGCAGCTCAAACTGGAGCCGCTGCAAAGCAAGCGGCAAAACAGTTCGGTTCATTTGTTTTGGCCGTCCTGAAACGCCCTTATCAGGAATGTAAAACAACGGGCGGCGAACAGCTGATCAGCGCGATTATTACGATGGTTCTGTTCAGTTTGCTGACCCCTTTGATGTTTTATATTCTTTTTTCAGACGGTCCCGGCAGCGTAAGCTTTACAGCAATCTTTTTAGAGCCAACCATTTATTTTGCCCTGTTTCTTTTCTTTTTGCATGCATTGATCTTTTTCGCCTTGAAAATCGCGGGAAACCAAGTATCTTTCAAAGATTCATTTTCCAGATTTGGCGCGTTTCTCATTCCGTTTACAGCTATTTTGCTTCTTGCCCTTTTATTCTTTTTATTGCATACAGACATTTGCTTCACTATTTTAGCCGTTGGTTTAATTGGCGCATTCTTCGCCATTCCTCCTGCGATGCTGAGCAGTTACCAGCATTCATATAAAGGAAAGATTGATATCATTTACTCAACGATTGTGATTTATTTGATCACCTGCGTTACATTCCAGCTTATGATCGAACACTATATGAAAGAGATTTTCCGTTACATATTCTTTTAAAAAACAACCCCATCACCTGCTGGTGATGGGGGTTGTTTTTATTGAATAGACGTTAAGTAAATTCTTCCGTTCTTCACTGTGCCTGTGTAGGTCCAGTTATAGGTTCTCAGTTTGGGACTGCCGCCTGATTTTGTGATATAGAATTCTTCATATGTCTTAATCGTGATCGCTGATCCATTTTGACTCCAGCTTTTCACTTCATAGTTATTAAAGTCTTCAGTTGTCCCCTCTTTATTTAATTTCGTTACGAGATGCTGCTGGTCGGAATAAAGAGAACTGCCTTTTTCAAGGCTGTCTTCCATCAGCGAGAATTGATTTTGATTTACCGCATCTGCCTGGCTTTGCAAATAACTGCCCATAAATAATGTCACTTGTTCATCTGTCACATTACCGCTTGCAGAGCTTTCACTGTCTTTGTTTTTCGAGCCTTCCCAGGCGGACGTGTACGTCTCCGGCTTATCATTTTTGATTTTCTTTATATTTGTTCCGGCCGATTCGAATGTTGATTCTGCTTCTTCAAAAATCCACTTTTTCTGTTTTTTATCATATGAAAGGAGATATTCGTAACTCGGACTGTCATCAGTCATTTCGGATTTTGTATAGTCGTTATACGAAGAAGACTGGTGAAGTTCTTTTCCTGATACCGATACCTGCCACGTCCCGTCGTTTTTCTGAGAGAGATCGAATGTATCCAGGTCAAAATCAGTTTCTAAATATTTATCTTTTAAGTAAGAATTCGTGTATTTCATAGAATCGACGGTATCCTTCGCCTCTGCCTTCCATTTGGCGCTCGCCTCTGTCATCTGGGCTGTATTCCCATCTGATAGCGCTTTGGAATACTGTTTAGTTGTTTTGACAATCGTGTTCATAATCGTTTCCTGTGTGTCTTGATCAGGAATTAACGTGATCTCCATTTCTTTATGGTCGATTGGCACGCCCGCTGTTTTGGTTTTTCCCCACGGAAACTCTGCTTCGACCGCAGCCGTCATGGACCCGTCTGTCAGAAGAGGGCCGTATGTGACGGATTTGAACGGGTCTTTATGAATCGACTTGCCGTTAATCAGCAAGTCTCCCTTCCCGCTCTTGATGTCATCCGCTAAGCTGAATGTCACATCGTCTGCTTCCAATGAGAGATCAACACGAAAGCTGTTATCGCCAACAGCCTGAATGTCTTCCTTTTTCACGAGATCGACGACATCGTTTTTCAGTTTGGCAGAGACGGTATATTCGCCGGGAATGTACGGCCCGAGGGTTTGTGCTTGATCCGCTTTCTTTACCGTTCCGGCATCCTCTTTATTCACATATAGATCGGCATTTTTATAATTGCTGGTCACTTCAAAGTAAACAGGTGCTATCTTTAAATCATAATGGTCAAATACGAGCAAGCTTCTCCCGTCTTTCTCCGCGTATACGATATCTTTTTGAACTATTTCAGCACGCAGCGATGCAAAAAGCTCATCTTTTTTGTCAGGATGGTCCTTCAAATACGCAAGAAACGGTTCTACATTCTTTTTAGTCAGTTTAAGCTTGTCATTTACCGGCGTAAGGAGAGACGCGATTTGATCTTGATCCTCATCCTTTACAGCCTGTTCAAACTTGTCGACTAATCTATCCTTTGAAGTAAAGTACGCTCCGGTTTTATAGGCGGCGAATAATATAACGCACGCAGCGGCAATGCTGCTCCATAACATGATAGTTTTCTTAGGGATTGGTTTTCGCGGAGCCTGCCTCGTTTCAGCAACGCTTGCTGTTTCCTTATGTGCCTGTCTGCTGATCCCTCCGATCGGGGTGCCGCATTCTTTACAAAACTTGGCTCCTTCTTTATTTTTTTGACCGCATTCCTTACAAAACATGTGACGTTCCTCCTATTTATGATCCACTATTTTGTACATATTTCCTATGTTACATATTTTATAATAGAATGGTATGAAATTGGAGGAAATCATGAAAATATCTCTATAAACATATGAAAAGGTGGAATGATGATGCAACAGCTCACCATTCAAAAAGCTACAAACCATGACCAAGCGCTGTATGAGCTTCTGCTGCTCGCCGATCCGTCGAAAGAAATTGTTGATGAATACATAGCCAGAGGAGAATGCTACACCGCTTATATATCGGGTGAATTAGCTGGTGTATACGTGATGATCACAACTAGACCGCAAACCGTAGAAATCGTTAACATCGCAGTAAAACAAACAATGCAAAAACAGGGCATTGGCAAGCAGCTTATCCGCGATGCCATCGAAAAAGCAAAACATATGGGGGCAAAGGTGATTGAGATTGGCACGGGAAATTCCAGCATTCATCAGCTTTCTCTCTACCAAAAATGCGGATTCCGCCTTCAGGCGATCGACCATGATTTCTTTGTCAGACATTATGATGAGGACATTTTTGAAAATGGAATTCAATGCCGCGATATGGTGAGGCTTTATTTAGATCTCTAAAAGCACAAAAAAGCCGCCGAGAGATATCTCGGCGGTCATTTTATTACTTGTTCAAGTTGTAGAAAGTGTTAATACCGTGGTATTGAGCAGTTTCAGCCAACTGATCTTCGATGCGAAGAAGCTGGTTGTATTTCGCAACACGGTCCGTACGAGACGGAGCACCTGTTTTGATTTGTCCTGCGTTTGTTGCCACAGCGATGTCAGCGATTGTGCTGTCTTCTGTTTCACCAGAACGGTGAGAGATAACAGCTGTGTAGCCTGCGCGTTTCGCCATTTCGATCGCATCGAATGTTTCAGTCAATGTACCGATTTGGTTTACTTTGATCAGGATAGAGTTGCCTACGCCATTTTTGATGCCTTCAGCCAATTTTTTCGTGTTTGTAACGAAGAGATCGTCACCAACAAGCTGAACTTTTTTGCCAAGACGCTCAGTAAGAAGTTTGTGGCCTTCCCAGTCGTTTTCGTCAAGTCCGTCTTCGATAGAGATGATTGGGTATTTAGAAACCATTTCTTCGTACCAGTCAACCATTTCAGCAGACGTTTTCACAACGCCTTCGCCAGACAGATGGTATTTGCCGTCTTCTTTGTTGTAGAATTCAGAAGATGCAGCATCCATTGCAAGCTTCACTTCTTCGCCAGGTTTGAAGCCGGCTTTTTCGATTGCTTCAACGATTGTTTGAAGCGCTTCTTCGTTAGAACCAAGGTTTGGAGCAAATCCGCCTTCATCACCTACAGCTGTGTTCATTCCTTTAGCAGAAAGAACTGATTTCAGGCTGTGGAAGATTTGAGCGCCCATGCGAAGTGCTTCACGGAAGTTAGGAGCACCTACAGGCATGATCATGAATTCTTGAATATCAACGTTGTTGTCTGCATGCTCTCCGCCGTTGACGATGTTCATCATCGGTACAGGAAGCGTTTTTGAGTTGAATCCTCCAAGGTATTGGTAAAGAGGAATCTGTAAGAAATCAGCAGCTGCGCGCGCACAAGCCATAGATACGCCAAGGATCGCGTTCGCACCTAGTTTGCCTTTGTTTTCAGTACCGTCAAGCTCGATTAAAAGCTGATCGATAGCGTTTTGTTCAGTTACATCAAAGCCAAGAAGCTCTGGAGAAATGATTTCGTTTACGTTGTTAACAGCTGTTAACACGCCTTTTCCAAGGTAACGGTCTTTGTCGCCGTCACGAAGCTCAACTGCTTCGTATTCACCTGTAGAAGCTCCGCTTGGCACTAATGCGCGGCCGAAAGCTCCTGTTTCTGTATATACTTCAACTTCAACTGTTGGGTTGCCGCGGGAGTCTAATACTTCGCGTGCATAAACATCAACAATGTATGGCATGAGTTTTGTCTCTCCTTTTGATTTCAAATTATTTTTGAATTAACGATGTTCCTGTCATTTCTTTCGGTTTTTCAACATCGAGAAGGTCTAATAACGTTGGTGCAAGGTCGCCTAGGATTCCGCCTTCACGCAGCGTGATGCCTTCTTTCGTCACAATGACAGGGACTGGGTTTGTCGTATGCGCAGTGTGCGGATCGCCTGATTCTGTAATCAGAATGTCAGCATTACCGTGATCAGCGGTAATGATCGCGTGTCCGCCTTTAGCGATAATCGCGTCAACGACTTCGCCTAAGCATTCGTCCACTGCTTCAATTGCTTTAATTGTTGGTTCAACCATTCCGGAGTGGCCGACCATATCAGGGTTTGCGAAGTTAAGGATAATCGCGTCATGCTTGTCATCTTCAATTTCTTTGACAAGCGCGTCCTTCACTTCATACGCACTCATTTCTGGCTTTAAGTCATATGTGGCAACTTTCGGCGAGTTGATGAGAATGCGCTCTTCACCCGGGAATTCAGCTTCACGGCCGCCGCTCATAAAGAACGTGACATGCGGATACTTTTCAGTCTCTGCAATTCGAAGCTGTTTTAATCCATGTTGCGATAATACTTCTCCGACTGTGTTATCAAGATTTATCGGTTTAAACGCTACATATCCGTCAACTGTTTCACTGAAGTGAGTCAGGCAGACGAAATGCAGGTTCTTCGGATAATTCTCGCCGCGATCGAAGTCACGGAAGTCTTTGTTTGTGAACGTGTTGGAAATCTGGATGGCGCGGTCCGGTCTGAAATTATAGAAAATCACAGAATCGCCGTCTTGGATTGTCGTAACAGGCTCACCGTTTTCTTTTGTGATAACGGATGGAATCACGAATTCATCATAGATTCCGTTCGCATATGAATCATCAACAACATCCATTGCACTGCGGTAGGTCGGGCCTTCGCCGTATGCCATTACGCGGTACGCTTTTTCTACACGGTCCCAGCGTTTGTCGCGGTCCATTGAGTAGTAGCGCCCGGAAATGCTGGCGATTTCTCCGACACCGATTTCCTCGATTTGTTCGTTCAGCTGCTTAATGTACGTCTTCGCTGTTTGCGGACCAACATCACGGCCGTCAAGGAAACCATGGATGTAAACCTTTGTCAGCCCTTCATTTTTCGCAAGCTTTAACAATGCGAACAAATGATTGATGTGGCTGTGCACGCCGCCGTCTGATAAAAGGCCGAACAGGTGCAGGGCTTTGTTGTTTTCTTTCGCGTTGTTAATCGCGTCAAGGAATGTTTGGTTGCGTTCGAACTCTCCCTCACGAATGGCAACATTTACGCGTGTTAAGCTTTGATACACAATACGGCCCGCGCCGATATTTAAGTGACCCACTTCGGAGTTCCCCATCTGTCCTTCAGGAAGGCCTACAGCCTCGCCTGAAGCAGTCAATGTTTGATGAGGATACTGATTCCAGTAGCGGTCAAAATTCGGTTTTTTCGCTAAAGCGACTGCGTTCCCTACTGTTTCGTTTCGTAATCCGAACCCATCAAGAATGATGAGTGCAGCTGGTTTTTTACTCATATTGACCTTCCTCCAATAATTGAACGAATGACTGTGGCTCAAGGCTCGCGCCGCCGACCAAAGCACCGTCAATATCGGACTCTGCCATATATTCTTTAATGTTTGCAGGCTTTACGCTTCCGCCATATTGGATGCGAAGCTGATCTGCAATTTCTTGGCTGAAGCTTTCAGCGACGGTTTTACGGATGTGCGCACACACGTCGTTTGCATCTTTCGCTGTAGAAGATTTGCCTGTTCCGATTGCCCAGATTGGCTCATACGCAATAACAGAAGCAGCAACTTGTTCTTCAGAAAGACCAGCAAGGCCTTTTTTCACTTGGTCAGCAACAAGATCATTTGTTTTGCCGGCTTCGCGCTCTTCAAGCGTTTCACCCACACAGATGATCGGCACAATGCCGTGTTTGAAAGCAGCGTGTGCTTTTTTGTTAACTGTTTCATCAGTTTCAGCGAACATTTCACGGCGCTCAGAGTGGCCGATGACGCAGTAGTCAACGCCAAGGTCTTTTAGAGCAACCGGGCTGATTTCGCCTGTGAACGCGCCGCTTTCCTCGAAGTGCATGTTTTGAGCGCCGACTTTAAGGTCAGTGCCTTTAACAGCAGAAGTAAGCTTTTCTAAGAAAAGCGCTGGCGCGCAAACAACAGCTTCCGCTTTGTCTGCTGCTGGAATGGAAGATTTTACTTCTTCAACGAAGCTGACAGCTTCGCCGAGTGTTTTGTTCATTTTCCAGTTACCGGCGATAATTGGTTTTCTCATCTGTTCCACTTCCTTATAGCAGTTTTAAGATTATTTATCGTTCAGTGCAGCTACCCCTGGAAGCTCTTTGCCTTCCATAAACTCAAGGGACGCGCCGCCGCCTGTTGAGATGTGGCTCATTTTGTCAGCAAGGCCGAATTTTTCAACCGCTGCCGCTGAGTCTCCTCCGCCGATGACAGAGTATGTATCTTTCGCCTCTGCCAATGCTTCCGCAACCGCTTTTGTTCCTTGTGCGAACAAGTCGATTTCGAATACGCCCATCGGTCCGTTCCACACGACAAGTTTGCTGTTTTTAATGACGTCAGCATACGTTTCGCGTGTTTTCGTACCGATGTCGATTGCTTCTAAATCACTAGGGATTTCAGAGATCGGCACCATTTTCACGTTTGCATCGTTAGAGAAATCATCTGCAACGAGTACATCTTCAGGCATGTAGAAGTTCACGCCTTTTTCTTTCGCGCGGTCCATAAATGACTTCGCAAGCTCGATTTTATCCTCTTCAAGAAGAGAATTACCGACTTCATAGCCAAGCGCTTTTACGAATGTATAAGCAAGACCTCCGCCGATGATCAGGTTGTCCACTTTATCAAGAAGACTTTCGATCACTCCGATTTTGTCTTTTACTTTCGCTCCGCCGATGATCGCCGTGAACGGGCGGTCAGGGTTTGAAACCGCTTTTCCGAGTACATCAAGCTCTTTTTCCATTAAGAAACCTGCAACTGCTGGCAGATGCTCGGCAATTCCAGCTGTAGATGCGTGAGCACGGTGGGCAGCACCAAATGCGTCATTTACATATACATCTGCAAGCTCAGCAAATGCTTTTGCAAGCTCAGGATCATTTTTCTCTTCACCAGGGTAGAAGCGTACGTTTTCCAATACAAGAACGTCTCCGTCCGTCATGTCGGAAACTTGTGCTTTTACAGCATCGCCGTAAGCTTCATCCGCTTTTTTCACTTCTTTGCCAAGCAGTTCGCCGAGACGTGCAGCGACAGGAGTTAAACGAAGCTCCTCAACCACTTCGCCTTTCGGGCGGCCTAAGTGGCTCGCGAGAAGGACTTTCGCGCCTTGGTCTGCAAGGTGTTTGATTGTTGGAAGCGCAGCACGGATACGTGTATCGTCTGTTACTTCCCCGTCTTTCATTGGAACGTTAAAGTCAACGCGGCAGAATACAACTTTGCCTTTTACGTCGATGTCTTTGAGAGTTTTCTTATTCATGCCTAGGAGATCCTCCTTCAAAGTGGTTTGCATACAGCACGAAAAACGTGAAACCGTCTGGTCAAGCGATAACGCCGCTAGGGCAGATCACAGTCTTTTTCGGCACAGGGCAGTTCGTCTAAAAGCCAGGGCAGCGGCCTTAGGCGAAAGCGCCGGCAAAGCTGCAAAAAACGCGGCCGTTTCTCTGTCACAGAGCGTTTTCTGAAAGCCGGTCTTCATGGAAAAAGGGAAAGGGAGTCCGTCCCCTTCCCTTGTCCGCTTTCATTATAGCGCTTCTATTCAAAAGAACCAAGTCAGGTCCTTTTTTCAGCTATAAATTAAAGACCTTTTTTTGCGATGTAAGCTGCAAGGTCAACAACGCGGTTAGAGTAGCCGCTTTCGTTATCGTACCAAGAGATTACTTTTACCATGCTGCCTTCCATAACCATTGTAGAAAGGGCATCGATTGTAGAAGAGTTTTTGTTTCCGTTGTAGTCGCCAGAAACTAATGGCTCTTCGCTGTAGCCAAGGATTCCTTTAAGATCTCCTTCAGCCGCTTCTTTAAGAGCTGCGTTTACATCTTCAGCTGTTACTTCTTGGTTCAGTTCAGCAACCAAGTCAACTAGAGAAACGTTTGGAGTTGGAACACGCATTGCTCCACCGTTCAGTTTGCCTTTTAGTTCAGGAAGAACTAGAGAAACTGCTTTAGCAGCACCAGTTGATGTTGGGATGATGTTTTCAGCTGCTGCACGCGCACGACGGTAGTCTTTGTGCGGAAGATCAAGGATTTGCTGATCGTTCGTGTAAGAGTGAACAGTTGTCATCATACCGCGTTTGATGCCGAATTTATCGTTAAGTACTTTTGCAAACGGCGCTAGGCAGTTTGTTGTGCAAGATGCGTTAGAGATAACATCGTGGTTAGCCGCATCGTATTTATCTTCGTTAACACCCATAACGATTGTGATATCTTCTTCGTTAGCAGGAGCAGAGATGATTACTTTTTTCGCTCCAGCTTCTAAGTGCTTCGCAGCGTCTGCGCGTTTTGTGAAGAAACCAGTAGATTCAACTACGATTTCAACGCCTTGTTTGCCCCAGCTAAGTTTAGCAGGATCGCGTTCTGCAGAAACTTCAATTGTTTTGCCGTTAACAACAAGGTTGTTACCGTCAACTGAAACTTCAGCGTCTAATTTTCCGTGTACAGAATCATATTGTAAAAGGTGAGCCAGCATGTTAGCATCTGTTAAATCGTTAACCGCTACTACCTCAACTTCAGGATTTTTTAATGCTGCGCGGAATACGTTACGTCCAATACGACCAAAACCGTTAATACCGACTTTTACTGCCATGATTTGTTTCCTCCTTTAAATAAGTGAGAGATATTTATATTGAGGGATTATTCATCCCTTAATAACTTCTTTGCGGCCCCTTCGTCTGTGACGAGAACCGTGTCGCGGGGCTTTTTAAAGTAAGCCTCGATCGCCCCGGCTTTTGATGATCCGCCCGCTACCGCAATAATATCGGGGATGGCGTCTATGTCATCCAGCTGCATTCCGACAGAATGCACTTTGTGGACCACTTCGCCGTCCGCGTTAAAATAGTAGCCAAACGCTTCTGTGACAGCGTCATTATCATCTATTTTCTTTAAGTCTTCTAAAGGTGTGTTTCTCCGCTGAGCCATCGTTTTAGCTTCACCGATTCCGTGAACCAGCATACTCGCCGATTTGATCGTGTTCAGCACCTCTTTGACAGAAGGCTCTTCAATAATAGATGAATAGGCGCCTTGTGACAGCTGTCCCGGAACAAACAAAAGCCGGTAAGTGCCTGAAGCCTTTTCCGCCATATGCGCGCATATGGTGTTCGCCTGGTTTTTCACGTCTTCGCCTAAACCGCCTCTTGCAGGCACAAACAAAAGCTCGCGGTTTTTAGAATCCGGCGTCATCATTTCAGCGACAGCTTCAATTGTCGTACCGCCAGTTACAGCGACGATATTTTTGCCTGAAAATCTTTTTTTCATACATGCGACAGCTGCTCTTCCCATTTCTTTTTTGACCCATGGGGATTGATCACTGTCTCCGGACACGATAATGGCATCCTTTAGATTTAAACGTTCTTTTAATGTCTTTTCCAAAAGAGTCAAACCTAAAACATCTTTCATCGTATCTTCCAAAACCGAAAGCAGTTCATAGCCCTCTTCTGTCAAGGTCATGCCGTTTGTTTTAATATCGACCAGGTTCTGTTCCTTTAAAAACTGAACCTCGCCCCTCAACACACGCTCGCTGATCTCGAGACTGGCAGACAGGCTTCTTCGCCCGATGGGTTCCGTCAGCCTGATATACTGCAAGATTTCAAACCTCTTTTGCATAACGAGCAGAAGATCAGGCAATAATTTTTTTTGAGCTTGTATTAACTGGTTCATGACTCAAACGTTCCTTCCTTTTTTTGCTGGACATTATATGTCCCGCTATGACAAAAAACGTCCCATCATAGCCAAAAAAAATTACTTCTGCTTTCTTTAATTATTTTAACAGGGTGAAATTGTTTATTCAACTGTTAAGAGCTAATTCATCGACAATATTCGCAGAGTTTTCATGCAGCGGTGTTTATCCAGCTATATTTTTTCCTATATATCTTTATCTTATACAGAAAACGCCAAAAGGTGCATCCCAACATAAACAGCCCTTCCAATCGAAAGGGCCTGATTCTTTAAAGCGTTTTCATTTTATCCAGAGCTTTTCGATTTCTTCGAGCGATTTGTTCTTCGTTTCCGGGCAGATCGTAACGACAAACAGGAAGCAAAGGATGTTAATCACCGCAAAGATCCAGAATGTATAGGCGAGTCCGAATGAGTCGATCATCATCGGCACAAACTGTCCGATCGCCCAGTTTGCTCCCCATAAAAAGATGGTCGCAATACCTGCGGCCCGCGCACGCAGATGGTTCGGGAAGATTTCAGAAATCATAATCCATGTGATCGGCCCTACAGATACACAAAATGCCGCCACAAAGCCTAAAATAAAGAAGATCAGCATAAGTCCGCTTGTTAACTGAAAGTAGAACGACGTTCCGATTAAGATCATAAAAATAGCCATAAAAGCAGATCCGATGGACATCAATTTTTTTCGTCCGACTTTATCAATCAACAACACCGCAATAACGGTAAAAATAACTTCTACAACACCGACGATACAGGTTGCCACAAATCCGGCGTTTTGCCCGTATCCCATCATTTTAAAGATTTCCGGCCCGTAGTAAGTAATCGCGTTCATGCCGATGACTTGGTTAAACAACGCCAGCAGGATTCCAATGACAAGCGCCTTTCTGAGACCCGGCTTGAACAGCTGAGACAGCGACCCCATTTGTTCTATTTTTAAAGAGTTCTCAATGTTCTTTAATTCTTCTTTTGCGACTGTTTCTCCATTAATACGTGTCAGTATCTTTAACGCTTCTGTTGTTTTGCCCGCTTTCGCCAGCCATCTCGGACTTTCCGGCACGACGAGCAATACGAGGAAAAAGATCACGGACGGCACCATTCCATAAGCGAGCATCCATCTCCAACCGGTGTGCACGCCCCATTCGTATGTTCCGGACCGCTGCACAGCGAGATTAATAAAGTACGTAGCGGAAATACCCAATATCGTAAAGAGCTGATATAAGGAAGAAAGGCTTCCGCGTATGGCAGGCGGCGCCGCTTCTGTAATATACGTAACAGAAAGTGATGAGCCCATCCCTATTCCGAGGCCTCCGATAACCCTTGCAATGATTAAGGTCGATACGTCTTGTGATAACGCTGAAACGATGGCTGATATCGCAAATAACAAAGCAGCTGTCATTAAAATTTTTCTCCGGCCGAACCTGTCGCTTAAAAATCCGGATATCCCGACGCCCGCAACTCCTCCGATCATAATGCTGGAAATCACGAGTCCTTCCATAAACGGAGTGAGGCTGTATAAATCCTTCAGAAAACCGATGGCGCCTGAAATCACTGCCGTGTCATAGCCGTACAGTAAGCCGCCAAGTCCCGCCGCGCATGAGATTAAGATGACAAATCCCATTGAATGGCCTCTTGTTACAGGAGCATTTGGTTCTAATTGAGTTGGAGTATTCTTCATTTCCCTGCCCTCCCGATTGTTAAGTAAAGCGTTTACATTTACTTTTGTAATTGTACGTACTTATATTAAAATTTAACGAAAATTTCATTTAATTAGTACGTACAAATATAGAATAATCCTGTTTGTATTTTCTGTCAATGTTTTCTTACAAAGAACGCTGTGATATACTGAAATTTGTCCGTATACATTTTGGAGGAATAGATATGTTACCAAAATACGCCCAAGTAAAAGAAGAAATCAGTTCATGGATTAATCAAGGCAAAATTCTGCCCGATGAAAAGATCCCTACCGAAAACGAATTAATGCAGCAATTCGGCGTCAGCCGGCACACCATTCGCAAAGCGATCGGAGACCTCGTATCACAAGGTCTGCTTTACAGCGTGCAAGGCGGAGGAACCTTTGTCGCTTCACGCTCTGCTAAGTCAGCGCTGCATTCGAATAAAACGATTGGCGTTCTGACAACCTACATATCAGACTATATTTTCCCGAGCATCATTAGAGGAATCGAGTCTTATTTAAGCGAGCAAGGATATTCTATGCTTTTGACAAGCACAAACAACAATCCGGACAATGAACGAAGAGGATTAGAAAATCTGCTGTCACAGCATATTGACGGACTTATTGTGGAACCGACAAAAAGCGCCCTGCAAACCCCCAATATCGGCTACTATCTGAATTTAGAGAAAAACGGCATTCCTTTTGCGATGATTAACGCGTCATACGCCGAGCTTGCCGCACCGAGTTTTACCTTGGATGATGTGAAAGGCGGCATGATGGCGGCGGAGCACTTGCTTTCTCTCGGCCACACGCATATGATGGGTATTTTCAAAGCTGATGACACACAAGGTGTGAAGCGGATGAACGGGTTTATACAGGCGCACCGGGAGCGTGAGTTATTCCCTTCACCGGATATGATCGTGACATTTACGACCGAGGAAAAGGAATCGAAGCTGCTGGAGAAAGTGAAAGAGACGCTGGAGAAAAACAGCAAAAGCATGCCGACTGCTATTCTTTGCTATAATGATGAAATTGCACTGAAAGTGATTGATATGCTTCGGGAAATGGATATCAAGGTGCCGGAGGATATGTCCATCGTCGGATATGATGATTCCCATTTCGCGCAAATCTCCGAGGTGAAATTAACCTCTGTGAAGCATCCAAAATCCGTGCTAGGAAAAGCGGCTGCGAAATATGTCATTGACTGCTTAGAGCATAAAAAGCCGAAGCAAGAGGATGTCATATTTGAGCCTGAGCTGGTCATTCGCCAGTCGGCCAGAAAACGGAATGAATAAAAAAGCAATGTACGGGTCTCCCCGCTGCATTGCTTTTTTTATGGCTGTTATCTGTTTTTCCAAACGTCTGCAATGATTTCAAACGAACGCATTCTGTCTGCGTGTTCATAGGTTTCTGAGTTGACCATTATTTCGTCCGCCTGTGTCGTTCTGACAAAGTCTTCAAGCTTCGCCTTCACTTCTTCCGGACCGCCGACAATCGTCGAGCTCAGCTGTTCATTGACCATCGCTTTTTCATACGGACTCCAGATTTGATCCATGTCTTCTACAGGCGGCTTCAACTGGTTCGGCGTGCCGCGGACGAGATCAAGAAATCTTTGATAATGTGAAGTCGCAAGGTGCTGCGCTTTCTCGTTTGTATCTGCCGCGATAATGGTGACGCCTACCATTGCATACGGTTCATCAAGCACTTCTGACGGCGTAAACGAATTGCGGTACAGCTCTAAAGCTGGAACTGTATTCGCCGGCGAAAAATGAGCGGCGAATGCAAACGGAAGGCCTAGTTCGCCTGCGAGACGGGCACTGAATCCGCTTGAGCCCAGCAGCCAAATCGGCACATCTATGCCCTCTCCCGGAATAGCGCGGACTTGATTCCGCACATTTCCTGATGGTTTAAAGTAATTGCGCAGTTCCTCTAATTGTTCCGGGAAATCTTCACCGCTGTTGATGTTTCTGCGAAGCGCTCTTGCTGTCAATTGGTCAGTTCCCGGAGCACGTCCGAGCCCCAGATCAATCCGCCCGGGATACAGCGTTTCCAGTGTGCCGAATTGCTCGGCAATCACTAGAGAAGAGTGGTTCGGCAGCATAATGCCGCCGGAACCGACACGGATTTTCTTTGTGCCGCCGGCAATATGGTCGATCAGAACCGCGGTGGCAGAGCTTGCGACACCTTCTATATTATGATGCTCAGCGAGCCAGTAGCGATGATAGCCCCATTCCTCCGCACGGCGCGCCAAGTCCATGCTGTTTCGGAATGATTCAGCAACCGTTCCTCCCTGAACAACCGGAGATAAATTCAAGACAGAAAGCAAGGTATCTTTGCGTTGGTTGTTAGACATATTGTTCTCCTTTGCAAATGTGTTATCAGTAAACAGCCTCAAGCTGTCAAGTATGAATGAAAGGACTTCTCTCACACCATAACACAACTGCTTTCAGGAATAAAAGAATTTGATTCGATGAAATTCGAACAATTTAAAACGAACGGTTTGCCCCGTTATTCTGCCCCAAACAGGTTCTGGGCCATATCAATGAATAGTTTAGCCGCTAGAGAAGCGTCCTTTAGCGACGGAACAGCGAGCTGCACATCACGGTACACCTGCGGGTCCAGATCCCGCGTCACCACATACTCCGGCAGCGGCATGCCCGACATGGACATTTCTGATAAAATCGCCAGGCCCAGTCCCTCTCTGACCATACTGATCGAGGTGTTCATGTTATAAACTGTGAAAGCGGCGTTCAGCGTAGCACCCGCCTGCCTGAACATATGGTTAAAAGGCGATTCATAGCCGCCGTCACAGACGATCATCGGTGCATGATCAAGATCTTTCAGCGTAATGGCTGGACGGCTGCAAAGCGGGTGATCATCCCTGAGCACGACGGCCATTTTGTCTTTTTTCAGATGAATGTACTCCATCTCCTCCGTTGGATACAGAAGAATGCCGACATCTATCATCCGCGTGTGAAGCCACTCCTTGACTTCATTTACAGTTCCTTCGTGCAGCACGAGCTCCAGTTTCGGGTATTTTTGTTTAAACTCACTGATCAGCTTCGGCATAAAATAAGCCGAGGCAGTTGAGAATGTGCCGATATGGACGGTTCCCAGTTCTAGCCCTTTTTCCGCGGCTGCGACTTGCTCAACTTTTTCAACGCCTTTCAAGACTTCTCTGATGTGGACTAAGATCTTTTTCCCTGTCTCGGTCAGCATCAGGCCATTCCGGCGGTCACGGATGATCAGCTTTACGTCAAGTTCAGCTTCAATCGCAGAAATCGCATGGCTGACAGCCGGCTGTGTCATGTTCAGCGCCTGCCCCGCTTTTGTAAAACTTCCCGTTTCAGCTATTTTCACGAAAACCCTTAATTGTGTAATAGTCATAACAATTTACTTATGCTCCTTATAAAAAAGATTCATTTTATTTATCTTATATTCTACAGTATCATAATGGAAAAGTTCTACAAGGAGTGATTGAAAAAGTGAAACAGCTCTCAAAAACGCGGACAGCGCTCCTGCTCGCCTTTCTCGTCATCATGTGGGGCATCAATTGGCCGCTGTCCAAAGCAGCGCTCGCCTATTCGCCGCCGCTATTGTTCGCGGGCATCCGGACGCTGATTGGCGGGCTTTTATTAGTCATTGTCGCACTGCCGCGTATTCATAAATTGCGTCTTAAAGAAACGTGGCCGATTTATCTTGTTTCCGCACTTTTAAATATTACGTTATTCTATGGGCTGCAAACGATCGGGCTGAATTACCTTCCGGCCGGCCTGTTTTCCGCAATCGTCTTCTTTCAGCCGGTGCTGATGGGCGTGTTTTCTTGGCTGTGGCTCGGTGAATCGATGTTTGCCATGAAAGTGATCGGGCTGATCCTCGGTTTTGCGGGAGTAGCCGTCATCAGCGCCGCGGGCTTTGGCGGGCATATTTCTGTCATTGGGGTTCTGCTGGCCCTCGGCTCCGCACTCAGCTGGGCGCTAGGAACAGTATTTATGAAAAAAACAGGCAGCCGCGTCGATTCCATCTGGATGGTCGCTTTGCAGCTGACGATCGGAAGCGTGTTTCTGCTTTTATCCGGATTTTCGACAGAAAGCTTTTCGGCGATACAATGGACGGTTCCGTTTATCACCAGCCTGCTGTTCATCTCTGTCTTCGTTATCGCACTCGGCTGGCTTGTCTTTTTTACGCTTGTCGGTTCAGGGGAAGCAAGCAAGGTCGCTTCCTACACTTTTTTGATTCCGCTCATTTCGATCGTGGCCAGCTCCATTTTCCTGCATGAACCGCTGACCTTAAGCCTCTTGGCGGGGCTGCTGCTGATTGTAACGAGTATCTGCCTCGTGAATTCAAAATCAAAAGCACAGAAAGCGGCGGCGATTGGTGTAAAAGAGAAGGCTGCACAATAGTAAAAACCTCTTGTCGGATGTGACAAGAGGTTTCTTATTTACTGATGCTTGCGTCCTTTGATCAAATACACAATCGTAATCAAAAGATAGATCGCCGCAGTAATGCTGGTCATCACAATTGACGTTGTCATAATGACTCCAATCAGAATAGCGAGTAATGCCAGAATCGCAAACCATGTCGTGTATGGGAACAACTTTACATAATAAGCCGGTGTTTCTGTTTGGTGTTTTCTTGATTTCAAATGGGCGAATCCGATGATCAGCCAGATGAATAATACGGTATATCCCAATGACCCCATTAAGTAATCAAACGTTTGGCTTCCCGCGAACAGAGAGATCAATACGCCAATATATAGGGAGGAAGTGCACATCAGAATCGCAAACATCGGTACGTTTTTCGATGAAAGTTTCGAAAAGATTTTCGGGAGCCTTCCGTCACTTGCCTGTGTATACAAAATGCGGGACGACCCGTATAAACCTGAATTCATTGAAGAAATGATCGCAAGCAGGATAACTGCGTTCATGATATGATCCGCACCCGGAATGCCTACCATTTTAAAGACCATGACGAAAGGACTTTCCGGAACGGAGTTGACTTGATTCCATGGAATCAGGCTGACAATGATAAAAAACGGCAGCAGATAGAACGCGACAATCCGTGTCAGAGTGCTGCGGACAGCTTTCGGGACAACCTTTTCAGGATTTTTTGTCTCAGCAAGCGTTACACCAATAATTTCTGTACCGCCGTAAGAGTAGATCACGACTAGCATCGCCGTAATCAGCCCTGTGCCTCCGTTCGGGAAAAATCCGCCGTGCTCTGTCAGGTTTGAGAACCCGGCAGCTGTATGATCACCGAATGATACAAATAAGAGCAACAATCCTAATATAATAAAAATAATAATAACGGTAATCTTGATCATCGCCAGCCAATATTCGGTTTCGGCGAAGATTTTAACAGAAAGCAAATTCACAACCGTGACAATAAGAGATATCCCTAATGCCAGGACCCAAATCGGGCAGCCCGGCAGCCAATATTGAATAAAGATCGCAGCGACAACAGCTTCAGCCGCAATGTTGAGCACCCACATTTTCCAGTATATCCAGTCCAAGAAATAAGCAGCGTAATTTCCTAATACCTGCTGGACAAGATCTCGGAAGGTTCTTGCGTTTCGGTTGCGCACAGCCATTTCCGCGAGCCCCTGCATAATAAACAGCAAAATAATACCGCCGAGCAGGTATGCGATAATGACAGATGGCCCCGCCACATCGATCGCCGAACTGCTCCCTTTAAATAAACCTGCGCCGATTGCTCCGCCCAGCGCCATCATCATAATATGGCGGGACGTCATCGTGCGCTTTAACGTCTGATTGTCCTTTTTCATCCTCTACTACCTCTCCTTCTCGTTTTCAAAAACAAAAAAGCCCGCCGCCTCTTATCTAATAGATAAAGAGACGACGAGCCTTAGGCTGACCGCGGTACCACTCTTGTTGATTCTTCATGAAGAATCCAGCTTTTGACCTGTAACGAAGGTTAGCCGTTAAAACATGGGGAATATTCAATCTATTCCGTTTCGTCTTACCACTCCCGGGCGAGTTCAAAGAAAAATCAGGCTGCGTCACACCGCCCCGCAGCTCTCTTTTCTGATTACTTCTTTTACTGCTCCCAATCTATGTGTTTTCGTTTTCTGAAAAACTGAAATTTTATGTTCTGAATATACTAACATAATATACGTGCTTCTTTTTTCCCTGTCAATAACCTCAGAGAAAAAAGAAATGGTTATATTACCCCTTTTTGAATGGCTTTCCAAAAGGATTCTGACTCGTTTCCTAATGCATAGACTGAGACACCTGCTATTTTGTATTGCTTTGCCAGATGGCTTTTCGTTTGGACGGTTTTTTCATTTTCATACCACACGACATGTTTATGCTTCTTTTTGTCAACGTAAGAAAACGTCATCGAACCTGATTTTTTGTTGAATATCGGCTTTGCTTTCTGCTTTTTGATCAGGGGCTTGAGTTCATTCCATGCTCTCATTGTGCTGCCGCTTCGGTCTTTCACATCCCAGTCATAGCCGTACGCAGGGATTCCCATGATGACTTTATTGACTTTGATCTTTTTGGCTGAAAACTGCAGAGAGCTTTTGATCCAGCCTGTGCTCGCCACCGATCCCGGCTCGCCCCAAATGCCGTGTTCGTCGTAAGTCATAACTTGCACATAATCGGCATATTGACCGATTTTCGCATAATCATACGGCCAGCTCCAGTCATCGTTTTGATCATCGGCGCTTTTGGCCGGAACGGAAACCATTGTTTTGATCTGTTTCTTTTTCAGCGCCTGTGAGACATCTTGAATGAAGCGTGAATATGTGGACCGGTCTGCTGGATTCACTGCTTCAAAGTCGATATTGATACCGTAGTATGAGTGCTTTTTAGCCAGTGCTATCAGCTGATCTGTGAATCGTTTTTTCGCTGTTTTATTACTCATGACCCGGCTCGCTAAATCACCGTCAAAATCATAAATAGCGTCATTATAATTTGAAATCACAGCCCATGTCTTGATTTTATTCTTTTTCGCATAAGTCAGCTGCTTGCTTGGGGCATCGCCAATGATGTGTCCGTTTTTTTCAAACGCAAACGTATCTGTGGCGATCTAATTCATGTATGTATGGTACTTCGCAAGAGAATTGTATGAGTCCGTATCCCCAGTTGTGTAGCCTACTGTCATGCCAGCGGCTTTCGCTTCTGCGTTTGAATACATAAACAGAATGATCGCAATCGCCAGTGAAACAGCTGCGATCAGCCATTTTTTCATCGCATTTCCTCCTTTTTCAAGTCATACTCTTCTCATCGGCCAAACAATTGGAAGTTGAAGTTTTTTCAGCGTGATTGAAAACCTTTGAAGTCTAGGAAGGATGAGCATTGAATCAGACTTCCGCAGGATGCGGTGACAGAGGCGTTTGAGCAGGACGCTGCCTGACAACGAATGCGAGGGTTTCTCGACACGCTGAAAGCCCGGCATATGCCGGGCTTTCTGAGATTAGCGGTCAGAGACCAGAATGTATGCTGCTTTTACAGGACCGTGCACCCCGACGACCAAATCCATTTCGATATCGGCTGAGTTGCTCGGTCCGGTAATGTAGTTGATGCAGGAGGGAACAGTAACGCCGTCCGCAATGTTTTGGCGGATTATATCACTGGCTTGCGTCATTCTCGGCACAATGCTTGATTTTGGCACAATCGCAATATAGGTCGTCGGCAGAAGGCTGACAGACCGGCCGATATCTTTTGAGGAGAAGAGGACAACCGTCCCCGACTCGGCCAGTGTGATTTCACTGAATGTAATTCCTACATTGGCTTGCTCCGCTTTTTTGATATTTTCTTCGCCTTTGTCAGCATCCCACTCCCAGACCGACGTTCCATCGCTCGGCCAGTCTTTGGTGAGCAAGCTTTTTAGCCCGTATGCTTCAAAGCGGGGGTCCTTTGGAATGATAACAGGACCTCCGGAAAACCGGCTGACTTGCTCGCGCAGGGCATCGCAGAGACCGGTTGAATCGGTTTCAATCAGCTCTGTATGGATTTTGACGCAATGGTTTTTGAGCACTGTGACCAAGTCATCCGCTGAGTATCCTTCAAGTGTTTGATATTGCGGCTGGTGCGCCCACTCTGGGACTGCCACGCCTCCTGTTCTTCTTTCACGGCCAAGGCGTGATGCGATCCGGTTTAAAAAGCTCTCCTGATTCTGAACGGTTCCCTTCGTCATCACTGTTCCTCCTTCGTGCGTTCACTTGTTTCTCTGTCTGTAAACCAGTCTCTGAATCTTGATTTATGCGGGGCCGGGAAGTCGCGGATCTGTGTCCAGCTTTTGAGCGGGCCGGGTCCTTTCGACATTTTTTCACCCTCTGTAAAAGGCGTCATCGCGGCCGGCGCCCATTTTGAGCCCATTTTATAAAGCGGCAAAGAGGATGCGCCAAGCCCGAACGCTTT
Organism: Bacillus sp. SW14; assembly: GCF_047608225.1. Classification (NCBI taxonomy): domain Bacteria; kingdom Bacillati; phylum Bacillota; class Bacilli; order Caryophanales; family Bacillaceae; genus Bacillus; species Bacillus sp. SW14. The sequence goes on along the minus strand of NZ_JBLKRW010000001.1, from coordinate 831,930 downwards.
CATCGCGAGCTTTTCACTGATCGGCGCCCTGCCTTCTTTTTCGACGATGTTCTGGCGATGCTTGAGGAGCAGCTCATGAAGCGGAATTTTGACCGGGCAGGCTTCTGAACAAGCCGCGCAAAGTGTAGATGCGTACGGCAGCTCCTTATAATCGTCATAACCGCCAAGCAGCGGCGATAAAACCGCTCCGATCGGCCCCGAATAGATTGAGCCGTAAGAGTGTCCGCCGACATGGCGGTACACTGGGCAGACATTGATACAGGCGGCACAGCGGATACATTGCAGCACAGACTGGAATTCCGTTCCGAGAATGTTGGACCGGCCATTATCAACAATGACAAGATGGAATTCCTCCGGCCCGTCCACCTCCCCTTCCAGCTTCGGGCCTGTCAGTGCTGTAATATAACTTGTCAGCCGCTGCCCGACAGCACTTCTTGTCAGCATGCTGACAAGCACTTCAAATTCAGAAAACGACGGGACAATCCGCTCCATTCCCATCACGGTGATTTGTGTTTTCGGCAAGGTGCTCACAAGCCGTCCATTTCCTTCATTGGTCACGAGGCTGACAGAACCCGAGTCAGCGATGGCGAAGTTACAGCCGGTAATGCCGATATCGGCTTCCAGAAACTTTTCCCGGAGGATGGCGCGCGCATGCATCACAAGCTCTTCTGGTTTTTCTGTATGTTGATAATCCAGTCTTTCTTTAAACACATCGCGTATTTGCTCTTTATTTTTATGAAGGGCGGGCGCTACGATATGTGACGGCGGATCGTGATCATCAATCTGTAAAATATATTCGCCGAGGTCGGTTTCGACGACTTCACAGCCTTCCTGTTCCAGCACCTCATTCAGATTGATTTCCTCCGTGACCATTGATTTTGATTTTACGACCTTCTTTCCATTCTTCTTTTGAATGACATCGCGGATATAAGAAGACGCCTCTTCCGATGTTTCCGCGAAATAAACATGCCCGCCTCGTTTCGCCACATTTTCGGCAAGCTGTCCGAGATAGAAATCGAGGTTTTCAAGGACATGCTGCCTGATTTCCTCTGATAGCGAGCGCCAGTCTTCCCAGTTTCCCAGCTCTTCGGCTGCTTCAAGGCGCCGTGTCCGCAGACGTTCCTGCGCCCCTGAAACAGCGCCCCTCATAAATTCATTATCGATCCCCTGTGATACCCGCTCTTTAAAAGCGTCAGTACCGATTTTCATCGCCATGATCCTTTCCCCCTCTGAATCCAGTTTTATCTGCTGTTGAGCACTTCGGCGATGTGCATCACTTTGACATTCTTGTCTTTTCGGTCAAGCCGCCCCCCGATATTCATCAAACAGCCGCAGTCAGCACCGATCAGCACCTCTGCTCCCGTATCCTCCACGCATGCGACTTTTTCATCGACCATCTGCTCAGAGATCTGCGCCATTTTGACGGAGAACGTTCCTCCGAATCCGCAGCAGTTGTGTTTCCCCGGAAGCGCTGTGAACTCTAAGCCCTTCACATGGCTGAGAAGCTTCATCGGCTCCTCCCGAACTCCGAGCAGCCTTGTCATATGGCACGACGTATGTAAGGTCGCTCTAGTATGAAGGCTTGCGCCGACATCTTCGACCCCAAGGACGTTCACGATAAAATCAGTCAGTTCATACGTTTTATCCGCGAGCTTTTTCGCTTTATCGGCCCATTTCGGGTCATCCTGAAACAGGTGCGGATACTCCCGGAACATCGTCGTACAGGAACCGGAAGGGCTGACGACATATTCGGAATCCTGAAACGTTTCGATCATCCTTTTCATTGCTTTTTTGGCGTCATTCACATAGCCGCTGTTGTAAGCCGGCTGCCCGCAGCAGATCTGCCCCTCCGGAAAATCCACCTCACATCCAAGGCGCTCCAGCAGTTCCACCGTTGCTTTTCCGACATTTGTTTGAAACATATCAACAAGACAAGTGACAAAAAGTGAGACTTTCATGATGAACCCCTCTTTCATCCCCAATATGTGATCCGGTCATCTGATGACCTGAACATAACAACTTCTATCAATATCGTACACTATTCTGACAAAGGAAGGAAAGGGTTTTCTGGGTATAATTTCATTTGCAGGCTTATAAAAACACCCCTGATCCCTCAGGAGTGCCATGATGCTGAAAACATATGGTTAAATCCAGCCCTTTTCCTCAGCGATGCTAGCGGCTTCTGTCCGATTTTTCGCATTGAGCTTTTGGATGATTTCTGAAATATAATTTCGGACTGTGCCTTGTGATAAATAGAGTTCGAGCGTAATATCTTTTGTTGTCTTGCCTAAAGCCGCCAGCCGCAGAATTTCTTGTTCTCTTACGGTGAGCGGATTTTCGTCTCGCATCATATTAAACGTCAGCTCCGGGCTGAAGACCCGTTTTCCCTTTACACACTTTCGGATGGCGTCGGCCAGATCGTCAATTTCGCCGTCTTTCAGCAGATAGCCATGTACGCCGGCTTTGACGGCGCGTTCAAAATATCCGGGACGGGCAAAAGTGGTTAGAATAATGACCTTGCTGCTGCAGCCTTTTTGCATTAATTCCTCTGCCACATCCAGCCCGCTTCGAACCGGCATTTCAATGTCCATGATGCATACATCCGGCTCCAGCTTCAGAATGGCTTTTAACGCTTCTTCCCCGTTTAGTGCTTGTCCGATGACTTCCATATCCTCTTCTAAATCCAGCAGAGATCCCAGAGCGCCTAAAAGCATTCGCTGGTCCTCAGCAATAAACAGACGAATCATTCTTTTCGTCCTCCTATCAATCTGCTTTTTTAATAAGCGGAATCGTCAGTGTCAACACTGTTCCGTTATGAGCTGAAAGCGTTAATCCGCCCTCAATGAGCATCAGCCGTTCTTCCATTCCCCGCAGGCCATTCCCAAACGTATTCTCCTTTGCCGCTCCCTTTCCGTCATCCCGTATCACAACTCTCATTTTGTCAGCAAACCGAGAAATGGTGATGGCGCAGTGGGTTGCTTTGCTGTGCTTGATGATATTGGTCACTGCTTCCCGCATACACATGCTGATAATATTTTGCGTGACGGGAGATATTGCTGAAAAGTCTTCGTCACCTTCATATTGAAAGGTAATGTTCCCCGTTCTTAATATGTGCTGAATGTTGGCGAGTTCCTCCGCCATCGTGGCCGTTCTCATATCAGAAACAAGCTCACGAACCTGCTTGAGTGCGGCGCGTGAACTGATTTCCATTTCTTTTGCTTCAAGCCGGGTCCGTTCTGAATCAGATGTTGCCAGCCGCTGAATCAGCTGGCTTTTTAACGTAAGGAGCGACAGGGTATGGCCGAGGGTATCGTGAAGATCACGGGCGATTCGAACGCGCTCCTCCCTTTTGGAGAGTTCTTTTATCTGTTCGTTGGCTTGGGCAAGTTTGGTTTCAAGTTCAATTCTCCGAAACATCGAACGGATGCCGAATGGAGAAATGAGCATGATGACGAGAAACGGGAGAACAGAAAAAAGCTCCCGGAGCGAAACCGAATTCGCAAGAAATTGATAAAAACACGGAAAAAGCAACATAAAGATTAAACCGCAGAACGCACGGTTAAACTTTGTTTTCTCTTTGTAATAACCAACAAAGTTTGCCGGAAAAAAACCTAAATAGATATAGGTGATATTGTAAAACACACTATAGATGAAAATAACCGCCATTTGCACGAGAAGCCAATACGTAAACGAAGCTCTGCCCACATTGCAAAACAACTGGCGATAGGCTATGACAAAAAAGAGCAGCATGCCATATCCAATCACCTGTTTGACGCCTGTTTCTCTCAATAAAGAAAGAAACGGCATGATGGTATACACCAGAAAGATATAAGGGAAAAACCCGAATTGCTTAGGGAATATAGTTCTTAAGATTTTCATGTATTATACCGCTTCTTGTTTTCTTCTTATATACTTAGATAGTAGCATGAAGAGCATCAAATAAGCGATTAGTATCAGAATATTTTCCCATGACGGGCCCCCGCCCCGGACAAGTTCCCACGCTCCGTTCCCGAAATGATAAGACGGAAGCCACCGGCCAATATTCTGCATCACCTCAGGCATAACCTCAAACGGCATCCACATGCCTCCGCCTAAAGCCAGCAGCATGTAAAGCACATTACTGATTCCAGCTGCTGTTTCTACTTTTCTCATAAGGCCAATTAGTGTGCCTAATGCTAAAAACGGCAATGCGCCAAACAAAATCCACAGTCCGCTCATGATCCATTCAAACGGGGACAAGTCGATGTCATTGATAATTGCGCCGCAAAGAAAAATGACGGTAATAGATAAAATGTGAATCACACTTTGACCGATCATCTGAGCTGATAAATAGATATGATCCGGAAGAGGCGTAATGCGGATAAAGGCAGTCCAGCCTTGCGACCGTTCTTGAACCATACGGATTCCAAGCGTCATGATAGAGGATCCCATTACGCTGAAGACTGTCATTGACATTAAGTAATGAGCGTCCCATGCACGTTGATCAGAGGCGCCCGTATTCACTACATTAGTAAAGAGATAATAAAAGGCAATCGGCATCATCAGAGACCAAAACACAAAATACTTATTCCGAAGCACCCTTTTCATTTCGGCTGCGCTTTGCTTTTGCAGCATATTCACTCACATCGCCTCCCGATTTCCGTCAGCCAGCTGGCGAAATGCCTCATCGAGCGTTCCTTGCTCAATTCGAATATCGCATGCTTGTATGTTTTCTTGAAAAATCAGTGCTAACACTTTGTCTGTATTTGATGTTTGGATAATGGTTCTCTGTTGCTTTTGGATCACTCGCTCTACGATCGGATGACGAGACAGCTTTTCCAATGATTCATCTGAATGCAGCGTAAAGGAAACAGACTGTTTTTGGATCCTTGAGCGGATTTGCATTGGCGAGTCGTCCGCCACAAGCCGTCCGTCAGCAAAAAATAAGATTCGCCGCGCGGCATCATCTGCTTCCTGTAAATAATGGGTTGAAAAAATAATTGTTTTTCCTTGGTCCGCGAGCCCATGAATGGTCTGCCAGAATCGATGTCTTGATGATGTGTCCATTCCGACTGTCGGTTCATCGAATATGAGCAGCTCGGGGTTCCCGGCAAGAGCCAAAGCAAAGCTCAAACGGCGTTTTTGTCCGCCGGATAATTTTTCTGCCCTCGTTTTCAAGTCTTCTTTTGTGAGTGCTGTTAACGAAACGAGTTCTTTCATAGACAATGGATTTGGATAATAGCTTCGGAAGAGCTCGAGGATTTCATACACCTTCAGACCAGGCATAACGCTCACTTCCTGCAGCATCACCCCTATTTTTTCCCGCACCTGTTGATCATCGGGAACCCGGTTAAATAGTTTGATGTCTCCCTCGCTTGGTTTCAGCAATCCTAATATCATGGAGATAACGGTCGTCTTCCCTGCCCCATTCGGGCCGAGAATGGCTGCAATTTCTCCTTTTTTAATGCTGAAGCTGATGTTGTTTACAGCTGTTTTTTGCTGGAATTGTTTTGTCACATTGCTTACTGATACTGCCTCATTCATCACATGAACACCTCCTGATAGCTTATAATGATTGTAAAATGACGGAGAAGATGATGTTAGTATGAGGTGTCATGATGGTGGGTGACAAATGTCATATTCTTTCTCAAGTCTAGGTCATCCCTCCTCTACATCTTCCAATTTTTCCAGCTCGCCTATGCCGGATGTCCTCTTTCTTTTAAACCGCTATATACTTTCATAGAAAGACGCACTCTTCAAACCGTGAGTGTTATGATATACATATTGAAATTTATTTTACTTTCCAGCTGAAAGGAGCCAATCATGAACGATGCGATTTTGTCTCGAAATGATGTGAAGGTGAAGGGAAGCGGCAAAACATCTATCATTTTCGCCCCTGGTTTTGGATGTGATCAAAGTGTGTGGAATGCCGTGGCCCCGGCCTTCGAAGAAGATCATCGGGTCATTTTATTTGATTACGTCGGTTCGGGACATTCAGACTTGCACGCATATGACCCGGATCGTTACCAGACACTTGAAGGCTATGCCCAAGATGTTCTTGATATTTGTGAAGCTTTAGATCTGGAAGACACCGTATTTGTGGGGCACTCTGTCGGGGCTGTGATTGGGATGCTTGCTTCCATCCGCCGTCCGGCGCTTTTTTCCCATCTGGTGATGGTGGGGCCTTCTCCTTGCTATTTGAATGATCCGCCTGAGTATTACGGAGGATTTGAGGAGGAACAGCTCCGTGGTTTGCTGGAGATGATGGAGAAAAATTACATAGGCTGGGCAACTGTATTCGCAGCAACCGTTCTGAATCAGTCAGATCGGCCTGAAATCAGGGAAGAGCTTGAAAACCGTTTCTGTTCTACTGACCCTGTAATTGCCCGCCAATTCGCGAAAGCCGCGTTTTTTTCTGATCACCGGGAGAATCTTTCGAAGGTAACGGTTCCCTCTCTGATTCTCCAATGCGCGGACGATATCATCGCACCGGCCGCAGTAGGCGAGTATATGCAGAAGCATCTTCCTTATAGTACACTGAAACAAATGGAGGCTCGCGGGCATTGCCCCCACATGAGCCATCCTGAAGAGACGATCCAGCTGATCAGCGATTATTTGAAAGCGCTCGTGATATAGGAACGAAAGAGATAGAGGTGACCCTCTTAATGGACAAACAATTGAATGATGCACCATGCGGTTTCCTCACTTTGTCAGAAGAGGGTTCAATCATAGCTGTCAACCGCACCCTGCTCAAGATTCTGAATTATGAGCCGAAAGAGATTGTCGGCCGGCATATGAATACGATCCTGACAATTCCCGCACAGCTTTTCTGCCAGCTCTATTTTGAGCCGCTTTTAAAACTGGAGCAGCACATTGAAGAAATCTACATTTCTCTGCAAACTAGAGATGGAGAAGAAATTCCCGTCCTTGTCAATGCTGTTGCAAGAGCTGATGGCGGATTATCTGTCACCGAGTGTGTTCTGATACCGATGCGAAAGCGAAATGAATATGAAAATGAGCTGCTGATGGCCAGAAACACGGCTCAGGAAGCTTTGCTTGCCAAACAGAAAGCCAATGCGGAGCTAGAAATGGCCTTGGAAGCGCTGAAGGCAAAACAAGAAGAACTTCTTGAGATCAACAAACAAAATCAGCAATTTAAACTAAACACTAAAAGAGAGCTCGAGCTTGCCAGAAAAACACAGGAAAACTCGTTGACTGAACCGATTGTAAACGACCAGATCCAGATTGACGCTTATTACAAAGCATCCAGTGAATTATCGGGTGATCTATACGGATTTTATCAAATCGATGAACATCGATACGGCATTATTATTCTTGATGTGATGGGGCATGGGATTTCATCTGCATTGATTACGATGTCTCTGCATCCTTTGTTCCAGCGCCAGATCACGCAAGGTCTCAGTCCCGGCAAAGTCATGAAGGAATTAGACCGTCACCTTCACAGCTTGTTTCAAAATGATGAGGAAGCAAGACATTATTGCACAGCCATTTATCTCGAGATTGATACAGCCCGGCAAAAAATTGATTATGTCAATGCAGGGCATCCGCCGGCATTATGGCAGGGCGCCGGCGGAACCCAAAATCCGCTGCATACAACCGCGCCTCCGATCGGGATGTTTGAAGATACAGTCTTTCAGTCAAGCAGTCTTTCATACACGGAGGGCGGAAGGCTCCTGCTGTATACAGATGGCGTGATGGACCCTACAGCGTCATGTTATTTATTTGATTTATTAAAGGACCATCCCGATTTGCCTATCGCTGACTTGAAAGAGCAAATTCTTACATCCCTGCATGATCATAAGGAAGCCCATCATAAAAGTGATGACGAATGTTTTATATTAGTTGATTTGAAAATCCATGAGACGTAACAATGACTTGATACGTCTCATGGATTTTCTGTTTCAATGATTCTTGAGGATATGACCTGACTCCGCATATTGAAACACCTGCAGGGAAGGGAGCGGGTGTCCGTTAAAATCAAACAAAGCTTGGTTATCCACAGCACTTCCCCCATACCACTTCCCGGCATCTTCTGGGTCATATTCAGCGGCATAGCTCGAGGCCCATCCTGAACCGAATGTTTCCCATAACACTTTGTTTTTCTCCACCTGTGTTTTCGGCCCGACTGGAATCCACGCAGGCTCCCAATAGAACACGCCAAGTCCCGCCGTTCCTGTATTCGCTACGGCCTGCATCACATCTCTTATCGCATTCGCCTGGCCTTGAACGGAAATAGGATATAGCAGCGTCTGCCCGCTTTTTGGCGCTGTATTTTCATGCCCATCACCGTCCTCAGCGGTATAGGTGTACGATGTCTCCGCCACCATGACTTTTTTGCCGTACGTCCCGGCAACTGCCTTCAGTACAGAAGTCAAATTCTGCAATGTGCCGTGCCAGAAAGGATAATAAGAACTGGCAAACACATCATAATCCACTTTGTTTTTGCGGAGTGTTTCTGCAATAAATGAATACCTTCCAGTTGTTTCAGGATTGGTAAAATGCAGCGCGACCAAGATGCCTGGGTCTGTTTCTCTGACCGCCCGGCTTCCTTCATTAAATAATTGACTCATCTTCGCCCAATCGGTTTCGCCCGCAAATGCCCCTGTTGTTTCATTTCCAACCTGAACCATGCCGATGTCGACGCCTTCCTTGATCATTTTTTGCAGGCTTTGTTTCGTATACTCATAGAGCTTTGTTTTTTTAGCTTCAAAGCTGAAATTCGCCCAAGCTTTGGGCACCTTCTGTTTCGCAGGATCAGCCCAGAAATCAGAATAATGAAAGTCGGCCAGCACCTTCATTCCGTTCGCTGTCGCTCTTTTTCCGATTTCAATGGCTTTTTGAACATCATTGTTTCCCCCTCCATATCCACTGCCATGTGAATCATACGGATCATTCCAAATGCGGACGCGAACATAGTTGACGCCGGCTTGTTTTAGGGTTGTAAAGATGTCCTGGCGTTTTCCGCTTGTATTGTAAAAGGTGACTCCGCTGTTTTCCAAAGCAATAACACTGGACACATCTGCCCCTTTGATAAAGTCCTTGTTCATGCCCTCTACTTTTTTAACGAAAAGATCCTCTGTCCGAGGCTTCGGCACATGTTTCTCCTCCCCAATGGCAGCGGCATATCCCGTAGAACTGAATACACTCCATACGATGGCAGCTGCAAAGAATATTTTCACTCTGCTTTTCATGACACTTCTCACTCCTCGGTAAACGCTTTCAAAATACAAGAAAAAAGAATCCGCCCATAGCGGAGGCATCAGCCTAATGTGTGTTTACGACGATTCTCACTTCATATTTTTCCATCGTCAGGTCGCCAGATACTATCTCTCCGGTCATCATATCTTTCACACTCTGATTAAACGTGACCTGCTGTTTTTCTTCCGTGAAATTCATGACAAAAATGTAATCATTGCCCTGATCCTGCCTCGCTTGTACGGAGACGCCTTTTCCGTGCCGAACCGGAAAAACAGGAGAAAGAGACAGGTCTGTGATCAGCCCTTCATAGAAATCCCGATGAAATTGATCCTCCAAACGCGCACCGATAAAATACGCCTTGCCCCGCTGATATTGATGGCTTGTCACCGCTGGCGTACGCGCATAAAAATCTTCTTGATACAAAGCTTCTGCAGACGCCGTCTTTACATCAATCACCGTTGCATAATCCTTCATTTCATATGATTGGCTGCGATAACTGACAGCATTTCGATCCTTCGGGTACAGCGTATCGGATTCAAGAGGCTCCATTCCGAAAATGGCTTGCAAATCCGGATGCCATCCGCCTGTGTACGTTAAGTCATGTTCATTCACAATTCCGCTGATATATGTCATGACTAAGGTGCCGCCGTTAGCCGTAAACGCTTTCAAACGGGAAATGGTGTCTTCGCTGATTAAATAAAGCATCGGGACGATCAGCAGTTTATATGATAAAAAGTCTTGTTCTTTTGTGATGACGTCGACAGGGATATCGTGTTCCCAGAACGTGCGGTAATGCTGCTGAAGTGTTTGCGCATAACGTTTTGTCGCCTTTGCAAAACCCTGAGCATCCTCGAGCGCCCAATGATTTTCCCAGTCATATAAAATGGCGGTTTCAGCCGGCCTCTTCGTTCCGACAACCGCGGAGAGCTGTTCTAATGTTTCGCCGACTTTGGCCACTTCTTGAAAGACCCGGTTCTGCGGGCTATTGTCATGATCCACTATTGCCCCGTGCAATTTTTCTGATGACCCGCGTGATTTACGGTATTGGAAATAGAGTACGCTGTCCGAACCGTGGGCAATCATTTGCATAGACGACAGCAGATTCATGCCCGGGCGCTTCGCCTTGTTGACGTTATGCCAATTGACCGCGCTTGGCGTACACTCCATTAATAAGAAAGGCTGCTGCTTTAGGCTGCGGTACATGTCATTGATAAAGCCCGCCTTCATCGCCAAATCAGCTGTGCTTTCCCAGTCATTGTGCCAGACCGGATAAGCGTCCCAGCTGATGACATCGACATGCTTCGCAAATTTGCTGTAGTCGAGGCCCTGATACGGAATTAAATCCGGTGTGTCAGCCATAAAGTTCGTTGTGATAGGGATATCAGGCGTCAGTTCTTTCAGCGGGATGATTTCATTTTCATAAAACGAAATCGTTTGATCAGTGACGAACCGGCGCCAGTCTAAGTTCAAACCGTGCAAGCCATTTTCACCGATCGGCGAAGGGCTTTCAATTTGTGACCAGTCATTAAATGTATGGCTCCAAAAAGGAGTCCACCACACATGGTTTAATGCCTTGAGGCTGTTGTCATATTTCGATTTCAGCCACACCCTGAAAGCATGCTGGCATTGGTCGCAGTGGCACTCTCCTCCGTATTCGTTGGAAATATGCCACATTAACAGCGCCGGATGATTGCCGTATCGTTCTGCTAATAACCGGTTGATGTGACGTGTTTTTTCACGGTAGACTTTAGATGTAAGGCAGTGGTTGTGCCTTCCGCCATGCAGCTGTTTGACGCGGGAGGCATTGACCCGCAGCACTTCAGGATAGGTTTGTGACAGCCAGGCAGGACGGGCTCCGCTTGGCGTTGCTAATATGACCCGGCCGCCTATGCTGTGAATCCGTTCAAAAATATCATCAAGCCATTCAAATTGATATACGCCCTCTTCCGGCTCAAGCGCGCTCCATGCAAAAATGCCGACAGAAAACGTATTCGTATGAGAAAGCTTCATCAGCTTAATATCATCGGCTAAAATATCAGGCCGATCCAGCCACTGATCAGGATTGTAGTCTCCCCCGTGGAGCATAAACTTCGCTTTTGTAACGTACGTTTTTTCAAGCTTTGCCATTATTTTCTCCCCCTTATTCTCTTACCCTTTTGTTCCCCCAGCGGTTAATCCGGACACAAAATGCTTTTGCAGCATGATAAAGATGATGGCAACCGGTATGCTGATAAGCAGGGCTCCGGCTGCAAATGTTGTATAGCTGGCTCCCATGACATCATTCACTAAATTGAATAGACCTACGGGCAATGTATATGATTCAGGCGTTCTCAATATCGTTGAGGACAGCACAAAATCTCCGAGCGGGCCGGTAAAGCCGTTCATGGCGACTACTGCCGCCATCGGTTTTGATAATGGCAGAATGATCTGGAAGAAGATTCTTGTGCTGCCGGCCCCGTCAATCTTGGCGCTTTCGTCTAAATCCATCGGAATGGAATCCATGTATCCTTTCATCAAATACGTATTCATCGGGATCAGGCCGCCGATATAAAGCAAGATTAACAGCCAGTGGCTATTGATCATCCCCAAGATTTGCGCCAGCACAAACAAGGCGATTAAAGCCGAAAACTGAGGAATCATTTGCAGCAATAAAAAGAGGGTTAAAGCGTATTTCCTTCCTTTAAATCGAAAGCGCGAAAACGCATAGGCGGTAAACGTCACACAGATCAAAGATCCGGCCATCGTAAACAGGCTGATCTTCATTGAGTTGAGATACCACTGCACATATTGAAGGCTTTCTTCGCCCGCAAATAACTCCTTGTAATGATCGAATGTCGGATGCTTCGGAATGATGGATGTACTGATTAAGCTGTTGCCGGGGTTAAAGCTTGCGCCTGCCGTCCAAAGGAGAGGATAAACAATGATGGCCGCCATACAGGCTAACAACAAGTAAGACAAAAGGAGACGAATACATTTTCTGACCTTCATATCTGCCAGCATGCCTCATGCCTCCTCTTTAAAAGACTTCGTCCGTCTGAACTGCCACAATGCGATAGAGATGACAAACACAGATAATAAAATCGTTAAAGCCGCGGCGAGTGAATATTGACTGGACTGCATTGTCAATTTGTAAATCCACGAAACAAGGATATCTGTCCCGCCGGCTGTTGACCCGGTTACCGCCGGACCACCGCCATTGAATAGATAGATAATATTAAAGTTATTAAAATTAAACGTAAACTGAGTAATGATAATGGGAGCCATGGCGATGAACACCATTGGAAGCGTAATGTATCTCAGTTTTGCGAAAACAGAAGCGCCATCAATCGTGGCTGCTTCATACAGATCGTCCGGAATGGACTGCAAGACGCCTGTTGAGACGAGAAAGATGTACGGAAACCCGAGCCAGCCCTGCATAAGAATCAGCGCAAGCCTCGACCAATTGGCATCTGTCATCCATGGAAGAGGCTCTATGCCGAAGAAAGCCAAGATATCATGATTCATCGCACCGAAGCTATCATTAAACAGCCCTGCAAAAATTAAAATCGTCACAAAACCGGGAACAGCCCATGGCAAAATCAAAATCGTCCGGAAAAAACGTTTAAAAAGAATGTCTTTCTGATTGACAATAATCGCGAGAAAAATCCCCAAACTGACTTGCAGTGTGGATGCTGCAAGTGTCCAAACCACCGTCCAAGCCAGCACATCAAAAAAAGTCGACCTCCAAATATCAACTGTGAAAATGCTTGAGAAGGTTTGAAAACCGACCCAATCAATTAATTTAGCAGGAGGCGAATGATATAAATCATAGTTCGTAAAGGCTAGTGCAAAGCTGAATAAGATGGGGAAAATGACGGCGAAAATTAAAATAAACAAAGATGGTCCGCTGACGACATAAGGGTAGCCATGAGAAATGATATGTTGGTATTGTTCCTTGAGAGAGCTCAATGGCTTGTTTTCATCGCGCTGTTTTCCGCTTTGAAACGCATCGCGAAGATTCACATAATACACCGCAAGGCCAAAGCAGGTCACGATTACAGCGATAATCCCTTCCGCCAGCAGAAACACGGAATGATCCCGCGGCACCTCTGTTCCCAACGTGAAAATTCCCCAAAACCCCATATTGAGCAGATCTCCAAAGACCGCAAAAAACGATACGCCTAGGAAAAGAAAGACCAAACCTTTTATCCATTGCTTGTTATAAAATTGCCCGAACCCCGGGATGATAGACAGCAACAAAGCGATTTGACGATGCTGCACCGTTTTCACCTCTCTCACAATACAAATCTAGCTTTCTCTTTATTTTCCGCTGTGCTTTGCCTTGATTTGTCCTTTAGCCGTTTCAGCCGCTTGATCCAATGCTTGTTTCGGATCTGCTTTTCCTGTTGCAATCGTCTGTAATGCTGAATCAGCCGGCGTCCATATTTCATTCATTTCCGGAATATTTGGTGTCAGCTCTGCGAAGCGGGTTTGTTCCGTAACAGCCCGTGCCGCCTCGCTTTTCATAATAGCCGGATCATTGGCTAAGGATTTCACAGCAGGAACTTCTTTGGTTTTTTCATAGCGTGTTTTAGCATTTTTTTCGTTTGCAAGAAAAACGGCTAATTCCTGCGCTAGCTCCGCATTCTTTGAAAACGCACTGACATTGTAGCTTTTGACACCGATAAAGGAGCTCATGTTTTTCCCCTTTTCCAGTTCCGGCAGTTTCGTTATGCCATAATTGATTCCTGCTTTCGAAAAGGCATCTACATTCCATGGGCCCGAGATAATCGCTGCGGCTTTTCCTTCTGTGAACAGTGATTCCAGCACGTTTATCCCTTGTTCTCCAATAATGCCTGCCGGGAATAAACCATCCTTGTAAAACTTTTGAATCTGCGCCGCACCTTTGAGAGCGCCTTCATTATTGATCCCGATGTCTGACGGGTTATAGCTGCCGTCTTTGTCCTTTCCGAAAATATATCCGCCGTAACCGCTCATCACACTTTCCGCGTAATAAATTTGATCAAATAACGCTAAAAAGCCAAATTTGCTGCCGTCAGCAGTCTTTTTGGAATAGTCGTACCACTCCCCCAGCGTTTGCGGCAACTCCTTCTCTGAAATAAGATCTTTGTTGTAAAAAAGCACTGTCGTTTCGACCGCTTTAGGCAGCCCATAAAGCTTTTGATCTACCATTTGAGATTGGATGGCAGTGTCAGTGTAAAGCGATTGCACGTCCTTTTCAACATGTAATTCCTTGAGTAATCCCTCCATGACAGCCGTTCCGATTTGGTCACCGGGCATGGTTAACACGTCAGGACCCGTGCCGGCCGGTCCGTCCATTCGCAAATCTTCAATCTGCTTGGCATACGGTTTTTCAACGACTTTGACCTTCACATCATGCTCTTTTTCAAACGCGGCAACGGCACCTTTAATGCCGATGCTCTTTTCTTTATCCTCCCACACGACAAGCTTTGCTCCTTTTGAGCTTGGTTTGGTGCTGCCGCTTTCCTTTGGGCCGCAGGCCGCCAAGGATAAACTGACAGCCGCACAGAGCAAGAGTGCGGAACACTTTTTCGCCATTTTCATTGTTTGTCACCCTTTCGCTAGTAATGAAAGCGCTTTAAAAAATAATATAGCACGGCTGAGAAAATATGTAAACAAAATATTTACTTATATCAGTAAATTTATTTACCAATAAAAAATAGCTTAGTGTCCTAAGCCATTCTTAATTCATACTCTTTCTGACGATTAATTCCGCGCCCACATATAATGTTTTTACCGTTCTTCTCTTGTCCTGCACTTGTTCAAGCAGCATTTCAACAGCATTTTTGCATAATTCATGTATATCAATATGAAACGTTGTCAGAGGGGGTGAGACATACTTTGCAAAGCTGATGTTGTTGATGCTCACAATGCTTACCCTGTTCGGTATGGCAATTCCTTTTTCGTTCAGGGCTTGCAGACAGCCAACTGCAATCGGGTCCGCCGCGATCAAAAAAGCCGTTGGAAGCTGATCGCCTAATGTGTCGATCGCTGTTGTCATCAGGCGATAGCCGTTTTCTACAGAGAACCCGCGCTGACAGAAAATATAGCGCTCGTCCAGCAAGCCTTTTTCCCTCATATAAGATCTAAAGGTTTGTTCACGGATGTCCATTTCATCCTGATTGGTGTTCGGATTTTTGTATGTGCCGCCGATAAAACCGATGCTCTTATGCCCTTTCCCGCTCAGGATATTTACCGTCTTCCTTGTCATTTGAGCTAAATCGGGCCTTACCGAGTCAAAATGATCGGGATCAGGAGTTGAATCGATAAACACGCCGTTTTCAGTGAGATTTCTGAGAAAAGCCAGCTCTTCATCAGAAAATGTTCCAACGGCAATAAACCCTTCTGTATGTGCAGGAATGCTTTCGATTCCATCCGATATTTTATAAGTGGTCATGTCGACATTGAATGCTCTCGCCAGTTTCTCTACTTCTAATCTCATCGTTTTAAAATAGACATCTTCTAATTCTTCTTTATCTGTCAGCCAATATAAAAACGCAATATGTTTCACTAGCGGCCTTACTGTTTTCTTGCGGTAATTGAGTTTTTCCGCGGCTTCATAGATTTTCTCCCGTGTCTCATCAGGAACAGAAAGGCTTTCATCGTTATTTAAAACGCGGGAAACAGTTGAAATCGAAAATCCCGCTTCCTGCGCGATATCTTTAATTGTCGCCATTGCATCTGCCTCCATTATTCAGCTCGTATTCGTTTTAGTAAAATATTTTACTTTGTTTTTCACAAATGTCAAGTGCTGCTGCAAGCACAAAAAGACTGAACCTTTTGTGGCTCAGTCTCGGTTGTTCATTCGGCACCGGCAGAATTGCCCGGGAAATGAGTTAGTTATTGCACATTTTCCTCGAAATATCCCGAAAGCACATCTTCCACATTCGTTAAATGCGCCAGCATAGAAGCCTCCGCCTGCGCTCCATCCTGTGCAGCCACGGCATTGTAAATCCGTTCATGCTCCTCATAAAGCCGCTGAACTGAGGTCTTCTTGGAAAACAGCCAGATTTTCCGTGTTTCTCTCATCGTTTCCAGCAGCAATGATGAAACGTGGTTCATCAGATGTTTGAGAAGATCGTTTTGGGAAGCGTCAGCCAGCGCCAGATGAAACGCGAAGTCTGCTTTCTCTCCAAGCTCTCCGTCGGCTTCAATGCTGCCCATTTCCTTTAACGCGGCATGAATTCTTTCGAGATCCTCTTCTGTTCTTTTTTCAGCAGCTAATGAAGCCACGCCGATTTCAAGCAGTTTTCTGACCTCGAGCAGCTGCTTGACGTCCTCTTTTTTCATAAGAAGGGCGGCTGAGAGCGGCTGAGAAATTTGATTGAGCTCAAATTCCTTTAGGTATGTGCCTTCTCCCTGTTTCATTTCGACAAGCCCCATCGCTTTTAGCGCGGAAAGTGCTTCGCGAACCGCTGAACGGCTGACTTGAAAGCTTTCGGAAAGGGCTTGAACGGAGTCCAGTTTATCTCCCGGCTTCAATTCGCCGTTTTTGATCATGTCTAATAGTGCGTCCGCCACTTCTTCATATATTTTCTTTGTTTTAATCTGTTTGTATTTCAATGCAATTCACCCCGTAACTTGTAGGTCTGGCTGTTTACGATCTATTATACTCTGTTTTTGGGGGAGCCAAAAGATTTTGACAATTTTGTCAAAAAGTCTTGTACTTTGATTTTTTTCAAAATATAATGCTAGGTAACTGGTCTTATTACCCAGTCATCAGATGATCATATCACCATCTATAGAAAACGCTTACACACAACGCCAGTTTATGTTTCTAGGAGGGGTTTGGGATGCAATGGACACAGGCATATACGCCTATAGGGGGAAATTTGCTTTTATCAGCGCTTGCGGCACTTGTACCGATTATTTTCTTTTTTTGGGCACTCGCGATTAAACGGATGAAGGGGTATACAGCGGGCTTGTCCACATTGGGGATCGCACTTTTCATCGCTGTATTGGTTTATCGGATGCCGGCGGAAAAA
This sequence comes from Bacillus sp. SW14, assembly GCF_047608225.1. Classification (NCBI taxonomy): domain Bacteria; kingdom Bacillati; phylum Bacillota; class Bacilli; order Caryophanales; family Bacillaceae; genus Bacillus; species Bacillus sp. SW14. Next base: position 814,726 of record NZ_JBLKRW010000001.1, on the reverse strand, counting down.
GCGCTGATGTCCGCGACACAAGGAGCCGTATACGGGATTTTGCCGATCGGCTGGATCATTGTGACGTCTGTTTTTTTGTATAAAATCACTGTGAAAACGGGACAATTTGATATCATTCGCAGTTCTGTCCTCTCGATTACGGATGACCGCCGGCTTCAGGCGCTCCTGATCGCTTTCTCATTCGGGGCTTTTTTAGAAGGAGCGGCGGGCTTCGGAGCGCCGGTCGCCATTTCAGCCGCGCTGCTGGTCGGCCTCGGCTTTAACCCTCTTTATGCGGCGGGAATCTGTTTGATCGCCAATACGGCGCCGGTCGCCTTTGGCGCGATTGGGATTCCGATTACAGCCGTAGAAGGGCCTACAGGAATTCCGGCGATGGAGATTTCGCAAATGGTCGGGCGGCAGCTGCCGTTTTTATCCGTATTTATTCCTCTTTATTTACTCATCATCATGAGCGGGTTCAGGAAAGCCTTTGAGGTCTGGCCGGCCATTCTCGTTTCCGGTGTTTCCTTTGCTGTCGTTCAATATCTTAGCTCCAATTTTTTAGGGCCTGAGCTGCCGGATGTTTTGTCAGCGCTTGTTTCGATGGCAGCGCTTGCTGTGTTTTTGAAATGGTGGAAACCGAAAACAACATTCCGGTTTGCCGGTGAACAGGAATCGGCCGCCGCGATTGAAACGGCGAAAACGAGTCAGGCAGCGCCTGCATACAGCGGGGGACAGATTTTTAAGGCCTGGTCGCCATTTTTGCTGCTGACGGTGATGATTTCTGTATGGGGCATTCCCTCTGTCAAATCCGCGCTGACCGGGCATTATGAAGGCGCTTCTGTTTTCTTGAAGTGGCTGAATGGTATTGGAGAAAAACTGACTTTCGCCCCTGGTGTGCCTTTTTTGAACAATCAAATTGTCAATGCTGACGGTACGCCGATTGAAGCGGTTTACAAGCTTGAGGTGCTTGGTTCGGCCGGCACAGCGATATTGATTGCGGCCGTGCTGTCAAAGTTCATCACGGCGATTGCGTGGAAAGACTGGGGAGCTGTTTTTAAAGAAACGATCCAAGAGTTGAAGTTTCCGATTTTGACCATCGCTTCTGTTGTTGGTTTTGCCTATGTCACCAACTCTTCGGGGATGAGCACGACCCTCGGGATGACACTTGCGCTGACAGGTTCGATGTTCACCTTCTTTTCGCCTGTTCTCGGCTGGCTCGGCGTCTTCATTACCGGCTCGGATACGTCTGCCAACCTGCTGTTCGGCAACCTGCAGAAAGTCACCGCGTTATCAGTCGGCATGGACCCTGTTCTGTCTGTCGCCGCCAATTCATCAGGCGGTGTCACAGGAAAAATGATCTCGCCGCAGTCGATCGCGGTCGCGTGCGCCGCGGTAGGGCTCGCCGGGAAAGAGTCGGATCTTTTCCGCTTTACGATTAAGCACAGCTTGTTTTTACTGCTGCTCGTTTGTATCATCACTTTTTTACAGCATCACGTGTTCAGTTGGATGATTCCAGCAGGATGATGCAGTATGAACAGTCAAGATTATCAAGAAATAAAAACAAAACTGGCAGATTGATGTTCTGCCAGTTTTATTTCTTAATATTTTTTTGATAATATCACCCACGAAGTGAAGGTTGTAATGATTGTTAAGGATATTAAAATCCTCATGATTTCAACTGCCGATAACGCCACTGCGCTGAACTGAATACTGAACAAGATTATTACGCAATAAATCAATACAGAATAAAGTGCGTACTGCATTCCTTTTTGCTTAATCAAGTTTGCTCTTTCATCTTTTTCTTTGAAATGCGGATAAATATAGCCCGCAGCAAAACTTAAATAAGACAGTGCTCCCCACATTAATAATTCAGTAATGGAAACAGAATGAGTCACAATTTGAAAAAAAGCTTTCATCAGTAAAATCATTGTGAATAAAGCGCCAATGATGAAGTAAACTTTTCGTAATGCCATGATTTTCACCTCTCGTTCTCATCTTCATAAAACATGTTTTCGACAGTTGTATGAAACGTTTTCGCGATTGCTAATGCCAGCGGCAAAGAAGGATTATATTTTCCTTTCTCAATTGATATAACCGTTTGTCTGCTAACGTTTAGCAGCTCAGCTAATGTATCTTGGGAATATCCATATTTCTTTCTGTATTCTATTAACCTATTTTTCAAAGGGATTACCTCTTTTTCCATTAATTGTACAATAAATTCATTATAACGTAAAGCTTGCTTTACAATTTGTGAATGTAGCACCGCAATTACGCAATAAAAATCCTCCCTTTTCGGGAGGATTTTATTTATACCGTTTTCTCGCTGCCGATGACGGAATGCTCATTTGATCGCGGTACTTTGCCACGGTGCGTCTGGAAATTTGAATGCTGTGCTGTTCATATAGCAAATCGGCTATCTTTTGATCTGAGAGCGGTTTTGTTTTGTCCTCTTGATTGATCAGGTCTTCAAGATGTGTTTTGACTGCATAGTTAGACGCATCTCCATCTCCTGATGCCTCGGCTTTTGCTGAGAAAAAGAGTTTCATCTCAAATAGTCCGTACGGCGTTTGTAGCGTTTTTCCTTTGATTGCCCGGCTTACAGTTGATTCATGAAGGCTTAGGCAGTCCGCTACCTCTCTGAGAGTCAGCGGCTTCATTGCGGTTCTCCCTTTCAGAAAGAACTCCCTTTGCCGTGTGATCAGTTCATTGACAATTCTCGTGATCGTCTGTTTTCGCTGCCGCAGCGCGCGGCTCAGCCAGCGCCATTCCTGATATTTCGCAGATAAGTAAGAGGCGGTATCCTGACAGGAGCCCGACGATAAAAGCGGTCTGTACTGCGAATGCAGTTCTATTTCCGGAAACGAGCGAGTATTCAGCTCCGCTGCGATGTGCCCGTTTTTCACAGAGATAAAAATGTCAGGCTCGATATACATATCTTGCTCTGGCTGGGCAAACAGAAGCCCTGGTCTCGGATGAAGAGCCGCGATGTCATCAGAGATATCTTGAATGGTATGAAGCGGAATCCCGGTCTCCTTTGAAAGCGCTTTCCAGTTTTTTTGCGCAAAAGCATCAAAATGAGCTGAAACAAGCATTTCCGCTTGCTCATTTCTGTCCGGCAGCCGCTGTAATTGAAGAAGGATACATTCCTGCAGAGATCTTGCGCCGATTCCAGCTGGCTCTAACGACTGGAGTTTTGTCAAAACAGCTTCCGCTTCCTTGGCCGAAACAGATAGGCGCCGGGCTGCCTCCTCCACCTCTTCTTCCAAGTACCCGTTCGAATCAAGCGAATGAATCAGATAATTGAAAATCTTTTTTTCGGAGTTTGTCAGATTCATATCGAGTGACTGCTGTTTTAACACATCCTGCAATGTTTTTTGCGGATCACTTAATTGAAGGCCGGCTTCCTGTGGATTCATCCTGTTTTTATTTGTTTTATGGTAAGATAGTGGCGGTGTGTCTGTTTCCTTTCGTTCAATAAGAGGGTTTTCCAGTGAGAGCTCATCAATGTATTCGGCGAGTTCTGCCGAATGATAGCCAAGCAGCGTGATGGCCTGCCTGAGCTCCTGTGTCAGTTGAGGCTTTAATACTTGTACTTGCTGAAGTTTCATATCCATCTTGCTCACTCCCCTTTCTTCATTGTACATGATTGAGATCACACCGTATACATTTATGAAAAAGGAGCTGCCAAAAGAATGTCTGAACTTTTTTCCGTCCCTTATTTTATTGAGAATTTAAAACAGCATATTGAAATGAATCCGTCTGAGGATAAAATCCATGCGATGAACAGCTACTACCGTTCCGTCGTCTCAACGCTTGTTCAGGACCAGCTGACGAAAAACGCGGTTGTCTTGAAACGGATTCAGCATTTAGATGAAGCGTACAATAAAGTCAAACGGGGAGAATCAAAATAAACCTTCCGCTCACATGTGAGCAGGAAGGTTTTCCTTCTTTGAGGCGTTCTGGATGAGTCGGGTGTTCGGTACTTCTTCCATCCAGGTGTGATAGTAATTGGCGTTTTTCCCATAGGAATTATCAATAACCGTGTTTTCTTTTTGAAGAAGAGATGACAAGATGTGGCCGTGCAGCCTTGACGTTTCCACCGATTCGTAACGGCTGAAAAACCGAATCGCTTTTTTGACGATATAATCCGAGTATTTTTCCCATATATACGCGATAGGCAGAAGATTGCCCGCTTTTTTGTTCAGGACGTTCAGCGTTTGCAGAAAAGCGATTGTCCGGCGGTCTGAAGCTGACAGCACCGTACGCCAGTCGTAGCTTTCCGCTTTTGCGTGTTCCTGAAGCTCCTTATTCGCTTCGTGATCTGTTCTGATAAATCTCAGCTTTTGATTGAACGGCTGCTGCGTGGGAACGACGGGAAACAGCTGATGAGCCATATCAGGCAGAAGCTTAATGTGATTGCTTGTAAAATAAGCCTGCGCCGTAGCATAGGAGGCTTTTTCCCTTGTGATGATATGGAGATTCGCATGTGCAGAAAATATCTCCGCCGTCCGTTTAAGATTGTCTTCGTTTTGAAAATAAATCGATTGCGGCAGGATCACGATTTTATGGTTCGGATAGGTTTGGACGATTTTCTCTCTAAAGCCTTGGTAATACGGATACAAATCCCCGAAGTTGCCGCCTCCCTGGCAGACGATGATGAGATTCGGGTCCAGCTTTCGACCGACTGGAAAGTTGTCGGGATTCCAGCGTTTTCTGACCTGAATCCCATGTTCTTTAAAGAAAGCTTCTGTTCCCTTCATAATAAATAAATCCCCTACATTTCCGTATAGAGGATAATCGGCATAGATGATCTCGGATTGTTTCGGAATGACGTCGAGCAGCCCGGACAGTTTCTGTTTCAGGCTGATCATCGAATGCTTGCTGTCCATTTCTTCACCTCGCCAGTTTGGAATAAGTGTACGAGTACATCAATAACCCGGTCTTGCTCTTCTTCCGTCAGATTTGACCCTGATGGGAGACAGATTCCCCGCTTGAAAAGATCTTCGCATATGCTTCCTGTATCTTCATGAGCATAAAATAAAGACGGCTCAAACAGCGGCTGGGTATGGAGCGGCTTCCACAGCGGGCGCGCTTCAATGTTCTCTTCCGCAAGACGCTGAACCGCGTCATATGGGCTCAGCCCGTTATCAAGTGTAAGTGTGGTGAGCCAGCGATTGGATACACCTGCTGCATGTTCCGGCATAAAGCGGACTCCGTTTATGTGACCGAGTGCATTCTTGTATCTCGTGAAAATGGCCCTTCTTTTCTCCACCCGTTCATCCAGCACCTCAAGCTGGGCAATGCCGACGCCGGCCAAGATATTGCTCAGCCTGTAATTGTGGCCGATTTCGCTGTGCTGATAATGTACAGCCGGCTCACGTGCCTGTGAAGCGAGAAATCTTGCTTTCTCAATGGCGGCTTCATTGTCTGAAACGAGCATCCCGCCGCCTGATGTGGTGATGATTTTGTTCCCGTTAAATGAAAAAATGCCGAAGCGCCCGAATGTCCCGCTTTGCTTCCCTTTATAGACTGTGCCGAGAGATTCGGCTGCGTCCTCAATGACAGGCACTCCATATGCATCACACAGGCTTACGATGTCATCCATTTTCGCGCTTTGCCCATATAGATTGACGGCAATAACCGCTTTAGGCAGCTTTCCGTTTCTTTTCGCTTCCTCCAGCGCTCTTTCTAGGGCTTGCGGCGACATATTCCACGTATCAGGCTCGGAATCAATAAAGACGGGCACCGCTTTTTCATATAAAATCGGATTGGCGGTCGCCACAAATGTGAAGGACTGGCAAAACACGCTGTCTCCTTCTTTTATCTCAAGCAAACGCAGCGCCAGATGAATCGCCGCTGTTCCTGAGCTGACCGCCGCTGCCCCTTTTACGCCGACACGTTCAGCCAATTGCTCTTCAAATGAATTCACGAGAGGCCCAAGCGGCGCAATCCAATTTGAGCGAAAGGCTTCTGAAATATAGTGCTGCTCTCTGCCGCTCATGTGAGGGGGAGATAAATAGATTCTTTTATGCATATAATCATCCTTTGTTTTATGTTTGAATGGGAGAAATAATGCGCGCCGGGGCACCGGCCGCCGTTACCCTGTCCGGTATGGAACGGATCACCGCCGAGCCGGCGCCGACAACGCTCCAAGATCCGATTGTGAGCTGCGGTATGACATTTGCGCCGGTTCCGATGTGAGCGCCTTCCTGAACGGCAACCGATCCTGACAGCGTGACACGCGGGGAAAGATGAACATAATCGCTGAGTTGATTGTCGTGCTCTGCCACTGCGCCCGTATTGATGATGCAGTGGGCGCCGATCCGCGCATCCGCCTGAATGATCGCGCCCGCCATAATGACCGTCCCTTCCCCGATGACAGCGGACTTGCTGACGATGGCTGACGGGTGAATCAATGTAATTAAATCTTCTTTTTTCAGTCCCAGCCGCTCCGCCAGGTGTTTTCTGACACTGTTGTTTCCAATGGCGATCAGAAACAACACGTCGGGAACCAGCCTGCACACGTCAGAAATGGCTTCCGGCGGGCCTGTGTACCACTCTTTTCCGGCTTCAAATGTTCGGAATTTATCATCCAGCACCGCGGCTAAGCGCGTATCTGACCGGGCGTTTATCAGCTCTCTAATCACCTTTCCGTGCCCGCCGTCACCCACAATGGCAACGTTTCTCATGAGGACACATCTCCGTTTCCTGTAAACCGTTCCGCGGTCACATGATTGGTTTGCTGAACCCCTTCTGAAACAAGCACCTTTCGCACCGTCAAACATAAAATTTTCAAATCGAGAAAAAATGACCGGTTGTCAACGTACCACACATCTAATTCAAATTTCTTTTCCCAGGAAATCGCGTTCCGGCCGTTGATTTGCGCCCACCCTGTGATGCCCGGCTTCACCTCATGGCGCCGGGCCTGCTTTTCTGTATAAAGAGGCAGATAGTCCATCAAAAGCGGGCGCGGGCCGACAAGGCTCAAGTCGCCTTTTAGGACATTCAGCAGCTGCGGAAGCTCATCAATGCTCAGCTTTCTGATCAGCCTGCCCGTTTTCGTCAGCCGAACTTCATCAGGCAGCAGATTTCCTTCACTGTCCCTTTGATCCGTCATTGTTCGGAACTTATAAAGGGTGAACGGCTTGCCGTTCAGGCCCGGCCTTACTTGCTTAAAGAAGACAGGTGATCCTATTTTCAGCCTGACAACGGCGATGGTGAATAGAATGATGACACTTGTACAGCACAATAAAAAAATGGCGGCCGTCAGATCAAAAAGTCGTTTCAGGATCAAAGATTCACAGCCCCTTTCGTTTTTCGAAATCGTTTCAGTACCAACTGTCTTTCCTCTTTCGTACAAACGAGCGCAAACGCGAAAATGGCGTAGCAGCAGCTGACTGTTATTCCCGTCGCAATCAATGATGTCCAGTCGTCAATCTTCACAGCGAACCTGATTGCCTCACAGACCGCCCAGGCAAACACAGCCGCTGAAAGAGGCCCGATTATGCCTTTAAAAAACACGTGCTTTTTGTAGCCGGTCATGCGGGATACGTAAAGCGGCGTAAAAATGGCGTTTTTCAAAATAAGGGAAATCGCTCCGGCCAACGTAATGCCGTACAGACCGAGATGAGCTGGCCCGCTCAGTGTGGCGGCCAGCACTACATTTAACACACCTAACAGCAGGGTAATGATCGCCGGGGTTTTTTGTTTATTAAAGGCGGTCCAGATATAAAACAGCGGCATAAAGGCGAGACTGACCACCAAGTATCCGGCATGAATATATAAAATCGGTGCGATAGACGAAAAGGACGGTCCGAGCCAGATCGTCAGAAAAGGCCCCGCCAGCCCGCCCAATAAGGCAGCAGGAAGCGCAAGCAGAAGACCGTTCAGCCTCACTGCCTTGTTGGCGTAATTCACCAATCCGTCCATATCGCCTTTTGAATAATACGACGTCATGAGAGGCGCAAACAGAGATGCGACCGTTCCAGCCAAGCTGCGCAGCAGCAGCGGAAACTGGATAATCGCCGCGTATTTCCCGGCTTCAGACGCTCCCAGCACCAAATTGGCGGTTAATAGATCAATCTGCAAAAAAAGCAGGACGCCGATTTGATTGACGGAGCTCCATGTGCCCGCCTGAAACAGCTCTTTGCTTATGCGGAATGAAAGATCCTTCACCCGAAACGTAAACCACGGAATCAGCTTTTTGAAGAAATAGAAAGACAGCACAGCCGCGATGACAGCACCAGCTAAAGCGGCAAGCTGGATCTGCCAGATTTTCGGTGTGAAGCATGCAAACAAGAGCAGCACAGACAGCACGCGTACAAGCATTTGCACCGCCTGAATGGAGCTTGAGATGTAAAGGCGGTTGGCATAAAATGGGGCAGCGCCGAAACCCGCCATCAGAAACGTTAAAATAAACAGTACACTACCGATCAAAATCGACAAACGCACATCAGCCAAAATCGCCTGCGGCACGTTCATGACCCGGTCAATATAGAAAGCTGAACCCGCAAGAGGCAGCAAAAGAAGCAATGATATCAGAACAGAAGCCGCCAAATAATTGCTGATATACGCATTTGCTTTATCCCGCTCCCCCCGGTGTGCGGCGACAGAAAAAAAACGCACGACAACCGAGCTGAGCGCGACGGTGATGATCGAAAAGTAATTAATCACGTTTTGGGTCAAATGAACAAAACCGAACGCTTCCACACCAAGCGTTTTGACAATAAAAGGCGTCATCCAGACCGACAAGAAAACGGACAAGAGAAAAGCCGTGAGATTTGCGCTGAAGTTGATCGTGAATTTCATGCCTGCTTCGCACTGCCTTTCATCGTTCCCCGCTGCTCGAAAAACAGCTTGATGAGAAAAATGAGCCGCAATTTGCACAGTCCTAATACCAAACGCTCGCCTCTTAATAATTTCTCATGCTGAAACGGTGTATGTCTGACGGCCTGCCGCACCATCTCATAGGATAAAATGTGTTTGATCTGCTTTTTAATGTCTTTCGGCGAATTTGGAGAAGCACAGGCGTTTGCCAGAAGCATCGGAAGCTGGTGCTTGCAAATGTACACATTCAAATCTTCTTTGCATGCGCCTGCTATACCGTAATGATTGTAGAATGCGATTTTCGCCTGATATTGCTTTTGAATATGTTCATCCATCGCCGGCTTATAAGGGACTTCTGTCAGGCTGTTCGGGTTTTCGCGATAGACGTACAAGCCTTCATCCAGCATTTTCACCCGCTCCGCTTCGCAAAAAGCGGACAAATTGAAGGGAGAGTCTTCAGCAAAACGGATGTCTTCATCAAACATCAGATGGGCTCTCTCCAAAAGCTCACGGCGATAAACATAACGCCATACATACCAGATAAATCTCGTTTCGTGAGCATATTTGAGCCATTCAGCCATTTCAGATTTTGTCAGCACGCGGTTTGTGTCAAGCTGCGGCGGCACATAAGTCCGCCTGTCCGCTGACTGCTTGTAAAAACCGCATCCAGCGATGTCGAGCCGGTGCTGTTCCGCTTCTTCAATCAACCTTTGGAACATGGCGGAAGATACATAATCGTCACCGTCCACAAAGCCGATGTACGTCCCCCGGGCGGCCTTTATTCCCGTATTACGCGCTGAACTCAACCCGCCGTTTTTCTGATGAACGACCCGGATTCTCGCATCCCGTTTTGCATAATCCTCTGCAATCTCGCCAGAACGATCCGGCGATCCGTCATTCACAAGGATGACTTCCATATCAGAAAGCGTTTGGCGAAGCAGTGAGTCAATGCACTCTTCTATAAATGGTTCAACGTTATACATCGGGACAATAATGCTGACGAGCGGGGTCATTGCGCCTCACCGCTGATTTTGTCACGCAGCCCTTTAAAATACACGTCTCTCGGAAAGCCGGAACGGATTGTTTCTTTTGTTAACAGCTCTTTTACTGCGACTGTCACGCGCTCCGGGTCCGGATGTTCAATCAGCTTCATGTATGGGATGTCTTTGAGCCATTGATAGCCTTCCATCACCTTATGGTCAAAGGAGCGGATGACGACACACGGCGTTCCTGTCAGCGCGCAAAAAATCATGCCATGAAGCCTGTCAGTGACAACAGCTTCTGCACTTTGCAGCTTAGACCACAGCGCTTCAAGCTCCCGCTCCCGGGAATCGCGGCTGACCCGGCGCCCGATCGTTGTCGTAAAGGCTTTAATATCGCCGAATTCTTCAAATAGCGCAGCCTTCACATTGTTTCTCTCATCTTCTTGAAGCACGCTTTCCTGATCCTCGCGCAAACACATATAAACCCCTTCGCGCTCTGCGGGGGTCTTGCTTCTGTCTAAGTACAGCACCATGTCCGGCTGCTTCAAAATCATTTTTTCTTGAAAATGCTGTTTCATAAATTGATACGTTGTTTCATCCCTGGCCATCAGCAATAAGCCGGGATGCGCATTATAAATTTTTTGCGCCCGTTTCAGCTCTTTGCGTCCCTTTTTCGTGTCAGAAAAATGAGCCGTTGCGGGAAGCTGGACAACTGGATAGTCGTGAAATGTTTTAATGATGAAGCGGCGCGTCCACTCCTCGTAACGGTATAAGTCCCCCATGTTTCCGCCTCCGATGATAAAGACCATGTCCGCCGGATGGCGCGAGCGGAGCAGCGCTTTTGCTGATTTATAAATGTCCTTCATATCGACCTCGACGATGTTAAAATCGGGGTATTCCTGCTCAAGAAATGCCTTGCTGGCATAAGCAATCGCGTGATCCCCCAAATTGTCATGGGACGGCAGCAGGGTCAGTATGATTTTTTTCTGATGTGTTGCGGCCTTGACCGGCTGATCGGCCGCACCCAGCCAATATTGGGACGGGTATTTGACCTTAAGCAGCAGCCATTCTGCAAGATTGATTTTCAACGATTGTAACGACATGTCCTCACCCTCTGTTTCTCATTTTGTACTCGATTACCCGCTGATACACGGCCGACGCCATAGCGACGAACGGGATCATTCTGTATTTCGCCATCAGAAGCAGGCATGACCGTTTTGCGTCAAAAGGCGCGGTACCCGTTTTTGAGAGGCTCTCTTGAAATATGGGATCCCCGCAAATCACGCCGACATTTCTAAACTTGTCAAACAGCCTGCGGCTGCCGCTTGTTTTCCATTCATTCAGCATACAGATGCTGCTGTGAAGCACGATAAAGGTATCAAGCTCCTTACCGTACTCCTCCAGTTTGTTGTTCTCCTGTAAAAACGCCGCATTCGCCTCATACAGCGCAAGCCCCGATTCAAACAGTTTTTTCTGATAGCGCTGCACGATGGATGATAGGTGAATGCGGTAATGATAGAGCGGCGCCTTGACATAGGATACTGTACGGGCGAAAAAATGAGCCCTGAAGCTGAAAAACTGATCCTCGACATGCTCCAGCTCGCCTCGAAGCGGAAACGACAGCCGATGTGCTTTAATCATGCTTCTTCTGTACAGTTTGTTCCACGAAAACCCTCTGACCTTCCCTTCGAATAACGCCTTAATATAGTTCTCTTTCGGCTGATCCTGGTAGGTTTCCGCAATGTCAGAGATCATCGTTTTTCCAGTGTCCTCAAACTCCGCGGCGTAGTTGCAAATGACCAGATCAGTTTCATCGCCCGCTGCTTGGAGCATTCGCTCGCAATAATCGGGCTCGATCCAATCGTCTGAATCGATAAACGCGATAAATTCGCCGCGTGCCGCCTCTACGCCTTTATTTCGAACCGCACCGAGGCCTTGGTTTTCCTGATGAATCACCCTGAACCTGTGATCCTTTTTGGCGTATTCCTCCGCGATATTCGGGCTGGCGTCTGCCGAACCGTCATTGACGATGATGATTTCAATATTGTCCACCGTCTGGTTCCGCAGCGATTCGAGGCACGTTTTGATATATGTTTCTGTATTATAAACAGCGACTAGCAGACTAACCGCAGGTATTTCCATAATGACCGGCTCCTCTTGCATAAATTACCGGGAAAAAATCGTTCTGTAAGGCAGAACGGACGAATCAACCGGCATAAGCAAATAACTATAAAGAAAATAACAAACAACGATCGCGATATAGATAAGGGCATTCGATTTTTCATCAAATATCCTGACGAAATAAGGGACTAGGATCAATTGATACAGGCCGAAATAAATATTGAATCTGGCAAAGATCACGTCTTTTGTGGCCAAAAGCCCGAATAAAAAACCGAGCAGGCACAGATTGACGACGATGTCGATTTGCGGCCACAGCTTCCGCAGACGCGCCCTGTAGCAAAAGGCGAGAAACAGCGGCAGAACCAAGACAGCGATTTTGATCACATTCATTCCATTTGTGTTCGTCATAAGCCATTTTTCATAATGACTGTATGAGCTGTTTTCAAGCACAACAACAAACACAGAAATGAATTTTTGATATAAAAACGTCATGCCGAGAAATAAAGCGGATAGCCCGAATATCGCCGGTGACCAAGCTTTTCTTCTGACAATAAAATATACGGGAATCATAATCAGCGCCGAGGAATGAAAGAGCGAGCTGATCAGCACGATCAGAAAATATCGCTTCCAGTTCCCGCTAATGATGTAACGAATCGCCCAAAACAAACCGGCTGCCACCATGTATTGCCTGATGCCGTTAAAAGACGCGTAATAATGAAAGGTTCCTAAAAATAAAAAGACACTCAGCTCAAACGGCCTTCCGTAATCAGCAAGTGTCTTCATAACCAAACTGTAGGTCACGGCCGCAACTGTTATATACATGATTTGCGGATCTGCCGTGATGACATTCATCAGCCAAAGGAGTGCGGTAAAGCCCGGATCCGTCGCCATTTTAGCTGTGCCGAAACCGAATATCTGCCACACATTTTGATAATCGCCCGCCAATTCATACAGCAGCGTGTACGTCTGAAAATCCGTGCCGACTCTGTAACGGAGACCCGACACAAGCACAAGTGACGCTAGCGGAATCCAGATTAACAGCTTATTCGGCCGATATCCCGTAGCGAGCGAATCGTCACGGCCGCCGCACATTTTGGCAAACCAAGACCAAATATATACAATTCCCATATTGACGGCATATACAATCATCGTTTATTGTCCTTTTCCGCTGCTAATGTTATATACATTCAGCAGCGCTCCTACATTTTGCTGTGCATCGTAGCCAAGTTCGGCGAGTGTTTCTTTGATAAGCTCCCGCTTCGGCCTGCCTGCGGCGGCCGCCCTTGCAATGGTTTCAGCCCAGATGCCGATCGGCTCAGAAAGATTCAATCTTGTCACAAGTCCTAGACCGACATCGACTTTTTCTGTGATGGTGTCTGAAATGATGCATGGAAGCCCCGATGCCTGCGCTTCCACCAGCACAACCGGCAAGCCTTCATACAGAGACGGCATGACAAACACATCAAATGTGCGCATCAATTCATGAATGTTGTCTTCAGTGCCTAAAAAGAGGACATCTGAAAGCAAGTTCTGCCGCCGCGCCTCCTCTTCCATTTTCTCGCGCAGCGGCCCGTCTCCTGCGAGCACGAGATGAAAGCGAACCCCGCGGTCTTTAAGGTGTGCGGCAAGCTTCAGCAGAAACGCATGGTTTTTCACTTCATGAAACCGGGCCACATGGCCAATAATGAGACGGTCAACTGCAATGCCGCGTGCTGTTTTTTCTTCATCATCCCACTGTACATTTGGGGCGAACAAATCAAGATCAATCCCGTTTGGAAGGAGATGAACACGCTCCATGTTGGACGGTCCGAATAAAAACTTGCCCGCATCCTCTCCGCAGGCACACAGTGCTGTCGCGTTCGCCAAAATCAGCCGCCTGAACACCATCAGCTGCAGGCGATCCTTCCAATTGAAGCCGGTCTTCCACGACGTATTATGGGAATGACATACCCTGACCGGCACTCCGGCTAGCCTTGCCGCAAGGGCGATAAAGCCCGTTTGGAAATCCGTGTGCGCATGAACGGCGCTGAACGGCCCGTTTTCTGTTATCGTATGTCTTACATTCCTCACAAATGTAAGAGGATTGCTTTGCCCGATGCTCGGGACATAAAAAAGCCGCCCGCCTAAAGATAAAATTTCTTCATCAAAAGCGCACGGATCATTTCGATACGTTAAAAAATCAAATTGTACTTTGCTTCTGTCCATTTTCCGATATAAATTCATCACCATGGTCTCCGCGCCGCCCCTGTTCATGCCGCTGAGAACATGGAGCACGCGTTTTTGGCTGCTATTCATGTTTGACAAGCCCTTCCTTTTGGTTCATCACTCTTTTTTTGTGGTAGCGATTCATCACGGCTGGAGGCATAAGCGCGCGGATTAACGGTTTTGCGATATATAGGTAATCAGATAATGGAAGCTTCAAGCGTCTGCATGCCTGATAGACAAGGATGGCATTGTCAATGGAATACGTAAATGACCGCCGTTTGAAAGCATCGCTGTCTTCCCTTACTTTATACAAGGCTTCCTGGAGGTTGTAGCCCCTGAAGCCCTCTTCAAAAAAGCGAAGCCATAAATCAATATCCTCCATCCGTCTCGTCCGCCGCACCGAACGGTAGCCTTTCAGCGTGCGGTAGGCGCTCGCTCTCATCATAATCGTTCCGTGGCAAAACGGGGTCCCTTTTGCCATGATGCCCGGCTCCGGAACAGAAGGCAGGATGCGTGTGCCCCTTACGCCACATTCATCAAATACAAGCATGCCGGTGCCAACCACCTGATAGTGGCGGTGCTTTTCTAAAAATGCGACCTGCTTTTCCAGACGGCGCGGAAACGAAAGATCGTCTCCGTCCTGGCGGGCGATATACTCGCCTGTGGCATTTGAAAGACAATGATTTAATGAAGCGGCAAGCCGCTTGTTTGTTTTGTTTTGAATCACCTTGATGCGGTCGCTGTAATGAGCGGCATACTGCTTCGCGATGCGGAGCGTGCCGTCTGTTGACGCATCATCGCACATAATCAGCTCCCAATTTTTATAAGATTGGCTGAGTATGGATTCAATACTTTCCGCCAAAGTGCGTTCACAATTATAAATGCCCATAATGACAGAAACTTTCGGTCCTGAGTTCATACGCTTTTCTCCTTTGTATCCATATCCATGTACGCGGAATAAATATCTGCCATTTCTTCTACCGTGCGCGCCTCCGAAAAGCGCAAGGCTGTTTTTCGGCCTTCCTGCCCCAAATTTATGCAGAGTTCCGGTTTACGGTAAAGCTGTTCGATCCGACGGGCAAACGCGGCACTATCACCGACTTTGATCAGAAAACCGTTTTCTCCGTCCCGGATGATTTCCCGGTGCCCGCGGTTATCCGTGGCAATCGCCGGTTTTTCCGCGGCCATCCCCTCAAGAACGTTCATGCCGAGGCCTTCTCTCATGCTGGATGCGACAGATACATCTGCAAGCTGAATCAGCTCGTGAATGTCCCGGCAAAAGCCGTAAAAGCGGACATTGCCGGAAGCGCCAAGCTTTTCAGCTAACGTTCGATACGTTTGTTCCATCGCCCCTTCTCCGGCAAAAACAAGGCGAAGCGACGGTATTTTTTCTTTCAGCAAGGCCGCGGCTTCAATTAACAGCTTCTGATTTTTGTTGAAATTAAGCTCAGCCGGATAAACCAATATAAAATCGTCTTCGCTGAATCCGTGTTTTTCTCTGAGGTTTTGCTTCTCTTGCAGGCTGACAGGCCGAAACCGCTCTGTATTCACCCCGATGCCGTGAATTTTCCGCGTCATGCCGCCCGGCCTTTGAAGTCCTTTCGCCCGTATGTAATCCTCTTCATTGATCGTAATCAGGCAGTCCGTATAGGCCGAGAGCCATTTCTCAACCGGATAGTAAAGAAGCCAATTTTTGACCGGCGCTCCGCTGCAGAAGTGAAATCCGTGCGCGGTGTACAGCACCTTTGTTCCATGCCGCCTCGCTTGCCTCGCCGCTAGTCTGGCAAGCACGCCGCCAACCGGCGTATGGCAATGGACAATGTCGTATTGATTGGTGTCAATCACTTCCTTCAGCTGTCTGTAAACGGCCAGATTCTGAGGATGAAAGGGTGACCTGCGAATCGCAATGGAGAATTTCTCGTCCACATACGGCAGTTTGGTTTGTCCGCTCGCCGCGACATGAACCTCCCAGCCCATTCGTTTAAACCATTTAAAGTAAGGAAGATGAAAGGCCTTAAAATGATAATCAACAGTCGCACAAAACAAGATCTTTTTCGTCATCTTCACTCCCCCTATTGAACACTGGCAGCCGTCATTTTGTCTGATGTATCAATCGCCGCAAACAGCCTCGCTCTCAGATCGTCTTCCGGCATCTCATGAAAATCCTCGATAAAGCGCATCAGCACTGGCCAATCGCCGTCAACCGCTTTGCCGATATGAATTTTCGGAAAGATTTGTTCAGCGTGTACTTCATTTTGGTTCAGCAATTCCTCATACATTTTTTCACCGGGACGAATGCCTGTGAATTCGATTGGAATCTGCTCAGTCGTATAGCCGGACAGATGAATGAGATTTTTGGCAAGGTCCACAATCTTTACGGGCTCTCCCATGTCGAGAACGAAAATCTGGCGCCCTTTCGCAAGTGCCCCGGCCTGAATGACAAGCCTTGAGGCCTCGGGAATCGTCATGAAATAGCGGGTCATCGCCGGGTGTGTGACCGTCACCGGTCCGCCTTTTTCAATCTGCTTTTTAAAAATCGGAATGACGCTGCCGCGGCTCCCGAGTACATTGCCGAAGCGGACAGCGACAAATTTGGTTCTGCTCATTTTTCCAAGGTTCATAATAATCATCTCGGCGAATCGTTTTGTCGCCCCCATTATATTGGCCGGGTTCACCGCTTTGTCCGATGAAATCAGCACAAATGTCTCTGTCCCCGACATATCGGCTGCTTCCGCGACATTTTTTGTTCCGATGATGTTGTTTTTGACAGCCTCTTCGGGATTGTGCTCCATTAAAGGAACATGTTTATGGGCAGCTGCATGGTAGACCACGTGCGGCTCGTACTTTTTCATCAAGGTAAACATTTTATCGCGATCCTGCACATCCGCAATTTCCGTATGGAACACAATGTGTTTGCCGAATCGCCCGTTCAGCTCTGTATAAATCGAATGAATGCTGTTTTCTCCATGTCCGAGCAGAATGATTTCTTTAGGCTGAAACGCGCTGATCTGCCGGCAGATTTCCGAGCCGATTGATCCGCCCGCTCCCGTGACGAGAACTGTTTTTCCTTTGATGCGGTTCGAAATTTCGCTTGTGTCGAGGGTTACCGGCTTTCTGCCAAGTAAATCCTCAGCTTTTACATCTCTGATTTGCCCGGCAGTTCGTGTGCCGAGCAGCATTTCATCAAAGTGAGGCATAATTTTGATGTTGACTCCAGTCCGCACACATTCTTTATATAAAACCTGAAGCTCATGGGTGTGGAGTGAAGGAATCGCAATAATAATATAGTTAATTTTGAGCTTTTGCACCGCAGGCATGATACTTTCTTTTCCGCCGATCACGGGCAGCCCCATCATTTCTAATTTATGTTTTGTCTGGTCATCATCAATAAAAGCGACAGGCGTGATGTCAGGATCATCTTTTGAAAGCAGCTGCCTGACCATCAGAGTCCCTCCTGAGCCCGCCCCGATAATCAGCGCGCGGGCAGAGGCGCTGCGGTTTTTTCTGATGCTTTCTTTTAACACTCTCGACAAAACACGGGTTCCTCCGATGGACAAAAGCTGCAACACCCAGCACGCGATTAACAGACGGAAGAACATCGTATGATATACAGCATACTGAATGAAGCCGGTCACAGCGGCCGAAAGCGTGATGCCCTTAAGCAGGACGATCAGCTCGCCGATTCCGGTGTATGTCCACACCTGTTTATACTGATGGAACAGAAAAGCACATACATGATAGCTGAGGAGCAAGCTGACAGCGGTAAGCAATAATGCTCCGGAGTCATAAAATTGATAGGAATCTTTTAAAAATTGATATCCTGCAATAACTGAATTTAAAACGAGATAAGTGTCCAGCGCAATAATCATTGACAGTCTTCTCCGGTAACTCAACCTTTTCCCCCCTAATTCTTTTATCGGTTTAGCTGCGGCGGCTTTCGTCCTCCAAAACATCGGCAGCAGCTAAACCGACAACACGTCCTATGTATATATCAAATAAGCGGGCATTTAACCCATCCTCACGCCCCGCCAGTGACGACCAGCATCTAAGGCAGCAACACCGCTGCCCACAGCAGAGCCGAGTGCCTCCATTGATACAGGTCAGGAGACATCACCTTTACCATCTATTTAGTAGGAATAGTGTTCCGATTTTTTCATTTTCTTTTTGTTTAAAAGAGCGCCTAACAGCTTGGCGTTGGATTGTTCCAGTGCATCCTTCGCTTTTAGGATGGTATCGGTTTTTGTTTTTCCGCTTAAAACGACGAGCACGCTGCCGTCTGTCTGGTTTGCTAAAATCTGAGCATCCGCAACAGCCAAAAGCGGAGGAGAATCAAAGATGACAAGGCTGTATTGTTTATAGATCTCAGATATTAAATCTCCCATCGCTTTTGAAGACAGCAGTTCAGCCGGATTCGGCGGGGTCGGTCCGCTTGTCAGCACATATAAGTTATCGATCGGCGTCTTTTGCACCGTCTCACTGAGTGAAGCATTACCGACCAGAACATTTGTCAGCCCGGTTACATTCCCAACCTGAAACGTCTGATTGATGGTCGGCTTTCTTAAATCGGCATCCACCAGCAGCACTTTCTTTTCCTGCTGCTGCGCAAAGACAGCCGCAAGATTCGCCGCACTGAACGATTTACCTTCTCCAGGCACAGAGGAGGTGACGAGGATAGACCGCAAGTTGGTCTGAACGGATGAAAACTCAATGTTTGTCCGAATGGTGCGATATTGTTCCGCAACAATTGATTTATTGTGTAAAACGGATATTTGAGCCAAACCACGCCTTGCTTTCTTTTTTCTAAAGATCACTCGCTTCACTCCCCGAAGTGTTTTATCCCGCGATTCCGCCCTTTTTGGACATCAGGGACGGAGCCTAAGCATGGCAATCCGGTTCTCTCGCTGAGCTGCCGTGCGCTTTTGCACGTATCATCGAGAAAATGCAGAAAAAATGCCAGTGTAATGCCGCCCATGACAGCAGCGCCAAAAGCCATGACCATATTTCGCAGCCGGGCCGGCTTTATCATTGGGCTTTCAGAAGCCTTTGCCTCTGATAAAATATGTACGCCTTGTATGTTCAATCTTTTATCTACTTCTTTTTCAAACTTGTTCACTAACGTGTTCGCAATCTCAGCCGCTTCCGCCGGATCGTGGTCCCGGACGGCAACGGTGATAATTTCTGATTCATTTTCACTGCTGGTTATCACTTTTCCTTTCAGCGAGGAAGCCGATTCAGAAAGATGCAATTCCTCCTTGACCTCTTCCATCAAGGCCGTGCTTTTCATGATCGCTTGGAATGTGCTGCTGTACTGAAGATTTCGCTGGATGTCACTGAGATTCGAGTTTTTTTCACCGTCTGATTCATGAATCAGCACTTGCGTCGACGCCTGATAGGTCGGTGAAACGACCTTAAATTGCATAAAACCCGTCATAAGGGTGACGCCGATTGTGATGAGCAGGATCAGCACGAATCTGTGTCTGACAATCGCATATAATTCTTTAAAACTCATATTCTCATTCATGTATTCATAGCCTTCGGCTGGCTTCCCGCGCCCCTTTCTGTTAATGATTGGATTATAAAAGAAAAAGATATTATTTAAAAATTGCAAAATAAGCCAATAAGTTCTCTTTAGAGAACAAATTCATGATTTTCCTCTTATTTACTGCACTTCCCTTATTATTTTAAATTTTATAAAGAACGAATAATTCCTTATAATGAACGAAATAACGACAGGAATAGAGGAGAATTTTAATTATGATTGGAAGAATTATCCGTTTGTACCGCAAAAGAAAAGGCTATTCTATAAATCAGCTGGCCGTTGAGTCAGGTGTATCTAAATCCTATTTAAGCAAGATTGAAAGAGGCGTTCATACGAATCCGTCCGTTCAATTTTTAAAGAAAATTTCCGTCACGCTGGAGGTGGAATTAACAGAATTGTTCGACGCAGAAACGATGATGTACGAGAAAATCAGCGGCGGTGAAGAAGAATGGCGCGTGCATCTTGTGCAAGCCGTACAAGCCGGAATGGAAAAGGAAGAGCTGTTCACTTTTACGAACATACTAAAGAAAGAACAGCCTGAAACCGCTTCCTACCGAAATCGTAAACTGACGGAATCCAATATAGAGGAATGGAAAACGCTGATGGAGGAAGCAAGAGAAATCGGCTTGACCGTGCAGGAAGTCAAATCCTTTTTCAAAACGATGGGAAGATGAATATCGGCTAAGGGCTGACGTTCGCACGATCAGGGTAAATCTGTTTATAATGGGGTAAAAAGGGAGAGAGAGCGATGTCACATACAACAGTAACAACTTCCTACGGGAAAGTAAAAGGCACAACAGAAAACGGCGTACATATATGGAGAGGCATCCCCTATGCCAAGCCGCCTGTCGGACAGTTGCGTTTTAAAGCACCGGAGCCCCCGGAAGCGTGGAAGGACGAATTGGACACAACAGCGTACGGCCCGATTTGCCCGCAGCCGCCGGATTTAATGTCACTTTCGTATACTGAGCCTCCCCGCCAGTCTGAGGATTGTCTGTATCTCAATGTATTCGCGCCTGACACCCAGAATCAAAACCTGCCTGTCATGGTGTGGATTCACGGCGGCGCTTTTTATCTCGGAGCGGGCAGTGAGCCATTATACGATGGATCAAGCCTTGCGGCGCAGGGAGACGTCATTGTCGTTACATTGAATTACCGGCTGGGACCGTTTGGATTTTTACATTTGTCTTCGTTTGATGAGGCGTATTCCGATAACCTCGGGCTTTTGGACCAAGCCGCCGCGCTGAAATGGGTACGAGACAATATCTCAGCGTTTGGCGGTGATCCGGAGAACGTAACGGTATTTGGAGAATCCGCAGGCGGCATGAGCATTGCCGCGCTGCTCGCTATGCCTGCGGCAAAAGGCCTGTTCCAGAAAGCGATTATGGAAAGCGGCGCTTCCCGAACGATGACGAAAGAGAAAGCGGCAAGCACCGCGGCAGCCTTTTTACAGGTCCTTGGGATTGATGAGAGTCAATTGGACAGATTGCATACGCTATCGGCGGAAGATTTGCTTAAAGCGGCCGATCAGCTTCGGAAAGCAGAAAATGAAAATATCTTTCAGCTGTTCTTCCAGCCCGCCCTTGATCCGAAAACGCTGCCTGCTGAACCAGAAAAAGCGATCGCAGAAGGTGCTGCGGCCGGCATTCCACTGTTAATCGGAACAAATCGCGATGAAGGATATTTATTTTTCACCCCGGATTCAGATGTTCATTCTCAGGAAACGCTTGATGCCGCGCTCGAGTACTTATTAGGACAGCCGCTGGCGGAGAAAGCCGCCGATCTGTATCCGCGTTCGCTTGAAAGCCAAATCCATATGATGACAGATTTATTATTTTGGCGCCCGGCCGTCGCCTATGCCGCCGCCCAGTCCCATTTCGCGCCTGTCTGGATGTACCGATTCGACTGGCACTCGAATAAGCCGCCGTACAATAAAGCGTTTCACGCATTAGAGCTTCCTTTTGTTTTCGGAAATCTGGGCGGCTTAGAACAAATGGCAAAAGCGGAGATTACGGATGAGGTGAAACAACTTTCTCACACCATACTATCAGCATGGATCACGTTCGCCAAAACAGGAAACCCAAGCACTGAGGATGTAAAATGGCCGGCGTATCATGAAGAAACAAGAAAGACGCTGATTTTAGATTCAGAGATTACGATTGAAAACGATCCTGAATCTGATAAAAGGCAAAAACTATTCCTTCCAAAAGGAGAATAAACATGGGGAAAACAGGGTACATTGGTGCTGTCATCGTTGTGGCAGCTTGCATCATCATTTTGTCGGCAGTCGTATTATTGCGGGGCACAGCCTATTACGATCCCATCCGCTGGACTGGAATCATACTGTTTTTTACGGGAATTGTGATGGTTCCAGCATACGCAGCAAAAAGAAAACCCGGAAAAGAGAAGTAATTTCTCTCTTTCCCGGGTTTTTGTTTTTTACAATTTTCCGGCGCGAATATCGTCTGTCATTCCTTCATAAGGAGCTTTCGAAATCACTTCTTCATTGTCAGCTCCCTCATTTTTCAGAAATGTAATCTCCGCAAATTCAGGTACAACGTATTTCGGATACGTTTCATATTTTTCGCGGGATTCTTTCATAAGATCAATGTGGTCATTTTGATAGCAGACCGTAATTTCAGGGTGTTCATGCACCCATTTCGGGAAGAAAATAATGCCGTGCATGCGTTTTTCATTCGGCATAAAGTTTAATGAAACATCTGTGCCTGTCGGTTCTGTCCAAGACACTTTATATACGCCTTCTGTCAGTTTAACAATATTGACTTCCTGATCCCGAACCCAGCGTCCGGCAACCATTCCGCTATGAATTCTATAATCGATGGTATGATCGTTTTTTATATAGATCTCGTATTCCCATCCGTTTTCATAAGTATAAATCATGTGGCTTCCGATAAAGTTTTCCATCTTTCACACTCTCCTTAGTCTTTACTGTACTTCATAAATGTCTAGTCGAACGCAATCAGGGGTTCTTTCTGCGGAACCGATAAACAAGCGGTCATGCAGCCATTGATAAGCTTCACTGCCTGTTTCAAATGTCGGCACCGTACGGAAATAAACATGTGCCGGATCAATGATGGCCCCGGCCGCGGCTTGTTTTCGAAACGGCTCGCTGACTTGCCGTATTCCATTGTTTTCAATGTAAATCAGTTCATGATCGGCTGTTTCGATGGCATACCTGGCAGATAAATCTGTTCTGCCGTCAGCGCGAATGATTTGTGAATCGGCACCACCCGGCAAATACGCCCTTTTACTTTCCCTGTTATTGTTCCCGAACGAATCGGAATCCATCGTCTCATTCCCAGGCCTGTCTCACCAATGGTGATAGGCGGCTCTACCTTAATTTCTAAAGAGGCGAATAATGTTAAAACCGGCTTCTTCATGAGCACCACCTCACATCCAGAAAATCATGTAACTATTTACATGTTAAATTTAACACTGTTTCTTACAGCTGTCAAACAATAGGAACATAAAAAAAGGACTGGTTGAAGACAGTCCTTGTTTGAAGCTAGCTTTGATTGGCAAGATATGTGCTGACAGTGCTTTTCGCCAGACAGTCAGAGGAATCTATAATCGGAATCTCGCTTTGAAAATGATCTAACACCGCATTTAAATCCGTGCAGGCTGAAATGATGATGTCTGCATGCTGGCTGATTTCGGTATATAGCTTCTGCCACAATGCATGTGTATGCATCATATGGTTCGGCTGTTTGATAGCGGCGATGAGCTGATTCACAGCCTGCTGCCAATGATCCTTGTGAACAACTTCTTGCCCGTTTGCCTTCAGCCCTTTTTGATAGATGCCGGATTGGATGGTTGAATCTGTTCCTAAAACAGCCGCTTTTTTTGCAGCATGCGGAATTTCTTTTACCGTTTCCTTTATGATATGTAACAAAGGAACCGCCAACGCCTGCTGAATCTCTTCATAATACACATGTGCCGTATTACAAGGAAGAGCAATAAAATCAACGCCTGTCTTTTCAAGCTTTACCGCGCCATCAATAATCGCTCTTTTCATCTCGTCATGATCGATGGGACGATCTGCATAGAATGGGGTCGGGCACGAATAAACCATCATATGTGGAAAGTCTATATCATTTGAAGCCCCATACAGCTTCTGACAGTAATCAATTACCTTATCAATAAATGGCGAAGTCGATTTCGGCCCCATTCCGGCTAATATTCCGATCATTACGTTCATTCCTTTCTCTTTCTAATTCGTACGGACTACTACTTCTTCTGTGCCATCTTCATAGAGGATAAAGCTTTTCGCAACATCATCGCCTAACAAAAATTCGATTTCCACAGACAATGATCGCAAAAAGAAACGGGTTTCCGAGGAAGGAAATAATTCAAGCCTCACCTGTCCTTTGATCTGCAAATAAAGCTTTTCATTCTCGGCTGTCACCCGTGCAGCCGTCCCATCCTGAAACGAGTAGCTGCCAACATAGCGGCTGTATATCGCCGGATCAACTTCTTTTTTCTTTTTATCAGCAGGACGTTCCGGGATCTCATATGGCTGGCCAAATAAAATATGTTCCGCCGCCTTCAAAATCGCTTGTTCATATTCCGCATCCTCTTCCTTGTTACTCAAATAGATCAGCGTTTTACGTAGATCTATATACCGGATCATCATCGTCGAATAACCTGGCCACCCACCGCTGTGGCTGACAATCTTCCCTTTTTCAGGACTGTGTTGCAGCACCCAACCAAAGCCGTAATCGAACGTTTCACCATTGTTCAGCCGCACCGGAGAAAATGCGGCCTCCTTAGAAGTGTTACTAATTAAGTCGTCCTGATATAGAGCCTGATCAAATCGAAACAAATCGCTTGTGACAGAGTTCACCGTACCGTCTCCTTGGATGCCATCGAGGTACACAACATAGTTTGTTTCCTCCAGATCATCAGGAAGGACGTACGTTTCGGAATGTACATCGTACACGTATCCATATGCATAATGATCCATCTGCTCAGGCCGAAGCCTCCTATTATGCACTTTCGTTTCATTCATGCCGACCGGTGAAAAAATATGAGTTTTCATAAAATCCGAATAGCTCATGCCGGAGGCTTTTTCCATGATAACCGCCAACAGCACATACCCCGTATTGCTGTACTGCCAGCCTTCGTTCGGCTCAAAATAACCAGGCAGCCCCTCATTCATCAGCATATCCACAATATCCTGATTCACCGCAATCTTGTGTTTGTCCCAATTGGCAATAAACCATTCAAAATAATCAGGCAGCCCTGACGTATGGTTCAATAAATGCCGAATCGTGACGCCCTGATATGGAAAACCCGGCAGCCAGCGCTCGACTTTGTCTTCATATCCAAGAATTCCTTTCTCCTCGAGCAATATGATCCCCAAAGCTGTAAAAGGCTTTGACAGAGACGCTAACTCAAACAAAGAGCTGGTTTGCAAAGGGCGTTTTTCCGCCAGTTCCGCATAACCGAAAGAGTGATGATATAAAATATCGCCATCCTCCGCAGCCAGAACCGTCCCGTTGAACTGTTGTTTTTCCGCCAACACAGAGAATAATGTGCCAAGATGTTTCCTTTTTTCTTGCTTCATTTTTACACCTCCCTTAATGTCTACGATATTTCCCCTTCTATGTTTCAAAATTCGAAAAATATGAGAGAAAGAGTGATAGTGGCCTGCATCCTGAATCCGTTTCACAATCACTTCCGCAAACCCTGAAGCCAAAGCCCCCGAGTTCAACGGTTGCGAAAAGACCATGTGACATCTGACCCGCGCGACCAGTCTCTAAAACAGCCGATTTCCCAGAAAAGAAAATAGCTTTCATCACATTGTTATAGAGAATCACCCTGACTTTCCGTAACACCCATTAGTCTATTAGACTCATATCATCGAAGGTCTTTTTTCATTTTCTATCAAACAAAAGAGGAAAATAGACCCGTTGTAATCTAAACGAGAGTTTAATAGAATGATGTCGAAAAGTAAATCACGCAGGTTTGTTACTGATAAAGCAGGCAAGACCTAAAATGTGTAAAGGGCAAAGTATATTCTTTGGCGTCACCCCTTACATATTTTAGGTCTTTTTTTATTGTGCGTAACTGACTTGCCATCTTCAAACAGGAGGGCCGGGAGAAGCAAACCGCTAACACAGTACATAAAAAAGGAGACATGAACGATGAACATCAAAAAGTTTGCAAAACAAGCGACAGCATTAACCTTTACAACTGCACTGCTGGCAGGAGGCGCAACTCAAGCGTTTGCGAAAGAAACGAACCAAAAACCGCATAAGGAAACGTACGGCATTACCCATATTACACGCCATGACATGCTGAAAATCCCTGAACAGCAAAAAAATGAAAAATATCAGGTGCCTGAATTCGATCAATCCACAATTAAAAATATCTCTTCTGCAAAAGGCCTGGACGTTTGGGACAGCTGGCCATTGCAAAACGCTGACGGCACAGTCGCAAACTATCACGGCTACCACATCGTCTTTGCATTAGCCGGAGACCCTAAAAATGCGGATGATACATCCATTTACATGTTCTATCAAAAAGTCGGTGAAACGTCTATTGACAGCTGGAAAAACGCTGGCCGCGTCTTTAAAGACAGCGACAAATTCGATGCAAATGATTCTATCCTAAAAGACCAAACACAAGAATGGTCAGGTTCAGCGACATTCACATCTGACGGTCACATTCGTTTGTTCTACACTGATTTCTCGGGTAAACATTACGGTAAACAAACACTGACAACTGCACAAGTTAACGTATCAACAACAGACAGCTCTCTGAACATCAACGGTGTAGAGGATTATAAATCAATCTTTGACGGTGACGGCAAAACGTATCAAAATGTACAGCAGTTCATCGATGAAGGCAACTACAGCTCAGGCGATAACCACACGCTGAGAGATCCTCACTACGTAGAAGATAAAGGCCGCAAATACTTAGTATTTGAAGCAAACACTGGAACTGAAGATGGTTACCAAGGCGAAGAATCTTTATTTAACAAAGCATACTATGGCAAAAGCACATCATTCTTCCGTCAAGAAAGTCAAAAACTTCTGCAAAGCGATAAAAAACGCACAGCTGAATTAGCAAATGGCGCACTCGGCATGATCGAGCTAAACGATGACTACACACTGAAAAAAGTGATGAAACCGCTAATTGCATCTAACACAGTTACAGATGAAATCGAACGCGCGAACGTCTTTAAAATGAATGGCAAATGGTATCTGTTCACTGACTCTCGTGGATCAAAAATGACGATCGACGGCATCACATCTAACGACATTTACATGCTTGGTTATGTTTCTAATTCCTTAACCGGCCCATACAAGCCGCTGAACAAAACAGGCCTTGTGTTAAAAATGGATCTTGATCCTAACGATGTGACATTTACTTATTCACACTTCGCTGTGCCTCAAGCTAAAGGAAACAATGTCGTGATTACAAGCTACATGACAAACAGAGGCTTCTTTGCAGACAAAAAAGCAACGTTTGCGCCAAGCTTCCTATTAAACATCAAAGGCAAGAAAACATCTGTTGTAAAAGACAGCATCCTTGAACAAGGACAATTAACAGTTAACAAATAAAAACGCAAAAGAAAATGCCGATATCTTATTGGCATTTTCTTTTATTTCTTATCAACATCATAAAGGTGAATCCCAGATGAACTATAAAAAAACAGGCAAATGGCTAACAGTAATCCTGAGCTTTTTAGGAATATTGCTGTTTATCAACTTATTGCCAAACGAAGAACCTGTCAAAAAAACAAAAACAACACAGAAGCCGGACTACCGGGCGGCCTATCATTTTACGACGCCGGATAAATGGAAAAATGATCCCCAAAAACCGGTCTATTTTGAAGGCAAGTATCATTATTTCTACCTTTATAACCGGGATTACCCAAACGGGAACGGCACAGAATGGCGCCATGCCGTATCAGAGGACTTGGTGCACTGGACCGATGAAGGCGTGGCGATCCCGAAATACACAAACCCAGACGGGGACATTTGGACCGGTTCTGTCGTGCTCGATAAAGAAAACACAGCCGGATTCGGGAAAAACGCGCTCGTCGCAATCGTGACCCAGCCTTCAGCCAAAGATAAAAAACAGGAGCAACATTTGTGGTACAGCACAGACAAAGGAAAATCATTTAAGTCCTATAGTGATAATCCCGTTATGCCTAATCCCGGCACAGACGATTTCAGAGACCCGAAAGTCATATGGGATGACCAGAATAACAAATGGGTCATAGCCATGGCTGAAGGAACAAAAATCGGCTTTTATGAATCCGATAATCTAAAGGACTGGCATTACACAAGCGGATTCTTAACGGAGCAGGCGGGAATTGTGGAATGTCCTGACCTCTACATGATGCGGGCAAGCGATGGAACGACTAAATGGGTTCTCGGCGCGAGTGCGAACGGCAAACCGTGGGGCAAACCAAATACGTACGCCTACTGGACCGGAAGCTTTGACGGAAAAGAATTTACAGCGGATCAAACCGAAGCCCAATGGCTTGACTACGGCTTTGACTGGTACGGCGGCGTGACGTTCGAAGACGGCAAAAACACAGATCCATTAGAAAAGCGGTATGCGCTTGCCTGGATGAACAATTGGGATTACGCCAACAACACACCGACAATGAAGAACGGCTTTAACGGCACAGATTCTGTCATACGCGAACTCCGGCTGCAGGAGCAGGACGGCACATACAGCCTCGTCTCACAGCCGACCGAAGCTTTGGAGCAGCTGACCGTTTCAACTGACAAAGTAGAGGATCAGGATGTGAGCGGATCAAAAACACTGTCGATCACTGGTGATACGTACCAGCTTGATATGGATCTTTCTTGGTCAGAGCTAAAGAACGCAGGCGTCAGACTGAGAGAATCGAAAGACCAAAAACGCCATATTGATGTCGGCATTTTCGCCGAAGACGGCTATGCATATGTCAACAGAGCGGCTACAAATCAGCCTGACAACAGCAACACCTATGTTGAAAGCAAGGCTCCCTTCGATGTAAGCAAACAGAAGGCCCATTTGAAAATTCTCGCCGATAAAACAACAATAGAAGTATTTGTCGGCGACGGGAAAACCGTTTTTTCAAATCAAGTGTTTCCAAAACCCGAAGATAAAGGCATTACCCTTTATTCTGAAGGAGGCACAGCCTCATTTAAAAATATAACGGTGAAACACTTCGATACGATTCATGAATAAAAAACAGATGCAGCGCAGGCTGCATCTGTTTTTTATTAGAGCGGTATTCTCTGTTGCATATTGGGCATTGTAAGGAATATAAGGCTGGTTGCTAAGGAGGAAGCGGATGTCTAAACAAGGAAATTTTCAAAAATCAATGTCGCTGTTTGATCTGATTTTGATTGGGATGGGAGCCATCTTTGGATCAGCGTGGCTGTTCGCTGTCAGTAATGTCGCATCTAAAGCGGGACCCTCCGGCGCTTTTTCCTGGATCATCGGCGGAGCCATCATTCTGTTAATCGGGCTCGTATACGCGGAGCTTGGAGCTGCCCTGCCCCGTACCGGAGGCATCATTCGATACCCCGTTTATTCACATGGCCACCTTGTCGGCTATTTAATTTCATTTGTCACAATCGTCGCTTACACAAGCCTGATTTCGATTGAAGTCACGGCAGTCCGGCAATACGTGGCCTATTGGTTTCCCGGCCTGACCAAAGAAGGCTCTGATTCACCGACCATTGCCGGCTGGCTCTTACAGTTTGCCTTGCTCTGCTTGTTTTTCCTGCTGAATTATTGGAGCGTCAAAACATTCGCTAAGGCAAATTTCATCATATCGATTTTTAAATATATTGTACCGATTACCATCATTATCGTGCTGATCTTTCATTTTAACCCGCAGAATTTATCTGTTGAAGGATTTGCACCGTTCGGTTTTACAGGTATTCAGGCTGCGATATCGACAGGCGGCGTAATGTTTGCGTATCTTGGCCTGCACCCGATTGTGGCTGTTGCAGGCGAAGTGCGAAATCCAAAACGCAACATCCCGATCGCTTTAATCGTTTGCATCATTGTTTCCACCATCATTTACACTGTTTTGCAAGTCACCTTTATTGGTGCAATTCCGACAGAAACGCTTAAAAATGGCTGGCCCGCAATCGGACGGGAGTTCTCACTGCCGTTTAAAGATATTGCGGTCATGCTTGGTTTAGGCTGGCTTGCAACGCTTGTCATTTTAGACGCCATTCTGTCTCCGGGAGGAAACGGGAATATTTTTATGAATACGACATCTCGCCTCGTCTACGCCTGGGCGCGGAACGGCACATTATTTGGCATATTTTCAAAGGTCAATAAAGAAACGGGAACCCCCCGTGCTTCACTCTGGCTTTCATTTGCCTTGTCCATTTTCTGGACGCTCCCCTTCCCTTCGTGGAACGCACTCGTCAATGTCTGTTCTGTAGCGCTCATCCTTTCTTATGCGATTGCACCCATTTGTTCAGCAGCGCTGAGGGTCAATGCGAAGGATTTAAACAGGCCGTTTTATTTAAAAGGGATGGGTATTATCGGGCCGCTTTCCTTTATTTTCACGGCGTTTATCGTTTACTGGTCAGGATGGACGACCGTTTCCTGGCTGCTCGGTTCACAGCTCATCATGTTTTTGGTCTATCTCTGTTTCAGCAAATATGCGCCTCAAGAAGATGTCAGTCTGGCCCAGCAGCTGAAATCAGCGTGGTGGCTTATCGGGTTTTATATCATGATGCTGGTCTTTTCCTACATCGGTTCTTTCGGACATGGTTTAGGCATTATCAGCAATCCCGTCGACCTTATTTTGGTCGCCATCGGCTCACTTGCGATTTACTACTGGGCAAAGTATACCGGGCTCCCGAAAGCCGCTATTGATTATGATAAATAAAGAAGCAAGAGGTTTTCTTGCTTCTTTATTCTTTACAAACGCACATACCCGAGATAAAATGAATGATAGTCAGTCATTACAGGAGGTGTTCCTTATGCCAAAACAAACTTCGGGCAAATATGAAAAAATTCTGCACGCTGCCATTGACGTTATATCTGAAAAAGGTCTCGACAAAGCCTCTATTTCTGATATTGTCAAAAAGGCCGGCACTGCACAAGGAACGTTCTATTTGTACTTCTCATCTAAAAACGCCCTCATTCCGGCAATCGCAGAAAATCTTCTCACCCTTACGCTGGATCAAATCAAAGGAAGGCTGCATGGAGACGAGGATTTTTGGACTGTTTTAGACATATTAATTGATGAGACATTTCTCATTACAGAACGCCATAAGGATATTATCATCCTCTGTTACTCCGGGCTTGCGATCGACCACTCCATGGAAAAATGGGAGACGATCTATCAGCCTTATTATTCCTGGCTCGAAAAAATCATTCATAAGGCGATTGAAAGCCGCGAGGTAACTGAAGAAATCAATGCAAAATGGACGGCCAAAACGATTATTAACTTGGTCGAGAACACAGCAGAACGATTCTATATCGGGTTTGAACAAGATGAAAATGTTGAAGTGTATAAAAAAGAAATCTTTACTTTCTTAAAACGAAGCTTAGCTGCAGCGTAAAAAATGACTGGGTAAAACCGCTCATTTTTTAATGCCTCAAAAATGACTGACGTTCATTCATAAAAATAGAGAGGTGTTTCATTTGAATTGGGTGCTTGTTTTCATTGCAGGGCTTTTAGAAGTTGTTTGGGCCTCTTCCCTCAAACATGCCGATTCGCTTTTGGATTGGTTCATTATTTTTATTTTGATCGCGGTCAGCTTTATCCTGTTAATCCGCTCTTATCAAAAAATCCCGATGGCCGCGGCGTACACTGTATTTGTCGGAATCGGAACCGTCGGAACATATATCACTGGAATTGTTTTGGGCGAATCCTTCTCAGCAGCCCAAATGTTCTTTTTAGCTTTATTGCTGGCCGGCATTTTAGGAATGAAGCTATTCACGAAAGAAAGCAAAACGCAGTCGGGAGGTGACTCGTAATGGCATGGTTTTTATTAGTGATTGCCGGCATAGAAGAAGTTATAGCTGCCGTTGCCATGAAATATGTAGACGGAACAAGAAAAAAATGGCCGATTATTGTGATGACTGTTGGATTTGGCTTATCCTTTTACTGCCTTTCACAAGCGATGCGGATCCTGCCTGCCGGAGTCGCTTATGCCGTCTGGACCGGCATTGGCAGCATTGGCGTTTCGGCGGTTGGCTTTGTCTGGTTTAAGGAGCGGTTTCAGCTTTCACAAGTGATTTCTCTTTGCCTTATCCTCGCTGGCGTCATCGGCCTGCGTCTTACGGCTTCATCATAAGATAAGGGCACATACAGCTGTATATGCCCTTGCCATTAAGCTTCGTCTTGATGGTTGTGAAGATGAAGCGGCGGCGGGATGAGCCAGCCTTTGTTTTTTAGCAGCCTTAAGTATTTTGCTCCCATTGCCGCTTTCGATAAATGGAATTGCCCAAACATCATGGCAATATCCTCACGAATTGACTCACCCATAATTTTGCTGCATGCCACAAGGCCTGCAGCATTTTGCGCTGCCGCAGAGACCGCCACATCCGGATCGAGAAACCGCGCACCCGTCGGAATATCTTTAAGATCCGCTGCCGGCGGTTCAGGAGAAGCCGGCGGGAGCGCCACACCGTTTTCCTTCAGGATGCTGCTGACTTGTTTCATTTCATCCTGGCACTTCTCAATGGCCTCATGAAGCAGCTTTTTCAAATCGTCATCACCGACATGATTCAATAACATCTGGTAATTGCCGACCATTTTATTGCCTGCCATTACATAACTCCACAAGCTGAAAACCTCACCGTAATGCATCGGTTCCTCTTGCGGATTTCCGCTTAAAATACCCATATTGATCCTCCTTGTAAATTCAATATCGCACATTTCATAAAGTGCCCAGCAGGAGGAAAATTTATGTTCCGATGAGAAAAAATTTTTAACATAAAACAAAAAAGACAAGAGCGGCAAAGTGCCAAACCCTTGTCTTTCCTGTTGTTCTATTGGACGCGCTCGGAGGGATTCGAACCCCCGACAGACGTGGTACCGGAAACCACCGCTCTATCCAACTGAGCTACGAGCGCATATTCACTGCGTGATGAGAACGTCAGCACAACTCATTATACGATAATTCCCTTCAAATAACAACCCTCTATTTCAAGAGGCCGTTTTTCACATCTAACACATCATCTTATTTGGCAATCTGACATACGATGGTTTGAACCCATATAAATTTGGGGAAAATGGGAAAAAGAGAAGACTTTGCGTGTCAAGCCAGCTTTTTGTTTGACCTTTATTGACCAAAAATGTATCATGTAACTACATACTTACCTAAAAGGTGAAGGAGGAGCATTATGAATTTAATACCTACAGTCATTGAACAAACGAACCGCGGGGAAAGAGCGTATGACATTTATTCTCGTCTATTAAAGGATCGTATCATCATGCTTGGATCTGCGATTGATGACAACGTTGCGAACTCCATCGTGTCACAGCTTTTATTCTTAGAAGCGGAAGACCCTGAAAAAGATATTTCTATTTACATCAACAGCCCGGGCGGCTCTATTACAGCCGGTATGGCGATCTATGATACCATGCAGTTTATTAAGCCGAAAGTATCCACCATTTGTATCGGTATGGCTGCATCAATGGGCGCGTTCCTGCTTGCCGCCGGAGAAAAAGGCAAACGCTATGCGCTTCCAAACAGTGAAGTCATGATTCACCAGCCGCTTGGCGGTGCGCAAGGCCAGGCGACAGAAATTGAAATTGCCGCGAAACGCATTCTCTTGCTTCGTGACAAATTAAATAAAGTTCTTGCTGAACGTACTGGCCAGCCGCTTGAAGTAATCGAACGCGACACAGACCGCGATAACTTCAAGTCTGCTGAAGAAGCGCTTGAATACGGCCTGATTGATAAAATTCTGACTCGCAACACAGAAGAGCAAAAGTAATACTGTAACCTGCAAGAGCTATGTCTCTTGCAGGTTTTTTCATTTATGAATTCATTCTTTAATCTTTCTTATTCCATACTGCACCCATTCTTCGTTCAACAGTTCAAGCGTCAAATCACTGGTTTGTCTCACAATCAGATCGGCATCAAGCATTGACTGTTCATGACCGACTCCCACCGCAAACATCCCGGCAGATTTAATTGCGGAAATCCCTGCTTCAGCGTCTTCTATTGCCGCACAATCAGCAGGGGAAACGCCGAGCAGCGCTGCGGCTGTTAGAAAGATTTCGGGATCAGGTTTTCCCTTCGCGAGAGCTGTAGGGTCAACAATGGCATGAAAATCATCCATAATCTCCAAACGTTTTAAAATCGCGGGAGCATTACGGCTTGAAGACGCTAACCCGATTTTTATATTTTCACCTTTTAATTCACAAAGAAACCTGCCGATTCCCGGCAAAAGATCTTCCGGCGTCAATTTGCTGATCAACATTTGATAGTATTGGTTTTTTTGATCCATAAGTTCTTGTTTCTCCGCATTTGTATACTTTGTTTGCGCACCGCCAATGATAAGTATGCTTTCAAGTGACTCTGCTCTGCTGATTCCTTTTAGGCTTTCATTCACACTTCTGTTAAAGGGAATATCGATTTGTTCCGCGATATGCTTCCAAGCGAGATAATGATATTCAGCGGTATCTGTTATCACACCGTCTAAATCAAAAATGGCCGCTTTCATATGCTAATGCCCATCACAGCTTCATAAGGTTCGAGGCAAATGCATTTTAAGTCAGCCGGCTCCTGCGGATAGTTGGAAATCAGCACTTTCCAATGCTCACGGGCCAGTTCAGGAGGCGCTTCGAACAGAGCCTTGTCTTCCGACAAATTCACAACGACGAGAAGCTTTTCCCCTTGGTATTCACGGAGATAAGAAAAGACTTGCGGATCATTCTCCTTCAGCAGCTGATAATCTCCATATATGATGGTCTTGTATTGCTTTCGTAATTGAATGAGCTTCTGATAGTAATAGAAAATCGAATCTTGGTCTTCCAAGGACTCCTTCACATTTATCTCTTGATAGCGGGAATTTACTGCTATCCAAGGGGCTCCGGCTGTGAATCCCGCATGTTTTTCGACATCCCATTGCATCGGTGTTCTGGCATGATCCCTTCCTTTTTTCATCACGGCTTGTAAAAATTCTTTTTCCGGCATCGTTTTGTTTTCGACGACTAGTTCACGATACGCATTTTTTATTTCAAGATCATCATACATCTCCAGCGGCATATCACTGTTGACCATACCGATTTCTTCTCCCTGGTAAATAAACGGCGTTCCTTTCATGCCATGGAGAACCGTTGCAAATGCTTTTGCACACTGCTTTCGCAGCTTACCGTCATTGCCCCAGCGTGAAATAACCCTCGGCTGATCATGGTTTTCAAAATACAGGGTATTCCAGCCGACATTCATTAACCCGGTCTGCCACCTTGTCATCGTCTTTTTTAAAGCAATCAAATCAAACGGCTTGATCTGCCATTTCCCGTTTGGCGAGTGTTGTTCTGTATCAATATCCATATGTTCAAATGTGAAAATCATATTCAGCTCTTGCCTGCTTGCATCTGTATACTTTTTCGCCTCTTCAATATCAGAGCCGTTTGCCTCCCCGACCGTCATGCAGTCGTAATGAGAAAGCACTTCCTTGTTCATCTCCTGAATAAATTCATGAAGGCGGGGGCCATTCGAATGATAACGGCCGACGATATAGCTGCGGATGTTATCTGTTTCGTAGTTCGGAAAATCAGTATACTTGGAAATAGAGCCGATCACATCCATCCGCCAGCCGTCAACGCCTTTATCCATCCAAAATCTCATCACATCATAAACTTCCCGGCGCACCGCTTCATTTTCCCAATTTAAATCAGGCTGCTTTTTTGAAAAGTAGTGCAAATAATACTGCCCTGTCCCTTCATCAATTGTCCACGCCGGGCCTGAGAAGATCGACCCCCAATTATTCGGCTCTGAGCCGTCCGGTTTAGGGTCTTTCCAAAAATAATAATCCCGGTAAGGATTATCCTTCGACTTGCGGCTTTCAGCAAACCAGGCATGCTCATCCGACGTGTGGTTCACAACCAAATCCATGATGATTTTCATTCCGCGTTGGTGCACTTCATCAATCAGCTGAAACATATCTTCATTTGTCCCAAATTTTTCGTACATGTTTCTGTAGTCGCTGATATCATAGCCGTTGTCATCCTGCGGGGAATCAAACACCGGGGAGAGCCAGATCACATCCGCCCCGAGATATTTGATGTAATCCAGCTTTTGAATCACACCTTGCAAATCCCCGAATCCATCTCCATTGGCATCATAAAAACTGCGCGGGTAAATTTGATAAACGACAGCTTCTTTCCACCATTCATTCATCAGGCGTGCTCCTTTCACATCGTCCATTTAGGACAACTGGTTCCTCATACACTTTCATGTGCAGCGGCTCGCCTTTTACAAGCTCAAAGACGGCGCTCAGTTCATCAACCGTAATATTGATTAACCTGTTTCGATAATTGATTTTGAACGAATATCTGTCCCATTCTTTCGGCAAAAACGGGGCAAATGACAGCGTCTCATTCGCGATGCGCATGCCTGCAAAGCCCTGAACGATCGCGAGCCAGCTTCCCGTCATTGATGTGATGTGCAGACCTTCCTCCGTGTCATGATTATAATTGTCAAGATCAAGCCTTGCTGTACGCTTATATAATTCAAGCGCTTTCTTTTCCATCTTAAGTTCGGCTGCGAGAACGGCATGGACAGAGGGTGACAGGCTTGATTCATGAACAGTCATCGGTTCATAAAATTCAAAATTTCGCCGTTTTTCTTCCATCGTAAAACGGTCATGAAACAGATAAATGCCTTGAAGCACATCTGCCTGTTTAATAAAATTGGAGCGGAGAATCTTGTCCCAGGACCAATTCTGATAAAGAGGCCGCTCAGCTGGATCTAATTCATCCGCTGATCGCAGGTCTTTGTCCAAGAATGTGTCATGCTGAATGAAAATTTGCAGTTCTTCACTATACGGATAGTACATGTGCTGGATGATTTTTCTCCAGACGTTCAGTTCTTCTTCCTGCACATCAAGCAGGCGGCGTTTTTCCGCTGAAACCCTTTCGAGATTTTCCAATGTATATTCCAACGTCCAAGCCGCAATGACATTTGTATACCAATTGTTGTTGACATTGTTTTCGTATTCATTCGGCCCTGTGACGCCGTGGATCATATACTTGTTTTTTCGTTTCGAGAAGTGAACGCGGTCTGCCCAAAACCTGCTGACTTCCACAAGAACGTCTATCCCGTATTCCTTTATATAGTCATGGTCACCTGTATATTGGACGTAATTGCAGATCGCATAACAGATCGCGCCATTGCGGTGAATTTCTTCAAAGGTGATCTCCCATTCATTGTGGCATTCATCGCCTGTAAAGGTCACCATCGGGTAAAGTGCCCCTTTCATCCCCAGTTTGGCGGCATTCCGTTTCGCTGCCTCCAAATGATGATAGCGGTACAAAAGCAGGTTTTTCGTCACCTCTGGTTCGGCTGTCGCCAAATACATCGGAACCGCGTACGCCTCCGTATCCCAATAGGCTGCGCCTCCGTATTTTTCACCAGTAAATCCTTTCGGCCCGATATTCAAACGGGCATCGCCACCGTAATATGTCGAGAATAACTGAAAGATATTGTAGCGGATTCCTTGCTGAAGTTCCTCATCCCCTTTAATCTCTATGTCCGCTTTTGCCCACCTTTCCTTCCATTGTTCAATGTGCCTTCGTTTTGCTTCTTCATATCCGTTCTCAAGTACACCCGCCAAAAGCTCCTTGGCTTTCGCTAAAAGCTCTGCCTCACGACAATCACGGGAAGTCGTGACAATAATAAACTTTTTCAAAGAAGCCTTCGTTTGGTAACTGTAGCGGTTCTCGACATACATTTCAGCTGTTTTATAGCTTTCATTGACAAAGCCCTCTGTTACGTTTGCCATTGCGGCTGAAACGGTAAAGCGCGGTGTTTCAAATGGATTTTCGATCGTTTTTGCCGCTAAATGACCGCTGTGAGAATCAGCCCCTTTCGCTTCTTCCTGCCAAAATTGTTCTTGGTAGTTCGAATCTTCATTTGCGACATTTCCGTCCAAGTAAGGAACAAGTGTAATGACAGCGTCTTCTGTCAGGCACTCCGCTTCATAATGAATCGCGCAAAGCTCTTTTACGGCAAGGCTAATAAATCGCTCCGCTCTGATTCTAACGGTTTTATCCTGAATACGGACAACAGCGCTTCTCCGCAGAATCCCCTCTTTCATATTAAGTTCTAACTCAAATGATTCGATTGGGTTTTGATAAAGATCGACTTTTTCACCATCAATATATAAGTCTATGCCAATAAAGTTCATCGCATTGATCACTTTTCCGAAATACTCCGGATACCCGTTTTTCCACCAGCCTACTCGCGTTTTGTCAGGGAACCACACGCCTGCAATATATGTGCCTTGGTGACTGTCGCCTGAATAGCCTTCTTCAAAATTTCCTCTGACTCCCATATAGCCGTTGGCAAGAGAAGTCAGGCTCTCCTGCAGCCGTGTATGTTCCTTTCGAAATGTATGTGTTTTGACTTTCCATTCATCAATCTCAAATAACCGCTGATTTGTCATAATTTCCTCCCGAATGTAAGTTTCCATGATCACGGCGGGTTTTCGTCAAATATCTAAACGCAAAAGAGATCATCAAAGTGACGCCGCACGAATGGATCATCAATACAGTGATCAAGTTAAAATGAACCATACCGATAACAGCTGCGGCAAATGCCGGCAGTGCGGATGCGCAAACCGCCGCAGATGCCGCTTCCTTGAATGACGCAATAGAGATCATGTTTGATATTTTTGTGATCCAGAGGCCCCCCGCAAGAACAGCCGTTACAAATAGCTGAATCACAAAAATCACCGCATATGCCAGCATCATGATCATCGGCTTATACTGTGCCAGCCACAATGTATCGATCAAAGCCTCTATATCATGGACGTTCGGTTTCTTAAACTCAGCGTCCATTTTCGCATAGCCAACAGAAAACCCCGTTCCGTTTTGATCGATAATCACCAGTTGATCGGATTGAAAGACGATGGCGTTATCATATCCGGTCACTTTCAATCGCCCATTTTCACCGCTTACCTGATATTCATGCTTCATATCAATTGCCAGCAAACTCTCTCCCTCTTCAATTCGATCAGAGCTCTTTCCGCCCGTCAGTTTTCCGTTTCTGATTTGATAACCTTGTAATTGATCAGCAAATTGATGATTAAGCTTTTGAATCGCTGACGGCATGAAAGATGTAACACTGAAGCGATCCATTTTCATAAACGAAATCGTAATCGGCGCCATCAAGCAGGCCGTTAAAAACATAAAGAGAAAACAGAGCTGCAGCCAGCTGAATGTATTCCCGTAACGGCATACACCTGATGGAGACGCAGCCGCTTTTAGGCAGCGGATTATAAAACTTTCTTTTTGTAGATTCTTCATCGAATTACCCCTTTGTTCCGCCGGCTGTCAGCCCGGACACAAAGTTCTTTTGGAGAAAAAAGAATAAGACGCATATCGGCAATGCGGCCAGTATAGCTCCGGCTGCAAACAGGGCGACTTTTTGCTGCTGCGGATTTGAAATAAAGGACTGCAATCCTACAGCGATGGTCAGCCTTTCCGGTGAGCGGAGCAAAAACTTCGCCAGCAAATAGTCGCCGAACGGCGCCATGAACGCCCAAAGCGCTTGTACTGCAAGCATCGGCTTAACAAGTGGGAGAACAATTGATGCGAAAATCCTCAGATGTCCCGCTCCATCAATTCGCGCCGCTTCATCAATTTCTCTCGGCACAGTATCAAAATAACCTTTCATCAGCCACGTGTTCATCGGAATTCCGCCGCCGATATAGATCGCTGTCAAAAACCAGTACTGATCGAGTGCGCCTATCAGCATCGCTAGGACATAAAAAGCAGTAAGCGCTGCCATCGTCGGCACCATTTGAATGATGAGAAAGAAGACCAGGCTCTTTTTTCGGCCTGCAAACCGATAGCGGCTGTACGTATATCCGGCAAGCGTCACGATCGTAACCTGCAAGACCATGACCGATAACGCGATGATAAGTGTATTACTGTACCAATGAAGGTAAAGCGTCTCGTCAAATAGCCGCCTAAAATGATCTAAAGTCCACGAACCCGAAAAATCAAGCTGAAAAGCCGCCGCATTTCCCACACGGAAAGCGGATGATGCCGTAATCAGCAATGGATATATAATGACTATACTTAACAGCGTCAAAAATAAATACGTACAGATTCTATTCAGCATTCTGGCCGTTCCCGCGTTCACTTACATAACCTCCTCATTGCCAAAAGCATTCGATTTTTTGAAAGCAATCAGGGAAATTCCAATGACAATGAAAGAAATTAACAGTGTAACAGCCGCCGCAACGGAATATTGCGGTGATGTGCCTGTTGTCAGTTTATAAATCCACGAAATTAAGATATCGGTCGACCCGGCCCCGGCTCCCGCGCTGCCCGGTCCTCCCTCATTAAATAAGTAGATAATCGAGAAATTATTAAAATTAAACGTATACTGGGTAATCATCACAGGTGCTGTCGCAAATAAAATCATTGGCAATGTAATATGTTGAAAACGCTGGATAAAAGTGGAGCCATCAATCTTTGCCGCTTCATACAGTTCACCTGGAATCGCCTGAAGCACTCCCGTTACCATGACATAAATATAGGGAAAGCCAAGCCACGTCTGAATCATAATGAGGGCTGTCTTTGTCCAGAAAGGATCAGTCTTCCATGCGATCGCAGGCAGCTCTACAAACGGCAGGTGATTTAATAAAGGAATCACCTGTGCATTCACCGCCCCTATGCTGTCGTTAAATATGTTGGAAAAACTCATGATTGTAATGAAAGCCGGAACAGCCCATGGCAATAAGAAAATCATTCGAAATATCCGCTTGCCTTTTATAAAATCCTGATTAACGAAAAGTGCCGTCACGATCCCCAAAATGATTTGCAGCGTTGTCGCACAGATTGTCCAGATGATCGTCCAGCCAAGTACATTCACAAATGTTTCACGATAGGAGCCGAGGAAAAAAATATTCAAGAAATTTTTAAAACCGACCCAGTCAATCAGACTGTTAGGCGGGATATGATAAAAATCATAGTTTGTACATGCAACAAACAGAGTCACCAAAACCGGAAAAATAATCACAAACACCATCATGATATACGCCGGCAGTGTAAATAAATATGGAAACCCTTTATCACCCGCATGACAGATCATATCCTTGGCCGTTGTATGGACTTCCAAACCCGCCGCTTTCATAGCGGCGATCTTACGCGAATCATAAATAGTAAAGATATAGAACATGAGGAAAATCACTGTCACGATCAATTGCAGCGTGCCTTCAATCAGCATAAACAGTGAGTGGTCAACACCGGGAACACTTCCCAATGTAATCAATCCGGTGAGCGCCTGAATACCGAAAACGTGTAATTCAAAAGCAAACAAGCCTGTGACGGCAAGAAACAAGATCCCCTTTAAAAACTGCTGATTCGCAATCTGCCCAAGTCCTGGAATGATTGATAAAAGCCCTGCCTTTCGTTTTTGCTTTGCAAGTGTGTGGTGTTTATTCATTTTTTCGCCCTCTATTCTTCCGGACGCTGTCCCGCCGTTTATTTCACATATTTTTCTTTGATATTTTCCTTTATGACGTTTACAGCATCATTCGCTGACGTTTGCGCCGCTTTTTTTCCTGAAGCTGCATCAAAAATCAAACTTTCCGCTCCTGTCCATACCTCAGCCATTTCCGGAATATTCGGAGTCGGTGTCGCTGTTTCATATTGTTTAATCACAGCTGACGCCAGCTCATTTTTTTGCTCATCCGCTTTCTTTCTCGCAGCTGTGTTGGCCGGAACTTCGTTTGTATTCTCATAAAAAGCGTAAGCATTGGCATCATTTGCAGCATACTCAAGCCATTTTTCAGCCAGTTCGGGTTCTTTTGTATATTTTGATGCAACCCATCCCTTCCCGCCGGCAAAAGGGGCATATTCTTCTCCATTTGGCAATGTCGGAATGGGAGCCGCTCCGTAGTTTAATTCAGCTTCTTTATAGTTGGCAGCTGACCAAGGTCCGCCGATGATCGCAGCCGCTTTGCCATCTAAAAACATCTGCTGAATAAAATCGTCTGCGCTTGAATTATCCTGCATGCCTTTTGGCCAATAGGTTTTAAACCATTTCTCCGCATATTTCACCGCTTCTACAGCCCCTTTATTGTTTAGGCCGATGTCCCCGGAATCTGTGCCGTTTTTTCCAAATACATATCCGCCGTAACCGGCCAACAAACCGTACGACATATAAAAGTCAGTCCATTTTGCCAAAAATCCGGTTGATTTCCCTTTTTCCGAAGCAAACGCAAACCGGGAATCCTCTGTTAATGTTTCAAGATCTTTAAATGTTTTTGGTGCTGTTTGTAAGAGATCTTTGTTGTAATACAAAACAAGTGTTTCAATCACTAGCGGCATTCCATACACCTTGCCGTCAACCGTTACTTGCTGCATCTCTTTATCTCCAAAACTTTTTGTGTGAGATGGCTTAATGTCAAGCAAATGTCCTTGCTGGCCCAAACCGCCTATCCGGTCGTAGGCAGCGAGCATCACATCAGGTGCATTCCCCGCCGGGCCATCAAGAGGAAGCGCTTCCAACTGCTCAAACATTTGCTTTTCAACCATTTTTATTGTGACATCATTCTCTTTTTCGAATGTTGCTTTTATGCTTTCAATGTAATCTTTATAGGCTTCTTCAACAGATACAGTCAGTACCTTTTTGCCGTCAGAGCTTGCTGGATCTTTTGAACTTGAGCAAGCGGCAAGGCCGAATGTCAGGACTGATGCCGCCAATAAGGCGAACCCCTTTTTAACAAGTATCATCCCTTTTCCCCCTTTATTTATGAATCTACAACAATTGTATGGTTCTCCAGAAAGCGGTTACAACATATTTTAACTTGTTACCGATAACAGAATTTAAACAGGGACGGCAGCACCCAAAATAAAAAATTCTCCCGGCTGAACAGCAATGACATCGTGATGATGAAGCGGCTGATCTGTCCATACATCGTAGATTTTCTTATTCCTTTCAATATTCAAATCTCGCAAACTGACATGTCGAGCCGCGTCCCCCTGATTAAAGAAATAAATCAGAGTTTTTTCCTCAAGAGTCCGCGAAAAACGAATAAAATGGTTTTGGTCATCCAGCAGATTCCACTCAAGATGTCCCTCAGTCAATAAAGTGTTTTCCTGTTTGCGCAAAGCAATTAACCGTTTCATAAATCGCAGCATGCCTTGGTTCTGCTTCTCTTTTTCCCAAACCATACATTTCCGGCATAATGGATCATTTTCGCCGTCCAGCCCGATTTCCGTTCCGTAATAGATGCATGGTGAACCTATCTGGGCAAACATAAAGGCCAGTAAAGCGCGTGCTTTTTTCTCGTCATTGCGGCATCTGGTCAAAAGGCGTTTTGTATCATGGCTATCCAGCACATTAAACATCACCTCATTGACCTGCTTCATTCCATTCATCAAATGGGCATTTACACGGTGGGCCATACGCGAGGCTGGAATCGTCCCATCAGCAAAATATTCAATCATAGGCTCTGTAAAGGGATAGTTCATCACCGCGTGAAATTCATCTCCTCTAAGCCAAGGTTCGGCGGAATGCCAAATCTCTCCTACAATATAAACATCCGGCTTTTCCGCTGATACAGCTTGCCTGAATGTCTTCCAAAAAACGTGATCCACTTCATTTGCCACATCCAAACGCCAGCCGTCAATGTCAAATTCGCGAATCCAGTACAATGC
Source organism: Bacillus sp. SW14 (assembly GCF_047608225.1). Lineage (NCBI taxonomy): Bacteria > Bacillati > Bacillota > Bacilli > Caryophanales > Bacillaceae > Bacillus > Bacillus sp. SW14. Next base: position 771,210 of record NZ_JBLKRW010000001.1, on the reverse strand, counting down.
AATATCTAGCAAGTATCTCTGTACTTCGGGATTAGCCGTATTTAGCTTCGGCATATCGGGTGTAAACGCAAACCTATCATAATTGTCTTCTTTGACAGGAAAAGAGTGAATATGAAACCAGTCTTTATAACGTGATTGAGCTCCGTTTTTCACGACATCCTGCCACTGCGGAGAAGCGCTTCCTATATGGTTAAAAACAGCATCAAGCATCATTCTCATCCCCCGCTGATGAAGCTGGCTGACCAATGTGCGAAAAAGCTCCGGATCTCCAAAATGCGGATCAATAGAATAGTAATCCAGCGTGTCGTATTTGTGATTAGAAGGCGCGGAAAAGATCGGCGTTAAATAAATCCCGTTCACCCCTAAATCCTCTAAATAATCAAGCTTGTCAATAATCCCCTGCAAATCTCCTCCAAAAAAATCATTGACGTCCGGATCCTTGCTTCCCCACGGCAATGCATTCTCCGGTGACAAGTCTTCTCTTCCATTCGCAAAACGCTCGGGAAAAATTTGATACCAAACCGTTGATTTGGCCCACTGAGGCGCTTGGAATGTATCAGCCTCGTGAACAAATGGAAATTTAAAATAATAATGGATCGTCTCTAGCGTTTTTTCGTTATAAGGGCATACACCTGAACTTCCGAAAAAGATGTCTTCATGACGGTCTGTAACAATAAACGCATATTGCAGACGCCTAAATGGCGGCACCACTTCAGCAAACCAATAATCATGCCTGTCTGTTGCGGCAATTTTCCTCATCGGCTGCTCGTTTGCCGACCATCTGCCGCCGTTGTACTCATAAGGATCACCCCAAATGAATCGAATGTGATCTGCATCACCTTTTTTTGTCCGAATCTTGATATGCACCGTCCGCCCGTCATAAGAATAAGCATCAGAACTGAACGGCTGATGATGAATCGCTGCATATTCCATCATGTTTCCCCCTTTGAATTCCGTTGTAATTAGGCCGGCTCTTAGCTTGAAAGTATCATGATGAAATATCAGGAACAATCCTTTTCACCTTGTTACCGATAACAGAATAATTCGCTTACAGTGTTGATTCCCGTACAATCAACTCCGGCTCAAAAAATAGATTTCCTTGAGCAGCACCGTCTTCATTCATTTTTTTCAGTAACATTCTCGCACAGGCTTCCCCCATTTCAACAACAGGCTGTCTGACCGTAGTCAACCGGGGCGAGGAGATGCGATCAAGAAAAACACCGTCATTTCCGGTCACCGCGACGTCTTCCGGTATTCGTTTTCCAAGCGACTGCACGGCACGAATGACGCCGAGCGCGATCCGATCGGATGCGCAGACAAACGCGGCCTGATGATCCAGAGATTTCATCACTTCTCTTGCAAGGCATTCACTTTTCTTAGAACTGTTGTCGATCCGAAATATTTTCGTTTTTCTAAAGCTTTCATTCATTGCCCGAATGTATCCCTGTTCTCTTGAACGTTCAAAAGGCTCATCTAAATCAATACCAATAAAGACAATTTCCCGCTCCCCCAGCCCCATCACATGACGTGTTGCCATAAAAGTGCCTTTCTCGTTATTTACATCGATAAAGTCATAGCCCATTTCATTTTGTCCAAATATGACCAGCGGCTTCTCAAAAGCTTTGATCACACCTTCAAAATCGGTCTTCCTCAAGCCGGTGGCAATAATGCCGTCGCATTGGCCAATATTGAGAGAGTTTCTTGTCACAAGCTGCAGAGCATAATGATTGCGATCCAGCTCCCGGCTGATTCCGGTCAGCAGGTTCATGTAATATGGTTCTGTCGTATCCATTTCCTCAAGAATCAACAGTTTGACAACCTGTGTTCTGTTTTGCACGAGCGCTCTTGCCGCATAATTAGGGATGTAATTCAGCTCTTTCATCGCAGAATGAACAAGCTTTTTCAATTCATCTGTCACCGTCTCAGGATGGTTTATCACTCGTGATACCGTCATTTTCGAAACATTTGCTTTTTTCGCCACATCTGACAATGTTGCCATTTTCATCCCCTCCTTACCTGTGCATATTATCCAAACTAGTGAAAAAGTCCTTTATTTACAACTGAATAGACTAGCAGCAAAAAGAATAGAAAAAAGGAGATTTCCTTCAGGAAACCTCCTTTGTTGAAAAAACTCGATTTTCAGTTCATTCTCCACCTGAAATACTCCCATAGAATAGAGGATCAAGGCCGTGGATGCACGGCCAGACTCAGACCAAATACGGCAGGTGGCTCACTTGAAGGTTTTTAAATTTCCGTCCACTTTTTCTCTAAAATCGGATACGAGTAGTTCTGCATTTGCTCAATTAACTCATCCGGCCGTGAAGAGCTGTGGATCAGTTTAAGGTGCGAGTCGTTAGAAAACCCTTCCTGAATGCTGTATTTGATCATTTTCATCATCGGTTCAAAATATCCATTCACATTGTACAGTCCGATCGGCTTTTGGTGAATGCCGATCTGCGCCCAGCAAAGCACTTCAAATAATTCTTCATATGTACCGAAGCCGCCCGGCATGGCGATAAAGCCGTCCGCCAGCTCGCTCATTTTGGCTTTTCGTTCATGCATGCCGTTTACTTCAATCAGCTCAGTCAGGTTTTGATGGACGACCTCCCCGCTGAACAAACCGCTCGGCATGACCCCGATCGCAGTTCCGCCGTTTTCCATTATCGCGTCGGCAATCGCGCCCATCAAACCTACGCGGGAGCCCCCATAGACAAGGCCGATTCCCTGATCAGCCATGTATGCGCCTAGCTCTGCCGCTTTTCTTTTATACGCTTCATTTCCCCCCGGGTTTGATCCCGCAAATACACATATTGTTTTCATTTTGTCATCTCCGCATCTATATATCGTATCAAATGTTCAAAAAACACACTATATATTGTCCCACCTTCATGTGATAATATCAATATGAAATACATAAAGAATGCAGGAGTGATCATGTTGCAGCTGAATGATGCAGAGAAATGGATGAAAGATTTTTACGAAAAAAGAGGCTGGACAGAGTACGGACCGTTTATTCGAGTGAGCTTTTTAATGGAGGAAGCAGGAGAGCTGGCCCGGGCTGTCAGAGCATATGAAATCGGCAGAGACCGGCCGGATGAGAAAGAATCGTCACGAGCTGAGCAAAAACAAGAATTGATTGAGGAAATGGGAGATGTCATCGGAAATATCGCCATTCTTGCTGACATGTACGGTGTATCCTTAGAAGAGGTGATGAAGGCACACCAAGAAAAACTGACAAAACGATTTGAGCATGCATAAAAAAGCGGCCCAACGGCCGCTTTTTTTAACCTCTGATTTCATCGTGGTGATCAAAGAAATGCTGTTTCCCTATTTTGTGAAATAGGCCTGTTTTATGCAGCAGTTCCTTCGGCTGCGATTGCAGTCCTACAATCATCAGCTTTCCGTTATGGCGTTTAATTCGGTTCATAATGTTCCCTAGCACTGCTTCGGCCGACGTATCCATGTAGTGCACCTTATTCATGAGCAGAATAAGGGTCTTTGGCTTTTTCTGTACATGCTCCAGCAGTGAAGATTCAAGCGAATCAATTGACCCGAAAAACAGCGGTCCTTCTATGGCATACAAGCTGACAGATGAGTCTTCTCTCTTTGTTGTCTTCGCCAAAAAAGGATGCGATTCCTGATTGTGGATGCGGGTTGCTTCACTCATCCTTCTGATGAAGAACACAAATGCGAGCAGCAAGCCAATACCCACACCGACGATTAAGTCAAACAGAACGGTTAGCGCAAAGGTTGCTGCCAAAATAAAGGAATCAGCGGTTTTCAGTCTCAGCATGTTTGCGACTTCCTTCCGCTCACTCATATTCCATGCGACAACCATGAGGATCGGCGCCATACTGGCAAGCGGCACATGGGATGCATAAGGCGCGAATACGAGCAGGACAAGAAGAACGACTACACCGTGAACAACGCCTGAAACAGGCGACACCGCTCCGTTTTTAATATTGGTCGCCGTTCTGGCGATCGCTCCTGTTGCCGGGATTCCGCCGAACAGCGGCGCAGCCATATTCGCAATTCCCTGGCCGACAAGCTCCTTGTTGCTGTCATGCTTTGAGCCCTTCATATTATCAGCGACCATCGCGGACAAAATCGACTCAAGGCCGCCAAGAAGCGCGATGACAAGGGCTGCCGGAAACAGCATGACTATTTTATCGAATGTAAGCTCAGGAAACTGAAATTCAGGCAAATGGCGGGGAATTTCTCCATATGTTGACCCGATCGTTGCCATGCGGTCAGGGAAAAAGACAACCGCGACCAATGTCGAAATAAGAAGCGCCAATAAAGCGCCAGGTACTTTAGGCATCACCTTGGCGGATACAAGCAAAATGACGAGCCCGATCACCGCTGTCAAAATGGCATACACGTTGAATGTGCCGAGATTCTGTGCAATTTCAAACATGTTGTGATGAAAATTCTCATGTTTCTCAATATTACTCAAACCAAGAAAATTAGCGATTTGCTCTGTAAAGATCAGCACGGCAATCCCGGCTGTAAAACCGACGATAACAGGTTTCGGCACGAATTTCATGATCTTTCCGAGCTTAAACAGCCCGAACAGCACCAGCATGACTCCTGCCATAAACCCTGCAATCAACAAGTTCTCAAAGCCGTACTGCATCACAATGCCAAATAGAATCGGGACAAAGGCGCCTGTCGGACCGCCAATTTGATATTTGGAGCCCCCAAACAAAGAAATACAAATCCCCGCCACAACAACAGTGTACAGCCCGTATTCAGGCTGAACTCCCGAAGCAATGGCAAACGCCATCCCTAAAGGAATTGCCACGACACCTACTACGATACCTGCAATCAAGTCTTTCTGAAATTTCTGTAAATTATAGGACTTGAATCTCCCTGAGAATCGCATATTTTGCTATAACCTCCCTTATGATTGAGTGTTTATGAGCTCAGTTTCATAACCGTTAATGACGACATCAAGTTTTCCTGTTTCAGGGTGAATGACAAGTCCGTGAACCGGCACCTTTTTCGGCAGCAGCGGATGATGCTTGATCAAATTCACACTATGGGAAACGCTTTCTTCTACGCTGTGAAAACCAGTCAGCCATGTTTTCAAATCAAGTCCGGCGCTAGCCAGCAAGTTCAGGCAGCTTTCTTCCACTCCGCGTTCCTTTGCTTTCTCGAGAATCGAGGACGCATTCAGTCCCGACATCCCGCATTCATGGTGGCCGACAATGCACACCTCTTCAGCCTGCAATTCATAAATCGCGACCAGTATGCTGCGCATCACGCTTCCAAATGGGTGGGAAACGATGGCTCCCGCGTTTTTAACAATTTTAGCATCGCCGTTTTTAAGCCCCATTGCTTGCGGAAGAAGTTCGGTGAGCCTTGTATCCATACAGGTGACAATGACGAGCTTTTTTGAAGGAAATTTTGTCGTTTTGTACGGTTCGTACTTCTTCTCTCTGACAAACCGCTGATTGTGTTCCAAAATTGATGTTAAAGAAACCATTTGATTCATCTCCCATCCATATGATTTCGCAAGCCTTCTTACCCAGCTTACAGTAAGGAATTATAGCATAGGAATACGCCTCGAAAAGGCTTTCACAAAAAGACACTATAATTGAACTGTAGAATAAAAACAGAAACATTTATATCTTTCAAAGATAATAAAATTTATATTTATTGATCCCTATAATCTGGCTTTAACTCGATATGGATGATTTGTCTGACAAAAAATATAGGTGAATTCAGATAATTAAAAAACTTATTTAAGCCAATTTAGCTGTTCATCCGGTTTTCATATCCATTTTAAGTTCAAAAGAACCAGAAACCCAAATAAACATAGCTATATTTTTAACATCTATTTATTTCCGATATAATAAAAAAGACAACAGCCATAAAGGGGGAGCCTTGTTGAAACCATTTGTATTCATCACAAAACCGATTCCTGAAGAGATTGAATCATTCATCGATGAACATTGCCGTTATGAAATATGGCAGGAAGATACGCTTCCGAGTGACGTGCTATTTGAGAAATTAAAAGATGCGGAAGGGCTTTTAACTACAGGAACGTCCGGACCGTCCATCAATCGTGAACTGCTTGAACATGCGCCAAAGCTCAAAGTGGTCAGCAACCAATCCGTAGGCTATGATAACTTCGATATAGAAGCGATGAAAAAAAGTGGAGTCGCCGGCACTCATACACCTTATACACTGGATGATACGGTCGCGGATCTGGCCTTTTCTCTCATTCTATCTTCCGCCAGACGTGTTGCCGAACTGGACCGTTTCGTCAGAGCCGGAAAATGGGGAACCGTTGAAGAAGAAGAGCTTTTCGGTATTGACGTTCATCATCAAACGTTAGGCATTATCGGCATGGGCAGAATTGGCGAACAAGCCGCAAGACGCGCCAAATTCGGTTTCGATATGGAAGTGCTTTATCATAACCGCCATCGCAAACAAGAAACTGAAAACAGCATCGGCGTCGAGTACGCTGAGCTCGATACATTGCTCAAACAATCTGACTTTATTCTGCTCATTACGCCGCTGACTGATGAAACGTATCACATGATAGGGGAACGCGAATTTAAGATGATGAAGGATTCAGCAATTTTCGTCAATATTTCCCGGGGAAAGACAGTTGATGAAAAAGCGCTGATTCGCGCCCTGCAAGAAGGCTGGATCAGAGGAGCCGGCTTAGATGTATACGAAAAAGAACCTGTCACACAAGATAACCCGCTCTTACAGCTGGATAACGTGACACTGCTTCCTCATATCGGTTCCGCAACAGCAAAAGTGCGCTTCAACATGTGCAAACAGGCTGCCGAAAACATGATCGCAGCCATCCAAGGACAAACGCCGAAAAATCTCACAAGAGAATTTCAATAATAAAAAAACATCCGGTCTGAAACAGACCGGATGTTAAAAAGTGATATGCTGCAGAACAGCACGCTTATAGATGTAGCGGGTGACAAGATAGTATACTGCCTGAAACACAAAATAAATGATGATGACCAGTACAGCCTCCAGAAATAAGTTGGAATGCAGCATATTGCTTAACGCTGCATACGCAAAGCCTGCATGAATGGTACCCGCGATAAACGGGATGAAGAATAAAAATCCAATTTGTTTTCCAAGGATGGAGTGAATTTCTTTGTCCGTAATCCCTATCCTCTTTAACGCTAACACCTGCAATCTCGTATCCTCTATTTCCGTAAACATCCGCAAATACAGCATGCTTCCTTGCACGATAAAAAACAACACGCTGACAAACATTCCTATAAACAGCGTTAATGCTACGGCCTGCTTTACAATCTGATAACTTGGAGCACGTGTTTGAAAATCAGATGTATGTTCTTTCGGCACCATGTTTTCAAGTTTTTCAGAGACATCCACCGTCTCCTGCCAATGCTCGAGCTCGTAACCTACCACTCTCATCTGTTCCTTCAGCGGCACATCCCGTGTCAGACTGTCAAAGCTTTTTTCGCTGACGACCAATAAACGGCTGACTCCTCCGACTGACATCAATACCCCTTTGTTTTGCTGCTTTTTCATGACATAGGAAAGTGTTTTTTCTGACTTCATATGAAATGCTGCTGTTTCCCCTTCTCCAAATGTATCTTTCACCATCATCTGAAAAGGAACATTGATAAACGCTTCATTTTCTTGTAAATGAATAACAGGGTAACCTTTTTCCTTTGCGACTTGATTATAGATTTTCTCTGAAATCAGCAAGGCTTCCGCTTCCGTTTTCTTGTTTCCATACGGCAGGTTTGATTGAAAATTGACAGGAATCCCTGTGGCATTCACCTTATACTTAATCTCAGCATCTGCTTTTCTCAGTGTGCTCTCCGCTCTCGCAGGCTCCATCACCTGAAAACGGGAAGCGTCTTTTTCCACCCATGCAACAGACTGAGGAATGCTTTGCTCCTCCTGCCTTTGCAAATCGGCATAAAACATATAGATGACACCTGTAGCTGTGAGTATAACCGCTGTAATGATAGAGGTTAAAAACAGCATGCTGGCGTGATCCTTCAGCCGGAAAATCATGTTGGAACGCACAATGATATTGGTGCCTTTATAGAAGCTGTGTTTTTTTCTGTACAGCATCCGGAAAAACGCTACACTGCTTTGGGTAAAAAAGAAATACGTGCCAATTAACACTAAAATCAGAATCGGAAAGACCCGAAACACCATGTCGATCACATTTGCAGTCGCAGCGAGATAATAACCTCCGCCGAGGCACAGCAATGACAGCACAGTGAGCCATTTCGAATAGGCCGGCAAGCTTTTCGGCTTTTGAGCCGATTTCATCAACTCAATGATTTCCAGCTTGCGAATCCGCCCCAGCGATAAAATGAGCAGCGTCTGAAACAGGATGAGAAAGCCCGCAGCCGTCAGCACAAACGCTTTCGGCACAATGACAAACGAAATCGGCACCTTCACGCTGAGCATCCATGTCATGATCATAAAAAACAGCTTTGAAAATAACAGCCCTGCTCCAATACCTGTCGCAATCGCCGCAAGAGAGATCAGAGACTGCTCATAATAAATCATCTTGCGGAGCTGCTGCTTTGATGTTCCGAAAAGTGTCAGCAGCCCAAACTCTTTCTTTCTCGCCTGCAAAAACGCCGAATTCGAATATGAGATAAAAAATAGACAAAACACAATGATGACGACAAGGGCTGCGCTTAAGCACGTTTTGACAAGGCTTCCGCCATATATATTGTCTTCATTGACATCCGGATGAAAAATGAAAGATGTGAAGACAAAAAACACGGAAACGGCAAACACACAGCTTAAAAAGTAGGCGACATACCGTTGCAGATTCCCAAGAATGTTTTTACGGGCGATGGTTCTCAAATTCATGAAAATCGCCTCCCAACACACTCAAGGTATCCAATATACTTTGATAAAACACCTGTTGATTTGTCCCTCTGTGAATCTCTGAAAAGAAACGGCCATCCTTAATAAAAACAATCCGTTTACAGAAGCTCGCCGCTGTCGCATCATGCGTGACCAATAATATCGTCGCTTCCTTTTCTTCATTCAGCTGAGCCAGCGTGTTCATCACTTGCTTTGCCGATTTTGAATCAAGATTTCCTGTCGGTTCATCAGCTAGAATGAGCGCCGGATTGTGAATAATAGCTCTGGCGCAAGCGGCCCGCTGCTGCTGCCCGCCCGACACCTCGTATGTCCGGTGATCGAGAATATGCTTGATTTGCAATGCATTGGCCAATTCATCCAGACGGGCTTCCATTTCTCTCAGCTTTACCTTATCCAGTGCGAGCGGCAGCAGAATATTTTCCCGAACCGTCAGCGTATCAAGCAGATTAAAATCCTGAAAGACGAAGCCGAGTTCTCTTCTGCGAAACAGAGCCAGATCCTGATCCTTTAACGCTTTCGGCTGAATGCCGTTAATCATCATCTCACCCTGGGTCGGCTTATCAATGGTGGCCAGCAAATTCAGAAGCGTGGTTTTTCCGCTTCCCGACGGCCCCATAATGCCGACAAATTCTCCTTTTGCCACACTGAGGTCAAAGTCGCTGAGCGCTTGATATGATATCGTTCCTTTATTTGAATAGTACGTTTTCGATAGGTTCGTTGTTTGTAACACGTTCATGTTCTGCTCCTCCTTTTTCTTTATTATAAAAAGGAAGTCAGCAGCCTCCCATCGAACTTTCTTGCAATTCCGCGCTCCAACCTTACAATGCTGTCACATTCATTAGGGTGTCACTTGAAAACACGATGGTCATCACCGTGCCAGCCCCTTCTTTTGATTCCGCATACAGCTGGTGGCCAAGCCGGCTGCATACCTGTTTTGCTAAATAAAGACCCATTCCCGTTGCCTCTTTCATGCTTCGTCCGTTTTCCCCGGTGAAAAACGCGTCAAAAATCCGCGGCAGATCCTGCGGCGGTATGCCGATGCCTTCATCAGCAACCGACAGACGTGTCTCACGCCCCTGCGTTTCTATCCGGATTGTAATATGGTCTCCCACCTCTTGCTTTGAGTATTTCAAGGCATTGAAAAGGATTTGCTCGACGACAAAGGAAAGCCATTTTTGATCACTGGAAATCTGAACGGCGTTTGGCGGCACAAGTAATGTTGGAAAAAGGCACCGTTTGATAAACTGCCGTTTTTCCTGATTAATAAGTGAACGGACCAGCTCGGCCAAATCAAAGGTTTGGGGCTTTACATCAAATGCAAATTCCTCCAGCCGGGCTGTTTGCAGCATCATATCAAGACCGTGGCGAAATCTCTCATTTTCATCCTCAAGCTCCTCTAAAAACGTCGGAAAAGAAGAAGAGGCTCCGTTTTTTCCTTCTTGAATCATTAAGGAAATAACAGAAACCGGTGTTTTCATATGATGGACCCACTGATTGGTGAAAGTATAATGCTGTTTTTGCTGATTCATATATTGTAAGAGCCTGCCTTCGTATTGCTGCCCGAGTGTGTTGATCATTTTCGTCCAAAGCGCCTGCTCTCGAGTTCTTGGGTTTCGGGCTTTCAAAGCCTGTCCGAAATCATTCGAAGAAGGCGCTTGTTCTGAAAGCTTTTTGACATAAGTCAGAAAGGAAAATTGCCGAACATAATCAACAGCAAAACCGGCGGCTAAAAGAACACCGGGCAAAACCCATATGTACATCATATTTTCTGCGGGAGGTTCTGCGCCGCTCTCTATGATGCTTAAATACGCAATCAGCATGGCGGTCCCTATCCCTAATAATGAAAATAAAATAATGGCTAAGCGGTCGATGAGATACGTCTTTAACACTCCGGTTCATCCTTCCGATTGACTTGAAATTGATAGCCTTGTCCCCTTATCGTTGAAATGCAATCTTTCAGTCCTGCATTCTCCAGTTTTCTCCGCAGCCGATTGACATTGACAGTTAACGTATTATCATCGACAAAATCAACGTCATCCCACAACGCCTCCAATAATTCATCACGAGAGACAATTTTTTTATGTTTTTTCACGAAAATGGATAGGAGCTGAAATTCTTTTTGTGAAAACAAAATGCGGGTGCTGTTCCACTCCGCCTCGTTCTGTTCCGGATAAATCGTGAGCCCGCCCAGCTCCATTATTCTTGATTCCTGTGACAAAGAGGGCGAGTATTCACCATATGTGCGGCGCAGGACGCTTTTGATTTTGGCCACCACTACCTCTAAATGGAATGGCTTCGTGATATAATCATCGCCGCCATTTTCAATCGCCATCACCTGATTCATCTCATCGGTTCGTGCCGATATAAAGATAATCGGCGCATTGGAAATGGTACGGATTTGCCTGCACCAATAAAACCCGTCAAAAAAAGGAAGATTAATATCAAGCAGCACAAGATCCGGCTTCATTTCTATAAATTCCAATTTTATATCATTCAGCTGTTCAGCAATTTTCACTTCATATCCGTATTTTTGAAGATGACCGCCCAGCAAAGAAGCAATGCGTTCATCATCTTCCACAAGCAAAATCCGATACACGTTTATCCCCCCTTACATGTATTTCGTGATGACTTTTCTAGAAGATTCCAAAATTCATTATAGCATGTGTCGGGATCGTAAATCGGTCTTTTTCTATTCGTTATGGTAGAATAAAAAAAGGAAAAAACTTCTTGATAAGTAGGTGTCATTATGAAGAAAATCATGCTCTTTGTCACCATAACGTCAATTCTTTCAGCATGTCAGCCGAACTATACCGGGGAATACATAGAAATTGGAGATTCACTAACTGAATACACCAAACAGTGCTTTAAAGAGCATCAAATTCCTTATCAATATGAAAAAGGGAAACTGTATATCCCGGAAGATGCATTTGATGTAGTAATCAATACTTGTTCATAAGAAAAAGCTTGCAGTATGTCTGCAAGCTTTTCATGTTACAAAAAATGAGTATTTAATTTCTCTTCAAACTCTGAAGAAACAATATCACTTTTTTGGCTCTCTCCGCCGTTTTCCTGAATCGTCAAATGACGGTCAGACATGACCATCCGTCCGTTCGGTGTCAGCTTTGAAGCGAGCAGTGATTTGTTAAAAGGAGATTTTTCATGAGAGTGAATCATGTCCTTCATGTCATCTAAATCACCGGCATCGCTCTCATCAAGGGTAAAGGCGTAACCAATTTGCCAGCCTTCGCCCTTGTCCATCCACAGAACATGACTGCCCTTTTCTGTCTCTTCTTCTTTGATTCGGAATGACCCGACAGGTGATTGTGCCGTTTCTCCGGAAAGCGGTATCGGCTGGAGCGCCAGGTTGATGCCGAAGCCGATATCTAAGATATAATCACCTTTTTCCGCAGACAGCAATACAGCGGCATGCGTTCCGTCTAATGCCCACTCTTCTTGATGATGTCCTGCATAAACCGTCCCCCGAATGAGCTTTACTTGAAACCCGGCCTCACGCAGGACAAAATAAAGGAAACCATTTAAATCGTAGCACAGGCCGCCGCGTTGTTCTTTGACCAGACGGCGCCACAGCTCTTCTTTTGTTACCTTATAATCCTCATTTGCGAGTACGGCACGATTTTCAAATGGGAAACGGTATGCCATTGCTTCGAGAAAAAGGGGGAGATCGCCGAAGCTGACATGGTCTTTCTCCCAGCCGATTTTCTGAAAGCAGTCATTTAGAAAGTCACTCATCTTTATCACCTAAACTTCTTCTTGAACATAAGCAGCCAGCTTTTCCAGCGCCTCTTGTTCGTCTTCTCCCTGGGCAATCAAGGTCACCTCAGTGCCTGTGCTTACCGCAAGGCTCATCAGTCCCATGATGCTTTTTGCGTTTACTTTTTTCCCATCCTTCTCAAGAAACACATCTGACGTAAACCGGTTTGCTTCTTGCACAAACAAAGCAGCAGGACGCGCCTGCAGTCCTGTCTTTAATCGAACTTCCACTTTCTGTTGAACCATAAGATCTCCCCTTTTCTTTACGGTTATTTTAAAGTGACGGTTTGCCCTGTCCGCAGCTGTTCCGCGATTTCATCAAGTTTTCTCAGCCTGTGATTGATCCCTGATTTGCTGATTTTTCCGCTTGTTACCATTTCCCCTAGTTCTTTCAGCGTCACTTCCTGATAATCAACCCGCAGCTGCGCGATTTCCCGAAGTTTTTCAGGAAGTGCATCCAGGCCAATCCGTTCATCGATGTATTTAATATTTTCCACCTGTCTGAGCGAAGCGCCGATCGTTTTGTTTAAGTTGGCTGTTTCACAATTAACGAGGCGATTGACCGAATTTCTCATATCCCTGACGATTCTGACATCCTCAAATCGCAGAAGCGAATTGTGGGCGCCGATTACGTTAAGAAATTCGGTAATCTTTTCAGCCTCTTTTAAATAGGTGATATAGCCTTTTTTACGTTCGAGCGTTTTGCTGTTTAACTGAAACTCATTTAACAGGTCGCATAATGAATCGTTATGCTCCTTATAAAGAGAGAAGATTTCTAAATGATACGAGGAGGTTTCCGGGTTATTGACCGAACCTCCCGCCAAAAATGCCCCTCTCATATAAGAGCGTTTGCAGCATCTCTTTTTGACCAGCTCTTCCGAAATACTTCGTTCAAACACAAAATTCTTCTCAAGTATTTTTAAATCCTCTAAAATCGCTTTTGCATTTTCGGAAAAACGCACAATATAGACGTTATTCTTTTTCAGCCGCATTTTCTTTCTGACCAGAAGCTCGACCGACACATCATATTGTTTTTTCAGCAATGTATAGATGCGGCGGGCAATCGCCGCATTTTCGGTTTGAACATCAAGTACGAGATGGCGGTTTGTAAATGATAATGCTCCATTCATCCGGATAAGAGCAGACAGCTCTGCGTTAATGCAGCAGTCTTTCACTTCCAGATTCGTTAATTCTTTTTTTGTTTCCGATGCAAATGACATATAGCCACCTCATTTCAAGGCTTCATTCTTTCAGTAAATCGACAAGAAGAGAGGCCACTTTATGTGTATCGTGACGAATTACGTCATTTTTATACGTTACGATTTGATCTCTGATGACTTCCAGCTCCATCGCTTTCAGCTCTTCGATATCAAAATCAACAGGGCGCGCCGATTCCATTTCATACTTACGTTTGATTTCGTCAGGAATGTCTTCGCTGTTCACTAATATCGTATCAATAAAACCGCAGCCCATATGCTGATTGAGCGCTTTCACGTGATCAGCAGCGGTGTAATGGAGCGTTTCGCCGGGCTGAGTCATCACGTTGCAAATGTATACCTTTTTCGCCTGCGCCTTTATCACTTCTTCCCCGATTTTTGGGACGAGCAAATTGGGAAGAATGCTTGTATAGAGGCTTCCCGGGCCGATGATAATCAAATCCGCTTCCCTGATTACGTCTATCGTTTCCGGCAGCGGGTCAATATGTTCAGGCGTGAGAAAAACACGCTTAATGCGCTGTCCGTAAGCCGGAATCGTGGACTCGCCTGAAACCACGCGGCCGTCTTCCATCTCAGCATGCAGAACGACACTGGCATTGGCAGCCGGCAAAACTTTTCCTCTTACATTCAGCACCTTGCTCATTTCTGTGACAGCGTGAAAAAAATCACCGGTTATATTTGTCATCGCTGCCAAAATCAAATTCCCGAGAGAATGGCCTGTTAAGTCATTCCCCTTATTGAAGCGGTGCTGAAAGAGATCTTCAACAAGCGGCTCCACATCGGATAAAGCGGCAAGCACATTTCTGATGTCTCCGGGAGGCGGAATTTTCAGTTCATTCCGCAGACGGCCAGAGCTCCCCCCATCATCGGCAACTGTCACAATGGCCGTAATGTCAACAGGTTTATGCTTTAAGCCTCGAAGCAATACAGAAAGACCCGTACCCCCGCCAAAGATTGCGATTTTCGGTTTTTGTCCCATCTTATTTCCGGCTTCTCTTTTCAATGTCCCGGTGAGTAACATGAGTATAGTAATCCTTCTTGAAATAATCAGCTAAATGTTCGGCAAGTGTCACAGAGCGGTGCTGGCCCCCTGTGCAGCCGATCGCAATGACGACCTGGCTTTTTCCTTCTCTTTTGTAAGATGGAAGCATAAAGCTCAGCAGATCGATCAATTTTTCATTGAACTTCTGCGTTTCATTCCACTTCATGACGTAAGAGGAAACCTCTTCATCCTTGCCAGTCAGCGGCCGCATGCTTTCGATATAATAAGGATTCGGCAAAAATCTGACATCAAAGACGAGGTCTGCGTCAATCGGGATACCGTATTTAAAACCAAATGACATGACATTCACAGTAAATGTTTCTCCTTGGTTTGACGCAAAGTGATTTACGATTTTTTCACGCAAATCACGCGGCTTCATGTCTGACGTATCATAAATCATTTGAGAGCGGCCTTTTAATTCCTCAAGCAGCTCACGTTCCAGCCCGATGCCTTCAAGCGGAAGGCCAGTCGATGCCAGCGGATGTGAACGTCTCGTTTCTTTATATCTCGTAACGAGAATGGAATCCTTCGCGTCCAAGAATAAAATTCGCGGTGTAATCCACGGATTTTCCGCCATTTCATCCAGCGCTTCAATCATTCGGTCAAAAAATTCACGTCCGCGCAAATCCATCACAAGCGCAACCTTGCTCATTTTCGAATTTGATTCCTTCATCAGCTCTAAAAATTTCGGAAGTAATGAAGGCGGAAGATTATCGACGCAGAAATAGCCGAGATCTTCAAAGCTTTGAATGGCGACAGTTTTTCCCGCTCCCGACATTCCGGTTATAATGACAAGCTGAATATCATGTGATTCACTAACACTCATCTTACTCCCCCCTGACTTGTACTTTCTATTTAATATGCTGCGGGTCTAAACGATAACTGAGCAGCTTAAAGTCCGGTGTATACGTAAATGTACCGTGCAGCAGCCCTTGTCCCTTCATCATAAAATCAAGAATATGGCCGTCTCCCGGGGCCATTGGGAGGTTTTGAATCTCCTCGACATTGTGCCACTGCAATTTGCCTTCCTCTGATTCAGATACATTTTGTCCGGTATAAGAATCAGCGACAAACGTAAACATCATCCACTCAGAAACTATCTGGTCACCTTCTTTAATGATAAAGGTAAAAACGCCTTTTAACTGAGGGTTTATGATATAGATACCAGTCTCTTCTCTGTACTCTCTGATGACGGAGTCTCGGACTGATTCCCCGCTCTCCATTTTGCCTCCCGGCGCGACCCACCAGCCGCGTCTTGGCTTTTGAAGCAGAAGGACTTTGTCATCCGTCTGAAGCACACAATTTGTCACTCTTTGCAAGTACGTTCACCTAACCTTCTCGTCCTGTCATCGTCTCTTTATTATACCGCTTCAAGATGCCTCCCACAATGAAGAGACATTGACAATCTTTCCTTCTATTTTACAGCATATTCATTTCTGAGCTCAGGTGATTTTGCTGTAACAGGCATCCGCCTTTATTTTCAAACAAAAAAAGGACACGGATAACTGGAGAATCCGTGCCAAAAAAGTGTATTCATTATAAAAAGGGGGTCAATTACTTTATTAATCATAACCGAAAAGCATTACACATGTGTTACAGCGGAATTAAAACCCAGTAACGTAATATGAAACTCGTATGACAGCCTTTTTATTTTAAGGTTTTCAGCGTTTCTTGGAGCTCTTCGACATAATGCTGGACGCTTTGTGCCGCAATGCTTCCGTCTCCTGTAGCTGTTACTATTTGGCGCAGTGATTTTTCGCGAATGTCTCCGGCAGCAAAAATCCCTTCAACCTTTGTTTCCATCCGGTCGTTTGTTTCGATGTAGCCCTCTTCATTCGTAATGCCCAGATTTTCAAACGGTTTAGACAGAGGAAGCATGCCGATGTAAATGAATACGCCGTCTGTTTTGAATTCACTTTCTTCACCGGTTACCGTATCGACAAGCGTTACGTTACCGACTTTGCCGTTTTCTTCATGAATTTCCTTCACAGTTTTGTTCCATAGGAAGTCAATTTTTTCATTATCAAATGCTCTCGCTTGGAGAATGCTTTGCGCACGGAGTTTATCACGTCTGTGAACAATCGTTACTTTTGAAGCGAAACGTGTCAGATACACGCCTTCTTCCACCGCGGAATCTCCCCCGCCAACAACGACAAGCTCTTTGCCTTTAAAGAAAGCGCCGTCACATACTGCACAATAAGAAACACCGCGGCCGCCTAATTCTTTTTCGCCAGGCACGCCTATTTTCTTATACTCCGCACCTGCGGAAATGATGACTGCACGTGCTTTATATTCTTTTGAACCGGCTTTCACCACTTTGTACTCTTTGCCGTCAACGACTTCTTTAATATCGCCATAAGCGTATTCAGCACCAAATTTTTTCGCGTGTTCAAACATTTTGTTGGAAAGCTCAGGTCCGAGAATGCTTTCAAACCCAGGATAGTTTTCTACATCTTCCGTATTTGCCATTTGCCCGCCAGGAATTCCTCTTTCAATCATTAATGTCGATAAATTTGCTCTTGATGTGTATACAGCGGCCGTCATCCCAGCAGGACCCGCGCCGATAATAATCACGTCATATACTTTTTCTTCTGACACACTATTCACTCCTTAACACGTCTTTTTCAAGTTGGGGCGCTTCTTTATATGATAAGAGTCCCCATCTAACGTATTCCTTACCCATATCCTATAAAATCTCAGGATGATACGCTATTTTTTTGCTCATTTTTTTCTGATCATGATTAAATGTTTTTTTAAGGGGTATATGTATTAATAAAGAAAGAGCCTTCTGTTCAAGAAGGCCCTTGTCTTATTTATTATTGAACAACACGTCTTACATTGCCATTGAAATATTTTTTCCAGTAAGGGTTACTCATAGAATCAATTGAAACACCATGTGAAGAATTGTCGTTAAGGAATGTTCCATTTCCTAAATAAATTCCAACGTGGCCATTTGTTTTATATGTGTCAAAGAAAACTAAGTCTCCGCGCTTCATTTCTGACGCGCTGACAGCTTTTCCTCTTCCAACTAACGTGTCAGTTGTTGTTCCGCCGACAGGTCCAAGGTTGACACCTGCAGAAGCGTATGCCCAGCGTACGAATGATGAGCAGTCAAAAATACGGTTGTTGATATCAGACTGAGAGCGGCCGCCGCCAAATTTGTACGGAGATCTTCCGACAATGCTTGAACCAACGCTGATCGCGCCTTCAATTCCGCCTGAGTTACTGATGACAGTGCCGCCTGAATTGCTGTTTGAACCGCTGCTCTTCTTAGAAGATGAGCCGTTAGACGAACTGTTGGATGAACCCTTAGAAGAATTGTTTGAAGAATCATCATGAGATGAGCTTGCTGTTGCTGTTTCAGTTGTAGCTGTTTGTGTCTCATCAGATGCTTTTTGCGCTTCTTCCTGCTTTTTGATCAAAGCAGCCGCTGCTTCTTGTTCTTTTTTGATGCGTGCTTGTTCTGCTTCGGTATCTGCTTTTTGGTTAGCAAGCTCAGACGCTTCTGATTTTAATTCAGAAATCGCGTCAGCCGTTTTCTTCTGGCTTGCTTTTGCTTCTTCAAACAGCTTGTCTTTATCATCAAGCTGTTTATCAAGGTCTTTTTGCATGGTTTCTAATTTAGCCAATGCAGCTTGAACTTCTTTCAGCTTGTTATTCAAATCCGCTTCAGAATCTTCAAGCTTCGCTTTATCCTGCTCTTGCTGCTTGATTAAATCTTTGTCTGCATCCACAATAGATGAAACCGCAGTCGCGCGAGAGATAAAGTCACCAAAGCTAGTTGATCCTAAAAGGACATCTATGTACCCTTGAGATCCGCCGCTTTCCTGTAAAGAACGAACACGTTTTTTCAAGATTTCGTTGCGCTTTTCAATGCGGGCTTCTGTCTCTTTAATCTCTTTTTTCAGTTTTTTGATTTCTTCTTTTGTTTTATCGTTTTCTTCTTTTTTATCTTCGATCTTGTTGCTTGTATCAAGCGCCTTATCGTTAATGTCTTTCAGTTCTTTTTCAATCTTTGATTGATTTTGCTGAAGCTCAGTTAATTCTTTTTCCTTCGCTTCGATGCTGGAAGCAACCTCAGATTGCTTGCTTTCGATATTTTCTTTCTTTTCATCTAATGTTTCCGCCGATGCAGTTTTACTTGTAAATGGGATCAAAAAACTGCTTGTACCGATGACGGAAGCCAAACCAAGTGTCAATAAACTCTTTCTCACTTTTTATATCCTCCCTTTACTGTGAACCTGTTCTCATGTGGAATCGTATTTTAAACATCAAGTTTCGTTCCTCATACTCTACGAGGAATGATGGTTGTTTATGGTTAATTATTCTGCGCATCTCTTATTCTGGCTGTATAGCGTTTATTTCACATCATATGTAAAAAACACTAATTCCTTATGTACGAGAATCATTATACCATCAAGTTTCGACAAATTAGCGATAAATTTTATTACATTTGTGTTTCAAACTGATGTCAAGTCGTTCATCATTTGTCATTTTTCTTAAACGAGTAAAAAAACTGTCGATATTATTTTCTTAATATAATCTATCAAACCAAAAAAAGAGTCGATTCTAAGAATCAACTCTTTAAAATATTCTATTCTAGAATATCATCAATATATTTCATATATTTCGTCAACGTTGCCGGAGAGATGCCGAATCGAGCTGCTGTTTCTTTTTTCGTATCATGTTTGCCGTGCGCTTCTTTCCAAATATAACAAATCGCGGCTGCCCAGCCTTTCTCATTTTTCAACGGAGCGGCTGCGCGGATTTGCTGGATGACATGGAACACCCAGCAGCTCATGACTTCTGTTTTCATCTCTTCTTTTTCAGCTTGCTCTAATAATTTGACGGTTTGATAAGCGAAAAGTGCATCCTCTGATACGTCAGCAGCCGCGGAATCTCCATTCAAGAGCAGCTGCACAAAATGATTTTCGAAAGGAGCGGTCATTCTCTTCGAGTGTATCACCGCTTCTAGATGCTCCGTTTCACCCTTTGTGCTGCTGATATAATAGGCTGCGAGACGTTGTTCTACGGATGAAGGAAGTGCTTCCCTCCGCTCAACCCAGGGAGCCGGGCGGTCCTCTCCGGGATATTGCGACTCGGCTTTTCTCCAGATCGTCTCGGCAAATTCAGTATGCCCTGTAAAATAAGCGGAGCACGAGAGCCAGTAAAAGAATGTATCATCACCTTCAAAGCCGCTTTTATATAATGATTTGAGCCATTTATACCCGAGCTCATAACGGCCGACAAGCGCCAAAGTCGCCCCCAGTTTGTATCGCTGTTCCAATAGCATCGGATACACATTGGAAAGCCGGTCACTCAATTCCGCCACTTTTTCGTCTTCTCTTTCATAATAGTAGAAAACGAGAAGATTGCATAAGGCGTGAAGGTTTCCTTCATTATGACTGAGCACTTGATAAGCGGTTTCCTTTGCTTTAACAATGTTGCCTGAATAGAAATAGGCGAGCGCCAGATTGTTGTATGCTGACCAAAGCTCCGGATATTCAGCTGTGATTTCCTCAAGCGCCGCCACCGCTTCAGCAAGCTGGCCGCTTTCCAGCAGGGACTTTGCCCGATCCTGTTTCACCAGCAATTCATCCTGATCATACAAAGAATCCTCAGGCCCGCCGTCTCCTAAATCTAGCAATTCAAGCAGACTATCGTTTTCTTCAGCGAATTCACCGTCCGGATCCGCATCTGAATAAGCGGCCGCTTCTTTATAAGCTTCTTGAAAGAGCCCCAGGTGGGCAAAGTTATTCGCTTTAAAGTAATGGCACTCCGGCATTTCGATCTCCAGATTTGCCATAATATAATCAAGAAGATCGTTCGACTCTTGATATTGGCCCATTTCTGAATAAATGACCGCAAGCTGCGAAAGCATCTCTGAATCCTCCGGCTCCAAATGAACCGCGCGCTGAATCAGTTTGCTTGCCCGTTTCAGATTGCGCTCTTTATACGCTTTCAAGCCTTTATGAAAAAAATATTGTCCATCTTGAAGCAGCTGGACAATTTGTGCGTGATTTTTATGTTCAGAAGTGTGTTTTCCCACAACTACCCTCCGTTTTATACAATGTTACCGTCAGTAGTATACCATAAATCATCAGCTCCTCAATAGTTCAAAAGGAAGGATCGGGAAAATCCCTCCGTTTTTTTACTGGCTGATTCGACCAAAATTTACCCGGCTTTGTTTTCTAAATCCGCGTTCATTTTGAGCTGCTGTTCAGCAAAATCTTTATATAGATCATGCGAAGCCATTAATTCATGATGTGTGCCCCGTCCGGTAATTTCTCCTTTTTCAACAAACAAAAGCTGGTCCGCGTCTACAACGGTAGAAAGGCGGTGAGCGATGACAATCGTTGTGCGGCCCTCCATCAGCACCTCGAGCGCCTGCTGTACTGATTTTTCAGATTGGCTGTCAAGACTAGAGGTCGCTTCATCAAGCATGAGAATGCTCGGATCTCGGAGAAGCGCTCTCGCAATCGCGATTCTTTGCCTTTGTCCGCCTGACAGCATAATGCCGCGTTCGCCCACCTCTGTATCAAACTGATTCGGAAGCTCCTTTATAAAGTTGAGCGCATATGCCATCTCCGCGGCTTTTTCGATCTCGGCATCCGTAACATCACGTTCTAACCCGTAACAAATATTTTCTCTGATCGTTCCTGACATTAACGGGCTTTCCTGTGATACATACCCGATGTGCTCCCGCCACGATTCAAGCGAGTAAGTATCAACCGGCTTTTCCCCCAGCCGAATGGTCCCCGCAGTCGGTGAATAAAAACGTTCAAGCAGCTTAAACAGTGTTGTTTTCCCTCCGCCGCTCGGACCGACAATCGCTGTGACTTTCCCTGCTTCAATGACGGCGCTGATCTCTTTCAAGATCAGCTGATCGGGCTTATATCCAAAAGACACGCGATCAAGCTGAATAGGCAAATGCGCGTCTTCGATTTGTTTTCCTGTGACTGTATCTTCCTCTTCTTCTGCCAAAATCTCAATCATCCGTTCTGTTGCGCCGATTGATTTTTGCAGCTGTGTGAAAAACGTTGTAATCTGGCCCATCGGCATAATAATTTGAAACAAATATAAAATAAAAGCCACGAGCGCTCCGGCGGTAAGCTCGCCTGATGAGACCTGCATGCCGCCGTATCCGATGACTGCCACAAGCGCTGCCATTAATACAAGTGAGATGAGCGGACTGACAAGCGACTGAACCTTGGCTTCACGAACTCCCAGCTTAAATAATGAAGAAATCCCCAGTTTCCCCCGCCCATATTCGACAACCTCCGCATTTGAAGCCTTGACGAGTCTGATTTCCGGAAGAATTTGATTCAGCAGGCCGGTAAAACGGGCTGTTTCATCTTGCGTTTCGCGGGAAATGGTGAACATCTTCCGCCCAATCGGGATTAAGATTAGAGCGGCAAGCGGAACAACAACTAATACAAGCAGTGTCAGCTTCCAATTCATAATAAACAAGATTGTCAGTGATCCAATGACCGAAATGATGCCTGTAATAAACCCGCTGATATGGGTTGTGATCAGTTCTTTGACCACCATCGTATCATTTGTCACACGGCTGACGGTTTCTCCGGAAGCGTTTGTATCGAAATAAGGGACAGGGAGCTTAATTAATTTCTTCCATAATAAATCCCGCAGCCCGGAGATGATTTTTTGCCCATTATAGTTCAGCGCATAGGTGGCATAGGCGCTCAAAGCGGCCTGAACGAAAAAAACAAGCGCGATCAGCCCGATTTGTGTCCCTGAAAGAGCTGACATGGAAAAGCCATCGACAAGCTGCTTCGTTAGTAATGGAATGAGCAAGCTGACCAGTGTCGTTACAATACTGAGAACCAGCGCAAAAGCAAGCTTTCCATAAGAAGGATTGGTCTGCTTCACTAATGCAAAAAAGGGTTTTAATTTACTTTTCGATTTTTGTTGCTGGGTTGGCATATACTTTTTCCTCCTGTTTCAGCGTTCAGAAAGGTGAAATGTCGTATCAAAAGGATGATTTTTACTCTTTCTCAATCATATCAATGGAGAGAGACTTTTTCAGTATATTTTTGCCATGATGAAAATAAAAATCTCCCACTCATGATTTGAATAGGAGAGGTATGATCTTATACATCCTTAACAGGCTTCTTTTTCCTGTAAGTCAATGTCACATCCTGCTTTCGCAGGTCTTCAACTATCATTTTGTACCGATCCACTTTTGCTGTATGTTCTTCTTTTATCATTTGAAGTGCGGCTTTTTGTTTTTCACTTTTTGATTCAAGCTCTTCTTTTATTTTTTTAACAATCAACCCTTTTTGTCCTTTGATTTCTTCTTTTAGCGAAGACTCAAATTTCTTTGTCAGACTGAGTATGTCGTTGATCGGTTTATTGAGGCTGCCTGCTTTCCCCTTCATTTCATCTTGGGTAAGAAACATATAGGTGGTTGATACAATTTCTGTTTCACTTTCTGAAAATAAGGAAGTCACTCTTCATATTCCTCCTAAAGCTGAAAATCAAATAACTGAGAAATCATTTCTTCTTTTTCAAACAGCTTTTCAATACTTTCGCGGATGTTTTTGATAAAATCTCTTTTTTCTGCTGTCTGTTTTTTTAATTCAGCAACAATCCCATCGTTAGCAGGGAGCGCACCTGTGTGGAACGATTCATGAACTGAGATTTTCTCCAATTTATCAAATGTGTGACTGAAACCGGCCGCAAGCCGGAATTGAAGATCGAAGGCATAATGCGAAGGATTTTCTTCCATGTGATGAATAGCCGTGATGATCGCCTGTTTTTTGTCTATAAAGTCTTCATTGATTTCCTGACTGTAAACCTTCTGGTACTTAGAAATCGCATCTTCCATATCTTCAACGATCCTCATACCGTTTTGATAGATTTTGACAGCGGATGAGATATTAACTTTAATCGTTTCTCCCGAGCCGCTCTTCCCTGTAAAGTAAATATCGGAGCCTTTATAGCTGAAGCCTTTTTCCTTTGATAATGCGTTCAGCATTTGCACGATGCTGTGGCCGTCGACGATGAGTTTTAACGCTTCTTTTGTTTCTGTGTCGAGTGTTTCTATAGAGGACAAAATTGACTTTACGTAATCTACTATTTCACCAACATCTTTTAAAGCGTGCGTAAATTGACCATGCTTTAGATGATCAATAAAATGTTCATACCGTGATTCTATGCCTCGCATACTCGCATTAATATTCGTTAATTCTTTTTTGAACACTTTCTTTTGCATCTCATCAATATACCCATTTTCAGCTAGCTGATCTACGACCGGTCCGCTGTTTCCCAATAAGGTATGGAGAAAACCTAAAAACGCTGGCAAATTCTCTTTAATTCGGCCATACATTTGCTTAACGTCATCAAAGTTTTCATAAATGACACTCGCTTTCGCTAAAGCACCATCTGTGTACTTCACTTTTTCTATCAGCTCTATGTCAATCCCGCTTGCAGCCTTTACAAAACCGTTCAAGCCGTCTTTTTCATAGTCATCCTTATATTTTTGAAGGAATTCTTGAATCGCTCTCACGTCTTCATCAGGGATCCCATCCATAATGTTTCGGATGCCTTCTACACTTGTATTTGTATCCGCCATCTTCACATCGCCGAATGTAATGAAGTCCGCCTTGCCGCTCGCACCGTACAGCGGGTCATCTTTTGAGATGCGCTGAGTGATATTTGCTGTTACGCCTTTGTCTTTGTAGTATTTTTGGATCTCTTTTTTTAGCTTTTCTGGTGGGATCTCATTAATATCTTTTAAGCGTCTAATATGAAATTTATGCATTATCGTATCTCTCAAATTCAAATCAGTTGCTAAAAGATGATCAACGCTTATTTGAGCTCCGTTAACTCCATATACTTCATCAAATTCTCCATCAATTAATTGAACCATCACCTGATTATTATTAGCCAGTGAGTGACCCATAGCAAAGGTCTTTAAATCATTAGAGTCATTTGTTTCTTTTTTTGCATTTCTTGTAAACTCTTTTGTCGCTTGATACTGGCTGTCATCCATCCCTAAAAAAAGACCAAAAAAATTGTATGACCAGTCCTCGTTATCAGCACTGCCCTCTGAAATAATATGAAGCTGATTAATGTGTTGTTTATCGTCCTTAATATAAATAGCTGTACCATCATATCCGGACTCTCTAATTGATGTATCTACTTTTGAATTTTTTTTAATAAGTTCATTAGATGTGTATATTTCCACATTTTTTGGAAGATCTTTATGTGTTTCTTCTTTGTATATTCGGCGCACATCGGCTTCAAAATCTGTTTTAGCTTTCTTTATTTCACTTTCTTTATCAGAAGCAAATCTTTCTTTATAATCGTACTCTAAGTTAATTAAACGCAGTTTTACATTTTCATTTTCAAATATATTCTTATGTTCCATTTCTTCTATTTCTCCTTTTTAACTTTTAAAAAGGTAATAGAGTCTATTATTTTTTGAACTTTTTTTCTGGCATCTTCTTCTTTTAGTGAACAAGACTCTTTATCTTTATAGCAGGCAAATCGAAAAGAATACTCTATCCCCAGATAATCCTCTTTTGTCGATTTAACATAACCAAAAAATCTATAAGAAAAATTATTCTTTCCCTCTACATCATCAAAAACACTTTTCTTTTGAGCAGAATATACAATTTTGTCAGATAGCTCTCTTTCTTCGTATTTTCCTTTATAACTATTTCTACCGCTTACAATATCCAGCATTGTATCCTTGTCATTTGCAAAACTTTTGTCTTGATGATAATCCAGTTGACCATCATATTGAATGTCAGTTTTTTTATTAAAACTATCAAATACTATTGTTTCTTCATTTTCTCCTGTACTCGAAAGATCAGGTGCGTACTCCCCATCCTCCGGAAACAACATCCTAAATCCTTTCAGCTTTGACTCAAGCAAATAATACCCTGGCTCCTCTTCTTTCGTTGACACCATGTACTCTCTCGTTTTTTCGTCCTGAAATGCCGGAACTTGCGGCAAGTCTTTTGGATCCATGTCTTTTGGTTTTACGACTTCCGTTTTATTATCATTTGTGCTGTTTTTTTCATTGTCGTTCATACTGCATCCTCCTGTCAGAGCAAGTAATAAGCTAAAACAAATAAATAGGATCTTTTTCATTACGAACCTCCACGGATTTTTAAGCTGATTTATCAAAATCATACTAATGACCCTGTCAAAAAGTGATTATTTTATCCTTGTTCATGTTACAACATGGAATAAATTTGATAAATAGGGAATTGGACTTGGTTTACACTAATAAACATAAGGGAGGACTTAAGAAATAGGCTAAATAACTCACATACCAAAAGACCACTGTGTTCCCTCGGCAATCTTAGACAGTCATTACTGTTCTTTTTTCAAAAACATCTTTGAGATAAACAAACCTTTGACCACTAACAGGATCACAAAACAATCACAATGGAACAGCCACGACAAAACTGTTTTAGCCTCTTTTGTAGTTACCCTAATACTATCGAAAAAAGTTTCGGGTAGGTGAACACACGCATATCGGGAATCTTCAACTATCTTCTAATATTTAATACATCAGTGTTTGTATTTTTTTACACATCGCAAAAGATAACAGAGTTTAATATTTTTCTAACCTTTTCTTCATTGTCTTTTGAATTTTGTTTACAGGCCTGAGCATTTGCAGAACAGCTAAACATAAAAGAGTATTCCATCCCTAAATAATCTTGTTTTTTTGATTTTATATAACCAAGATAGATATAAGATGGTTTTTCTTCGTTGTCAAAGTTTTCTTGTTTTAAAGCAAAATAAATATCCTTATCCTTTGCTTCTAATTTTTCAAAATTACCTTTGTATTCACTTTTACCGCTAACGATATCCAACATAGTCTCCGGATCGTTTATAAATGATTCATTTTGATAAAACTTTACTGAAGCATTCATTACTATATTCGTTTCTTTATTCATACTGTCAAAAAATAGTGACTCGTTTTTCTTTGAAGTTTCAGAGTCTGAGTACTCCCCATCCTCCGGAAACCACATCCTAAATCCTTTCAGCTTAGATTCAAGCAAATAATACCCCGGTTCCTCTTCTTTCGTTGACACCAAGTACTCTCTCGTTTTTTCATCCTGAAACGCCGGAACTTTCGGCAGGTCTTTTGGATCCGTGTCTTTTGGTTTTACGGCTCCTGTTTTATTGTCATTTGCCGTATTTTTATCATTGTCATTTATACTGCATCCGCCTGTCAGGGCAAGTAATAAGCTGATGCAAATCAAGATGATTCTTTTCATGACGAACCTCCATGGGTTTTCGGCTAATTTACCTTAATCAATTTATGACCTTATTACAAAGTGATTTTTATTCTTAATTTTACATTCTCATCTTCCAATATATTTTTGTTTTTCGTGTTATTTCTCCTGTTAATGATTTAAAAAGGTGATGGATTTTACGTGCTTTTTAACCTTATCTCCTAAATTGTCTTTATCTAACGTACAAGGCTTCTCATTATTTGGACATCTAAACATAAACGAAAATACGATACCTGCTTGTTTTTTCTCGGGTGACTTGATATAGCCGAAATATCTGTATGAAAAGCTGTATTTATTTTTATCGTTTTGAAAATGATTTTTCTTATGAGCAATATAAATATCTTTATCTTCGTTCTCTAGCTTTTCAAAACTGCCATTATACCCATTTTCATTCCTAACTTGCTCTAACATTGTCTCAGGATTATTTATAAAGGATGTTCTTTGGTAATACTCTATTTGTGCATTTAGCATTTTATTTTTTGTTTTTTCATAACTATCAAATGCTATGATTTCTTCATTTTCATCACGACTAGACAAATAGCTTGAATATTCCCCGTCCTCTGGAAACAACATCCTAAATCCTTTCAACTTAGACTCCAGCACATAATACCCCGGCTCTTCTTCTTTCGTTGACACCATGTACTCTCTCGTTTTCTCGTCCTGAAACGCAGGAACTTGCGGCAGGTCTTTGGGGTCCATGTCTTTTGGTTTTACGGCTTCTGTTTTATTGTTATTTGTGATGCTTTTTTCATTGTCGTTCATACCACATCCGCCTGTCAGGGCTAGTAGTAAGCTGAAGCTGATCAAGATGATTTTTTTCATGACGAACCTCCATATCGTTAACTGATAGAATCAAACGAACAAAAAACCGCCGGGTTCTCTCGGCAGTTTTGGCCAGGCATTATGGCTTCTCTTTTTTCGTATAAAATATTCTGGAGATAAACAGTCCAATGACCCCTAACAAGATGAATAAGACCGCTCTCCAAACAATATCAATCGAAGCAGAATCGATTAAAATCATTTTGGCCAGTGTAATAAATAAAAATATCAGCCCAATTCGGTTCCATGTCTTGTCTTTGGTTGCGTAATAAACAACATACATCACGATGACAAATATAAACCAAGACAGGGATACTCCTACATTATTGGATACGCCGTCAATCTTATCCGTCATCCATATGGATAATTTGCTGAAGAATACAAGCATCAGGAATGAAACAGCGTACGAAACAACAATCGTGACTTGTTTATATTGTATTTTTTTCGAATACAGATAGGCGGCAAATAGTGAGCTGATCAGCAGCAGCCAAGAGACAATGCTGAGAATGTGTAATGAGCGTGCCGGGTATTGCATGAGGCCGCACGATGCCTGTAGTACTACAATCGCCCCGGCAATGCCGATCAGCCAGCTTTTTTTGCGGTATGACACGTAACACATCATGATTCCTTGTAACGTGAATATGATGTACAGCAAAATCTCATTTTCATCTAATACATCCGCTGCCAATATATTGAAATAAATCATAGAAATGAGAAAAAACGTATGTTTGATTTCGGCAAATTCTTTTCTTTTCCATAAGCTTAACAACAGGTAAAACACAAAAGCAGCAGTATAAAAGGCGTATAACGCCGTATCGTTTTTTAGATACAGGACTAACCCTGTGATGAAAACGACAAAAGCTCCGATTGAAACGGCTGTGAGATAGACGGCTTTTTTAAATGGGCTGTGCGATCGTAAAGCCGAGAAGATCATGATCGCCTGCTGCATCGTAAATACAGCAAGTGTCCAAACTGATACCTGTGCATCGGTAAATGATAAGAAAGCAAAAATCGCGAACGCATAGTTTGCTATATTCCATGCCACACTGTACTTTTGTTTGACTGTCTCATACATTAAGCCTGCGAAAACCAATGACTCATATACATAAAAGGTGTATTCGTTTCCTTGTTCCCCGCCAAATAAAAACGGATACAGGTAAACACCTGCGCCGATAATCGCAATCAGTGTTTGTGACTGATATTTTCTTGATATGTACACACCGCCCGCAACGCCTGCAGCAAGAAGGATCACTGTAAGCGGGGTCGGGATAATCTCGTATAGCATGTTCCCCGCAAATAAGGAAACGATGTAGACAATATTACTGCCCGCCAATAATGAAACGCCCAGCACATTGGCATTTTTCTTATATTGCCTGCTGCCGAGAACATATAGCACAATGGAGACCATGAGTCCTGCCGCCACCCTCATATATGTGTTGATCCAACCTTTTTCAGCAGCCGCTGTAAACGCCCAAATCATGCCAAGAAGAAAAACAAAAATAAAGATTTTCGGAAGCCAATTTCCTGCCATGTTTTCTAAAGTGCGGTTCTCTTTTGGCGGAGCCGGTGCCTGTTTTGGCACTTCGGTTTCTTTGCTGATTTTTGGATGCTCTTCCGTTTTGACTATAGCTTGTTCTTGCTTGCCTGCCGTGAGATATGCGATCTCTTTTTTGACATTGGCCAGTTCTTGTTCAAAACGTCCAACTCTTTTGTTCAGTTCATCAATTTTTTAGTTCACCATTCTCTCCCCATTTTCGAATGTACTTCCTTTTTCATGATATGCCTTTTTTTGCTCTCCTTACCGGCTTCCACAAAATCATGCTAAAGACCTGCTATCCAACAGGGATTTTCATCCTTAGTTATGTTACATCATGGAAAATTTTCGATGAATAGGGAATTCGATTGGTTTTTTTATGTAATTTTTTGTGAACATTGCTTTTTTTCATTTCATTTACTGGAACACGACAAATGGATCAGGCGAAAAGATGCATAAAAAAGGAGCTGCCATATGTACAGCTCCAATCCTCTTACTTTTCAGAATGGCGTTTTTTCAAAACGTCAAGCACATCATCCAGCGGCAGAGCTTGTTCTCTGAGCAGGACAAGCAGGTGATACAGCAGGTCTGCCGCTTCCCATTTGAGTTCCTCGCGGTCTCGGTTTTTCGCGGCAATGATCACTTCGGATGCTTCTTCACCGACTTTTTTCAAAATCTTATCGACACCTTCACGGAAAAGATAAGTGGTGTAAGCTCCTTCAGGCATTTCCGCTTGGCGTTCCGCGATCACGCGCTCCAGCTCGTTCATAATGTCAAATCGGCCCGCAGCCTGTTCTTCTGATTGTTCCTTTGTAAAACAGCTGTAGCTGCCTGTGTGGCATGCCGGGCCGGATGGCACTACGAGTACGATCAACGCGTCTTGGTCACAGTCATACCGGATGCCCTTAACGGCTTGCGTGTTCCCTGAGGTTTCTCCTTTATGCCATAACGCTTGGCGCGAGCGGCTGTAGAACCATGTTTCTTTCGTTTCCAATGTTTTTTCGTAAGATTCCTTGTTCATATAGGCAAGTGTCAGCACTTCTTTGCTTGCCGCATCCTGCACGATGGCGGGAATTAATCCATCCTCGTTAAAACGCAGTTCATCTGCCTGTTTCATCTCACATTCACCCCGTACTCTTTCAAGTATGATTTCACTTCTTTAATCGACGTTTCTTTATAATGAAAAATAGAAGCGGCCAGCGCGGCGTCGGCTTCTCCTTTTGTAAAAGCCTCAAGCATATGCTGCGCGTTTCCCGCTCCTCCCGAGGCGATAACAGGTACGGGAACAGCTTCAGAAACTAGCTTTGTCAGCCTGTGGTCAAAACCTTTTTTCTCACCGTCAGAGTCCATGCTTGTCAGCAATATTTCTCCTGCTCCGCGTTTGACGCCTTCTTTTGCCCATGCGGTGACTTCCCAGTCTGTTTTCTTTCTGCCGCCGTGCGTGTAGACCTTATATGTGCCAGATTCCTGGTCGTACTTGGCATCAATGGCAAGTACGATGCATTGAGAACCAAAAAACTCGGCTCCTTCTGTAATCAGCTCAGGGCGGAGAACAGCTGCCGTGTTCACCGAGACTTTGTCCGCGCCGGCACGCAGAATCGTTTTCATATCGCTGAGCTGATTGATGCCGCCGCCGACTGTAAACGGAATCGCAAGCTTCGCGGCAACCTGCTCCACCACGTCAACCATCGTTTTACGGCCTTCGTGCGAGGCGGAGATATCAAGAAAAACCAGTTCATCCGCGCCTTCCTGGTCGTACACTTCCGCCAGTTCAACAGGGTCACCGGCATCCTTTAATTCGAGAAATTGAATTCCTTTGACAACGCGTCCTTCTTTGACATCAAGACATGGAATAATTCGTTTTGTGATCATTTGCGCTTCACCCTTTCAAGCGCCTCGCTCAGTGTAAACTGATTGGTATATAGCGCTTTTCCGATGATCGCTCCAGAAACGCCATCTGCCTGATAGCAGGCAAGGGCTTCGAGATCCTCGACCGAGCTGACGCCGCCGGATGCAATCACAGATTTCCCCGTTGCATTTGCAAGCTCGACCGTGCTTTCAATATTAGGGCCTGACAGCATTCCGTCTGTCGAGATGTCTGTAAAAATAAAGACCTCCGCTCCTTCATTGGCAAGCTCTTTGCCGAGTTCAGTTGCTCTAAGGCTTGATGTTTCCAGCCATCCTTCAGTTGAAACAAAACCGTTTCTCGCGTCCAGGCCGATTGCAATTTTTCCCCCATATTGTTTCAGCATTTTTTTGACAAACGGGGGGTTAGAAACAGCTGAGCTTCCGAGGATCACCCGATCGACTCCTGCCGATAAGTATTCATAGACGTCACTTTCGGAACGGATCCCGCCGCCGATTTCCACCTTCAGCTCTAGCTTTTGCGCAATTTCGATCACGTGGCGGTGATTTACTCTTTTTCCTTCTTTGGCACCATCAAGATCAACAAGATGGATCCATTCGGCACCCTCACGCGCAAATAACGCGGCCATGTCGTACGGTGAATCGCCGTATATCGTTTCCTGACTATAATCTCCTTGAACAAGACGGACACATTTGCCGTTTCTCATATCAATTGCCGGATATAATGTAAAAGCACTCATTTTTTCACCTTCTGTTCTGCTGCCATTTTCGTGAATTGGGTTAAGATAGACATTCCGACCGTGCTGCTTTTTTCCGGATGAAATTGGGCGCCGAAGACATTTCCTTTTCCGACGACAGCAGGCACTCGCACACTATAATCAGCGCTTGCCAGAAGCGCATCCTCCTCCATCCCGTCAATGTAATACGAATGCACAAAATAAGCGTAGCCTTCTTCTGTTTCAGCCAGCAGCGGAGATTCAGTATGAAAGGAAAGGCGATTCCAGCCCATATGCGGAACCTTCAGCTTGTTTCCTTCCTCATCTTCTGCTTTCAGCCTGACTGCTTTTCCTTTTAACAGCCCAAGGCCTGACGCGGTGCCGTTTTCTTCGCTTTCATCAAATAAAAGCTGCATGCCGAGGCAAATCCCGAGCAGCAATCGCCCCTCTGAGACCATATCGTGAATCAATTGATCAAGCTTCGCGTTGCGCAAATTGTCCATCGCGTCTCCAAATGAACCCACACCCGGCAAAATAAAGGCATCAGCTTCTTTCAGCTCCTCCGGCTTTTCAGAAACAAAGTACGGGACGCCGACGCGCTCAAGCGCCTTTGAGACACTGTATAAATTGCCCATTCCGTAATCTATTACGCCGATCATTTACAGCATCCCTTTCGTTGATGGGATTCCTTTAACACGCGGATCAATCATTGTCGCTTCATCAAGCGCACGTCCAAGCGCTTTAAAAACGGCTTCTATCATGTGGTGGGTGTTTGTCCCGTAATGAACGATGACGTGCAGGTTCATCCGAGCTTCAAGCGCCAGCTTCCACAAAAATTCATGTACAAGCTCCGTATCGAATGTTCCGACTTTAGCCGCAGGGAAGTCCGCGCGCATTTCCAAGTGCGGCCGGTTGCTTAAATCGATGACGACTTGGGCAAGCGCCTCATCCATCGGCACAAACGCCGATCCGTAGCGTTTGATTCCTTTTTTATCGCCCAAGGCTTCGAGCAGCGCCTGTCCTAGGCAGATGCCGATATCTTCAGTCGTGTGGTGATCATCTATATCAACATCGCCTTTGGCGTTAATGGAGAGATCGAATTGCCCGTGTTTCGTGAATAAATCCAGCATGTGCGTCATAAACGGCACGTCTGTTTTGATATCAGCTTTTCCCTCGCCGTCTATTGCGAATGCCAGTTCAATATCTGTTTCGTTTGTTTTTCTGGCGCGTTCCGCTTTTCTCATTTTGAATTCCTCCGTTCTCTCGCTTCAATTGATCTGGCATGGGCGTCTAACCCTTCAAGTCTGGCAAAAGCCGCGATGCTTTCGGCATGTTCTTCAAAGGCTGTTTGACTGTAAGAAATAATGCTCGATTTCTTTTGAAAATCCGTTACGTTTAATGGACTTGAAAATCTGGCTGTTCCGTTTGTCGGAAGCACATGGTTCGGCCCGGCAAAATAATCTCCGACAGGCTCAGGGCTGTATCTGCCTAAGAAGATCGCACCCGCATGTTTGATGCTGCCAAGCAAAGCTTCGGGAGACTGTGTGATAATTTCTAAATGCTCCGGTGCGAGCGTATTGACAGTATCAATCGCTTCATCCATTGTTTCCGCCACATAGATACAACCGTAATCGTTCACTGAAGCTTCCGCTATTTCTCTTCGCGGCAAGGTTTTCAGCTGCTCGTTCATCTCTGCTGAAACCGCCTCGGCCAGCGCCACGGAATCTGTGACACACACACATGAGCTGAGTTTATCGTGTTCCGCCTGTGACAGAAGATCGGCTGCGATTTCGCTCGGAATCGCAGTTTCATCAGCCAGCACGACGATTTCACTCGGTCCGGCAATCATGTCAATATCGACATCACCGAACACCTCTCGTTTGGCAAGCGCGACATAAATATTTCCCGGACCTGTGATTTTATCCACCGGCTCAATGGTCTCTGTTCCGTACGCCAGCGCCGCAATCGCCTGAGCGCCGCCCATTTTGTAAATGTCTTTTATCCCTAGCTCGGCAGCAGCGACTAAAACCCCTGAAGACAGCCGCCCGTCTTTCCCCGGAGGCGTCACAAGAACGATTCTTTCCACACCCGCTGTCAGCGCCGGGATGACGTTCATCAAAACAGATGAAGGATATGCGGCTGTCCCCCCCGGCACATATACGCCCGCGGAATCTAACGCCGTCACTTTTTGTCCCAGCATTGTGCCATCCTTTCTGTGATAAAACCAGGAGGATTGCAGCTGTCTTTCGTGATATTCCTTTATATTTTCAATTGCCTGCCTCATCACCTGAAGCAGCTGTGAATCCAGCAAGGTGTATGCTTCCTCAATTTCTTCTTTTGTGACCAGCGGGCTGTCTATTTCGATGCCGTCAAATCTCGCCGTGTAGCTGCGGACCGCCTGATCACCGTTTGCTTTGACATCTTCAATAATGGATCGAACCGCTTTTCTTTGCTCTTCCGTTCCGGCATCTATGGACCGTTTGAGAGAAAGCCGTTCTGCGCCGCTGATGGATTTGATCTTCATTTTGCCGTTTCTCCTTCCACAACAAGGGATAAGCGGGATGCCATTTCGTCTATCACATCGTCTTTCATGCGATAGCTTACCGGATTCACGATAAAGCGGGAAGTAATGTCACAAATGTGCTCCGTTTCAACAAGCCCGTTTTCTTTCAGCGTCTGCCCTGTGGAAACGATATCCACAATCCGGTCTGCGAGCCCAATGAGCGGGGCCAACTCAATTGAACCGTTGAGCTTGATGATCTCGACTTGTTCTCCCTGCTCTCTAAAATAGCTGGAAGCCACATTCGGATACTTTGTCGCGATTCTCGGGGCTACGCCGCTCCAGTCTGTATTCGGAAGTCCGGCGACCGCTAAGTGGCATTTGCTGATCTTCAAATCCAGCACCTCATACACATCGCGTTCCTCCTCCAGCATGACATCCTTACCCGCAATTCCGACATCGGCCACGCCATGCTCCACATATGTGGTCACGTCCATCGGCTTAGCTAATATAAAACGGAGATTTTCCTCCGGCACATCGATGATCAGTTTTCTTGAATCTTCAAACTCCTCAGGGAGCTTATAGCCCGCCTGACGAAGCAGCCCTGCCGCTTCTTCAAATATCCGGCCCTTCGGCATCGCCATTGTGAGTAACTTACCCATTTTGCTCTTCCTTTCTGGCACCGATAAAATAGGTGACGTTTGCAAAAGATTTTGTCATCTGATCGATATTTTCGATTCCCGATAAATCTTGAAGAACCACTTTGTTCCCTTTCATACGTTCTTCATTCGCATAAGCGATGGCTTGTGCCCGCTGCTCTTTGCTGAAAATAACAGCGTCTATTTCACAAGCTTCGTCTTTCATATGGAGCGCTTCAATCAGCCGGTCGACCCGAAGCCCGAAGCCTGTCGCCGGCGCGGGTGAATCAAAATAGCCGAAGAGCTTGTTATAACGGCCCCCGCTTCCAATGACAAAGCCGACATTTTCGGCGTACACTTCAAATAAAATCCCCGTGTAATAGCTCATGTGGCTGACCATATTCAGATCCAGACGGACATTTTCCGTACATCCGTAATCCTCAAGAATGTCCCATAGCGCCTTCAACTCGTCAACAACGCTTTTTCCTTGCGCGGAATCGACGATTTCCTCAGCACGTCCGCATACTTCTATGCCGCCCCGCAACTCAAGAAGCTCAAGCAGCCTGCTTTTATCAATGGAGGAAAGCGGGAGAGACTTGACATGTTCTCTGTAGCCGACGTAGTTCTTCTCGTACAAAAACCTCCGCAGCACATCGGCACGTTCAACGTTTCCGAGCACCTCAACAAACAAAGCATCCGCAATGCCGGCATGGCCGATGGCAATTTTAAAGGAAGCCAGCCCCGCGCTCTTTAAGGCGCCGACGACTAAGGCAATGACCTCCGCATCCGCGCTTGTCGTGCCGTCACCGATTAATTCCACTCCGACCTGCTCGAATTCGGCGGGACGTCCGCCTTCGCGTTCCTGAGCCCTGAAGACATTTGCCGCATAGCCGACTCTGAGCGGATGATCGTGTTTCAGAAGCTTGGATGCCGCCACCCTTGCAATGGGCCCTGTCATATCCGGGCGAAGCACCAATGTTTTGCCGTCCTGATCAAGAAGCTTGAACAGCTGCTGCTCTTCAATCGCTGACTGCACACCAACGGTATCGTAAAACTCCAATGTCGGCGTTTCCATAAATCGGTATCCCCATTTATCGATCAAATCGGTTAACGATTGTCTCACCTTTTTTTTCGTTTCGTATAAACCGGGCAGTGTATCTCTCATGCCGTGCGGTTTTTCAAACATAAACATCAACCCGTGCACCTCCGTTGCCATCGTTTGAAGGAAAATTCCAAATCCTTTAGTTCGCTAATATGATAATATGTTAGCAGATGAAAGAGCGAAAATCAATGCTTAACTTTAGTCAGGATATGTTATCTCAGTTGTCCTCCTCCTAATTATGAAAAAATCATGAACAAATCATTAAAGGTGTGTCATATCTCAAATTCTTATGGTTGGCATGCTATAATACAAATCAAATAGAGAACAAGGAGATAAAGATGAAAACACTGCGAACTCTATGTGTCCTGATTATTCTTTCAGGCGTCGTTTTTTTCGGACTTAAGATATATGCAAAAGATATAGATATCCCTTTTTTCAATAGCAATAAAAGAGAGGCTGAAAAAGAATCAACAGCCGCAAACAGCACAAACGAGCTGAAAGGAAGCGCGGAACCGCTGGATGTCGTCCTTTACAATCAGATGGACGCACCTCGGCTCTATAACGGCTGTGAAGTAACAAGTCTTGCGATGGTGCTGAATTACGCGGGATACAACGTGACAAAAAACACACTGGCAAACCAGATTGCCACAGTGCCTTTGACGTACAGCAGCGGATTAAAAGGGGATCCGAATGATGGATTTGTCGGGGATATGGCGAATGGCCCGGGTCTCGGTGTCTATCACGGACCGATCTATCAATTGGCGAAAACCTATGCCGGAGACAAAGTGTCTGACCTGACTGGAAAAAATATTTCTTCTGTTTATGAACAGCTTGAGAAAGGCAATCCTGTTTGGGTCATTACAACTGCCAACTTTACGCCAGTTGACAACATGCAGACGTGGAAAACACCAAACGGAACGATCGATATCACGTACAGTGTACACAGTGTCGCCGTTACGGGATATGATGAAAAATACGTGTATCTCAATGATCCTTATGGCTATAAAAACAGAAAAACCGACAGAACCAGTTTCGAAAAAGCGTGGGAACAAATGGGCAGCCAGGCCATCGTTATTCAAAAGTAAACAGCTGGTAACCTCCCGCCTTCCCAGTGCCTATGTTCTATCTTGAGCAAATACGACAATATTCATGGTTTTTGTTTCAATCGGTCATATCGATTCATTTTCCATTTATCATCCAAAATTGTCTTTACTTTCAGGCTGTCTGTTTTTATGATTAAAGCAGATTCAGCCTTGCCCCGATCTATGTGAGAGAAGCCGGAGCAAGACGCTGAGGCTTCTCTTACAAAAATCATAGATATCCGGGGAGGATTTTATCTTTGAAAAAAATCGTGTCTATCCTATTTATGTTCAGTTTGGTTATCGGTTTCAGCCAGTTTCAAACATCAACTGCTTTCGCAGCTGACAAAGTTGTTCACGAAACAATTATCGTACCCAAAAATACAACATATGACGGGAAGGGACAGCGGTTTGCAGCAGGGAAAGAATTAGGTGACGGAAGCCAGTCCGAAAACCAAAAACCTGTTTTTCGTGTAGAGGATGGCGCAACTCTGAAAAACGTGGTGCTCGGCGCACCTGCTGCTGATGGCGTGCACACTTATGGAAACGTTAACATTCAGAATGTGAAGTGGGAAGATGTTGGGGAGGATGCGTTAACGGTAAAGAAGGAAGGAAAAGTGACCATCGACGGCGGCTCTGCCCAAAAAGCGTCGGACAAGATTTTCCAAATCAATAAAGCCAGCACATTTACAGTGAAAAACTTCACGGCGGACAATGGCGGTAAATTCATAAGACAGCTTGGCGGTTCAACCTTCCACGTTGATGTGATCATTGACAAGTGCACCATCACGAATATGAAAGAAGCGATATTCCGGACCGACAGCAAAACAAGCACGGTCAGAATGACAAATACACGCTACTCCAATGTCGGCCAGAAATGGATTGGCGTTCAGCATATTTATGAAAATAACAATACTCAATTTTAATATAAAAAAGTCCGCTGATGTTTATTCAGCGGGCCTTTTCAATCTTTCTTTCATTTCTTCCTTCGTATAGATGATCCGCATCGGGTTTCCGCCGACAAATGCGCCGGCAGGCACATCCTTATGGACAAGCGTTCCGGCGGACACAACTGCGCCATCCCCTATTTCCACCCCGGGCAAAATGGTCGTGTTGGCACCGATCATCACTTCGTCTCCGATCAGGACTTTGCCGGTCCGGTATTCCTGAATCAAATATTCATGGGCCAAAATGGTCGTATTGTACCCGATGATTGAATTTGCTCCGACTGAGATCTTTTCCGGAAACATAATATCCGGCATCACCATCAGGGCAAAGGATGTCTGCTTCCCAACCTTCATCCGCAGAAACGTACGGTACAGCCAGTTTTTCATCCCTATAAACGGTGTATATCTCGCCATTTGAATGACAATGAAATTTTTGACAACTTTTAAAAAAGGCACCGTTTGATAGACATGCCATAGTGAGTTAGCCCCTGAGACCGGATGACGATCAGTTTTTCTCACAGATTATTTCACTCCAACGATTTGTAATAGATCACTCATTTTCTCAAGCATATAATCTGGCTCATGCTTCGCCAGCATTTCCGGCCCTTTAATCGTCCATGCGACTCCGGCCGTTTTTGTTCCGGCGTTTTTTCCTGCCAACACATCGTGGTAATTATCTCCGACCATAATGGCTTCCGCAGGCTCGCTTCCAAGCTGTTTCAGCGCTAACAGAACCGGCTCGGGATCAGGCTTTGCATTTGTCACATCATCTAGGGTGACGACCGTTTCAAAGAACTCGCCGATTCCCGTCAGCCTGAGACCCATATTGACAGTATCTCTTAATTTCGTTGTTACAATCCCTAATGTAAACCCGGCTTTTTTCAATGCATCCAGGGTTTCATACACGGTTTCATATTCAGTCACAAGTGAATCATGCATGTCATGATTGTACGCTCTGTACATGGCGATCATATCATCGCATTTATCAGCGTCCATCGAAGAGAATGTGTCAAAAAGAGACGGTCCGATAAAGGCGAGCACATCTTCTCGTTTATACTTGCTCGGGTAATAATGCTCCAGTGTATGTAAAAAGGACGCGATAATTAATTCATTCGTATTAATTAGAGTTCCGTCTAAATCAAATAGAATCGCCGTTACTTGTTTGTGACTCATATTGCTTCCTTTCCAACCGCTGAGGGTTTCCATTTTTTCCATGTGCGCGCAATGACAATTGTCAGCAGCACTGCTGTAGTGACACGTATCAGAAGAAGAGGCCAAACCGGTATGCCGAGCGGAATAAAGACGAGTGTATCTTCCACAACCGCGTGGCAGGCGACGAGAAAAATAAATGCCAATGTCATATCCCGTCTGCTCACGCCGTCATCCTCGACAGCTTTGATCATGACACCCGCTCCGTAGGCCAGACCGATCGTCAGTCCCGCCACCATCGTCATGGACGTATTTTTATTCATGCCAAGCAGCTGCGTAAACGGAGACAGCCACCTCGAAAACCGATGCAGCCAGCCTAAATCTCTTAAAAACTGAATGATGATCATCAGCGGGATCACAATGGCCGCCAGTTGCAAAACACCAAGTCCGGCTTTCATTAAAGCCTCGGCCAGCATTGCCAGCCAGCCGTCAGGCGCCGTGCTCTTCGCGGCGATAAAACCGTACTGCGCCGTTTCCTGTCCGCCATGCCAAATGAGATTGATGACAATTGCTGACACAGCGGCCAAACCGATGCGCACCGCCAAAATAACGCCAATTCTGATGCCAACCTTTGCGGCGACTGTCGATTCGATAATCAAGTTATGACAGAATGAAAGCATCACAGCTAAAATAAAGACTTCCTTCACAGATAAATCCAATGTTAAAATCCCGGCAATTCCAGCATACAGATTCAGTATATTCCCCAGCACAAGCGGAATGGCCGCTTCACCAGAAAGCCCGAACAGGCCCATAACCGGTGTGATCAGCCGTACCAGCCAATCCATGACAGGCGTATGCTGAAGCAATGTAACCAGTAGTGTTACCGGGAAAATGACTTTACCGAGTGTCCATGTTGTTTGAAGACCTGCCGCTAGACCGGCCAGAAAGATCTTCTTCATCCCTCATCCCCCTTTGTTGGCGTCTACTCCGTGTACCGCTCCTTCGAGTATCCTTTGGCCCGTCTGAAAATGATGGCTGCCACAGCCAAAACAATCAATACGATTGAAATCACCTGAGCGATGCGAAGCGCATCAGTCAGCATTAAGCTGTCCGTCCGCATTCCTTCAATAAAGTATCTTCCGATTGAATACCAGATGATATAAATCAAGAACATCTCGCCTCTCCGCAAGTTGGCTTTGCGCAGGAACAGCAAAACAATGACGCCGACTAAGCTCCATAGTGATTCATATAAAAAAGTAGGGTGATAATATTGTCCGTCGATATACATTTGATTGATGATAAAGTCAGGCAGATGCAGGTTTTCCAAAAAGGCTCTGCTGACTGCCTCGCCGTGTGCTTCCTGATTCATGAAGTTTCCCCAGCGGCCGATCGCCTGTCCGAGTAAAATGCTTGGCGCGGCAATATCCGCAAGCTTCCAGAACGAAAGATTTTTTACTCTTGAAAACACATAACCTGTTAAAATGGCCCCGATTAACCCGCCGTGAATGGCAATGCCGCCCTTCCAAATCTTAATGATTTCTCCCGGATGAGCCGCATAATAATCCCATTCAAATGCAACGTAATAAATTCGGGCACAAATAATCGCAATCGGAATGGCAAACAGGACAAGATCGATAAACGTATCTTTCTGCAGCCCCAGTTTCTCACTTTCCCTCATCGCAATCCAAAGTCCAAGCAAAGCACCGAGACCGATAATGATTCCGTACCAATGGACGGCTAACGGCCCCAGCTGAAAAGCTATTGGATTGAGTGGTTCTATCGCTTCATTCATTTAACGCCAACTCCTATTCGTCTTGTTCACCGTCTTCAATGACGTCCGCCAGCTTAGTGGTAAATTGCTCAGCGGCATTCAGACCCATC
Source organism: Bacillus sp. SW14 (assembly GCF_047608225.1). Taxonomy (NCBI): domain Bacteria; kingdom Bacillati; phylum Bacillota; class Bacilli; order Caryophanales; family Bacillaceae; genus Bacillus; species Bacillus sp. SW14. The sequence goes on along the minus strand of NZ_JBLKRW010000001.1, from coordinate 729,806 downwards.
CGTTTCAATCTGAAGTTCATTGCTGCCACTTCAATAATGACTGCGAGATTTCGGCCCGGACGGACGGGAATCGTCAGTTTTGTCACTTCCGTATCAATGATTTTCATGGTTTCTTCCTCAAGTCCGAGACGGTCGTATTGCTTGCCCTGCTCCCAGAGTTCAAGATTCATGACAATCGTGATTCGTTTATTGCTTCTGACAGCGCCGGCACCAAACAGCGTCATCACGTTGATAATGCCGAGCCCCCTGATTTCCAGAAGATGCTCAATTAATTCCGGAGCGTTTCCGACAAGGGTATCCTGATCCTCCTGCCGAATTTCAACGCAATCATCGGCAACGAGGCGATGTCCCCTTTTCACAAGCTCCAGCGCGGTTTCACTTTTCCCGACACCGCTTTTTCCTGTGATCAGCACGCCGACACCGTATATATCAACAAGAACGCCATGAATCGCCGTGGTAGGCGCCAGCCGGCTCTCTAGAAAGTTGGTTAAACGGCTTGACAGCCTAGTCGTTTTCAGAGGCGATCTGAGGACAGGCACACCGTTTTTCTCGGAAGCGTCAATCAGCTCCTGCGGGATAGGCATATCTCTAGAAAGAATAATAGCTGGTGTTACATCCGTACACAGAGATTCCATTCGCTGCTTTTTATCCTCTTCCGGCAGCTGCTCAAAGAAAGAAAGCTCTGTTTTTCCGAGAAGCTGCACGCGTTCTCTCGGGTAATATGTAAAATATCCGGCAATTTCAATGCCTGGTCTTGATAAGTCACTCATGGTAATCGGGCGGTTAACCCCTTCTTCTCCGCTGATTAGTTCCAAATTGAACTGTTCCATTACGTCTTTTGTGCGAACTTTTGCCACGATCTGTTCCTCCTGTTCCGGGCTGCCCCGAGCTTGCTCACAATACTTTCATTTTATCACTTTCGGGCTTGAACCCAAAACAGATTTTATAAAAGACAGGAAAACACCTCAGCTGGTCTAGATCACTAGTCTGAAAAGGAGTAAAATAAGTGTATTCATATTCCAGAAAGGCGGATGACCTATGGCAGAAAGTCTTCTTATCAAAGACGTCGCGATCGTGACAGAAAATGAAGGAATCAAAAAAGGCTATGTCGGAATCAATGACGGAAAGATCAGCACAGTCACAACAGAACGGCCTAAAGAGTCTTATTCAAAAGAGATTCAAGCACCGGCAGATTCCGTTTTGCTTCCCGGCATGATTGACATTCATATTCACGGCGGCTATGGCGCAGATACGATGGATGCAAACTTATCCGCCCTCGACACCATGTCGTCGAGACTGCCCGAAGAAGGAACGACGAGCTTTTTAGCAACAACCATTACCCAGGAACACGGGCACATATCTCGAGCTTTGGTGAATGCAAGAGATTGGAAAGCAGCTGAAGAATCCTCTTTATTAGGTGCGGAACTACTCGGCATTCATTTAGAGGGACCCTTTGTTTCACCTAAAAGAGCCGGAGCGCAGCCAAAGGAATGGATCAGGCCTACGGATGTTGCCCTTTTCAAAAAGTGGCAGCAGGAGGCGGGCGGACTGATCAAAATTGTCACACTTGCGCCTGAAGAGGATCGGCATTTTGAACTGATCCGCTATTTGAAAGACGAATCGATTATCGCGTCTATGGGGCACACAGATGCCGACTCCGCATTACTGTCGGAGGCTGCGAAAGCAGGCGCGCGCCATATGACTCATCTTTACAACGCGATGAGCCCGTTTCATCACCGAGAGCCCGGAGTGATCGGAACGGCGCTTGCCCATGATGGGTTTGTGACAGAGCTTATTGCCGACGGCATCCACTCCCATCCTTTAGCGGCAAAGCTGGCTTTTTTGGCAAAAGGCAGCAGCAAGCTCATTTTAATTACTGATTCAATGAGGGCGAAAGGCCTGAAAGACGGTGTATATGAGTTCGGCGGCCAAAGTGTGACGGTAAGAGGAAAAACAGCTCTTCTTTCAGACGGAACACTTGCCGGTTCAATCCTCAAAATGAACGAAGGCGCACGGCATATGCGTGAGTTTACAAATTGTTCTTGGACGGATATAGCTAATATAACTTCTGCAAACGCGGCCAAACAGCTGGGCATCTTTGACCGTAAAGGCAGTGTGACAGAGGGAAAAGATGCGGATCTTGTGGTTGTCAGCAGCGATTGCGAGGTCATTCTCACCATCTGCCGCGGAAACATTGCATTTATATCCAAGGAGGCTGACCAGATATGAAACTAATGGAATGTCAAACATATGAAGAGCTAAGCCAAAAAGCAGCCAAAATAACGGCAGACACGATCACGGAAAAACCTGGCGCCGTTCTCGGTTTAGCGACAGGCGGCACACCCGAAGGCACGTATCGCGAGCTGATCCGCCTGCACCAAACTGAGAACCTCTCATTTCAAAACGTCACTACGGTTAATTTGGATGAATACGCCGGACTTTCAAGTGATGACCCGAACAGCTATCACTTCTATATGAATCATCGTTTTTTTCAGCATATTGACAGTCAGCCAAGCCGGCATTTTATTCCCAATGGAAATGCAGACGATCTGGAAGCCGAATGCGGGCGGTACGAACAATTAATCGAATCTCTCGGCGGCACTGACATTCAGCTTCTCGGCATCGGCCGGAACGGACATATCGGCTTTAACGAACCGGGAACGCCTTTCAAGTCGCGAACACACATTGTGACATTAAATGAACAAACCCGTCGGGCGAATGCCAGATATTTTTCTTCAATAGACAGTGTGCCGAAAAAAGCGCTCACAATGGGCATACAGACGATTCTCTCAAGCAAACGCATTCTGCTGCTTATTTCCGGCAAAAGCAAGGCAGCTGCCGTGAAAAAGCTGTTAGAAGGAGACATAAGCGAAGATTTCCCCGCATCTGCTTTGCACCTGCATTCTGATGTTACGGTTTTAATAGATCGTGAAGCAGCGGCATTAAGATCTTGAAAGGAACATGCTGACTTATGAATATCGATAAACAATCGCCCATTCCGATTTATTATCAAATTATGGAGCAATTAAAAGCCCAAATGAAGAGCGGAGAGCTGCAGCCGGATATGCCTCTTCCCTCCGAGCGTGAATATGCCGAACAATTTGGAATCAGCCGGATGACGGTTCGACAGGCGCTTTCTAATTTAGTCAATGAAGGCTTTCTCTATCGCCTCAAAGGCCGGGGCACCTTTGTCAGCAAGCCAAAAATGGAACAAGCACTACAAGGTCTGACAAGCTTTACCGAGGATATGAAAAGCCGCGGGATGACACCCGGCAGCAGGCTCCTTCATTATCAGCTTATTGATTCAACGGAGGAGCTCGCCGCTATATTAGGCTGCGGGCACCCCTCCCTTATCCATAAAATCACTCGGGTGCGGCTGGCAAATGATATTCCGATGGCGATTGAATCCTCGCATATTCCGTTTGAGCTTGCGGGTGAGTTAAACGAATCGCATTTTCAGTCGTCAATTTACAAGCATATTGAAAAGTACAACCGCATACCGATTTCCCGCGCAAAACAGGAGCTTGAACCAAGCGCTGCAACATCGGATGAAGCAAGCATTCTCGGCATTCAAAAGGGGGCGCCTGTCCTCTTAATCAAACGAACAACGTATTTACAGAACGGAACTGCTTTTGAACATGCAAAATCTGTATACAGGGGCGACCGTTATACATTTGTCCATTACATGGATCGGCTTTCATAAAAAAATCTCCAATCCTTTTTAAGGATTGGAGACATGGCGTAAATCAAACTGGTCTGGCGCGGGACGATAGGTCTCTTTTTTCGTCTTGAACTTCCAGATCGGTGATTTCGTTTTGCCGTTAAAACTGTCTTCCACAATGGTGTACCAATAATAAACAGAGTGCGGCTCAAGATGATCCCAGCGGAACTCAGCAGTATCCCCGCTCTTCACTTGCTCCCGTTTTCCGAGCTCTTCATTGGTATATACATTACATTCAAAATAATCGGTTTCCACCTTTTTGATCCTCGGCTTCAAATCAAGCGAAAGAGAAAACTCATCCTTGTTTCCGTAGGTATCCGTATCATAGTAGTTCTTATCATGTAAATACGGAGAGTACGTCGACACATGCACCATATCATTCGCCTGGTCAAATTGCAGCAAACGTAAATATCCTTGTCCGCCTTCCGGTCCGCCCTGATAATCGGCCAGCATTTGATGCACGAGGCGATCCGGCTTTCCATCACCATCATCATCAAGCTCATCAGTTTTTCTCATCGCACTATGATAATGCCCGCTCAACACCATCACGACATTCGGATTCGGCTTAACCACTTTTTTGAATATTTTCTCTCCGATCGGGCTTCTGTTTCCGCTGACCAGCAAATACTCATGAAAAGCTAACACAGCCATCCGGTCAGGGTGCTTCTTCAGTACCTGATTCATCCACGCGATGTCTTCATCGGTAATGCCCCACCCCATGTACAGCATGATATAATCATTGCCGTTGCTCGAAATCAAGTCATAATGTCCGCGGTTATTTTTATAGGAATCGCCATAATGCAATTTTTTATCAAAACGGTGGCTGCCAAAGTATTTGCCAAATGCCCTGTATGAGCCGTCCTTATGCCCGACATCGTGGTTACCAGCCAGCACGCCGTATGGAATTCCGTTCTTATCCAGAACAGACATTGACCGATCAGCGTTTTTCCACTGTCTGATATCGGCAGAATCATCTACTATATCACCCGTGTGAAACACATATTTGACATTGAGTCGCTTTTGATTATTTTTGATCCATGCGGTCTGTTTATCAAAAATATGCGGATAGCTTTCGGCGTAATACTGTGTATCAGACATCCAGACAAATGTATACATATCCTTCGCTGGAGGAATTTCATCCTGGACAATCACATTCATCTTCGACTGTCGTACAAAATCTGAGACGATCACAGACGCCTTCAGCGTAAACGGTTTGTCATCCTTGGCAACGCAGCTGTCAACCGTCTGCCACTCGTTTGTCCGATAATTCCAAGCATACATCGTCACCTTTCTCCCCGATAAAGAACTCCCCTGCCAGACCGCTTCCGCCAAGTCATTCTCATCAACTGACGGATCAACCGTCACTTCAAAGCGATGATAAGGGAAAAGCTCCTTCTTTTCTGTCGATACTGTTTTTCCGTCAGCGGCTGATACCCGCTCCAATTCTTGATTCGTAAACGGGGTCTCACTTTCCGGCACAAAGCTTTTCGGCGGTTCAGTCAGTGACGCGTGCTTGAATATTTTCACATTGTTTCGCGCTGTATATTGAAATCCTCTATAAAAAGCGACATTCATGGCGTCATTCGTCGGGTCCTTCACCCGTACAGAAAGCTTTGCCCTATGTGTATCGGCTTCGCTGTCTATGACCTCCGGCTGATCCGGATGCTCCCGTTCTGTTTTAAACGTCCGCTCTATGACAGTTTTATTGCCCGCGAGGTCCGTTGCTGTCACTTTTAGAGAATGTTTTCCCGGCGAAAGTTCAGAAGATGACGTATGGTATGGGAGTGTAATGCTATCACCATCTAAAGACGCCTCCGCTTCCTCAATTTTGCTCCATTTATCATACATATCCGCCTGCAAGATAAGATTTCCTTTATACGTTTGTCCCTCGGTGACATTCGGCTCAATGTGAGGCCCTGAATTATCCACCCGTACAACCAAACTTACATTTTCCTTGCCGTCGCTTGCTTGAATATGGTGAGCGCCTTCAGAAAGTTTTGATGTATCCCACTCCAGCAGCTGTGACGTAAACAGGCTGTCAGGCAGATTGAATTGAAATTGCCAGCTTTTTTTCGAGCGCTGATTATCCCCAATAAAGAGTTCCTTCTCGGGAGAAACCCTCGGATCCCTGATAACCGTCCCATCCGATAACACCAATCGGGCGTTTTTGACTAAGAAATCATCACGGTTTTCAGCCGTATCAAATGGAGACACCTTCGAACCTGAACGTATGGTAATACGCTGCAGCTGCTTTCCTTTCCGAAGCAGCGTTTCTGGCAATGGAACAGAATAGGTGCGGTATTGATTTGTCGTATCATCAAACACCTTTAGCACTTTGCCTTCCATTGTGACTGCGTTTTTAAAGTAGAGATTTGTTTTTCTCGTATCGAACGCAAAATACACTTCTTTTTCCATAGCAGGCTCTGGCACTTGTTTTTTTCCGTCAATCCATAGCTTAATGCTGTCAGTGTGCCCGTCTGTTGTCGCTTTGAGGAAGTGGGTTCCCGACAGCGTGTCTCTGTTTTCAATGTTCATACGCAAACCGTGCGATTTGCTTGTTTGTTTAATATCAATCATTTTGACCGGCGTTTTCGCTTCATTGCTCCCGTCCCCCGCCGCCACGTAATACTCAAGCTGATCCTTCCCGATCAGTTCAGGCGAATACACAATATAATGGTAGAGATTGTCGTTGCGGTCTTTTTCAGCGAGAATGCGCTTAAACGGTTTATTTTCATCTGTCCGATAGTAAAAGGCCGCGGTTTTCACAAGATTGCGGTCCCGAATGTCAGCCCGCAGCTCAATGCTTTCAGCAGGACGGACAGGCTTACGGTCAGTCAAATCCTCAATAACCGGCTTTTCTTTATCATGCTTGATTTTTCGTTTCTGCTCAGGCACCTGCGCCTGTAATACGGTTCCCGGAGACGGATTCTTTTCTCCGATTGAAATATTGAGAAGTTCTGCGGTTCCGTCAAGCGGATATTTGTAAAGCACAGATGAGAGCCGGCGAAGCGCATGTTTCCGATAATGCGCAACCGAGATATCTTTTCCTGTATTCGTTGATATCACAACTGCCCGCGGCCTGGTATTGGCCATGCCCTCTGTCTCTTCTATCACCGCCAGATTTTTCCCTTCCGTTAATTGTGTCTGGTAATATCGATTGAAATCCCCCGCCGTCAATTCTGGATGACCGGCAGGCTTCAGCCAAACCACAAACGTTTCGCCGGATGGAATCGTGATCCTTTCTTCAGGTCTCCAAACCAGATCCGAATCAGGCCCTTCTTTCGGATAGCGGTAACGGATGTGATAGTCTTTAAAATCAATCGTTCTGTCAGTCGTATTGTAAATCTCAATAAATTCATAACCATCTGTACGTCCCGTATTCTTCGTATCAACCGCCAGCTCTGTGATCAGAAGCTCCGGAATATGGGCAAGATCCGCTTGATAGCCTTCAAGCTTCAGTTTTTTCGTCCCCGACTCGGCCCGCTGCTTCCCATTCGAAATCACAATGTAATACTCAAGCTCGCTGTTCCAAATCAATCGTTTTGGAATTTGCGCCAAAAACTTGTGAATCGCTCCGGGTGTCGGGTCCATCGGCACCATTTTGTAGCCCAGCTCATTACTTTGTTTATAAAAAAGAAAGGCAGAAAATGCTTGATACTCATTGTCACGCACTTGAGCCTCAATCATCAGATTGCTTTTCATTTCAGCTTTCACATCGATTTGAGGAGGATTTTCAAGCAAGGGTATGTAATGAGGCGTTTGGAATGGTTCCTGTTTTGTAACAGGGAAAACTTTCGGTTCATGATGGCCGCCAGACAAAACTGAAAGAAAAGACAAGAATAAAGAAGCGATAACTGTGTATTTCCTCATCAAAGCACCTCCCTTTTCATGTATTTTGCGTCTGAACAGGGAAGCTTATGAGTTCATTTTTGTGCAAAAAGAACAAAAAAGCATCTGCCTCTTGAAAATCCCACTATTACCCAGTAAACTAAGAATAGTTAACCAGTTAACAATTAAATCAGAGAGGCAGATTGATGAACAACAGCATTCATGATGAATTATTTCAAGCGATACAACAATTCGCATTTAAAAGGGATAAACACGTCTTGCAAAAGGTGCAAATACCGTCCAGCGATATGTCCTCAGAACATCTTGGTCACCTCAAAAAAGACTGGACATTGACCCAGCTTCATATTGTTTCCTGCATACACACCAGCCAAAATGTGAATAACAGCTTTCTGGCATCCCGCTTACATATCTCAAAAGCAGCTGTTTCAAAAGCGGTTCAAGCTTTGTTGAAACACAATATTGTTACAGTGAAAAAAAAGCCCGGCAATAAAAAAGAAACTTTTTATACGTTAACTGAAAGCGGCAGAGAACTGGCGGCATTCCACGAACAGCTTCATGAAAAAGCTAAGGAGCAGTACAAGCGGCTCTTCAATGAATTTTCGATTGATGATTTAAAAACAGTGACTGCGTTTTTCAACTTATGGGTAAAACATATGTAAAAAAGCCTCGCCCGCATGGGAGAGACCTTTGAATCTTATTAAACTCTGTCAAACGTAATATGAAGTGAAACGGGTCCGCGTGTATACAAACCGGACTCAGCATAACGAAAACCTTCCTCTAATCGGATATTCCGCATGTTATCCAGTACAATATTGGCTACAATCTCGATTTCGGTTTTGGCAAAAGCTGCTCCTACACAGTTATGGATGCCGGATCCGAAAGCAAGATGCCGGGCGGCGCCGCTAAAAGCGCTCTTGATACCGAGGTCTTCCCGATGAATATTAAATACGTCAGGATGTTCAAACGCTTCAGGGTCCCGGTTAGCTGCTCCGATCATACAAAAAACAATCGTATCTTTTTTGATTTCTATACCGCCGACCGCCGTATCTTGGGACAGCTGCCGCGGAATCAGCTGAACCGGCGGTTTATAACGCAACGTCTCCGCAATGGCTCTTGACACTAACGAACGGTCAGCCAAAACATCATTCATCTGCTCAGGATTGTTGAGCAAATGATAGATCATCAGCGCCAGCGTCTTATCCGCCGGTTCCGTTGCCGCTAACAGCACATTGAGAATCAGGGCCAGTATATCCTTGTCCGACATCGCCATGCCTTCATATTCAGAAGTACATAGGATAGAAATTAAATCTGATCCCGGATTGAGGCGGCGTTCTTCGATGACAGGCATCAAGTATTGGGAAAGCTGTTCGCTGCACCATAAAGAATGCGCCCGCGCTTCAGGAGTCTGAGAGATACTCGTAATAAAATCGGCAACTCCGCTGTGCCACTCGGCGATTTTTTCATGATCTCTTTTATCCAGCCCGAGCATGTCCATCGTGACACACACCGCAAACGTCTTTCCAAAATCATTGACGAGATCGATTCTCCCTTTTTCAAGATAAGGAGCTAACAAGGTTTCTGCATTTTGTTTAATCAATGGAGATAGATGATCCAATGCGTCCCCGACAAAGCTTCTCACTACAATTCTTCTTTTTGCGGAGTGTTCTTTTCCATGCATTTGGGCGAGCACAGGGCCGCGCATGACCGGTTCAGCACGCTCAACAAGTGATTTTGTCGTAAAGATATCCGGATGCTGAAGGATATAGCGGACATCGTGATAGCGGCTGATAAAATAGCTGTCTATCGACTCTTCATAATGAACAGGATCTTCCTCCCGCAGCTGTGAAAAATAAGCATATGGATTTTCTTGAAATTGATCAGAAAGCACACTAAACAATTTAATGGATTGACTCATGTTTACTCCCCCTATCATCCTTCAGATGTGATCCGTGATTCAGAAAGCATCTGCTCCATTTCCTGCACAATGAGATATCCTTGGTTCGGCCGCATACGAATAAAAAATTCATGATTACTGATCTGCTCACCCAGCTTCCACGGACGATGATAAGCAAGGAGCGTCTCTTCCACCTCTAAAACATCCGGTGCGCCAATAAAAAACGGCATCTCTGCTATGACATATTCCACAGCAAGATTCAGCATATCCTCACTGACTTCTTCCATCATCAAGCTGATGCCGCGCGCACGCCCGATCATCGCCTCACGAGACATGTCCAAACAAGCCTGCCGAAAATGAGGCTGTTCAAAAAACGCATGTTCAACTTCTTGTCTCATCAGCTGGTAGGCTTTGTTTTCCGTGAAATCAGAAAATGTATGAATCGCCTTCGGGTCCCCGCCATGAGCTGCAAGAGCCCTTTCTGCAAACCTTCTGTTTCGCGATACCTCTTTCCTTACTTTTCGTTCCGCCTTGCCTCTGGGAGTTCCGAGCGCTTCAAGAAGATTAGCCGCCTCATGCCCCGCAAGCAAAACAGAAACACTCTTAAATTCAGCGGTTGCCCAACCAATCAATCTGTAAATATAATCCTCAGAAAATCTGCTGTTAAACGGGCTGATACCCACTAAAACATGCCGGCGCCGTTCAAATATTTCTCTGCAGTTTTGTGTCAGAGACTCAGCAGTAAAATACACAGGCTTTTTTTCCGTCAACATTTCAGTCATCTCATTCACCCCTAAAAAACTTATCCCGCTTTAAGTCTTCACCCTCAAACATGGGATGGAACAACTGGTACAACTGAACAAGACGAATGGCAGGCAGCACTTAAAGTTTCAAAGTGAATTTTGTTCAGATTTCAACTTCTTTTTGGATTCATTACAATGTACGCCTAATAAATGTTTACTAGTAAACATTAGTTATTTTATCCCTTATTTTTCCTTACGTCAATACAATCAGTACCCAAACAATTGAAAATAAATGTTAATGTCACATTTTTCACACACTTTTTACACTTATATTCAGCATGACTAACAGCAAATAAAGTTTAAACACCAGCAATTGACAACGAAAACAAGAAAAGATAAAATTGAATCGTTCACCAGTAAACAATATTATTATTATTTCTTTGTAAACTATAATTTCTAAGAAAGAAGGTTGCCTATGTCTAATTTGACAAAGCAGATGATATACGACATATACGTGAGGCTGTTGCACCTTAATGAACAAAAAGCGAACACTTCACTTCAGCAGTTTTTTAAGGAGGCCGCAGAAAAGGATGTGATGGATGTTCCTAAAAACATGACAAGCATTCATGTCATTGACTGTATCGGCCGGCATGAACCCATTAACAACGCAGGAATCGCCAGAAAAATGAATTTATCGAAGGCAAATGTAACGAAAATCAGCACAAAACTGATTAAGGAAGAATTCATTAACAGCTATCAGCTGACAGATAACAAGAAAGAAGTGTATTTCAAGTTAACTCGTAAAGGCAGACGGATTTTCGACTTGCATGAGAAACTGCATAAAAAAAAGGAACTGGCTTTTTACCAATTCCTCGATTCATTCTCACAAGATGAGCAAAATGCTGTATTGAAATTTTTAGAGAACCTGACGTCTTCACTTGAAGCAGAACAAACCAACGAGACTCCGGACAAACCTGTAAAGTAAACAAAAAGGCGGTGTACACAGTGGCTCAAACGAAATCAAAGGCAGTATTGATCTTATATATTGTTTGCTTCAGCGCATTTTTTGCGTCTTTAAGCCAAAACATTTATTCACCTATTATCCCGATTATTAAAGAATCGTTCCACGTTTCCGCAGCAATGGTTAATCTGTCAGTCTCAGTCTTTATGATTGTGACAGCGATTATGCAAATTATATTAGGGACTATCATCGATTTTAAAGGCGCGCGGTTTGTATTGATTGCCGGTATTCTGGCAACGGCAGCCGCCAGCATCGGCTGTGCGGTGACCACTGACTTTACTTTGTTTCTGATATTCAGAATGATACAGGCAGCCGGGTCCGCAGCACTGCCTCTTATTGCTGCCACAACGATCGGACAGCTTTTTACAGGCAGGGAACGCGGAAGTGCCATGGGAACGTATCAAATGCTCCTTTCCGCCGCGCCGGCTATCGCACCTGTCCTCGGGGGATTGATCGGCGGAGCAGCCGGGTACGAAGGGATCTTTTGGATGCTTACGGCCATCTCTGTCATTATGCTGGCGGCAAACAGCATGATCTTTCCCAAAGATTCTCCCGCTGGTTCTAAGCAGCAAACTAAGGGCACTGTTTTTACCCATTACAAATCAATATTTACAAACCGAACAGGAAACGTCATTTTAACCTTAAGCTTTGTCCTCTTTTTCATTTATTTTGCGGTGATCGTCTACCTCCCGATTTTACTGACGAAGCATTATCATATTGATGTGAGCATAGCAGGGCTGTTGTATTTGCCACTGGCCTTAAGTACAATCGCAGGTACGTTTCTGTTTAAAAGAATACAGGCAAAAGTCACGCTGAACACCTTGTTTATCGGCAGCAATGTAATAGCGGCCTGCAGTATCATTTTGTTCGCCGTTACACATTCCGTTTCTCTCATTCTCATGGCACTCACACTGGCATTGTTTGGCATCTCAATGGGGGTCATCCCTCCCTTGTACTCCACAATGATCACCAATGAATTTGAACACAACAGAGGGAGCGCCATCGGAATGTTTAACTTTATCAGATACACAGGCATGGCGGCAGGTCCGATGATATCTGCTTATCTGCTCACAATGATGCCGTCTGCCATGTCGTTTGGCCTCTTAGGCCTTATATTTGCCGCATTGAGCTTTTGCCTTCTGCCGCAACTGTATCCGCCGCAGAAGCGCATGAAGCAAAAAAAACACCACATGTAAAAAGCTGCCCTTTGATGGCAGCTTTTTTTATTTCTTTTGCAGAGGTTCTAAAATCCCTTTTTGAATCAGCAAATGGAACACCGATAGGATAACGGATGCCCATATCGCTGTGCCGAAGCCGCCAATTTGAAAACTGTCACCCATAATGGACGCGGTCATCATAAGCGTAATGGCGTTAATCACAAACAAGAAGAGACCAAACGTCACCATGGTGACTGGCAGTGTGAAAATAATCAACAGCGGTTTAATCAGCACGTTTAAGACCGATAATATGAGGCTGGCGATGACCGCTGCCCCGATGCTGCTGACGTGGATGGAGTCAATGTATCCATCAATGACGATTAATAACAATGCATTGACTAAAATGCTGACTGCCCATTTTATCATGTCATTTCATTTCCCTTTCTGACGGGACGATAAAAATCCAAATGATATATATCAGCAAAACAGGGAAAACACTTGTCACAACCGCTAAAATGACAGTTATGACTCTGAGGAGTGATGCGTCCCAATTGAAATATTCCGCGAGACCGCCGATGACACCGGCCATTTTTTTGTTTTTCTCTGAACGATAAAGCCTATTCATTCGATCACCTCTGTGAGTACTTTAGTTTGATGGCGCCTGTTAATGATTCTGAGAAGACGGTGATGTTTTGATCATGTGCCTGATTTGAAGTGAACATCATTTCTTTTTGAATGGTATCATTTTTTTCTTTCAGCATCTCAACATCCATTAATTCATGAGACAGCGAACCAAGATTGCTTTTCAGCTCTGCCTTCACGGCAAGATCGTCCGGAATCGCAAGCTCCACATTTCCAGTCGTCGTTTTTGCATAAATAGAGCGGCAGTCTGATTCTGTTACGTTCATCGCAATATTTCCGTTAAAGCTTTGAACGTCAATCGATTCGCTTCTCCCGCGGAGATCGATCAATCCGTTAATGGTTTCCGCTTCTATCGTGCCGCAGTTGTGGCTTGCAAGCTTAATTTGCCCGTTGGCCGTTTCCGCTGTGGCTTTTTCAGCTGTTAAATGCGAGAACGACAGCACGCCGTTTGTCGTTTTCGCCGAGAACTCTTTTACATGTAAATGTTCCCCTCTGACAGGACCATTAAACAGCTTCACCCGAATCTTATCATACTCCTTCTGAGGAATATATAAAGTCACATTGGTTTTCATCGTTTTCTTCTCAGTACGGATAAAAAATTTATTTCCTTTGATTTCACATTCAATATGCTGAAGAAATGCATGTCTCGCCGCATCCTGGCTGTCAACGCGATATACCTTCGCCTGACATTCCGCTCTGATATCCTCATCATCCCAAGGAACGATATTCACACTGCCGTTGGCGATTTGCAAGTCAACACTGGAAAGGGCAGTATCTTTAAATTGAAAAATGTGCTGAACATCATACGCATGGCCAAAGTTCAAATCAAGGTCAACTTCCTTGACCTTTTTCACCGCAGAATCAATCCAGTCAAACAGCTTGGCTCCTAAAGACGGCTTGCCGCTTTCTTTTTTTGCTGCTGTAAACGGCTCTTCCTCATCATGTACATAAACTGAGAGCGCTGTGATTTTTTCTTCTTTTTCCTTGTAGTCGCTGTCAAGCTTTTCAATCAGTGTCAAAGCCTCTTGTGCTGTCAGTTTCCCTTCTTCCACAAGCTTAAGGATTCGTTCCTTTTCTTGCTTCATTGCGATCTCCTCCCCATTGTCTACTTATGCTGCGCGCAGCACCTTAATACCCTGAATCACATTCCAAATCATAATGCCAATGACAACTAAGAAATAAATCACCGCTCCCCCAATAATCACAAATACAGGCAGCAGGCTGTCTCCATCAAACGCAATGGCTCCGCCCAGAAAAGCGATAAAAAGGACCAGCCAGCCGGCAAAAGGAACGATGTGAGAAATAAGCGAACGTATCGCATGACGTTTTGTTTCTCTCTCATCTACAACAAAATAAGCGACAATCGGCACAATGATCGGCGCGATGAACACACTGAAATAACAAAGTGATGCAATAATAGCTTGATTACGGTTCAATTCATTCCACACTCCTATAGTGAATTACCCATGACAAAAGGTCAGGGACGTTTTACTTATTCATACGTTTAAAACCTCTTAAGGTTTCACATTCATTCTTTAGACATGCTCCGATTTACGGAAATTGGATTTTAAAAAGTTTTAGAAGTAGAATCTTAGAGCTGTACCGATTACAATATGTAAAAAGCTTACGGCAATCAAGGAGGCTGGACAAGCAATGGATAGAGATCCCAGTGACTATACAGTAACACAAGAATCGGTGTTAAAGCTGATTCATGAACAAAAACGAATGAATCGTGAAATGATCGCTGAGCTTGAACAGATTCACGGACCCCTTCCGATCTCTCACGATATTCAATATATAAAAGTGCTGCTCGACAGCAGCAATACGCATATTGTTCAAGATTTAATGAGTGTAAGCAGGCAGTTGTATAAGAAGACGTTGTAATGTCAGAAAAAGCTGCAAATGATTATAACTGAAACAAAGAAAGGTTAGATGGCAATATCTTGCCTTTTTTATTTTGAAGAAACAAGTGACACACAATGATTATAACAAAAAAAGCCTGCCGGCATATCCAAAGAATGGACACTGCCGGCAAGCTGTGACTACCAGAAAGAACGATAGCCGTTCAGAAATTAACGTAATAATTGAAGTACGTTTTGCGGCTGTTGGTTCGCTTGAGCAAGCATCGCTTGAGAAGCTTGAGAAAGAATGTTGTTCTTTGTGAACTCGCTCATCTCTTTCGCCATGTCAACGTCACGGATACGAGACTCAGCAGCTGTCAAGTTTTCACCAGAAGCGCTCAAGTTGTTGATTGTGTGCTCTAGACGGTTTTGTACCGCACCAAGTTTAGAACGTTGGTTAGAAACTTGAGTGATGGCATTATCAACAATATCTAATTGATCATTGAAACCACCAGCATCACCTGCAGCAATTGTTGCAAAATCAGTTACTTTCAGAGCCGAAACGGTTTTAGTTGGGTCTGCTGGGTCTGTTCCAAGTTTGTCAGCAGACATTGCTTCAATGTGGACAGATAATTGTTGAGCGCCGTTAGCACCAATTTGGAAAGTCAATTCTTTTGGAGTTGCTCCATCTTTGCTGTAAGTACCGTCAAGTAATTTCTTACCATTAAATTCTGTACGGTCAGAGATACCATTCTTGTCAGATCCGCCACCAATTTCTTGAACTAAGTTACTGATCTCTTCTTGAATCGCACCAAGATCCGTATCGTCTTGTGTACCAGTGTTTCCTGCTTGAACAACTAGTTCACGAACACGTTGAAGAATTGAGTGAGTTTCAGTCAATGCACCCTCAGCTGTTTGGATAAGAGAGATTCCGTCTTGAGAGTTTTTAGAAGCCATTTCAAGACCTCTGATTTGTCCTCTCATTTTTTCAGAGATCGCAAGACCTGCTGCGTCATCTCCCGCGCGGTTGATACGAAGACCTGAAGAAAGCTTCTCCATGTTTTTTGAGCTTGCATTGTTGTTTGAAGACAAACGGTTCAGTGTGTTAAGCGCTGCGATATTGTGGTTAATTCTCATGTGTAAAATACCTCCATGTGTATATGTTTTTGAATTCAAAGACTTCCTTTTCTTCGATTTCTGGCGCACTGTGATTCCAGTAAAGCTTCTGGCTGTTATGTAGATCATTCACAAAGGATACCTTAAAATCCCTTCATGCAAAGGGGTTTTTTGCTTAATATGGAATACATTGCACGACCATCAACGGCAGTTTTTTGTAAATGTTTAGGAGTTTCCCTGAATAAATTTTACCCATTTGAAAAAATGCTTCTAAATGATCGCAAAACTTTTTTCTTTTCTCGTTAAACTATAAAGGAAGCTTGCCTGCTAAGCCCAATCATGGACTTGCTGACAAGCTCCCTCTGAAAAGAATATTGTTAAGATGTAGCCGTTTCTTTCGCTTCCAAGAGCGTTTTCATGCGTTTTTTGTCTCGCTCTATAACAGGCTTCAAATAGCGGCCTGTATATGATTCTTCGACTTCCGTGATTTCCTCAGGCGTTCCCGACGCAACAATGGTTCCGCCTCCGGCTCCGCCTTCCGGCCCCAGATCCACAATATAATCCGCCGTCTTAATGATATCAAGATTATGCTCAATGACGAGTACTGTATCTCCGTTGTCCACCAATCGCTGAAGCACGACAAGGAGTCTGGCGATATCGTCGACGTGCAGACCTGTCGTCGGTTCATCTAAAATGTAAAGCGTTCGCCCTGTGGACCGTTTGTGCAGCTCAGACGCAAGCTTCACGCGCTGCGCTTCTCCACCCGACAAGGTTGTTGCCGGCTGTCCGAGCGTAATGTAACCTAACCCAACATCATAGAGGGTTTGGAGCTTACGCTTGATTTTCGGGATATTTTCAAAGAAAGAAAGAGCGTCTTCAACCGTCATATCAAGCACATCAGAGATGCTTTTTCCTTTGTACGTCACTTCAAGCGTTTCCCGGTTGTAGCGTTTGCCGTGGCATACCTCGCATGGAACGTACACGTCAGGAAGGAAGTGCATTTCAATTTTAATAATTCCGTCGCCGCGGCACGCTTCACATCTGCCGCCCTTCACGTTAAAGCTGAAACGGCCTTTTTTATAGCCGCGGACCTTCGCTTCATTTGTCTGCGCGAATACATCGCGAATGTCGTCAAACACACCGGTGTATGTCGCGGGATTGGATCTCGGCGTTCTTCCGATTGGCGCCTGGTCAATGTCTATGACTTTGTCCAGGTGATCCAAGCCTTTAATCTCTTTATGGCTGCCAGGCTTCGCTTTTGCTTTATGGAGCTTTTGCGCCAGCGCCTTGTGTAAAATTTCATTGACGAGTGTGCTCTTTCCTGAGCCGGAAACCCCTGTAACCGCTGTGAATGTTCCTAGCGGAAACTTGGCATTCGCCTTTTTCAGGTTGTTTTCTGTAGCGCCTTTAATCTCAATAAAACGTCCGTCCGGCTTTCTTCTTTCAGAAGGCAATCGGATGAACTTTTTCCCTGATAAATAGCTGCCCGTTAATGAGTTTGCATCTTCCATCACTTCATCCGGCGTACCCGCGGATGTCACCTGTCCGCCGTGAATGCCGGCGCCGGGTCCAATATCAATTAAATAATCCGCTGCCATCATCGTGTCCTCATCGTGTTCAACAACAATCAGCGTGTTCCCAAGGTCTCTCATATTTTTCAAAGCGCTGATCAAGCGGTCGTTATCACGCTGATGCAAGCCGATAGACGGCTCGTCTAAAATATAAAGCACACCCGATAAGCGCGAACCGATTTGCGTCGCCAGCCTGATACGCTGCGCCTCTCCCCCGGACAATGTTCCCGCTGCCCTGCTCAGTGTCAGGTAATCAAGGCCGACTTTGTCCAGAAAGCTTAAACGCTCCACAATTTCACGCAAGATCAAATTGGCAATCTGCATATCCTTCTCAGAAAGGGTAAGGCCTTTGAAGAAATCAAGCGCGTCTCCGACAGACAGCTCGGTAATTTTTCCGATATGGCGTCCGTCAATCAGTACGGCAAGCGCCTCTTTCTTTAACCGATAGCCTTTGCACGTCGGACAAGACTTCTGAGACATATACTGCTCCATTTGTTCACGAATGTAATCGGAGCTTGTCTCCTTATAGCGTCTTTCAATATTTCGCAATACGCCTTCAAATTGAATTTCGCCTTCACGTATTTGCCCAAAATCATTTTCATAACGGAAATAAATCAGGTCGTCTCCGCTGCCGTACAGCACTTTATCCAGCTGCTGCTTCGGCAGGTCTTTTACAGGCACGTCCATATCAATGCCGTAGTGGGTGCAGACCGCCTCAAGCAGCTGCGGATAATATTGTGAGCTGATCGGTGTCCAAGGGGCGACCGCATTCTCCTTCAATGACAAATCTTGATTGGGGATGACGAGATCCGCATCCACTTCAAGCTTCATTCCGAGACCGTCACACGTCGGACACGCTCCGAACGGGCTGTTAAATGAAAACAGCCGCGGCTCCAGCTCGCCGATTGAAAATCCGCAGTGCGGGCAGGCGTGATGCTCACTAAACATCAGCTCTTCCTCACCGATGACATCAATCATAACCCGTCCTTCACCTAAACGGAGCGCCGTTTCCAATGAATCTGACAGACGGGCCGCCACGCCTTCTTTCACCACAATCCGGTCAATGACAACCTCAATCGAATGCTTTTTATTCTTTTCTAATTCAATATCATCAGAAAGCTCAGCCATTTCGCCGTCAATTCTGACTCTGACATAGCCTTGTTTTCTAATCTGTTCAAGCACTTTGACATGAGCGCCTTTCCGGCCAGAGACAATCGGGGCCAGCACCTGAAGCTTCGTCCGTTCCGGGTATTCCAGAATTCTGTCGACCATTTGCTCGATGGTTTGCGATGTAATCTCAATTCCGTGTTCCGGACAATGAGGCTTCCCTACTCTCGCATACAAAAGACGCAGATAATCATAAATCTCAGTTACCGTACCGACAGTTGACCTCGGGTTGCGGCTCGTTGTTTTCTGATCGATGCTGATGGCGGGAGACAGACCCTCAATTGCATCAACATCCGGCTTATCCATTTGCCCTAAAAACTGGCGGGCATAGGCAGACAGCGACTCAACATACCGTCTCTGTCCTTCTGCATATATGGTGTCAAAGGCCAGGGAGGATTTCCCTGATCCAGACAAACCCGTAACAACGACAAGCTGATCTCTTGGAATCGTTACATCTATATTTTTCAGGTTATGCGCCCTGGCTCCCTTCACCTCTATCCGATCCATTGCCATGTGTTCATCATCCTTCCGCTTTTAGCTCTAAAAGTAAATCGCGAAGCTCCGCGGCTCTTTCAAAGTCAAGCGCCTTGGCGGCTTCTTTCATTTCGTGCTCCATCTGTTCAACGACTTTCTGACGTTCTTTCTTCGTCATTTTCGACAGCTTCGGCGCGGCTTTTGTTTTGTATTCGACTTTATCCTCAGCTGCTGCTGTGGCACGAATGACATCGCGAATTTCTTTATTTATGGTTTTCGGCGTAATGCCGTGCTCTTCGTTAAAACGCTCCTGCTGCTCGCGGCGGCGTGTTGTTTCATTCATCGCAATTTCCATCGACTTCGTTATTTTATCTGCGTACATAATGACGCGGCCTTCAGAGTTCCTCGCTGCCCGTCCGATCGTCTGGATCAGCGACCGCTCCGAACGGAGGAAGCCTTCCTTATCCGCATCCAAAATTGCAACGAGAGATACTTCGGGAATATCGAGGCCTTCCCTCAGCAGGTTAATGCCGATGAGAACATCATGCTTCCCAAGGCGCAGATCGCGGATAATTTCAATCCGTTCAAGCGTCTTAATCTCTGAATGCAGATAATTTACTTTAATGCCAATTTCCTTCAGATAATCCGTCAGGTCCTCTGACATTTTCTTCGTCAAGGTTGTCACGAGAACCCGCTCATCCCGTTCGACTCTTGCTTGAATTTCGCCGATCAAGTCATCAATCTGGCCTTCAATCGGACGTACATCAATAAGCGGGTCAAGAAGCCCCGTCGGACGGATGATCTGTTCAATCATTTCATCCGTATGCTCAATCTCATACGGCCCTGGCGTTGCTGATACATACACGATATTGTGCATATGCTTTTCAAACTCTTCAAAACGGAGCGGACGGTTATCAAGCGCTGACGGAAGACGGAACCCATGATCCACAAGCACCTGTTTCCGCGCCTGGTCCCCATTAAACATGCCGCGCACCTGAGGAATCGTTACATGCGACTCATCTACCACGATCATAAAATCGTCAGGGAAATAATCAAGAAGCGTATACGGCGTTGAACCCGGAGGCCGAAGCGTCAAATGTCTTGAATAGTTCTCAATACCGGAGCAGAAACCCATTTCCCGCATCATCTCAAGATCATATCTTGTCCGCTGCTCTAAACGCTGCGCTTCAAGAAGCTTGCCATTTTCGTGCATGACCTTCAGCCGCTCCTCAAGCTCCTTCTCGATATTTTGAATCGCTTTCTCCATTTTCTCGGCCCGCGTTACGAAGTGGGACGCCGGGAAAATCGCAACATGATCACGGTCACCGAGAATTTCTCCTGTCAGGGCGTCCACTTCCCTGATCCGTTCGATTTCATCACCGAAAAATTCAACCCTGATACAATGTTCATCACGAGAGGCAGGGAAGATTTCCACTACATCTCCGCGCACACGAAATGTCCCGCGCTGGAAGTCGATATCATTGCGGGCATATTGGATGTCTACAAGTTTTCTAAGCAGTTCGTTGCGCTCTATTTCCATTTCAGGCCGCAGTGACACGACCATTTCCCGGTATTCTTCAGGCGACCCGAGGCCGTATATACAAGATACACTCGCGATGATAATCACATCTCTCCGCTCAAACAGAGACGATGTGGCGGAGTGTCTCAGTTTATCAATTTCATCATTAATACTGGCGTCTTTTTCTATAAACGTATCCGTTTGAGGCACATACGCCTCCGGCTGATAATAATCATAATAACTGACAAAATACTCGACAGCGTTGTTCGGAAAAAACTCCTTGAACTCGCTGTAAAGCTGTCCGGCAAGGGTTTTGTTATGGGCAATCACGAGAGTCGGCTTATTGACTTCTTTAATCAAATTAGACACTGTAAATGTTTTACCCGTTCCTGTCGCACCCAGCAGAGTCTGATGCTTCTTGCCCTCCTGAATTCCTTTTACAAGTTTTTCAATGGCTTTCGGCTGATCTCCCTGGGGCTGGTATTTCGAGACTAACTCAAAGCGATCTTTCACAAAATAAGCCTCCGTTTCTTTAACGAAATCTTCCTATAGATATAGTAACACAATGGAATGTAAAATCACTAAAAATACGAACTAAAGTTCGGTGGTTTTTTATTCCCAGCTGTTTTCATGTATAAAAAACCTGCTTTTAAAACGTAAAAGCAGGAATTCGTCGTTATATTCATTATGTCCGTTTTACTCTTCTTTTTTCTCGGCAGTTTTTTTGGCCATGTACAGTCCGCCAGCCACAAGAGACACAACATCCAATCCTACAATAAAATACGTTTCTGTATAGCCTTTTAAATAAGAGGCAAACAGCAATGCAGCTGTCAGGGCGATCGCCACATAATGATTAAAAGTGACTCTTGAAAAAAGGACAACAAGCATAAAAGGGAAAAACAATGCAAAAACGGCTTTTGTAATCAACAAAAACCCTCCTCAGGGATTCTTCATCTGATCTGATTATAGTAAAAAATGAAGAATCGGACAATCGTGCAATCGTTCCCTCTTTCTACACCATACCCTTTTTCAGGCGACATCAATCACCATCTTTGCACTTTGCCCCGGCTGACAGAAGCATTTGCGGTACTTTTGTATGAAGGGCAGTAAGCCTTAGCTTGATATTGAAGCCCGCCGGCATAGAAGAGTGCCCCCGAGAATAAATAGGCGGACAGCACTAGTTAAGCTGCACTTTTGATGATATTTTATTTAGGACTTTCTGCTTTTGACATCATTTTCCTAAAAATCTACAATTGAGCGATAGTGTTTACTATCATTTTTTGACCACAGGCTCCGTCATAAAAGACTAGAGAGAAAAAAAGGAAGGAAAGAGGGGTTTCAAATATGTATTCTTTTTTATTTCGCCAAGCAGAAGCGTCCAGCCAGCTGGCTGGCGCAAAAGGCATGAATTTAATTAAACTGACCAAACACGGGCTTCCTGTTCCGGACGGGTTTATCATTCAGACGAATGCGCTCACCCGTTTTATGGAGGATAACCAGCTTCATGAGACTAGCGAAAATATCGAAAACGAGATCATCGACGGAACATTTTCTCAGGAAGTGAAACATGAGCTGACAAGTTCCTTTTACAAGTTAAGAGAATCATATCGCTCCGTTGCCGTTCGCTCTTCGTCTGCCTCGGAAGATTTAGAAGGCGCTTCATTCGCGGGGCAATATGAAACCTATTTAAATATCAAAACAGAGGAAGAATTTCTAGCTAAAGTGAAAGAATGCTGGGCCTCATTTTTCTCCGGCCGAGTCAGCAGTTATAAGAAAAAAATGAACAACCAGATCGCAGAGCCGTTAATGGGAGTTGTCGTTCAAGGCCTGATCGATTCAGACGTATCAGGTGTAATTTTCAGCCGCAATCCTGTTACCCATGATGATAGAGAGCTATTAATCAGCGCCAGCTATGGTTTGGGAGAAGCTATCGTTTCAGGGAGTGTCACCCCAGACACATTTATAGTCAATAAATCTTCGTTTGAGATTCAGAAAGAAATAGGCGCAAAAGAAATCTACATGGAGTCCGCGGCAGAAGGAATTGCTGAAAGAGCAACGAGCGAAGACATGCGGAGCCGTTTTTGCCTTACAGATGAACAAGTGAGTGAACTGGCTGAAATCACGAAAAAAACCGAAGAGCTGTACGGATATCCAGTCGATATCGAATTCGGAATCGCTGACCATCACGTATACCTTTTGCAGGCCCGCCCGATTACAACCATTGAACAGGACAAAAAAGCGTCAGAAGAAGAACGCAGCTTCATGATAACAGACGCTGACATGAATGATTTCTGGATCAACATGGAATCAAATATTGAAGGTCCGATAAGTCCGTTATTTTCTTCGATCATTGTACCGGCCATGGAATACGGCTTGAAGAAAAACATGCAAAAGTTTCCGCTCGGCGCAGTTGCAGAAGAAGTGAAGCTTTATCGCGGGCACATTTACTCCAAAAACCAAGGCGGGCATCAGCCTGATGAGGACTGCGGCAAAGAGATTTTTCCGATATTAACAGAGCGTATGTATGACATCATCAACCACACATACCTTCCATTTTATGAGACGCTGGATCAGCTCGCACAAACTGATCATACTGCTGAAAGCGCGCTTGATGCTTTTCGGAAGTTAAAAGCCTTTTATCTCACAGCTTATGATGAGCATTTCAATATTGTTTTCCCGCAAATGCTTCTGACAAACAAATTGCAAGCGATGTACCAGCGCATTCAAGGCGAGTCCGAAACCGCTCATTTTTACGAAATGCTGACAGGAAAAATGAACAAATCATTGGAAACAGACCGCCTCCTATGGCTATTTTCCGTTGAAGTGCAGAAAAACCCGAATCTGCTGTCTATTTTTAAAAACACCAAGCCGGAACACCTGCAGGAAAAATTGAAACAAACTAATGAGGGCAGACACTTCCTGAGTAACATCCATGAATTTTTACAGGATTACGGGTGGAGGTCTGTAAAGAGCCATGACCTGATTGAACAGATCTGGGCAGAAAATCCGTATTTTGCTCTGGCCAATATTCAAAATTACGTCCGCAATGGCTATCATTTTGACAATGAATTTCAGAAAACGAAAGAAAAACGAGAGAAATTATACCATGACTTCTTGAAAAACATAGATGATCCCAATTTACAAGAAGAATTCAACCGTTATTATCAGTGGACGCTGAACGCTGCAAATATAATGGATGACCATCATTTTTATATCGACGCCATGCTGGATGCCAAGACGAGAGTCTTTCTGCTCAAGGTAGGTGAATTACTGGCGGAAAACGGTGTCATTCAAGATCGTGAAGACCTTTGGTTCCTATATGATGATGAAGTGGAAAACGCGCTGCTTCACCCTGTATCCCTGCAAGATAAGGCTGAAAAACGCAGACAGGCCTTTCACGAGTATGAGCTTGCCAAAGCCCCTGCCTACCTCGGCAATCCGACAAAAGAACAGCTCAAAATCGCTGAAGAAATTGTCGGCGCCGTCATTGAGGATGAAAAAAATACGGAGAATCATATTTTCGGCATCGCAGCATCAAGCGGTATCGCCACAGGTCCGGTAAAAATCATTCGAGACGCCAGTGAATTTTCTCAATTCGCTTCTGGTGAAGTGCTCGTTTGCAAAATGACCACACCGCTATGGACCAGCCTGTTTCAAGACGCCAAAGCGATTATTACAGATACAGGCGGCATATTGTCTCACGCTGCGATTATCGCTCGCGAATACGGCATTCCCGCCGTTCTCGGCACACGCACTGCAACAGAAAGACTTCGAGACGGAGACATCATCACTGTTGACGGGAGCAGCGGCAAAATCACAGTTGTCAGCCGGGCCTGACGCCTTCTCCCCCCTTTCTTATGCAAGCGGGGCAGGTGTATACTTGTCCTGCCAGTATATTCGTGAGGTGAAACGTATTGAGACCGACAAACAAGAGAATCCTTGACGCTGCCATGCAGCTGCTCGTCAAAAAAGGATATCGCGCAACGACTACAAAAGAAATCGCAGAAAAAGCAAATGTCAGTGAAGCGACGATTTTCAGGAATTTTAAAAACAAACAGGGGCTAGTCGAGGCTTTGCTTTCTCAGCCTTCTCCAAACAGGAGCCGCATTTTGGAGCAAACAGAAGGCGATTTGCATAAAGACCTGCTGCATATCGGTACCTGTCTCTTGGAGGAGCTCGAACATAGAAAAGATTTGATTAAAATCAGCTTTCGTGAACCGGCCATGTTTCAGGATGTCATCAACCACGTAACTGAATATCCCCAATCTATGAAACAGCTATTGGTTGATTATCTCAAAGAAATGGGTGAAAAAGGGGTTATTCAGACAGGAAATGAAGCGGAGCATGCGGACGTGTTCATGTCGCTCATTTTCGGTTATTTTATTCACCGCCTCCATTTAGGAGATCGGGTGATTTCAATGCCTCAGGAAAAAATGCTGGAGCATAGCACTGCTTTATTTGTCAAAGGAATCTCTCGATGAACTCCTTGGCATAACAAAAAGGAGGATACCAATGAGTTCAAGAAAAGAATGGGCGCTGATCGTCTCGTTATTATTGGGGGCCATCCTGGTTCCCATTAACTCAACGATGATCGCGGTCGCGCTCTCATCTATATCCCATACGTATAACGAGTCCATCACAAGCATCACTTGGGTGGTTACCGTTTATTTAATCATAATGGCAGTCACACAGCCGATCGCTGGAAAACTCGGTGACATGTACGGCAACAAAACAATGTATTTATGGGGCGTCGGTCTATTTCTTATCGCATCCCTAGGCTGCGCCCTCTCACCGAGCCTGCTGCTGCTGATTGTCTTTCGGGCATTGCAGGCTGTCGGCGGCGCACTGCTTACGCCAAACAGCATTGCCATTATCCGTCACGTTGTTTCTGAAAAGCGCCTTCCGAAAGTATTTGGATTTTTCGGGCTTGGCGCGGGACTTGGAGCAGCACTCGGGCCTTTCATCGGCTCTATGCTGATTGACAGCTTCAGCTGGCATTCGATTTTTTGGGTCAACATCCCGTTTCTCGCCATTGCTTTATTTACGGCATTAATCATGTTCCCTCAATATAAAGAAAATAAATCTGAAGCGCCGCTGGATATTATCGGGTCTGTCTTGCTTGCGGGCAGTATCGTTTCAATTATCCTGCTGACGAAAAATGAGGCTTCATGGGGCTATGCGGTATACAGTGTATTGATACTTCTTTTTGTGCCGCTTTTTTTCAGAAGAGAAAAACGCACACAGCATCCAATCATCGATTTTACACTGTTTAAAAGCTCAACCTTTACAAATGCCAATCTATCAGTCTTGTTGAGCAATCTAATGATGTATGCCAT
Organism: Bacillus sp. SW14; assembly: GCF_047608225.1. Classification (NCBI taxonomy): domain Bacteria; kingdom Bacillati; phylum Bacillota; class Bacilli; order Caryophanales; family Bacillaceae; genus Bacillus; species Bacillus sp. SW14. The sequence continues at coordinate 703,755 of NZ_JBLKRW010000001.1, read as the reverse complement.
CTTATTGATTATGCCATTATTCATGACGAACCAATTTGGGCTTAATACGTCTAACAGCGGCATGGCGCTTTCTGTATTTTCGATCTTTATGTCGGCGAGCAACTGGGCAGGCGCACAGCTCCATCACAAATGGGGAGCAAAGAAAATCATTTTTCTTTCATTTGCCATGATGGCTGGAGCCAATTTATTATTTATGCTGTTAAGCAGCTCGCATTCCGTCTTGTTCCTCATGCTCTCTCTTATCCTGGGCGGGCTGGCGTCCGGAGTCGGACTGACCAGCATGCAGGTGTCATCGCTTGCCACAGTAGATCCTAGCATGTCAGGAGCGGCGTCCGGAATTTTCTCGACCTTCCGTTATTTCGGAAGCATCATTTCATCAGCCTTAATAGGCCTGGTATCGGGATATCACACCCTATTTATCATTCTCTTTGCTGTGTCCATCATTGGCGTTTTTGTTTCATTAGGCATCAAATCTGATGAAACGGCACGGTTGGAGAAAAACTCAGCGTAATTCAAAACAGCCCGGCACCGCATCTTCTTGCGGTGCCGGGCTGTCTTTTACGACCCAGACAAAGCGGCTGCTTCGTCTTCACGTTCATCCTTTACGAAAAGGATACCTAATTCATGATGTTCTCCCTCATAAGAAGCTCGCTGATCAAAACGAATTTCCCCGTTCAAACCGATAATTTCAAGCTTCACATACGCACCGTTATGCTGGAGCGCTTCATAAAAATCGGATACATTCTTAACGGGTATGCCATTAACTTTCGTAATGATTTCCCCAATTTTCAATTCCAGATCCTCAGCTGGCGTATTTGGTATAATACCAAGCACCATTAAGCCTTGATCACGTTTTGAGAAATAAAACGGTGCCGCGTTATCGTTCGCTCTTTGCTTAATAGACAGAAAGATACGTCCTAACAAAGCTGCACAGACGGCTGCTCCCGCAAGCGGCGCCCACAGTAAGCTCGCTGCACCGAGAGCTGTGACGGCAAGGCCCAAAATACAAATGCGTTTCGCTGTGATCCTTATGCTCGTTTCAGGCAGCGATCCCTGCACCCGTTGCCCAAACCCGACAAAATAAGGAATCCATAGAAAATGGAATGACCCGCCGGGAACAGTAAACACTGGCCACCAGCTGAGGTGCGATTCTAATCCGTTCCCGGGCACGAGAAGGAACAGCGGCAAGAGCCATATCCGGTTTGCCAGCTGCTGGCCGATAGGCAAACCGCGGCTGCTCACGACAAGTGCCGGTGATGTTCTCACATGTGCAGAGCGATAAGCTACTACTCCTTCAATGATAACCAACAAGCCCAAAAACACAGCCATAGCCGGCCAAACGACCGCAAACCCTTGTGGAAATCTCTCTAGAAAAGGTTCAGCTTGATTCATTTGCAGTCCAAAACCTATCAGCATACTCATACTGACGATATATGCAGCAGACATCCAGTTGGCGCGAAGAGTGAGCGCTGCCGCCGCAGTGATAACGGCAATAATTGCAAGTACACCGAGAGGAATCGAGATGCCGAGTACGCCTAAAACAACTGACAAAAGGAGTCCGGGAATCAATCCCTTTGTATAAGTGAATTTTAGATCATCATAAATATCCGCTATTCTTGTATGAAAGGTTCTTCGTTCCCGTTTGATTCTCACATAGCCGAAAGCAAGGCTTATGATGATAAAAAACCAGAAAAGCGGGTGTAAGAAGAACAGGCCCGCACTTTTTAACAGTTCAAATCCCCATTGAACAGACACTATCTTTTTCACCGCCTCAAGCCAAACATGTTACTCATATTCTATCAAATATTAAATGGCTTGGATATCCTCAGGATGGTTTATCCCTCTTGCGTCATCCACAGCGTGACATTCGATAGTGAAAAATCCTTTAAATAATGGTTCACATCCACATCCAATAAACCGCTGATCAGGTGCATCGACCTTTTGATATCTGTCAGATTGATTCCTAATCGCTTATGATTTTTCATTAAATAATTAAAATAATGTTTGGCACACTCTTCATCGATTTCATTTACTGTTTCGACATTGGTGTAATTGACCAAATACCTGCTGAACAGCATAAGAAGACTTAGTGCTTTTGTAGCCGAAAATGTTACATCTTGTGTTCTGTCTTTTAATTGTTCCACTAATTCATAATATTTTTTTTCACGCACAATACTTGCCCTCTTCAATTGTGAACCCCCATTTTCTTTATACAGATAAGCACGGGCCAGTATAAGCAGCAGTACTGGAGTGCTAAACAAGCATTCTCGCTAACGTTACTTTTTAAATACCTGTCGTTCAGCTGCCATAAACCTGATTACTGTTCTTTTTAGAACCTTCTTATATTGTATGAAGTAAACAAAGACTAGGCAACTTGCAAAAGTTTCATTTTAAATGCATATTAACTCGTTAGAAAGTCTCTCTCTTCTATTGATATCGGGTAATACAAGTCCTTTATAAATGTTTATTTGTGAAAATTTTTTTAATTTCTTGTTAAAAACTCATTTTTTATGTGACTTATGATTCACTTTCTCGTTAAGTATAAAGAAATAGGAGATGGAACACCATCTCCTTTAATTGACAAATAATGATTTCAGCGCTGTTTGGAGCTGCAAATCATTTTTTTCATCGGATTTTTTCTTTTCTATCTGCTGATTTAATGACTCTGCAGTACGCGTGTCGATTACGCCCGTTTTAACCAGCTTATTTTGTTCCTGAAAGGCCATAACCGCTTTTTTCATATCTTTGCTGAAATAGCCATCTTCACGTCCCGGATCAAAGCTGAGACCTTTTAATAAAACCTGAGCATGCTTGACATCCTCATTGTTCATATCCGCTTTAAGCGGCTCCTTCAGCTGCAAGGGGCCAGCGGAAAAATAATCAGGCTGCTTAATGGCAATGGTCGGCTCAATTCCTTTCTTATGAATCCAATTTCCCTTTGGCGTCAGCCACTTGTAAAGGGTTAATTTAATGTTGCTGCCGTCTCCCATCGGAACAGCCTGCTGAACCGTTCCCTTACCAAAAGACGTATCGCCTACAACATCATAATGGGCCGCTTCTTTTAATGCGCCGGCAAGAATTTCTGATGCGGAGGCGCTCCCTTTATCCGTGATCACATTGACAGGATACGCTTTTTTACGGGTCAATGTTGAAAAATAACGTTTTTTATCTCCATTACGTTCAGCAATCTGAATATACGGCTGATCCTTTGTGACGAAGTGTTTAAGAATTTCTTCTACACTTTGCAGATAACCGCCCGGGTTGCCGCGTACATCAATGACAAGCCCTTCAATTCCTTTTTTCTCAAGGTCGCCCAGCGCTTTTGCGAAGTCCTCCGCGGTATGCTCTGAAAAAGTAGAGATGGCGATATGGCCGACAGAATGCCCTTGCACTTTTTTCTCTGAAACAAAAACCGTTTCGAGCGGAATTTCAGCTCTCTTGATCCGGAATGACAGCTGCTTCTTCGTCCCCGGCCGCTGAATCTTCATTGAAACGCTGGAGCCTTTCTTTCCTCTTATTTTTAGTACAGCTTGGTTTAAATCCTTACCGGCCATTGATTCTCCATTGATGCTGATAATTTCATCATTGGGCTTGAGTCCGGCTTTCTCCGCCGGCGATTGCTTAAATGGAGAAACAATAATAATTTTGCCGTCTTCCATACCAACCTCAGCTCCGATGCCTTCAAACGAGGAATCAAGAGAATCAGAAAATTGCTTAGCCGTCTGCTTGTCCATGTAGACAGAATAAGGATCATTTAGCGTTGACAGCATTCCTTGGATGGCTCCCTCGAGCAGCTTTTCTCTATCAACTTTTTCTACGTACTCATTCGAAATTAACTCATACGCTTTTTCGATTTTTTCCATGGCCTTATCCCGTTCAGAGTCAGCTTGTGCGGTCGCAGGAACAGCTGCAGTCTGGGGCTTATCCATCTCAAGCAGGTTCATTCCCGCATATACACCGGCGCCTCCGAAGAGCATGCTCCCCGCTGCTATTACAGCCATTATTTTTTGATTCATCCTATACTCCTCCTGTATGCCAGACTGTCTTTATCAAAACCTAGAGATAGTATATGTAAAGGATGGAGATTTCATGTAATCATAGAAGAAAAAGAAGGCAAAAGAAAAGCCGCCCCGGAAGCGGGACAGCTTTTTTTCTTTATACTCGCAGAAACTTGCGGATGGAAGTCAGACTTCCCCATACCCCAATCACTGCGCCGATTGCAACCAGCACTAACGAAACTTGGAATACAAATGGGTTATAAGGAAGAAGAGAGACAAATGATCCTTGAACTTTCGGAACGACCCATCCGATGACGTATTGATAAGTGCTCAGCACCAGTGCGATCGGAATCACTGAGCCGAATACACCAAGCAGCAATCCTTCAAGGAAAAACGGCCAGCGGATAAACCAGTTCGTCGCGCCGACAAGCTTCATGATTTCAATTTCTTTTCTTCTTGCGAAAATTGTAATTTTAATGGTATTGGAAATTAAGAACATCGCCGTAAATACCAAGCCGATAATTAACGCGATTCCGATGTTGCGGGAAACGCCAACCACTTTAAACAAACGGCTGACCTCTTCTTTTCCGTAAGTGACTTTATAGACATGATCCATTTTTTCAATCTTTTTGGCCACGTTTGGCGTATCATGCGGATCTGTCGTTTTGATGACAAACGCATCATTAAGCGGGTTTTCCTGATCCTGCATTGTCAGGGATTCTCCGCTGTCACCAAAGCTGTCAACCAGCTGGTCAAGCTCTTTTTCTTTTGATGAAAAATTGACGCTCTGAATGCCCTTTAGTTCTTTAATATCGTTCTGCAGCTTGTCCTGCGCCTTCTGATCTGCAGTCAGATCAACCAAAACTTTGATTTCGACTTGTTTTTCAGCATTCGAAGCCATGTTATTCAAATTCAGCATAATCACTAAAAACACGCCGACTAAAATCAGCGTAACGGTTACAGCACTAATGGATGCAAACGTCATCCATGTGTTTCTCCCGAGAGATTTAAAACTCTCACGCAAGTGGCGCCCGAGAATTTTAATCATATGAACCATACTCCCCTCTTGACTCATCACGCACAATGATACCATCTTCGATTGCAATGACACGTTTCTTAATGGTGTTTACGATTTCTTTATTATGTGTCGCCATCACGACTGTTGTCCCGCGGTTATTAATTTCCTCGAGCGTCTTCATGACTTCCCAGGACGTATCCGGATCAAGGTTTCCTGTAGGTTCATCAGCAATGACAACATCAGGGTTGTTCACAATTGATCTGGCAATAGAAACACGCTGCTGCTCCCCGCCTGAAAGCTGGTCAGGAAATTGTCTCGCTTTATGCTTCAGCTGAACAAGATCAAGCACTTCAAGCACCCGTTTCTTAATGACAGACGGCTGTTCTCCAATTACTTCAAGGGCAAACGCCACATTTTCAAAAACAGTAAGTTTCGGCAGAAGCTTAAAATCTTGGAAGACAACACCTATTTTACGGCGCACAAAAGGAATCTCTTTTTCTTTAATGGTAGCAAGATCTTTATGATTAATTAAAATCTGTCCTTTTGTCGGTTTTTCTTCTCTGTATATCATTTTAATAAAAGTAGACTTACCCGCTCCGCTCGGACCGACAACATAAACAAACTCGCCCGGATGAATGGCAACAGACACCCCATTGAGCGCTTTTACGCCATTCTGATAGGCTTTGTATACTTCCTTCATTTCTATCATGAAATCACCTAATCTTTTATATCATTTTATCTATCACACGGTCATACTCTTCGAATGCATTCGACAATTTATGACTCATTCATTTGTAAAAAGACGAAAAATCTGAAAGTTTCATTTTTCAACACACTTCATTATACGTCAAATTTAGACATAATACTATTACAGTTTCTTTTCATTCAAATTGTCATGGCATAAAAAAATCCTTGCCTGCACTGAGGCAAAGATTTTCTCAACTTACTTTTTTTCTGACAGCCATTTGGCAATAACAGCTGCTTCGTTATCATCTACAAGCCCTTTCGGCATATTGCCGCGTCCGTTTTTAATAATGCTTTCAATTTTGTCTTCGTCGTATTTGCCTCCTACCTCTTGGAGATTAGGCCCTGACATACCTTCTAAATCCTTGCCGTGGCAGCCTACGCAACTTTGCTGATATAATTCTTCCCCTTCAGATGCAGAGGCTTCAGTCTTGCTGCCGGTGTCTGTCTTCTCTTCTTTTGCATCATTTGAACCGCAGGCAGCCAACAGAACAGAAAGCGCAAATACAAGCATTAGTATCGATAACTTTGATTTCATGTTGAGAAGCACAACTCCTTTACGATCTCTTTCATATTATAACCTCGTTTAAGCGCGTTTGAAACCCTCGCCCAGTACCTCACTTGCATCCGCCACAATCACAAAAGCTGACTCATCAATCTGTTTGACGATTTGTTTCAATTTGGTGAATTCAGTTTGCCCAACTACGCACATTAAAATCGGACGGTCATCGTCAGTATATCCGCCGACCGCGGAAATTCTCGTCACGCCTCTGTCAATCTTCTGTAAAACGGCTTCCTTGACTGCCTGCTCCTGCTTTGTAATGATGAGCGCCATTTTTGAACGATTAAAGCCGACTTGAACGACATCAATTGTTTTGCTGGACACAAAGACGCCAAGCATCGCATATAAGCCTTGCTCAATATTAAATACGATCATAGCCGTAACGACAATCAATCCGTCAATGATGGCAAGGCACGTTCCCAATGACAGACCGGAGTACTTATGAATGATCTGCGCAGCCAAGGCCGTTCCTCCCGTCGACCCTTTCCCTAAATACACAATGCCAATTCCGACACCGATACCGACGCCGCCAAAAATCGCCGCTAAGAGCTCATGATGGGTGACCGGCTGAATATCTCTTGTCAAAAACACAACAAGCGGCAAAAAAACAGAACCCGCAAGCGTCTTAAGCCCAAATTTTCCGCCGAGTAAAATGATACCGGCAATAAATAAAGGAATATTAATAATCCACTGTACATAAGCTGCTTCAAAACCATATGACTGCAAAATCGTGCTGATTCCGCTGACACCGCCGGCAGCAATCTTGTTTGGAAGCAAAAATACATTAAAGGACACACCTGTAATCGCTGCTCCTATCAGTATGTATACATAATCCCGTAAAACTCGAAGTGTTTGATTCCGATCCATTGTATATCCTCCGTTTCTTCCAATGCTCTCCGATAGCATTTTAATCCTTCCCTGACCAGATGTAAATAACACCAAAATACAGTGGTAATATGCTAAAGCATCAGTGGAATCAAGGATATGAAAGAATGAAAAAACACACCTGCGTACATCAGGTGTGTTTTTCTGCTTATGAAAGCTTAGAACGCAGGTAGGCATCAATAAATGTATCAATGTCTCCGTCCATTACCGCTTGAACGTTCCCCATTTCTGTATTGGTGCGATGGTCTTTTACCATAGAATACGGATGGAATACGTAAGAGCGGATTTGGCTGCCCCAGCCGATTTCTTTTTGTTCACCGCGAATTTCATCCAGCTCTGCCTGCTGTTCTTCAATTCTGCGCTGATACAGCTTGGCCTTCAGCATTTTCATGGCTCTTTCACGGTTTTTAATTTGTGAGCGCTCCGTTTGGCACGTCACAACCACATTCGTCGGCAAGTGAGTAATCCGAACGGCTGAATCGGTCGTATTGACGTGCTGTCCGCCCGCTCCGCTTGCGCGATACGTATCAACTTTAATATCCTCCGTACGGATATCAATATCGATCTCATCGTTAAATTCAGGCATGATTTCACATGAAACGAAAGACGTGTGGCGGCGGCCTGATGAATCAAACGGCGAAATCCGCACGAGACGATGGACACCTTTTTCTGCTTTGAGATAACCGTAAGCGTTGTGTCCTTTAATCAGTAATGTGACTGATTTAATTCCCGCCTCATCACCTGGAAGGTAATCGAGCGTTTCCACCTTAAAGCCGCGGCGCTCTCCCCATCTGGTATACATTCTAAGAAGCATAGAGCCCCAGTCCTGTGACTCTGTACCGCCAGCACCAGGGTGCAATTCTAAAATCGCGTTATTTTTATCATACGGCTCACTGAGAAGAAGCTGAAGCTCAAACTCATTGAACTCTTTTGTTAATGATTTTAGTTCTTTTTCAAGCTCAAGGTGCAGGTCTGGATCAGGCTCTTCTTTCAAAAGATCATGAGTCATTTGCAATTCCTCATGGGAGTCACTCAATTTTTTATATGAATTGACATAATCCTTTAAACCGTTTGCTTCATTTATGACTGTTTGGGCTTTCTGCTGATCATTCCAGAATTCCGGATCAGACATCTGTTCATCTAGCTCAGCAATGCGGTCCTCCTTTGATTCGAGGTCAAAGAGACCCCCTAAAGTCCGCTAAACGAGAAGCCATATTTTCGAGCTCTGCTCTGATTTCTGATAATTCCATTCCATTCACCTCATTAAAAGATCCGCAGGCGCCTGCTGGCGCCGCGGTCAGCAACCTTGCCCGAACGGACTATTCAGCCCGGCCGCAGCAATTTTTATATTTTTTCCCGCTTCCGCAGTGGCATGGGGCATTTCGGCCGATATCAACCACTTTGCGAACAGGTGCTTTTTTTGCTTTTTTGTTATCGTCGCCTTCTTGCTGCTGATGAGCCGTTGTCTGGCCCTGTACAACCTCTTCACGCTCCAGATTGTTTTCAATCTCAGCTTTCATCACAAATTTTGCAACCTCGTCCTCGATCGATTCAATCATATGCTCAAACATCGCAAAGCCTTCCATTTGATACTCACGAAGCGGATTTGTCTGCGCGTAAGCTCGAAGGTGAATCCCTTGGCGAAGCTGATCCATTGCGTCGATGTGATCCATCCATTTTGAATCAACGGCGCGAAGGACGATGACTTTTTCGAATTCACGCATTTGCTCTTCGCCGAATTTCTCTTCTTTTTCATTATATTTGGTCATGATGCGATCCATAATGAGCTCATGCATTTCATCCGGCTCTTTCCCGAAGATATCGCTCTTCTCAAGCTTGCCTTCATCAAGATAAGTCGTGTTGACAAGCTCAACAAGACCGTCAAGCTTCCACTCCTCAGGAAGCTCTTCTCTTGGCGTATAGGCTGCAATTGCACGTTCGAGAGAAGACTTGATCATATTCTCAACGATTTCACGCAGGTTTTCAGAGTCAATGACTTCAAAGCGTTGCTTATAAATGACCTCACGCTGCTGGCGGAGAACGTCATCGTATTGCAGGAGCTGTTTACGTGAATCGAAGTTATTGCCTTCGACGCGTTTTTGTGACGATTCAACCGCGCGGGATACCATTTTACTTTGAATTGGAGTAGAATCGTCCATGCCGAAACGGTCAAGCATCGCCATTGTCCGCTCAGCTCCGAATCTGCGCATCAATTCATCTTCCATAGAAAGATAAAATTGGGTAATCCCCGGGTCTCCCTGACGTCCAGAACGCCCTCGCAGCTGATTGTCAATCCGGCGAGATTCATGTCGTTCCGTTCCGACAACAGCAAGGCCGCCAAGCTCTTTTACGCCTTCGCCAAGCTTAATGTCCGTTCCGCGCCCCGCCATGTTTGTCGCAATTGTAATTGCTCCTTTTTGGCCGGCCTCTTCAATAATCTGCGCTTCACGTTCATGGTTTTTGGCGTTTAACACTTGATGCGGGATTCCTTTGTTTTTGAGCAGCTTAGAAATCAGTTCAGACGTTTCAACCGCAACCGTACCGACAAGAACAGGCTGTCCCGTCATGTAACGCTGTGCGACATCCTCCGCAACAGCCTTAAACTTTCCTTCCATCGAACGGTAAATTAAATCCGGACGGTCGTCACGGACAACAGGTTTGTTAGTTGGGATCGTGACAACCTGCATGTTATAGATGTTGCGGAATTCTTCTTCCTCTGTCTTAGCCGTACCTGTCATACCGGCAAGTTTATCATACATCCGGAAGTAGTTTTGGAACGTAATTGTCGCCAAGGTCATGCTTTCGTTCTGAATTTCAAGCCCTTCCTTCGCTTCAATCGCTTGGTGAAGGCCTTCGCTATAGCGGCGGCCTTTCATCAGGCGCCCCGTAAACGAATCAACAATAACAACCTGATCGTCTTCCACAACGTAGTCAACGTCCTTCTGCATCGCAGCGTGTGCTTTTAGAGACTGGTTGATATGGTGGTTGAGCGCGACATGTTTCACATCAAACAGGTTATCAATGCCGAACGCTTTTTCCGCCTTCGTCATTCCTTCCTCAGTCAGCTGTACACCTTTTGTTTTGATATCATACGTATAATCCTTCTCTGCTTTTAACGTGCGGACAAAAGCATTTGCCTGTACGTACAGCTTAGTGGATTTTGCAGCTTGTCCAGAAATGATAAGCGGCGTTCTCGCTTCATCAATTAAAATAGAGTCAACTTCATCTATTACCGCAAAATGAAGCGGGCGCTGAACCATCTGCTCTTTATAAAGAACCATATTGTCACGCAAATAGTCGAAGCCAAGCTCGTTGTTTGTGGAGTAAGTAATGTCTGCGGCATAAGCTTCCCGCTTTTCGTCTTTTGACAATGAGTTTAAATTCAATCCGACGGTCAAACCGAGAAACTCGAAAATTTCCCCCATTTGCTCAGCATCACGGCTCGCCAAGTATTCGTTGACAGTCACGATGTGCACGCCTTTACCTGTTAACGCATTTAAATAAACAGGCAGAGTAGACGTTAACGTTTTCCCTTCCCCTGTTTTCATTTCCGCAATATTTCCGTCATGAAGCGCCACGCCCCCCATGAGCTGGACTTTGAACGGAAACATGCCGGTTACGCGGCGCGAAGCTTCCCGAACAACGGCAAATGCTTCAACAAGAAGATCATCGGTTGTCGCCCCTTTTTCAAGGCGCTCTTTAAATTCAATCGTTTTATGTTTCAGATCATCGTCAGAGAGATTTTCATAGTCTCCGCGAATCGCATCAATATCGTTAGCTACTTTTTCGTATCTATTCAGCGTACGTTTTGTTGGATCAAACATTTTATTTAAAATTCCAAGCATTTATAACGCTCCTCTATCTTCACATGCCTGATTTGCAGGCATGTATAAATAATTTACTAGCCCATGTATACCTCTCATTATCATATCATACCTTGTGTTATTTCCAAAGAATTTGCAAATAAGAAAAAACAAAAACCTTCCGTGTAGATCACGGAAGGCTGCGCTTCATTATTCAGTCGGTTCAATCAAGCCATATTTCCCATCATTTCTGCGGTATACGACATTTGTAAGGTTTGTTTCCGCATTGGTGAAAACAAAGAAATTATGGCCGAGCATATTCATTTGCAAGATCGCTTCTTCACTATCCATCGGCTTTAGATTAAAGCGTTTCTGACGGACAATGTCCAAGCTATCCTCATCTTCTATTTCATCCTGAACCGCAATGTCTGTATCAGAGCCGAGACCATTCGCTAATAGATATTTCGGAGAGCCCTGCTCACGGAATTTGCGGTTTACTTTCGTTTTATGCTTACGGATTTGACGTTCCAGTTTGTTTGTTGCGAGATCAATTGCGTTGTACATATCCTCGTTATGCACCTCGGACCGAAGCGCCAGATCTGTCATCGGAATCGTAACCTCAACTTTAGACTCCTTGTCATTGTAAAACTTCAAGTTGACGTTCACATCGGCATTCACGTTATGGTCAAAATAACGCTCCAGCTTGCCGATCTTCTTCTCGACATGATCCTTCAACGCGGGTGTCACTTCAATATTTTCTCCTCTGATGTTATAGTTCATCAAAGAACGCCTCCCTTTTATTAAGGATATGTATCTATTTCTCCTTTACCCTTCACAATTCCTGCCGAAACGTAAACTTTTTGTGAAAATTCAGTGAACTTTGTCGAATTGTGTTTTATATGCTGTTGTTATTGGCGGTTCGGAGGTATATGTATATGCCGATTGTAAGAAACAAATACCTCATCCTCGCCTAATTGATTACAAAGGGCTCCATACATTGATGAATGGACAGCATCCATTTTCTATAATGAATCAGAAAATGTTCTTTTAAATACTCGCAAAACTCTTGAGAGGGAAAAGAGAAAGAAACCAATTGGTCAAACTCCGCAAAAATTTCGTCAAATGCTTTAATACATAATTCAGCACACCCGGTATTCATAATAAAAAGAAGTGTTGAATGTGTTGAATCCAAATAAAAAAAGGCTTGGATCAGATCTTGGTAGATCCGATCCCCTTCTGTTTTTGATAAATTTTGTTCAGCCTCTATCAAATAACACAGCCCTTCCTCAATGGTAAAAAGAAGATGATAATAAGCTGATAAAAGCGTATAATCTTCAATGCTCTTCACGGCACTCACCTATTTACGCTTGTCATAATATCTGCCGTCAATCGTGATGTTGTTATAAGGGTTTAAATACGTCGTATGCATCGCGCGTTTTCTTTTTACCTGCTGAAGCTCGCCTGCAATTGACTGCTTCAGTCTTTCCATTTCCTTCACAATAAGCTGATCCCATGTCAGGACAAGCCTCATCTGCTTTTGTTCCTCTTCTGAAAGCGGCAGAGATATCTTCTGAATAAGTTCAGACCGTTTAGCCACAAAGTCTTCAATTTGCGCTAAAAGTTCATCGCTTTCCGGTGTATCTTGTATGTGTGACAGCATACTCTTCGTCTCAGTGTATAGTCGATCTATGTTATTCATGCCATCCCGCCTGATCCGTGCCGATCCTTCCGTTCAGTTTGAATGGCTTGCTTCCATGCATCGCGAAAATCTGTTACATAGCCTTCAACCTCAGCCAGCATGCTCGTATCACTTTTGATATTTGCCTGCACCAATCTTCGATACATATAGTCGTACATCGCACCCATGGAATTGGAAAGCTCAATGTTACGGTTCAGTGTAAAATTTAATTCCTGAATGATATTTTGCGCCTTAATCAAATTTTCATTTTTACGTTCCATATCATCATTCTCAATGGCCTGGGATGCAAGTCTTATAAATTTCAAACAGCCATTATACAGCATAAGCGTCAGTTCACCGGGTGTAGCGGTATTCACTGAATTTTGCTGATAAGCTGTATAAGGATTTTGGATCGCCATGTGTCATCCTCCAAATTACTTTTATTGTACAAGAAGCTGTGATAAATAGGACGCTTGTTCATTCATTTTTTGAATCGCAGAATCCATTGCACTGAATTTTTTATAGTAGCGGTTTTCAACGGTATTCAATCGGTCCTGCATTTTAGAGATATCAGTGTTAATCGTGTTTATATTTTTACCGATTAAGTAGTTATCGGTTCCCATTGTCGAGTTGCCGGCTTTTGCTTCAATGCTTTTCACTGTGCTTTTCAGTGTGTCGCCGATGCGTTTCATAATCCCTTTTTCACTATAAGGGCTGCTGTTCGTTCCGTTTGTAAATAAAGCGGCAACACTTTGCGGATCTTCTTGTATTTTTGCCTTTAGTTTTGTTTCATCAATCTCTAAATGTCCCCGCAATTGGTAAGCACTCGAGGTTGTGATGCCAAATTCAGTTAACTGATGATTTTTCCCATCAACTGTTACTTGAGAGTAAAAATCAGTTCTCATTTGGTTCGTACCCGTGCTTATACTGGTATCATTTCTCAGCAAACCGCTTTTTGCCTTCTCTTCCCAGAGTTCTACCTCTTTATCGGACATTGCTTCTTTTTGTTCACTCGTCAGCGGCGTATAGTCTCTGTATTTTTCTTCCTGAAGCTTTTCATTCAGGCTGTCAACCAACTCATTGTATTTATCTACAAACTCTTTAATTTGGTTATAAATTCCGTCAACATCAGTAGAAACAGATGTGGTAACAGGGCCTGTGGTTTCTGTTGTATTTTTGAGCGAGTAGGTAACACCGTTAACCGTAAAGTTGTTTGTCAGCTTCTCCATTTCAAAGCCATTAATTGTGACTTTTGCATTGGTTCCCTCTTTGTAAGCAGTGAGCTTATTATCTGCGTCTAAAGAAAAACCAAGCTGGCCGGACATAAAGTCGGCAGTAACAGTATCCGCTGCTTGTATGCTGCCTCCTGCGCCTGTTGCTTTAGAAGAAAACGCAATCGTTTCTACATACTCGGTACCGTTCCAAATTTTATCTTTAAACGCTGATACTCCGAGATCGGAGGTGTTGATTTTAGAAATCACATTATCAATCGTATCAGTGCTCGTCACACTGATGTTGACGGTTTTTGCCGTCGTCTCGCCAGGCGTCACAACGTTAAACGCCAAATTATAGTCGCCTTGTGTGTATCCCGCATAATTATCGGCCTTATACGTTGCTGAGGTTGCCAAGCTCGCTACTTCAACAGTAGAAGACGCATTTGGCGCGGTTGTGCTTCCTGTAGCAGTTAACACAGACTCATTTGAGCTTGATACTGTTTTGCTCTGATACGTACTCGGATATGTCAGCGTATTTTTAGACATATAATCTTGCAATTCTTTTATTTTTGTATTTACTTCACGGTAGCTGTCACGCTGCCATTCAAGCGTTTGCTTTTTTTGTGTCAGCCTGTCAAGCGGCGCTCTTTCTGTCTGCATCAGTTTTGAGACGATATCATCTATATCCATTCCTGACGCCAAACCTGATATTCTCATAACCATTTCAAATCACTCCTCATCTACTTTTTTTCATCTACAAACAACCCAAGAAATTCAGTCATAGCCGCATAAAAATCAAGCCACTGCTTCGGCGGAATTTCGCGGATGACTTCATTTGTAGAGTCCTCTATTACCTTTACATAGTATTCATTTAACTTTTCATGGAGCTCAAACTTCAGGTGAACTTGCGAAGGTTCCAAAAGCTTGTTCATTTCCCCTACCGTTTCAGCGAGATTGGCATATGAAACTCGCTGAACAGGAACCTCACTTCCATGATCTTTTTGATTATGTATTTGAGTATCATAACGATCCCAAACAGGTTGTAACGTAGTGAGCCTTTCAATATTCAATTGATCATCCCCTATGTCCCAATCTACCGTTTATATCGACTGAGTAGAGAGAAGATTACACATATTTTTGGAAAAAAACTCATTCGTTTTAGATTTCTTATTTTAGATATACTTTTATCAAGCTAGCGGGCAATCCGATTATTATATCATGAGTTAGGGATATATAGCAGGGGAACCATTCGGAGTTAAACATATAAAAAAAAGGACCCGGCAAGGCCAAGGTCTCTTTAAAATTAACGTAACAATTGAAGTACGTTTTGCGGCTGTTGGTTTGCTTGAGCAAGCATTGCTTGAGAAGCTTGAGAAAGAATGTTGTTCTTTGTGAACTCGCTCATCTCTTTCGCCATGTCAACGTCACGGATACGAGACTCAGCAGCTGTCAAGTTTTCACCAGAAGCGCTCAAGTTGTTGATTGTGTGCTCTAGACGGTTTTGTACCGCACCGAGTTTAGATCGTTGGTTAGAAACTTGTTTAATAGCACCGTCAACGATGTCTAATTGTTGATCAAATGTAAGAGTCGGTGTTGCAGCAGCAAATTGTTTTACATCAATGTCAGCAACTGATTGACCAGCTACAAGAGCTCCACCTGCATCAGTAGCACCAAGCTTGTCAGATGACATCGCTTCAATATTCACATCTAATTTTTGTGCTTTGTTTGCACCAATTTGGAAAGTTAGAGTAGCTGTGCCATTAGCGAAATCACCGTTTAACAATTTTTTACCATTAAATTCAGTACGATCAGAGATACCGTTTTTATCAGTTCCATTTCCAATCTCTTGAACTAAGTTACTGATCTCTTCTTGAATTGCACCAAGATCCGTATCGTCTTGTGTACCAGTGTTTCCTGCTTGAACAACTAGCTCACGAACACGTTGAAGAATTGAGTGAGTTTCAGTCAATGCACCCTCAGCTGTTTGGATAAGAGAGATTCCGTCTTGAGAGTTTTTAGAAGCCATTTCAAGACCTCTGATTTGTCCTCTCATTTTTTCAGAGATCGCAAGACCTGCTGCGTCATCTCCCGCGCGGTTGATGCGAAGACCTGAAGAAAGTTTCTCCATGTTCTTTTGGCTAGCACTGTTGTTTGCGCCTAAACGGTTTAATGTGTTAAGTGCTGCGATATTGTGGTTAATTCTCATTTTCTATTACCTCCATGTATTTGGGACCTGACAGACATCCTTGTCTGAAAAAAGTCCTTCATTCTAGGGCTGATCAACCCTGACAATTTAAATATCGGAAAGTTTTATAGAATGTTTAGCATTTATAAGTTTATTTATCTCCTATATTTAATCTACCTATATTTACAAGTTAATTTCTTGAAAAACTCTCATTATTTGATCCATTTACATAATTTAATGATGCCTATATTCCAACTTAAAATATGGCATCACATTAAGCGGTTCTCACATAAGACCTTCAAGATCGCCTATATCCAATTAAAAGTCAACATAAAAAAGCCCCATAAAGGGGCCTTCCATTAACGTAACAATTGAAGTACGTTTTGTGGCTGTTGGTTTGCTTGAGCAAGCATCGCTTGAGAAGCTTGAGAAAGAATGTTGTTCTTTGTGAACTCGCTCATTTCTTTCGCCATGTCAACGTCACGGATACGAGACTCAGCAGCTGTCAAGTTTTCACCAGAAGCGCTCAAGTTGTTGATTGTGTGCTCTAGACGGTTTTGTACCGCACCAAGTTTAGAACGTTGGTTAGAAACTTGAGTGATGGCATTATCAACAATATCTAATTGATCATTAAAACCACCAGCATCACCTGCAGCAATTGTTGCAAAATCAGTTACTTTCAGAGCCGAAACGGTTTTAGTTGGGTCTGCTGGGTCTGTTCCAAGTTTGTCAGCAGACATTGCTTCAATGTGGACAGATAATTGTTGAGCACCGTTAGCACCAATTTGGAAAGTCAATTCTTTTGGAGTTGCTCCATCTTTGCTGTAAGTACCGTCAAGTAATTTCTTACCATTAAATTCTGTACGGTCAGAGATACCATTCTTGTCAGATCCGCCACCAATTTCTTGAACTAAGTTACTGATCTCTTCTTGAATCGCACCAAGATCCGTATCGTCTTGTGTACCAGTGTTTCCTGCTTGAACAACTAGTTCACGAACACGTTGAAGAATTGAGTGAGTTTCAGTCAATGCACCCTCAGCTGTTTGGATAAGAGAGATTCCGTCTTGAGAGTTTTTAGAAGCCATTTCAAGACCTCTGATTTGTCCTCTCATTTTTTCAGAGATCGCAAGACCTGCTGCGTCATCTCCCGCGCGGTTGATGCGAAGACCTGAAGAAAGTTTCTCCATGTTCTTTTGGCTCGCACCGTTGTTTGCGCCTAAACGGTTTAATGTGTTAAGTGCTGCGATATTGTGGTTAATTCTCATTGTTTTGTTCCTCCCTGAATATGTTCGGCACGTCCTTGTACCTCATTTTTATAACTAGCGAGAATCTTTTGCGTCCCTCCCGGCTACATTATTAATATCGGAAATATGTCTGATTTTGTTAATAGAAAATAAAAAAATCCTCACTTTTTTTGTGAGGATAATGCGGAGATGACATCGCTGGATAACGCTGCCGCACGGTTGTTTTCTTCCTGAATGGTCAAATATATTTCTTTTCTGTGAATATCAATATGCTTTGGGGCGTCAATTCCAAGTTTCACTTGATCACCTTCAACCGAAATAACTTTCACTTCAATATCAGCACCTATTTGAATCGCCTCGTTTATTTTCCGCGATAAAACTAGCATGATTCTCCTCCAATCGGATGCTTTGTCGTATATGAGGAGTCGTGTAAAACGACTTGCTTAGCCTTCATGTTCTTGCGATTCACAATAATGGGGGCCAATAAATTGGCAGTCGATTTTTCGAACGGCTCTGCCATGGTCAATATGGTCATAACTTCCACGTCTTCAATGTTATCAATATCCAAAAGTTCGGCGGTTGATTCATCAAGGTCAAATTCATAATTCTTAAAAAAGATGAACGGACTGACAACGATGAACGCAAGATTTTCTGTAGTGACGGACTGCAGTGCCACGAATGGAGAGACTTCTGAAAGCGGAAGAATAACGAACTGTTTTTCTTCTAAAAAACCTGGAATCCCGCTTTCAAAAAGAATAATTTGTTCTTCTTTTACGTTGATTTGGCCATGGTACTTCGTTTGAATGATCATTGTTCACGATCCTTTTCTGTTTACTTTTCGGATGGTTCTTCCGGGTTTTCTACATCTATTTTTAAATCAGGGTATTGCAGCATGTCAACCTTAACGGTTCCCGGCGTATATTCCACAATTGGCTTATTCGGTTCAGCCTGAATGACAGGCTTTTGCGGCGTAATCTGAATATCTAACTGTGACGGGGTATATTGTATTTTCACTCTTGAAAGAGACAGAGCATAGTGTTCGCCTAATTGAATTTGTTGCATTTCAGAGTTCCTCTTTGCTTGTGAAGCAATTGGATTCCCTTTATTTTCAATCCTCATAAGCTCGTCTCCTTCTTGTGCAGTTCGAGCTATTCCCGCCATTACATCCTCATGTCCTTGTTGGGCGGCTTCTTCAATTCTTTTGAAAACATGTTTTCTGTCTAATTCTTCCCATGCTTGCGTTTGGTCAATCGTGAGTTTTCCGGGTGCCACCGATATTTCCATTTCCGCGCTTGGTTGTTCAATTTCGAGATCGGCTTGTGGCTGCTCCATTTTTAAGGTGGCGGGTGTCGTCGTTAAACCAATTTTCCCTTGAACACTGTGCATAATCAATCTAGGAATTTGCATCACTCTACCTCCTAAACTATAAAAAAAGCGAACTCCTGAGAGCCGCTTACTTTAAAAAGTCAATCAATGTAGGCTGAACAATTTGCGCATTTACAGCAAGAGTAGCCCTATGCACGCTTTGCTGCGCAATAAATTCTGTTATTACTTTTTCCAGTTCTACATCTTCATTGTCAGACAACACTTTTGTAGATGTTTCTTCTTGAGCTGAAAGCCTAGTATTAATGAGTTCAAGACGATTGTATCTTGCTCCAAGATCAGAGCGTTCAGCGCTCATGCCGTTAGAAAATTGATCAATATCCTCTAAAAGATTGTCCATGCCATCGAGTGAGTCGGAACTAAGTGCTTGCTCAAATGAGTCAAGCATTTCAAATACATTTTGTCCGCTTTCAGACGTACCCCCAAAGGCTGACTTTGGATCTGAATTCACTTTTAAGTTCATATTATTTGATATATTGACCACAACATCAGCAGTATCGGAAATGGTATAAGTTCCGTCTCCGTTATCAGTAACCGGAGGCGTGTCTGAATTCGTTCCATTAAAGATATATCTGCCGTTCACTTGTGTATTCGCAATTTTTAAAAGCTGATCCTTTAACTGCTTTACTTCTACGCCAATCGCTTGCCGCTCATCTTCACCATTTGTATCATTTTCAGCCTTAATAGCTAAATCTTTGACTTTCGCTAAAATGTCAATTCCTTCAGTAATGTTTGTTTCTGTATTTTCAAGCCAGGTAAAAGCTTGAGAAGCATTACTTTGATATTGCTGAACCTGAGATAATTGCGTATGGTATTTTAAGCTCTTCATAGCTACGACAGGATCGTCAGAAGCTTTTGAGATTTTTTTCCCTGAAGAAATCTGTGATTGAAGTTTATCCAGCTTCGAGTAGCTTGAACCGATATATCTCAATGAGTTTTGCTGAATCATGCCTTGTGTTACTCTCATTTGATCTACCTACCTTCCTCCGACACCCATGCCATTGATCACTTTATCGAGTATTTCGTCTTGTAAAGTCACCATTCTCGCAGCAGCATTGTATGCGTGTTGGAATTGAATCATATTCGTCATTTCTTCGTCTAAAGAAACTGCGCTCATTTGCTGACGGTTGATGTCGGCGTCATTAAGCTGTGTTTCAGTATTAGACGCGAGCCGATTCGCTTCTTGTGCATTAATTCCAAGCTCGCCAATCAGTCCTGCATAGTAATCCAGCACACTTGTTTTTGTTCCATTGATGGTTATATCACCAGTTAAAACATTCGCTAGCTTTGTTGCATTTGCATTATCATTGGCTGCGCCAGTCAGTGAGAAAGCAATGTTCGCGCCTTTTGAATCTAAGATGCTGTCAGCAATTTTAATCTTGCCTGCTGCTCCTTTTGCCGGCTCCGTTTCACCGCCGGTAAAATCAAAAAAGTCCCCGCCTTGCTCGCCGCTTTTGGTCAAACCATTTCTATGCACTTCATTGAAAGCTTTTGCGAAATCAAGCGCCATATTATCAAGGTCAGTAAGCATATCCGGATAAGTGCCCTTTTCTTCGCCGCCTGCTGTTACATATCCGTAAGATTCTATAAATCCTAAAAGGGACCCTTTACTGCTGAATGACTCAGCCTGTACAGCAGCGCCTCCGATTGAAATACTTGATACTAAACCCGTTTCATTATCATAATTGGCTGCAAGTTCTGAAACCTCGTAATTTTCACCGTCCAAAACAGTTCCCAGCGACTGTTTATTTTTACCGAGTATTTCAATTGATACAGTTCCTTCAGCAGAAGCAAGTGCATTCCCGCCTGATTTGTTATAGCTGAGTTTGATATCAACCATTGAGGATAATTTATCGATCAGCAAATCTCGCTGGTCATATAAACCATTCGGAAGAAGCCCGACCGGCTCTACTTGCGCAATTTGCTTATTTAAACTGTTTAATTGAGAAAGCAGAGAATTGACATCTAATACAGTAGTATCTAGCTCCGCTTTTAAGTTTGATTGAACATTTGTTAGTGATTCAGAAAGATAATTAAACGTTTCTGCTAAAGCTTTTCCTTTTTCAGCAACAACAGAACGCGCGCTGTCTTCATTTGTATTGTTTGATAACTCCTGAAGGGAATTCCAAAACGAATTGAGCACACTGTTTAAGCCGCTTTCATCCGTCTCATTTAAGATGCCTTCCATTTGGGACAAAGCTTTGGCTTTGGTGTCGTAGTAACCCGCACTGTTGTTTTGAAGGCGGTATTGGTAGTCAAGAAAGATATCTCTTATTCTCTCAACTGACTTGCCTTGAACACCCGTTCCCATTTGTCCCGCGGTTTTTTCTGCGTTTTTTGATACAGCAGGAAAATAGTCAGTTGCTTCCAATGAGACCCGCTGTCTTGTATAACCGTCTGTATTGGCATTTGCCACGTTATTTGCGGTAGTGCTTAACGCTGCCTGCTGAGCGCTTAACGCCCGCCTTGCAGTTTCAAGCCCCATAAAGGTAGATGTCATATTCTGAATTCCTTTCTGCTAAGCTTTTGAATCAAATAGTTTCATTCGGCTGCTCTTCGGGAGCTCAGCTTTAATTGATTTGCTGTAATTGAAGTTATTTTCCTTAGGAACCAGCATATCGTACGAAATTGAAATGAATTGCAGCGCGTCTCTCGTCAGCTGCCTATTCATCTCATTCACTTCCTTCAGACGTCCGATAGCGTTAGAAAGAGACTCATATAGTTGTTCCAGCTCTTCCTTTTCACTGCCTGAAGTTTTGGCGATACATGCGGAAATGGTGTTGTTTTCACTGTATCCGAGAAAGGCGGAAGTTGCTTTGATCCGGTCATCTTCTGTCTGTCCGATTGCTTGTATATATTTTTGCTCTTTTGTCAAAATGTTAGAAAGCTCTTTTGTTTTGCCGGCCTTGAGCGCTTCCGTCTTTTCCTGAGACAGCGTGAGCAGGTGCTCATGCAGAACGCAAAGTCGCTTCAATTGGGCAATAATTGGCTTTGCTGACATGGGCTTTCTCCTTTTTATTGCTTTTTATAAAAATTAACAATATTTTTCGCTATATGATTTGCGTCCACTTTGTATGACCCGTTTTCAATTTGCGCTTTAAGCTGCGCAATTTTTTCTTGGCGTGAACCAGTGACTGCATCAGATGCATTTTGCATTTCTTTAGCCTGTGATGAAATTTCAATTTTATCTTTAGGCTGTGCAGCAGTTTTTTGCACCGCTTGCTTTTCATAATTTTTTTGGTATGGATTAACGGATTGTGTTCCAAATTGATTGATTTTCATAGGATTCCTCTCGCTTTCCGTTGCAGTCTTTAAACAATCTAACCCTTTTATCGACTGCGGTTTCAGTTAGTTTAGGGAATCAGCTGTTTTTGGTATTATAGGCATAGTACGTGTCTTTTTTACTATTTTCCCTCTCGGTTTTCAGGGTATCCTCATGGTCCAAATGATCCATTTGAGCCTTTATATCTGACTGACAAGCCTTGCAGAATTTTCCTTCCCGAATCGATGTCCCGCACCTCTCACATGGGTATGCCAAATTAGGAAGATGAGTGATTTGAATCCGTTTCTGACTGATGAATTTTAATATCAGCTCTTCTTCTACACCTGTTTCCTCTGTTATGTGGTTCAAAGTTGATTGCCGGTTTTCCTGTTTCCTTAAAAACTTATATACAATCTCAAATGATTTTTCTTCTTCCTTAATACACGCCTGACATATGGTTTGCAGCTTTGTTTTTAAAAATAAAGCATTGCATTTCGGACAATTCGCCAGTTCTCCCATCTTTTTTCTCCTTATCGATAATATATCTGTTAATTTCTAGTGATTATATCGGCATAAAAACAGAATCATTTAGCTTCTGATCAAGGTAAAAGATGCCACTGAACCGGCTTTTCCTTTCTCTAATAAACAGCGGGCTGCAAAATGCAAGGTAGCGCCTGTTGTATAAAGATCGTCTATTAAAATGATATTCATACCTTTAACTGAGTTATTTTTTGTATCAAAAATACGCTCTAAAAGAAGGCGTTCTTTTTTCTTTTTCTTAGACTGTTTCTCATTATTCAAGCGGATGAGTGCATGGCGGATAGGCCGGTCTAAGCATTCGGCGAGGAGCTGTGCCTGGTTAAATCCACGCTCTTTTTCCCGTTCCTTGCTCAGCGGAATAGGAACGAGAACAACGTGCTTATCGGGGTAAACCTCTGAGAAGGCTGAAGAGAAATCACTTTTAAACGCATTTATGATTTCTGCATCTCCTCGAAATTTAAAACGGGAGAGTGTTTCTTTCATCATATCATTATATGTGTAAACTGAACGGTTTTGGCGCAGCAGCAAGCTGTCACTGACCCTTGATTTCCACGCCTCGCAATCCCTGCATAGCGCATGAATGGATTGAGGCCTGCCGCACAGCGAGCAGATATGTCCTGTGATTTTCTTTAATTTGTTTGTACAGGAATGACAGACCTTTTCGTCAGGCTTTAATAAAAAAAAAGCTCTCCATGTAACAGCTTGAGAAAATTGCGAATCGCATAATAGACAGATCAGTTTATGAATTCCTCCTCCTGCTTCGTTTGGCATAAATCGTTTGGACTTTCTGATACCACAGCAGCAGATTCAGCCAAAATCACAAGCATAGCCGTGTTTTTTTGTTTATCTACCAGCTCAGCTTTCGTATATGCGATCTTTTTAAGATCAGTGACATAGGATGGTCTTACTTTATTTAAAGAAAGTGCCAACACATCGTTTTTGCATACTTGGCAAGTACAGGCCATATGAAGCTGGTCCATATATCGGTCGAGCAGTTCTTTCATTACGATTTCTTTGGAATTGACAAGCATTTTTACAGCTCCTCATCATCGGTTATATGAGTATACTGTACCATGTTTTCAAATAATAACTAGTCTGTTCTTTCATTTTTTACCGCCAAAGCATTCATTTCTTTTATATGCTTTTTTGCATCCAGCATGCTCTTTGTTTTTCCGTAGTGAAAGAAAATAACATCGCCGTTCGCGTGTTCTTTATGCCGGCCGGTTCTTCCTGCGATTTGCACAAGTGCGCTTTCCGTAAAGATAGGCGATTCGGCCCCTAATATCCCTGTTTGTACCTTGGGGACAGTGACACCTCTTTCTAATATTGTTGTTGTGATTAAAAGATCAAACTGACCGTCTCTAAATTGCTTAACTTTTTCTTTTCTGTCCTTATCTTCCGCATGAACAGACGCTGTTCGGCAATGAACATCTTTAAAGCAGGCAGCTGCCTTTTCCAAAACAGAAACGGAGGGAACAAATAAAAACACAGACCTCCCTTCTTTCACATGAAACGCTATCCATCTTTTTACCACTGGCGGAATTTTGTTTTGGTTTAATTTCTTTTTCCAGTTTCCGCACCATAGAAAGCGCGGTTCTGGCAAAGGTTTCTGGTGGTGTCTTGCTGGAATGCGAACTGAATGCAGCTGTCCGTTCAGTGTTTTTCTTTTTAATTCTTTAGAGGGTGTTGCACTTAAATAAACAAGGGTGCTGTTTTTCTTTTGAGCTTTTTGAACAGCGAATTGAAGAGTTTGATCAGCGGAATACGGAAAAGCATCTACTTCATCAACGATAATAACATCGAACGCGTCTTTATATCGCAAAAGCTGATGTGTGGTGGAAATCATAAGCGGAGATAAACACCCTTTGTCCTCACCGCCTCCGTAAAGTGCCGCAATGTCAGCGCCCTGAAAGGCGGCCTTGAGTCTCGGAGCAAGCTCTAATACAACATCGGTGCGGGGTGTTGCAATACATACTCGCAATCCTTCATTTAACGCTGATTCTATACCGGGGAATAACATCTCTGTTTTGCCAGCGCCGCAAACCGCCCAGATGAGAAGCTCTTCTTTTTTTGATATTGCTTCAATTAAGACATTGGCAGCTTTTTGCTGTCCGCTTGAGAGCTTGCCATTCCAAGTCAGCTTGATAGGCTTCCAATGGGATTCATCTTCCTCTTTCCATGAATATAAAAGCACATCCTCGCTCACTCTGCCCATCATGACACAGGAACGGCAATACAGCTGCTTCTTTCCAGATAAGTAATAAAAAGAAAAATACCGCTGATCATTTTGGCCGCACCTATTACACCTATACTCCCGTTTATTTTTGGATATAGAGTATTGAACGCAGATATAGCCGTTCTTGATATGCCATTCAATCATCTCATCGGAAAAGGGGAGTTCAATTCTGAGCAAATGACGGCCTTGGAGCGTCTGCTGTAATTCTTTTGAGAAAGTAATGTTCTTTTCATCTGGCACAACCTGCATAGCACCGCCTCCTTTCGAGACAGTATGCCTGAATGGAAATTTTCTGTCCAGCGGTGAAAATAAGAATATAAAAAAATCTCCGCTGCTAAAACGGAGATTTTACGTTATTGAAAACACCAGCAAATTCCCAGCGCGCCCTCACCCAAATGAGTGCCGATTACCGCACCAAAATAACTGTTATAAAATTCAACATGAGGGTATTTCGCAGAAAGCTCTTCAATGATTTTCGCTGCTTCTTCTTCTCGATTAGCGTGGATAACCGCAGCACGCATAGGCAATCCTTTACTCGCATCTTCGTCTAAAAGCTCATAAATTCGTGAAATTGCTTTTTTACGTGTGCGAATCTTCTCAAAAGGCACAATTACCTCATTGTCAAAGTGAAGAATAGGCTTTACCTTTAGAAGACTCCCAATAAAGGCTTGGGCGCTGCTTAATCGTCCGCCCCGCTGAAGATGCGCTAAATCATCTACCATAAAAAACGCCCGAACTGTCTTTTTCATTTCTTCCAGTTCTTTTATGATATCTTCCGGTGATGAGGCTCCATTTTTGATTAATTCAGCAGCTTTAAGAGCATAAAAGCCTTGAGCCAAACAGCTGATCTCTGAGTCAAATGGATACACTTCAACATTGTCAACCATTGCGTCCGCCGCTGCCGCACTGCTGAATGTTCCGCTGATCCCACTGGAAAGATGGATACTGATAACCGCATCATAAGACTTGCCAAGCTCTTCATACAAAGCAGCCAGCTCGCCGATTGGCGGCTGAGAAGTCGTCGGAAGCTCAGTATGTTTCTTTACTTCCTCGTAAAAGCTTTTCCAGTCCAATTCGATTTCTTCACGATAAGTTTCCTCCCCAAACACAACCTGGAGTGGGATCATATGTATTTGATGTTGTTCACGTATTTCTTTCGGGATATATGCTGTGCTGTCTGTTACTACTGCAATATTCATAGCTTCGATACCTGCCTTATTGCTTTATAACTCTATTGTAAGCGAAACGGCAGCCTAAAAAAAGACCTGCCTAATAAAAGGCAAGTCTCGTATTATACTATCTCATTTCTACCCAGCCATTTTTAATGGCGACCACAACGGCTTGCGTCCGGTCGTTTACATTCATTTTTTGCAAAATATTGCTCACATGGTTTTTGACGGTTTTCTCACTGATAAACAATGATTCACCGATACCGCGGTTGCTTTTTCCGTCTGCAAGCATCTGCAGCACTTCACATTCCCGTCTAGTTAAGATATGTAATGGTCTGCGGATTTCAGGGTAGACCTCATGCTGAGGGTGTGCAGAAACTCCGCTTGTTGCAAGACGGCGGAATTCGTTAACGAGATTGTGAGTAACCTTCGGATGAAGGTAAGAACCTCCCTCGGCAACTACTTTAACCGCTTCAATTAATGTATCAGCATCCATCTCTTTCAGCAGATAACCTCTCGCGCCGGTTTTCAGGGCATGTGTTACATAATTTTCATCATCGTGAATTGATAGAATAATTACTTTTGATTCAGGATACAGCTCTACAAGCTGTTTTGTAGCTTCTACACCATTTACGTTTGGCATATTGATATCCATGATCACAACATCAGGATGATAGTGCTCGACAATACGAGCCGCTTCATCTCCGTCGTCCCCTTCGGCTACCACTTCAAAGGTAGGTTCAAAATCCAATATTCGTTTAACACCTTCACGAAATAACTGATGGTCGTCGATAATAACAATGTTTACTTTAGTCACAAGCCACGCCTCCTTGTATTATTGTTCTATATACTCTAGCATTCGGTCAATATGCCTTTTGGCTCTATTTTACAAATCATAGTCAAAGAGATAACGGAACCTTGATCATAATAAATGTCCCAAGACCTATTTTCGAATCTATTGTTATGGTTCCTTCCAATAAATCTACTCTTTCTTTCATGCCCAGCAAGCCGAATGATTTATTTTTCTTCTCTTTCGCTTCCTTCAGGTCAAACCCTTTGCCGTTATCTTTTATCATTAAAATCACAAAATCCTTTGTGATCTCAACTTTGACAGTAATTTCTTCAGATTCGGAATGCTTTAGCGCATTAGACACAGCTTCCTGTGCGAGCCTGAAGAGCGCCACTTCAAACTGGGGCGCAAGCCGCCTATCCTCTGTGTCACCGATACACTGAAAATGTATTTTGACATTACCGTTATATTCCTCTGTTGTATATAGATATTTTCTCAAAGTTGGAATCAGGCCTAGGTCATCAAGGGCCATCGGTCTTAAATCATATATAATCCTTCTCACTTCGTAAAGGGCATTCCGCACATTTTGACGGAGATTTTTAATTTCTTGGAATCCGTCCTCAGTGCCGCGGTCACGGAAAATCCGCTCGATTAATTCCGATCTCATCATCACATTTGCCAGCATTTGAGCAGGTCCGTCATGAATTTCTCTGGAGACCCTTTTTCTTTCTTCTTCCTGCGCCTCAATAATTCTTAAGCCAAAATCCTGTTTTGCCTGAGCATCAGCAAGAAGCATTCCGACTTCGCGCAAATCTTGATTCAAGTAGTTGAGCACAACTGTAATTTGGCTTACTAATGATTCAGACCGTTCAATGATTTCCTGAAGGCCTAACAATCTGCGCTCTAAATCATCCCGGCGTTCGCGCAGCTGCTTCTCACGCTGCTGGATCATCGTCAATTCTACCTGCAGCTTATGGGCTTTTTCGTAAGCATTGCGAATTTCTTCTTCACTGAATCTATGAAAATTGCGGCTGACCTCGGATAAACGGTTTCTCGCATGACGGGTTTGCACTTCAAGTTTATCGCCAAGCTCGATGACTTCATAAACCTGCTGTTTAATTTGTTTCAGTTCTTCAACCAGCTGTTCATACTGCTGGCGTGACTGCTCCCCGATTTGAAAAACCTCATCCTTGCTCCCGTCAACGGTTTTCAGCATCTTCATCAAAATAGAATCCAGAACTTTGGAATCCATCTTTGTTTTATTCATAATTTCCCTCCGTCACGGCGTTGTTATATATTTTTATTATAAATGTAATTGATCTGCAATTTATGTCGAATTATAATGAAAGAATGCGTATATTCTAGAAAAAAACAATTTTATATACCTTCTATTCTTTATGATACCAAAATACGCACAAAAATTCTAAAGACTGTACGAATTTGTATAGGCAGTCTTTTATGCTTAGCAGGAGGGTCAGCAAGCATGCTGCACAGCTATTTTACTGTGAAAGAAACAGGAGAACACGAGATTGTTATAGAAAAATCGCGTTTTATCTGTCATTTAAGCCGTGTTTCTACTGAACAAGAGGCACAGGAATTTATACAGAAAATAAAGAAACAGCACTGGAATGCGACTCATAATTGCTCGGCTTACGTCATTGGCGAGAACGATCATATCCAAAAAGCCAATGATGATGGAGAACCAAGCGGTACAGCGGGAGTGCCGATGCTTGAGGTATTAAAAAAACGCGGCCTTAAGGATACTTGCGCCGTCGTTACACGATATTTCGGAGGCATTAAACTTGGGGCCGGCGGATTAATTCGCGCTTATGGAAAATCAGTGTCTGAAGGATTAAATCATATAGGTGTTGTAGAACGAAAGCTTATGCGCGTCATGCACACTTCCGCGGATTACACGTGGCTTGGCAAGATTGAAAATGAACTAAGAGAATCACAATTTCTGTTAAAGGAAATCCATTATGCCGAAAATGTTGTATTCGAAACATACGTCGAAGAAAAAGAAACAAACGCATTTTCTGAGTGGATGACAGAACTGACAAATGGAAAGAGTGATATTAAAGAGGGAGAGTTGACGTATCTTGAAAAAGCCGTCAATCACATAAAGGAGACTTAATAATGGCTGAACGCGTTAGAGTGCGTGTGCGAAAAAAGAAAAAGAGCAAACGCAGGAAAATTTTAAAAAGAATGATGTTATTGTTCGCCCTTGCATTATTGGTGGTCGTAGGGCTTGGAGGATATAAACTTTATAAAACCATTAGCGCTGCGGATGATTCATATGATGCTCTTTCCCGCGGAAATAAATCAAATCTTCGCAGCGAAGTTGTAGATATGAAGAAAAAACCGTTTTCTATTTTATTTATGGGAATAGAGGATTACGCGACCAAAGGACAAAAAGGGAGATCAGACTCTCTTATTGTCGTTACCCTTGATCCCAAAAATAAAACCATGAAAATGCTGAGCATTCCGCGTGATACACGAGTGCAGTTAGCCAGTGACACAACCGGAAGCAAAACAAAGATTAATGCTGCTTACAGCAAAGGCGGAAAAGATGAGACAGTTGAAACTGTTGAAAACTTCTTGCAAATCCCGATCGATAAATATGTCACAGTTGATTTTGACGGTTTTAAAGATGTCATTAATGAAGTCGGCGGCATTGATGTAGATGTGCCTTTCGATTTTGATGAAAAAAGTGATGTAAACGAGAGCAAACGGATTTACTTCAAAAAAGGCGAGATGCATTTAAACGGCGAAGAAGCCTTGGCGTATGCCCGTATGAGAAAACAGGATAAACGCGGAGACTTTGGCCGTAATGACAGACAGAAACAAATCTTAAATGCACTGATTGACCAAATGTCAAGCGCAAGCAACATTGCTAAGATTGATAAAATCGCAGAAAAAGCAAGCGAAAACGTTGAAACCAATATTCGCATTACTGAAGGTTTAGCGCTACAGCAGATTTACAGCGGCTTTACCAGCAAGAAAATCGACACGTTGAGCATTACAGGATCCGATTTATATTTAGGGGCGAACAACACGTATTATTTTGAACCAGATGCCACAAATCTGGAGACTGTCCGAAAAACGCTCCAAGAGCATTTAGATTATTCTTCAGATACAAGCAGCACCGGCACAGATAAAAGCACAACAACTGACGGTACAACGTATTCGAATGACAGCAGCACAAGCTCAAACAGTACAACGAATTCAACAACTGATTCATCCTATTAAAAAAATGCCCGGTCCTATAAAGATCGGGCATTTTTGCGCAGAAAAAAAACTCCGGCGTCTTCAGCCGGAGTTTTTAATTTCTCTTCACCAGCCGTTTATAAAATTTCGTAAACGGCTTAAATTTTTCATTCACGAGTCCTGTCACTTCTGCTATGATTTGCATAAAAATAATTAAAACGAAGATAATAAACAAAGAGAGCCAAATTGTGGCACTTTTAAGCACGATTGCACTGATGCTGAAAATGAATCCAATGAGATAAATCACAATGACTGACATCCGGTGTGATAGGCCAAAGGCCATCAGTCTGTGGTGGATATGGGACTTATCGGGTGCCGAAATCGGCTGTTTGTTTAAAATTCTTCTGACGATAGCAAATGTTGTGTCAAAAATCGGCACGCCTAATATAATAACCGGGATAACGATACTGAACAATGTTACGCTTTTATACAGGCCTAATAATGAAAGAATCGAAATACAATACCCTAAAAAAAGTGATCCTGTATCACCCATAAAGATTTTGGCCGGATGAAAGTTATGGAACAAAAATCCAAGCGTACTGGCGATAACCACCAGTGAGAGTGACAGAATGAGTACTTTTCCGCCGGATAGCGCCATAACGGCGATCGTTGACAGGCCGATAACAGAGAGACCGGCAGCAAGGCCATCCAATCCGTCAATCAGGTTAATCGCGTTTGTGATGCCGACAATCCATAATACTGTCAGCGGATAAGCCAGCCAGCCTAACTCAAATCGTTCTGCTAAAAAAGGCACTGAGAAAAAGTCCATTTTTAAGCCGGTGCTTACAATCATAATGGCTACACCTAATTGAATCAAAAACTTAACTTTTGCACTTAATTGATATTTATCATCAAGAATACCTAACACAATAATGATGAATGCTCCGACTGTAATAGCCGTCATTTTTGTTTCTGTGTAAATACCGGATGCAAGCACGCCTGCAACCACTCCGATAAATATGGCCAGCCCGCCCATCCGGGGCATGATTTTGTCATGTACTTTTCGATTGCTGGGCTGGTCAACTGCACCTATTTTAATCGCAATCCTTTTTACGATTGGGGTTATGATTAAAACTGTCAGCAGCGAGACAATAAACGCAACAACAATGCGAATCATGCGTTCGTCAAGCATAAAGAAGTCTCCTTTGGGATTAAATAAAGTCTTTATTTATATAGAGAACCGTTCCTTCCATTATACCTTCTCCCTAGTTATTATAACAAGCTTCATCAAAAAGAAACACGTATAATCAAAAAACGCGCATCCCAATTTATAGGACTACGCATGTTTTTGAATCCCTGTATATTTCATGATTTTTTTAAATAAGCAATTCCAATCTTTTGCGCGGGCGATGTTTCGGCGCATTTCTTTATACGTTTCATCCCCGTGTTGGCCAAGCACTTTTTCGCACGCGGCGATAAAATCAAGCGGATGATCGCCTTCTACATATTCGTATACATAAGGCTTCTGCATTTTTGAAGTCGATGGAAGATTAGAGCCGACGACAGGCTTTCCAGCCGCTAAAAATTCAAATAGTTTTAACGGAAAAACGGCTTGATTATACGATGAGTTTTTATATGGCATAATGCCGATGTCGATAAGCTCCATATAATGCGGAACTTCTTTTGGCTCCGCCGGACCGGTCCATATCACATTGGGAAGCCTCAGCAGCTCTTGAAACGAGACATCGCCATTAGTGGCATCAGGACCAACCCATAAAAATGTCCAATCAGGCTTTTGGAGCGCTGCTTCTTCAATCATTTTAAAATCCAGTTTAGGCTTAATTCCCCCGATAAAACCTAATACGATTCCTTCTCTTCCCTGCAATATGCTCCGATCGGGAGCCGCTTTATTTGCAGAAAACAGCTCATATTCCACACCGTTTTCGACAGTATGCACCTTTTCTCGTCCCGCAGTCAGTTTTTTGTCTACTTCTTGGTGGAGATAATCCGATGAACAGGTTATGGAATCTGCACGATGTATAATTCTCAGCTCTGCCGATTTAATGACTTTTCGCCGGAGTTCAGACAGCAGATTTGAACGTCCGCTGATCGGCGCCGCCCATAAGTCACTGCAATCATAAATCACTTGATCCCAAGAATACAGCGAAGACAGCAGCGGGAAACCGGGAAACGTGTACCATAAACAGCAGCGTTCACCGTTTGCAGAAGCAGAAGTCAGCTTATCAAGTAATGGTGATAGCTTATGTCTGTAAAAAACATCTGTATATCGTCCGAAACGAAACATTTTTTTCTGGAACAAGTCTTTAACAGCAAATTGCCTGATGCCTGAATGAACTTGCTGAAATTCATTCCCTTGGGTTCGCGGAGCCGGACAAACCCAAATGACTTCCTTCGTTTCCTCCTGAGCAGCTAAAAATTCCGCCAGCCGGTGCCGCCTGTATCTCAATTGGTCTTTTCCCCATTCAGCAGTGGCAACGATGACATGAATGATTGCTTCTTTTGTTTCCACCTTCATCACCTTTTCTCTCTGTTTGCGGCTATAATCTTTTTTTCACCGCGTTTTTTGCATATTGAACAAAACACCATGTTGCTTTGATGAAATGAAGCCGTTCGATCTCTCTATAGACAAACCACGTTTTTTTCGCAGCCTTCCATTTGTTGCTGGATATCGAGTTATTTACAAGCCGATATTCAGCCAGGCATTCATTCATCCCATAAGCGGTAAACCCTTTTTTTAAAAGAGACAGCCATGTGGCCAAGTCCTGCCGCGTTCTGATATTCGGCATTTGGATTTGTCCCGTTTGTTCCCTGTCAATCATGACCGTCAAGCAGCCGATAATCGTATTTTTCAAGGCGTCATCGTACGTCAGCCTTTCCGGGGCATCAATATATTTATCGAGCGGGGTTCCGTCCTGCGCAATTAAGCTGTAGCCTGTGAAAGAAAACGCACAGGAGCGCTCCATCATAAAATCAAGCTGCTTTTCGAGTTTGTCTTTTTTCCATGTGTCATCACTGTCCAAAAATGCTACAAATCGTCCTTGAGCACGCTCCAATGCTTTGTTGCGGGCAACCGCAGCTCCGCTGTTCTCTTCCAGATACACGACATGAATTCTATCATCTCTTTCTTCATACTGCTTCAAAATGCCGCGTGTCCCATCCGTTGAGCAATCATCCACGATAATCATTTCCCAATGGGAGTGGCTCTGATCTAACACTGAATGAATCGTTTCTTCAATATAGTCACGCGCATTATAAGAAGGTGTAATGACAGATACAAGAGGTTTCCAATTGGTCATGATCACATCTCCATTGGTATGATTTTAAAAGGACTCTCTAAAAAATTCAGGAATGACAACGAACATAAAGGCAATTGTGAGGCCGATCATAACGCCAAGAACCGCTTTCTTTTTCGGGGACATTCCGCCGCCAGCCGCCTCACTTACGGTTTCAGAATCAGTGACACTGGCCGCTTTCAGATTAAGCTGCGTATTTTGCAGCTCATACAAAAATCTCTCTTTATCCACTTTGGAATCCTCACTCACCGTCTCGCCTTCGAGCGCGTCTATACTGCGGCGGATGACGGCTTCTCTTTCTGCGTACAGTTTTTGATCGTTTTTGAGAAAGGTGGAGGAAATGGCGTTTAAGACGGATTCCGTTTTACCCTTATCCTCGTCGCTATAGCCCAAGGTCAGTAAAGATTTTGATTCCGCTTTGATGGTAAGCTTCTCCTTAATCTCAGCCAAATCTTCAGCCTTTTCATCAGGAAGGGCCTCCTTCAAAAAAGAGTCGCTCTTGAGCAAAAGGGGAATCTCCTCTATGTTGTTATAAACCGGATGATCATAACTCCCCACAGCTAAAGTGTCTTCAGCAGTATAGCGCTTTTGGTCAGCGATCTGGGACGGCAGGATATACCCCGCCGCACCTAATATAATTGGCACCGCTATGATCCAAATGATATTTTTTTTCATGCGACGGGCTATTTTTATCAATATATCGTTCATATAAGTCTCCCTGCTTTTTGTAGTCTGTTTATCTGTACAGCGGTTCAGGCATCTGTCTGGATCGTCTTAACACATTCACAGCGGCGATGACGAGGGCCAGAAACACCCAATGGAAAAATAAATTTGAAACAGAGCTTGGGCTGATACTTGATGCCAAGAAACTGACCAGAGCAGTAATAAGCCCTTCTGTGATCAGTTTTGACTGCTTTTCTAATTTTCTTTCATAAAATTTATAAAGCACCCATATAAGGTAGGCATAAACGGCGAGGTATCCCAGCATAATGAACAAGCCAAAGTTAGCAAGGATTTCAACGAGCCAGTTGTGCACCTCTGTCACATCGTCAGTATCATATAAAGCATAGTGCTCAAGATAATAGGATACATTCCCTGCTCCGACTCCAAATCCGTATGAATCAAGGAAAAAATGCCACGCGTTTTTCAGCAGATTGGCCCGGCCCACATTGGATGGAAGCCTGTCATGAAATGAATGCAGCGTCTGCGGAGCCATAAACAGCTCCCAAAACTTCGAATAAATCCTGCTGGCGAATAGAACTGCAAAAATGGCAACCCCTGCCGCTGACACCCATATGGCCACTTTCTTGAGAACAGGCGGCAATACAATGAAAATGTAGACAGCAATGCCTGCAAAAATGCCGAGAAGGCTGGCCCTTGAACCGGTAGCAAAAATTAAATACAGCGCACAGAGCGAGAGCACAAGGCCAATCGCCTTGAGGTATCCATTCTTTATGTTTTTCATCATCGTGATGTAAAAAAAGAAACTGATCGATAAAAAGGTCGCAAAGTCATTTTGATTAAAAAAGACAGATGTTGGATAATGCTGCTTATATTCCGGTCCGCTGTACAGTGTTGAACTCGGGAGATGGTGATGGGTCATGTGATTGTAAAAACCGATGATCATCAGAAACACTGTCATGACAAGCCATATCCAATAAACCATCATCAGCTGCTCCATTTTTTGCACGTACATGACAATGAGGTAAATGAAGAAGATACCCATAGCCAATAAAGCCAAATATTTGATGCCGACTGTCACCGACTTGGCCCACAGCAGGGAAACAAGGCCGTATATAAACCAAAAGGCGAAAAAGAGCAAGATCCCTTTCACTTGCAGTCCGTTCCATCTTTCAATATGTGTTCGATTCCGAATCATACCGATCACATGGAGGCATCCCGCTGCAAGGAGCAGAAGCCTGTAAAGGAACAAACTGAAAAAACCAAGATGAATCGCGAAAAATGCATTATTTAAAAAAGTGCAGGCGATCAAAATATAGATGACAGCCATAAAGAGCCGTTCTTTTGTTGTAAATGCGGTTGCAAGCGCTAGCGCAAACAGCCCGATCACCAGTACCGCGAGCACGGCAGCCATCTGCATGAAACCTGTATGTGTGCGATTGGCTCCCAGCAATAGAATGCTCCCAAATATAGCAGCGGCCAATAATGCAAGCGTATGGACCGCTGAACGTTTGATACTCACATGTTTAACCCCTTTCCTGATGTTTCAGGAGCCGGCGGCCGAGCCTAAGCTGCCGACAGTTTTCAACCCAAGTAACACTTTTTCTTTTTATAAATTGACACTCCCAAAGTCTTTAGCCAATTCCTCGAGCGACAAGCCCGGAAAATATCTGTCAGAAGGTTCCGTTCCCCGAACAGCGGGACGGCCGATGGAGTGGTAAATGTATCCGGCTGCCTGCATCTCCTCAAGTGAGAATAAATTTCTCCCATCGATGATGATTGGCTGTTTTAAGATAGTTTTAACTTTTACGAGCTCCATTTCTTTTACTTCCGGCCAATCCGTTAAAACCAGGCATGCATCTGTGTCCTCAATCGCATCATACACATCTGTGTAATACTCGACCTGTTCGCCAAGGATTGCTGAAGCTTCAGGAATCGCAATCGGGTCGTATGCTTTTACATGTGCGCCCAGCTGCTGCAGCATCGGGATAATATCTAGAGCAGGAGCGGATCTCACATCATTTGTATTCGGCTTGAAGGCCAACCCGAGGACGGAAATGGTTCTTCCTTTGATGCTTCCCATAACAGTTAAGAGTTTATCTACAATATGAACGCGCTGCTTTTCGTTCGTTTCAATGACAGCTTCAATGAGCTTGAATGGATAGCCGGCTGATTTTGCGATTTGAAGCAGTGCGGTTGTATCCTTTGGAAAACACGAGCCGCCAAATCCAATACCTGCTTTTAGGAACTTCTTGCCGATACGGCTGTCAAGCCCTACGCCATCAGCAACTTTCGAAACATCTGCGCCGACTCGCTCACAAATGTTTGCGATATCGTTGATAAAGGAAATCTTTGTCGCCAGAAACGCATTTGCGGCGTATTTAATCATTTCTGCACTTTCTAAGTTTGTTTTAATGACAGGAGTGCGGAAAGGCTTGTGCAGATCCTCAATAATGGCAGCGGCTTTATGGCTTGTTGAGCCAATCACGGCACGCTCCATATTCATCGTGTCATGAATCGCTGAGCCCTCCCGAAGGAATTCAGGGTTAGATACAACATCAAAGGAGTATCTTCCTTTTGAAGCTTTTTGAACGATAGATTGAACCAGTTTTCCTGTTCCAACCGGGACTGTGCTTTTATTTACGATAACTTTATAGCCGTTCAGGTGCTCACCGATCGTTTTCGCCGCCGCTTTGACGTATGTTAGATCAGCTTCACCTGTTTTGGACATTGGGGTTCCGACTGCAATATAAATAATGTCAGATGTCCGAATGGCGGACGGGATATCGTTAGTAAAGGACAGACGCTGATCCAGCACATTTTTTTCAACTAAGTCCGCAAGCCCTGGCTCATAGATCGGGATTACCCCATTTTTCAGACTTCTGATTTTTGATTCATCTATATCACAGCAAGCAACTTTATTGCCGATCTCCGCAAAGCAAGTGCCTGATACGAGTCCTACATAACCTGTTCCAATGACAGCTATTCTTTTCACAGCGATCATCCCTCTCCTGTAAAATGATTGTCCTCTTTATATTGGTCGCAGTTTCTTACGATTAAACGGACGTTTTCGCGACCGTCTGATACTGATGATGCAAGGCCTTGGCATTTTTTCCGGCGTCAAATTGTGCCTGCACGATTTCATACAAATCATCTGCTATTTCCGTTTTCCACATTTGCTCATGTTCATACAGAGCGATCGCTTCCGCCAAGGCTTGAGCAGACCTCGGTTTAATCAGCAAATGCCGATGCTTACCGAATAACGATGCAACTCCGCCAACATCCGTACAGATGACAGGAACCCTTAGCGCGAGCGCCTCAATCACGACAGTCGGCATCCCTTCACTGTAAGAAGGAAGCACGAACATGTCTGCGGCAAGCAAATAGTCTCTCACCTTATGATTCGGCACTTGGCCTGTGACGATATGGCCCTTTTGCATCAACATGGACTTTGCAGGACCGTCCCCGACAAAGACTGCCTTAGGAGGTTGCTTCAATGACTCGATGGCGTCAGACAGTTCAAAAATGCCTTTCTCCCTGACGAGCCGGCCCACATAGATGGCCAGACGCTGATCGAGCGGGAGCCCGAGTTTTTTTCTGGTTTCTTCTTTTGTCTGCTCATTCTCCTGAAAGCGGCTGAGCTGTATGCCGATCGGCAGAACCGAGCTGTCAAAGCCGGAAAGCTTTTTGGTTTCTTCCTGAAGCTTGTGGCTGACTGCTAAAACAGCTGACGCGGAACCTACCGCATGATTGAAGGCTTTAAACGCCCCTTTGCTGTAATGCGGATAGACATTCACATCACTGCCGTGCAAGGTCAGGACATAAGGAATTCGCTCTGACTCCGACACGACTGCCGCAGCCCCGCCCGATGGCATGGCAAAGTGCGCATGAATCAGATCCGGATGTAAGTCGCGCTGTTTCATCATTTTTAAAACGGCTGTTGCGATTCTCCGATGAGGCTGCGCCCACTTCAGCTGGCCGGGAACCGCTCGATAGAAAGGCCGATAAACCGGTATCCCCTTCCTAATCTCATACTCCGGTCTGGCATCCTTTTTTCGATATGTCTTTTTCAACATGCGGACAGGCGCGGAATGAAAAGGCCGCGGGCATATCACGGTGATATCAAGCCCAAGTTTTTGCAGCTCTTGGACCTGTGTCTCATGAAACACACCCTCACCGGGTTTCAGACTGCTCGGATATACGCTTGTGATCCACAAAATCTTCATGACAAACGTCCTTTTCTTAGTAGTTTACTTTTCATTTGAGGGTACGCTTTTACCAAAAGAAAAAGATAGCACAGCGCCCCGGCCGCCACTGAAATGGCCAGCCGCATTTCTGCCTGCAGACTGAAGTGTTCCGTACCTAGGCTTACACCAAACGCGATGATAGCCATCACGACTGTGATCAGAAACGGCTTTATAATCGACTGGAAGTAGGCCGAAAGATTAAGCTTGATGACATATGCCAGCAGCCAGCGGCCGATCAGGAAATTGAAAACACTGATGATGGCATATACCCATGCGACAGTCAGCAGACTTCCCGTCTGAACGGCTGCAAACAGTGACAATCCGTACAGCAGCAGCACACCGGAATCCCAATAAAATGCTAAGTCCGCTCTTCCTTTAGCAAGCAGCACAGATCCATTTGGATTCATGAGCACTCTTAGTATCCCGACAATGGCCAGAACATTGAGAACCGGTACAGCAGCGAGCCATTTTTCTCCGAAAACCGCTGCGATAAAGGCGTCTGACACAGACACGAGCCCGATTAACAGCGGAAACGAAACAATCGCCAGCATCTTTGTCATATTCAGAAAGCCTTCTCTGATCACGCTGTTTTCATATTTGTTTTTTGCGAAAACAGGGAATGCCACCCGTGTCACAATCGGATTGATTTTCAATACCGGAATGGTGACAATCTGGTAAGCAAGGTTATAAATCCCCAACGCTTCAGCACCGATAAACCGTCCGATCAAAATCATATCGATATTCGCTCCCAGCCTGTTCACAAGACGGGATGAAAGCTGAAAAGCTCCAAAGGAAAAGAAGGCCTTCATTCCCCTTAAGTCAAAAACAAAAGCGGGGTGCCATTTTTTTCGGTATACGGCCCAATACAAAATCCCTTTACTGGACTGCAGCAGCACTTGAGAAATGACGTACGCTAAAATCGCGTCCATCATAAAAACCGCAATCGCTAAATATCCGAAGGACAATGCGTTTGAAAAAATCTCAATTTTGCTTAACGTATTAAAATGCAGCTGTTTTTGCAGCATATACTGGTACTGCTGTCCGATTGGCGCAATCAAAAACATAATCGCTAAAATCCGAATCAGAAACACCAGCTCTTCTCTTTGATAAAATCCCGCAATGGCGGGACTGCTCACATATAAAAGAACAAACAGCAAAACGCCGGTCATAATGTTAAGCCAATACAAGGTTGACAGCTGGCGCTCCGTTGCGTCATCCCTCTGAATTAACGCCGCGCCAAATCCCATATCAAGCACAATCTGGGCGAACACTGTAACCGTTGTGATCATGCCTACGAGTCCAAATTCCGTTAAGGTCATCATATTTCCTAGCAGGGCAAACTGAACAATTTGTATAACTGTAATGCACATCGTCGAAATACTTGTCCACTTTGCGCCGCTTATGATCTGTTTTGTAATACTTGGCATCATATTCCCTACTTCGTTTTAAGCTCAGGTTGATGGTAAATGCAGGTGTTCAGTTTTATCTTGCACCATCACCTGTCCACACTACTTTACAAGTTTTTAACATAATTTTTAATTCTAAAGTGAAAGTCAGGTTGCGAATGTAATATAAATCAAATATCAGTTTTTCCTTCGGCGTCATATCATAACCGCCGTTCACCTGAGCCCAGCCGCTCAACCCCGGTTTAACAGCCAAACGCTGTGTAAAGTCTGGAATCTCATTCTGAAACTTTTCTGTAAACACTGGACGTTCCGGACGAGGGCCTATCATACTCATATCGCCTTTCAGCACATTAAATAGCTGAGGAAGCTCGTCAATTCTCGTTCTTCTGATAAAAGCTCCGATCCTTGTCACCCGCGGATCTTGCTTCTGCGCCCAAACAGCCCCAGACTTCTCAGCATCTATTTTCATGGAACGAAGCTTATAAAGCTTAAATCGTTTCCCGCCTTTCCCTACGCGTTCCTGCGTATAAATGGCAGGCCCCGGCGTCTCCAAACAAATCAGTATTGAAAATACCGCAATCATTGGCAGCGCAATCGCCAATCCAATGAGCGCAAACCAAATATCCATTACGCGCTTTACTGCTAAATAACGAGCCGTCTTTTCAGATAATGTAAAAGAATGTATTTGCTGAACTGAGAATTCACGACTCACATTCATGCTTTTCTCTGCACTCACTGACACACACCTCACGATTTGTTTGGGATGTTATGATGACCTATGCCAGTCAGTTTAGCAGACGGATGTTAATTGGATGTAAATGGTATGTTAAGAAGTGTGAATTTGTTATTTTTTCTGACAAATTTTATTCATATTCTTTTACTATTTTATATACAAGGACTATTTTTTTTAATCATATGATATGAAAAAGAGACAAATCTAGGATTAGATTTGTCTCTTTCGCTTATCTGTAATAAGATACAGTACCTTCGTAAATAGCTTGTGCAGCTTTATCTTTATAAATCGCTTTTTTCAATTTACTTGCATCCGATGCATTTGTGATAAAAGCAGTCTCAACTAAAACACTTGGCATTTTAGAATATTTAATGACATAAAAACCAGCTTGTTTCACTCCACGGTTTCTTGTTCCAAGATAAGTTGCAAGTTTAGGCTGAATTTCACCTGCCAGATGTTTACTTTTTGTTGATTGATATGTTGTATCGTAATACGTCTCACTTCCGTTAGGTGATGAACTTTCATTAGCATTCCCATGTATGCTGATAAATAAATCTGCTTGTACAGAAGCCGCCTTACTCACTCTCTCCTGTAAAGAATAAAAAGTATCATTCGATCTCGACATTACTGTAAGAGCTCCCGAAGCTTTTAGCTTTGTATTCACTCTTTTCGCTATATCAAGGTTAACCTCTTTCTCAAGGAGTCCATTGTCGACAGCGCCTGAATCTTGATCACCATGGCCTGGATCAATAAAAATCGTTTCACCTACAACAGGATTCTTTAATTGATTAGCAACTTTTGTACTTATAGCAGGAGTGCTACCGATAACGGAAAAGTTAGACATGTTTTTACTGCCAATGACTTTCCGAGCTCCTGTAGACAAATTTTTACCATTTGTAAGGATAATAGCTTTTTTCTTCTTAGCTGCCAAAGTCGCTCCCGCAATGGAGTCAGGATAACTAAATCCATTGCTCACATATACATTACTAGTAGATAAATTAAGTTTTTGGACAACGTTTGCAGCTAGCTCATATCTGTTTGAACCGCTTATTCTTGTGGGAAAAGGCAGTTTATTATATACCCTACTACTTATACTTCCAGTACCGCCTATAACAACAGTACTTTTAATCTTCTTATCTTTTATCACAGAAGTTGTCGCACTATTTATTGATGTTTTATTTGTAAAAAGAATCGGATAGCCGTTTTTTGCTGCATAAGGGATTACTGCCGGAGCATCTGCATAAAAGAAACCATTTACAATAACAGCTTTAGAAGTTGCATTCATCGCCCTTGCCACTCTTGCTGCCGTATCATAACGATTGCTTCCCGCAATACGTTTAACACTTATCCCTAAGCTTTTAATCTGATTGGCAGTGTGAGAAGATACAGCGGGTGTTCCGCCTACAATAATTACACTTTTAGTCTGCATCTCTTTCAATCTTTTTTTCGTTTCATATGAAAGTTTATTAGTATTTGTGTAGAGCAATGGCGCATTCTTCTGATAAGCAAGAGGTGCTGCTGAAATCGCATCTGCATAGGAACTTCCACCGACAATTACAGCTGTACTTGCTTTTGAGTACATTTGCTTTGATATTTGGACAGCAGTGCCGTATCTATTGCTTCCTCCAACTCTTTTCACCGAGTTATCGGCCAGAGCCGTTGGTACAAAAAGAATGAGTCCCAAGAAACACATTGTTAGGACTTTTATATAAGAACGCAATTGGTTTCCTCCTTAAATGGTTAAATACCTAAAATCAATAACTTATAAGATTTGTACCGTAGTTTTGAAATTATTATATAAAGCTCTAACTTTTGTTTTTCCTTATAGTAACCGTTTCTTTTTTACCGCTACTGAAAAGAATAAAGTTTTAAAAAAATCGTTATATTTTTTTACTTAACTGATATCATGATATTTGAATTCAATGGAAGGTTCTTAAAACGACAGTCTATCTTAAAATGTATAATTTTCTCAGAAGGAAGTGATCATCCTACAATGTTTAGATATCTTCTCTAGTTAACACGTTTAATGTCTTTTAATAAAAGCTGACCTTCATTATTTTTTTCATATGAAATTCTGACTTTATCTCCGTTGTTAAAATGATCAATATCACTTGTTGGTGCTTCTGTGATATCAAGACTAACCGCCTCATTATCTACAGTTACTTCTATTGTGTGAGTATCTGCTAAACCTACATAAATACCTTCTTTTGTTTCAATGTTACTGTCTGTCGATACATCTTCACCTTGACCCTTTTGACTATTAACCCCGCAACCCGAAAGAAGCACTATAAAGAACAGTAGAGCAATCAATTTTTTCATTTTTATTCACCTCATTATATATATCGACAATATATTTTATACTTTTGAGAAAAATTAAAAAAACAGTGAAACTTTTTTTTATAAAAAACGACTATTTTAGGATTTCACTCTTATATTTAATAGAGTTGTATTTAATGATATTTTAACTCATAATGAAAATAATTTAACAGACGAGGTGCAAAGGATGAGAAATAAACGCAGAAAAAAGAAAAAAACCTTATTGTTGACAATTATAACAATAATCGGACTGCTTGTGCTCGGAACAGGCGGCTATGCCTACTACTTATGGCATAAAGCTGCTTCAACTGTGGCAAGTATTCATGAGAGTATTGATAAATCTAAAAAAAGGGATAAAGAGGTCAACATCAATAAAAAAGATCCGTTTTCCGTCTTAATTATGGGTGTGGATGAACGCGACGGAGATGTAGGCCGTGCCGATACGCTCATTTATATGACCGTTAACCCAAAAACGAATACAACTGACATGGTCAGCATTCCGCGAGACACATATACAAAAATTATCGGAAAAGGCACAATGGATAAAATCAACCATTCATACGCATACGGCGGTACGCAGATGACAGTTGATACGGTTGAAAACTTCCTCGATGTTCCGGTTGATTATTTCATAAAAGTGAACATGGAAAGCTTTAGAGACGTTGTTGACACACTTGGCGGCATAACAGTTAACAGCACATTCGCGTTCAGCTATGACGGTTATTCATTCGGAAAAGGTGAAATCACGCTGAACGGCAAAGAGGCGCTCGCCTATAGCCGGATGAGAAAAGAAGATCCAAGAGGCGATTTTGGCCGTCAGGACCGCCAGCGCCAAGTCATCCAAGGAATCATTAATAAAGGCGCGAATATCTCTTCCATTACGAAATTTGGAGATATGTTCAAAGTGGTTGAAGATAATGTGAAAACGAACTTGACCTTTGATGACATGTGGGATATTCAGTCCGACTACAAGGGCGCGCGTAAAAAAATTGAGCAGCACGAACTGAAAGGTCAGGGTACAAAAATCAACGGAATCTACTACTACCAAGCTGATGAAACTGCCCTTTCCAATATCACAAAAGAGCTGAAGGAAAACCTCGATAGCTAAAACAAAAAGAAGCTTCGCACAGTGTGCAAAGCTTCTTTTTTATTTGCCTGTAAATGAATCCGGTTGCTCTTTCCGGTATCCGTAATGAAACAGCAATTCTTCCACAATCCGGCGGGAAGCCTCTCCATCGCCATACGGATTAGAAGCGCAGGACATTTTCTTGTACTCATCATCATCAGTTAACAGCTGTTTTGCCAGTTGATAAATGTTTTCTTCATCCGTCCCTGCAAGTTTCAGCGTTCCTGCTTCCACTCCTTCAGGGCGTTCCGTCGTATCGCGCAGCACAAGCACCGGTTCCCCGAGAGAAGGTGCTTCCTCCTGAACGCCGCCCGAATCTGTCAAAATGAAATGTGATTTTGCCGCAAAGTTATGGAAATCAATGACTTCTAAAGGGTCAATCAGATGTACTCTGTCAGAATCGCCAAAATGCTTCTGA
Organism: Bacillus sp. SW14; assembly: GCF_047608225.1. Lineage (NCBI taxonomy): Bacteria > Bacillati > Bacillota > Bacilli > Caryophanales > Bacillaceae > Bacillus > Bacillus sp. SW14. Next base: position 659,596 of record NZ_JBLKRW010000001.1, on the reverse strand, counting down.
GCCGCTTCCCTGACAACAGGATTCAGGTGCACAGGGTAAACGACTTGTACATTTTTAAATTCCTCAACAATTCTGCGGATAGCCTTGAACATGTTTTCCATTGGCTCGCCCAGATTTTCCCGGCGATGCGCGGTCAGCAGAATCATTTTATCCTCGCCCACCTGATCGAGGACAGGATGTGAATAACCGTCCCTCACCGTTGTGCGAAGTGCGTCAATCGCTGTATTGCCCGTTACAAAAATCGCGTCTGCATTTTTATTTTCTTTTAATAAATTCTCTTTCGCCCGGCATGTCGGCGCAAAATGCAAATCAGCAATCGCCCCTGTCATCTGGCGGTTGAGCTCTTCCGGAAACGGGGAATACTTATTCCCTGTACGGAGCCCGGCCTCCACATGGCCGACAGCAATTTGATGATAAAAAGCGGCAAGGCTTCCGGCAAAGGTCGTTGTCGTATCACCATGGACAAGCACAATATCAGGCTTGATGTCTTTGAACAGTTCATCCAATTTCACAAGCGCGTTGGACGTAATCTCTGCCAGTGTCTGCCGCTCCTTCATGATGTTCAAATCGAAATCAGGCTTGATGTGAAACGCATCTAAAACCTGATCGAGCATCTGTCTATGCTGGGCAGTGACCGTCACATAGGAGTCTATTTCAGGATATTTTCTCAATTCAAGTACAAGCGGTGCCATCTTTATCGCTTCAGGCCTGGTCCCGAAGACGGTCATGACTTTTAGTTTTTTCATATTTGTCACCTAATTTTCACTGTAGTAAAAAAAATACAGTATTTTAAATCATTTCATTTTGATCCAAGTAAATTATATATGTTTTTAATACTAAGGATAAACCTTGTTTAAAAATGGTTTATCCTATATCATAAAAATGTGTAAACACATAGTTATTAGGGTAAATAGAGAAGAGTTTAACCATAAATTATTTCGATCATAAGGAAGGTGCCTTTAAATGAAAAAAGTACGTAAAGCCATAATCCCTGCCGCAGGTCTCGGAACGAGATTCTTGCCGGCTACGAAAGCAATGCCGAAAGAAATGCTTCCTATTGTTGATAAGCCTACCATTCAATACATAATTGAAGAAGCTGTTGAAGCCGGTATTGAGGATATTATTATCGTAACAGGAAAAAGCAAGCGTGCGATTGAGGATCATTTTGATTACTCTCCTGAGCTTGAAAGAAACTTAGAAGAAAAAGGAAAGACTGAACTCCTTGAAAAAGTAAAAAAAGCTACTAACCTGGCTGATATCCACTATATCCGCCAAAAAGAGCCTAAAGGACTCGGACACGCTGTATGGTGCGCTCGCAACTTTATCGGCGATGAGCCGTTTGCGGTCCTGCTCGGAGACGATATTGTTCAGGCAGAAACACCAGGATTGCGTCAGTTAATGGATGAATACGATAAGACACTTTCTTCTATTATCGGTGTTCAGCAGGTGCCTGAAGAAGAAACACACCGCTACGGCATTATCGACCCGCTGACAAGCGAAGGCCGCCGTTATCAGGTGAAAAACTTCGTTGAGAAGCCGCCTAAAGGCACAGCACCTTCTAACCTTGCCATCTTAGGCCGTTACGTATTCACACCTGAGATTTTCATGTACTTAGAAGAGCAGCAAGTTGGCGCCGGCGGAGAAATCCAGCTGACAGACGCCATTCAAAAACTGAATGAAATTCAAAGAGTGTTTGCTTACGATTTTGAAGGCAAGCGTTATGATGTTGGTGAAAAGCTTGGCTTTATCACAACAACTCTTGAGTTTGCGATGCAGGATAAAGAGCTTCGCGATCAGCTCGTTCCATTTATGGAAGGTTTACTAAACAAAGAAGAAATCTAAGCAAAAAGGCTATTGGACATTCATCCAATAGCCTTTCTTTATTTCGGCATCAGTGTCAGCGTACGCTCTTCATTATCAACTGCAAAAACCTGGTCATCTGTATTCACAAGAAAACGATTTTTGCTGCTGTCATACAATACATCACTGTCGCTTAAAGATAGTGACGCCGGAGTAACAGGAGAAATGTTGTGAAAGATAAGCTCAGAGGCTCTATCATTCTCCAGCACATAACTGATTTTTTCATAATCAAAATCCACCGTTTTTCTGCCGTCAGCTGTATCTCCTTCAGTATACCCATTCAATTTCGATTGGATGCTGCTACTGCTGTCTCCCAGGAATTTCAGAAAGTATTCATAGGAAGAAGCTGCATTTTGCGGGACATAAGGTGTAAAGGCAGCAGCCCGCAACTCAGCGTGTTTCACGTTTGTTGTCACAGCGCTCTTTTTCACAAAATAAGACTGCCCGTCAAACTTGATTTTCGCTGCTTGTTTGCCTTTTGAAGCTACCGTTACCTCGGTACCGAATGGCAATGTGACGCCGGTCTTCTGCTTTAAATCCAAATCTTTATACACGGACGCTTTTTCATCTGCGATCAACCCTTGCTTATTGACTGCTGTTAAGCGTTCCTCTGTCTTGCCCTTTGCATCGCCATAATGGTTCTTCACTTCGTTTTGCGGAATAGCGCCAAACGAAGCAATAGTACGAAGCGGGGTGTTAAAGAACATGGTTCCCGCAATAAAGACTGTCAGGATAGACAAAATAGCAATTTGAACTGCATTAGCCAATGATTTCGGCTTTTTCTTCTTTTGGCGAAAACGGGCAAACGCTTCGGGATTTTCTTTTTTTCGCTCTTCTGTCTGCTCTTTTTTATATGTTTCTTTTTCTTTTTTCGAAAGTTTATTAAACCAGTCAATAAACGCTTTATACTCTTCTACAACCGTTTTTGTCTCATCAAACATACGAAGCTCGCCGTAGTGCATCCATGCGACACGGTCACACATCTTTTCAATCTGGCCGGTTGAGTGACTGACAAAGAAAATGGTTTTTCCTTGTTTTTTAAACTCATTGATTCTGTCTACACACTTCTTATAAAACGTTTGATCCCCTACCGAGAGTGCTTCATCGATTATTAAAATGTCGGGGTCCATATGCACGGAAATCGCAAACCCGAGACGCGATTTCATACCGCTGGAATAGTTTTTAACCGGCTGATTAATAAAATCGCCAATCTCGGCAAATTCCACGATACTGTCATACATGTCATCGATCTCTTTATTGGTTAACCCCATCATCAAACACTTGAGCCGGACATTATCCCGGCCCGTTAATTGGTTATTTAAACCGGCTGCAATCGCAATTAGCGACGGCTGACCGTTCATTTCGATTTCACCGCTGGTCGGAGGAATAATTTTAGCCAGCAGATTGGACATGGTCGATTTTCCCGACCCGTTTATCCCTACAAAGCCGATTGTTTCTCCCTCATACACGTCAAAGGAGACATTCCGCACAGCAAAAAAACCATTATCCTTAGCTGGAAAAAACAATCCTTTAATCTTGTCCGATTGTTTTTGATACAAATGATACTGCTTTGAAACATTTCGAAACGAAACTTTTAGTTTCATCGTACAATCTCCTTACGTATTAAAGAAAGTCAACAAACTTGTCTCTGAATTTCATATGCAGGATAGAACCCACTGTCAGTAAAAGCAACGTGATTAACCAAAAATACAACGTGTATTTCATGTCTTGGTAAAACCATTGGCCGTCTAAAAAGCTGTTCCGGAAACCTTCAATAATGTAGAATAGCGGATTAAGCTTTAAAATAGGGACTAATTCGGGATGACTATGACCGAGTCTCTCATTAACATCCCAAAATATTGGTAGCAAGAAAAACAATAATCTAATTACGGCCTGCAACAAAAATTGATAATCCCTAATCAGTACACTGATCGTTGAATTAAACAGACTAAAAGAAAACATAAAAGCAATCATACAAATAAAGTAATAAATATATTGTAACCAATGTAAACTCGGAAAAATACCATTTACCAGAAGTGCAATAATGTAAATCAGCATCATGATAATAAAACTAAATAAGTTAGACGCAATAGCCACTGATGGTAAAGAACTAATCGGAAAGTTCATTTTAGACACCATATTAATGCGCCTAAATACACTGTTTGAACCATCAAGTATGGTAGGACTGATAAAAAACCATGGGATTAATCCTGCCAGCATCCAAAGAATAAAGGGCACTTCGCCCACTCCAGTTGTAATGGGACCACCTTTTCTAATCCCTATGCCAAATACAAACCAGTACGCTAGCATTTGGATAAGCGGATTTAAAAACTGCCATAAGACTCCTAGATAATTCATTTGGTATTTAGATTTGGTTTCATAAGCCGCCAATCTTAAAATTAAAGGAAATGACGTTATTTGCTCTCTGAGTATTCGCAACAAATCATTCATTTTTTATCTTCCTTAGACTTAGTTGTTTTTTGGGGAATCTTTCTGTTTTAGATATTGAAAGCACCGCTGATTATTGTAACAGATCCTGCGTTTTTTTTCACTTCTCAACAAGTATCTAAAAAGCTGCCGAAGTATCGACAGCTATTCATGCTACAAAATAACGGAAATTATTTAGCTTTAAATACAGTAGCAACAACCTTTTCCGATGAACGTCCTGACTCTAAATAGCAGAATTTCTCATAAAAAGGATCAAAAGAAACTGGAAGCTTATAGTTTGGTGATGAGATTTCCTTTATAGCCTCAATCGTTTCTTCAGTTGTTTTTACTAATGGACCAGGAGCTTCTTTTTCAAAGTCAAAATAGAAACCACGCAACTTATCTCGGTAAGTTTCAATATCAGGTACAAAGAAAAGCATTGGACGTTTTAAATTTGCGTAATCAAAGAATACTGAAGAATAATCAGTAATTAACATATCGGAAAGCATATATAATTCTCGAATATCTTCATAAGCAGAAAAATCAAATGCAAATCCTTCAAACGGCCCTAAATCAAAATTCTCAGCTACCAAATAGTGCATTCTCAAAATCACGATATATTCATTACCTAGCTCCTGTCTAAGCTGATGTAAATCTAAATCGAGATCGAACTTATAACGCCCTTTTGCATAGAATTGATCATCTCTCCATGTAGGAGCATATAGAATGACCTTTTTATCAATAGGAATATTTAATCTTCGCTTAATCAATAATATTGTTTCTTCATTGTTATCATTATGAAGAAAATCATTTCTAGGATAACCGGACTCGATCATTGTTTTGTTAAATTGAAACGCGCGTGCAAAGATTTCAGATGAATATCCATTTGGCGAAATCAAGTAATCCCAATTAGAAGCTTCCTTGATAAAATTCCTTTTGTATTTTTTTGTGTTTGTACCAGGCATATGAACTTCTTCCATATCCATTGCAAGTCTTTTTAACGGCGTGCCATGCCATGTTTGTAAATATGTTGTGTGTTTAGGTTTTGGAATCCATAATGGAAGCCTGCTGTTAACAACCCAGTACTCAGCTCTTGCCATAGCGAATAGCCATTTTATTGAGAGCCGACTAATATAAGGAATCCCCTTTTCATCAAATGGTGTTGAATATTGTTTATTTACACTCCAGTACATTTTATACTCAGGGTGATTTTCCCTCATATACTCATAAATCGCTCTTGGATTACAGCTGTATTGTTTCCCGTTAAAACTTTCAAAAATGACTGTTTTACTTTTAACTGGCATTCTGCTAGCCATCATGAATAATGATTTGTATGTTTTCGTGATAACCTTGTTTCTCATTTTTGAGATTTTTTTTAATTTTGATAAAAATTGCTTTTTCTTTCCTTTAACAAAATATTTAATTCTTGTATGAAGACTATAGTCATTTACTCTAATACCTAGGGTCTGTTTTTTCTTTCTCTTAAAGACTTCATAACGAACCGGTGCCTTATTAGACTTTATAACACTTACTAAGCCTTTTAATTTGTTTTTTCGATCTCCTAGAACAAGAGCGGTGCTGTTAAACTGAATATCTGTTCTGTCTTTGTCTGTACATATATATTCCATGAAAAGACGATAAACATAACGTTTTTCATTTGAGAAAGGAATTTCTTCCAGAGGTACTTTCACTTCAAACTCATACAATTCCGGGACAAATCCGTCTGTCCTCATGTTTTCAAGCCCAAGTGTTTTTCTATTAAGCTGGACTGGAAACTTTTCTTCAATAGGTGTTTCTCCGGCCTTTTTTAAAATAAGATTCAAGTCTTTTATCCGGTATTGATTTTCGGAACTGAGGTAACCTGCATAGCCTGTTATGCTTATTTCTTCAGAATTAATCCCAATTTGATTAAACCTTATGATTTTGGCCTCTCTTTTCACCTTAATAGAAAAATTGCCTTTATCAGTTTTGTATGGTAAAATTAAAAGTTCTGCAGTTTGATCAACATGAAAGGCGCGCTCCATTGAATCCACTTCAGAAGAAAGACGCATCAATAGTGGTTCATGCCCCTCAGCTTCATATTTTTTTCGGAATTCAATATAAAAATCATATGTTTGTCCCATTTCAATAGTCATAGGAAAAACATGAATGTTCACATCAGCTTTATACTCAAATGATCCAGTGTTTTGAAGCGAAAATTCAGACTCTGTTCCTGAACGTCTCTCTTTCAGCTTTAAAAATAGCTGATGATCCTCTAAAAATTGTTGTTCTGAATCAATTGAGATCAACATTTCAAGATTTCCCAAATTGTTTTTCAAGCTCTTCAAAATACAATTAATCACAGTGTTTTCAATCATTGCTTTATTCTGCTCCTCTGTATAAAAGCTCTTTCCTTTTTTGCTTCCTTTTATTAGTGTCAACTACTAAAGACATTCCCCAGCAAAATATTAACTCTCTTTTATTTCCGTGATCCTCCAAGAGAAATTCCCTTTAACTGTTGTATAAGGCTCTACTCTATAGCCATTATCAGTCACTATATTGTATTCTGACAACTTTGTTTCTTCACTCGAAAGTCTGCGCATTGTTTTAATATGGCCATTTGCATTGAAAAGAATATAAAAATCAATGACTTGAGTTTTATTAGCTGCTATCTTTTCAATATTTGCATCTTTTTTCAGATCAATTACAAAGAACTGATCATTTTGTAAGTTTGTTGAAAAAATTTCAGCCTTATTCTTTCTGTCCAAGCCCACTAAGCTTACTTCAATACAATCCTCATGATCAAAATTCTCAATGTCAATTTCTATTTTGCTTTTATCAGAATCCTCGTTATAAGAACTAATAGATGGATCCTTTTTCCCAATCTTTTTAGAGAGCTTCTCTCTCTCTACCCGCACCTCAATCATCTGATTAAGAGCAAAAGCCCAATTTTCAATATAGTTGGGTTTTGAATATTTTTCAGCCATTTTAAAGGCTTGTTCTGAAAATTTCCGGTGAGTACTTTCATCTTTCATTAAAGAGATAATGGCTTGTCCCAATTTCTCTATATTATATTGTTCAATGACATATCCGTTTACTCCATCAGTCACTAAACTCCTTGCTCCGTAATCATAATCATACGTTACAACTGGACACCCGTTGCTCAGCGCCTCCATATTTGAAAGACCGAAGCCTTCAAAGTGAGAAGTTGAAATGGTTAGCCAAGCTTTTTGAAACTCTGAGTCAGGATTATCTGTATAACCTTTCAGAAAGACATTTTTTTGCAGTTTGGTATCTTCAATCTCTTTTTTTATTTTTTCAAAATCTTCGCCTGATCCGAATATATCAAGTTTTGCTTCAGGAATTTCTTTTACGACAAGACTAAAAGCCTTTACTGCATGTATCAAATTCTTCATAGATGCAAGTCTTGAAATAATTACAGCTTTGTATTTTTCACTCGGCACATTCAATACATCGGGATTAAGCGGTTTATCAATTGTATGCGGAGTAAAGAAAAACGTCTCTTGTTCCCCTGAAATTAATTTAAAATCTTCTAGCTGTTCCTCAGTTATAAAAAAGACAGCATCCAAATTATACATCTGACTAAAAACTTCTTTATAACGTCCCTTAATTTGATATTTGTTGTTACCGTAATGTTTATTATGAATGATTGCTCCATAATACGAAGAAGGGGATTTTTTCACTTTAAAAACATGTTTGTCTTGCGGCCTGCTGTCTACTAAGAACAACTTAGGTTTATCATTTTCGTTTTGCAAATATTCTATCCAATATTGGCGGAGTTCCGCTTCATCTTTTACTTTTATCTCACCCTTTGGGGAGTACCAAATAATATGAGATAATTGAATATCTTTTTCTTCATTGTTCCATACATAGAGTTTGTCTAAATATACTTGATTTTTTTCATTAATATATTCCTGCAGATACATCTTATTTAACTGCACATCATAATGAGTAACAAGAACTAAATTTCCGTTCTTCGTATATTCCTCTCTCTTTGTATGTTGATTTTTATCGTTCCAATAGTCGACATAACGGACAGTCTCCTCATCTCCATAGTAAACTACAGAAATTTCATTGTTCTTCTTACCAAACAATCTTGTCACAGTTTTTACAAACTTCCCCATTCCAGCTTGCTTTTTTACCTGATCAAGGCCTATCCATTCGTCGTAGGATCTTTTGCCATTTGTTCTTTCACTTAAAAAATCCTCAAATAGATTAATAACACTCGTGAATTTTTTATCAATCTTACCATTGCTGTATAAATCGTCAATCTTTGAGGACAACTCTAGATCAAAACGAAACGTTAAGAAAAATGTATTCTGGTTACACTCTTCCCCAAATAATTTAGAACGCAATAGTAATGATTTCGTCAGACCGCCATAATTACTTGGCAGACCACCAGAGATAAAATAATAATTCATATCAGGAATTTGTTTTATATTAGATTCACTCACAGCATGTAAAGACAATATCTTACTTCCTTTCGGCATTTAGAATATATGATCATTGAATCTAAATCCACCGGATACATTAGCCCACAAAAACCAATGTAAGCATCAAAAAGTACTTCTTATTTCAATAAGAAGTACTTTTATTAGATAATAAACATTGATATCAGGATCCTAAATTACAAACCAGCAATTTCCTCTTTGATCTTTGTTGTAGAGATGCCTTCAGTTCTCGGAAGGTAAACAACCTCACACTGATCTTTGAGAAAGTCGAATTTACCTTCCCAGTCATCCCCCATAACAAAAACATCAATATTATGATCAATAATATCTTGTTTTTTTTGTTCCCAATTTTTCTCAGGGATTACTTCATCCACATATCGAATAGTTTCTAAAATTAATTTACGGTGTTCATAACTGTGATAAGCCTTTTTTTGCTTTTGTAAATTGAATTCATCCGTTGAAATAGCAACAACTAAATAATCGCCAAGCTGTTTTGCACGCTCAAGCAATTTAATGTGACCCCAATGCAATAAATCAAAAGTTCCGTATGTGATGACTTTTTTCATTTAAGAAACGCTCCTTCCTAATGTTAAACACTATTAAAAACACTACTGTCGTTAGCGATTAAATTCTCAAAACCCTGCAATTGTATTCCTTATATCGACATATTTCTCGTATGTCTTCACTGATCATCAATTATAGCATACCGCCTAAAAAAGGTTAAGTACTCACGCGGAGAAAAACATTCCAAAATATGTAATGACATTCAAACTCCATTAGCATCAAGGATTGTTATTCATTCGTTCATTCAATTGTAAAATTGGAAACATATTTAAATTTAATGTAAAGAGAATGTTAAGCCTTTGTTGATGATTTATGTTAAAATATAAGCTAGGCTGATTTTAAGTTTAAATCTTTTAATCTATATAAATAGAATCTTCTCAGGAAGGAGGAGCCAGACATGCAAACAGAGACAATTCATCATATTCCTTATGTTAACAGCAACTTAACATCATTCATCAATTACCTAGAGAAAGATTATATTGATCAGAAGATGGGTGCTGTTATTTCCACCGTAAACCCTGAAATTGCTTATGCAGCAATTAAAGATCCAGACTACTTTGGTGTACTCTCTTCCTCAGACTTCATTTTGCCTGATGGTATCGGTGTAGTCATGATGTCACGTTTGACTAACAACAGGCTTCAGTCTCGAATCGCAGGTTACGATGTTTTTAAAGAACTTCTCGGTTTAGCTGACAAAAAGAAAAAACGTATATTTCTGTACGGAGCAAAGAAAGATGTTTTAAAAGGTGTTGTATCCAAAATCTCATCTGAATACCCAAACATTCAAATCGCAGGTTATTCAGACGGTTATGTTCATGATCGCACTATAGTCGCAAAACAAATTGCAAAAGCAAATCCAGATATGGTATTCGTAGCTTTAGGGTATCCTCATCAAGAGAAATTCATTCATAACTATAGACACTTGTTCCCTAAAGCTGTATCTATAGGTTTGGGAGGAAGCTTCGATGTATTTAGCGGCAATGTCAAACGGGCTCCTTCCTGGATGATACGTTTAAATTTAGAATGGTTTTATCGTTTAATTTTGAATCCATGGCGATGGAAGAGAATGCTTAGCATACCACAGTATGCTTTAGCAGTTTTAAAAGAAGAAAAAAGCAAAAAAACTTTTTATCCAAAGCATGATAAAGATCAAACAAAGCATATATAAATCGGAAATTTTTATATAAATGGATTGATGAAAATGAAAATAAGATCACTTTTGGCGAATTGCTATATGTACTTTTTATCGGTAATCGCCTTTTTTCTCCAATGGGTGAAACCTGAAAACAATGTGACCCTCCTTATCTCATTTGAAGCAAACGCAAAAGCGATTTTGGAGGAATATGAACAAGGTCAATACTCATATAACCTTAACATCCTATATACTCAGCAGGCATCCTCTATCGCCGAGAGATTCCCTAATGTAAAATCATATTTATTACTGGAGAAAAAACCCACTCACCTCATTAAAGCTATATACCTGATGTTTAACAGCAAAATAGTCATAACAGATAATTATTTTCTATTGACAAGTGTGTTAAATAATCGAGAGCAAACCAAATGTATACAAGTATGGCATGCAAATGGATCACTTAAAAAATTTGGTTTAGAAGACATTACAAACATGCAACGGACTAAAACTGATATTAAAAGATTCAAAAAAGTATACAGCTCGTTTGATTATTTAACTGTTGGCTCAGAAGAAATGGCAAATATCTTCAAAAAATCATTCGGAATTGAGAATCATCAACTATTAAAAATAGGTGTGCCTTTAACAGACCCTTATTACAGGGAATATAAAAAGGACATTTCAGAAACTCTAAAAGCACAAAACAAAAAAATAATTTTGTATGCACCAACGTTTAGAGATTATGATATGTACTCAATTCAATTGCCTTTTACAGAAAAACAATTAATTCATGAGTTAAAAGAAGAATATGTTTTATTTGTTAAACTCCATCCTGCAATTCAAAACAATATCACTAATAAATTTACTAGTGATTATATTAAAAATGTTTCTAATTATGCCTTATATGATTTACTCATGGCTGCAGACATATTAGTCACTGACTATTCTTCTGTTCCATTTGAATTTTCTATTTTAAATAAACCCATTCTTTTCTATACTTATGATTTACCACTTTATCAAGAGAAACGTGGATTGATCGATAATTACCTTTCTATAATACCTGGGAGAGCCTGTTATGACAGTAAATCATTAATAAATGAAATAAAAAACTCATTTAATAATTGTAAGATAAAAACTTTTTCTAATAACTGGAATAAGTACTCCAAAGGGTATTCAAGTAAAAATTTGTTAAAATTTATAGAAAATTTAACAAGCTAAGTAGTAAATACACTTGTTCAAAAAGGAACAAGTGTTCTTTTTTTACCTTGACAACCGAACATACGTTTGCTTTAATGTATTTAGTTGCTGATTGCAACAAATAAAATAGAGGTGGTAGATTTATGAGAAAAAAAGAACTGTTTGATTTCACCAGCATCACTCCAAAATTATTTACTGAACTTCGTGTAGCAGACAAAACTGTACTTCAATCATTCAACTTCGATGAGAAAAACCATCAAATTTATACAACCCAAGTGGCAACTGGAATGGGAAAAGACAACACCCAAAGCTATCGCATAACTCGTCTATCTTTTGAAGGTTTACAGTTAGACAGCATGCTGCTAAAACATGGAGGTCACGGAACAAATATTGGCATCGAAAACCGTAATGGTACTATTTATATTTGGTCACTATACGATAGACCAAATGAAACAGGCAAAAGTGATTTAGTTTGTTTCCCTTACAAAGCAGGTGCGACTTTAGATGAAAATTCTAAAGAACTTCAGCGATTCACAAATCTCCCTTTAAATTATAGGGTCACACCTGCTCTTGATTTGAAGAATAGACAGTTGGCACTTAGACAGTACAATACAGATAATAATAAACAGTGGGTAACAATCTTTGATCTGGACGATGCAATAGCGAATAAAAACAATCCTCTTTATACTATTGATATCCCTGACCAACTGCATTATTTACAGGGCTTCTTTTTAGATGACGGTTATTTGTATTGGTATACAGGTGATACAAATAGCAAAGGCTATCCAAATCTCATTACTGTATTCGATTCGGCTAATAAAATAGTGTTACAAAAAGAAATTACTGTTGGCAAAGACTTGTCCACTAGATATGAGAATAATTTCCGTGAACCGGAAGGCATCTGTATGTACACTAATCCTGAAACAGGAGCAAAATCATTAATGGTGGGTATTACAAGCGGGAAAGAAGGAAGTCGTATAAGCAGAATTTATGCATATCATTCCTACGAAAACTTTATGAATCATGTACCAATTCTTCGATCCCCTTTATTAAAAACAGTGGGTCACCAAGATACACCTCCAGAAAGATTTCAACCATATATTCAAACCTTCATTTTAGAGTATAATGCGTCAAACAAAAAATGGATGGTTCCGACTTCAGGTTATTTACCATCTTACACATCAAATTTAGTTCGGAATATTACAATCAACACAGAAGGAAACTTGCAAATTACATTAAATGAACGTTATATTAGTTTACTGCATCAATCGATTGAAGGAGATTTCCGATTAAAACAAAAGGATATCCGTATGGGATCTTGGTATTTTGCTGGCGGAGAAAAATCAAATGTACTTGAAATAGGTTTTATTAAAGGAAGTACAAAAATCAGACCTGATGATGCAGCCATCTCAAATGCTTCAAGGATGAGTATTTTTATGATTGTTGCAGACAAGATTGAGATGTGATATACAAATAGGCTGACGCTATTAAATAGCTTCAGCCTATTAATATGATTATAGCAACTTTCTATTTTACTGGTATTCCGGAACATCAAAGTAAAGCGTATAACCGTCCAGCAATGAATACAGGCTGTACATGCGGTTTACTTGTTTGTACGCCCAGCCGATGTCGGTTGCGTATTGGTGTGCCGCTGTGGCTGACCATCTCATTTTGTATAGTGTGTCCTGGTTGTAGGCTGTGTTGTGAATATATGAAGAGCCTATGAATTGGGCCCCGCCGATAATGGCCGCTTCTGGTGTGAACCAGCCTTGTTCGTACGCGTATTTAGCGCCGTAGTAATTCGGATTTCTGTCGTATGCGCCTATTCCGTACATGTTATATACAGTTTTTCCGTTATAGGTTAAGCCGTTGGCTAAATCAGATGTTCCGTTTCCTGTTTCAAGGAGAGCGTGTGAGATTAAATAGAGCTCGTTGATGCCGTATTGTTTGGCGGCATCGATAAATGCCTTTGCTTCCCCTGTCAGAATGCCTTTGCCCGCAAGCACTTTCTGATTGACTTCAGTGATGCTGAGCCCGGCTGTCTGTGACAGCTTGAGAAATTGGAAATAGTATTTGCTGTCTCTGGAAAATTTATTCGGATCCACGTATTGAACCACTTCATCACTGCTTGCGTTTCGCCAGCCCAAATTGATTTTGGCCCAGCCGTTTGTCTGGCCGATGATTTTCACCTTATCGCCTTTTTTAAATTGGCCGATTACGTTCGTCGGGATGACTGCCGGCGTTGACCGGATATTCAGTACGTCAGCTGTGACTGTTGAAGTTGCTGTATGAATATAAGTGAGCGATACGTAAGCCGCCCCGTCTGTTTGCGGGCTTACTGTCATTTGTTTTTGGACCATATCACGAAGCGAGAGATTATAATTTGTTTTCATGATTTGCGGCCCGTTTTTGATTTTTACGATAGATGATGTCCATCCGTATAATTGTTTCAGCTTCGCTGCTGCCGCAGCAGCTGCATCGTTACCTGTGAACTGTTCGTTTAAGCTGATTTTATAAAGGCGATTGGTCTTGGTTGTGTAACTCGGGCTTAAGTTTTGGGCTTTCAGATAGGTTACCCCATTGTTCAATGCTGTTTTGCTGCTGATCTGGGCTGTTACGATTTTGTATTGTGTATATGCCGTCTTGCCTGTTTTTGCTGTTGTGCCGGCGGCATTATTTTGTTTGAAAAACGCTAAAACACGATCAATATCTTCTTGGCTGATGATGGCTTCAGTTAGCATTTGATAGCTGCTCGCTGCGGTCTGACCGGTTTTCTGTCTTGTTGCTGATATGTGATTCGATTGAAAGAATGTAAGTGCTTGATTGGCTTTGGCTGTACCAAGCAGAGATTCAGTTGTGATTGTAAACGTGTTAGCGATTTGTTTTTTGATTGTTTTCGCAGATACACTCAGCTGATGTTTTTTTAATATGTTCAAGCCCTTTGTCACTTTTACTTGATCTGATGTTTCTTCTGAGATGAGCTGATATTGGTTTTCTGCTGTTGTTCCAGTTGCTTTTTTCGCTGCCTTTACTTTTTTCTGAACAAAAAAGGCTGCGGCTTTGTTTGCCTGCTTCTCGCCTAAAATTTTTGCTGTCGTTATTTGATAGGCTGTAGATGTTGTCGTTTTTCTGATGCTGGATGATGTGCAGCGCCACTTTTTCTTTTTAAAGAAGGTGTCCACTTTTTGCAGTTGCTGTTTCGTTAAACCCTTCATATTCACAATATATGATGTGCTTTTGCCAACCTTTTGATAACTGCCGGATACGCCGGTGTTTTTCTTGATTTGGCTGATGGCGTCCTTGACTGTATTCAGCCCTTTGAAATAAGCTGATTGGACATTGTATGTCTCAGCAGTTGTTTTTTGATTGATTGGCTTGTAGCTTCCTGTAATACCGGTGGTTTGTTTCAATTGAGTTAATAGATTCTTGGCATTCGCTTCGCCTGATACGGCGGCTGTAGTGAATGTATAATAGGCTTGTCCTTTCACCGTTTCTTTTAATGAAGCCTTAAGCCCCGATTCCTTTTGGAAGGCATTTTTGATCTGCTCTGCTTTGCTGTCTCCAACGATTGCGCCTGACTGAATGGTTGTGACAGACACCGTATGTGAGACGGGCTGATACGAGCTTTTAATTCCCGTTTGCTTAGCCAGACTCTGGATAAGCGCCTTCACTTTTGTCTCATCAGGGATTTCTGATGTTATGACGTTCACATAGGGCTGGGCTGTTCCGGATGCTTTTACAGTGCCAGACACTCCCGTCTCTTGTTTAAGCTTGGCCAGCAATGTGTTTGCCTGCTTTTCACCCGAAATGGCGCCTGAGGT
Organism: Bacillus sp. SW14; assembly: GCF_047608225.1. NCBI lineage: Bacteria > Bacillati > Bacillota > Bacilli > Caryophanales > Bacillaceae > Bacillus > Bacillus sp. SW14. The sequence continues at coordinate 644,147 of NZ_JBLKRW010000001.1, read as the reverse complement.
GATGGTGACATACGGCTGCTTGCTTCCGACAGGACTTGACTTGCCTGAAATCGCTGTCTGTTTGGCGAGTCCGCTCAGTATTGCTTTCGCTTCTGCTTCGCTATGAATGCCAGCAGCGGAAATTTGGTAAGTCGTTGTAGTGCCTGCAGCTTGATAAGAAGCATCCCAGCCAGTGTCTTTTTCCAGCTTGGCGGCTGCCTGTGCGGCTTGGCTTTCTGTACTGAACGTTTTAGCCGGTTCTATCTCATATATCGAGTAGTCCTTATAGGCTGCAGCCTGTGCGGCAGAACCGGATATGGAAAAAAAGGCAAGGGACGCGGCGGACAGAAGCATCGGTGCGATTAATCTCTTTTTCATTCCTTCTCCTCTTTCATATTCAATGAGTATATAAAACTAGTTTATTTATCGGCACGCGTACACTTCATTTACAGGTGAATCCCTTCCATTTTTTAATAAAAAAAACTTAATCTCGAAGTGAGATTAAGTTTACATATGAGACACGATCAGTGTACAAGTTCCTTTAATCGTAAAATCGGGCATTTGAGCGGGCAAGATCAAGTGATTGCCTTTTTTGAGCGGACATGTTTTGTCTTCATACATCAGTGAACCGCTTCCTTCAATCACGCTGCAAAGCAAGAAGGCTTCATCCTGAGACAGCTCAGCCTCGCCATTTATGTCCCATTTATATACCGAAAAATATTCCCCTTGGACAAACGTTTTAATGGTAATTCCTTTTCTTGATTCGGTCGATTCATCTATATACCCGTCCACATGAGGAACTGTGGCCGCATTGACCGCTTTGGCAAAATGAAGCTCTCTCTGACTCCCGTTGTGATCAAGCCGATCATAGTCGTACACCCGGTATGTGGCATCTGAATTTTGCTGTGTTTCTAACACCAGTGCCCCTTTACACAATGCGTGCAGCGTTCCGCTCGGCACATAATAGAAATCACCAGGTTTAATTTTGATTCTTCGCAGCAGGCCTTCCCAGTCACCGCTGTTGATCATTGTGACAAGTTCTGTTTTTGAGCGGGCCGTATGCCCATAAATAATCTCCGCGTTTTCTTTACAGTCAATGATGTACCAGCATTCCGTCTTGCCGAGTTCTCCCTCTTCGTTTTCTCCGGCATAATAATCATCAGGGTGAACTTTTATCGACATATCTTCCTTCACGTCCAGGAGTTTTGTCAGAAGCGGAAATCGGTCCCCCTCCACGCCGCCGAATACTTCACGGTGCTCTTCCCAAAGCTCGATCAATGTCTTTCCTCTATACGGGCCATTCGCTACAGTGCTCGGTCCTTTTGGATGACCGGAAATGGCCCAGCATTCCCCCGTCATTTCGGAAGGAATACCGTATCCAAATCTATCTCGTAAAGCGGTGCCGCCCCAGATTTTTTCTTTAAAAACAGGCGTTAGAAAAATCGGTGATTGCGTCATGATCCGTACCCCTCCCCTGTAAATAGCTGATCATTATTTTCCCGGTGCGCCCCCCTTACAAACGCCCGTATAAGCTGTCTTATTCCTAAGACAACATATGTATAAAGCATCATCTTTTGACAACCCCTTTAAGAAAACGCTTCCTTTATATTATATCACGTCGAAAAGAAGCTTTGTTTCAGCCTTTTCCTTGAGAAGAATAATTCTCCTTTTTTGATACAAATTAATAAAAACCGTCAATCTGTTTACAAAGGAGAAAAACTATGCACATCGACTCTGATCTCCAGAACAACTTAGATGCATTGAAAAAAAAATGGGGACAAAACGACGATATGATGTTCTATTCATTTGCTTTTGGAGACAGCAGACGGAAGGCGTGTTTACTGTATATTGACGGTCTGACAGAGAATAAAATGCTGGCGCAATACGTCATTTCTCCTTTACAAAGAGAGGCGTTAGCCCATAAGGAAGGCTCGATTGAAGACTTATCCGCCTTTTTTTTCGGTTTTCACCATAGCGTTGTCTCTGAAATGAAAGAAATAGAACAGCTCGTTTTTACAGGGCATGCCGTTTTGTTCGCTGATGGCTATCGCGAAGGATTAGCTTTTGACACGAAAACATTAAAAACACGCAGTCTTGAAGAGCCCTCCTCCGAAATCGTGGAACGCGGTGCGAAAATAGGATTTATTGAAAAGCTGCGGACAAACACAGCGCTTTTGCGTGAACGGACAAGTGATCCTAACCTCGTCATAAAGGAAATGATTCTCGGAAAAAGGACGAAAAAGAAAATCGCTGTCGCTTATATTCAAGATATTGCTCCTGATTATGTCGTCAAGGAAGTGTTTAAAAGGCTGAACTCAGTCAAAATCGATGATCTGCCGGAATCGGGCACACTTGAACAGCTGATTGAAGATGAACCGTTTTCGATCTTTCCCACGATATTAAGCACTGAACGGCCTGATCGGGCAGAAGCTTCTCTATTAGAAGGACGGGTAGCCATATTGGTAGATGGCACCCCGTTCGCTTTGATTGTGCCGGCTACGGTTGATGAATTCATTCATTCGCCTGATGATTACAGCCAGCGCTGGATTCCGATGTCACTTATACGCCTTCTTCGGTATTCCAGCATTTTGATCACCATTTATTTGCCCGGTCTGTATATTTCGCTCGTTTCTTTCCACACTGGGCTGTTGCCGACCCGAATGGCGATCTCCATTGCAGGCAGCAGGCTTAATGTGCCATTCCCGCCTTTTGTAGAAGCTTTTTTTATGATCTTTACGATCGAGCTGATCAGAGAAGCCGGATTGAGACTGCCAAAGCCAATCGGTCAGACCATTGGCCTTATCGGCGGAGTTGTCATCGGACAGGCAGCTGTTCAGGCGCAAATCGTCAGCGCCCTTATGGTCATTGTCGTTTCTGTCACAGCACTGGCATCTTTTACCGTTCCTTCATACGCCTATAACTTTCCTCTGCGGCTGATACGCATTACTGCAATGATAAGTGCAGCAGTACTTGGCATGTATGGCGTCGTTATGGTTTTCCTGTTTGTGATCGGCCACTTGATGCGCCTGAAAAGCTTCGGGCAAGATTACATCATTCCGATCATGGCACAGCCCGGACAGGATTTGAAGGACACCGTCATCCGTATTCCCACGAAGTTTTTTAAAAGAAGACCGACACGAAATGATCCCGAAGATAACATCAGACAAAGGTGATGGCTATGAAAAAATCAGAGCATAAGCTGACTTTTATGCAGACGCTTATTATGATAAGCAGCACACTGATCGGTGCCGGGGTCCTAACCCTTCCCCGCTCAGCTGCTGAAACCGGCAGTCCAAGCGGATGGATTATGATCCTGCTGCAGGGCGTTATTTTTATTATGATCGCTCTGCTTTTTTTACCTTTCCTTCAAAAAAACAGCGGAAAAACTCTTTTTAAGCTCAACAGCATCACGGCTGGAAAATTCATCGGCCCACTATTGAATTTGTTTATCTGTCTATATTTCATTGGGATTGTTTGCTATCAAGCACGGATTTTGGGAGAGGTCGTCGGATTCTTTCTGTTGAAAAATACGCCAATGTCAGTTGTCGTTTTTATATTTCTCGCAGTTGCCATCTATCATGTGGGCGGAGGCGTTTATCCCATTGCAAAGGTATACGCTTATATTTTTCCTATGACTCTTATTATTTTTATGATGCTCCTGTTGTTCAGCTTTCGCTTATTTCAGCTTGATTTTATCCGGCCTGTTTTTGAAGGAGGCTATCAAAGTTTTTTCTCTTTATTCCCAAAGACGCTTTTATATTTCTCAGGATTTGAAATCATATTTTATCTCGTCCCGTTTATGAGAGATCCGAAGCAAGTGAAAAAGGCTGTTGCTTTGGGCATCGCGACTTCCACAGTGTTCTACAGCATTACGTTGTTCATTGTGATTGGCTGTATGACTGTGGCAGAGGCAAAAACAGTGACTTGGCCGACCATTTCCCTCATTCACGCATTAGAGGTTCCGGGTATTTTTATTGAACGATTCGATCTGTTTTTACAGCTAACCTGGACAGCCCAGCAATTTGCCTGTATGCTCGGTTCCTTCAAAGGCGCCCATATTGGATTAACAGAAATTTTTCATTTGAAAAATAAAAACAATCCATGGCTCTTGGCTGCAATGCTGGCTGGGACGTTTTTCGTAACGATGTATCCCAAGGACCTGAATGAGGTATTTTATTATGGAACACTTCTCGGATATGTATTTTTATTTGTGATTGCAATCCCATTCTTCACCTGGTTTTTAAGCTGGGTACAGAAAAAACTGGGGAGGGGGCAGCTTGGATGAAGATCATAACAAAACTCGCAGTCATGTTTCTGATGCTGCAGGTTCTCTCGGGATGCTGGGATGTCAAAAATATTGAGAAATTATCCTTCGCAAGAGGACTGGCAATCGATGAGACAGATGATCATCAGTATAAATTAACGTACCAAAACCTTCTTCCCCAAAGTGAAGACAGCCAAGCATCCGGAAAACCCGAATTTGTTCATGTGACATCCCAAGGGAAAACCATTCTGGAAGCAGTCAGTGATGTATCTGTCAAGGACCCTCCTATTTATAGCGATCATTTAAAATTGATTCTTTTGGGAGAAAAACTGATGAGGAACCAAAACATAGATCAAGTCTTTAACCATTTTATTCGGGATGACGAGCTACGGCGAAGCAGCTATTTGATGGCAGCCAGAGGGAAAGCGGCTGATATCTTTACAAAAGGAAGCCCCAGCCAGCAGCAGCCGATGCCCACTGAAAAACTGATTGATTTGACAACTCATAGAGGATATAACGGTAAGATTATGAGGCCGCTTCGCATCGGCAGGGCTTCTGTCTATAGCCAAAATGGCTACAGTTTTCTCATTCAAGCCGTGAAAAACCAAAAGGGAAAAGCAACGTATGACGGGGCGGGCATTATCAAAAGCGGCAGCAATAAACTCGTTGGATTTCTTTCACCAAATGAAACACAAACGCTGACGTGGGTCGTGGGAACGATTCAAGGCGGCGTTATGCCGACGAAAGTTAAAGGACATCCGATTACGTTTGAGATTAAAAAGTCAAAAACGAAAATTAAACCGTCCATTGAAAACGGCAAGCCAGTCTTTCGAATTTCTGTCAAAACAAAGGGCATCCTGACAGAAGACCAAAACCCGAATGAAAACTCCTTTAGTAAGAGCTATTTGAGCAGGCTGGAGAACATTTTTGAGAAAAAGCTTGAACGCGATATAAAGAAGGTCATGGATAAACTGCAGCATGAGTATAAAACCGATCCGGTCTTTTTATCCGAACACATTCGGGTTCAATACCCAGAATACTGGCATAAAGTAAAAGGACATTGGGATGACCTATTTTCAGAGGCTGATTTCACATACGATATTTCTTTCAAAATCATTAACTTCGGCACAGTAGGAAAGTGAGCAATCAAAAGGGTGCGCATGATCGCGCACCCTTTTTTATGTTGTTTCGGCCGTCTGCTGTTTCCCAGCCGATCCCCCCTGTCCGTTTTTGTCCCGTAAATCCTGCTCAATTTCTTCAAGGCTTTTCCCCTTCGTCTCTGTCACTTTAAACCAGACAAACTTGAACGCCATGATGCCGATCGCGGCATAGATCAGGAATAAATAACTGATGCCGATTGCCTCCATTAATATTGGATAGGTTAGTGAAACAATCAGTGTCCCAACGTGCAGCATCAAGGTCGATACCCCAGTGCCGATTCCTCTGACATGGAGCGGAAACAATTCAGGAAGCATCACCCAGACAACCGGTCCCCAGCTGACCGCAAAAACAACGATAAACACGCCTAAGCAAATGACTGTCGTCCATGAGGCAGCCGCGGTGTTATCGAAAAAGAGATTCACCAGAGCGAGAACGATCAAGCTGATCACCATCCCGGCATTCCCGAATAACAATAGCGGCTTTCTCCCGATCTTGTCGATAATTTTTATCGCTACTAATGTCATGAGCACATTAACTGTGCCGATTCCGACCGTTCCTAAAATCGAAGCGGAGTTTCCAAATCCGACGTTTGTAAAGGTCTTTGGCGCATAATAGATGATCGTATTCGTTCCGATAAATTGCTGTAAAAACGCCAGTCCCAAGCCGGCAATCAGGGCGGGGCGAACCCATGGATCGAACAGCTCCTTCAGACCGCCTTCATCCTGCTTTTCCGCCTCTTGAATATCATGTATTTCCTGATCAATATCTTTTGTGCCACGCAATTTTTCAAGAATCTTTTTCGCTTTGCCTTCTTCGCCATTCGTAAACAGCCAGCGCGGGCTCTCCGGCATGAACAAAATGCCAATCAGCAGGAGCAGAGACGGCACAGTAGCCAATCCAAGCATCCAGCGCCACGCTTCGGCATCGGCAAATATGTAATTGACAATGTAAGAAAGCAGAATGCCGACCGTGATCATCAGCTGATTCAGCGATGACAGCGCCCCGCGCTTATGCTTTGGCGCCAGTTCAGATAAATAGAGCGGCACGATCGTCGTCGAAGTCCCCACTGCAAGTCCTAATATAATGCGAAACAGCACCATGACTCCCGTATTCGGGGCGAGTGCCACACCCAGACCGCCTATACAAAACAGCAGCGCGGCCGCCATAATCGCTTTTTTTCTTCCGAAACGGTCAGTCAGCTTACCGGCCGTTCCTGAACCTAATATCGCCCCAACCAATAAAGAGCTGACAACAAGCCCTTCTGTAAAGGCATTTAATCCTAAATCCTTTTTCATAAATAAAATAGCGCCGGAAATCACTCCGGTGTCATAACCGTATAACGCGCCTCCAAGAGCGCCAAAAAAATAAAGCCATATATTCGACTGCTTTTTCATAACAATGACTCCCTTTCTCCATTCAGCTTCAATGACATTGTTGCGAAGTTTATTAGAAATCTTTTAGCCTCTTTTTCCGGCCATTAAACCTTTTCGTTTTGCAGCCCCTAAGTTTCCAATCATTTACTTGCATTTTTTTCAACGTCATCGAAACATTTTATCTGCTAGAGCGTCCAATATAAGGTGATTCATCACATTTAAAATATCAACTTTCAAGAACAGGAACTTATAAATATAGGAATATTTATCGAAAAATGTCTTTTGAAGAGTTGTCCCATGGCAAAATAAATGGTACTCTTCAAATACTAAAGAAACGAGAGGATATTGATATGGAAGAACGAACGCACCGCAGAAAGAAAAAGAGACGACTTAGAAAATGGGTGAAAATCGTTGCCGGTTTGATGGCATTTCTAGTCATTGCGGCAGGATCTGTCGGCGCCTATGCTTATGTCAAGCTGAACAATGCGTCAAAACAAGCGCATATTGATTTGAATGAGAATGGTCAATCCGTTAAACGTATTAAAGAATTTGACCCGAAAAAAGATTCTTTTACTGTACTGCTTCTCGGTATCGATGCCAGAGATGCAAATGGCGAGACAGTTAATGATGCCCGGAGTGACGCCAATGTATTGGTTACGTTTAACCGAAAAAACAAAACAGCTACAATGTTGAGCATCCCTAGAGACTCCTATGTAAATATTCCGGGTTATGGCTATGATAAATTTACTCATGCTCATGCGTATGGAGGTGTAAAACTCACGGCCAAAACAGTGGAAGATCTGTTGGATATTCCAGTAGATTATGTAGTAGAAAGTAACTTTGATGCCTTTAAAGATGTTGTTGACGAGTTAAATGGTGTGAGAGTAGATATAAAAAGTGAAAAAGTTGCGAATCAAATCAAAAAAGATACAAAAGGGAAAGTTGTCTTAAAAACCGGTGTTCAGACTCTTGATGGTGAAGAGGCACTTGCATATGTAAGAACGCGAAAAGCCGATACAGATTTTCAACGTGGCCAAAGACAAATGGAAGTATTAAATGCAATTATTAAAAAATCCAAGTCCCTAAGCTCTATTCCAGCCTATGATGATATTGTTGATAGTCTAGGGGAAAATTTAAAGATGAATTTATCTTTAAATGATGCCATCGGTTTATTTCCTTTTATAACATCTTTAAAATCAATTGATACTGAACAGCTTACGGGATCAGACACGTACCTCTATAGCTCACGTGAGGGTAAAAAACTGTATTATTTGCAGCTTGATAACGAAAAACTTGAAGAAGTTAAAACTGAACTAAAGGATGCCCTAAATAACTGATTTGAACGGAATGGCAAAGGTCATTCCGTTTTTTTTGCCCATTTTTGTTGAAAATGATCAAAGTAACGTTTAGCCTGATAGATATGGTTAATGTTTCGCAGGAAAGCTGAACATACTACTCGAAGCAGCTTCATTTTTAAGGAGGTACCCTACATATGAAATGTATTGCGATTGATTTAGACGGAACATTACTGAATAAGGAAAGCGTCATTTCTGCTGAAAACAGAGCAGCGATCAAGCGGGCCATTGATGCCGGCATCCTCGTCACCATTTGCACGGGAAGAGCAACGTTTGATGTAAAAGCGCTGCTGGAAGATCTGGATATCCCTATCATTGCGGCAAATGGCGGTACGGTTCATGACAAAGGCTACCGCCTGATCAGCCGGACATTAATGGATCAGGAGGCCGGTAAGGCTATCGCTGATTACTTACTGTCGAAAAACATTTACTTTGAGGTATATACAGATGACCATCTGCTTTCTCCTTTTGATGGTGAGGATAAGCTGCATGCGGAGCTTGATATTCTAAAGAGCGCAAATCCAAGCGAAAAGACCGATGAATTGTGGCAAGGAGCCATGACTCAGTTCAAGCAGTTTGGCATTAAACGGATCCCTCATATCGAATCGGTTTTTGACGGCAGCGAAAACATTTATAAGCTTCTTTGCTTCTCCTTTGATATGGACAAGCTGAAACAAGCGAAGGAAGAGCTGAACCATCATAAAAAACTGGCACAAACCTCTTCTGGAAAACATATTATCGAAATCCTGCCGGCCTCTTCAGGAAAAGGACGCGCGCTGACAGAGCTGGCTGAAATATACGGAATTGAAACACAGGATATCTATGCGATCGGCGACAGTCCGAACGATTTGTCCATGTTTGAAGTCGCCGGACACCGTATCGCTATGGAAAACGCGATCGATGAATTAAAAGAAAAAAGCACCTTCGTCACAAAAAGCAATGACGAAAATGGTGTGGCTTACTTTATTGACCAGCTTCTTTCCGGCCAATACGCATAAAGAAAAGACTCCAGAGATTCTGGAGTCTTTGTCCTGTTATTGCACCCGTATGCTTCCCGCATATTTATCTTTCCAATACGTGCTCGTGTTCATATTGGTGATGGTCACGCCGGTTGATAATGTGACATGAACAACTTGTCCGTTTCCGATATAGATGGCGGGATTTAAGCTTGTTGATTGGAAGAACACAATGTCTCCCGGTTTCAGATCCGCCTTCTCAATCATACTTCCGGCTTTGAACTGGCTTGTTGCGTATCTAGGCAGGGAAATACCGGCTGCTTTCTGGTATACATACTGGACAAATCCGGCTGTATCAAATCCTGTCTCTGGAGCAACTCCGCCCTTTTTGTAGGGAACTTCTCCGACATAAAGCGTTGCCTCGGACACAATCGGATTTTCTTTCGTGATTGCCAGATTGTCAAATCGGCGAATGCCTGTCATCTTCGATATCCAATAATCCTCTGACAAGTAGGAAATGGTTACTTTTTCTGACCGGCTTGCCTGAATAAATCTTCCTCTGCCAGCATAAATGCCTGCATGTGAAATTCCCGTTTTATACGTATTGCTGAAATAGACGACATCACCCGGCTGTATGTTCTGAGGGGCTACCTTCTCTCCCACTGCCCACTGCTGTTCGGCTGATCGCGGCAGATAAATGCCGAGTGCCTGTTGAAACACATATTGCACGAGTCCTGAGCAATCAAAGCCCTCTGACGGTGTGCTTCCGCCAAATACATATGGAATGCCGATATATTTCTCGGCCTCCTGAACGACAGGGACATCAGCAGTTGCCGGATCGGCTGCGATTCGTTTCGCCCCGATATAAGATCCGCTCCAATAGCTGCTCGTTTTGTAATTGGTGATGATAACCCCTTTTGATTGCGTACTGTGAATCATTTGGCCGTCTCCAATGTAAAGAGCAACGTGTGTCGGAGCAGTCCCGCTGCTTCCCTCTTTCTTGAAAAACAAAACATCGCCCGGCTGCAGATTTTCCGGTTTTACGGCCGTTCCGACTTTATACTGGTCGTTCACAGATCTCGGCAGATGAATATCAGCCTTACTGAAAACATATTGAATCAATCCCGAAGGATCGAATCCCTCTTCCGGCGTTTCACCGCCGTATTTATACTGATATCCAAGCAGTTTTTTCGCTTCGCTGATCATCAGTTCAGATGACGTATCAGCCTCCGCAATCCCCGCTTTTGTGATAATTGAACCCAAAAAACAAATGATAACCGCCACAAGCAAAAACTTCTTCCAGTTTGCCAGTGTGTTCACTTTTATTATCTCCTCCTCTATTTGCAGTTTTAACATCGGTATTTTTTTGAATATGTTAAGAGACTTTTTGATATTTTTACAGAATGAATATGCTGGGCAAATAAAAAGAGAATGCCTCATGAGACACTCTCTTTTTTGAATTATTTATTGGCGTTTGCCGGTTCTTCCTGCTGTTGGATTTTGTGCATTTCCGTATCAATTTTCTGCTTTTCCTGATCTGTCAGATGATCATTGAATTTAAAAGCTGACATAAACATGAATACGATAGCTACGGCAACAAACGGCCAGATAACTTTGACAAATTTCATTTTTATCACTCCTATTATTTAGATTTTAGTTTGTCGCTATGATCAACATCAAACGTCAATTTTCCGTCTTCTACTTTCCATGCGAAATTAGAATCTTTCGTGAGTTCGCGAATAATCGTTTTTTGTTTAAGGCTTCCTTTTTTCACCGGTGCGGGCGTCGCTTCATGGATATCAATCGGCATCACTTCAAAGCGGCCTGTTCCGTTTTTCTTCAGGTGATACTGAACCAATGCGCTGTCTCTCGTTCTCGTCCAGCCCTGATCAAAGACAAAGTTTCCGAGGCTGTAGAAAATCACGGTTCCGTTATAAACTTCAATCGGTTCTAAGACGTGCGGGTGATGGCCTACAATGATATCAGCTCCCGCATCAGACATAGCTCTTGCAAGCTGGCGCTGACGGTCGTTTGGATCGTTGTCATACTCTTGTCCCCAGTGTGACTGCACAACGACGATGTCTGCATGTTTTTTCGCTTCTGAAATCATAGGGATAAAGATTTCAGGATCTGCGGGCAGTACGCCCGGCGTATTCTTTTTAGCCGCGAAGCCTTTTCCAGACACGTCGGTAAAGCCGAGCGTCGCAATGGTTACTCCATTGACTTCCTGGTACGAGATATTCTTCTTCGCATCGCTAAAGCTGTATCCCGCTCCAACGATATCAAGGTTTTGCTTCGCAAATTCTCCTAGTGTATCTTTCATGCCCTGAGCGCCGTAATCCATTGCGTGGTTGTTTGCGCTGTTGAGAACCGTAAAGTTCATATCCTTCAAGACTTTCACTGATTCCTTATTCGTCTGCATATGAATTTCTTTTTCTGCTTGTTTGTAATTCTTTTTATAGGTTACCGGATTTTCAAAGTTTCCGGCTACATAATCAGAGGCTTTAAAGAGCGGTTCAACATACTGAAAAATACTGTCTGCCCCTTTTTGATCCGTTACTTTTTCAACATAGCGCCCCATCATAATATCCCCGACAAATGAGGCTGTGAGAACGTCGTCAGAATACGTTTTGACTTTCGGCGTTTCTGCTTTTCCCGCCCACATAAACGCGAACATAAGTACAAAAACGATCGGAATGGCAATAAATACGTGCTTATTGGTTTTCTTTTTTTGCTGTTTTGTCAGCTTCAGCAGCTTTTCATGAAAGCTCAGTTCTTTTTTCATCGTTTGACACACCTTACATTAAATTAAGTAGTAAACAAACATGATAGCAAAGGTCGCTCCGCTCAATAGCAGCGTGCTTCCGAACGTAATGGTTAATCCTTGTTTCTGAATGGTATTGGCAATTAAACCTGGCACGATGATGCCGATTCCTCGAAATTCCGCGATTTCAAATGGTACAATCGGGTATAGAAAATCAAACGCGATTTTCAGGACGATCCCTGTTATCAGCATGGCAGCGAATTTTCTGCGTCCGTACAAAATCATAAATTTCGATAAACCGTATTTCACAATCACATAAGTGAGCAGGCTCACTAGCAAAACAAGTAATATAAAGACCGGCTGATTAAACACAAGTCCTAAATATCCCGGTACAACAAGTCCTGCCGGGACAATCCCTGTTTTTTCCGCAAAAATTAAACTGAGTAGTACACCTAAAATGAGTGCGATGTATAAATCTGATCCGAACATGTCTGCATTTCCTCCTAGCTTACGAGCTGCTTAACCTTGTATTCGTGGATTTTTTCAATTAAAGGCTCTGCGGCGCCATGAATATTGCCGACGCCATATATGACACGGTTGTGCATTCTTTTCTTTAACAATTCCATAATTTCTTCTGTAGACTTGTACTCTAAATCATGCAATTTGTCTGCAGGAATTTTGCCTTCTTCATAGGCTTTTACGATTGGCTCTGTTGTTTCACCGATTAAGATCAGTTCACTTGCTTCAATATAAGGCAATACGTCATTTGCGAATTGCTGTGTCCGATCGACACGGTCTGCCCGGCAGTTCATAATAATGATTGGATCATCAGTTGGGTAACCGATTTCTTTTACACGTTTCCATATATTCAAAGTAGAAGAAGCGTCGTTTGCGGCAAACCCATTAACAAAGTGCCCAGGCTTGCTCGGACTAATCAGCGGGAGAATTCTCATTGCTCCCGGATCTGGCGGCGCATTCAGCATTCCTTTAAACGCTGTTTCTTCGTCAATGCCGAGTGCTTGAGCCACACCCAGTGCCAGTGAAGCATTATCAGGAAATACCATGTATTCAAATTTACGCAAATATTCATCTGTAATTTTTGAGTTATCAGCAATGATGACTTTTGTGTTTCGTTCTTTTGCTTTTTGTTTAAAGAACTCGGTATATTCACTATCTGTAATGACAAGATGGCCATTATAAGGAATAGTAGCAGTAAACGCTTCCGCAATTTCATCGAGCGTCGGCCCCATGACATCCATATGGTCTTCTAAAACGTTGACAATCACGCCGATATTGGCTTGCAGCAATTCGTCCTGAAAGATAATCTGATAATCCGGGTTAACCGCCATGCATTCACTGACAATAGCGTTGGCCCCTCTTTCTACTGTTTCTTTCATGACTTCTTTTTGTTCACCGATATTCGGCCCCTGAGGTTTCCGTTTGATCGGCTTTTCCTCCGGAGTATCCCAGTAAATCATTCTTGCGTCCGTTCCTGTCGTTTTCCCGACAGTTTTGTAACCGGCTTCTATTAATATTCCGGTTGTCAGCCTTGTCACAGTGGACTTTCCTCTGATGCCGTTAATATTCACTCGAACAGGGAGGGCATCAATGTTTTTCTGATGTCGTCGTTTTTCTAATATTCCGATGACCAGTATGACAGCACAGGCTATAATGAGTAACCACATTGCTTTTCGACATCTCCTTCTATATTGTTGTAAATTCATTCATCAGTATATAGAATCACTATGAATTCTCAATCGGCATTATGTAGCATAATCTTCCCTAACCCACTAAGCCAAACTTCTCTTTTGAAAGAGATTTTGTACCTACAAACTGCTTTCTAAATTTGGAAAACGGCAGGACTTACACCTTATCTCTTTTTTTAAAAATCAAAAGGAATGCGCTTTCATTTTCCTCCTGATATCCTTATGGACGTATAGTCACCCCCCGCTGTTCGCATTTAATATGTATTTCAAATCAATCTTTTTTTCAGCGTGTGATATCAAGATTTTCCTGTTATCATGCGTATTTCCGGTTCTTATGAACACAAAATGGTTTTATTCTATTTCTTAAGGATAAGGCCATCATGTCATCCTTTCTGCATGGAAGAGGCAATATGAGGCCTATTCCAAAAAGACTATTGGGGTCATCAATGAAAATGTTAAATATACGGGTCTGAATTCTCTAACATTATTAAACATTTTCTGGGCGGATAGTCTATTCTCTTTCTTCTCATTTACAGGTCTAAACGCATGACTTTGAAACAATTTTAATAAAACTTAATATTTGTTCAAGAAAACTTCATCCAGATTTGTGAAGACTTTGTCAAAAAAAGAGTGAAAACCTTAAATTTCACAATTATATATACAATTTACAATAGATTTCTTTTGATATTTTTATTGCCAACTTCAGATCGCTCATGATAATCTATCTATGTAAACGGTTACATAAACGAGGAGGAGCTGTTTTGGCTACAATTAAAGATGTCGCCGGAGCGGCGGGCGTTTCTGTTGCGACGGTTTCCCGCGTCCTAAATGACAGCGGCTATGTACACGAAGAAACGCGAACGCGTGTCATAGCGGCGATGGAACGGCTGAACTATTACCCAAATGAAGTCGCCCGATCTCTTTACAAAAGAGAATCCCGGCTGATCGGGCTTTTGCTCCCGGATATCACAAACCCTTTCTTCCCCCAGCTTGCCCGCGGTGCTGAGGATGAATTGAACGGGGAAGGCTATCGCCTTATTTTCGGTAACAGTGACGAGGAATTGAAAAAAGAACTTGAGTACCTTCAAACCTTTAAGCAAAATCATGTCGCAGGCATTATTGCCGCAACGAATTACCCGGACCTTGAGGAATACAACGGCATGAATCACCCAGTCGTTTTTCTGGACAGAACACCTGAAGGCGCTCCTTCTGTGTCCAGTGACGGCCGCACCGGGGGAAAATTAGCGGCCGAAGCCATCATTCACGGAAAAAGCCAGCACATTACGCTCTTGAGAGGCCCCGCTCACCTGCCGACCGCTCAAGATCGCTTTCACGGCGCTTTAGAGATCTTAAAGCAGGCTGAAGTTGATTTTCAGGTCATCGAGACGGCTTCATTTTCTTTCAAGGATGCGCAATCGATGGCGAAGGAGCTGTTTGCCGCTTATCCAGAGACAGACGGTGTGATAGCGAGTAATGATATTCAAGCCGCTGCGGTTTTACATGAAGCTTTGCGGCGCGGAAGAAAGGTGCCGGAGGATATTCAAATTATCGGCTATGATGACATTCCGCAAAGCGAGCTGCTGTTCCCGCCCCTGTCTACAATTAAACAGCCCGCATATGATATGGGAAAAGAAGCGGCCAAACTGCTTTTGCGTATCATCAAAAAACAGCCCCTGACAGAAACGGCAATTCAAATGTCCATCACCTATATAAGAAGAAAGACGACAAGAAAGGAAGATCACGATGCGTAATATTTGTGTAATTGGTAGCTGTTCTATGGATTTAGTGGTCACCTCGGACAAACGCCCAAAAGCCGGTGAAACAGTACTTGGCACGTCGTTTCAGACTGTGCCGGGCGGTAAAGGAGCCAATCAGGCCGTTGCTGCTGCCAGACTTGGGGCTCACGTGTTTATGGTCGGTAAGGTCGGAGATGATCACTATGGCACAGCCATTTTGGATAATTTAAAAGCAAACGGCGTTCGCACCGACTATATGGAACCGGTTACACACAAAGATAGCGGAACCGCCCACATAGTGCTTGCCGAAGGTGATAACAGCATTGTTGTCGTCAAAGGTGCGAATGATGATATCACTCCATCGTATGCGATAGATGCGCTTGAACAAATTGAAGTTGATATGGTCCTGATTCAGCAGGAAATCCCCGAGGAAACAGTTGATGAGGTGTGCAGATACTGCCATTCTCTCGATATCCCGATTATGCTCAACCCGGCACCGGCCCGACCGCTGAGACAGGAAACAATTGACCACGCCTCCTATCTCACGCCAAATGAACACGAGGCGTCAATATTATTCCCCGGGCTTACCGTTTCTGAAGCCTTGGCGCTGTATCCGGCAAAGCTCTTTATTACGGAAGGAAAACAGGGCGTCCGTTATTCAGCCGGAAGTAAAGAACGGCTTATCCCTTCCTTCCCCGTTGAGCCCGTTGATACAACCGGAGCCGGTGATACGTTTAACGCAGCCTTCGCCGTGGCTCTGGCAGAGGGAAAAGACATTGAAGCCGCATTGCGGTTTGCCAATCGCGCCGCTTCCCTTTCTGTCTGTTCCTTCGGTGCCCAAGGCGGAATGCCGACAAGAAAAGAAGTAGAGGAGCTGTTGTCATGAAAAAACACGGAATACTGAACAGCCATCTTGCCAAGCTTTTAGCCGACCTTGGCCACACTGATAAAATTGTCATTGCAGATGCGGGGCTGCCTGTTCCTGATGGCGTTTTGAAAATTGATCTTTCACTGAAGCCGGGTCTTCCGGCTTTTCAAGATACCGCGGCGGTGCTCGCAGAAGAAATGGCGGTCGAAAAAGTCATTGCTGCATCTGAAATAAAAACTGCTAATCAGGAGAATGCCAGATTTCTAGAGAACCTTTTTTCTGAACAGGAGATTGAATACCTTTCTCACGAGGAATTTAAGCAGCTGACAAAAGAAGCAAAAGCCATTATAAGAACAGGCGAATTCACACCATATGCCAACTGCATCCTGCAGGCGGGTGTGCTTTTCTAGAAAGGAGGATGGAACATGCAGATTGAAATGAAAGACATTCAAAAAGCATTCGGAAAAAACCAAGTACTGTCAGGCGTTTCCTTTCAGCTCGTGCCTGGCGAGGTTCACGCATTAATGGGAGAGAACGGCGCCGGCAAGTCCACGCTTATGAACATTCTGACAGGCCTGCATAGATCGGATCAAGGGCAAATCCGCATAAACGGAAACGAAATGTATTTTTCCAATCCGAAAGAAGCGGAACAGCATGGAATAGCCTTTATCCATCAGGAATTGAATATCTGGCCGGAAATGACCGTTCTTGAGAATTTATTTATCGGGAAAGAGATAGTCTCCAAGCTGGGCGTTTTACAAACAAGAAAAATGAAAGCGCTAGCAAAAGAACAATTTGACAAACTGTCTGTCTCTCTTTCTCTTGATCAAGAAGCTGGCGAGTGTTCCGTCGGACAGCAGCAAATGGTCGAAATCGCAAAAGCGCTCATGACAAATGCCGAGGTGATCATTATGGATGAGCCTACCGCTGCTTTGACGGAACGGGAAATCAGCAAACTCTTTGAGGTCATTACAGCGTTAAAAAAGAACGGCGTATCCATCGTATACATTTCACATCGCATGGAAGAAATCTTTGCGATTTGCGACAGAATCACCATCATGCGTGACGGAAAAACGGTAGATACAACAAACATCTCTGAAACCGATTTTGATGAAGTCGTCAAAAAAATGGTTGGACGCGAGCTGACTGAACGATATCCAAAACGGGCTCCTTCACTCGGTGACAATATATTCGAGGTGAAAAACGCCTCCGTAAAAGGACGTTTTGAAGATGTCAGCTTTTCTGTTCGTTCCGGTGAGATCGTTGGTATTTCCGGATTGATGGGGGCCGGCCGGACAGAAATCATGAGAGCGCTATTCGGCGTTGACAGGCTGGACTCGGGTGAGATATGGATCGCTGGAAAAAAGACGGTCATTAAGAACCCGCAGGATGCGGTAAAAAAAGGGCTCGGCTTTATTACAGAGAACCGCAAAGATGAAGGGCTGCTGCTCGACACTTCAATTCGCGAGAATATCGCCCTGCCCAATCTGTCCAGTTTTTCTCCTAAAGGCCTCATTGATCACAAGCGGGAAGCTGAATTTGTCGATCTTTTAATCAAACGCCTGACCATCAAAACGGCATCACCGGAAACGCACGCACGCCATTTATCAGGAGGCAACCAGCAAAAAGTTGTGATTGCCAAGTGGATCGGGATCGGACCAAAAGTGCTCATCTTGGATGAGCCGACCAGAGGTGTGGATGTTGGCGCGAAACGGGAGATTTATTCGCTGATGAATGAGCTGACTGAGCGCGGCGTCGCCATCATTATGGTGTCATCAGAGCTGCCGGAAATTCTCGGGATGAGCGATCGCGTTATCGTTGTCCATGAAGGCAGAATCAGCGGAGAAATCCACGCGCAGGAAGCAACACAAGAACGAATTATGACACTTGCCACGGGAGGGCGGTAATATGAAAACGGAACAGCTGCAAACAGAACAAAAACGGATTCACTTCGACGGAGTCATGCAAAAACTCGGCCCGTTTCTCGGTTTATTTATTCTCGTTATCATTGTATCTATTTTAAATCCCAGCTTTCTTGAACCACTGAATATTTTAAACCTGCTTCGCCAGGTCGCCATTAACGGATTAATCGCGTTCGGCATGACTTTTGTGATTTTAACAGGCGGCATTGATCTTTCTGTCGGCGCTATTCTTGCCCTGTCCAGCGCTTTAGTCGCAGGGATGATTGTATCCGGTCTCGATCCGGTTCTTGCGATCATTCTCGGCTGTATCATTGGTGCCGTACTCGGCATGATCAACGGACTATTGATCACAAAAGGAAAAATGGCGCCCTTTATCGCCACGCTTGCGACCATGACTGTGTTTCGCGGGCTGACGCTTGTGTATACAGACGGAAACCCGATTACCGGACTTGGCACAAACTACGCTTTTCAGCTGTTCGGACGCGGTTATTTTTTAGGCATCCCTGTACCGGCCATTACAATGGTTCTCGCCTTTGTCATCCTTTGGGTTCTTCTTCATAAAACACCGTTCGGACGCCGAACGTACGCAATTGGAGGCAATGAAAAAGCCGCGCTTATTTCGGGCATTAAAGTAACACGCGTGAAAGTAATGATCTATTCATTAGCCGGGCTTTTATCCGCCCTTGCCGGCGCCATATTGACCTCCCGTCTGCATTCAGCACAGCCGACTGCCGGAGAATCGTATGAACTGGATGCAATCGCGGCGGTCGTCTTAGGCGGGACCAGCCTCTCCGGGGGCCGCGGGCGCATTATCGGCACATTCATCGGAGTGCTGATTATCGGCACACTGAATAACGGGCTCAACCTGCTTGGTGTCTCATCGTTTTATCAGCTGGTTGTCAAAGGGATTGTCATCTTAATTGCGGTATTATTAGACCGCAAGAAGTCAGCATAGGAGGGTTTTTTATATGAAAAAGGCTGTATCCGTCATTTTAACGTTATCATTGTTTTTATTAACTGCCTGTTCGCTTGAACCTCCCCATTGGGCAAAGCCGGCAAACTCGGGGAACAAAAAGGAATTCACCATCGGTTTATCCGTCTCAACACTTAATAATCCCTTTTTTGTCTCATTAAAAAAGGGCATCGAAAAAGAAGCTGAAAAACGGGGAATGAAAATCATCATTGTCGATGCACAAAATGATTCATCGAAACAGACGAGTGATGTGGAAGATTTAATTCAGCAAGGTGTCGATGCATTGTTAATCAATCCGACTGATTCTTCGGCGATCTCAACGGCAGTAGAATATGCAAATTCAGTCGATGTACCCGTCGTAACAATCGATCGTTCCGCGGAACAAGGAAAAGTAGAAACCCTCGTTGCTTCCGATAATGTAAAAGGCGGTGAAATGGCCGCAGAATTTATCGCCGACAAGCTTGGAAAAGGTGCAAAGGTGGCAGAACTTGAAGGCGTGCCCGGCGCTTCTGCCACGCGGGAACGCGGTTCAGGATTTCATAACATTGCAGATCAAAAGCTCGACATTGTCACAAAACAATCAGCTGACTTTGACCGCACCAAAGGCCTGACTGTCATGGAAAACCTGCTGCAGGGACATCCGGAAATCCAAGCTGTTTTTGCTCACAATGATGAAATGGCGCTCGGGGCTCTCGAGGCAATTAACAGCTCGGGAAAAGATATTGTAGTGATCGGTTTTGACGGCAATAAAGATGCACTCGCTTCGATTAAAGATGGAAAGCTCTCAGCAACTGTCGCTCAGCAGCCTGACTTGATCGGTAAACTGGCTACAGAAGCGGCAGATGATATTTTACACGGAAAAAAGGTGGAAAAAATGATATCCGCGCCTCTCAAACTTGAAACACAAAAATAATTGCCGCGGACCAGATCTTTTTCTGGTCCTTTTTCATGTTTAGGAATCTGTGAAAACGTGAATAGCGAAATAGAATGAATTATTTCTCTACGTGAGGAGAGGAACGAAATGAACAAAACGACAAAAGTATTATCAACTCTCGCACTTGCAGCTGGAATGACTGCGGCTTCTGCAGGGGGCGCAAGCACGATCCATGCACAACAGCCAGAAACAACTGTAAGCATTGATGATTTATACAGCTATCCGATTGATTCCTATTTGGTGTCAACAGAGGCTCTAAATGTCAGAACGAAGCCTTCCGCTTCAAGCCATAAAGCAGCCATACTGCACTTGGGCGACAGCTTAAAGCTGATTTCCTTCGCAAACGCTGACTGGGCAAAGGTTCATTATAAAAACGGCAAAACAGGCTTTGTTTCCACTCATTACATTGTAAAAGCAGCTACAACAGTAAAAACGAAAACAAAAACGCAAGTTTATACATCCGCTGAAGGAAAAAGCATCAAGACTCTTCCGGCAGACACAAGCGTTTCTTTTTTAGGCTGGAGTAAAACGAAAAAAGGCGGTTTTGATTTTAATTGGGTATTCGTTGATTACGGCGGTGCGACAGGCTATATGAAAACAAAGGACTTACACATGACAAAATAACTGAAAGGGATTCCGTTTTTCATGCGGAATCCCTTTTTTCTTCGCAGATCAAGGATTGATTTGTCATATTCCCAAGATATTTCTCAGGAAATATTGTCGTATGCCGTATCGAAATCATACATGATCAACGGTATTTTTGTTCACGTTAAAAGATGGAGGTGTAAGTATGGATCAATTTGAAGCAGCATATGAAACGTATAAAGACCGGCAAACAATCGCGGAGCAGCAAGCTGTTCCATCTGGAAAAGAAGAAATTATTGCAGTCAGAAGAAATGAGGAAGACAATATAATCGCAGTAAAAACGAACACAGGAAGAGAGCTCGACTATCCCTCTGCACTGTCAGAAGCAAAAGCGGGAAAACTCGCTCATGTTGATGTCTTCCATAAATACGGACGAGACATATTGCGAAGTGAACCGGACGGTATAAGAGAAAACAACCTGTCCGAGCTGCCGGATTTTTAATTTTAAAAGAGCCCTGTCGCACGCTGGACAGGGCTTTCTTTTAAGCAAACGGCTGCTGGATGTATTCGGCTAACCGTTTTGCACTGAGGGAAATATCCTCTCCGTTTGCATATTTCACGCCATAGAACACATATGGCGGCAGATATTTCATGCCGATTAGATTGCTTGTGGCCTGAAACGGTTTCAATAGCTCACTGATTGAGTAATGATTTGCTCCGCCCGCTTGATATTTTTCCGCTTCGCTCCCCGTTGATACAGCTAGCATCAGCTCTTTGCCATGCAGGGCTTTTCCTTCTGAACCAAAGGCCCAGCCGAAAGTCAGCACAAGATCCTGCCATTTTTTTAAGAGCGGCGGAGAGCTGTACCAATAAAGCGGAAATTGGAAGACAATCCGATCGTATTCCTCGCACATCTGCTGCTCCTTCGCAACATCTATCGCTTCATCCGGGTATTCCTTATAAAGCTCCCGTACTGTGATATTGTCATGTTTACTCAATTCCTCTGCCCATGCCTTATTAACAACCGAGGT
Source organism: Bacillus sp. SW14 (assembly GCF_047608225.1). NCBI lineage: Bacteria > Bacillati > Bacillota > Bacilli > Caryophanales > Bacillaceae > Bacillus > Bacillus sp. SW14. The sequence goes on along the minus strand of NZ_JBLKRW010000001.1, from coordinate 622,540 downwards.
TTCCATATGAGGATGAACTGCCAAAACCAATATTTTCATTAGAACACACCTTTACCGTTTTGACGTTATTTTATCTAAAATCAGGAAAATAGCCAAATAAAAAGAAAGCCCTGTACAAAGAGGCTTTCTTTTTTCTGTTATTCTGGGCTTCCTTCAGTTGTTTCAATATCTTTAGCAAAATCAGGGTTATCCAGATTCGCATTAAAGAAATCCGCTGTATTGGGAAGTCTCAGGTTCATGTTCATTTTTTGTGAAATCGTAACCGTGCAATCCTCAAGCACATAGTCAAAAACGTGTCCGCCTGAATTTCGTCCTTCGTCAATGAAGTGCAGGTGATAGCCAGAAACGGCGATTCCATTTGCATAAGCTGGTGTCAGGAAACCTACGATTGTTCCTCTCACATTGTCGAAGTTGAAAATCGGCTGCGTTTTGACCGCTTCAACCATCGGCACGTAAGGTTTTTCTTGCAATTCTACCGTTCTTGTCTGCACTTTTTTAAACAATCCGTCAATGCGGATCGCATAAAATAAGTTTTTGCTTGGGAGAATGCTGATGATCTCTTTTTCAAATTCTTCACGTGGCATTTTCGCATCAATTTTGTGCGTTATGTCCGGTGTAAAGAACGTAAATGAACAGAACGGAGAACGGTCCCCGTTTTGGACCGGTGTTGCAGTTCCGTCTGAACGGAGACGGTAAAATTCGCCGTCAAACCCAATCAGCTCTCCGTCAAGCTTGTTAAAGGTTCCGATACCGAAGTCTCCGTATTTTGGGATCTCTGACAGTTCAAAATCCCCGTCATATACCCCGTCTAATAGAGAAGTCATTGTTGATACTTGATAAATCTGGCTCACAGGCTGCTCTTTTTGACCGCGGCTGAGCACTTGTATGTTGCTTTCGCGTTTCATAATTCCCTTCACTCCTTTTGTTTAGTGCTGTATCAAACAGTGTCGTGATGCGCAGAGTGCTAGAGAGCTTTCGTTTTCAAGAGTTCCCCGAATTCTTTCGGAAGCTTGTCACTTGCTAAATTAATGTTATCACTGTAGTCAACCGGGACATCAATGATGACAGGACCCTCTGCGTTCATACCTTGACGCAGAACATCTGCCAGCTGGTCTGGTGATTCTACGCGCAAGCCGGTTGCTCCGAAGCTTTCCGCATATTTCACGATATCGATATTTCCGAAATCGACCGCAGATGTACGGTTATATTTTTTCAATTGCTGGAATGCAACCATGTCATATGTGCTGTCGTTCCATACAATGTGTACAATTGGCGCTTTTAAACGAACTGCTGTCTCTAATTCCATCGCTGAGAATAAGAAACCGCCGTCACCAGAGACGGATACCACTTTTTCTCCCGGTTTCACCAATGAGGCACCGATTGCCCAAGGAAGTGCAACGCCGAGTGTTTGCATACCGTTACTGATCATTAATGTTAACGGCTCGTAGCTGCGGAAATAACGTGACATCCAAATCGCGTGTGAACCAATATCGCAAGTCACTGTCACATGATCATCGACTGCGTTTCGCAATTCTTTTACGATTTCAAGAGGATGCACTCTGTCTGATTTCCAATCTGCAGGAATCTGCTCACCCTCATGCATATATTGTTTTAAATCAGACAGGATTTTCTGCTCACGTTCAGCAAACTCCACTTTCACAGCATCGTGTTCGATGTGATTGATTGTAGATGGAATATCTCCGATCAATTCAAGCTCCGGCTGGTAAGCATGATCAATGTCAGCCAGTATTTCATCTAAATGGATAATCGTCCGGTCACCATTGACATTCCAGAATTTCGGATCGTATTCAATTGGGTCATAACCGATTGTCAGAACAACATCAGCCTGTTCAATAAGTAAATCGCCAGGCTGGTTGTGGAACAAGCCGATACGGCCAAAATACTGATCCTCTAAGTCTCTTGTAAGAGTCCCTGCTGCTTGATATGTTTCGACGAATGGAAGCTGAACTTTTTTCAAAAGCTTGCGGACTGCTTTAATCGCTTCCGGTCTTCCGCCCTTCATGCCGACTAAAACGACAGGAAGTTTCGCTGTTTGTATTTTTGCAATGGCCGCACTGATTGCATCATCTGCTGCAGGACCAAATTTTGGCGCTGCGACAGCACGCACGCTTTTTGTGTTTGTGACTTCATTCACAACATCTTGCGGAAAGCTCACAAAAGCGGCTCCAGCCTGACCTGCTGACGCTATCCTAAATGCATTTGTAACAGCTTCCGGTATATTTTTCACATCTTGAACTTCTACACTGTATTTTGTAATCGGCTGAAACAGCGCCGCATTATCCAAAGATTGATGTGTCCGTTTTAAACGATCGGCACGGATCACGTTCCCAGCAAGCGCAACGACAGGGTCACCTTCAGTGTTGGCTGTCAGCAGTCCTGTTGCCAAGTTAGAAGCGCCTGGTCCTGATGTGACTAACACAACTCCCGGTTTTCCAGTTAAACGGCCGACTGCTTGCGCCATAAATGCTGCATTTTGTTCGTGCCGCGCAACGATAATTTCTGGCCCTTTATCTTGTAAAGCGTCAAATACCGCATCAATTTTTGCACCTGGAATGCCAAATACATGTGTGACACCTTGCTCCGCTAAGCAATCAACAACAAGCTCCGCCCCTCTGTTTTTCACAAGGGATTTTTGTTCTTTTGTTGCTTTTGTCAACACCCTCACTCCTTATTATGCATTTTAAACATTAAATTTTAAATATTTCTTGTGATACGTTTCACTATACACTCTTTGGAAATTGACCTCCAATATCGATTCGCCTTATGATTAATATGTATTGCGAATTATTAACCTAAGGAAAGGAATGCATATGAATGGAGCTTCGCCATCTTCAATACTTTATCGCAGTAGCCGAAGAGCTTCATTTCGGAAAAGCTGCGCTTCGGCTGAACATGACACAGCCTCCTCTCAGCCAGCAGATCAAACAGCTGGAAAAAGAAGTCGGGGTGACGCTTCTCAAGAGGACAAAAAGATTTGTGGAGCTTACCGCAGCAGGAGAAATATTTTTAAATCACTGCCGTACTGCATTGATGCAAATTGATCAAGCGATTGAACTGGCCCAGCGAACGGCTCGCGGCGAGCACGGCCATCTCGTCATTGGTTTTGTCGGATCAGCTACATATGAATTTTTGCCGCCGATCATCCGGGAATACCGTAAAAAATTCCCCTCTGTGAAAATTGAACTGAAAGAGATCGCTTCTTACAGGCAGCAGGAGGAATTGCTCAAGGGACATATCGACATCGGGATTCTCCATCCGCCGTTAGAGCATCCGGAGCTGCAAATTGAGACAACCCAAAGCAGTCCATGCATCCTCGCATTGCCAAAACAGCATCCGCTTGCATTAAAAGAATCAATCGACATTACAGATTTGGAAAACGAACCGATCATCACCCTTTCCAAAGAAGCGTGGCCAACGTTATATACCGACTTTATTCAGCTCTGTGAAAACGCGGGTTTTGTGCCGAATATCGTTCAGGAAGCGACAGAATATCAAATGGTGATCGGACTGGTGACAGCGGGCATCGGCATTACCATTGTCCCATCCTCGGCCAGACGGCTGTTTAACCTTGACGTCACATATCGAAGCGTTGATCATTTTCAGCTTAAAGCAGAATGGATCATCGCATATCGCAAAGACAGTCAAAACCCTATACTGGGACAATTTGTGGATATATGCAAATCGTTAAATAAACGGAAATAAAAAAAGGCGCTCCGTTCTCCGGAATCCGCCCGTTTATCGTCAGGATAAAAAATCAAGCTCACTTTTGAGGTAATCAGCTCGTTTTATAATATATTCACATATCACATTTGGCTCTCGGTCAAAACGTTCAATATCGTTCTTTTTATATGGGTCCATCAGGACAAACGGCCTAATCTGTTCATACATCTCCATTATTTTCGGTTTCATATACTCTATTGTAAAAAGAGAGTGGAGCGTTTTTTCTAACAAGTGCTTGTAGGACCTGCGAAAATCGGGTTCATCCAAAATCCGGGCGGTTAGTGTATTAAATCCTTGAATTCTTACGTAATCGGCAGCCATCCGCTCTCCATGGATATCCCTGCCCCAGGTCGCATCATAATCCCAAGGAATCACCTCAAATAATCCGGTTTCACTGTTTCTGTACAACGAGTAGTTGTGGACAAACCCGTCATAGTTTGAGGTGAATACAATGCCGGCGAGCCAGCGCAAATACTTATCGATATCCACATGCCTTGTCACTTCTGATTTAAATTGAGCTTTAGGGACAGTATTAATTTTAAAGATCATATCCTGCAAATAAAAGTCGTCTTCCTCAGTCCCTGTCTTCTTTTCATATCCAAGCTCAAGTGACGTCTTCGTTTCCCTTTCCAAATCGCTCATCAGCGAGAAATTAGCGTCATCATCAACCGCGTAAAAAACCGCCCCGTCCGCCAGCTTCCTTTTCGCTAAATAAAACTCATCGACGGATTCAAGTTCAAGATAAACCCCTTCATTTTTCCCATTCACTTTTAAAAACACAAACTCTGCCTTTGGTGACAGCGTCCCAAGCTCTGAGAAAAAATCCAGAGACAATTTGTTTCTCATCATGGAAGGATCTTTATACTCCGCATTCAAATGAATCTCTCGTGCACCGCGGAATGTTTTCGGCTGATAAAAAGAAACATGGTATGACTTCTTTTTGAAGTCTCTGATATGTGATCCCCGGTAAGCAATGTCAATATCCAGCCTTTTTTGATTGACTTTCATTACAGCCGGCACCGGTTCATCGTCCCATATATCTTTTTTTAATTCACGCAAATCTTTTGGATGAACAAACAGCTGATAAAGCGGTAAATGAGATTGGTTCTTCATCCATAATCCCCCTTACAAATTTTAGGCTTTTATTTTTGTGAGATCTCAGCGGAACACTTATACACTTTTTAAACCCGTGCGTACTATGAGGGTAGTAAGGATCTTCATCCTTAACATCATTTTTAAAAAGGAGGATTTCGAATTGGGCCACTATTCCCATTCTGACATCAAAGAAGCGGTGAAATCCGCAAAAAAAGAAGGTTTAAAAGACTATTTATACCAAGAGCCTCATGGAAAAAAGCGCAGCCATAAAAAGTCGTGCCGCTCTCACAAAAAATCGTATTGTTCTCACAAGAAATCGTATTGTTCTCACAAGAAATCTCGCAGCCACAAAAAATCGTATTGCTCTCACAAGAAATCTCGCAGCCACAAAAAATCGTACTGCTCTCACAAGAAATCTCGCAGCCACAAAAAATCGTACTGCTCTCACAAGAAATCTCGCAGCCACAAAAAATCGTACTGCTCTCACAAGAAATCTCGCAGCCATAAAAAATCGTACTGCTCTCACAAGAGATCACGCAGCTACAAAAAGTCTTACTGTTCTCACAAGAGAAAATCTCGCAGCTACAAAAAATCTTACTGTTCTCACAAAAGAAAATCTCGCAGCTACAAAAAGTCACATCGGACACACAAAAAACCATATTGTTCCCATAAGAAAAAATCTCACAAAAAACACTACAAAAAACCGCACCACCACCATCGCCACAAAAAAGACGATGATTATCACAGCAAAAAAGAATTCTGGAAAGACGGCAATTGCTGGGTAGTCAAAAAGAAATACAAATAAATTTAAAATTTCATCAATCCATAGGCTGCCGGCAGACGTACGGAGCCTATTTTTCGATTTCCCCTGTATTAGATATATGTCATGACATAAGATATGCAACCCTCATTATTTGGTTTCCTTGAAACCATTTCGTTATAATCAAAGTATCCTAACGATAAAGGAAGTTGTTGCTATGTACATATTTCAAGCTGATCAGCTTAGTGCCAAAGACACATACAAGCTATTGTCAGGTGCAGTCATCCCCCGCCCCATCGCCTTTGTAACCACACTTTCTTCTAGCGGAGCGATAAATGCCGCGCCTTTTAGTTTTTATAACGTTATCAGCTCAGATCCTCCGCTTCTCAGTATTTCTGTTAACCGAGCGGCAGGACGCCAAAAAGATACAGCCCGAAACGCGTTGGAGAACGGAGAATTTGTCGTACATGTCAGTGATGAAGCCATCATTGAAGACATCAATGAAACGGCGGCAAGCTTAGGGCCGGACGAAAGCGAACTCACCCGCACCGCGCTTCATCCTGTCGAAAGCAAATCTGTTTCGGTTCCAGGCATTAAGGAAGCCCGCATTCGCTTTGAATGCACATTAGAGCAGCATATGACGTTCGACAATGATCAAGGCGTGACCACAGCTGATCTGCTCATTGGCAGAGTCGTCTGCTTCCACCTCGATGAAAAGGTGTATGATGCAGAAAAAGGATATGTTTTGACAGATGAATTAAAGCCAGTCTCAAGATTGGCGGGCAACCACTATGCGAAGCTCGGCGAAGAATTTACGCTGGTTCGTCCCAGTTGAACAAAAGGACTATTTAAATAGAAGAAACTAGTCAAAAAGACCTCATGATCACAAAGTGTTGCCTATGAAAAGAACACCCGGAGAAAACCGGGTGTTCTTTTATGAAACATTTTTCCTTTTCCTTCGTATAAAAGGTTGATTAGGAGGGATTTATATGTCAGGCACTCATTTTTTGATTGTGATACTGGTCGCAGCTTTGATCAATACTGTTTTTTATGTCTATGCCCGAAAAAAACTAGGCATCTCTAAACCGCCTTGGTGGTATCAACCTGTAAATAGCACACAAGGGTTGGTGGAAGTCGTCTTGCTCATTTTATTAGCGTTTTCTTTATTACGCTTTCCTCCAGAGATTATGCTTATTTTCTATCTATTCGTGATAAATAGTTTCCGTACATTTATGGAATGGAGATATGAGCGTGAAAATAAACAATACGTACACTACGTATTTAGTACTTTCCTTTCGCTAATCATTTTTATTTATATTTGTATTTTCATCTAATACCTCATACCCCCACAGCCGCCCCATCCCCCCGCGGGTCGGCTCCGCCTTGGAGGAAGCCTTCCTCATCCACTTTGATTGCTGCCGCATGCCCCATCAGCGGATCATAGTCACCGACAATCTCCACGAGATGCCCGCTGTCTTTCAGCTTTTCGATGGTTTCCTCTGAGAATCTGCCCTCGACTCTGAGACCTTCATATTCCTCTCCCCACGTTCTGCCCCATACCCAGCGCGGTTCGCTGATTGCCTGCTGCGGATGCATTCCGTAGTCTAGCATTCGGGTAATCAAGGCCGTCTGGGTTTGCGGCTGGCCTTCTCCGCCTTGTGTGCCGTACAGGATTTTCGGTTTCCCGCCTTTGCAGGCCATAGCCGGCATCAGTGTATGGAAGCTGCGCTTTCTCGGTTCAAGCGTATTGACATGATCTTGATCCAATGAGAAAAATGACCCGCGGTTTTGCAGTAATATGCCTGTATCACCAGCAGTGACAGCCGAGCCAAATTCAAAGTACAGGCTTTGAATGAATGACACTGCATTGCCATCCGCATCGATGACGGCCGCATATGCAGTGTCACTTCCCACTGGCCTGCTTTCTGCCGGTTCTGCCAGATAACCGATATCTTCCGCCAATTGTTTTGCATACTTTTTGTCCAAAAGCTTTTCAAGCGGAATGTCAGCAAACGCCGGATCAGTCAAGACCGCATTTCGATCTAGGAAACTCTTTTTCAGCGCCTCCACTAGCACATGATAATACTCAAAAGAGCCGTGCTCAATTTTGTGGAAATCATAGTTTTCCAAAATGTTCAGCGTCAATAAACCGGTAAATCCCTGAGAATTCGGCGGCGCCTGGTACATGCTGTACCCTCGGTAATCACTTGATACAGGCTCCGTCCACTCGCCCCGGTGCGCTTTAAAATCATCAAGTGTCATGCAGCTGCCGTTTTGCTGTAAATATGAGACAATTCGTTGAGCGATATCTCCTTCATAAAATGCGCTTCTTCCTTTTTCGGCAAGCATGTTCAAACTGTCTGCAAGTTCTTTTTGCACAAACCGCTCTCCCGGGACGGGCGCTTTGCCGCTTCTTGTGAAGATGTCGGCCGTGTAAGGCACGGAGGCCAGCAGTTCAAGATTTGTTTCTGTGTGACGGCACTGATCAGCTGATACTGGAAACCCATTTAGGGCATAGTCTCGTGCGGGTTCCAGCACATCCGCAAGAGACATATGTCCGTACTCCTTCAGTATCGCATCCCAGCTATCAACCATCCCCGGAACGGTAATGGCACTATCGATCCCCCGCAGCGGAATCGCGCTTTTTCCCTTATAAACATCTCTCGTCACATTTTTCCCTGAACGGCCGCTGCCATTGTAGATTCTTACCGCCTTTGTTTCCTGGTGAAAGGTCAGCCAAAAGGAATCCCCGCCAAGCCCTGTCATATGCGGATACACAACTGCCAGACAAGCACTTACAGCCACAGCGGCATCAAACGCGTTACCTCCCTTGTCCAGTATGCGATTTCCAGCTTGAGAAGCAAGATAATGCGGGCTGACGACCATTTGCTTTGTACCGATGACAGATTTGTTCATCACAAGTCCCCTTTTTCAAGAGATTTTCTTTAGTATATGGAGCCTGATATTCCACATCTACAAATCCGGCAGAAAAACTGACGAACTTTCTCCCTTTCGAAAACAATAAAACATTATTTTATTCATTTTGAAAACAAATATAAAAATATTCTTTCGAAACGTAACTTTTATGATAAAATGAAGTCTAAAAGGCAACGAAAGCAGGTGGAGCAATTGAGTCATGAATATCAAATCCCCAACCTTGTTCTTGATGAGATCGACAAACAAATTCTCACCATTTTACACGAGGAAGGCAGGATATCTTATACGGATCTTAGCAAAAGAGTTGATTTATCACGGGTCGCCGTACAGGCTCGTATCAACCAATTAATCGAAGCCGGTGTTATTGAAAAATTCACCGCTGTCATCAATCCCGCTAAAATCGGCATTCATGTATCCGTGTTTTTCAATGTCGAGGTCGAGCCGCAGTTTTTAGAAGAGGTCGCTCTTAAGCTTGAGGAAGAGCCTGCGGTCACCAGCCTTTATCACATGACAGGCCCGAGCAAGCTGCATATGCACGGGATTTTTGCCAACGATCAAGAAATGGAAGAGTTTTTAACAAAACGGCTGTATCCGCTGCAAGGCGTCGTCAGCGTTGATTGCCAGATGCTGATCAAACGATACAAAAGCCGTATGGGAATGAAGCTGTAAAAGGAGAGAAACGAATGAAAAATCATCCTTATCGGGATATGACAGCCGCAATGGTGCGTACCGGAATTTTAGGGTTCGGGGGCGGACCTTCCGTGATTCCGCTGATCCGCCATGAAGCGGTCAATAAATATAAATGGATTGACGATGATGAGTTCGGAGAAATATTAGCGATCGCTAATGCGCTTCCCGGACCGATTGCCACAAAAATGGCTGCGTATTTGGGTTTCAAGCTAAAAGGCACATTAGGCGCGATTGTCGCAACCCTGGCCCATATTCTGCCTACTTGTCTTGCTATGGTGGGCTTGTTTGCCGCTGTCAATGTCTTAAGCCATTCAGCAGTTGTTGCCGGCATGATTGGTGCTGTAACACCGGTCATTGCAGTAATGCTCGGTATCATGGCATACGAGTTTGGCCAAAAAGCGCTTAAAGGTTTCGGCTGGGTTACAGGCATCCTGTTTTTTATCATTGCTTTTATCGGCCTGCAAACGCTACAGATCAATCCCGGCCTGGTCATTATCATTTTCCTAGCGTACGGAGCGTTTCATTTTAAATTAAAAGACAAAATCACAAATAAACATTCAAAAGATAAAGGAATGTCGGCCTCATGATTATGATTTATTTATTTATGGCGTTTTTTATCGCAAACGTACTCGGGTATGGCGGCGGGCCTGCGTCTATCCCGCTGATGTTTGAAGAAGTTGTCAACAGATACAGCTGGCTTTCAAACGACCAATTCTCAAATATGCTCGCGCTTGCGAACGCATTGCCGGGACCGATCGCAACCAAAATCGCCGCCTATGTCGGGTACAGCGCCGGCGGGTGGCCCGGCTTTCTGGTTGCGCTGATCGCAACCATTGTACCGTCGGCGCTCGCATTGATCGTCCTGCTGCGCATCATTCAGCGCTTCCGCCAATCACCCGTCATCAAGGGCATGACGCTATCTGTTCAGCCTGTCATCGCGGTCATGATGCTCATTCTTACCTGGCAAATCGGCGCCGATGGCATCAAAGCGATCGGCTGGATCCAATCTATCGTGATTGCGGGGATTTCTCTTCTTGCCATGACAAAATTCAAGATGCATCCGGCATTTCTGATTATCGCGGCATTTTTGTATGGCGGTCTTGTGATTCCTCATTTGTAGAAAAAAGCACCCGGACAGGTGCTTTTTTATTTTGGTCCCGAAATGCCGTTCGATATGACAATTTGTTCTTCGCCTGCATCATTCTTCTTAATGTGCTTGATTTGCAGCGTGGTCCCTGCCATTCTCACTGATTGCTTAATCTGATGCGAATTGGTTTCAATCTGAATCCAATCAGCAGGCGGCGCCTTCCAAATGAAAAAGAATGCCAGCATCAGCATACCAGCAATGACCGACAGCAGAAATTTCATATCGCATCATGTCTTTTCAATAATCGGCTCGCAGCGGACAGCGCCTGATGATCATCAAGAATATCGCCGGGACGATTGCCTTCTCCCAATACATAGCCTTTAAAAGGCATCCTCATGAATGCAAAAATATACTCAAATTGCTGAATCAACGGCAGCCCCTTTATTTTAGGGTTGTCTCCGCCCACTGCTGCCACATATGCCTGCTTCATCGACATTTGCTGTTGAAAATCAGGGAATCGGGGATCTCTCAATGTCTGAGACCAGCGATCAATAAACAGCTTTAACGTTCCTGACATGCCGAACCAATAAATTGGGGTAGCGAATATGAGAATATCGCATGGCAATGTCCGTTCAATGATTGAATCGTAGTCATCTTGAACCGGGCCAAAGCCGCCTTCAGCATGGCGCAAATCTTCAATTGGCTGGATACGATATTTACGCAAATGAATGTGTTCCGTATCGAATCCTTGAACAGTTTTCTCCGCAAGAATATCCGTATTTCCGCCAGACCGCGTGCCGCCATTAATAACCGCAATTTTCATGATGCATCTGCTCCTTTGTTTACGAATGATTTTCTTCATCATATAATGGATTCATTAATCAATACAGATGATTATTTCGATTAACACAATCGATAAAATCGATTTAGAAAGGAAGAGAACAGGTGGAATTGAAGCAGCTGATAACGTTTATTACGGCGGCAGAACAGGTGAATTTCACCCTAACCGCCAAGATGCTTAATTATGCACAATCAAGTGTTACCTCTCAGATCAAATCACTTGAAGAAGAAATCGAGACGCCTTTATTTGAGCGGCTCGGCAAGCGGCTCATCCTGACAGAAGCCGGCAAAACGTTCAAAGCCTATGCAGAGAAGATCATTACTTTAACAGAAGAGGCAAAAATGGCCGCAAATCAAGTTAGAGAAACAACAGGAACCTTAAAAATCGGGGCGACGGAAAGCCAGTGCACATATCGTCTTCCGCCTATCATAAAAGCATTTAAACAGGCTTTTCCCCAAGTAAAGCTCATCTTCAAACCGTATATTTCCAATGAGCAAGCGAAAGAACAGCTCTTACAGGGCCAGCTTGATATCACCTTTATCTTGGATGTAAGCCGGGCGGACGACGCACTGCACGTTGAATCTCTGGTTCAGGATGAAATTAAAATAGTAGCTGCCAACGACCATCCTTTCCCTGCACATTCATCAGTAACATTGAAGGATCTTCAAAACGAAACCCTTCTGCTGACAGAAGACGGCTGCTCTTACCGCACGCTCTTTGAAAACACTTTACATGACGCCGCTGTCTACCCTGACAAATTAGAATTTGTCAGCATAGAAGCCATCAAACAATGCGTGATGGCGGGACTTGGAATTGGACTATTGCCTGAAATGACAGTAAAAGATGATATCGCAGCAGGCCGGATGAAAGAACTCAATTGGCAGAACGATTGCCCCGTTTTTACTCAGTTAGCATGGCACAAGGACAAATGGATGTCTGCGCCATTAAAGGCTTTTATCGATTTGACGAGGAAAACATTCAAATAAAAAACTTGCGGCCTATGTGCCGCAAGTTTATGAATGAACAAGCAATTCATATCGCTAGGCATTCATTGTAAAACCATTTTCTCATTTATCATCCTTACCCCAAATACTCCGCCCGCTGCTGTTCCCTCTTTGGATTTGAACGTGACAGTTACGCTCTCTTTTCCTTTCGTCCATGCAACTGGAATGTCATAACATACATCAAAAAGCTTTCCCGGATGATTTGCCTTCAGCTGCTGTCTGGCGAGTAATTGATCATCTATCATAATCTCAAAATGTCTTTCGTAAGTTTGTCCTTCTGCTTGAAAGGTATCATCACTTCCAAAATATGTGACCAGCAAATACATGGGTTGACTCGGCTCTGTTTTCATCTCATAACTAAAAAAACCATCTCCTCTGCTGTCTCGCCAGCCTCTGTGAACAATATCCGCGTAACCGGAGTAAGAGTTTTCTTTCTTTAGGTGATGTTCGATCTCCTGCTGCTGCTCATGCGGCTGAACGGCATCAACTGTTATGCGTCTGATGATCTCCTCCTTTTCTTTTTCTTCATCTGTATAATCAAGATATTCTTTCTCGGTCATCACATCCCAATAAACGGAATACCGCTGATGATGCACATTGTAGAACGGCATTAATGTGATTTCTTTATTACCCGGCTGGCCAATCGGTTTTGTTCGAAATATGAGTGATGTTTCATCTATCCGCTTCACCCATTGATCCAATTGACGCTGATCCGCAACCAACACAGGGACATCAATTAATGGATGATTATTAAGGGCGAGATGATCAGCAAGTATATCTGTGTCAGGGAATTCCTCTCTCCCCAGTGCTCCTGCCAATACAACCGGCCCATACATCAGGACGCTTTTTTTAGGATCATCCTTCGCTTGATAGATGTGGAGTTTCATCGGCAAATCAATATCAATACAATCTCCTATGTTCCAATGTTTGTGAATAGACAGGTACCCATTTTTCTCAACCGGCTGAATTCGCCTCCCATTGACCGTAGCTTTAAGGCCGCCATTTGTCCAATAAGGAATACGAATATGCAGCGTCATAGGCACATCGTCAGCTTTTTTGACAACTAGTCTGGTTTTTTCGGCTGCTGGAAAAGAGGTTTCCTGTGAGATGATCAGTTGTTTTTCTTGCATGTTTATTTGTGAAGGAATAAATAAATTCACATACAGATCGACTTGGTCTATATGATAAATATGCTGCGTATAGCGAGCGGGGTTTTCCATTCCCGTGCCGGTACAGCACCAAAAAGAATCTTCCGGTGAACAATACACCTTAAAATGGCCCGGCTGTGTGGAAACAAAATAAGTTTTCATGCCCGAATCGGGATCTTGGGAAGCAAGAATATGATTATAAAGCGCGTTTTCATAGTAATCCATAAATCTCGCTTCGTGAAACCACCGGAACAAATGCTTCGTCAATTTCAGCATGTTATACGTATTGCACGTTTCCGCGGTCGTTACCCCTAACTCCTCACTGCCTTTTGCTCCGAAATGCTCTCCGATACTGTTGCCGCCAATTGCGTAGGAACGCTGATAGACAACCTGTTCCCAAAAGAAGAGTGCGGCTTTTCTATATGCTTGTTTACCCGTTATATCATACAGCTTAGCGGCTCCAATCACCTTTGGAATTTGGGTATTGGCATGCTTTCCTTCAAGTTCATCCTTCCCCTCTGCCAGAGGCTGAAGAATGGCGCGATGACAGAAACGTTCTGCAAGTTCAAGATATTCTTTGTTTTTCGTCAGCATATATAGATCCGCCATCGCCTCATTCATTCCGCCATGCTCGCATATCAGCATTCGCTGAAATTGCTCGTCCGTCAGGCGATCCAGCCCCTTTTTTGCCCAGTCAGCCAGCTTGACGACGACTCGTAAAGCCGTCTGATTGCCGGTTAGCCGATACGTATCTATTAATCCCGCAAACAGTTTGTGGAGGCTGTACCACGGCACCCAAGAACCCCCCAGACTAAAGTGGTCCACTCGAAAATCACCGCTGAACACCTCATCAAAACACGCCCTAGAGAAACCGCTTACATATCCCTCTTCATCAAATCGCTGGATATCACTCAGCTCATTCACTGCGTACTCTGCTTTCTTTTTTAGCTCCTCATCCCCGGAAGCCTGGTACATAGCTGATGCGGCGGACAGCCAGTGACCAATTGAATGCCCGGCAATTTCCTTTGCCTCCCACCCGCCGTAGCGCGGTTTTTTAGGCAACTGAGATACAGCCTCATAACACGGAGCCAAAAGACGGTCTACATCCAAAAAAAGCAAATATTCCTTCCCTTTCATCTGAGAATCATAAAACATGCCTTTTAATAATGTTACATTTTCCATCTTGATCTCCCCCTATCATGTTTCATCATTCATAGTGATGCTTTTATTATCCAAATGATCGTAAGGGATGTGAATTCAATATTTATCAAAAACATATCCTTTTTTTAGATGAAACCCGTTACACTGGAGATAAGAATTGCGAAAGATGGTGAAGCCATGTATAAAGTAAAACTCCAAGCCAATCATTTGCCTAAGATCCGTGAGGCCGGACATATGAAGGATATAGAAGGGACTTTACAGCACCCGGACAGGACGATGGATGGAATCAGTGTATTTTTTTACGTAAAACAAGGCGCGATCCATGTATTTGAGAACGAAAACGAGTACCGCATTCAAGCGGGGGGATATCTTTTTCTTAAGAACAATACACCGCATTGGGGAGGCGATTTTTATACACCCGGAACCGAATGGTACTATATTCATTTTTATGCCGAACCTTCCTTGGATCAGGAGGAAGAGTTTTCTCCATTTCACAATTCACCAATGATTCTCGACAGCATCTATTCATCGAAATTAACCTTTCCGAAAAGCAGTTCTGTCTCTCATCGTGAGTACACAGAAAAACAGCTAAGCAGCATTATTCATACCTTTGAATCACCAAGTGCTTTCAGAGCGCTCCAAGCGTGTTCGCTCACTTATCAATTTTTTATTGACCTGTATAGCAATGCGATACATAGTCAGGCAGGCACCCGCTCTTCAAGGATCATCAGCCGAATTATTGAATTTCTTCACCAAAACAAGCATGCAAAGCTGGTTAGTAGAGATTTTGAGGACGCTTTAGAAATGAATTATGCCTATCTTTCTTCCCTTTTCAAAAAGCAAACCGGGAAAAGCATCACAGCTTATAAAAATGAACTGCTGATCGCACAGGCAATTGATCTATTCAAAACAAGCAACTTAAACGTAACCGAAGTCAGCAGCACATTAGGCTTTTCTAATCCTTATTACTTCAGCAGAGTGTTCAAACGGGTCACAGGAGTAGCCCCGTCTGTATATATAAGCGAGATATACAGGAACCAATAAAAAACACTTGCAGTTCTCGGTCTGCAAGTGTTACACGTGATTTTTTTGATAAAATGTTCGCAAGACGTGTGTTTCAAGGTCAGCAAGGCGGACAGGGATTGGCAGCCTGCTTTCTTGATTGATCAGGCTCATCGCGATTTGATAGCTGCTTTCTAAATCAATATGATTTCCGCAAGACAAGAAAATAGGCTTCACGTCCCGCCGCGTCCGCAGTGCCCGTCCATATACCTCGCCGTCAATGATAATATCGGTATATGCACCAACTTCATTTTCAGGCATCACGAAATCACAGCCTTTGATTTTGAGATAGGTTTTCGCAATCCCAATCGTCGGCTTACCCAGAAAAAAAGCCGCATGGGTGGCAACCCCCATATGGTTGTAATGCAGGTACCCGTTGCCATCAAACAAAAACACATCCGGCTCCGTTTCCAGCTTTTTCGCCGCCTCGATGATCAGCGGCAGCTCGCGGAACGCAAGAAAACCGGAAACATACGGCACGCTGATTTTCCCCATACTGTGCACTTTTTCACTGACTTCTTTCGTCTCAGCGTCAATGACGATGATACTGCACACTCCATACGGCTCGCCATCCTGCTCCCAATAAGCGAGGTCGACGCCCGCATAGGTGTTGATGGAGTTTGGATGGATAGTGGGGGATAGGTTGATTTTATGTATAAGGGATTGTTGTGTTTGGACAAAATCCGATTCATCTTTTAGATGAAAATCGTGAATTTGATGTATTTTCATTTCAATGGTTTTCCTCTCTTTACTTCTTAAATTAGACGTCTCTGTTCAGATGCTTTCGAGGCTATAAAACTTCCATGAGGATAATCCCCATTCCATCCATTAAACATTAATACTTAAACCTACTTCCACCAAGTAGTTGTTACTTGTTTTAAATGATGTTCAATAAATAAAATCACTTTATTATAGTCATCAGATGAAAATTCTTTAATAGGATCTTCCCAATCATTATTTTTGACTATCAAAACCATATAATTACCATTAGGAGAAATGTCAGGAACCCAGCCTAAATCAAGCGTTATTGAGGATTGTTCATGATAAAGCTGCAACAAACTGTCTGTGAATAAAAACCAGGAATCATCATTCGGTTCTAAAGTTCTTGGGTCTATTTCATAAAATGATTAAAATTCACTTTCCAACCTTGTGTTATTCTTAGAGGATGTATATTTGCTTTTGGGACATCTAATTTAACATGTTTTCTCACAATCATAACCTCTATAGTAACTAGTTTACTTCTATCTGATGATATTCTAATCTCTGACTTGAGAAGACTCCAGTCAATAGTCTAATTAGACAAATGATGCTTCATAGAAAAAAGCAGGTAGTACAACCTGCTTTTTTATTAGTATTCATTTTTAATTTCTTTCATAAAAATATTATCCAATTGTTTAATTAGTTCTTTAAGTTCTCTGCACATAATATCCTCTATCGGATTTTCCCAATCTTCGTTTTTTATAAGTTCAATACCATAACTTCCGGTTGGATCCCCTTCTGGGTACCACCCTACGTCAAGCAACAAGGTTTTTGTCTTGTGAGAAATCTGTAGGAGATCTTGGTTAAAGTCAAATAACCAAGCATCATCATTTGCCTCTAGGTTCTTAGGATCAGTATCTTTTAATGTAATATAATCAACAGTCCAACCAGCCGGTATCTTTAGCCTTAAGAAATTGGGAATCTGTTGGCTTAGTGGCTGCAAACCCTCTAAAACCCCACTTCCCACACTCCAGATTTGATATTCTAACTCTTCTAATAATTGTTCTATCTCATCAAAAGATTCATCTTTATAAATCTTATCTGTATTTAAGCCAGCTACTTTGATATGGTACTGATTATTTTCAAAAATTGCCTTAATAACAGCATTACGTTTTTCATTTTGTAGTTTTAACAGTTTATATTTTTCTTTTTTTTCTGAGTTTAAATTATTCACTACCACAGTCCATCCATCTAGATACTTTAATGGTTGTATTCTTGAAAAATCATCATTTCTCAAAGTGCATTCACTTCCTATTTTGAATATACTCTTCTCTTGACATCATTTTGTTTAAATAATTTTTTATTCTCTCATCATTCATTGGATGTCCGTGATATTTTCCTCCACTTGTTAATTCTGCTCTTACCCAGTTACAAGGTTTCCCTAAGTCATAACCGACAGGCTGATCAAAGCGGTGAAAAAAGTAAATAGTTCCTTTTCCTTCATCAACAATTTTACCTTGTTGTAAAACTAACTTCTCTAAAGTCTTATTATCTACAGACGCTAAATACTGAGCTTGTTTCCTTCCAGTCTCACTGAATTGTTTTGCCTGCTCATCAGTCTTAGCTTTTATGTGTTTTTTCCCATGATCAAAGTATTCTGCTTCGTTTATTTTTCTTCTAAATTCTTTAGAGCTATAATAATTATTATGAGCGACATAATCATGAATTTTGGAAAAATCAGGAGTTTTACCACTAGCCATCTTCACAATCCCAAGATCTTTCACAGCCGTCTTTTCCACATTTACACGGACTGTCGGGATTCCGAACGTGGAGCCATCCGGAGTTACAGGGCGTTCTGCGTACACGCGGACGTTTGTTGGGACTTTGAATTGTTTTACTTTTTCTAATGTCTTGTTAGCTTTTTGGACTTTTGAATGAGTTGCAAGCGGTATGCCTTTATCTACATGTTTCGCCAGCGCACCTGCACCAACTAAACTCAAAGCCGCTTCCAGCCCACCTTGCTTCCGCTTCTCCTCTGACACTTTGTTGCCAAACATATCCCGTCCTGTGACCGCTTCAGAGAATCCGTTCGATGCAACAAGGCCGTATGCGCCCATTTCTGACATTTTAAGAATATCTAGGGATTTTCCGGTTTTGTAGGCATCTAATGCGTGTTCGGCTGCGATAGCTGCTTTTCCGGTTTTGTAGATGGCTTTTCCGCCTTTGAAGGCGCGGCCTGCCCAGCCGACGACCGGGATGTACCCTGCGGCTGCCATGGCGCCGGCTGTGACGCGTTCGGCTGTGGAAAGTTTTTCTCCTGTGACAGGATCGTAGCCTTCGGTTGCTCTTATCGTATCATAATAGCCGGTGACTTCGCCTGTGAAGGTGCAGACGCCATCCCATGTTTTTTCGTACCATGGTTTATTCGCTTCTTCTTCCGCTTTTTCTTGAAGGCGTCTTGCTTCTGCTTGCTGTTCTTTCGCCTCAATATAAGAAGTCGCTTGTTTTTCCGCTTCTATCGCACCTTTATACACTTCGCTTGAGGTGAATGCTTTTTTGTTGTAGTGAATGGGAGAGGCGCTTTTTCCTTTGCTTGTTGCTTGCATTAAAGCGGTGTACTTAGCAAGCACGGCATTATCGAGCGACTGCAGATTTTGATATTCTGTGGTCAGTGACTCGTCCAGTTCATCAACCGCTGTAATCGTATCGCGCCGGATTTTTTGTGCGTCGTACATCTTGTCTGCGTAATCGTTAAGAGAATAAGAGGATAAATCCAAAATGCCGACAAGATCGGCGAGAATGTTATCAATCTCCAATTTGTGCGCGGAGACGATTTCAGACGCTTTCAAACTCCCGTTTGTCAGCTCATTTTCCAGATATGACGTTTCCACATAATGATCTTTCAATTCTTTTTCTTTGATATCCCCTGAAATCCCTTTTAAAAAAGCGATTTGGGCTGAGACAAGTTTCAGCCACGTGTCTACAATATCAGCCTGTCCTTGAAAAAAATCTTTGATGTTGTCTGCGCCTTTCCCTGTAAAATCTTGGCCTAGATTGGCTACAGCCTGAAACGCTTTTTTTAGGGTTTCTAACTGCTCTTCAAGCGTTTCATATTGCTTTTTTCTGCTCTTCGCTTCTTCGATTAAAGTCTTTGATTCGAATACTTTACTCATTGCACAGCCCTTTCTATGCTATTTTGCGCCAATTGCCTCGTCCTGCTCCTTCAGTGAGTCAACATTGTCTTTCGTGTCTTCTATGTTTTTTTGGACAGCTTTTTTATAATCGCCCAGCATGGTTTTAATGCTTGCCTCGCGCTCATGGTACTTTTTTGTATATTCCAGGTTGTTCTTGCCATTGGATCCGGCGGCGCCGATTGATACACCAGCCAGCGCATCTTTGACAAAATCCAATGTTTTAATAACAGTATCGTATTTCAGCTTAATTTCTGACATAAAAAAAGATCACCACCATTTTAGTTGTCTAATTGTATTTCCGACTTCTTCCGCGAATTCTTCTCCCTTTTTAAGAAGATCTGCTGCACCATTTGCTATGAACAATTCCGTCGCATAAGTGGCTTTATTTAATTCTAGACTAATAATTTCACCACTAATCGAAGCCATATACTCGTTATACTTATCATTCACAATCTTGGAAGCTTCCGATTTCGCCTCTTCTCTGCCCTTGTCGAAATCATCCGCTTTTGTTCCCGTCCAGTGCTTGCCCAATTCCGGTTTCACAATGTCTTTGATTTCTGTAATGGCCTCTTCTTGCAGTGTGTCTATGTCCTTTTTTGCTTTTTTCAGCTTTTCGATCTTGTCTTCGATATCGGAAATTTTTCCGTTGAGCGAACTTTTGATATCCGCCAGCTTACTTTCATAACCCATCTGAATCACCTCTTAATACTCAAAAAGTCGTATGGAGGAGTTGATGAAGATAGACTTTTCCATACTTTATTTCCATATATTATATTTTAAAATAGCCAGAAGGCGGCATAAATAGGGTAAATGGCTTAATTTAGGCATATAACACTTTCTATGTGTAGGTCTATGATCTTGTTTTTGTTCGTTATACAGCTAAGGAAAGCACTTTGTGATATTGGAGCACCTAAAGTCATAGTTATAAAGGCACTTGAAAGAGACAGATATTGATGATCTGTCTCTTGTTGTAAGAGTACATTCTGCTTTTGTTATTTTTCGTTTTAGACCTTAGCAGAAAAGAAAAAAACCGGCTCCCAGCCAGTTTTCTCTTTTCCAACTATTGAATTGCACCTACTGGAACAACCGCCTTCCGTCCCACAGAATAATATTCCACCCCTGCAGCGGCTGCTTCATCCAATGTGTAGCAGTTTCTGCCGTCAAAGATGAGCGGCGTTTCCATCAAGTTCTGATAGGCCGCTAACGGGAATTGTTTAATGTCGGCCCAGTCGGTTAAAATCATGACGGCGTCAGAGCCTTTGACAGCTTCCTCGATTGTCTCTTTATATTCAACGGCTTCTGGCAGAACACGCTTTGCATGGTCCGCGGCAATCGGATCATAGGCTTTAATATGGGCGTCGAGCGCAGCGAGACGGTCTGCGATGACAATCGACGGCGCTTCCCTCAAATCATCTGTATTCGGTTTAAATGACAGTCCCAAAAGGGCAATCGTTTTTCCCGTCACCCCGCCGAGCCTGTTCAGCGCTTTATCTACCAGGATCGCCTGCTGATTGTTGTTGACTTTGATGACCGATTTCAGCAGCTCAAAATCATGTTCGACATTGCCGGCAATTTGCACGAGGGCGTTTGTGTCCTTCGGAAAACAAGAGCCGCCGTAGCCTATGCCCGCTTTTAAAAACTGGCTCCCGATCCGCTTATCCTGTCCCATGCCGTACGCGACTGCTTCAATATCGGCGCCGACCTTTTCACATATATTTGAAATTTCATTTATAAAACTGATTTTAGTGGCCAGAAAAGCATTTGAGGCATATTTGATCATCTCGGCGCTTCTGATATCTGTTTGATAAATCGGAATTTGGAACGGGCGGAAAATCTCCTCAAGCGTCTTGGCTGTTGTCTGATCCGCTGTTCCGATCACGATCCTATCGCCATGAAACGTGTCAGAGATCGCTGACCCTTCACGTAAAAATTCCGGATTGGACGCGACCGAAATGCTGACAGGCTCCGCAAGATGTTCAGTGATCAGCCCCTTAATCAAATCGTTTGTCCCGACGGGCACTGTGCTTTTCGTTACCACGATGGCATCCTGTTTGACATGCCGGGCGATGCGTTTGGCCGCATCTGTAATATGCTCCAGATTCGCGTGCCCGTCGCTTTTCTGCGGTGTGCCGACCGCTATAAAAATAATGTCTGCCTGTGCCAAGCCTTTCTCATAGCTCATTTCAAAGTTCAGCCGTCCATCAGCTGTATTTTTCCTCATCAGCTCTTCAAGACCCGGTTCAAATATGGGGGAAATGCCCTTTCTCATTTCATCAATCTTGTGAGCGTCAATATCAATGCAGGTTACATGATATCCAATCTCAGAAAGAGAAACACCTGTCACAAGACCGACATAGCCTGTTCCGATGACTGTTATATTCATTGTTTCCCTCCAACAGTTAAATTGCTGCTTTGCAGCTTCCATAATATCGTATGAGAACATCCTATCATGAATGCGGATGATCTCCCGCATAGCCTGTCGGGTTCAGCCTGTACAGATTTCTGAAATGTGATTCAATCATACAATATACTATTATATCGCGCACAAAAAGGAAGTGGTGAAATAAGAACCGGCTGTTTAAAAGAGCCCAAATAATTTTCTTCTCTTGACCTGCCGCGGAGGCTGTCTGAAGATCGTCTGATTCTGCAGGAGAAGCTCAGCGTTTTCCGTCAGTATATAAGGAAATTCCCGACCGAATTCTTTCTCAAGAACATCAAGGGCTTCCCGGCAGCGAAAGTCTCTTGTTTTCAGATTATGAGCATCTGAGGCTACGAAATGAATCAAATTGGCTTCAGCCAGCCGGAGAGAAAATGCTTTCATCTGTTTTCCGAAAGTCCCCGCAAGACTTCCTGAAGTAATCTGAGATACCGCTCCTTTCTCCACAAGATGATACAGTAAGGATGGGTTTTCGCGAATTTCCCTGTTGCGTTCAGGATGGGCGATAACCGGAATATATCCTTTCAGCTGCAACTCATAAAAGAGCCGCTCCGCATAGCGGGGAACCTGATCAAACGGAAATTCAATCAGGATGTATTTTGTATCATTCAGCGAAAGCACCTGCCGTTCAGCAAGGTCCCGCTCTAAATCGCCGTAGATTCTGATTTCCTGCCCCGGAAGCACGGTTAAAGGGATATTTTCTTTGATTAAACGTTTGTTTAACTGATCTGCCGCTTCTCTGACTGCCGCCGGCTCGTTTTCATACACACCGTTCTTATGATGCGGTGTCGCTACAATCGTCCGGATTCCCTGACGAACAGCAGCTCTTGCCATTTCTATGCTGTCGGCTGAAACGCTTGCCCCGTCATCCATTCCAGGAAGAATGTGACAGTGGATATCTATCATGTCTTAGCCCCCTTTTTCCGCAAAAATAAATAACGGGCAATATGCACGTTATTTATTTTGTATGAAGTTATCCTTGTTTCCGTAGTATCCATATGCAGAATCCCTCGAAAACTTTTTGCCGTTCATAATCGCCCCAAGGAGCTTGCTATTGCACGATTCAAGTGCCTCTTTCGCTTTTGCGGCTTGTTCTTTTTCTGTTTTACCGCTTGAAATAACCAAAATAGAACCGTCTGCCACGCTCCCTAAAATCTGTGCATCCGCTACAGCGAGAATAGGCGGCGTATCAAAAATGACCATGTCATATGCCGCACACGCCTCGTCGGCAAGTTCTTTCATCCACTTTGAGGAGAGAAGCTCGGCCGGGTTTGGCGGGATCGGACCGCTCGTCAGCACGTCAAGCTGTTTTTCATTAGATGTTTGTACAGCCTGTTCCAGTGAACTTTTCTTTAATAAAACAGATGTTAAACCTATTATATTTTCAAGATGAAAGGCTGTATGTACTGTTGGTCTTCGCAAATCAGCGTCAATCAGGAGCACTTTTTTTCCCTGCTGGGCAAATACGACAGCAAGATTAGCGGCCGTTGTTGATTTTCCTTCTCCGGGACAGGCCGATGTAATCATCACTGATTTCATTTGACGATCCACTGAAGCAAATTCTATATTCGTACGAATCGTCCTATATTGTTCAGAGTTCAAGGATTTCGGCTCTGTCATCGCAATGACATTCCTGCGCATCCAAGAGCCTCGGCTTTTTTTAAGCGCCAAAATGCCCACTCCCCGCTTTTTCAGATTGGATACCGTGTAATCTTGCCGCTTTTTTCTGCTCATTTGCAATGGTGGAAACCGTCCCTAAAACAGGTATGTCCAACAAGGATTCGAGCTGTTCTTCCGATTTGATCGTATTGTCCAAATACTCAAGCAGGAACGCCAGTCCGATGCTTCCCGCCAATCCCGCCGCGAACGCGATAGCAATGTTTAGGAGCGGCTTTGGCGATACAGGTGACGGATGTCCTGAAACCTCGGCTTTTGACAAAATACTGACATTGTCAACATTCATAATGGTTGTGATTTTGTCTTGAAAGACAGATGCGATGGTATTGGCAATATGAGCCGCTGTTTCCGCATTTACATCCTTGACTGATATGTTGACCACTTGGGAGTCCTGCTCGCTGGATACGGTAATTTTGTCATTCAGCTCTTGAGATGTCATCGACAGGCCCATCTCTTTAATGACTTCGTCTAAGATGGCAGGGCTCTTAATGATGACGTTATACGTATTGATTAACTGAAGATTGGTTTGGACATCATTAAATTGGACTTCTTTTCGGTCGTTTTTCGATTGATTGACCAGAATCTGAGTTGATTTTTCATAGATGGGTGTAAGTGCGAAGAAACTGATAAGTCCGCCGGCAGCAGTGGCAGCTGCGGTTACAATCATAATCAAAAGCATGCGTTTTCTTAACGTTGATAATATCTCTTTTAAACTAGTAGATTCTCCCATGATACCTCCAAATCTCTTATAGCATCCTTTTCCATATACGATTATACAACGTAGAAACCGCATTTCTCCAGATTTTCACGTGACATTATTCGACATTTTTTTACAAAACCTTATGTTGCGATCATTTATGAAAGCGCTCTATTTTCTGTCTTGACAAAACTGCCCCTTTTGCTCCATTCAGGCGTTCACGTCTTCTCGCATAAAAAAACCCCGCATCAGGCGTGCGGGATTCTTATGTTGCATATCCATTTTTAATATGAGAAATTAAATTTTCAAGCATTTCCTTCGTCGTCATCTCAGATGACCGTTCACCAATCTCATGTGCATGCATCAAAATTTTCAGAAATTCCTCTTGATTCAATTTCTTTTCACTCATCTTCTTGTTCCTTTCAGCTTCCATTAAGTTGAAAACACGATTATTATATGATGCTGGTTCTCAATTTGCAATCTCTAATACATCATTCGACACATCCCATTTTTTATGTCCTTTTTTAGGAAAAACTTTTTCAGGCCGATGTGTTGCGATATAATAGAGAAATTGGATCTTTTTATTACGTGACTCGGTTAGGAGCGATAATCATGCTTCAGAATATGATATCCAAAGACGATGTGCTGGCATCCGCTGAACAGTTGAAAGAACTGCTTCCTTACAATGAGGAACATGTTCAGCTGATTAAAAAAGCACTTATTTTATATCGGCAGGATTCAGTCTATCGTTTACAAGCAGTGAGTCCGACGGAAGTTACGGCTTACGTGCAGGATGTTGTGCCTGTGCGGGTCACATTGAACTTGTTTGCCATAGCCAAAAGCGGCTGTTCATGTCCGTCCAGAAGAATCTGCCGCCATATGCTGGCTGTTTTTTTATATGTATATGCAATGTTCGAGCGAGTGGGTACCTTTACAGAGCATTGGCTGGAGAGGGAAAAGCTCGAGGAAAGCAAAGAGCTCGTCCGCCGGCAATTTCAGGAAAAAGTGCTTCCTAATGAAGAATCGCTTTCTAGCTGGCTTGCTTTTTTTGATTCAGAGTTCTCTCTCTGGCAGGCGCGCACGCCGGAAGGCAGCCAAAATATGCAGGGCCTCTATTACGGCTACCTGTCCGCTTTAAAAAAGCACACGCCAAACAAGCCGGAGCTAAAAAACCTGTACCAGATTCATTCCGCGATTGCGGTGTGGCTTCGCATGTTTACATTGATTGAAGCGGGCAAACTGAACCCCGATCAAGACTTTTATTCCCTCAATCCGTATGTTGAACAGCTGATGGATACGATCTACAGCTCTATTGATAAATTAAAAACATACGCGCTGTCATTTGCGCTTGATCCGTTTTTGGAGAAAACACCCGATGTTATCCGGCATTTGCTCTTGAAAGAAGATATTTTCCAATATGAACGCATCCGCATTTTCGGTGAAATTTGGAGCGCGTTGCTGTCGCGGCCAAAATGGGTGGCACGTGAACAGGACATTTTGAAAAAAGAGGCTGGACGGCGCTTTTCTCCTGAATTGCAATTCGGGCGCCTGCATTTGGAATTCCTGCAAAAGAATGATGATGTTATTTTTGCAGAAGCTGGTCAATTCCCGCCGGATGCGCTGCCATATACGTTTCAATGGCTGAGTGAAATCACTGCCAAAAAAGATTGGAAAAGGCTGAAAACATGGTATCAGCGAATTGAACCGATTGCGATGGGTTATACGAAACTCGATAAGCCGTTTAAAGAAATTCGCGACGTGATCGGCGAGCTGTTTCTTCTGCTGAATGCCTATGTGAAGCAAACCAATGACCAAGCGCTGTTTGAACGCTATGCTGCAGGCTGCCTGCCGTATACGTTCACAGAATACAGCCATCATTTATATGAGCAAAAACGATATGCCGAGTGGATCGAAATTCACAGCCTTGTCGGCTTTTCCATCTATGAAATGGATAAAATGATGCTGAAAGAAATTGCAGCGGGCGACCCGGAGGCGCTTATCCCGGCTTACCACAGAGAAGTGGCCTTTTTTATCGATCAGAAAAACCGCAGCTCGTACAAGGAAGCCGCCCGGCATTTAAAAAAACTGCGCACCCTGTACAGAAAAGCGAAGAAATTGAAGGTATGGGAGCGGTATATTCAGCAGCTGAGCTCGCATTATAAGCGCCTGCGCGCGCTTCAAGAAGAACTGCAGAAAGGAAAGTTGATTGATGGCGAGTCTTAAAGAAATACTCATTCACGTCGAACAAATGGAAGATGGGTCATTTACGCTCTCAGCCTTTGATGAGAATGAGCAGCCCCTTCCCTACAGCCATATGAAGAGGCATTTGTTCCAATGGCATGAATCCTCATTTTACGGAACCTTTCTTGAGGATGTCAGCTTCATCGGGACAACCGCTGTTTTGCTTTCTCCATGGATGACTGTAGAGCTTCTCGGCAAAAACTCGTTCAACTCATTCAGCTCCGTGCAGCTTACAGAAGAAACGGAGCCGCTGATTGAGGCGGCATCAACCATCTATGAATTTATCGCAGACGGTGATTACCTGCCTGACTATGAAGCATGGACAAACGGTGTTTTTCGCTGGAAGGACCGCGATAATATGCTGGATGGCTTTACGGCGGATTGGTTTTCCGCCGCAGTGCAGGATTACATCCAATACGACGATGACCTGCAGGAGAAATGGGAGCACATCAAGGAGAAATCGCCTGCGGTCACGTCATTCCGCGGACATTTTCTTGATGAAGAGGATTTTCTTGAAGGCATCGGCTGGATTGACGATCAATCTCCATTTACAGTCGGCCTGCGCTTAAATGAGCCGGATTTTGACGGAGACGATTGGAAAATCGAACTGTTTTTACGCGATAAAAAGAACGGCGCTGTTGAATTCTTTGACGGGCTGAAAAGCCTCAAAAAATCATGGCAGGCGCACAGCGATAAAATCGCGCGTGAGCAAGACCGCTTTCACAGAACGGTTCCGTGGCTGTCATTTGATTCCGGGACCACTCTGATCTCGGAGGAAGAAGCCTGGATCTTTCTGTCAGAAGCGAGTGAAACGCTTGTCGATATGGGCGTTGAAATTCTCCTGCCGTCCTGGTGGCAAATTGTCAGAGACAGCAACATGATGCTGAAGGCAAAGGTGTCATCCGCCCCACGCGGCGAGTCATTTGTCGGCATGAATGCGCTGCTTGATTTCAACTGGCGGTTTGCAACAAATGGAATTGAGCTGACTGAGGCCGAATTTAATGAGCTTGTCGCCAGCAACAGGCGCCTTGTTAATATCCGCGGGCAATGGGTCAAAATTGATCCGCAGTTTATCAAACAGATGAAACGCCTGATGGAAAAAGCGGAATCAGAAGGACTCCACATGTCTGATATTCTGTCGCGAGAACTAATGGATCAAGAGGAAGGCGGGCTTGAGGATTCAGATCTGATTGATACATCCGCTTTTGCCGGCATTCAATTCGATCTGTCCAAACAGCTCCGGTCACTGATTCGGAAGCTTACTGCCGCTGAAAACCTGCCGGATCACGAAGTCAGTCCTTCTTTCAAAGGCACGCTCCGCCCCTATCAGAAATACGGCATGAACTGGCTGCTGTTTCTGCGGGAAAGCGGTTTTGGCTCCTGTCTGGCTGACGACATGGGCCTTGGAAAAACGATTCAAATGATCGCCTATTTCCTTCACGTGAAGGAAAGCGGCCGGCAAAAAACGCCGAATTTAATTATCGCGCCGACATCCGTACTCGGCAACTGGCAGCGGGAGCTTCAAACCTTTGCTCCTGACCTGACTGTCGCGCTCCATTATGGGCCGCGCCGGCCAAAAGGTGATGATTTCGACGCGCATTACGAAAACGCAGATGTGGTACTCACTTCATACGGACTGTCTCATGCCGATTCGGAAGAGCTGTCTTCTGTGACATGGAACACAATCTGTCTTGATGAAGCGCAAAATATTAAAAACGCGCATACGAAGCAATCACGCGCAATCAGAAAGCTTAAAGGGCTTCACCATATCGCGCTGAGCGGCACGCCAATGGAAAACCGTTTGACCGAGCTGTGGTCCATTTTTGACTTCATGAATAAAGGCTACCTCGGCAGTCTGACGGGCTTCCATAAACGCTATGTGCTGCCGATCGAAAAAGACCGGGACGAAAAAAGAATCGGACAGCTTCAACAATTAATCCGGCCATTCCTTCTCAGGCGGACGAAACGGGATGAAGAGGTCGCGCTTAATCTTCCTGAAAAGCTGGAAGAAAAAGAATTTATCCCGCTGTCAGCCGAACAGGCGTCACTTTATGAGCAACTTGTCAAAGACACATTTGACCATATGACATCACTGACCGGCATGCAGCGAAAAGCGCTGATCCTCAGCATGCTCGGACGGCTTAAACAAATATGCGATCATCCCGCGCTTTATTTAAAGGAAGATCAGACCGAATTGTTGGCCGGCAGATCAGTTAAGCTCGAAAAATTGCTGGAACTCATGACAGCGATCCGCGCCCAAAACGAAAGCTGCCTCATTTTCACGCAATACATTCAGATGGGGAACATGATGAAACGGCTGCTTGAAAAAACGTTCGGCGAACCCGTGCAATTTTTAAACGGGAGTCTCTCCAAGCAGGAGCGGGATACACTCGTTGAGAAATTCCAGAAGAAAGAATACCCGACACTGATTCTTTCATTAAAAGCTGGAGGCACCGGGCTCAATTTGACCGCCGCCAATCACGTCATCCATTATGACAGATGGTGGAACCCGGCGGTTGAAAACCAGGCCACTGACCGGGCATACCGCATTGGCCAAGAGCGCTTTGTCCACGTTCATAAAATGATTACGACGGGAACAATCGAAGAAAAAATTGATGTCATGCTCGAATCAAAACAAACCCTGAACGACCAAATTATCCAAAGTGAAAACTGGATTACCGAGCTTTCCACACAGGCACTCGAAGAATTGTTTACATTAAGCGCCTCAGCGCGATGATCATGACTATAAAAAAGCTGGCTCTTTGAAAGAGCCAGCTTTTTCCCGTTCGTAGCCGTCACGCCGGAATGTCCAGAGAATCCGTTACGCCGGTTATTAATAGGATGCACTTTTGATGCAGCATATAAACCTACAGTAAATGTTTAATCATATGTGCGACGCCGTGTTCGTCATTGGTCAAGGTTACAGCGTCGGCCATCGCTTTGATATCTTCCCGCGCATTGCCCATCGCTACACCTTTTCCCGCAGCCTCCAGCATCGATTTGTCGTTTAAGCTGTCACCGACAGCCGCGGTTTCTTCGATCGGAATATTCAGCCGTTCCGCAAGCCGCGCCAGCGCCTGCCCCTTGGAAGCTTTGCGGGAAGAAAGCTCAAAGTTATGCTCAGCCGAACTGACAAGTGTTAAATCTTCAGCATGTTCATATCTTTTCCAGCCTGCCTCAAGCTTCTCTTTGAAGAAAGAAAAACCGAGAATATTATAAAAGTCGATCTGCTGATCAGTTTCAAACAGCTCTTGAAACGAGCCAATGTAAGCGAAGCCCGATTGGCTGTATTGCACTTCGGCCGCCTGCATAAGGACAGAAAGATCCGCTTCCGGATTTGCGCTTCTGAATCGGTCCAGTTCAACTTCAAGAAGCTCTCTGCCGTTTTGCGGCGTATAAATGGCTGAATCTGTGAATACCTCGTAATAATAGTTTTCCGACGCAAGCCATGAGAGAATGTCATACGCCCGTTGTTTCTCAATGGTTTCCTGATGATAAAGCCTGCCGTCAGGATCGTGAATGACGGCGCCATTCGCGCTGATGACCCACGTTTTGATCCCGAGCGGCTCAAAAATCGACACGACGTCAAAATGAGCGCGCCCAGTTGACACCACCACTTCAATGCCGTCCCGCTGCGCCTGCCGCAGCGCGTTTTCATTTGCCAAGCTTACTTGATGCTTGCTGTTGAGTAAGGTTCCATCTAAGTCAATCGCAATTAATTTCACGTTTGTCAGCCCTTTCCTTCATCCTGCTCTGTTACGAGAAGTTCCACCCCGTTACGGTCAAGCAAATCACAAAATGCCTGATTCGGCAGCCTGTCTGTGACCAAGAGATCGATTTCGCTCAGCTCCGCATACTGATAAAAACTGGTACTTCCCAGTTTCGAATGATCTGCAAGCGCGATCACCTGCTTTGCCTGCTGAATCATTTTTCGCTTCACCATGCCATCTTCTTCATGTGCAATTGTAATGCCATGCTCAGAAATGCCGACCACACCGATCAGCGCTTTATCGACGTGATAGCTTGAGAGCTTTTCAATCACAGAGGCACCGTACAGAAAGCGGTGCTCCTTTTCCAGCTTGCCTCCCAACAGGTAGATTTCAATTCCTTCTTTATCGGACAGCACTTCGGCCAGATTAATCGAGTTGGTAATCACCGTGCAATCATCCGCATTCAAATGCTCTGCACATGCCTGAACGGTTGTAGAGGCATCTAAAATCACCCGGTCACCATTATGAATGAGCGATGCGGCAAGCCTGCCGATCTCGCTTTTTTCCTCGGACACTGTATTCAGGCGGCCGGAATAACTTTGAATTTTCTGATGCACAGTCGGCAAAATGGCACCGCCCCTTGTGCGGATGATGGCATTCTGTTCCTCCAGCTTCACAAGATCCCGTCTGGCTGTATCTCTTGAGACTTGAAGAAGCGTACAGATCTGCTCCGTTGTAATTCGGTTATGCTGTTTTAAAAAATCCAAAATCGCTACTAATCTTTCTTCTTGATACACGCCCTCATTCCTTTTCTGATCTATCATCTTTAAGTAATTATAAGTTTTTTGAAAAATACAATCAATGATTTTAAGTGTTTTTAAGTAAAAATGCATCATAAGAACCAATTTATCCTAAATGTCATAAAAAGAAAGACCAGCCTGGTCGACTGGTCAATTTTGAGGGGGATGATGCGGAGATTCGAATAATCGTGAAAGGATAGAAAACGGGAGGATCAGGGGTCTGTCAATCGGCAGCTTTTTCACGGGGTTTAGGGTCCATAAAACGAACAGTGTCAGCCAACACTTCTGTTACATACACGTTAACGCCTTCTGCGTTTTCATAGCTCCTTGTCTGAATCCGTCCGCTAACGCCGACGAGAGAACCTTTTTGGCAATATAACGCTGTGTTTTCAGCGGTTTTTCTCCAAAGCGTGCAATTGACGTAATCGGCTTCGATTTCACCTGAAGCATTCTTGAAGCTGCGGTTTACTGCGAGCGTAACGTGTGCGACTGCCGCACCGGCGGAAGTGTAGCGAAGCTCAGGATCTTTTGTAAGACGTCCGACAAGCATAACCTGATTGAACATGCGATTCCTCCTCTCCTTGCGCTTATATGTATTGTAGATGATGCAATGAGAAAAGAAAAACGCTTAAAAATGACTTTCAGCCTCTGTTTTTATCTTTCGTTTTCATTTTTCCTTCAGCTAAAAACATCTTTTGTTTTTTCCCTTTAAAGAAATATGTACTTTTTAAAAACCGGAAAAATATTTGCTTTGTCAGCCAATTTTGCGTATTCATACACACATAGGAAGAGCCATCCCACGCAAACCACTGAAAGCTCAGTTTTTTTTCCGGCATTGACAGCTCGATTTTATATTGCTCCATGCCGTCTTGCGTTTCGTATAAAAAGCTTATCCTTCTTTTTTTGTTCAGATGGACCTCAAAAACTTCTTTACGGCTTAACATATATGTTACTTCCTTTTGAATTAAACAGTTTTCAGAAGGAGTGCCGTCAATATAAATTTCTTTTAAGCGAAATTGATTCATACACATCTCTCCGTAATCCATAGTCAGTTACAGTATAATGAAAAAATTGAAATTATTAAATGTTTCGCCAATACAAAGTTCTTTAGTCCCGGCATTGCACGTTTTTTCCTCTAAAACGTTTATGTTATAATGGAAGGCAAGAAATCTTTGGAAATAATCGGGGTGAGAATAGAAATGAAAACCTTTAAACTGGTTGACCTGAATGTGGAACGAGTGGACAAGGAAGAGAAATCAATTGAACAGTTTCCCCTTATTGACGGACTGATTATAAATAAAGAAGACGGTGAAAATCACTGGCTGATTGAAGCGCTTGTAGCGAAAGAGCACCTGTCTTTTTTTGAACAGCTTCAAAACAGCCAAACTGAAGCCACAGTATTTGTAACGATCACGAAAAAAAGCAATCGCCCCGCCCAGTTGACAGCGGCAGTGAAAAATATTGTCAAGCTGGAGGAAAGCATACAGGTTTTAATCTACGGACAAATGGTCACAAGAAAACAGCATGGCACTGAAACCCTTCTGGAATCCCTTGTAAAAGAGGGCTATACAGGAACAAAACTGATTGAGGCGTTTAAGCAAAAAATATAGGGGACATTTCCCCCAGAACCGGCACAAAAGCGAAGAGCCTCAAAATATGTTCTGCATTAAAAAAACTGCCGTTTTGAACGGCAGCTTTTATTTTCGAGATTTTCACTCTTGTATATTTAACTTGTATGGCCAAAAGAATCAACCAATTCTCCTTTAACAACGAGGCGCCCTTCGGTATTGACCGCCTTGTCACATGTGATTAACGTAATCTCCTTTTTGTTTGTCTCCTCAATTACATCCGCATCCATTTCCGATATGATGTCTTTCGATGTCACAGAATAGATATAATCCTTTTTAAAATCAGTGATGACAATTTGGGCACCTGTTTTTATGTTTTCCAGAGGTCCGAAAAGAAGGCTCTTTTGCTTCAGATGATGGCCCGCCAACGGATAATTCCCCCCGCCCATTTTCTGATCCGGGCGCATTGTTGCCGCCCCGATCAAAAGATTTTCGTTGGTAGTGCCTTTTAGGATCGGAAGCTCCAGATCGACACTTTTAATGGTTATCCGTCCGATGATCGCTTTCTGATCGTGATCAAAGCCAGCCTTTATGGCTTCCATCAAATCAGGCGGCTGGATTGAGTCAAATTCAAAAGCAGCTTCTTTCTCATTATTTTTTTTCAACTGCTCCACAGTTAATGCCGACTCATTCTGGCTTTTGCTAAGATAGACTATGATTCCTCCTTTCAAAAAAGGGGAACAGATAAGCAACAATCCGAAAAGAATGAACACCGTAATGATCATTTTTTTGTACATGCAAAAATTCCTTTCTTATGCTTCATTCAAAATGAGTGTCACTTTTAAAAAAGCACCTGATCGATTCTTCAATGATCAGGTGCTTTCATATTTATCCCTTTCTTTGCTTCTTTCTTGAGGCAACAGCTAAGCCTCCGCCTGCCATAAGCAGCAGAATACCGATCATTACTGTCAGCGTGCTGTCCGCATCTCCGGTTTTTGGAAGGGGATTTTCTGTTTTCGAATCACCCGATGTACCATTGGTTTTCGAATGATGTCCATCTTCCTTCACATTTCCACCCGGTGCAGGATTGTCAGGTTTGTCAGGTGTTGGCGTTTTTACTTTTTGATTCGAAACAACGATCTCTACAGCTTTTGACTGTCCTTTTTCAATTGTGAATTCGATCGGTGTTTCATCTAGTTTGTAACCTTCGGGTGCCTTCGTTTCAATAAACTGATAGCTTCCCGGCGCAAGGCCTTTTACTGTGAACTGCCCTTTATTATCTGTTTTCCAGAGCTCAGGCAGCCCTTTGCCAAAGCCGTCAGTTTTTACAGGCTTGCCGCTTGCGTCCAATAACTTGAATTCAGCGCCCGCCAAAACTGTATTTTTATCGTCTTGATCCACTTTCGTCACATTCACGTCACCTGGTGCCAATATGTTCTCCACGGTGATGTCGATTGGTTTCGTTTCTGTATTTGTGATCTTGAACGATATAGGTGTTTGATCCAAATGATAACCCTTAGGCGCTTTTGTTTCGACAAACTGATATTCGCCAGCTTTAAGGCCGTGCACGGTAATTTGACCTTTTTCATCCGTCGTCAAGCCGGATTTCAGCACTTTTCCGTTGGCGTCTGTCAGATTGAACTCCGCGCCTTGCAAAACTTTATGCTGATCATGCTGATCCACTTTGGTAAGTACGACAAGGTTCTTCGTATTAACCGCTGTTACTTTCACTTGTTCAGGTTTGCCGCCATCTTCAGCTTTAATGGTGAATGACACTGGTTTTTCGGATAAAAGATATCCATCTGGCGCCTGTTTTTCAACAAATTGATAGCTTCCCGGCGCTAACCCGTCAACTTCAATTTTGCCGTCTTCTTTTGAGACTAGATCATCTCTCACTGTTTCCCCATTGCTGTCAGTGATTTTGAATACCGCGCCTGCTAAGCCTTTTCCATCTTGATCTTCTTTCGTCAGCTGAACCGATCCTTGATAGTTCATGACGATCCCGGCATCCGCGGATTTTGGCTTTCCTGTTGCTGATTCAGAAATGGTAAACTCTTTTTTCTCCGTGTTTAGCACATAACCGGCTGGCGCTTTTGTTTCAACAAAGGCGTAACGGCCCGGCGCAAGGCCTGAAGCTGTGATATTCCCGTCTTTATCGGAAGTCAGCTCTTCTTGAACCGTTTTTCCTTCTTGGTCAATGATTTTAAAGACGGCTCCTTCAAGTTTTTGGCCTTCAGCATTCTCCTTCGTGAGCTGAGCAGAGCCTTTATGGTTAATCGCGATCCCAGCATCCACTGGCAACGGCTTTCCTGCTGCGGAATCAGAAATCGTAAACTCTATTTTCTCCGTGTTTAACACATAGCCGGCTGGCGCTTTCGTTTCAACAAAGGCATAGTGTCCCGGCGCAAGGCCTGAAGCTGTGACTTTCCCATTTTTATCTGATGCCAGCTCTTCTTGAACCGTTTTCCCTTCCTTATCGATAATCTTAAAGACGGCTCCTTCAAGTTTCTGACCATCGCCATCTTCCTTCGTTAACTCAACCGCGCCTTTATCATTTACAGCAATCCCGGCATCTGCGGATTCAGGCTTTCCTGCTGCTGATTCTGAGATCGTAAATTCTTTTTTCTCCGTGTTCAGCACATAGCCGGCTGGCGCTTTCGTTTCAACAAAAGCATAGCGTCCCGGTGCAAGACCCGAAGCCTCTATTTTTCCGTCCTTATCCGAGGTCAGCCCCTCTTGAACAGTATTTCCATCTTGATCGACAATGTTAAATACTGCGCCTTCAAGTTTCTGGCCTTCACCATTTTCCTTCGTCAGTGAGACTTTTCCTTGATAGTTGGTCATTTTCCCCAAATTAACGTCGGACACTTGATTCTTTTCATTCTTTGCGATGGAGAAGTGAATCGCTTTTGTATTTACGATAAAGCCTGCAGGAGCTTGTGTTTCTGTCAAGCGATAGTAGCCCGCCGGCAAACCGTTCATTTCTACTTTTCCGTTTTTATCAGATTTTATATCTGTTCGTATGAGAGTATAGGTGCCGTCATTTGACTTTTTCTCCAGTTTGAAAACAGCACCTGCCAAAGGATTGTTTTGTTCGTCTTGTTTGATAAGCGTCACCTTGTTCTGTTGATTTACGACTTTGTACAGCGCTCCTGTCTTGGAGGAGTTGCTGTCTATCTTCACAGAGACTCCTTTTGCATAAGCATCACTGATGGTATATCCGTCAGGCGCTTTTACTTCTTTTAATACATAGGAACCGTAGCGAATATTTCCGAATGTAAGCTTCCCGCCGGCATCCGTTGTGCCAGTGCGGAGGAGCTGTTTGGAGTCCTCAGACCATAACTGGAATTCTGCTCCTTCAAGAGCTTTATCGTCCTCTCCAGTCTTAAAAATCGTCAGGCTTCCTTTTTCTCCAGATCCGGAACCGTCACCGCTTGAAATGGCAACAAAGATCGAGCTGCTGTTTTCCTGAGTCTGCTCCTTCACATTTGTTCCTGAAATGGACACCTTATTTTTAACATGGCCGCTCGTGCCGGCTATGTTAATCAGAGACCGGTATTTGATCACATAGGCACGGTCAATTTGCTTATAGCTGCCTATGAATGTCAGGACAAACGATTGTTCACCTGTTGTATTGTTGGTTTTGATGTCTAACGTGTAATCTTTGTCTTTTTGAAGCTCGACATCGCCCGCGGTCAGATTCCCGCTGCTGTCTTTGACCACACCGTTTTCATCATATTTTGCTTGATATACTTTAAAAGAATCTGCATCTAGTATTTGATTTTCGTCCGGCGTGTCAGTAACTTTTACGTCATCCAGCGTTGATTGGCTGGAGTTGACATTAATGTTCCAATCGATATAGCTTCCATTTTGTTTGCCGCCTTTGAAAACCAGGTTTCCTCCGTTCGTAACTGAAACAGAGCCCGTCAACGTGCGGTCTGCATAGCCGGCATTATAGTAGGTTGCCTTGTTTGTGTACTGGTTCTGATCTATGACCTGCCCCTTGAGTGATGTCTTAAACTTAATCAGATATGGTACAGAATCGCCTGTTTTAAGATGTACCGTCAGAGTGTGTTCATTTTTCTCTGAAGGCTCTTCGACATCATACTTGGAAGGGTCAAGTGCGTCTCCTTCTGTGATGGAGCCGTTTTTATTGATCGTATAACTCTTAACGACAACGGAACCCGGCACAAATTGCTGAGGATCTGTTATGGCATCTTTGATATAAGGATTTTTCGTCGGCTCGCCGTTATAGTTGACGCCGATTTTCCACGTGATTTCCTTTGAAACCGCGTTATATGAACCGTTTTTAAATCCATTATTTGAAGTCTGATGATTCGGCGTAAAACCGCTTGATACCTTATTCGTGCGCTCATTGCCGTTTTGATCAGTCCATGTCGACTGAGCTGTATTCTTGACGCTTTCGTTAGAATAATCGGCATTAAATGTTGTCGTATAAGTGATCTTAAATTGACTGTCTGTTTTTGCATAATCCCCGATCAATGCCAAAGTAAAGCCTTTATGATCCGGTTTTTTTGTTAACGTGTAGTCTTTGTCTTTCTGCAATGTTTTGTTGTTCGTTATGTCTTGAAGCTTGAACGATTCATCAAGAAGAACCATTCCGCCGCTTTCAAATTGATCATCCAAAGTCCAATTATTCATCAAGTATTTATTTTTATTAACTGTAATCGTCCAATCAACCGTCTTCTTCTCATAATCTACGTTTGAATATCCTTTGATGAGATTCTGCTGAATGGCTATTCCGGAAGCTTCTTTTGAATCCCCTGTTCCGGTCACCACGCTGTTGGTGTATGTTGTCGATTTATCAATGATCACGCCGCTGTTGACCTTTGTTTGATATGTGATTTTGTAAGCGCTGGTAACGTTTTTATTAAATTTGATTTCAAATCCGCTTCCATTATCGATCAGCGTGTAGTCCTCGCCTTCCTTTAAAGGCGTGCCCGCTTGCTCGCTGCCGTTCTGTCCAAAGGTAATAGGAATAACCTTCAAGGAATCTTTTACAAGATGCAAATCGCCAGTTCCAAAAGAATCTTTAATGCTGGCCTTGGATTGGTCGATCTGTTTCTCACCGTAATTGTATGAAAGAGCCCAGCTGAATGTTTGAGATTCTCCATCATAGCCGGTCGATGATTTCGCGATCATTTTTCCATATTTGGCTGCAACAGTGGCTTCGGCAGAAATGGGTTCCAGGTTGTCTCCGCTGAATGCCGCCTTGTTCGTCAGCGTTAGATTTCCGCCTTCACTCGGCTTCGCACTATTGTCAATGTCAGTTTCGTATACAAGGCGGTAGGCTGAATCAATTGTCCCGTCAAATGTGACATTTCCTTTTGAATCAATGCTGTAGCCGGAAGAAACTTCATTTCCTTTGCTGACAGAACCATCAATGTTCACATTAAGTTCATACACTTTAACTGAAAGGTAGATTAAGCCCTCTGGAAGGCTTTCCATGAGTTTGGCATTTTTGACTTGATCCAATTTTTTATTGACATCGACCGTCCATGTTACTTTGCCGGGGTTGATTCCTTTATCCAAAACTCCTGATTTATCAATGGTTTTACTCACATTTGGTTTAAAATAAACCGTTGTCTCAGGAGTATCGGAATTCACAGGGAATGGAATCTTTTGTGTTGTCGAACCCGTTATTTTTTTCTCGTTGAACTGCGTATTGATAACCAATGTGCCTTTGACATTAGAAGTTTCTTTTACCTCGCCGTTAAATGTCATCACCACATGTCCGTTCGTATCAATAGAAAATGTCCCGTAGGTGGTGTCGCCGGCGCTTAATGGTACGTTCACAATGTCATTATGCATAATAAATTCTTTAGGCAAATCAAATTCATACGTATCGCCGGCATTGATTGTTTTTCCTAAATCGTCGGGAATGGCCCAATCAATTGAAATTTTCACCGGAGAATTCGTATTGGCGCGATTGTCCTTGTCATATGGCTTTCCGTTTTCGTCCGTCAATGTCACGCCAGTTAAAATATTTTTCGTGATTTGTTTTTCTTCAGTTTGCAAGCTTTTGAAAGCTGATTGACTTGAGGATGACACTTTTTTGGAATCATCACTCTTAGAGGAGTCGCTGCTCTTAGAGTCGGCTGATGGCTGTTGTTCCTCCTCTTTTTGCTCCTTGCTGACTGAAGGTGTAGATTTGTCATCTGTCCCTTCCTGATCACCCGCAGTTTCAGAAGAGTCGTTTTTTGGCTCTTCCGCCTCTGCATCTGGTGTCTCATCTTTCTTAACAGGGATGATCACCTGCTGGGTTATGCCTCCTCCTAACTGAAAAAGGGCTGCTGCTGTATGTTCATCGTCTTTTACATCTGCAGTAAACTTAGCTGGCAGTGTAATGGTCCCCTTGGCATCAAGAGAATCTCCGGATGCAGTTGTTAATTTTACCGTCATGGTGCTGCTGCCCGCCGGCACTTGATAGCTGCCGATGACCTGATCAGCAGATTTGATCTCACCTTCTGCACCTTTATCAAATGTAAAGCTTTTGGGTATCTCCACATTGATATCCTGTTCACTATCTGCATTTTCGTCTTTTTTCAATGACCATTCATATGTCAGTGTCACTTCGTCCCCCGGTGTTAGTGCCGGTTTGTTTCCTTTTGATCCGTCAACAATCTGGCCCTTGGCGTCCTTAACTGTTACCGAATCGAAGAATTGACTGTCACTTGGCGTTACGCCTACTGCCTGTGCTGTAAGAGTATAGCTGGCGATCTGGCTGAAGAAGAAAAAGATGGCAAGGCTTATGATCATGACGATCCGCCCGCTTTTTTTCAGCCCTAAGGGAAAACTCCTCGTTCTCAACTTTTCATTCCTCCCTCTCATATCTATTTTTCACTTGCCGATTGATCCGCGAGACCATAACATCATGTCTCATCCCCCAAAATGAACTGCTAATACCGAATGTGCTCCAAAACTAAGATTTGCCATCCGAACCAAACTACATTGTATGAAATGGAACTATACAATTTCTGTACAACTCAAAAATCATGTATGATTGAAGTGAATTGGAGAGTTGATGATTCAACCAGGAGACATATAGCGAGGGTCTTCTCTTTAGCTGACATGCACAAAAAAACCAGTGTGCATCGAAAGGCAATCGACACATACTGGTTTGGAGTTCTTTAATTAATTTGATCCTTCATTTGTTTGTAACGCTGATATTCTTTTATCGCCTCTTCTACCTTCCCATTTTTGTTGAATAGCTGCAGCTTGTATTGCATAATTTTATGATCGCAAGGCTCAATTTTCTCGGCTTGCAGGCAAACGTCCATCGCTTGATGATCGTTCATTTCCTGAATATGATAATCGATCAGTTCATAGGCCTTTCCAAGCCAAAGCTGGGAAAGACGCGTCTTTTCCGGCTCTGCCCAGAGATAGCCGTGCTCCATTAGATAATGAGTTTGATAGGACAGGAAAATATCCATGTGCAGATGTAATGTAGCTGCATTGAGCGGAGGCGCCCCTTTGAGTGATTTTTCCCATTCCGCAACATCGACTTTTGCGTCCGAAAGCCGAAGAATATATCCAGTATCAGTCTTCTCGATTGTTTGGCTGAAAGGGATCTGGCTGAATAATTTTCGTATTTGATAAATGGTGGAGTAAAGTTGGGTGCTTGCTTTTGAAACATCATAATGAGGCCAAAAAAGATCGATTAGCATGTCTTTACTGACCACACGGCCGTGATTGTGAAGTAAATATAAGTATATTTCACGTGCTTTCGACGTTCTCCACTTGACTGGAATGTTTGTTTTGACACCCTTTAAGATTTGATGAAACTGCAGGCTTCCAAAGCATTGGATCGAAAAATGCGCCTCGGTGTTTTCTGCATTTCGCCTGAGCATATTATTCGTTTTGATTCGTTCAACAGTAGTCTCAAGCCGCTTGTATATGACAGGCTTCAGCAAATAATCAATGGCATTCAGCTCAAACGCTTTGATAGCAAACTCATTATAAGCCGTAATGAAAACGACTTGGATATTTTCATTCATCGATTGAATGGCCTCAGCAAGCTCAATGCCGTTTACCCCCGGCATTTCAATATCAAGAAACACCGCATCTACAGCAGGAGTCTCAGGATGCTCCAAGGCTTCAACCGGATCTTGATACGCCATAATAGATTGAAAGGCGTTTGTTCGTTCAAGCATTTTCTTAAAATGAAGCAATGCCAAGTGCTCATCATCAACAATTAACGCTTTCACAAAACATCCCACCCTATATGTAAAATCGAGATATCAGTAAATAACTTCTATTATATCATGACAAATAGCCCCTTTATCTGGATTCTTTTTCTTTCTATTGTAGTTTTTTAAATTTTGCACTTACAATATTTATAAAAAATAGGAATTTAGAATGATCCTATTTTAATAAAGGAGCCATGATATGAAAGAAAAATTCATCTTTACTTCGATTATTTTCGGTTACGCTGCATTCTTTGTTGTTTTTATTGGCATTGACCATTTTTCCGGGTCAACGTTTCCCGCGGCAAGGCATGGGGTCATGAACTTAGAGAATTGGGATTTTCAGAAGAATGGGAATGTACAGCTGAACGGAAAATGGGCATTGTATCCAAATCAGATTCTGTCACCAAAAGAAATCGCTTCAGCAAAAGGAAAAGATCCTCTCTTCGTTGATGTCCCCAGCAATGTAAAGCTATCCAAACAAGGTATTAATGTGGATTACGGAACATATAAGCTGACCATCAGATCAAAGCAAGACCATCAGGTATTTGGGATCAGCACGTCGTTTATTTACAGCGCCAATCGCATCTATTTTAACGGACAACGCATTGGCCAAAGCGGAAGCCCTTCAGATAATCCTGATTTTGCTGCACAAAACCGCCCCTATACGAGCTTTTTTACGCTTCACAAGGGTGACAATGAACTTGTCGTACAATTTTCGAACTTCGGAAAAACGCCGGGATGGGGAATCGCAAAGCCAATTACTTTTGGCACTCAGGACCAAATAGTGCGGGAAAACAAAATTTCCTTTCTTAATGATACGATCATGATTACAGCTTTTTTCATTACCGGATTATATTTTCTGGGCTTTTTCCTGCAAAGAAAAAAAGATAAACATTTGTTGTTTTTTTCTGTTATGTGTCTTCTGTTTTCGTTCATTATTCTGATGATCGGAAAAGAGCGGATTATATTTCTCCTTTATCCGTCAATTTCATTTTCATTGCTAAATTCATTGAGGGCCATCTCTACAGTGCTTGTCAGCATTGCGGTTTTTCTCTATCTCTATTTTGCTTACAGAGAGATTGTTTCAAAGCGTTTTATTCGCATAGCCACCGTTTCTTCCGGACTGGTCTTAGTCACAGATTTTTTAACCGTCGGTTTTATCGGCCATACCTCGTACATCTTACATTCTGTGCTAGCCGTCTCGACTCTGGTTTATATTACATATATTTTTACGATTGCTGCGATCCGCAAAATGGAAGGAAGTCTGTATCTGACCATCGCCTCTATATCAATGAGTGCTTTTGTCATTTTAACCACCATTTCAGCTTACAGCGGCAAAACAGCCTTTTCCTTTAATTCGATTTATTCATTGCCAACAGTTATCGCTTTGCTGGCGATCGTTCTGCTAATGGCACAGCAATTTGCCGGAGCATTCCGTGAAAATGAAGTGCTCTCGTGGAAATTGCTCAGAAGTGACCGTTTAAAAGATGAATTTATCGCCAAAACATCACATGAATTCAAAACACCGCTGAACAGCATCATTAATATATGCCAGACCCTGCTGGCCGGCAAAAGAAAAAGAACGATAGAAGAAG
Organism: Bacillus sp. SW14; assembly: GCF_047608225.1. NCBI lineage: Bacteria > Bacillati > Bacillota > Bacilli > Caryophanales > Bacillaceae > Bacillus > Bacillus sp. SW14. Next base: position 580,186 of record NZ_JBLKRW010000001.1, on the reverse strand, counting down.
AGAAAGATAACATGCAGCTCGTCATCCGCATGGGCTACAGGCTGTCCAATCTGGTAAATGACATCCTGGATTTAGAAAAAATAAAGCAGGACATGCTTCAAATCCACCCGGTTCCTGTTGATATTTATACTTTAGTTTGTTCGGAAATGAATTTTTACAATCTTTTATCGAGACATAAAAACTTGAATATGATGAATCATATCCCGGACGATCTTCCTTTAGTGCTCGCGGATGAAAACCGCTTCCGCCAAATATTAACCAATTTAGTCGATAATGCAATCAAATATACAACAGAGGGCCAAATCACACTTTCTGCTTCAAGACTGAACGACAGCATGATCAAAGTGACAGTAACGGATACGGGAAGCGGCATTTCAGAAGCTGATCGCCAAACCATCTTTGAGTCTTTTCAGCAAGCCGAAACGAATAAAGACGATGGTGCCGGTCTTGGCCTCAGCATTGTCAAACAGCTGGTTCAGCTCCAAAACGGAGACATTTGGGTCGAATCGAAAGAGGGAAAAGGTTCGGCATTCCATTTCACATTGCCAATCGCCCAAAATGAATCTGTATCTGAAACAAAAAAACGTCTTCCTGAATTACAATCCGGGAGAGATCTGTCGGATATCTCATTTAGCACGCCTTATTACTCTGAGCGTATTGACGCTCCAACCATTCTGATAGTCGATGATAACATTGACAGTTTAAAAATTTTGAGTGATATGCTTGAAGGTGTGCCCTACAATGTGATTGCGGCGAAAAACGGAAAGGAAGCCTTAGAAATCATCTCTTGCACGAAGCTTGATTTGGTTATTCTGGACTTGATGATGCCGGATATGACTGGTTTCGAAGTCTGTATGAGAATTCGTGAACGATTCAGCATGGTTGATCTCCCGGTTCTGATGATTACAGCAGCCATTATCGGCCACGACAAATACAAGGCTTTTCATGCCGAAGCGAATGACATTTTGCAAAAGCCTTATCATTACTCTGAATTTATGGCGCGTATCAAAAACCTGATTATGATGAAACATACAGCAAATCAAGCCACAAGAATGGAAATGGCATTTCTCCAATCGCAAATCAAGCCTCATTTTCTTTACAATGTATTAAACACGATCATTTCTCTCAGTCATTTGGATATTGAAAAAGCAAGGGAGGTAACAGAGGAATTTACCAACTATTTAAGAATGAGTTTCGACTTTCAAAATACATCAGCCATCAGTTCATTCAAACATGAGCTTTCTATTATCAGTTCCTATCTTTCCATAGAAAAGACGCGCTTCGGCGATCGGCTTGAGGTTTTTTTCGATATAGACAATGACATTGACTTTATCCTTCCGCCTTTAATGATTCAGCCCTTGGTGGAAAATGCCGTTCTTCACGGCGTCAGCAAGAAAAGAGGCGGAGGATGGATCAAGCTGACAGCTAAAAAACAAAACAGGAACGAGTATTACATCAAAGTAGAAGATAACGGTATCGGCATGGCTCCGGAAAAACGAAAAGATCTCTTATCTTCGGGTTTCGACCGCAGCGTCGGATTAAAAAATATCAACCAGCGGCTGAAACATTTTTGCGGAAGCGAGTTGAAAATCAGCAGCACTCCGGATGCCGGCACCTCTGTTTCGATGCTTATTCATCTTGCTGAAACAACGGAAAGCCCCGCAGCATTAAGTGAAAGGAATTGAAAATAAAAAAAGACCGCCGTTTCAGAACGGCAGTCTTTTTTATTCCGGCGACCTTGTTTGCTGCTTCAGCAGATCTCTGATTTCCTTCAGCAGCTCCTCTTGCGCATCCGGCGCTTCCGCCGCTTCTTCTTCTTCTGCTTCTTTTTTGCGCCTTAATCCATTTAAAATCCGAATCACAATAAAAATGGAAAACGATATGATTAAGAAATTCACAATCGTCTGTATAAAGCTGCCGTACTTCACTACAGCATCGCCAAATGTAAACGAAAGGTTTGAAAAATCAAGCCCTCCCAGCAGCAAGCCCACCAAAGGCATGATGATATCATTGACTAGAGATGTGACGATCTTGCCGAACGCGCCGCCTATTACAACACCGATTGCGAGGTCAACAATGTTCCCGCGCATGGCAAAGGCCTTAAATTCTTTCCACATACAATCACCTGCTTTTTTCATGTTTTGAACGAAAAAAGACAAATGTGCCGCTGCCCATCTGCCTTATTTCAGTTATTCTCCGAGAGCAAAAGTCAGTTCGACTTCGCAAACGACTTCGCCATCGACTGTAGCAACGCCTTTTCCGCGCCCGATTGTTCCGCGCGCACGAGTGATTTCCACTTCGAGATGAAGCTGATCACCAGGCTTGACTTGTTTTTTAAACCGGCAATTATCAATGCCTGCAAAGAATGCCAGTCTGCCGCGGTTTTCTTCTTTAATCAGCATCGCAACAGCTCCGACTTGAGCAAGCGCTTCTACGATTAACACGCCGGGCATGACCGGATACTGAGGAAAATGTCCGTTAAAGAACTCTTCATTTGCGGTTACATTTTTATAGCCTTTTGCCCGTTTGCCCTCTTCAACTTCCGTAATCCGGTCTACAAGCAAAAACGGATAACGGTGAGGAATAATTTCTTTAATTTGCTGAGTATCAAGCATTCTCTTGACATCTCCTTCATCTGCATTAGTATGTATAGCAATCATCAAAGATCCATTCTGTACATTTGAAAAGTATATTATGAATTAAACTCTTTTTCAACAGGCGCTAAGATGTAACCAACTGTCAATGAGAGCCGTCAATAGTTATGATATGATAATTATAGATTTTACCAATAGCAAAGAGGTAGGAAAATGATTTCGAAGTTTATTGAAAAAAGGATGCAAAACATGTTAAACGAGTGGTATTCCGCAATAAGCAAACGCAAAATGAATCACGTTTGCTCAGTGAAAGAAAAAATTGACCAGCACCTTCCGAAGTTCAAAAAGAACACAAAACTTTGGATGCGTTATCAATTGTTTCAGGCCCGGCATCAGCTGCTTTTCGAAAACCAGAACGGACTTAATGCATTGTTCGATGATCTATACGGTCTGGAAGACAAAATGGATGATGAATTGAAATATTATCTGTATTTTTTCTCAGGATTATACGAAATGGTAAAAACAGCTCCGAAATATGCAGTGAATCATTTTAAAAAAGCTGAACAGTACCTGGCCGCCATCCAAAACACGTTTGAAGCCGCTGATTTATATTATCAAACTGCCGGCGCCTACTACTTGATGAAATCACCGCCGCTTTCCATCCAATACGTCAAAAAAGCATTAGACATCTATTTACAACAATTCGGCTATATCAAAAAGGTGATCACCTGCAAGCTTTTGCTTGCCGTTAATTATATTGATCAAGAACGGTATGAAAAAGCTGAGCAGCTTTTCGAAGAAATCATTAGGAAAACCCGGCAATTACATGACGAAAACCTGCTATGCCACGCTTATTATAATCTTGGCTTTTTAAAAGCGACCGAAAAAAAAGACCAGGAAGCGCTTCTTTACTTTACAAAAGTATTAAAGAATCAAGCATTTGAAACGAATTCTCCAGTCTCGTATCTGCACTGTGTGTACGAATCTGTCAGAGCGCTTTTTAAAACAGGACAGATCACAGAAGCGAAAGCCATCCTGCAAAAAGGGAAAGAATTATCTGAAAAGGTAGACATTCAAACCATTTATTTAAAATTAAAAACGCTTGAGGCGCTCTATACATCAGTTGAAGACCCCTATGATCTGCTGCTCGAATATGTGCTTGAGTTAGAAAAAATTGAAGCTTGGGTGGATTTAGAAGTGCTTTTAGAAGACATCACGGAATACTACAAAAAAAAGGACGATTTCGAAAAAGCCGCTTTTTTTATCATGCGCGGCTGATTGAAAACGCCCATTTCTTATTATCTGACTGAATTAATTAAACCGAGCATTTGATCTCCCATTGTAATCGTTCTGCTGTTCAGCTGATAAGAACGCTGGGACGTGATCAAATCTGTCATTTGTTCTGAAATATCAACATTGGACATCTCAAGCGAGCCCTGCTGCATGCCGATATCCTGTCTATTAGCGCCATTCAGCTCTTCAAAAGCTGCCGCATTATCAATAGAGAAAAGGTTATTCCCTTCCGATTTCAGCTCTTGAGGGTTATTCACTTGGACAACTCCGAGATTAAACCGCTGGACCGCGTTTCCATCAGATGCGGTTAAGGTGCCGGTTTCATTGATGGTGATATTCTTCATTGAGCTGTCGATGTTCACTGTATTGCCGTTTTCATCAAGCACCGGATGCCCATTTCCAGTTACGAGCTGAAGCTGGTTGGCATTCGCAGCTGAAGGCGTTACATACAGTGCTCCGTCCCTCGTGTACTGGCGGTTTCCATTTACGTTCACCTGAAGATATTGGTATGGAGACGTAAACGCGATATCCAGGTCGCGATCCGTCTTCTGAATGCTTCCCTGATCAGACACAAGGCGTGAATTCATCATCGCCCCAGCGCCAAGGCGCAAGCCGGGCGGTGTTTTTCGGGCTTTTGCCACGTCCTCATTTTTTTCATCAACCTGATCGAATTGCTGTCTGACAAGCTCAGAAAAATTCGTATCTTTTGCCTTATAGCCGGTTGTGTTGCTGTTTGAAAGGTTGCTGCTGATTGTGTCAATTTGCTGCTGCAGCTGGTTTAAGGTTGTTGATGCCGTTAGCATTGACCTTAGCATAGTTGATGTCCCCCGTTTTTTCTTCCGTTATCTTAGATTTTTCCGATTTCATTGGCTGCTTTATCCATACTTTTATCGTAAGCCTGAATCACCTTCTGATTGGCCTCAAACGATCTGTACGCTTCAGTCATTTCTGTATAGGCGCTTGTCACATCCACGTTTGAAAGCTCAGAGACGCCTTGGTTTAATGAATAGGAGACCTGGTTATTTCCAGCTGCGCTTGGCAGATCATTGCCGTCCGCCGTGCTGTACAAATCATTTCCGTCCCGTTTCAGATCGCGGACATCCTCCGCCATTCTGACATCAATCTGGCCGGCTGTACGCCCGTTCGTTGTCACAGTACCGTTTTCAGACACAGTGAAATTCTCATTATCAACAGTGATTGGCTGGCCATCCGTTGATAAAATAGGATTTCCATTGATCGTCAGCTGATTATTCTCATTTAGTGAAAATGTGCTGCTTTTTGAATAACGGATTCCGTCCGCTGTCTGAACCGGATAAAAAAGAGCCGCGTTTTCATTGGTTTCCGCATGAACCGGCACTTGATTTTCGACCAATGTGATGTCTGTAGGCTGATCTGTGGACTTCAAGCTTCCTTGTGTGAAAAGAGGCTTCAGTTCCTGCATATACACACCTGTATTCACAGAACCGATTTCTGTCTTCGATGTTCCGGCCGGAGATTTTGATTCTATTCTGTTTAGCAGCATCTCAGGAAAGGCGCGTACGGAGCCTTGTTCTGCTTTATATCCTGATGTATTGGCATTTGCGATATTATTTGAAAGCATTTCCGTTCTGCGCTGCTGGGCAATCATTGCGGATGTTGCTGTATATAATCCTTTTAACAAATTTCCCACCTCTAAAATGGCATATTTTCCAGTTGTCATATAGGAACGTTCGTTCTATAATAAAAATCAGTATTTTATCCTATTATCGTCATTTATCATCCATTCGTGAAGGCTTTTCCATAAAAAAACCTCATTCTTTTTCAGAATGAGGTTTGTGAAATCAGCTTAGTTTGCGTTTAGGAAGCTTGTCCATATTATCAAGCATGACACCTGTGCCGATGGCTACGCAATCCATAGGATTTTCAGCGACGAGAACCGGCACCTTCAGCTCTTCTGCAAGCAGCTGGTCAAGGCCATTTAGGAGCGCGCCTCCGCCGGTAATGATAACACCGCGGTCAATAATATCAGCGGAAAGTTCAGGCGGTGTTCTTTCAAGCACTTGTTTCGCAGCCTGCACAATAACAGCGACAGATTCACGAAGGGCTTCTTCAACTTCTTTACTGTTTACTGTAATTGTTCTTGGAAGACCGGAAACCATGTCCCGCCCGCGAATGGAAATTTCCTCGTGACGTGCGTCTGGGAAAACCGTTGCGACTTTAACCTTAATATCTTCCGCAGTACGTTCGCCGATCAGCAGCTTGTACTCGCGTTTGATGTAATTTAAGATTTCCATGTCAAACTTGTCCCCAGCCATTTTAATAGAAGAGGAGGTGACAATATCGCCCATTGAAATAACCGCGATATCCGTCGTCCCGCCTCCGATGTCTACAACCATGTTACCGCTTGGCTGGAATATTTCCATACCCGCGCCGATAGCGGCAACTTTAGGTTCTTCTTCAAGGTACACATGTTTACCGCCGCTTTTTTCTGCAGCTTCTTTGATTGCTTTTTGCTCAACGGATGTGATATTCGTCGGGCAGCAAATGAGCATGCGCGGTTTTGAGAACAGGCCTTTTACATTCAGCTTGTTAATAAAATGCTTGAGCATTGCTTCTGTTACTTCAAAATCAGCGATAACTCCGTCTTTCAGCGGGCGAATCGCAACAATATTCCCAGGTGTACGTCCAACCATTCGTCTTGCCTCTTCGCCAACCGCCAGCACTTTGCCGCTGTTTTTATCAAGTGCAACTACGGAAGGTTCATTCAAAACAATTCCTTTACCTTTAACATGGATCAGTACATTTGCAGTACCGAGGTCAATACCAATATCCCTTGCAAACATCTATTTATATCCTCCTTGAAAATCTGTTTCACAGTAAATATCCACATTGTGCCCTAATTATATATATTATCATAAAATATAGAAAAAAAGTTGGAAGCACATTAAGTTCTTTACAAATTTTTGCGGATGTTTTATGAACGATTTCAGGGAAGACACTGCTGGCTGATGACAGCAGGTGATTACGATTGCTGAACAGGTTCTCCTTCGAGAATATCGTCTTTTTTATATTTCAGTTTTGTCGCTTCTCCTCCTCTTAAATGCCTGATGGATTTATGATAATCGAGTATTTCTTTCACTTCGTTTGCCAAGTCAGGATTAATTTCAGGCAGACGCTCTGTTAAATCCTTGTGTACTGTACTTTTGGAAACACCAAATTCCTTCGCAATGACACGAACGGTTTTCTTTGTCTCCACGATGTACTTTCCTATCTTGATTGTTCGCTCTTTGATGTAATCGTGCACACCACTCGACCTCCCTAAAATGGATGTGAGAAGTGTGAAATGAGATCCGTATTCTGTAAAGAGTCGTTCAGTATGCCGCTTCTTCGTTGTATGGTTTTAAAAGTAAGTTTATGAAATATGCCCACGATCCCTCACCTCAAACACTCTCTTTGTTAGGTTTGTAACAGTGTATTAGCATTCTTTTGGGAATATGCTAAAAACTCAATAAGGACAAGGGGTGAAACAAACTTTTTCAGCTTCAGCAAACTATTTCGTGTCACTACATTTTTATCTTTACATCCCTTCACCGCTCCTGTAGAATTAAAAAAGCAATTAGTTACTTAGGTAAGTTTTTTAGAAGGAGACCGAAATGACCTACGTCAACAGACACCTCATTCATCAAATCAACCAAAGCGCCCGCCTGATTGCCAAGAAAGCCAATGAACAGCTGGAGCCATTCGGCCTTTATTCCTCTCAATGGTCAGTTTTATATTGCTTGCGTACGATCGGACCAATGACTCAAAAAGAGATTTGGTCCTATTTAAATGTGGAAGCGCCGACTGTGACACGGACGATCAAACGCCTGGAAGAAAACGGCTGGGTACAGAGACGGCAAGGTGAAGACAAACGGGAGAAACTTGTTGTCCTCACAAAAGAAGCTGAGAAAAAATACGAAGAAATCAATGTGAAAATGCTGAAATTCGAGGAAGAGCTGCTTGCGGATTTCCCGGATGAAGATAAGGAAGCTTTTTCTCATTTATTTCGCATGTTTTTACAACAATGAAAATAAGGAAGTGACATACATTTGAAAAAAGCGGATGCGATATGGACCAAGGATTTTATTATGGTCCTGCTTGTCAATTTATTTGTGTTTGTGTTCTTTTATACATTTTTAACTGTCCTGCCGATTTATACGATTCAAGAGCTTGGCGGCACAGAATCACAGGGCGGGCTTTTAATCAGCCTGTTCCTTCTGTCTGCGATCATTACACGGCCTTTCTCCGGAGCCATTGTTGAACGTTTCGGGAAGAAAAGAATGGCGATCGTCTCTATGGCGTTATTCGCCCTTTCGTCTTTTCTGTATATGCCGATTCATAACTTTTACCTGCTGCTCGGATTGCGTTTCTTCCAAGGGATTTGGTTCAGCATTTTAACGACTGTTACAGGTGCAATTGCAGCCGACATTATCCCGGCCAAACGCCGCGGTGAAGGGCTTGGATACTTTGCCATGTCTATGAACCTCGCCATGGCAATCGGGCCTTTCCTTGGGCTGAACTTGATGAAGGTCGTAAACTTTTCTGTATTCTTTACAGCCTTTGCGCTGTTTATGGTTGCAGGCTTGCTTGTTTCGTTCTTGATAAAGGTGCCCCAAAACCAAGACAGCGGCACGACTGTATTCCGTTTTTCCTTCGCGGATATGTTCGAAAAAGGCGCACTTAAGATCGCGACGGTCGGTTTATTTATTTCTTTCTGTTATTCAACTGTCACAGCGTATTTGTCTGTATTCGCCAAATCAGTTGATCTTTCGAATGTCAGCGGATATTTCTTTGTTTGCTTCGCGGTGACAATGATGATTGCACGCCCGTTCACAGGGAAATTGTTCGACAAAGTCGGACCGGGCATTGTCATTTATCCATCAATCATGATTTTCTCAGTAGGGCTCTGCATGCTGTCCTTTACACATAGCGGCATGATGCTTCTGCTTTCAGGAGCGGTTATCGGTCTCGGATACGGTTCAATTGTTCCTTGCATGCAAACATTGGCGATCCAGAAATCTCCGGCTCACCGCTCTGGTTTTGCGACGGCAACGTTCTTTACCTTCTTTGACAGCGGAATTGCTGTAGGTTCGTATGTGTTCGGATTGTTTGTAGCGTCCGCCGGCTTCTCTGCCATTTATTTATCAGCGGGGCTGTTCGTTCTGATTGCTCTGCTTCTCTACGCGTGGAGCCAGAAACAACCTGCTGAGGCTGAAGGGAAAGTGTCTATTGCGGAATAACTCTGAGACTGCCGGAAAATCCGGCAGTCTTTTTTTGCATATAAAAATCGGCGTCCTGCTCCGTTGAATGGCAGAGGACGCCGATGATTGTATGTTATTCAATGACCGGCCGCGCAGGTGAATCAGGATCTAACGTAAAGTCATAGGACTCTTCATCACGATACATCGGATCGGCATAAATGGATTGCTGATCGTTATTTGTCGCTTTTCGATACGCTGAAAACGAATCGTATTCATTCTTTTTCCACATCCATATACCGTCTTGATCCGTTTCCTTATGGTACACGTTATGATTGACCGTATTGCCTTCATTTGCCGTAAAATCGTTTCCGATAAATAATCTTGAGTCGCTGGCCGTCAATATATTCTTTTCGATTGTGTTGTTTTTTGTGTCGTACTGCAGCAGCAGCTGGCCGCCATACAGCCCCTTAGTGTCATTCCGGTACATCATGTTGCGGGCAATCAGAGAATTGCTGGTGCCGCCCCGCTTTTTGTCATACCCTCCGATTGAAATACCGGTGTACGCATTGTTGTACACTTTGTTGTCTGTTATCTGAATAGCGGTTGCGTATTTCCCTTTGTGTTCAGACGTTGCTTCAATCCCAATATCATTATGGTAAACTGTGTTTTTCTTAATCTCGATACTGTGCCCTCCATCGACATATATCCCGCCCGCTGAGTAATCATCTCCATAAGCAGGATTTCCGTAAGTTGAGTTTTGATAAACCGTATTGTTTTCTACGACTCCGTTTCGCACGTAATCGTTTTTGGCCGCGGTTCCCTCATAACCGATAAGGTCGATCCCGATGTTGTTATTGTTGCGGACCACATTGCCCGCAACGGTGAAGCCGTCAATATTTCCGTTCAGCACAACCGCTTCACTCGCTCCAAGCGTCAGATTCTCTACAGTATTGTCCTCGATTTGAATGTCTTTCATGCTGCCAGTCCCATAGACTGCGATTCCGTGGGCATTTCCTTCATCCGCTGTTGTCTTAATGTCCCGGACATGATTGTTCTGAATCGCAATATGACTGCTGGAGCCCGATACATAAATCCCCATAGCAGTTGCTTCCTCAGATGAAACAGAAAGATCTTGAATCGTTAAACCGCTGATGGCAATGTCGTGTTTATCGTGAATATGAATGAGCGGTGTTTCATATTCTGCGTCCGCAATGGATTCTCCGCTAATCACGACTTTTTCATTTTCATAGTTTCGGAACGTGATCGGTTTTCCGTCTGTACCGCTGTGCTTTACCTCAAGGGTTTCATGATACGTGCCTCCCCGAATCATCACGGTTGTGCCGGCGGCAGCCTCCTCGGAAGCATGTGCCAGTGTACGAAACGGCTTGTCTTTTGTTCCTTCATTTTGATCACTGCCATTTGGCGAAACATAGATGCAGTTCCCTTGCTCCTCCCCATTCGCTTTTGTCTTATCAAAAACAAAGGCAAGGATGACGGACGTTAACACACCTGCCAACAGAATAAAATACCATTTTCTCATATTCGATTCCCATTTCGTTTTAGAATAGATTTCTAAACCATTATAAATGTTCTATTTATGGAAAACCATTTCAAAAATATGAAAATATACCGTGAGATAGATCTTATTCAGCCCGACGAACCTGCCCAGATTCAAACGTCTCAATCGTCGACGAAGCCGGCGGGTGAACACGCATCAGAACAATATAGAAAAGAAATGAAATCAGCACACCTACAAACCAGGAAATATCGTATAAGCTCTTCAATACAGGAACATACATACCAATCAGTGAGATCAGTGCACCCAAAATCGTGGCTGCAAACGCACGGTAATTGTAGCCTTTAAAATACACATAACGCCCTGTTTCAGAATACAGGTCATCTACCGAGAGCTCCCGTTTGCGAATGATAAAGTAATCAGCCATCATCACGCCAGCCACCGGACCAAGCATGCCGCCAATTAAGCCCAGAAACGCATATACGCTTGTCGCGCTCTCCATCAGCTTCCACGGAACCGTAAATAAAGCGAGCAACGCAGTGATAAAACTGCCGCGTTTGAAATTAATATATTTCGGCAGGGCATTCGCTATATCATAAGCCGGCGATACGATGTTCGCGGCGACGTTTACAGAGATCGTGGCGATGCAGAGCGTAATCACGGACAATACAATAACGTATGGGTTATCAAATCTCGCCAAAATATCGACAACGTCCCAAATCGGCTCACCGAAAGCAACCTGCGAACCGGAGGTCACTGTAATACTGGCAAACGCAAACAGCGCGAAGGTTCCCGGCAAACCGTAAAATTGCCCTTTGATTTGCTCTTTTTGCGTTTCAGCAAATCGTGTGAAATCAGGTATATTTAAGATCAATGTCGCCCAGATGCCGATAATGCCGGTAACCCCAGCAGCAAACGGCCAGAACGTTTCTGAAAACGTATGGAACTTTCCCGGCTGGGAATAGATCGGCCCCAATCCTCCGGCAATATCAACGGCCCACCATACCATGCCGCCAAATACCAGATACACTAAAGGACCAGCCCATACCTCAAAGCGTTTAATCGATTCCATGCCGTGATGCAATACGAGTAAATGAATGGCCCAAAAGAATACAAATGAAAGCAAACCAGACAAGTGAATGCCGAGAAGGTTCCACTCGCCGCCAATTTCTCCCCAGCCCGGCCACATATTTAAAAGCAAAATGTTCAGCGCCGTGCTTCCGGCAAAGGTCTGAATGCCGAGCCACATGATCGCTGTAAACGCCCTTAGAAGCGCCGGAATATTCGCGCCGTATATTCCGTAAGAAGCCCGGATGATCACCGGAAACGGCAGCCCGTATTTTGTCCCCGCATGACCGTTTAAAGCCAAAGCGCCAAACAAGATAAGCGATGCCGTAATAATGATTGCCAGCACCTGCCAAGGCGAGAGGCCGATCGCAATTAATCCGCCCACCGTCGCGTAGGTCGGTATATTATGTATACATCCCATCCAAATGGAGGCAAAGTTCATTGCTTTCCACGTTCGTTTTTCCTGTCCTAAAGGCAGCAGATCTTCATTGCTCAGTCTGTTGGATTGATGCTGGCTCTCTTTTAATGTCATAGCCGGCTCCCCTTTCAATATTGTCTGTTTTTCGTTACATGTTCAGTTTTCTGACATTTGATGTCACTTAATATAACTAAAAAGTCAGACAATAACATTGGCTATGATATACAATTTTCCTGTTTCTATTTGAACAGCTTAAACAAGAAAAAGAGACAGACCCAGCGCCTGTCTCTTTTCTCACGATGCAGTTTTCATTCTTGGCGCAAATCCCCCAGCTATAAACAGGCTCGCTCCGCCCGCAATGATCATGATGATGCCCATCCTATCAAAATGAGCTGCCATAATTTCTTTTCCAAAAAAGAAGCCAAGGATCACCGAAGACAAAGTCGACTCTAAATAATGGCAGGTTTGAAACAGCCCTGAAGTCGCCCCGCCAGGTTGGAAGGACTTGTTTCCAGCATTGCCGCTTGAAGCGCGACACTTCCAAGTCCGCAGCCTATACCCAAATTCCCAGAATGTCGAGCTGCCGGATAATCGTTTTGATTTCTATCCCTGTTTTCTGATCTTTCGGGGAACATATACATGCCCAATAAGACGCTTGTGAAATACCCAGAAGGAGCATTTTTCTCATGATTTTTCTTTTATGTAAAAGTAGCAGGTCGTGCATACGAACAGACCGGCAAGCACTGTCATCATAAAGGGTGTCATCGCTTCATCACCTGCCCGCCGTTTAACGGTTCTTGCCTGAAAATGCCCATGAATTTACTGCGGTCCACCCAAAGCAGGACGAGACACATCACCATTAATATCGTGCTAAGATCCTGCACGCCAATGTCAAAACAATAGTTAATTAAGACGATGTTCATAATAATCGGCATAAATACAACCGCCCCTAACGCAGCTGTTCGCGGGATCAGCAATAAAACAGCTGCAATGATTTCACCGAAACCTATGAACAGTTCATAAACATGAGAATACCCGAAAAATGTCCACGCAATAGTAAACCCTTTCCCAGCAGCTGCCTCGATTTCAGGCGTTACCTCACCAAACTGGCCGATCACTACTTTCGCCAGGCCGTATACGAAAAAATTAAAGGCTAAAAACAATCGGAACGTCGCTGGAATCGATTTACTTATCGCTCTCCTGAGCCTGCCGCCTTTGTTCATAACGAATCTCCCCTTAGTGTATTATTCGAGTTAGTACACTTAATACAGTATGAAATATTCTAATAAATGTAAATCCTCATTTCTGCTCATACGGACAGCTCTTTTTATAGATATAAAGTCTCGTATCGTAAAAATGCCATTTTCCATTCATTACATCCCTCGATAACATTCCCTAAAAAACCATGTAAGGAAATCTTACATGAAAATGTTTTATCATTCTTTTTTCTCTATAATGAGGAAATATAATAATTCTTTTATTCTGAAAAATACGGAGGAATGAGACATGCAAATGGGCGATACAGTTTTTATGTTCTTTTGCGCTTTACTCGTGTGGCTGATGACCCCGGGATTAGCGTTATTTTATGGAGGAATGGTAAAAAGCAAAAATGTGCTGAGCACTGCTATGCACAGTTTCTCTTCCATTGCCATCGTTTCCATCGTTTGGGTGCTGTTCGGATATACACTCGCCTTCGCACCAGGCAATTCAATCATTGGCGGACTGGAGTGGGCCGGTCTGAAAGGGGTTGGATTTGATCCGGGAGATTACAGTGATACCATTCCCCATTCATTATTTATGATGTTCCAAATGACGTTCGCTGTTCTGACAACAGCCATTATTTCCGGCGCTTTCGCAGAACGGATGCGATTCGGCGCTTTTCTTTTATTCTCTGTTTTATGGGTTTCCTTAGTTTACACGCCGGTTGCGCACTGGGTATGGGGCGGCGGCTGGATCGGCCAGCTTGGCGCGCTCGATTTCGCCGGCGGCAACGTTGTTCATATTTCCTCCGGTGTGGCAGGCCTTGTTCTCGCTATTGTGCTCGGAAAACGGAAAGAAGGCACAGCGCCTTCTCCGCACAACCTCATTTACACCTTCTTAGGCGGGGCTTTGATTTGGTTCGGCTGGTTCGGTTTTAACGTCGGCAGCGCCCTGACCTTAGATGGCGTGGCCATGTACGCCTTTATCAACACAAACACTGCCGCGGCAGCCGGGATTGCCGGCTGGATCTTAGTAGAATGGATCATTAACAAGAAACCGACAATGCTCGGAGCGGTATCCGGCGCAATCGCCGGGCTTGTGGCGATCACGCCGGCTGCCGGATTTGTCACACCATTTGCATCCATTTTGATTGGCATTATTGGCGGTGCGGTTTGTTTCTGGGGGGTTTTCTCGCTCAAAAAGAAATTCGGATACGATGACGCACTTGATGCCTTTGGCTTGCATGGCATCGGAGGCACATGGGGCGGAATCGCAACAGGATTATTCGCGACTACCTCTGTTAACTCGGCGGGTGCGGACGGATTATTCTACGGTGATGCCAGCTTAATCTGGAAACAAATCGTAGCCATCGTCGCCACTTACGTTTTTGTATTTGTAGTCACTTTCGTTATTATTAAAATTGTAGGCCTCTTCCTTCCCCTTCGCGCAACCGAAGAAGAAGAGTCACTTGGGCTTGACTTAACGATGCACGGGGAAAAAGCATATCAAGATACTATGTGAGGAGTGACGCTATGAGCGGTCAAATGTTCAAGGTGGAAATTGTAACGCGTCCGGCAAATTTCGAAAAGCTGAAGCAGGAACTCGGAAAAATCGGAGTAACCTCTCTGACCTTCTCCAATGTTCACGGCTGCGGCCTTCAAAAAGCACATACGGAGCTCTATCGAGGGGTCAAAATAGAAAGCAATGTATATGAGCGTTTAAAAATTGAGATCGTGGTCAGCAAGGTTCCTGTTGATCAAGTGACTGAGATCGCTAAAAGGGTCCTAAAAACGGGATCACCCGGAGACGGAAAAATATTTGTCTATGAAATCAGCAATACGATCAACATCCGCACCGGCGAAGAAGGACCTGAAGCACTGTAATCGTTGTGAAGAGATTCGGAATTCCGGATCTCTTTTTTTTGCACATAGAATCCCCCCAGAAAGACTGTCTCCCCTTCGAATCCTCTTCAAGCATCACGCTTTCCGGCAAACTTTTTTTGATTTGAAACTTTTTACGAGTATAATGAGTCTACTATTAAAAATGCAAAAGGTGATTATTTGAATTACGAACTATTTAAAGCCATCCATGGACTATCTCATCACAATTCGGTTCTCGATTCCATTATGGTCTTCATAACGGAATATGCCATTGTCGCTTATGCCCTTATCCTGCTGGCAATCTGGGTGTTCGGGAACACGCAAAGCAGAAAAAATGTGCTTTACGCAGGCCTTACAGGAATTGCGGGTCTTATCATCAACTATTTGATTTCGCAAGTTCATTTCGAACCGCGCCCGTTCGTCGCGCACACAGTGCATACGCTGATTCCGCATGATGCTGATGCATCATTTCCGAGTGACCACACGACAGGCGCGTTAGCGATTTCTATTGCGATGCTTTTCAGAAACCGCAAAATCGGCTGGCCGCTTGTCATTTTCGGGCTTTTGACAGGCTTTTCGAGAATTTGGGTAGGGCATCACTATCCGGCAGATGTATTGGGCAGCCTCGTTGTCTCTATCATTATCGGGTTCCTATTCTTTAGGTTTTCAGATCTGCTTCGCCCATTCGTCGATTTGATTGTAAGAATCTATGAAGCCATCATTAATAAGCTGACGAAAAAACCAACCGATCAAAATTTCTAAACACGATAAAAGCCGGCGTCTGAATCCAAGACAGCCGGCTTTAATATTTTTCATACATCTCATGTTTTCTCCGCTTCGCCAACACATATAAACCACAAAACAATACAGTTCCAACAGTATCAATGAGCACATCCCGAATACATCCGTTCCTGCTGAAGAAGAGCTGAAGAACTTCTGTGAAAAACGCAAACGCGAATGAGCCGGCTGCAGCTGTTTTTATGCTGCCCCGCTGTTTCCACAGCAAATAGGTCAGGACAAAGAAGGAAAACGCGTGCCCGATTTTTTGAATAAACGCTTCAGGTACAGCAAGCTCAGCAAAATCCATCACTAAGAATTGAGACAGATCGGGATGCGGCTGAAAATGAAAAGCTACCGTTTGCGATACGACCATGCCGCTGAAGCTTTCCGTACAGACAGAAAGGAGAATAAAAAGGGTCCAGCCTCCGAGAAATAGACGGTTCATGACATAACCTCCTTTATAGCATACATGTCAATGTGTAACGACATAGACGGTGAAACAAAGCAAAAAGTAACAGAAAAAAACGCCCATCACACGGATAGACGTTTTCTTCATTAAGACTGCTCAGTGTCTTCTGTTGTGCTGCTTTCTTTAGAACCAGATTTGTCAGTTGAATCATCCGTTTTTTCACCGGATTTTTCTTCTTTTCCTTTATCAGTTGATCCGTCCTTTTTCTCGGAAGATTGCTGAATGGATTCTTCTGTTTCTTCAGTGGCAGCTTTTTCTTCAGCTGCTGCTGCTTTTTCAATAGAAGAAACCGGCTTGTCCATAAAGTTCAGCGGGTTCATTGCGACTCCGTCTTTACGGATTTCAAAATGCACGTGGTTTCCGCTGTCTTCACTGTAAAGGTTCTTGCCAGACTTTCCAATCACTTGGTTTTGTTTTACCTTGTCACCTTGCTCAACACTTACTTCAGAAAGAGATTGATACACAGTTGATAAGCCGTCTGCATGTTCAACTTCAATCACGTATCCCAGCACTGGATCTTTTTCAGCTTTGACAACCGTACCGCTCAGAGAAGCAGAAACATCGAAATCTTTTCCGTCTTTCTCAGCTAAGTCAATTCCTTTGCTTAGGCTGTACGTGTTATTATAGGTAACGAGTGCTGCTTCTTTCTCTTCTTTTGCGGCATCGGTTTCATAGAACTTTTTCACAACAGATACGTTTTCAGAATCAATAACCGGCATAGCGACATTTTCCATTGACTTTCCTACTTCAACTGCATCGTCGTTGTTGTCATATGCGGAGTTTCCGCCGTTATCAGCCAACTGATCCTTTACATCATCATTTGATACAGATTGATACCAAAGGACAGCTGTTAAAATGACGGCCGCACTGACTAAGTAAATTGCAGGGAACACCCAGCGTTTACGAAAAAACTGCTGAAGTTTTTTGACTTGAGAAGTTTTCTTTTCTTCCTCTCTCATTGTTTCATCACCTCAGCAACATTCTGAACACTTTTCTGAAAATATATACACCTATACAAAAAAACTTTTTTAAAATGTAGTTTGCGCAGGCTGATACGAAAATATGTGATTTTTTTGAGAGGAGTGCCAAATACCTATGGACATGACATTGCGTCTTGCTGAACATAAAGATCTGGAGGCTGTTGTCGCGATTTATAATTCAACGATTGCTTCGCGAATGGTAACAGCCGATACTGAACCGGTAACACTTGAAGACCGGATGGAGTGGTTTATGGGACATACAGAGTCACGGCCGCTCTATGTTGCCGAAGACGGAAGCGGGAACGTTGCTGCCTGGATCAGCTTTGAAACATTTTACGGAAGGCCCGCCTATAATAAAACAGCGGAGGTCAGCATATACATTGACGAAGCTTGCCGCGGCAAAGGCGTCGGATCGTATTTGCTCCAGGAAGCGCTTCGCATTGCGCCGGAACTTGGCATCCGCTCACTTATGGCCTTCATTTTCGGACATAATAAACCAAGCCTGAAGCTGTTTGAAAAGCATGGGTTTGCAGAATGGGGATTGTTCCCCGGCATCGCCGAAATGGACGGCAAAAGATACGATTTAAAAATTCTAGGGAGAGAGCTATCATGATTAGTCTGGATAAAGATGAAAACGAGATTGAAAATCATAATGAAGGAAATGGAGCCGCCGAACAGGAGCTTGCGGCTGAGAAAAGCGAGAACCGCCAGCTGAGCGCCGCTGCTGTCAAGTCGCTATCAGACATTGCCAAGTGGGGCAAACTGTCGGGCATTTTGCTGATCGTTATGGGATCGCTTGCCACACTGACTACCCTGATGACAGTGATCGGCGCCATTCCGGGCGTGCTGCTCATTATTTCAGGCGTCTTTCTAATGCGTTCAGCAAAAGCAGCCGCGGAAGCCGAAGGAAATCTTGCCGGCAGCGCTGGTGAAAGCATGCTTGAGAATTACGGAAAGTTTATAAAAATGCAGTTGTTCTACGCTGCATCCAGTATTATTTCGGGCCTGATCGGGATCGTTATGGTCATTTTCATACTGGTGATTATAGGAATTGCCGCTTATGAAAGCACCGATACGTATGAAGATACGGATTCTTATTACTATGAAGATGATCCGGTGTTTGAATAAAAGCATCAAATGAGGAGACAGTACCGGGCATGAGTTCCAAATAAAACGGAACCGTGCCCTTTTTATTTGTCCATCCCCTCTTCTTGAGTATCTTCTAAAAAAACACCCGATTGTCAGGAAAATCCTAACATTCCGGGTGCAGTTCTTATTTAATACAATTTCTTGCGTCTGTCTTCCTCAGTCAAAAATTCCACAAAACTCCGCATCGCAAACGGTTCTTCCTTAATCTGGCGCGTATAGGAGTCTTTCCGCTCTTCTGAAAGGATATCGCTCTTTTTGATCCTGTTCAGCATATAGATGCGAACCGTTTTTTGGACCTGTTTATGCTGGTAGCCCGCTTCTTTGAAAAATGCCAATCCAAGCGCCGCCAGAAGGGCGAATATTCCTGCGCTGATCAAGGACTCCCTGTCTGCTGAAGCGTGAAATAGAAAAGCGACCAAATTAAAGAGAGAGAATGCTGCAAGCGGAAAAGCAAGAAAACGGTAAATGACGGTTTTCTTCATGAAAGGCTGTACAGCCTTTTGAATTTTTTGCATTTCTGTTTTAATGAACCCCGGCATTTGTTCGACTCTGTAAAAGTTCATGTAATCCTCCCCCTTTATTTGATGTTGCAAAGCTTCACGAACGTTATCATATGTGTTTATTTTAACGCAGGTGCAAGCTGGTTTTAAAGAAATCTGCCCGACTTTTCGGCGAAGAATCTGGAGCGCCGCTCTTTATTCTTTTAAAATGGGAGTGTTATAATTTGTAATGGGAATCAGATCGCTGTTAATCATGGAATACTAATGGCAATCTTCTTGATAAATATTGAATGAGCGGGGTTACAAATTGAGTATTTCTTCCATCCTTTTATCACTTTTTTTCATTTTGAATATTCTTTTGGCCATCATTGTCATTTTCAAAGAACGGCGCGATGCCAGCGCATCTTGGGCTTGGCTGCTTGTTCTTTTCTTTATTCCCGTTTTAGGCTTTATTTTATACTTATTATTCGGCCATAATCTCAGGCGCAAGCAATTGTTTCAATGGGAGGACCGAAAAAAGATCGGAATCGAAAAGCTGCTGAAGCATCAGCTTGAAGACTTAGAAACCAGGCAATTTCAGTTCAACAACCGGGCAACATTTGATAATAAAGATTTAATTTATATGCTTATTATGAATAATCATGCTGTGTTTACAGAGGATAATTCAGTTGACGTGATTACAGACGGCCGGGATAAGTTTCAGCGGCTGCTGCATGACATCTCAAAGGCTAAGGATCATATCCACTTACAATATTATATTTATAAAGGTGATGAATTAGGCAAAAAATTACGGGACGCTCTCATCCAAAAAGCGAAAGAAGGCGTTCAGGTCAGGGTGCTATATGATGAACTCGGGTCCAGAACACTGAGAAAAAAATTTTTTAAAGAGCTCCGCGAGGCCGGCGGGCATGTGGAGGTCTTTTTCCCTTCAAAACTCAGGCCGATTAACTTGCGGCTGAATTATCGGAACCACCGAAAGCTTGTCATCGTAGACGGAGTGATCGGTTATGTTGGAGGATTTAACGTCGGAGATGAGTACCTCGGGCTTAATCCGAAATTCGGCTATTGGCGTGATACGCATATCCGGCTGCAAGGAACCGCCGTGCACGCCATCCAGACACGTTTCATCCTTGACTGGAACCAAGCTTCCCATCGCCATACGCTGACATATATTCCGAATCACTTTCCTGATCACGGCCCAAAAGGCAACGTCGGGATGCAGATTGTCACAAGCGGACCGGATTCCGAATGGGAACAAATTAAAAACGGCTACATTAAAATGATTTCGAATGCCAAGCGTTCTATTTTAATTCAGACGCCTTATTTTATCCCTGACGCAAGCCTGCTCGATGCTTTAAGGATCGCGTGCCTGTCAGGCATTGATGTCAACATCATGATCCCGAACAAGCCTGATCATGCCTTTGTATACTGGGCGACACTTTCGTACATCGGCGATCTGTTGAAAGCCGGAGCCACTGTCTATATATATGATAACGGCTTTATCCACGCGAAAACCATTGTAGTGGATGACGAAATTGCATCAGTCGGGACAGCGAATATCGACGTTCGAAGCTTCAGGCTGAATTTTGAGGTTAATGCATTTATTTACGATATCTCCATTGCGAAAAAACTGGTTTCTACATTTAAAGAAGATTTGCTCGTATCCAGAAAATACACCTATGAAGAATACCTGCAGCGCCCCTTATGGATTCGAATGAAAGAATCCATCTCGCGGCTGTTGTCGCCGATTTTATAAGATGCGCCAAAACCCCGGCTTTTACGGCCGGGGTTTTTCCTGATAGTCACAGTAGATGATCATCGCTTCCCGCAAAAAAGCGGCAAGGCCATCTCCATATTGATTGATCGAATCGGTAAATCGTTCGTCAGTGATATACACTTCTCCAAGCCCTCTGAAAATGTCGAGCGTGCAATCGTAATGATATTGACAAATATGGTCGCGAAACGCTCCCACAGCGGCCTGAACCTCTGCATCACCGGGACCGTGCTCCATTCGCGCCGCGATTCTCCTGTAAATCGAATCAAATTCAGCCATGATCGTACGCCAATCGTCTGCCGAGTATGCGGATGTCTTCTTCTCTGTTTCTTCCACGATTTCCTTTCCATAGAGCTTTCTGACTTCATCAGCGTATGTCTGCTGGTGCTCTTCAATGTCTTTCATGCTCAACCCGGCAAATAAATCCCGCTTATTCATTTGTTCTCCTCCCTCAATGGACTGAATCGTCCTGTCAATCGTTTGAATCATCTCTTCCATTCTTTGTTTTTTCTTCATCAACATATCCTTTTGCGATTGAAGCGCTTCTTTCCGGTCAAAATTCGGATGATCCAGCAATTTTTTAATATCATCCAAACGAAAACCTATTTCCTTAAAAAATAAAATCTGCTGCAGTCTTTCTAGATCTGAATCACTGTATAAACGGTATCCCGCGTCAGTAACCGTTGAAGGATTCAGAAGCTGAATATCGTCATAGTGATGAAGAGTCCGAATGCTGACGTCCGCTATATCCGCCACTTGTTTGACCTGATATTTCATATTTGCTGCCTCCTCGTCTTTTATCGTAAACAATCACGCAGCGTCAGGGTCAACCCCAAAATTGTTAATTTTGATATACAAAACTTCTCACAAATAGTGTATAAAAGAAAAGTGAGTATTTTTTTGTAAAGGGGAGCCAGTGTACATGAATCCTGAAACAATGAACAAAACCCTCGTTAGCATTTCGAAGTGGGGAAAAGCAACAGGCATTTTATTTATTATTATGGGCGCAATTACCGCGCTTTCAGGCGCGTTCTTTTTTCTTATCGGTGCCGTGCCGGGCGTACTGCAAATTATCGCTGGAATCTTTTTGATGCGGTCAGCTAAAGAAGCAGGACAAATGGCTGACCACAACAGCGGACAGTCTGAAGACTTAATGCTGGAGAATTACGCGAAGTTTGTGAAGATGCAAGGGATTTATTTAATCGTAAGCATTGCTGTATCTATTCTTGCGGTTATCGCCTTCTTCGTCTTCTTGATGCTTGGGATTGCTGACGGCCTTTTCAGCGATTATGATACGTACAGCACTTATTAATCATAAAAACCCGGAGGAAGCTCCGGGTTTCAGATTGTTGACAAAAACCTAAAACGGTTTAGTTTTAGGTTTTTTGTCATCTTTTCAGCGTGGTTGAAAACCCTTGAAGTCTAGGAAAGGCGAGCATTGGAGCGGAGCGAATGTCCTAATTCGTGAGCACCAACGCACAGGCTTGACAACGAATGCAAGGGTTTGTCGACACGCTGAAACCCGGAGGAAGCTCCGGGTTTTTTATTATTATTCCGCTTCGCTTACCACTGTAAAGCGTTCATTTTTGTGTGCAGGATGTTCAAGCTCATCCACTACAGCAATAGCATAATCCGCATAGCTGATATAGCTATCGCCTTTCGCGTTAACGATGACATTGTCTTTTCCTTTTTGATAAGAACCCGTCCGTTTTCCTGCCGGATCAAAAAATGCCGCAGGGCTGAGGAACGTCCATGAAACGGAGTCTGTCTGCTGCAAATCTTTCAGATTCTCCCCTTGGTTTGATGCAGTCGGCACATATTCTTTCGGGAATTCCGGTGTATCCATTAAACGGGTTTTTTTCGCTTCATCAACAAACAGGCTTCCTGCTCCGCCAACGACAAGCAATCTTGTGTTTTTCGCATCCTTTAAAATGCTGATTAGCGCTCTGCCTGCCTCAACGTGAAGATGTTCCTGGCCAGCCGCAGCTCCAAAAGCGTTGACGACCGCATCGAAAGGCTTGATGTCTTCTGCAGTCAGTTCAAACACATCTTTCTCCAAAATCGCTATATCCTGTTCCTTCACTTTTGAAGCGTTTCGGACGATGGCAGTTACTTCATGCCCTCTTGTTTTCGCTTCTTTCAAAATCTCGTTCCCTGCTTTTCCGCTTGCGCCGATAATTCCAATTTTCATTTTTCATGCCCTCCCTATTGTAACAATTTCAGTTACATGTTGGCGGTGAGAAGTCATCCCTTTTGATTAAAAGAGATGATTCATAACATCTTTTAATGACTTGCTTGCCAGTTCATTCTCCATCGCTTTTTGCACACTTTCAAATGTTTCATCCAGTGCGTTCTGAATTTTTTTCCCTACCGGACAGTTCGGATTCGGGTTTTCATGAACCGCAAAGAGTTCATCTTGCTTTTGGACAGCTCGATATACTTCTAAAAGAGAAATATCAGCCGGATCTTTTTTGAGTCTTGCACCCGGCACCCCGGCGCGTGATGTGAGAATATCCGCTTTTTTCAGCAGGCTGATCATTCTTCGCACGACAACCGGATTGGTGTTGACGCTGCCAGCGATGATTTCTGAAGACTCTTTTTCATCCATCGAAATGAGGGATAAAATATGAATGGCAACAGCAAGACGGCTGTTAATCATGTTTTTCACCACCGTTGTAACTATAATAGTTACATTTGATTCGTTTGTCAACATCTAATATACACTAAATGCGGGGTTCTTGTGCACCGTTTTGAGTCAATAGTACGGCCGGGATGCACCCCGGCCGCGTCTTGTCAGAATAAGAAATATCTTTGCCCAAGCGGAACATAATCGACAGGCTGGCAAGACAGTTCCTCTCCGTCAGCGAAGACCTGATAGGTTTTTGGGTCAACTTCGATCTTCGGCAAAGCTGAGTTCAATTTCATATCCAGCTTGCTGAGCTTTCTGATATTTTTGACAGGAGAAATTCTTTTTTCCAGCCCTAAACTTTCCGCCACACCCCGCTCAATGCTTGCCTGAGACATAAATGTGATGGATGTTGAGCGGTTGGCTTTTCCGTATGACGCATACATTTGGCGCATAAACACCGGCTCAGGCGTCGGAATGGACGCGTTCGGATCTCCCATTTGCGCACGTGCAATCATGCCGCCCTTTAAGACCAGTTCCGGCTTAACGCCGAAAAATACCGGGTCCCACAAAACGAGATCAGCAAGCTTCCCTTTTTCCACCGAGCCGACTTCATGGCTGAGCCCGTGAGTAATTGCCGGATTAATCGTGTATTTGGCAATGTAGCGTTTTGCTCGCACATTGTCGTTTCCGTTTTCGCCAGCAAGAGCGCCGCGCTGTTTTTTCATTTTGTCGGCTACCTGCCACGTTCGGATGATCACTTCACCGACCCGCCCCATTGCTTGGGAATCCGATGATGTCATGCTGATCGCGCCGATATCATGGAGAATATCCTCTGCCGCAATGGTCGCAGCCCTGATTCTGGAATGGCTGAATGCCACATCTTCAGGCACTTTCGCATCTAAATGGTGGCAGACCATCATCATGTCAAGATGCTCCTCCATCGTATTAACAGTATAAGGAATGGTTGGCGTTGTGGATGACGGCAGAATGTTTGCGTAAGAGGCGAGCTTCATAATATCCGGAGCGTGGCCGCCGCCTGCTCCTTCAATGTGATAGGTATGAATGACCCGGTCCCCGATCGCGTCGAGCGTGTTTTCCAGGAAGCCCGCTTCGTTAATCGTATCGGTATGGATGGCGACTTGAATATCAGCCTCATCCACAACTTCCATACACGTTTTGATGGCGCTTGGCGTCGTGCCCCAGTCTTCATGAAGCTTAAGGCCGATGGCGCCTGCTTCCACCTGTTCGATCAGCGGCGCTTTATCGGATGCATTCCCTTTTCCTAAGAAGCCGACATTGATCGGAAACGCCTCGGCCGCTTCCAGCATCCTTGCCATATACCACGCGCCAGACGTACATGTTGTCGCTTTGCTTCCTGTAGCGGGTCCTGTCCCGCCTCCCAAAAGGGTCGTCACACCTGAAGAAAGCGCAACTTCCATCTGCTGAGGGCAAATAAAATGAATGTGCGTATCCACTCCTCCGGCTGTTAAGATTTTGCCTTCACCGGAAATCACCTCTGTACCCGCGCCAATGACCATATGCGGATCGACTCCATCCATGATATCAGGGTTTCCGCTTTTTCCGACGCCGACAATCCGTCCGTCCTTAACACCGACATCCGCTTTAACAATGCCTGAGTAATCCAAGAGCACGACGTTGGTAATGACCAAATCCAAAGCGCCGTCTCTCCCTGTGATTCTGCCGTTTTGACCCATGCCGTCACGGACCGTTTTTCCGCCGCCAAAGACCATTTCTTCACCGTATACTGTGAAATCCTTTTCAACTTCGATCCATAAATCCGTATCGCCCAATCTGATTTTATCGCCCGTTGTCGGGCCAAACAGCTCCGCATATTGCTCCCGTGACATCTTCATCGGATTACACCCTCCATCCAGCCGGCTTGTTTTAAGTTGGCTAACGTCTTTTCTTTGCCGCGTCCATCGATATATGTATCGGCCATTCCGTTCAGTCCCCGTACTGTTTTTCGTCCGCTGAATTCAACAAGCGTGACGGTTTTCTCCTCACCTGGCTCAAAACGGACCGATGTGCCTGACGGAATGTCGATACGCATGCCGATGGTTTGTTCACGATCAAACGATAATGCACGATTGGCTTCCGCAAAATGAAAATGCGAACCGACCTGAATGGAGCGTGATCCGGTGTTTTTCACCGTTACCTCCCGTGTCTGGCGGCCTTCGTTAATCGTAATCGTTCCCTCAGCAATTTGAAATGCTCCCGGCTTCATGACGTCACCTCCGCAGAAATTGGCTGATGTACCGTAACTAGCTTCACTCCATCCGGAAATGTGGCTTCCACCTGAATGCTGTCGAGCATCTCAGGCACACCCTCCATCACGTCTTTTTCCGTTAACACATGGCGGCCGGCTTCCATCAGCTCCGCCACTCTCTTTCCGTCACGTGCGCCTTCCATGATAAAGCAGGTGATATAAGCGGCGGCCTCGGGATAATTCAGCAGAACGCCGCGCTCCTTTCGCTGTTTGGCTAGTTCTCCCGCTGCAAAAATGAGCAATTTCTCTTGTTCAACCGGTGTCAGTTTCATCTGTAGTCCTCCTTCTTTTTTCATATAAAGCAGATGTGGTTACTACGAATTTGCGGAACATGCAGGCGGGACATCACCTCCCTTACTTCAGCATAAAAATCATACAGTAAGATGCCTTTCAAAGCGGCGTGCCGTTTCTTCATCGGCCTTCCCATCGTCAATAACCGTTCCCCTGTCGATCACATAAAGGTAGTCAGCACATGTTAACGCATTTTCCAGACTGTGCTCGACTAACATAACAGAAATGTCCTTTTTTCTGGCAATTTCCACGATAACTTGTCTGATTAGTTCGACAATTGACGGCTGGATTCCTTCCATTGGTTCATCAAGTAAAATAATTTTTGGATTTCCCATCAGCGCTCTGGCAATTGCAAGCTGCTGCTGCTGCCCTCCGCTTAAATCGCCGCCTTTGCGGTCAAGCATCTCCTTTAAAACGGGAAACCACTGAAAAATTTCTTCCTTGATCTGCCCCGTCCTCTTTTTCTTCGGAAGCGGCTCCTCCCCGAGCAGCAGGTTGTCACGAACGGTTAAGGAGGAAAAGATATCTCTTCCCTGCGGAACGTACGCAATCCCCGCTCTTGCCCGTGTTTCCGCCTTTTCGTTTTGAACAAACGTTTGATTAAAACAAATATCCCCCTGTTTAGCCGGAAGCAGGCCTATGATTGTTTTCAGCAAAGTGGATTTGCCAACTCCGTTTCGGCCTAATACAGCGACAATCTGCCCCGGACGAACCATCATGCTGAGGCTGTGCAAAACCATCGATTGATCGTAACCGGACGTTACATTGCTGACGGTAATCATGACACACTTCTCCTTCCTAAATACACCGCTGCCACCTCTTCATTGCTTGTGATGTCATCCATCGACCCTTCACAAAGCACTTTGCCTTCATGCATGACCGTGACTTTTCTTGAAAACGAACGCACAAAATCCATATCGTGCTCGACAATCAGAACAGAGCACGTTTTCGCGATCTCTTCAAGCAAGGCTCCTGTTTTTTCCCGCTCCTTTCCCGTCATGCCGGCAATCGGTTCATCCAGCAGCAAAAGCTTTGGCTCCATGGCGAGCTGCATGCCGATTTCAAGCCATTGCTTCTGTCCGTGTGACAGGCTGCCGGCTGTTAGATCCCGTTTGTCATCTAACCCTATCAGCCTCAGGATGTCTATCATCTTGTCACTTTGCTCTTTTGTCATACGCGCTGTCAGCAATGAAAGAATCGTTTTTTTCTGTTTCATGGCAAGTTCGAGGTTTTCAAACACTGTCAGCCGCGTAAAGACACTCGGGGCCTGAAACTTTCTGGCGACCCCCAGTTTCGCGATCTGATATTCCCGAGTCTTTGTCAATTCATCCACTTCCTGAAAAAGAACTTCACCCGAATGCGGCTTTGTTTTTCCGCAAATGATGTCCAGCAAAGTCGTTTTTCCGGCGCCGTTCGGCCCAATCAGAAAATGGATATCACGTTCCTGCACACTGATATCAGCGCCCCGCAAAGCCCAAAACCCGTCAAACTTAACCTTCACGTCACGGCAGGTAAGTATCGGTTTCATAAGCAGCCGCTCCTTTCTTTTTTGAGGAGGAAAGCTGGTTTATAAGCTTCTCGAACAGCCCGACAATCCCTTTTGGCATATAGAGCACGACGATGATAAACAGTGCGCCGAGGAAGTACAGCCAAATGTCAGGATAATATTCGCTTAAATAGCTTTTCATTCCGTTCGTTAGAAGTGCGCCAAGCACCGCCCCGAAAATGGAGTGCCTGCCGCCGATCGCCACCCACAGCACCATTTCCACCGAAGGAATGATGCCCATCATTTCCGGCGAGATCATCCCGTCCTGAAGCACAAACAGCATCCCGGCAATCCCGGCCATCGCAGCGGATACACTGTAAATAAACACTTTAAAAACGGTGGAATGATACCCGAAAAAACGGACTCTGTTTTCTCCGTCGCGCACCGCCTGCAATAGCCGCCCAAAACGGCTTCTCGTCAGAAACAAAGCGAGCACGACAGAAGCACCGAGGAAAAAGAGTGCCGTAAAATACAAAATCCGCTTCATTGCGGGATCGGCCAGAGAATACTGGAAAATGGAATAGAAATTCGTGAGGCCATTCGTGCCGCCTGTAATTCCCTGGCTGCCGATGAACAATGTGACAACCACCACAACAACAGCCTGAGAGATCAACGAAAAATAAACGCCCTTTATGTTGTTGCGGAAGGTAAAGTAACCGAGTAAAAAGGCCAGAAAGACAGGCACAGTGACTGCCGCGGCAATCGCAGCTAAAGGGTTCCTGAACATTGCCCAGATCCACGGCAGTTCAGTGACCCCTGTCCACTCCATAAAGTCAGGAATGCCTGACGGCGAGGCTTCTATTTTTAAATACATAGCCATGCAGTAAGCACCCAATCCGAAAAAGACGCCATGTCCCAAACTCAAAATGCCTGTATATCCCCAAATCAGGCAAATGCCGACCGCTACAATCGCAAAGCACAAAAACTTTGCCAACAGCCCTAATCGAAACTCCTGCAGCAAGAACGGAGCGGCGATAAGAAGAGCAAACATCACTAGATACGGACTGAATTGTGAAAACCGCTTCATCCGGTTCCCTCCTAATCAAGTAATCTCGTTCTGACACTCGCAAGACCTGAAGGCCGCCATTGCAGAAAGAGAATAATAAATGCAAACACGACAACCTTGGCAATCGTAGCACTTGTGGAATACTCAACGAATGTGCTCAGCAAACCGACGGTCACCGCGCCTATAATGGTGCCTTTCAATTTTCCGATTCCTCCTAAAATAACGATCATGAAAGCATCGACGAGGTAAGATGAACCGAGAGTAGGCCCAATTGAGCCAAGCAATGTGAGTGAACTCCCCGCGATACCGGCCAGTCCGCTTCCGAGAGCGAAAGCAAGTGTATCTGTTTTTCTCACAGATACACCGAGACACGATGCCATGCTCCGATTTAGCGTGACAGCCTGCATCCGCCGCCCCGCAGAGGTTTTAAACAAATAGAATCCGAGCAGCGTAAGCGTAAATAGTACAAGCGCCAAAATAAACAGCCTTTTATACGGAAAGGTGACGGAAAACAGCGTCACTCCTCCCGTCAGCCACTCAGGAGACTTGACGGCCACATTCGGCGCGCCAAAAATCGATCGGGCCGCCTGCTGCAGAATCAAGCTCACTCCCCACGTCGCCAAAAGGCTGTCGAGCGGACGGTCATATAATCGCCTGACGATCACTTTTTCAATGACAATCCCAATAAGCGCCGCAACCGCAAACGCCATGATGATTGCGATTAAAAAATAGTAAGAAAACAGGGAAGCCGGCAAATAGCTGATAAATAGCTGCTGAACGACATATGTCGTGTAGGCTCCTGCCATAATCAGCTCACCGTGCGCCATATTAATAATGTTCATCAAACCGAATGTAACGGCCAACCCAATCGCAATGAGAATCAAAATAGAACCGAGACTGATCCCGTTAAATAATTGAGTCATGACGACAGACATGTTCCGCCTCCTCTCCCGCAAACGGCTTTGATTTATTTAGATAACCCCTTTGCCCAATCGTACGATTTTAAATACGGATCAGGTTTTACCGGATCACCTGAGTTCCATACTTCTTTAAACTGTCCATCCCCCGTGATTTGCCCGATTCTGACCGTTTTGTACAGATGCTGTGTATCTCCGTCAATTTTCACTGTGCCGCCCGGGGCATTGAATGCAATCCCGTCAGCCGCTTTCTTCACCTTATCGATATCAAAGGACTTCGCTTTTTCAACAGCAGCTGCCCAAAGATAGACCGCATTATAGCCAGCTTCAATCGGGTCGCTCGTCACCCTGTTATCGCCGTTCATCTTTTTATAGTTCTTCACGAATGTTTGATTTTCGCTCGTATTGGTTGTCTGAAAGTAATTCCACACCGCATAATGTCCTTTTAGCACATCAGGGCCGATCCCCCGAATTTCTTCCTCAGCGACACTTGCCGACATGACAGGCATATCGTCAGCCGAGATGCCCGCATCTTTCAGCTGTTTGAAAAACGCCACGTTGCTGTCGCCGTTTAATGTATTAAAAATGACATCAGGCTGTTTTTCTTTGATTTTGCTGACGAGCGTACTGTAATTCGTGTGGCCGAGCGGCGTATACTCTTCACCGGCAATTTCTCCTCCGGCCGCTTTCACCTGCGCTTTAATGATTTTATTGGCTGTTCTCGGGAACACGTAATCTGATCCGATCAGAAAGAACTTCTTACCTTTATTCTTCAGCAGCCAATCAACAGCCGGAACAATTTGCTGATTCGTCGTTGCTCCGGTATAAAAAATATGAGGTGATGACTCCATTCCCTCGTACTGCACCGGATAGAACAGCAGCCCGTTGTTTTGCTCCACAACCGGAAGCATAGCTTTGCGGCTCGCTGATGTCCATCCGCCAAAAATAGCAGCGGCTTTATCCTGCTGAAGCAGTTTTCTCATTTTTTCCGCATAAACAGGCCAGTCTGAAGCGCCGTCTTCCACGACGGGTTCAAGCTTTTTGCCGAGAACTCCGCCTTTTTGGTTGATTTCTTGAATCGCCATTAACTCCGCATCATGGACGGACACTTCGCTGATCGCCATAGTCCCGCTTAACGAGTGAAGAATCCCAACCTTCACTGAATCACCGCTTGTGTCGATATCAACTGTTTTTTTCGCATCCCCGCTGGCTTCCGACACTTTCTTCGGCGCAGCGCATCCCGTCATCAGAACCATGAGCAGAAACAACAGAAAAACAGCCTGTATTCCAACCCCTTTGTTTTTCATTCAAAACCTCCCTTTGTGTGATTCCACCAACTTATGTAATAAAAGTTAACATCTCATGTCATCATTATATAGAAGAGGGCCAATAATTCAAAGAATATTTTAAAAATTTAGACACTTTAACCAAATCGATTGCTTTTTTTGTTACATTTATTAACACATCCAAACAAGCCCCACAAAAAAGGCAAGAAACATATCGTTTCCCGCCTCTTCCGCATGATTAATCTTTATTGAATTTATCCTTCGCTTCCCCGATATCCTTTTGGATCTCGCCTTTTGCCTTATCTTTTTTGCCTTCAGCCTGCATATCCGCTTTATCGGTCATATCTCCGACTTTATCCTTCGCTTCTCCTTTGGCTTTATTGAAGCCGCCTTTCATTTTATCTTTTACACTATCGTTACCCATGTTGATTCTCTCCCTTCATATCTGTGTACTTGTTACCTTCCCGATCTAAGAGGGGGTAAACATTTGAATGTTAATTATCGATCTCATAGCGCTCTCCGTAGCGAAGCACCTTA
Source organism: Bacillus sp. SW14 (assembly GCF_047608225.1). Lineage (NCBI taxonomy): Bacteria > Bacillati > Bacillota > Bacilli > Caryophanales > Bacillaceae > Bacillus > Bacillus sp. SW14. The sequence continues at coordinate 548,847 of NZ_JBLKRW010000001.1, read as the reverse complement.
TAAATCGCCAGCCCGTCTGATGTCTTTTTCTCAGAATATCGAACCGGCAGCAGGGCGAAGAACACATAATACGTAGAAAAATAGACAAACTGATAGAAAAACAAATTCGGTTTTAATACACTGTGTATAATCAGCAAATTGACCGCGAAAATCGTTATCAGGTTAAACAGGCTGCCCCCGGCATACACGAGTGCATGTGAGAACCGATTGTCGGTTTTCAGCTCACCAAACCTGCAAAAAGAATCGATGAAATAAATCGCTCTGATCCGTATCGGCCCAACCTTAAACAGCGTTTTGCCCATCCCAATATCCAATGATCCTTTTCCGCCAAAAATTAAAGCCATAAAGCTGTGCCCTGAAACATGTATGATCTGTACAAGCGGCAGAACAATGAGGAAAGACCATAAAAACTTCACAATATCATTGAAACCAAACATCGAATTCCCCCTCACGCTTGTCAATGACTCAGGCACCATCTGAACCCGGCCATGTCAAGTTGTTCAAAAGCATATGTAGCGATTTTTCCTGTTTCGTCCGGAAATAAACGTTCCGATACTCCCCTTTTTTTGTATATAAAAAAACCATCTGGCAGCAGATGGTTTCGTCTTACACTTGATATAAACAGTCGTTCCTTTGGATCATCTCTCTCATGCTGACCGCTTTTTCATAAAAATACACCGCTTCTTTGTAATGTTCGCGATGACTGAAATAGGCGGCAGCATCCAAAGCGAATTCTTCAATATATACATACAGGGCTTTTTCTTCCATATAGTCAAATACTTCATGAATCATATCCACATTGACACATTCCACATATAAAGCCTGCAGAAATTTATATTTTGCCAGACTGAAGAAATCGTTTCGTTTTTGAGCGATGGCAATCCCTTTTTCATAGTACCGCATCGCAGCTTGGGCATCTTCTTTTTTGAAAAGAACGCGAGTCAGGCTGAAGAGCGCTTTCGGAAGCTGTTCCAGCTGATGCTCCTCAAAGACAGGCAGCGCTTTTTCAAAGAATGCCGCAGCTTGATCCAGCTCGCCTTTATCGTCATAGCAATTCCCCATATTGTAGAGGGCAGATCCGATCAAACGGGGCTGTCCTTCCAATAAAGCCAGGCGATACGCGTCATCCAAATGCTCAAGCGCCTTTTCATAATTTCTGTAGTCAATGTAGTTTCCTGATATCACGAAATGGCATTGAATTCTTCTGACTCTGTAAAAATCGTGATCCTTGTATGTCTCAAGCGCCTGTATGGCATGGTTCATGGAAAAGTGTGTCTGCTTCATGACATAAAAAACTTCAGCCACTTTAAAATGATATTCCGCTCTTTCAATTTCATCTTCCACAAACGCAAGCATCTTTTCAGCTTTCCGATAAAAGGATATGGCTGAAATATAATTGTTCTGTTCAAATTCGTACATTCCCCTGAACAAGTGAAAATAATACTCAGATAACCCGGAGATGCTGTTCTGATTGCTTTCCAGCGTTTTGATCAATTCACGATATTGAAGCTGAGATTCCTCGTGCAGGTCAGGTTTTACATAATCCAGCATAATTTGGTGACGGTAACTGATCAGCTGGTAATACAGCAGAAGCAGCTGATCCTCTTCCATATGTTCGATGTTCTGATCAATCTCTTTCTTCAGCTTAACGGCATCAGCCACTTGAAATGCTAAAATGTGCTTATACCACTTATTGATTTTCACTCCTACTTGAGATGACGGGATCTCGTACGCGGCCATGCCCCTCCAACCCTTTCTATTTTCTAATTGGTTATATTTTATCATAATGTATGGCATTGGAATTAAAAATTCTTACAATGATTCCTTCTTTATGCCTATCCTTATATATTTCGGTGTTTGTAACTATTTTTTGCCCTTGGACTCTTATAAAAAAAGCTTACCGGACAGTGCCGATAAGCTTTTTACATGAAATTTAGCCGCCAATATAAGACATTTCCACTTTCTTTTTGCCTAATGCTTTTGATAGAGTACGATCGACCGAATACTGATCGATCCGATTTTTCCATACTGTGCCGATCATCTCCGCCAGTTCGTCATCACTTAACTCCTGCCGCACCGGCGCTCTGAGGTCGAACCCGCCTGCAGCGAATAAGCAGGTAAACAGCTCCCCTCTCGCAGAAAGACGGGCCCTGTTGCATGATCCGCAGAACGCGTCAGATACAGATGATATGACGCCGATTTCCCCTGATCCGTCCAAGTAGCGGAATCTGGAAGCCACTTCGCCTATATAATTAGGCGCTATCGGTTCAACCGGCATGTGTTCATTGATCAAATCAATGATTTCCGCTTTTGTCATAACATCCTTCTTTTCCCATTGGTTGGTGTTCCCAACATCCATAAATTCGATGAATCTCAGGATATGCCCTTTTTCTTTAAAATAACGCGCCATAGGCATTATATCTTTTTCATTGACGCCCTTTTGGACGACCATGTTGATTTTAACACCGAGCCCCGCTTGCTTCGCCGCTTCAATGCCTTCAAGCACCTTGCTGACAGAAACCCCGCGCCCGTTTATCTTTTTAAACCGCTCGTCCTCTAAGGAATCAAGGCTGATCGTGACCCTTTTCAGCCCGGCTTCCTTGAGCCTCTCCGCATAAACAGGCAGCAGTGATCCATTTGTCGTCATCGCAATATCACGGACACCCGGAATACGGGCCAGTTTTTTGATTAATTCGGGCATATCCTTTCTCATAAGGGGCTCTCCGCCGGTTAAGCGGATTTTTTCAACGCCGAACCTTGTGACAAACAGCGTCGCAAGCCGTTCCAGCTCCTCAAATGAAAGCAGCTCCTCTTTCTTTAAAAAAGGATAATCCGGGCCGAATAATTCGGCGGGCATACAGTACGTGCATCGGAAGTTGCAGCGGTCTGTAACAGAAATGCGAAGGTCTCTCAGCGGCCTGTTCCTTTTATCCAACATCTGACGCGATTCTGTATTCATAGCTACAGCCCCTTCCTATCCCCCGATTCTCTCAGGGTGTGTATATACATTAAATGATCCGTTCCTGACAAATCCGATCGCTGTGATATTTAATTCTTCCGCCATTTGAATCGCAAGCTCCGTTGGGGCCGATTTGGAAATCACAAACGACACGCCGATTTTTGCCGCTTTTAACAGGACTTCTGATGAGATTCTGCCGCTAAACACAATCAGTTTGTCGCGGACAGATATCCCGTTCAGCAGGCAGTGTCCGTATAATTTATCAAGCGCATTGTGCCGGCCGATATCTGCGCGCATCAAGAGCAGCTTCTCTGTGTCGCAAAGCGCCGCATTGTGGACGCCTCCCGTATCCTGAAACGTTTCGCTCCCTTTCTGTAAATCTTTCATAAGCGCCAGACATGCTTCAGGCGATATTTTCATTTGGCTGACAGCCGTTTTTGCGGTTTTGACATCCTGCTGAAAATAAAAATGACGGCCCTTTCCACAGCATGAGCCGATCACCCGTTTTGTATAATCCTTTTGATCCAATGCCTCAGGATGAATGAGATCGACATAAACAAAACCGAGACTTTCATCTATTGTAAACCTTTTAATCTCTTTTTGAAATCGTATAACACCCTCTGATGCGAGAAATCCGATGACAAGCTCTTTGATATGCTCCGGCGTACAAACGAGTGTCACAAATTCACTCCCGTTCAGTATCACTGTCAAAGGATATTCCGTCACTATCCGGTCTTCAATTTTGCTTATTTCCCCTTGTTCATAGCGCCATACATCCCTGACCGCAGTTACTTTATCGTTCAATTTCTCTTCCCCTCCGCAATGTTCCCTGCCTTTATATTTTTTCATACTCCCCGGATTTTGTCGAATTCTGAGACATAAAAAGAGCCCTCTATATAAAGGGCTTTCACAGGATGTGATGACGGCGGTGTATAGGCAGGACGCCTAAGCATTTAGCCGCCGTTCGTTTCATAACACGTGAGCACCGAGGTGCATTGACAATAATGCGGGGTTTGTCGACACGCTGAGAGCCCTCTATATAAAGGGCTCTATGTTTGATTATGCTGATTCTTTTTCACGATCACAAACAGCACAACAGCTGCGATCAAGGTGAGAATGCTGACAAAAAAGAAGGCTGCCAGTTTTAGAAAAACACCGAGCAAGACAAACGCCACGGCGGCTATAAGAAAAATCATTCCTAATAATCTCATATGTTCAACCCCTTTTAAGGGTATCTTTCCCGCACAGATCGTTTTTAAACCAATAGAAAAAGGCGCCTGGGGGAGCGCCTTCATACAAGCGATTACTCAGTAAATTTTTGTGCTTCTTTTTCCCAAGTCTGTTCGAACTCATCCGCGCTGTTCGCTGAAATATATTCTCCGCCGCCAGCAACAGCCGCCTGTTTCATCTCTTCGTTTCCTTTCACATCAAAGTTAAATCCGATAATGTTTACAATCGTATCCACATTCGCTTCACGAAGCTTTTCAATTTCAGCCGCTGGATCTCCGCCGCACGTTTCTTCACCGTCAGTGATTAAATACACCACGTTTTTTCCGTCTGCGTCGAATGCTTCAAGTTCTTTTCTTGTATCTGAAAGTGCTTTGGCAATCGGTGTCCAGCCAGTAGGCTTGATCTCGCTCAATGAATTGTCAAACAGTGATCCTTCATATGGATGAAGGCCGTAAATGGTTTCCGTCGTGCTGCATGAAAGAGCTTTACCGGACAGTTTATTGTTTCCAGCATGTCCGAAAACGCGAAGCATGAGATTTGTATCCTTCGGAAGCAGCTCGGCAAAAGACTTGACGGAATTTTTGGCAATATCTATTTTGCGCTCTCCTCCTGTTTTTTGAACCATGCTTCCGCTTCCGTCAAACAAAACAGCCACATTTGTGTCCGCCTGTTTCTCAGCGGCAAAAGACGGGGAGGCAAAGGAGACAGTCAGCAATCCAATGATACCGGCAGCCAGCAATTTTTTCACGTTTAATCTTCCTTTCTTTATCATATTTTCCAACTTTATGTTGGATTATCCTTTATGCTAGAATATGAAAATACAAAAAGATATAGGGCAAGCTGCCTTTTGTACCGCTTTCACTTTCTGTACAAAATCGCTTGATATGCCGGTGATTTTTAGCTATTTTCGCCCATAAAGTATATACAGACTGTAACACCATTCATTCTTTTTTCTCCTTGGTCAAGACAGAGAAACGGAAATCTGCTACTATGCTACAGGCTGACAGCGAATCACTTTTGAACATTTTGTTACATACAAAAAAGAGGCTGACCATTATCAGCCTCTCTTTTTTTCTTATTCAGATAACATCAATGATTGCTGAGTGAAGATTTTCTCAACATCTTTTTGAGTATACGCAGGGAAGTATTCACCGCCGCCTACTTTCGCAATCGCGTTCAGCTGGCCTTTGTATCCCTCTTTATAATCAAAACCGATCACATTAACAGTGATATTGTCTTTGTGCAGTTCTTTTGCTGTTTTAATCGGATTTCCTCCGCACGTTTCCTCACCGTCTGTCAGCAGATACACTACTTTTTCTCCTTTAGTATCAAGCTGATCAAAAGAAGATTTCGCCTCGTTCAGCGCTTTGGAAATTGGCGTCCAGCCAGTCGGCCCGATTGCATTAAGAGAATTGAGGAAGCTTTGTTCGTTAAAGCTTTGGAAGCCGTATACGTTGCGGATAGATTCACATGACTGAACCTTTCCGGAGTTTTTATTGTTTCCTTCTGAACCAAACACGCTCATTTTCACCTGAGTGCCTTCCGGCAGTGAGCTTGCAAACTTTGAAATTTCTTTTTTAGCTGAATTAAATTTAGATACACTGTCTATTCTTTTCGCCATACTTCCGCTGGCATCAAGCAAAACTGCCACGTTTGCCGGAGCTTCCGCCTCCGCTTCTTTCTTTTCAGCTGCAAAAGCAGGTGAGGTTAATCCAAATAACAAGCCTGTCATCATGATCAGTGAAAATCTTTTCTTCATGCTCGTACCCCTTTACAAGTTTGTTTCTGCGTGCAGATGTTCAACGCTGAACATCATTAATCGTAATCGACAAAAACAGAGAAATAAATAGGGCGGGCTTCCCCATTGCTGTTGTTTACTTTTGCATAGAAACCTTTGTTTTTATTAGTGATTTCCGCCTAACACTATTAAGAAAAAAGAAGATTGTCGGCCTTTCGGCTTTCGTTATATGAGTCTGTCGAAGTCTGTCGATATATGTGGATTACTTTACCACAATCTCAAAGTGAGCAATCAGGAAAAAGGAACTGATTCCCTTGTCGCCCTAAAGGCTGTCAGGAGCTTCTCTAAACCATTTCAACCGCTCTTAGATAAAAGACATTTAAGAACAGAAAAAGACGCTCAATGAGCGTCTTTTTCTACTTCTTCGCCATATATTTATTCAAAAACGAATCTGCTTCAGAAATTTGTGTACCTTGGTAATAGTACTTCACAATGTCATCAACCGTTTTTCCTTCTTTCGCCATAAAATTCGCGCCATATTGGCTCATCCCGACACCGTGGCCAAATCCTCTCGTCGTGACTGTAATCGAGTCTCCGCTTCGCTTCCATTCAAAATCGGCTGAATTGAGGCCCAGTTTTTCGCGTATGTCTCTTCCTTTCAGCGTCTTGCCGTTAATAACAGCCGTTGCGACCTGGCGGCCCGGTGTTTCTCCGGTAATCTGTCCGACTGTGCCAGACCCATCCAGCTTGACGCCAAGCTTTTGTTCAAATTCTGAGGCTGTAAAGGTTTTCGTTGCCTTATATTTCGGAGACTTTTTATCCCAAGCGCTTTTGACGCTTTTTAAATATGGTATGGCACTTGTCCAATAGGCTTCAGCATTTTCTGTGTAGCCGTTGCTTGTGGAGAAAAAGGAGGCTTCAATCGGCTGGTTGTTGTACGTTAGGATTTTGCCTTGCGTGCTGGCAACCGCATCTGTGATTTTCTTCAAATCCTGCTCGTAGCTCGCGCCCCACTGTTTTTTCAGCTCCGCTTTGCTTTTATACACCTGAAACATCTGTGTATCATCCACCAGTGAGCCTTTAGGAGCCTCTACCGCTGAATTTGAGACCATCAGTCTGACAATAAACGTTCTGGCGGCGAGAGCCTGAGCTTTCAGCGCTTCAGATTCAAAGGTTGCCGGCATTTCGGAGGCGACGACTCCAATCACATACTCTTCAAGCGGAATGTTTTCTACGGATTGATTTGCGGTTCGATAGACGGGAATAGAAACAGGCGATGCTTTCAACGTTTCCGCTCCTTTTGATGCCGGTTTCGTGCTGACTGCTGTCTTTCCTGATTCTACACTGGCCCCCGCCTCTTTGTTATGCTGGAACGGTATGACCAAGAGTGTGGGAACCAAGAGAATCAATGCACATAGTACAGATAGTGTGATTACGAATTGTTTCATATTCAGCTGCCTCCTGCTCGGAATTCGACTCTAGTCTAGTCTATGGGCAGGGACAAGCTAATATGACTCTCGTTTTGGACAGAAACTTTATTTGTCATTTACGTATTCTTTTTTGCTATTTTGCGCATAATGATGATAATACACGAAAAATAAAAAACCAGTATGCCAAAGTGACATACTGGTTTTTAGGTAAGTTTATGCGTTTAAGTCAGAAACGACTTCTTTGTTCTCTTGCTCAGAAGCAGACTCATCATTTACACGTTCGATGTCTGCGCCAATACCTTCAAGCTTCTTATGGAAATCAACGTAACCGCGGTCTAAGTGCTTCAGTTCAGTAACACGCGTATGACCTTCAGCCACTAACCCCGCAAGAATCAGCGCTGCACCTGCACGCAAGTCAGTCGCTGCAACTTCAGCTCCCTGAAGCTGTACAGGACCGTTAATGATGACAGAACGTCCTTCAATCTTGATATCACCATTCATACGGCGGAATTCTTCCGCATGCATAAAACGGTTTTCAAAAACAGTTTCTGTAATCATGCTTGTGCCGCTTGCACGAAGCAGAAGCGCCATCATTTGTGACTGCATATCAGTCGGGAAGCCCGGATGAGGCATCGTTTTAATGTCAATCGGTTTGAGTTCTTTCGGGCCGATGACACGCAGGCCTTCACCTTCATCCTTAATCGTTACACCCATCTCTTCCATTTTTGCAATTAAAGAGGTGAGGTGTTCAGGAACCGCTCCTTTAACTAATACGTTTCCTTCAGTGATTGCAGCAGCAACCATAAATGTGCCCGCTTCAATGCGGTCAGGAATAATATGGTGTTTTACGCCGTAAAGCTTTTCGACACCTTCAATTTTGATGGTGCCGGTGCCAGCTCCGCGGATTTTTCCGCCCATGCCGTTGATATAGTTTGCTAAATCAACGATTTCGGGTTCTTTCGCCACGTTCTCCAGCGTTGTTGTTCCATCAGCCAGAGCGGATGCCATAATCAGATTCTCTGTAGCTCCTACACTTGGGAAGTCCAGATAGATTTTTGCGCCTTGCAGACGGCCGTTTACTTCAGCTTCGATGAAGCCGTTGCCGACTTTGATTTCTGCGCCCATTGCTTCAAAACCTTTTAAATGCTGATCGATCGGTCTGGAACCAATTGCGCATCCGCCCGGAAGCGCAACTCTTGCATGACCTGTACGCGCAAGAAGCGGCCCCATAACAAGCACGGACGCACGCATTTTACGAACATATTCAAAAGGTGCTTCAGTTTGCAAAGCGTATGAAGCATTTACAGTCACTTCATTATTTTCAAAATGCACATCTGCTCCTAAATGACGCAACACTTCGTTAATTGTATATACATCGGAGAGCGTAGGTACATCACAAATTACGCTTTTTTCTTCACTTGCTAATAAAGATGCAGCGATAACAGGTAAAACGGCATTTTTAGCGCCTTCAACTTTGACTGTGCCGTTTAACTTTTGACCGCCGCGGACGATGATTTTTTCCAAGGTATTCCCCTCCGCGTCCCTAAATTCTCTATATTAATATTCAGTCGTAACGATTGGTGTGCCAACCGTAACGGTATGTTTTCCGCCCATTCCTGCACTTCTAAGTGCAATTTGCAAATTCATTTTATGTTTTGAGGTCATGATGGACTCTTTCCACTCATCTGTAAACGCAGAAATAGAAACGAAATTTGGCTCAACTACATGTTCTACAGTTCTTGCTTGAAATTCATTTAATAACTGATTTGCTTTTTTTTGCAAAACAATATTCATATTATCATCTAAATGACCATTTAGACAAGTAAAAATAACTACTTTTTCTTGGAATATCCCGAGTGACTCACGTTCAAACTGTTCATATGTATCATTCCAGCTATTCGGTGTCTCAAGACTCATTTGCTCATATAATAAATACGAAGTTGGGTTGTGTTTTTTGAGGGTTGTGACAAGCTGCAGCCTAAAAGAAGTGCGATTTTTTTTGTCAGTATATGTGCCCATTGCCTTTACGACCTTATCTTCCTGTGCAAGCGCCCAATTATATTGACGATATTTTGTTTTTAAACGTTGCACTTTTTGATAAAATTCTTTTTCGGTCAGCGACATGTTTTGTTTGGCATGCAATGTCCATTTATCTATTGACACATCTTGGCGTTTCATCCCCTCAGCGATTTGCGCTAACGGTGTTAGCTCACTCGCATGAATGGTATGAAAAAAAGCTATGACGAAGCTTAACATCACGGAAATGATAATGGCGCGGCTTACTTGTTTTTTGTACATATTCATCTCTCCCCCTTATCCCCAGTTTTACCGGAGGTGAGAGGCGCCATACGTAAAAATCTTCGTCAAAACTCGAGCTATTCGCTTATACCCCTTCCCCAACCATTCCCGTGATTATGATGTTCAAAACCTATTAAAATAGATAGGGAAGCTGCTGTGAATAATTGAGGTAATCTAAAAAGAAATTTGCAACGGTCGTTCCAATAGCGATTGTCAGCAAAATCATCAGGAGTCTAGCCTGCACAACTTTGCCTTTTTTGATTAACGGATCGATATTGACGGCTTGCAGTGCCCACCAAGTCACCGCTATAAAAATCAAGTGAACGACAATGCCGATTGCAGCCTGCTGTCCCAATACACTCATCTATTCCACTCCTTTCATCCTTTCTCCGCGTTTTTACCCTTTCTTATTATATAAGAAGCACAGATAAAGATGATACCTTTTATACAGAACGGAATAATCAGCCAAATCTAGGGTTAATCCCCGCTTAAAGTACGATTCTCTTACATGGTATACTTTGTTGGAAAGGAGCTGGCAAACGTGAATCATTCTTTTTTTCAGCCTGAAAAGCAATACGGTGAGGATTTGCCAATTTTTGAACAGGAATGGGAAGCAATTGCATTCTATTATGATTATAGACAGTCACAGATTGAAGAACTGAATGAATTGTGTCAGTTTTATAACATTTCTCTTACCTATACGAGAGAAAGCCTTGAAGAGCTTGAAAACCTTTATTTTCAAAGTATACAAGACCTTTTGCTTGCTGATTGGAATCTTCCTATTGAAGAATTCGAGAAAATGATCAGTGTGTATCTTATAGATTGCGTGATTGCCCATCATGAAGATGCGGAATGGATCGTAAAGCCTTACCCGTATACAGACGGCGCTTATACAATGGGCTTTAGAAGACATCTCAAATCATGGCATACAATGAATTGCTGTGATCGTTTATACTTGCGGCATAAAGAGAGTCAGCCGCTGCTTTCGCTGTTTGATTCTCTTATGCGGTCATAAAAAATCCTTCTCATAAAGAGAAGGATTCAGCGTGTCGACAAACCCTTGCATTCGTTGTCAAGCCTGTGCGTTGGTGCTCACGAATTAGGACATTCGCTCCGCTCCAATGCTCGCCTTTCCTAGACTTCAAGGGTTTTCAACCACGCTGAAAAGATGACAAAATCCTTCTCATAAAGAGAAGGATTTTTTCTATTTCCCTGCTACATCCAATCTGTTCAAAGCCCGCTGTAACGCAAACTCAGCCCGACGAATGTCAGTATCACCTGATTGAGAATTCAAACGCTCCTGCGCCCGCTGGCGTGCAGCTTCAGCGCGCTCTTTATCGATGCCTTCCGCTGTCTCCGCAGTTTGGGCAAGGATAGTCACATGATCAGGACGGACTTCTACAAACCCGCCGCTGACAGCAACCAATTCAGTCTGTCCGTCTTTTTTCAGACGGACAGCGCCAATTTTAAGAGGAGCCACGGTTGGAATATGACCTGGCAAAATACCGAGATCGCCGCTTTCGGCTCTCACACTCACCATTTCAATATCCGCATCGTATACTGGGCCGTCGGGAGTAACGATATTGACTTTAACGGTCTTCATGCTTTTACCCTCCTAGGACCAGATTAAACTTCTACACCCATTTCTTTTGCTTTCTCAACAACTTCTTCGATACGGCCTACAAGACGGAACGCATCTTCAGGAAGATGGTCGTATTTGCCGGCTAAGATTTCTTTGAAACCTTGAACCGTTTCTTTTACAGGCACGTAAGAACCTTTTTGTCCAGTGAACTGTTCAGCCACGTGGAAGTTTTGAGAAAGGAAGAACTGAATGCGGCGTGCGCGTTGAACGACAAGCTTGTCTTCATCACTCAATTCATCCATACCGAGAATCGCAATGATATCTTGAAGCTCTTTGTAACGCTGAAGCGTTGATTGCACTTCACGGGCAACTGCATAATGCTCTTCTCCGACAATTTCAGGAGCAAGGGCGCGTGATGTAGAAGCCAACGGATCAACCGCGGGGTAAATACCCATTTCTGTTAACTTACGCTCAAGGTTTGTTGTCGCATCCAAGTGAGCGAACGTTGTTGCCGGCGCCGGGTCAGTGTAGTCATCGGCAGGCACGTAGATCGCCTGGATAGATGTAACTGATCCAACGTTTGTAGACGTGATACGCTCTTGAAGCTGACCCATTTCAGTCGCAAGCGTCGGCTGATAACCAACCGCTGAAGGCATACGGCCAAGAAGGGCTGAAACCTCGGAACCCGCTTGTGTGAAACGGAAAATGTTATCGATGAAGAACAGTACGTCCTGTCCTTGTTCATCACGGAAGTGCTCAGCCATTGTAAGGCCTGTCAAAGCAACACGCATACGGGCGCCCGGCGGCTCGTTCATTTGTCCGAATACCATGGCTGTTTTGTTGATTACGCCAGAGTCGCTCATTTCGTAGAACAGGTCGTTCCCTTCACGAGTACGCTCCCCTACACCGGCGAATACAGAGATACCGCCGTGCTCTTGCGCGATGTTGTTGATTAATTCCTGGATTAATACGGTTTTACCTACACCGGCACCGCCGAACAAACCGATCTTACCGCCCTTGATGTATGGAGCAAGCAAGTCAACAACTTTAATACCTGTTTCAAGAATTTCAACTTCTGTTGAAAGCTGATCAAACGAAGGCGCCTGTCTGTGAATCGGATCCTTTTTTGCATCCGCGGAAAGCGGCTCATTCAAATCAATATTTTCTCCGAGTACGTTAAATACACGGCCGAGTGTTACATCACCAACTGGTACTGAGATTGGCGCTCCTGTATCAATAGCTTCCATTCCGCGCTGAACACCGTCCGTAGATGCCATTGCGATTGTACGGACTGTATCATCGCCTAAATGAAGAGCGACCTCAAGCGTTAAATCAATACCTACTTCGTTTTCACTTGCTGGCTGTGAAACTTTAATCGCATTATAAATTTCAGGCAAATGACCGTCTTCAAAACGCACGTCGACGACCGGCCCTAATACCTGGCTAACGCGTCCTTTCTTCATCGCTATCCCTCCTGACAAAATCTTTCTATTCTAAAGCGGCTGCTCCGCCGACAATTTCCGTAATTTCTTGTGTGATGGCTGCTTGGCGAGCGCGGTTGTAAGATAGCGAAAGTGAATCGATAAGTTCCTTCGCGTTGTCTGTCGCGTTTTTCATCGCCGTCATTCTTGCAGCGTGCTCACTTGCTTTACTGTCAAGAAGCGCACCGAAAATTAAGCTTTCCGCGTATTGAGGAAGCAAAACCTCCAGAACCTCCTCTTCAGACGGTTCAAATTCATAAGACGCCGTTCTTTTACCGCCGCCGCTGCCCAAATCAGATAACGGCAGAAGTTTTTTCTCCGTTACTTCTTGAGAAATGGCGCTGACAAAATGGTTATAAACAAGGTGCAATTCATCATACGCACCATCTGTAAACATTTGGATCGTTTGTCGGGCAAGATCCTTAATTTGTGTAAACGTTACTTCATCTCCAAGCCCTGTTAACTCGGAAATGATCGGAATCTCACGTTTCTTAAAGAAATCACGGCCCACTCTTCCGATGACGATCACCGCGTACTCATCCTTAGACTGATGACGTTCTTGCATGGCCTGATAAGCACTTCGTAAAACCGAACTGTTAAAAGCGCCGGCAAGACCGCGGTCAGACGTAATGACTAGGTATGCTGTCTTTTTTACTTCTCTGCTGACAAGCATCGGATGCTTCACGTTGCCGGAAACTCTTCCGACGTTTGACACAACCTCTTGGATCTTATCCATATATGGCACAAATGATTTTGCGTTGTTTTCAGCACGATTCAGCTTAGCCGCAGATACCATCTGCATGGCTTTTGTAATCTGGCTCGTTTTTTTCGTTGACGTGATCCTTGACTTAATATCGCGTAATGAGGCCAAAGATTTCACCACCTTTTCTCTTCATCTGCGTAAAAAGAGAGAAAAAGAGAACCTTTTTCTCTCATCAGCATTCGAGTTAGTTGCTTGGTGCAAATGTGCGTTTGAAGCCTTCGATTGCAGCTTTGAAGTCTTCATCAGCAGGAAGGTTTCCTGTTTTCGCAATTCCATCAAGCAGTTCTTTATGGTTTTGGTCAAGGTACATGTAGTACTCTTCTTCAAAACGTCTGATGTCCGCTACAGGAATATCATCAAGATGTCCTTTTGTCAGCGCATAAAGAATGGCTACTTGCTTTTCAACCGGAAGCGGCTTGTTCAGGTCCTGCTTCAGCACTTCAACTGTACGCGCACCGCGGTTCAGTTTCGCCTGAGTCGCTTGGTCGAGGTCAGATCCGAATTGAGCAAATGCTTCCAGTTCACGGTATGACGCAAGGTCCAGACGCAACGTTCCTGATACTTTTTTCATCGCTTTGATTTGCGCTGAACCGCCGACACGGGATACAGACAATCCGGCGTTGATCGCTGGACGTACGCCTGAGAAGAACAAATCAGATTGCAGGAAGATTTGTCCGTCGGTGATAGAGATAACGTTCGTCGGAATATAGGCAGAGATATCTCCGGCTTGTGTTTCTACGAACGGCAGAGCTGTAATTGATCCTGCGCCTTTCGCGTCGCTAAGCTTTGCTGCACGCTCAAGCAAGCGGGAATGAAGGTAGAATACATCCCCAGGGAACGCTTCACGGCCCGGCGGACGGCGTAGAAGCAAGGACAGCTCACGGTAAGCAGCCGCTTGTTTAGAAAGATCATCGTATACAACAAGAACGTGCTTGCCGTTGTACATAAATTCTTCTGCCATTGTAACCCCTGCATACGGAGCCAGGTACAGAAGCGGTGCCGGCTGTGACGCAGACGCCGTTACAACAATTGTATAATCAAGCGCGCCGTGCTTACGCAATGTTTCTACTACGCCGCGGACTGTTGATTCTTTTTGACCGATCGCAACGTATACGCAGATCATGTCTTGGTCTTTTTGGTTCAGGATCGAGTCGATCGCAACAGAAGTTTTACCTGTTTGACGGTCACCGATGATCAGCTCACGCTGGCCGCGGCCGATTGGGATCAGTGCGTCGATCGCTTTAATACCCGTTTGAAGCGGTTCATGAACGGATTTACGGTCCATAACGCCTGGTGCAGGGCTTTCAATCGGACGTGTTTTGCTTGTGAGGATTGGGCCAAGTCCGTCTACCGGCTGACCTAATGGGTTCACAATACGGCCGATTAGTTCCTCACCGACAGGAACCTCCATGATGCGGCCTGTTCTTTTTACTTCGTCTCCCTCACGGATCTCACTGAAAGGCCCTAAGATAACGATACCTACGTTTGATTCCTCAAGGTTTTGGGCCATACCCAGAACGCCGTTTGAAAATTCGACAAGTTCACCGGCCATACAGTTGTCAAGACCGTGCACACGCGCAATACCGTCACCGACTTGGATGACTGTACCTACGTCTTGAACTTCAATATCAGATTGATAATTTTGTATTTGCTGTTTTATCAGCGTGCTAATCTCTTCAGCTTTGATGCTCACTTAGGTTTCACCCCTTCTATCGATTTTCCCCGGCTAGTTGACGTTCAATGCGCTGAAGCTTTCCGCTTACGCTGCCGTCAAAAATCCGGTTTCCAATGCGGACTTTAATGCCGCCTATTAAATCCGTCTGCACTTCATTTTTGATTCTCAGTGAAGCGACTCCGGCTTTTTGTGCAAACACTTGTGATAATGATGAAATTTCCGTATCCGTCAGCGGTTTCACTGAATATACGATTGCGTCTTCTGTTTGACGGGCCTCATTTGCGAGTTTGATAAACTCATCTGTGAGATCAGGCACAATCGCTGCCCGATGGCGGTCAATCAAAAGAAAAATCGTATTGAGCACGGTCTGTGACAGAGAGCCAAATACATTTTGAATCAACTCTTTTTTCTTCGCAGCCGGCACCTTCGGATGGTTTAACACATCATTAAGCGCTTTTTCATTTTGAAATACTTCTTTTACAACGATTAGCTCTTCTTCTACTTGATTCAGCTGAGCGGACTCATTGGCAATATCAAAAAGAGCTGACGCATATCGTTTAGAGACAGCTGATCCACTCATCGGCTTTCTCCTACCTCTTTAAGATAGTCCTGAATCAATTTCTCTTGAGCCTGTTCATCCAGTTCTTTTTCGATTACTTTCGACGCAATCATGACAGATAGAGACGCTACTTGCTCACGGAGAGCAGAAACCGCCTGTTCTTTCTCCTTCACAATTTCAGTTCTTGCTGCTTCTTTCAGACGTTCAGATTCTGCACGTGCAGCCTGAATAATCTCTTCTTTTTGCTTATCTCCCAGTTTCTTTGCGTTTTCGATAAGAGTTTGGGATTCCTGTCTTGCTTCTTTTAAAAGAACGCGCTGCTCTTCAATCAGCTGCTGCGCTTCTTTATTTTTTTCTTCAGCAGACGTAATTTCTCCAGCGATATGGTCTTCACGCTGTTTCATTATGTTTAATAGCGGCCCTAAAGCGTATTTCTTCAGAAGCGCTAATAAGATTAACATAGCTAACAGTTGGAACAGAATATCTCCGCCGTTAAACGACAATCCTAGTTCAAGTGGTAATTGAGACATCTACTACGGCAACTCCCTTCTGCAGGTTTTTCTTTGCTGATCCAGCAGCCGCACTTGTCTCTTTTCAGCCGGCAAGGCGGGATGCTTATCAGACATAAAGCAATGGCGAAGGTTCTCTTGGAATGATCTTCGCCATTTTTAGTTCATATAAGGCTTTTATGCTTAGCCAAAGAACGCTAAGAATGCGATAACGACAGCGATAATTGGAAGGGCTTCAACTAATGCGATACCCATAAACATAAGAGTTCTAAGTTCTTTACCTGCTTCCGGCTGACGGGCAATCCCCTCTACCGTACGTGAAACAATCAAACCGTTACCAATACCTGCACCAAGTGCGCCTAAACCAATTGCAATTGCAGCTGCTATTAAATTCATGAAAAAGTTCCTCCTTTTAAATGTTATCCGTTTGGATATAATGTTTTAATGATCATGACTGATTTTATGAGACATGTACACCATCGTGAGCATTGTAAAGATAAACGCTTGGATGGCACCTATAAATAAACTGAATGCTTGCCATGCCAGCATCGGCAGAATAGCGCCGATTGTACCGACAAGACCGAGAGCCACGCTTTGCGAATAATGGCTTGTCGCTAAACCCGCAAGCAGGCCGAGAAGAATCTCACCGGCGAAGATGTTACCATAAAGCCGCAATCCGAGAGTCAGTGTATTCGCAAACTCTTCGATAATTTTCATCGGGAACATGAGTGGAACAGGTCTTAAATAGTCTTTGGAATATTCCTTGAGCCCTTTCATCTTCACACCATAGTAGTGGGTTAAAGCGACAACCATCACGGCTAGCGTTAATGTAATGGCAGGGTCGGCTGTCGGAGATTTCCACCAGAGCTCATGTCCGATTGTAATAGAGAACGGCAGCCCCAGCATATTCGACACAAATATGTACATCAGCAATGTGACACCAAGTGCCAAGAAGTTAGCCCCTGTTTTCAAATCCATTGTACTGCCGATAATATTGCGGACGAAATCCACAACCCATTCCATAAAATTCTGGGCTTTTCCGGGACGGATCGAAAGCGTTCTTGTCGTTAATATCGCAATCAATAAAACAATCACACTCGCCACAGTAATCATCAGAATGTTTGTCAGATTAAAAGTAAGACCTAGAAATTCAATAGTTCTGTATTCATGATTCAAAGGGTTTTCACCTCTCTTCCATTGATGAACGTTTAAGCTGGATAATAGAATCTATCATAATGACAGGATATATTGTCATTAATCCAATAATTGTACTTGCCATATGAAAATGCTCGGGATATTTATAGGCGACAGCCACAGCAAGAATCGCATTGCACCACCGCGCTGCGCTCCCCAGAGATCGTATGGACTTTCCTTTCTCAACAGCTCTGTCAAAAGCGTTCATTCTTCTGATGAGCAGTAACAAATTAAACAAACTGAAAACAGTTCCCAGAATAAGGCCTAAAAAAACGGTTTTATACGCTGTTAAACCATAACCCAGTACATACACTGCCAAAATGCATAATAGATATTTTCGTTGTCTGCTAAATGTAAGCTTGGGATCGTCCATCAACTATCTGTCTCCTGATGAAAAAATAATGTATTTCTTAGATACGGCAAAATCAGCGGTTAACCCTAGTAGAAGACCTTTTTTGACCGACAAAACGGGCCTGTTCGAAAAAATCATTCATCCGCAAGCCTTGCAAGGATGCTGTTTCATTCGCTTAAATAAATCCTCATAATACGGGTTTACTGAGAGGATTTATATTGAGGATGAGGACTATAATGAAAGCTATGAAAACCTTCTCATAATACCCTCGTTTAGCATACAATAGCCCCTAACAAGTGTCAATCTGTTTAAAGTTAAAAAACTTTTTATACTGTAAGCCTCCACAGAATGTTCACATTTTCACCTATAATTGTATACAAATTGACCGAATAGCAAATAACTGGATAAAAAAAGAAAACCCCTTTCGGGAGTTTTCTTTTATTTTGTTCCAAACATACGGTCTCCCGCGTCTCCGAGACCGGGAACGATATAACCTTTTTCATTTAATTTTTCATCAAGAGCCGCGATGTAAATATCCACGTCCGCATGATGCTTCTGCAATTCTTCCACACCCTCCGGCGCCGCTACAAGGCACATGAAACGGATATTTTTCGCACCGCGTTTTTTGAGGCTGTGAATCGCTTCTACAGCAGAACCGCCTGTAGCCAGCATCGGGTCAACCACGATGAATTCACGCTCTTCCACGTCAGAAGGAAGCTTGACATAGTATTCCACGGGTTTTAAGGTTTCAGGATCACGGTACAGGCCGACATGTCCCACTTTTGCTGCTGGAATCAGCTTTAAAATGCCGTCAACCATTCCCAATCCCGCTCTGAGGATAGGAACCACTCCAAGTTTTTTTCCTGAGATGACTTTCGATTTCGCAGCCTGAACCGGTGTATTGATATCCACTTCTTCTAAAGGAAGATCGCGGGTAATTTCAAACGCCATAAGAGTGGCTACTTCGTCTACAAGCTCTCTAAAATCTTTCGTACCTGTATTTTCATTCCGTATATATGTCAGCTTATGCTGAATTAAAGGATGATCAAATACATAAACCTTTCCCATACTGTGTTTCAGCTCCTTTTTTATTGTCCCATCAACAATTACACACTTCTATTGATTCTACAAAAAAAGACATTGAGTTTCAAGAACATCGTCAAAAAACCCGCCGGCCATAAGCCGAGCGGGTTTTTAGGATCTTAGTAATCTAATTCTTTATATAAAGGAAATTGATCAGTCAGAGCAGTTATACGCTGTCTTGCTTCTTCAAGTTTTCCTTCATCTTCGTGGTTCTTCAATGCAAGCGCAATGATGGAACCGACTTCATCCAATGCATCTCCGTCAAAACCGCGGCTTGTCACAGCAGCTGTACCAAGACGGATACCGCTTGTCACGAAAGGTTTTTCCGGATCGTATGGAATCGCGTTTTTGTTAGACGTAATACCGATTTCATCAAGCACGTGCTCCGCAACCTTACCTGTCAGTCCGAGAGAACGAAGGTCAACAAGGATCAGGTGGTTGTCAGTTCCGCCTGAAACGAGCTGGATGCCCTCTTTCGTTAACGCTTCAGCCAGACGTTTTGCATTTGAAATGACGTTTTGCGCATATGTTTTGAAATCGTCCTGCAATACTTCGCCGAATGAAACAGCTTTTGCGGCAATAACGTGCATCAGCGGGCCGCCTTGAATTCCAGGGAAGATCGATTTATCAATTTTCTTGCCGAACTCTTCACAGCAAAGGATCATACCGCCGCGAGGTCCGCGAAGTGTTTTATGTGTTGTTGTTGTCACGAAATCAGCGTAAGGAACCGGGTTTGGATGAAGGCCTGCCGCAACAAGTCCTGCGATATGCGCCATATCCACCATGAAGTAAGCGCCGACTTCATCAGCAATTTCACGGAATTTCTTAAAGTCGATTGTACGAGGATACGCACTTGCTCCTGCTACGATAAGCTTCGGCTTATGAGCGAGGGCTTTCTCACGCACGTCATCGTAATCAATATATTGAGTTTCTTTATCTACACCGTACTCAACAAAGTTATATTGAACACCGCTGAAGTTGACTGGACTTCCGTGTGTTAAATGGCCGCCGTGGGAGAGGTTCATCCCAAGTACAGTATCGCCTTGCTCCAAAATCGTGAAGTACACTGCCATGTTTGCTTGTGCGCCTGAATGCGGCTGAACGTTTACATGCTCCGCTCCAAAGATCTCCTTCGCGCGGTCACGAGCGATATCTTCAACGACATCGACGTGCTCACATCCGCCGTAGTAGCGTTTGCCCGGATATCCTTCAGCGTATTTATTTGTCAAAACAGATCCTTGTGCTTCCATAACCGCTTCACTTACAAAGTTCTCAGAAGCAATCAGTTCGATCTTAGTCTGTTGGCGTTCACGCTCATTTTTAATGGCGTTAAACACTTGTTCGTCTTGCGCAGGTAAATGTTTCATCAGCGAGATCCTCTCCTATCCGTATCCTGTTCTTTGTTTTTACCATCACTATTGTACATGGTTTTTTAGGCCGATGTAAAAGATTATTTTTAAAAAATCAAAATTTTTATTGGTAAAAACGAATATTGATAACTTAAATTTAAGTTAAAGTTCGGGATTTATTTTACTGCCTTAAAAATAAAAGAAAAGACTGGCCACGCAGTCTTTCATTCACATTCATAAATCGCCCGCACTCCGCCGATCAGTTTCGGCCGCGTACGCGCTAATGTCACATGTGCTGCCCCGAGACCGTTTTGAGACACACGCACAGGTACAGCTACCGGCTTCAGATGCATGCCGATAAACGTATCGCCGATGTCGATTCCGGCATCAGCCTGAATGGTTTCGACAAGAACAGGAGACTTCATCTGCTTAAACGCATAAGCAGCCATCGCCCCGCCCGCTTTTGAAACGGGTACGGCAGAAACAGTTGGAAGCCTGAACAGCCGGGCCGTTTCTTCCTCGACGACAAGCGCTCTGTTCAAATGCTCACAGCATTGAAACGCGAGATGGATTCCCGTTTTTCCCTTAAGCTCGGCAAGTCCGCTGTAGATGCTTTCCGCGATGTCTGTACTGCCCGATGTTCCGATCCGGCTGCCGGCCACTTCGCTCGTGCTGCATCCAAGAACAAAGAACTGATCCTGTTTCAATCCCGCTTGTTCCTGAAACTCAGACAACATCGTATTCCACGTTTGCTTGATCTCATTCATTGAACAGCACCCCTACAGGTTTTTCCCTTCATAATCTGAGATTTTTCCAATACGGGTTTGATGTCTTCCGCCGGTAAACTCAGTGGTCAGCCAGATTTTCGCGATTTCACGCGCCAAACCGGGGCCGATGACCCGTTCACCCATCGCGAGGATGTTTGTGTCATTATGCTCTCTCGTTGCCTGTGCACTGAATGTATCGTGCGCCAGCGCGCAGCGAATGCCTTTCACCTTATTAGCGGAAATACTCATACCGATGCCTGTCCCGCAAATTAAAATGCCTCTGTCAACTTCGCCGCTAACGACTTTTTCGGCCACCGGAAAAGCATAATCCGGATAATCGACAGATCCGCTTCCGCAGTCACAGCCCATATCCATATATTCAATTTGCAATTCGTCCATTAACTCTTTGATTTCATTTCGAATGTGAACGCCGCCATGATCCGATGCTATGGCTACTTTCATCAGCTTTTCCTCCCAGCGTGTGTGATGCGGCCCGCCCGCTTTGTTGACCGCGCAGCCTGTCCGCTCTTAGATTCACACCATATGATGTGCTTTTCACTATATTCTACTCCTTCACGAAGGATTTGCAAATGACCTGTTTGCAGATTTTCTGACAACTTACCTGCCGTCTTTTTTCAGTTGTTTTGCCAGCTGCTGAAGAAGCTCTTCAAGCTCATCTCTCGTTTGTTTATAGATATCAATTGTGCCGCCGAACGGATCGATGACATCCCCGCGGCTGTCTGTGACATATTCTTTTAGCGTAAACACTTTATCACGATAACGTCCGAATTGGCTGGCAATGATCTGTTTGTGCTGCTGGGTCATAGCCAGAACCAAATCAGCCGATACCATATGTTCTTCAGTCAATGGAGAAGACAAATGATTAAGGGCAATGTGTTTTTCAAACAGCGCTTCGACAGCATGAGGCGTCGCTCTCCCATTAGGCGAAGCAAACACACCTGCCGAGCGGACACTGACATTCAGCCCTTCCGTTTCTGCAATTGATTTAAAAAGCGCCTCAGCCATGGGGCTGCGGCACGTATTTCCAGTACAGACAAAAATAATGTTCATGTCAGTCACCCCTTATTTTCTCTATTATATATGAAGAAAAAAGAAACGGCGACTTCGTTTCTTTTATTGGTATATTAAATTGGCAAAAGCAGCTTTAGGCCGAATGCGATTAATATGATGCCCCCGAGCGCTTCACTGTATGTACCAAGCCACGACTGTACTTGTTTTCCGATCAGCAGGCCCAGCCATGTCAACATCATGCTGAACAGCCCGAACAGGGTAATGGTGAGGAGCGGATGCGAGCCGTATATCCCCAAGCTCAAGCCGACGGAGAAGCTGTCAAGGCTGACGCCGACGGCAAACAGCAATAAGCCCGGTCCTGCCGGCGACATGAGTCGTTCTTCTGACTGTTTAAAAGAAGACATAAGCATTTGAACACCAAGAACAAAAAGCAGCGCCCCCCCGATATAAACCGCTAACACGCCGAGGAGCCCTGACAGCATGTTACCGGCCGCCATCCCTCCGAGAGGCATGATGACGTGAAAGAGGCCGATGATGAAACCAATATAGAATATCTGCTTTTTTGTGAGTTTGATCATGCCCATTCCGAGACCGACAGAAAAAGCATCCATCCCTAAAGCAAACGCCATGATGCTTAATGTAATCAGTTCGCCTATAAACAAATCCGACATACATGAATAACCCCCTTGGACACGCCCCGCTTTTTTAGCCTATGCGTGTCCAAAAAGGGTTAGAACATCTGACTGCGTTCAGCGAATCACTCTTCCTCCAGCGGCTTTCATCAGCCTGTTCACAATGGCGAGTCCGACGCCCGTGTCCGGAAAGGATTCCGCGATAATAAAATCCACCTTCTTCTCATCAAAGCTGCGTAAAGCATCATACAGCCCTGCCGCAACAGTCTCAAGCTGAGCCCGTCTGCCGCAGCTCTTCACGTAATCAGCGGAATACACGTCCGCATTTTCTTCTGTCGTCAGGACACCGACTCGTCTTCCGTCCTGTTGATATTCTTGAATGAGGTGCTGAATGCGCTCAGGGCTGCCTTCGCAAATGGCAAGCGGCGCTGTCGGCGCATAATGTGTATATTTCATCCCTGGAGAAATCGGCTTCTCATTTTGATCACTGAGCCCTTTATCCACAAGGATCGGTCCAATCTCCGCTTCAATTTGTTCTTTCGTAATGCCGCCCGGGCGCAGGAGAACGGGGATGTCTCCCTCACATGAAAGGACGGTCGATTCGACCCCAATCCCGGTAGGGCCTCCGTCCATCATTCCAGCTATGCGGCCATCCAAGTCGTGAGCCACATGTTCCGCCTTTGTCGGACTTGGCTTGCCTGATAGATTGGCGCTCGGTGCCGCAATCGGCAACCCCGACGCGCGAATCAATGCAAGGGCAAGCGGATGATCCGGCATCCTAATGGCAACCGTTTCAAGCCCTGCCGTTACACGAGGTGAGAGCGCACCAGGTTTGCAAGGCAGGATGAGCGTAAGTGCTCCCGGCCAAAACCGGTTCATCAATGTTTTCGCCTTTTCTGGCGCCGGTCCTGTTAAATCGTCTAGCTGGCTGATGTCCGCAATGTGGACAATCAGGGGATTATCACTCGGACGCCCTTTTGCTTCATATATTTTTTTGACAGCATCTGTGTCTTTCGCATTTGCGCCGAGGCCGTATACCGTTTCTGTCGGGAACGCAACGACCTCATTTTCCCGGAGCGAAGCGGCTGCTTGTGCAATTTGTGGATCATTTGTGGATAACTCGTCAGTTGCGTCCACAAACCATCTTTTCGTTTTCATTTTCTGACCAAACTCCTTATTCACAACAATAAAACGATTGTTTTACGCGTGTAATCCTTTTGAAAGTATAAAAGATGTCCTGTAATAAAACAAGCGTTATCCACAAATTGTGGACAACGCTAATGAAGAAGTGGATAAGTATGTGTATAAATCACACTTATCCAGACGTTTTTTTCATCAAGACAGCCCCTTCTGTTTGCCGGGATTCACGGAAATGGTCGGAAGAAAACAGCTCTTCAGGTACACTTTCAGCTGATTCAAACCCCATAGCCGTCAGGAAATCGGCAGAAGAATGCTGATTCGCAATTAAATATACTGTTTTGATCTGATGCTTTTCACACAGCAGCTCCATACTCTGAAAGAGCGTCACAATATGGCCTTGGTGAAGCTTGTCCGATATCACAAGTGATCGCAGCAGCCCTTGGTCACAGCTTATTTTTTCAATTCCGAGACAGCCGGCAATGTTTTTCTCACTGTCCTCCAGCATCAGAAACTGGGTGAAGCCTTCTTTCACGCCTTCATGATTGGTTTTCGCCTGTTTTAAAAATCCCTCAAGCACGTCTCCGTCTTTTTCCCTTGCCACCCGCAGTTGATAAAACATCCGTTCACCCCGTTTTTGGATTCTTTCTTCCAATCTATGAGGTAAATCTATTTTTAGACCAGGTGATTAGGAAAAAAGGCCGGAAATCCATTCGACTAAAAAGAATTTCACTTCTGTGCCGCCGTCTTCCTTCTCTTCTTTCTCTTCTTTCTCTTCTTTTTTGGCTTTTTCCGCTTTAGCGGTTACGTCCTCAAGCACTTTTTCAGTCTGCTTTTTTGAAGCTTCTTTATCTTCTTGTTCTTTTACGGCTTCCCCGTTAGAAAAATCGAGAAAACAGAGCGGCGGGAACAGCACACACCACCAATTGGCGCCGTCGCCGTTTCCAAGCGTAATCAGAATCGCTTCATATTCACCAGCGGGATATACCATGTTGCCGTAAAGCTTTGTCGGAAAT
Organism: Bacillus sp. SW14; assembly: GCF_047608225.1. NCBI lineage: Bacteria > Bacillati > Bacillota > Bacilli > Caryophanales > Bacillaceae > Bacillus > Bacillus sp. SW14. The sequence goes on along the minus strand of NZ_JBLKRW010000001.1, from coordinate 524,061 downwards.
GAGATTTTGTCAAAATCAACGGAAATCGACTGGTACGCTCCTTCTTTCTCCATTGTTTCCTTTGCAATTTCTTTGATTTCGGGCAGCTTTGAGCGAATCACACGCCGCGCTTCTTCTATAGAAGTAATATCCTCTACCCAAGTCGTGATTTCTTTATTGACCGCGTCTCTGATATGCCGTTTTAATTGCTGGTCCTGATCCCTATCGCTGTTTGCCAATATTCTCAGGCGGATCGCCTCGTCCGGAATGACCACCGGCTGATTTTCTGATTGCTGTGCCGTCTCTTCTTTTGCCAGCCCTACAAGCGCACCGGATAATAAAAGAAAGATATATATACAAATGATTACTGTTTTTTTCATCGGTCCCCACCGTTCCTCTCCGTGCTTTGTTTCTAGCCCTATTATGGACAAGGAGAGCCTGGGGTAAACGTGCAGGGTGAAAAAAATCTAGCAAGCTGTTAATCTTATTTATGGTACGATAGTGATTTAGGAGGTTTAAGATGAAATATAATTATACAGTGCTGTTATCAGCATTCACGATGTCGGTTCTTTATTCGATGATTTATATTCATTCATTTATCATTGCCGCTCTCGTAACGATGGCATTTTATTTTCTATTTCCTTATTTGATATTCGCACTTCCGCTTCAGTTCATGATGAATAAAAAACCGAAGCGGTTCAACCCTTTGTATCTGCTGTATTACTTTGCCGCGTCAATTGTTGCCAACGCGATTATTTTCGGCTTGCTGCAGCCTTCGGGACAATCCCTGTTTCAAAATAAAGCCTTCTATCTTTTCGCTGTATTAACAGCTCTTGTCTATTGGATATGGGATTCTGTGTTACTGCAAAAAAAGGAAGCCTAGAGGGCTTCCTTTTTCATTAGAACAAAATCGTCAGCAGATAACAAAGAATAGAGGGTATCGCCGCAACAAAAAAAGCTGCCGCCATTTTCATGCGGGATGTACGGCCTTCTTTCGTTTCTGAATGGTAGTTTGCCCGCTGATCGCTTCCGCTTACGGCCAAACCCGATGTGATGATCGCGAGCCCAATCAAAACAAGAGACGCAATGCCAAAAATCGACTCAAATGGAAGTGCCTGCGGAACAATGGTGCCGATCATACTTTCAATCGCAATGAGCAAGATTCCTGCTGCCAGGGCCTTTTTCATCTTTCACATCCCCTTTGCTGGTGTTAAAACAGCTTGATTCATCAACTCGCCAGCAAGCTGCTTATATATTTTTATGAATCACAGCGCATATGGTTCTGTCTTTTCCATTAATATCTTTCAGCACTTCCACTTCCGCACCCTTAAACGTCTTGAGGATCAGTTCTTTGACCGCCGCTCCCTGATTCCATCCGATTTCAAAAACGACAAACACTTTATTCTTCATGACAAGCGGGATGTCTTCCATAAACCGCTTATAAAATTTGAGCCCGTCTCCGCCATCAGTGAGAGCGTGAAGCGGCTCATGAAAACGGACAATCTCTGATAGATCAGCCATTTCTTCTTCTGAAATATAAGGAGGGTTCGAGACGATAATATCCGCTTTTTTTCCTGCTGTAATCAAAGGCTCGAGCAGATCGCCCTGATAAAAGCGCACATCAGCTCCAAGCTTTTCCGCATTAGCAGAGGCGACTTGCAGCGCCTCTTTTGAAATATCGACCGCCGACACAGAAAAACTTTTGTTTTCAAGCGCAAGCGTGACGGCTATCGCGCCGCTCCCTGTACCGACGTCAACGACATCAACCCGGCCGTCTTCCGAAAAAACACGCCGATATTTTTCAAGCAAATGATAGACAACCTCTTCTGTTTCCGGCCGCGGAATCAGCACATCATCATTCACCATAAATTCCCGCCCGTAAAAAAACTCTTTTCCTATAATGTACTGAACCGGCACGCCCTCTTTATGCATCTCAACGTGACGCTGAAAGCGATACAGTTCGTCTTCGCCAATCGGTTCCTGTAAGCTGGCGAGCAGCTTGCTTCTTTCCATTCCGGTATCATAAAGCAAAAGAAGCTCGGCAGCGTTTTCTTCTCTTCCCGCTTCGGTTAAATAAGAAGAAGCCCATTTCAGGGCTTCAAATATCGTCTTCATCTTAACCTTCCGACTGTTGAAGCTTGCTTGCCTGATCTTCAACGATCAGTGTTTCAACCACTTCGTCAAGTTTTCCTTCAAGAATCTGATCAAGCTTTTGAATCGTCAGGCCGATTCTGTGATCCGTCACACGGTTTTGCGGGAAGTTGTATGTGCGGATACGCTCAGAGCGATCACCTGATCCGACTGCTGATTTCCGTGTTTGATCATATTCAGCCTGGGCTTCCTGCTGAAATTTATCATAGATTCTGGCACGGAGAACCTTCATTGCTTTTTCTTTGTTCTTGATTTGAGATTTTTCATCCTGGCATGATACCACAACACCTGTCGGCAAGTGCGTCAGACGAACGGCAGACATTGTGGTGTTCACGCTTTGTCCGCCCGGTCCGCTTGAAGCAAACGTATCAACTCGGATATCCTTCTCATGGATGTCAACCTCTACCTCTTCCGCCTCAGGAAGACACGCTACTGTTGCAGTCGATGTATGGATACGGCCGCCTGATTCTGTTTCCGGAACACGCTGTACGCGATGGGCGCCGTTTTCATATTTGAGTTTAGAATATGCGCCGCTCCCCGTAATCATAAAGATGATCTCTTTGTAGCCGCCCGTTCCGGTTACACTCGCTTCCATGACCTCTGTTTTCCAGCCTTGAAGCTCAGCGTAACGGGAATACATTCTGTACAGGCTGCCCGCGAATAAAGCGGCTTCTTCGCCTCCCGCAGCTCCGCGGATCTCCATAATAACGTTTTTGTCATCATTAGGATCTTTCGGGATCAGAAGCACTTTGAGGCGTTCAGACAGTGTTTCCGTTTCCTTCTGGAGTTCAGAAATCTCTTCCTTCACCATCTCGCGCATTTCAGCGTCCAGCTTCTCTTCAAGCATCGCTTTTGCATCAGTCAGCTGTTCTGACGCATCTCTGTATTGTCTATATACGTCAACTGTTTCTTGTATATCGGATTGCTCTTTTGAATATTCTCTTAGCTTTTTCGGATCGTTGACTACTTCTGGATCGCTTAAAAGCTCATTTAATTTTTCGTATCGTTCTTCGATTGACTTTAATCGGTCTAACACGGTCTTCACCTCTGTTTTCCTGTGCGTAACATTCTCATTATAGTATAGTGATTAACCCCAGTCAAAAGCATTTCAATCCAAGTTGGAAATGCCTCCTCTGCTATACTGGGAATCGAGGAGGGATCATCATGCTGAGATCCATACATCATATTGCAATCATATGTTCAGATTATGAAAAGTCGAAAGCTTTCTACGTACATAAGCTTGGTTTTCAAGTCATTCAAGAAACGTATCGAGAAGAGCGGGGCTCCTATAAGCTTGATTTGTCGCTTAACGGCACGTATGCTATTGAGCTGTTTTCGTTTCCCCATCCACCCGCACGCCAAACCCGGCCTGAAGCGGCAGGCCTGCGCCATCTCGCCTTTACAGTCAGCAGCTTGGATGAAGCGGTTCAGGAGCTTCAGAAAAAAGGAATCGAAACAGAGCCCATCAGAACAGATCCACTGACCGGCAAGCGTTTCACCTTCTTTTTTGATCCTGACCAGCTTCCTTTAGAACTGTATGAACAATAACGGTTTTTGAAGAAAAAAAGAAGATACCCACTTTCTTTGCCGAATCTTTTCTTGTTTTGTCTAACAGGAAGGGAACCGCATTCTATGGTCGAATACCTAGCTAAAAAGGAGGTATGGGATCATGAATACAAATATGGTAGCAAGTGAACTCGGCGTCTCCGCAAAAACGGTGCAGCGGTGGGTGAAGCAGCTGAATCTTCCGGCCGAACGCAATGAGCTCGGACACTATTCGTTCACGGCAGAAGACGTGAAGATTCTAAAATCTGTACAGAAACAAATCTCTGAAGGCAAGGCGATTCAGGATATTCATGTGCCTCAAAGCACTAAAAAGCGCACAGGCTTCCTTGTCCAAAATACAAATGGCGACACAGAACGAAGAATCGAGCAGCTCGAACAGAAGCTGAACACCCTATTACTGCAAAAGCAGGACGAAAACGAACTGCTGGCAAGGATCGAGGAACTGGAACGCCAGCTGAAGCAAAAAGCGGATGAGGGTGTATCTTATCAGCTGCTTCAGCACCGCAGGGAAATTGATGACATCCTTGCAGACATGCAATCACTGACCTCACAAATGAAAGAATTCACCGCCCAGCCGATCCCCGAGACTGCTGCCGCTTCCGAAAAAACCAAAACAAGAAAAAAACCGCTGCTGTCACTGTTCAAATTTCAAACCTAATATAAAAAGCTCCCCGTAAAGGGAGCTTTTTTGATTTACGCAGTAAGCGCAATAATAATTGGAAGTGAAATCAATGACAGAATCGCACTGATTACAAATGCAGAAGCAGTTTCTTCCTCTTGTTTTTCGAAACGAGTTGCAATCATGGCTGCTACGGCAGAACCAGGGAATGCAACAAGAAGGATCGCTTTTGTCATTTGGTCAGCTGGAAGTCCGACTGCAAGAGCAATCAAGAACATTAACGCAGGCTGAACCGCAACTTTGAGCAGCGCAATACCAAATGCCGGTACGCTGAGTTTGATACTGCGGATACCAACAGTAACACCGACAGCAAAGAGAGCCACACCAGATGTTGTGCTTCCAATCTGGTCAAGCATTTTAACACCCAGCTCAGGTAGAGTCACACCGCAAAGCACTAAGATCATACTGATTAACGGAGCAGCTGCAAGCGGCTCAGAAAGACCGTGCAGGATTGATTTTCCTGTCATCTTCCAGAAGCTGTCGCCGCCCTCTTCGTTTTTCTTAGAAGACACACCGACAGTAGCGACAATAATCGCAAGCGGATCAAGAATCGCATTAACAACAATACCTGTAACCGCGATCGGAATCGCAACCTCTTGCGCGCCGAACAAGCTTCCCAGTACAGGAATACCCATAAATGCGAATGTCGGCTGTGCAGAGTTCAAAGAAAATATGGATGAGTTCGTTAAATCATATTTAAACACAAATCTGCAAAGCAATAAAATAACAATATAGAAACCAACAATCCCAATAATTAAAGAAACCATTAATGGAATTTGAGATAAAAATTCACTTCTGGAAGTAGTCAAAATACCAGCGATAAAGTGAGCTGGAAGTGCGTATTTCGTTACTAACGTACTTACCCCTTTTGCCGACTTGGCATCATAACTTCCAAAATGTCCTGCAAACCATCCCAGCACGATAACAAAGAAGATCGGTGCCAGAAGGATTAAGATATCTAAGATGCTCAAAATATTCTCCTCCAAATCCTATGTCCGTATACTTTAGCTTTCCAAAAAGCTTTCCCTCGGACGATGTATTTAATCGCTAATTATTTTGCGATGACTTTTTTGTATTCCGGTGTCCACATTGCATCAAGAACCGCTTGTTTCACATCTTCAGGCTGACGATTTGCTACGCCTTCTTTAATAGCTGCTTCAGCAACGGCAATCGCAACTTGAATAGAAACCTCTTGAAGCTTATCAATGCTTGGAAGCAATCCTGCTCCAGGTGTTTCAAAATCAACCATTTCAGCAATCGCATCAGCAGTTGCAGCAAACATAGCAGGCGTAATCACACGCGCTTCAGCTACAATCGAACCAAGTCCAAGACCAGGGAACGCAAATGCGTTGTTAGATTGTCCGATTTCATAAGAAACACCGTTGTATTCCACATTTTCAAACGGGCTTCCTGTTGCTACAAGCACTTTTCCGTCAGTCCATTTGAATAGATCTTCAGGAGTCGCTTCCGCAAGGTGAGTCGGGTTTGACATCGGCATGATCACCGGACGGTCTACGTGAGATGCCATTTCTTTTATAATTTCCTCTGTAAACGCGCCTGATACGCCTGAAGTACCGATTAAAATCGTTGGTTTCGCTTGGCGAACCACTTCATCGAATGGAATTTGGCCTTTTTCATCGCGTTTCCATTCTTTCACTTCGTCCGCAGTGCGAAGGTAAGGTTTTTGGAAATCAAGGATGCCTTCGATTTCTTCAGTCAGCAAGCCTCTGTAATCGATTGTGTAGAAGCGTTTGTTCGCTTCTTCTTCAGATAATCCCGCAAGCACCATTGTGTCACGAATTTGGTCGGCGATTCCGATACCTGCGGAACCTGCACCGAAGACAACAACACGCTGGTCTTTAATAGATGCGCCTGTTTTCTTCATAGCAGCAAGCACACCAGCAAGTGTAATCGCGCCTGTACCTTGAATATCATCGTTGAATGTCAGAATGTCGTTGTTGTATTTCTTCATGATATTACGCGCGTTTTTATTACCAAAGTCTTCCCAGTGAAGAAGTGCTTTAGGGAAGAATTTCAGCGCAGCTTTTACATACGCATCAACGAATTCTTCATAACGTTCATCTGAAATACGCTGATGATGGTTACCGATATATAAAGGATCATTTAAAAGTTTTTCGTTGTTCGTACCGACATCAAGCACAACCGGGATCACACGGCTTGGGTCAATACCAGCTGCTGCAGTGTAAACAGCCAATTTACCGATCGCGATGTTAATACCGCCTACACCCCAGTCACCGATTCCGAGGATGCTTTCAGAGTCAGTTGCAACAATAAGATCAATATCGCCTGCTGTCGCATGAAGGTTTTCAAAAGCTTTTTCAATACCCTCAATATTTTCGATTGACAAGTAGATACCTTGAGGTCTTCTGTACTCATGGCTGTATTCTTGAATCGCTTCGCCGACTGTCGGTGTGTATACAACAGGAAGCATTTCGCGAAGATGGTTTTTCAGCAATTTATAGAAAAGAACTTCGTTGCGGTTTGCCAAATCATTTAAGTAAACATTTTGACGGAGGCGGTCTGGCTGAGCTTTAAACTGCTCATATGCGCGTTTTGCTTGTTGATCTAGAGAAAGTACAGTTGGCGGAAGAAGTCCTTCCAAACCAAGTTCTTGTCTTTCCTCTAATGAGAAAGCAACACCTTTATTTAAAGTAGGAATAGATAAAACTTCTTTTCCTCTAAGAGTTGTTTCTAAATGGCCTTCCTTCGTTTTTTTTATGTTATTCAAGCAAATCTCCTTCTTTCTTGAAATAGTTAACAAAGTTAAGTAATAACCCATCTTGAAAATCCGATCATGATCTTTATGCGACTTTATGACAATTATTCGAACAATGTCTAAAAACTATTTACATTACGTAAGCTATTGTATGCCTGTGAAAATCAAAATTCAAGGGAAGAAAATTACTTAATTTTTTAATACACTTAATTAAATTTTTTAATTAATTATTATCAGAATATAAAAAAAACACCGGTGTTTTTAGCCGGTGTTTTCTATCTTTATACCCATGCTTCGGGCTATTTTTTAGATTTCCCTAGAACTTCGTGATGGTGTCTGCATCTCGCTTCATACGATTCGGATGCGCCCACCAAAATGACCGGATCATCGTAGGAAGCAGGTTTGCCGTCAATCAGGCGCTGCGTTCTGCTCGCCGGCGATCCGCAGACGGAACAGACGGCTTGCAGCTTCGTCACACTTTCCGCAATCGCCATAATATCCGGGACGACACCGAACGGCTCTCCTCTAAAATCCATATCAAGACCGGCTGCAATCACACGGTAGCCTTTATCGGCAAGGGATGATAAAACCTCAACAATTTCCTGGTCAAAAAACTGCACTTCATCAACCGCAATCACATCCGTACGCTCACTGATATGGTCCCAAATATCTGCAGCAGAAGAAATGACATAGCTCTTCATGGATGTTCCATTATGGGAGACAACAGCATCTTCACTGTATCGATTATCAATCACAGGCTTAAATACCCTGACTTCCTGCTTGGCGTAAGTCGCTCTCTTCACTCTTCTGATCAGCTCTTCAGATTTCCCCGAGAACATGCTGCCGCAAATCAGCTCAAGCCAACCGCTTTGTTTCATTATGTACATAGGCTCTGTTCCCCTCTTTCTGCCAGCTGTGTTTTAGACAATATAAAAAACAGGCAAGACTGCTTCTTGCCTGTTGAAAAATCTATTATTACTTAAGACCGTATTTTTTGTTAAAGCGATCAACACGACCATCAGCAGAAGCGAATTTTTGGCGGCCAGTGTAGAATGGGTGGCACTCAGAGCAAATCTCAACGCGTACCTCTTCTTTTACTGAGCCTGTTTCAAATTCATTTCCACAAGCGCATTTAACTGTTGCTTTTTTGAAATTAGGATGAATTCCTGCCTTCATTGTATCCATCTCCTTCCGCCCTGAATCCAGTGTGGAAACAGAGTTATTATTTCGGAGCATTGTCCGAAACGCATATAAGAAAATTATATCAGTGATTTACTTCTTTTGCAAATACTATTTACCTTCTTGCAGATGATAGATTTGCCTGTTTCCATTCTTGATTGAGAATGTCGAAAAATTCTTGGTTTGTTTTGGTTTTTTTCATTTTTCTCATGAATTTTTCCGCAAAATCAGGTGAATCAGACATCGTTTTGCGGATCGACCATAAACGATCAAGATGCTCTTTAGGCACAAGCAGCTCTTCCTTGCGCGTTCCTGAACGGCGGATATCGATGGCCGGGAAAATGCGGCGCTCGGCCAAAGAGCGGTCAAGGTGAAGCTCCATGTTGCCTGTTCCCTTGAATTCTTCATAAATAACATCATCCATACGTGAGCCTGTATCGACAAGAGCCGTAGCAAGGATAGTTAAACTGCCGCCCTCTTCGATATTTCTCGCAGCCCCGAAGAAGCGTTTCGGACGGTGGAACGCCGCAGGGTCAATCCCCCCGGAAAGCGTTCTTCCGCTCGGCGGAATCACTAAGTTGTAGGCGCGGGCAAGGCGTGTGATGCTGTCCATCAGAATGATGACGTCTTTTTTGTGTTCTACAAGACGCATCGCGCGCTCAAGTACAAGCTCAGCCACTTTGATATGGTTTTCCGGCACTTCATCAAACGTTGAACTGACGACATCCCCAGCCACAGAACGCTCGATATCAGTTACTTCTTCCGGTCTTTCGTCAATCAAAAGCACGATGAGCTCTGCTTCTGGCTGGTTCGCTGTAATACTGTTGGCAATTTCCTTCAGCAGCATCGTTTTTCCGGCTTTTGGCGGTGCAACAATCAAACCGCGCTGTCCAAATCCGACCGGCGCCATCATGTCCATAATTCTTGTAGACAAGAAGTTAGGTTTTGTTTCTAGCACCATTTGACGGTCTGGATAAAGAGGTGTAAGAGCCGGGAAATGCACACGCTCTTTTGCAGATTCGGGATCATCCCCGTTTACTGCTTCAACGTGCAAAAGTCCATAGTAACGCTCATTTTCTTTTGGCGGACGAACCTTGCCTGATACTTTGTCTCCGTTTCGCAAATCGAAACGGCGGATTTGAGAAGCTGAGATGTAAATGTCTTCTGAGCTCGGAGAGTAGTTGATCGGCCTCAGGAAGCCGAAACCTTCAGACTGGATGATCTCAAGAACGCCTTCCATAAACAGCAGATCTTCCTGTTCTGCATTTGCTTTCAGAATGGCGAAAATGAGTTCTTTTTTTGTCAGTTTGCTGTAATAGGAGATTTTATAATGTCTTGCAAGTTCATAAAGCTCTTTCAATTTCATATTTTCCAAAGAGGAAATAGATACGTTTTTCATAAAAACACCACGCTTTTCATAGTCAATATCTTACTCTGTACATATAACCTGCTGCTTTTGCACAACATCCGCCAAAGCACATTCTTTTTTTAACATAAAGGAACTTCTATCGGTAACACTTCCACCCATGATCGGCGCTTTTGTTAAAAGGATTGTCTTAATGAGTTTTGAAGGAAGCGAGGACAAAAACATGAGAAGATCAATACTTATATCGTCTGTATGCGGTAGAAATTAAAACTTTCCTAGTGCTTAAAAGAAGGAATTACGCAGTAAAATTCGCAGCACTCTTTATTTTTACCTTATTTCAGAAAATTATTCAACTGAAATAAGGTTTTGACACTGAATTGATAGAGTTGACTCTTTTTTGCAAAAGAAAAGCAGGCTCACACCCGCTTTTTCTGTTTGTTATGGACGGATTACAAGATTTGGTTTCTTTTTCAAGCTGTGTCTGCCGTCAACAAAGCGGACAGTGCCTGATTTTGCACGGATCACTATGCTTTCAGTTGTGCCGACAGAACCTTTAAATTGAACACCTTTTAACAGCTCGCCGTCAGTTACGCCGGTAGCTGCAAAAATCGCGTCATCACCCTTCACAAGGTCTTCCATACGAAGGACTTTGCTTAAATCAAGGCCCATCTTGTTGCAGCGCGTGATTTCTTCTTCATTTTGCGGAAGGAGTTTACCAATTATTTCTCCGCCCAGCGCTTTTAGCGCAACAGCAGAAAGCACACCCTCAGGAGCTCCGCCTGATCCGAACAGGATGTCGACGCCCGTGTGGTCGAAAGCCGTATTGATGGCGCCTGCGACATCGCCATCATTGATCAATTTGATTCTGGCGCCTGCCTCACGAAGCTCAGAAATAATTTTCGCGTGTCTTTCACGGTTTAAGATAGTGGCAACAACGTCCTCAACGTCCTTGTTTTTCGCTTTTGCCACCGCTTTAAGGTTATCAATGGCAGGTGCTTCGATGTCAATGCAGCCCACCGCTTCCGGACCGACTGCGATTTTTTCCATATACATGTCAGGGGCGTTCAGAAGCGTGCCGTGGTCTGCGACCGCAATAACCGTCAGCGCGTTCCAGCCGCCGCTTGCCACGATGTTTGTGCCTTCAAGAGGGTCAACTGCGACATCCACGCGCGGACCGTACCCGTTTCCGAGTTTTTCCCCGATATACAGCATCGGCGCTTCGTCCATTTCCCCTTCACCGATCACAACGGTTCCTTTCATCGGAACTGTATCAAAAACATCTCTCATTGCGCTTGTTGCGGCTTCATCAGCCTCGTCTTTTTTTCCCCGGCCCATCCATCTTGCAGATGCCAATGCCGCAGCTTCGGTCACACGTACCAATTCCATTGATAAACTTCTTTCCATTTCAACACGATCTCCTCTCACAAGAAACCATTATGAATTTTGAAGCTGTTCTATTTCTTCGTCAGTCATTCTTTCACGCCAGATTGTCGCTCCAAGCCCCTCAAGCTTCTTCTCAAGGGTGCTGTATCCGCGGTCAATGTGCTCCAGGCCCGTAATTTCCGTGACGCCGTCAGCCATCAGGCCGGCTACCACCAGACAGGCTCCGGCACGCAGGTCGCTCGCCTTCACTTTTGCGCCTTGAAGCTCGACAGGACCTGTGATGATGGCAGATCTGCCTTCTACTTTCATATTGGCACCCATCCGTCTCAGCTCATCAATGTGCTTGAATCTTGCCGAGTAAATGGTGTCCGTTACGACGCTTGTCCCTTTTGCTCTTGTCAGGAGCGCCGTCATCGGCTGCTGCAAATCAGTCGGAAAGCCCGGATATACCAGGGTTTTGACATCAACCGGCTTTAAGTGCTTCTGCCCGCCGACAATGAGAAGCTGGTCATCGCTTGTTTCAATATGATAGCCCATTTCTCTCAGCTTTGCTGTTAACGACTCCAGATGAGTGGGAATCACATTATCGATCATGACTTCCTTGCCCATTGCAGCAGCCGCAATCATAAATGTACCTGCCTCAATTCTGTCCGGAATGATTGTGTGTTTGCAGCCGTGCAGTTCTTTCACGCCGTCGATTCGGATCACATTGGTTCCCGCACCTTTGATTTTGGCGCCCATGCTCGTAAGCAGTGTCGCAACATCAATGATCTCAGGTTCCTTCGCAGCGTTTTCGATGAGCGTTTTCCCTTCTGCCAAGACAGCGGCAAGCATAATGTTAATGGTTGCCCCTACACTCACGACATCTAAATAAATGCGTGCGCCTCTCAGCCTTTCAGCACGCAAATAAATGGCGCCTTGTTCATTGGTCACTTCAGCTCCGAGCGCTTCAAAGCCTTTGATATGCTGATCAATCGGCCGGGGGCCCAAGTGGCAGCCGCCGGGCAATCCGATGACGGCCTGCTTAAAGCGGCCGAGCATCGCCCCCATTAAATAATAAGACGCGCGAAGCTTTTTTACTTTTCCGTTAGGAAGCGGCATGCTGATCATCGACGTGGGGTCAACAACCATCTCCCCATTCTCGAAATGCACGTTGCCGCCGATTTCCTTTAACAGGTCACGCAGCGTTTCAATATCTGAAATCTCTGGAAGCCCTTCAATTGTCACCTCGGAATTTGCCAAAATGGTTGCAGGTATTAATGCAACAGCACTGTTTTTAGCGCCGCTGATATGTACTGTACCGTTTAACGAGTCACCGCCGGCAATATTCAACTTTTCCATGATAGTCTCCTTCCATAAGAAGATAGCTGCGGAGCTAAATAAAATGTCATTTTATTCTGTCTCTGCAAATAAAGCTCATGTCCAAAATCTAGCCAATTCGAAGAGAAAGAATACAACACATTGTAAAATATCAGGAAGAAAATAGCGAAGCTTTGCGGGGCACAGGTTTCGAAAATGCACAGAGACCCGCCGGCTTGAGAAACAACGTCGTCATCCGGCAAAAGCAGTACGCAAACACTTCATTCCGATATCAGCTTCTGCAGCCCAATGATTCCTTCTCTGTAAAGCGGCGTCAGCATCTGAAGGTCCGCTGTATCAGGGGTGAAAAACAAAGGCCGCGGCAAACAGGCATAAGCTGTTTGCCGCCCTTTGAATTATTTATTCCAGTCTGCCAGGAATTGTTCGATTCCTTTGTCTGTTAACGGATGCTTAGTGAGTGAATGAATGACTTTCAGCGGCATGGTGCCGATATGGGCCCCTCTTAGAGCGGCTTCTGTCACGTGTTGCGGATGGCGGATTGACGCCGCAATGATTTGCGTGTCAAGACCATGAATGTCAAAAATGGCTTTGACGTCTGAAATCAGGTCAAGTCCGTTGTGGCCGATGTCATCTAAACGTCCCAGGAAAGGAGATACATACGTTGCCCCTGCTCTGGCAGCAAGAAGCGCCTGGTTTGCATTGAAGATCAATGTGACGTTTGTTTTGATGCCTAATTCAGTAAGGGCTCTTACAGCTTTTAGACCGTCAGACGTCATCGGGATTTTCACCGTGATGTTCGGAGCGATTTTCGCCAGTTCTTTTCCTTCCTCGATCATCTCTTCAGCTTTTAAAGAAATAACCTCAGCGCTTACAGAACCTTTCACGACGCCTGTAATCTCGCGAAGACGGTCGTGGAATGATACGTTAGCTTCTTTTGCTACTAAACTAGGGTTCGTCGTAACACCGGCAAGAACTCCTAATTCATTCGCTTCTCTAATTTCATCGATATTGGCTGTATCAATAAAAAATAACATGTTCAAAAGCCTCCTTGAGTAAGAATTTTTCTGAATTGCAAATATGATTGCGCTTTCTAAAGATAGACGGAAAACCGCCTGTCAAGCTGTCAGGCGGCTATAAAAGTTCCAATTAAATTAAGCTTGGTTTGAAGAACCAAATTCACGCATTTTACCGATAACTGTTTCTTTAATCGCTTCACGAGCAGGTCCAAGGTATTTACGAGGATCGTATTCGTTAGGCTTCGCTGCCAATGTATCGCGAACAGCTTTTGCAGAAGAAATTTGGTTTTCAGTATTTACGTTGATTTTAGCTGTACCAAGTGAAATTGATTTTTTGATGTCAGCAGTCGGAATTCCAGTACCGCCGTGAAGAACTAATGGCAGACCAGTTGTTTTACCGATAGCTTCCATTTCCTTGAAACCAAGGTTTGGTTCGCCTTTGTAAGGGCCGTGAACAGAACCTAATGCAGGTGCAAGGCAGTCGATGCCAGTGCGCTCAACAAGTTCTTGGCACTCTTTAGGGTCAGCGTAGATTACGCCTTCAGCGATAACGTCATCTTCTTGTCCGCCGACTGTTCCGAGCTCAGCTTCTACAGATACTCCGTGGAAATGAGCAAGCTCAACAACTTTAGAAGTTGTTTCAACGTTTTCTTCAAATGGATGGTGAGAAGCGTCGATCATGACAGATGTGAAACCTGCATGAATCGCTTTCGCACAAGATTCAAAGCTTGAACCGTGGTCTAAGTGAATCGCAACAGGAACTGTCACTTTGTACTCTTCCATAAGTGCTTTTACCATAGCTACGACTGTTTTGAAGCCGCCCATGTAGCGTCCCGCACCTTCGGAAACACCAAGGATCACTGGAGATTTTTCTTCTTCAGCTGCTTGTAAAATCGCTTGAGTAAACTCAAGGTTGTTTAAGTTAAATTGTCCTACAGCGTACCCTTTTTCTTTAGCTGTATTCAACATTTCCGTCATAGAAACTAAAGGCATGTCGAATGTCCTCCTTATGTAGCCTGATTGTCTTCTAGCGAAAAAAGCTTTCCACCCTAGCATGACCCATATATTGCTGTCATATGTAAATACTCAGATCGCTTTTTCTCCATAACTAGAATACCAACTTTTCGACAAATGGGCAACACAATGACATCATTCATTTGTATCTTCTTTGTTAATTAGACTTCAGGGGCAGATATTTTTTCACGGCATCTCTGATTTCATCGATATCAAAAGGCTTCGCAAAATGCGTCAAAGCGCCCAGTTCCTTTGATTCCTGGATCATGTCGAGTTCTCCGTATGCCGTCATGATGATCACCCGAATGTTTTCGTCAATGACCTTCATCCGTTTTAAAATTTCAATTCCGTCCATGCCGGGAATTTTCATGTCCAGAAGCACAAGGTCGGGCCGTTCTTTTGTCACGATGTCAAGCGCCTGCAGGCCGTTTGCAGCCTGAAACGTCTGGTAGCCTTCTTTATTGAATACTTCGTTAAGCAAAATACGTATGCCGTATTGATCATCAACGATTAAAATTTTTTCATTCATCATTTTACACCCCAATATTATGATTTTCGTCAAAAGTAAGCAGTAGTGTATGTATTCTGTTTGATTTTCCTATTTCCTTTAATTATAATAGTCTACTTTACGACATTTTCTGAGCATTTTCTCTTTTGTTGTATAATGATATTGTACGTTATAAAGGAGGATTCACTTATGTTGAAAATATTTACGACGCAGTTAACAGGTATTTTTTCCCGCATTCAGGATAAGGAATCTGACGCGATTGAAGATGGGGCACGGCTGCTTGCTCAAGCGGTGATCAGCGGGCATTCCATATACATATACGGAGCAAATGAGCTTCAGGGCGTCTTATATGAGGCTGCCGAAAGCACAGAGCCGCTGCCTTCCGTCAAACCCTTTCCAGAAAGCGCTGATGAAGTGACAGAAAGCGACAGGGTGCTGATGTTTTGCTCAGGGGCGGGCACTGCCGAAGAGCAGGCGCTCGCGAAAGAGCTTTATGAAAAGGGTGCGGGAATCGTATGCGTATCGCCGGCAGCTAAAGACAGCGCGGGAATTGAACAATATTGTGATGTGCATATTGATTCCAAATTAAAAATGCCGCTTGTTCCCGATGAAAGCGGCACCCGTTACGGATTTCCCTCTTTAATGACGGCACTGTATGTCTACCATGCTTTATCGTTTACATTAAAAGAAATTTTGCAAGAGTATGCATAATACATTGTACATGCTGTATCTTGCCGGAAACAAATAAAAAAGACTTGCCCGCTTTTAATAAAAACGGCAAGTCTTTTTTATTACTTCTGATTTGCAGCTTCGACAGACGCTCTGATAAAGCCTTTGAATAGAGGCTGAGGTCTTGTCGGTCTTGATTTGAACTCTGGGTGGAACTGAGAAGCCACGAACCAAGGGTGGTCTTTCAGCTCGATGATTTCAACAAGGCGTCCGTCAGGGCTTGTGCCTGAGAAAACGAAGCCTTGATCTTCCATTTGCTGTCTGAATTCGTTGTTGAATTCATAGCGGTGGCGGTGGCGCTCATACACCACTTCATCCTGATACACTTCAAAGGCTTTTGTGCCTTCTTCAAGCTTACAAGGGTAAAGGCCGAGACGAAGCGTTCCGCCGAGATCCTCAACATCCTTCTGTTCAGGTAGAAGGTCGATGATCGGGTATTGAGTTGACGGATCAATTTCCGCTGAGTGAGCGCCTTTTAAGCCCAATACGTTTCGTGCGTATTCAATAGACGCAACCTGCATGCCCAGGCAAATGCCCAAGAACGGAATGTTGTTTTCGCGCGCGTATTTTGTTGCGACAATTTTGCCTTCAACACCGCGGTCTCCGAATCCGCCCGGCACAATGATGCCGTCCGTTCCGCTTGTAAGCTCTTCAATGTTGCTTTCTGTTACTTCTTCCGCGTTGATCCATTTCACTTTTACATCTGTGTCGAACGCATAGCCCGCATGGCGAAGTGATTCAACGACAGAGATGTACGCGTCAGGAAGCTCAACGTATTTACCGACAAGGCCGATCGTGATCGTTTGAGACAGATTGCTGACCTTGTTAACAAGCTCATTCCACTCGGACATTTCCGCTTCTTTGCATTCCAATCGCATGTGCTCGCAAACAAGCTTATCAAGCCCTTGTTTTTGAAGCTCAAGCGGAATGGAGTAAAGGTTGTCCGCATCCTCACACTCGATAACCGCTTTTGTATCAATGTCGCAGAATAGCGCGATTTTATCTTTCATATCTTGAGAAATCGGCATTTCTGTACGAACGACGATGATGTTTGGCTGAATGCCCAAGCTGCGCAATTCTTTTACACTGTGCTGTGTCGGTTTTGTTTTCAATTCGCCCGCAGCTTTAATGTAAGGTACAAGCGTACAGTGGATGTACATGACATTTTCACGGCCGATGTCGCTCTTCATTTGGCGGATCGCTTCAAGGAATGGCAGTGATTCGATGTCCCCGACAGTTCCGCCGATTTCTGTAATAACGACATCTGCGTTTGTTTCTTTCCCCGCGCGGTAAACACGGTCTTTCAGCTCGTTTGTGATGTGCGGGATAACCTGTACAGTTCCGCCAAGGTAGTCTCCGCGTCGTTCTTTTTTAAGAACTGTTGAATAAATTTTACCTGTTGTCACGTTGCTGAATTTATTCAGGTTGATATCGATAAAACGCTCATAGTGACCAAGGTCCAGATCTGTTTCAGCGCCGTCATCCGTTACGAATACTTCACCGTGCTGATACGGGCTCATTGTTCCCGGGTCGACGTTGATGTATGGATCGAATTTTTGAATTGTCACGTTCATTCCGCGGTTTTTCAGCAAACGTCCTAATGAAGCTGCTACAATACCCTTTCCAAGTGAGGATACGACTCCCCCTGTTACAAAAATATATTTCGTCATTTCGTTTGCTCCTCTCTTCGCTCTTGGCTACATTTTTAAAATGTACTGTTTTATAGAAAATCATTTAGCCTTTTAAATGATTTATTAAGAAAAATGAGGGGTGAAAATAAGAAAGCTCCCTTTCAATTTCTTGAAAGGGAGCATAAACGCACTATGTTCTCTCTTCGTTTTTGAAGAGCCCAAAATACATACTACATAGTTCGACTTTGAAAGTCAAGATTGTTTTAAAGATGGGCTTTTACGATTTGAGATCCTTATCGTCGTCGTCTTCTTCGTCTTCTTCATCTTCATCAATCAGATCTTCTTCGATCTCAAGTTCGTCGTCGTCTTCATCAAGATCTTCATCGTCAAAATCATCGGTATCAAGATCAAGTTGTTCCTCGACTTCATCCAAATCAATGTCGTCTTCGTCGATCTCTTCAAACTCGTCAAGATCAAGATCTTCTTCGACTGCTTTCTTCGCTTTTTTCTTTTTCGCTTTTACGGTCGGCTGCGTTTCTTCGTCAAGCTGATCATACGGATACCAGCTGCGAAGCCCCCAAGTCTGGTCAGAAAGCGCGAGGAAGCGGCCGTCAATGTTTAAATCTGTATAAAATTGAGCGATGCGGTCTCCAAGCTCTTCTTTTGTCACGCCAAGCAAAGATGCAATTTCATTTAAAAGCTCCTGAAAAGGAACTGGTTTTTTATGTTCTTCAAATAATTCGTGAGCGATTTCGACTAAAGCCATTTCCTTTAGCTCTTCCTGTGAATATTGTTTGATACCCAAGGTCGGACACTCCCTTTCTATTACTTATATGTATCTGTTTTATCAATAATGAAAGCGTTTTTGTATCGTTCTTATACAAACCATACCTCTCATTATAAACAAAATAAAACAGAATATGCTACCCTTAACAGCGTTAATTTAAATAATTTTACAAGAGTGATCCGCCTGACAGATGTTTTGCGTCAATCCGCGAGCATTCTGGAGATGACCAGTCTTTGAATTTCTTGAGTGCCTTCATAGATTTGCGTGATTTTCGCATCACGCATAAAGCGTTCAACCGGATAATCTTTTGTATAGCCGTAGCCGCCGAAGATCTGCACGGCTTCGGTCGTCACCTTCATCGCCGTATCCCCCGCCAGCAGTTTGGACATGGCGGAAGCTTTTCCATATGGAAGGCCTGACGATTCAAGCCATGCCGCCTGATAGGTCAATAGCCTTGAAGCTTCTGTCATTGTAGCCATATCCGCGAGTTTAAAAGCGATGCCCTGATGCTCGGCGATCGATTTACCGAATTGCTTTCTCTCTTTTGCATATTGAACCGCCGCATCAAGCGCCCCCTGAGCGATGCCTACGGCTTGAGCGGCAATGCCGTTTCTGCCTCCGTCAAGCGTCTTCATCGCGATTTTGAAGCCTTCCCCTTCTTCTCCTAGACGGTTTGCTGCGGGCACAACACAATCTTCGAATGTGATTTCCGTTGTCGTAGACGAACGGATTCCCATTTTCTTTTCTTTCTTGCCTGCAGAAAATCCTTCGAAATCCTTTTCTACAATAAAAGCGGAGATGCCTTTTTTCTTTTTCTCGGGATCCGTGACTGCAAAAACAATGTAAATATCCGCGATCCCGCCGTTTGTAATAAACACTTTGGAGCCATTTAACACATAGTCATCACCGATTCGTTCAGCAGTTGTTTTCATGCCGCCGGCGTCAGAACCGGACCCCGCTTCAGTCAAAGCGAAAGCGCCGATCTTCTCTCCGAGGGCCAGCTGTGTTAAGTGCTCTGCCTTCTGTTCTTCCGTCCCAAAGGCAAAGATCGGCCAGCTGCAAAGAGAGATATGGGCGGAAAGCGTCACACCGGTGGAGGCGCACACTTTTGACAGCTCCTCCACCGCGATGACGTAGGCCAGATAGTCACTTCCGATTCCCCCGTATTCTTCAGGCCATGGAATTCCCGTCAGCCCTAAATTCGCCATCTCCCGAAACAGCTCGTGATCGAAGCGTTCTTGTTCGTCGCGTTCTGCTGCTGACGGGGCCACCTCATGCTTCGCAAAATCGCGCACCAATTTCCTTATCATCTCGTGTTCTTCTGACAATGAAAAATTCATTGCTTCTCCCCCATTTTCATATCAGCGCCTAAGACAGATTGGGCCAGAAGCTCGGCGACATCATACGTTTTGACCCGGTCTTCGGCTTCTTTTGCCTTTGTGCCGTCCCCAAGCATCGTGAGACAGTACGGACAGCCGGAGCTGATCACCGATGGGGTGACCGCGAGCGCTTGCTCTGTTCTGGCGACGTTAATCCTGTTGCCCGTTTCTTCCTCCATCCACATTAATCCTCCGCCGGCGCCGCAGCACATGCCGGTTTCCCGGTTTCTCTCCATTTCAATCAGCTGCACGCCCGGGATGGCTTTCAAAATCTCCCTCGGCGGATCATAGACTTCGTTGTACCGTCCCAAGTAGCACGAATCATGGAAGGTAATCGTCTCTTGAAGAGGGTGCTGCGGTTTTAATTTCCCGTTCTTCACCAGCTCAGCCAATACTTCTGTATGATGAAAAACCTCGCCTTCAAAGCCGAAATCCGGATATTCGTTTTTAAATAAATTGTATGCGTGCGGGTCAATCGTAACGATTTTTTTGACATCATTTTTTTCAAATTCAGAAATATTCTTTTCAGCCAGCTCTTGGAACAAAAATTCATTTCCAAGGCGGCGCGGCGTATCCCCTGAATTTTTTTCTTTATTGCCGAGGATCGCGAAGGACACGCCCGCTTGATTGAGCAGCTTGGCAAAGGAGACCGCGATTTTCTGGCTTCTGTTGTCGTAAGACCCCATGGAACCGACCCAGAAAAGGTACTCAAATTCCTTTCCCTCTTTTTTCATTTCTTTTACGGTCGGAATCTCGGTATCCGGCGCCGCGTCACGCCAATTTTCACGTTCCTTGCGGTTGAGTCCCCACGGATTTCCCTGCCGCTCGATACTGGTCATAGCGCGCTGTGCGTCACTGTCCATTTTCCCTTCTGTCAGCACAAGGTAGCGGCGAAGGTCAATGATTTTATCCACATGTTCGTTCATGACCGGGCATTGATCCTCACAGTTTCTGCAAGTCGTGCACGCCCAAATTTCTTCCTCTGTGATGACGTCGCCGATCAAGCTCGGATGGTTTTCAAGCGCGGCTGCGGCTTCCTGCGATCCGCTTCCTGATGAGGCCGCCGCCAGCTGATTGCCTTTCGTATGCCGAAATGCTGCCGCGGGCACCCATGGCGAGCGTGAGGTGACGGCGGCGCCTTTTTCTGTGAGATGATTCCTGAGACGCAAAATCAAGTCCATCGGCGACAGCATTTTTCCGGTGCCTGTTGCCGGACACATATTGGTACAGCGGCCGCACTCAACACACGCGTACAGATCAAGCAGCTGGGACTGCCTGAAATCTTCAATTTTTCCCGCGCCGTAGCTTTCTTTCGTTTCATCGGTAAAATCTATTTTTTCAAGCTTTCCGGCAGATTCCATCCTATTGAAAAAGACATTGGCAGGGCCGGCGATTAAATGGGCATGCTTTGACTGCGGCACGTATACCAAAAAGCTCAGCAAAAATAGAAGATGCATCCACCATGCGATATAGAAAATCACCGCTGCCCCTGTTTCTCCTACTCCGCCAAGCAAAAACGCAATACCTGATGCAATCGGCTCGCTCGATGAAAGCCCATGCCCATGCCAGATCAGATTCATCCCGTTTCCAAGCAGAACCGTCAGCATTAATCCTCCGATAAAAATGAGAACAAGTCCTGCTTTGAAACCCCGTTTCAGCCTGACGAGTTTTTCAATATAACGTCTGTAGAATGCCCAGACTACAGCGATTAAAATGAGAAACGTAACGATTTCCTGAAAAAAGGTGAAGGCGGGATAAACAGGGCCAAGCGGCAGATTCCGATCGGGAGCCAGTCCTTTAATAATAAAGTCAATTGCTCCAAACTGAACCAATATAAACCCGTAGAAAAACATGACGTGAATGATTCCGCTTTTCTTGTCCTTCAGCAGTTTTTTCTGTCCGAATACATTCACCCATATGGCACGAAGCCGTTCCCTGATCCGTTTATCAAGATGTTCTTTCTGCCCGAGTCTGATGTAGGCCAGTCTCGTTTTGACCAAGTAGACAAATAAATAAACAGCGTAAGCGGTTACAACCAGAAATAACAATGCATTTGCGATGAGAAAGCCGCTCATTTCAATTCCCCCTTTTTACTGATAAAGACCGCGATCCCCTACCTCCGAATCTGTATAAGATTACCTTTATGATAAATAATGAATGAGTGTTCAGTCAATAATTAAATTCCCGCTGTTAGGGCACACTACCCTTACTACAGAAAGGAGTGCCGGGATGAAGATATTTTTCGTGATTCTTATCATTGGCATTATACTATTGGCTTTCATACTGTTTGATATCTTCATGGGGCGTGCCGTTTACAAAAAAAACGCGTACGAGCCTGTTTTTTCAAAAAAGGAGAGTGATATCGAATTGATCCACTGCGGTGCTGATCTTGTGGAACGGATGATGAAAGATATCAGCCAGGCCGCTTCCTCTGTTCACGTGATGTTTTTTATTATGAAAAACGATGAGGTCAGCCACAATATGTTTACGCTGCTGAAAACAAAAGCCCAAGCCGGTGTTTCAGTTTATTTGCTGCTGGACTGGTCCGGCTGCCAAAAAATCAAAAAACCGGCGCTGGAGACGATGAAAAATGCCGGGGTTCATGTGCATTTTCTGAACAAACCTCGTTTTCCTTTTTTCTTTTTTCATATGCAGAAACGGAATCACCGGAAAATCGCTGTGATAGACGGAAAAATCGGTTATATCGGCGGGTTTAACATCGCTGAGGAATACCTTGGAAAGAAGGCGAAGTTCGGCAATTGGGAGGATTATCATCTGCGTATAAAAGGAGAAGGGGTGCATGATCTTCAAACGCTTTTCGCTTCCGATCTGAAACGAAATACCGGAATCGAACTTGGCACGGATGTTTGCCCGGATCTTCCGCAAGGGAATATCTCTCATAAGATTTATGCGACTGACGGTTATTCTCTTGAAAAAACGTATTTGGCAAATATCGCGCAGGCAAAAAAACGCATTACCATTTGTACACCGTATTATATTCCGACAAAACCGCTTCAGCAGGCCTTGGTCAAAGCCAGAAAAAACGGTGTAGCTGTTACGATCATCGTACCGATGAAATCAGATCATCCGCTGGTCCGAGAAGCAGCTTATACCTATTATTCGGAGCTCTTGGATGCCGGCTGCCTGATCTACCGTTTTTATCAGGGGTTTTATCATGTGAAAGCCCTGATCATTGACGATCATTTCAGTATCATTGGAACCGCCAATTTTGATCAGCGAAGCTTTTTTTTAAATGAAGAAGTGAATGTTGAAATTGATAATGAGGCATTTACAAAAGAAGTCTATGCCACGATTGAAGAGGATATGAAAAGGTCGGAGCTGCTGACAAAGGAAAATTTCAAAAAGCGCACGTTCAGGCAGCGTCCGGCGGAATGGCTTGGCAGAGCATTATCTTATTTTTTATAAAGGAGAGTTCCTATGATTTTCAGATTCGGGTTCGTTTCAAACGCGATGAGCCTTTGGGATGCGTCTCCCGCTAAAACACTGACATTCGCGCGTTATTCCAAGCTTGCAAAGGATGAAAGAAAAGAAGCCCTGCTGTCCGTGACAAAAGCCAATTTGCAAAATACACTGAGAACCCTTCACTATATCATCGGCCACAGCATTCCTTTGTACCGTTTTTCCAGTTCGATTGTTCCGCTGGCCACGCATCCCGATGTCATGTGGGATTTTGTAACACCGTTTCAAAAAGAGTTTCGGGAGATCGGGGAGCTTGTCAAAACACATCATCTGCGAACAAGCTTCCATCCAAACCAATTCACCCTGTTTACAAGCCCGAAGGAAAACGTCACAAAAAATGCGGTAACCGATATGGCGTATCACTACCGCATGCTTGATGCCATGGGCATTGCTGATCGCTCTGTTATCAACATTCATATCGGCGGCGCTTACGGAAATAAAGAAACCGCCACTGCACAATTTCAACAAAATATAAAGCAGCTGCCTAAGCAAATCAAACAGCGGATGACGCTTGAGAATGACGATAAAACATATACGACGGAAGAAACGCTACAGGTTTGCGAACAAGAGGACGTTCCATTCGTCTTTGACTTTCATCATTTTTACGCCAATCCAGATGATCAGGCAGACCTGAATGAAGCACTGCCCCGGATGATCAAAACGTGGGAGCGGATTGGGCTGCAGCCGAAGGTTCACCTGTCCTCTCCAAAATCGGAGCAAGCCATACGCAGCCATGCCGATTATGTTGACGCCAACTTTTTGCTGCCGCTGTTGGAACGCTTTAGGCAATGGGGGACCAATATTGATTTCATGATTGAAGCAAAGCAGAAAGACAAAGCGCTTCTCCGCCTGATGGATGAATTAAGCTCCATCCGCGGGGTCAAACGCATCGGCGGCGGCACACTGCAATGGAAATCATAAATGTGCATTATCAGGTTTAAGATTCGTCCGCCCTGGGAACATACGCTATATAAGACAACAATGATGGAGGAGAAAGAACATGAAAAATATCAAGTCTCTAAAAGTAGCCGCACAGGCATTTACTTTAAGAAATTTGATTCATCTTTATAAAATGTGCCATTCCGGCAGCCACGAGGTCTATATTTATTCGAAGAAAACGATGTGCAAAATCAAAAACTTAATTGAGCTTGAGACGTTCCGTATGGCTCATGATGAAAAGGAATATCTCATTGTAGTGGAAGGAACAAAAGCGTCCCAGCTGGTTGAAAAGTTTCAAAATATCATCGAGCCTGCTGAAAAAGAAGCGCTCTGACTTACATATAAAAAGGATAGACGTCGATGTCTATCCTTTTTCTTATGGTCATACATAATGAAGCTGAACCGCCTGTCCAAATTGTTTCAGCCCTTTTAACCGCAGCTTTTTTTCATTCGTTAGCTCGTGAAACAGCGGAATGCCTAGACTGGAATAATATTTTCTAACCCTGCACCATTTGCCCGAATTGCGCCTGATGCAGCCTGCTGTAAAGACCGCCGGCTTCAATCAGGTCATGATGGCGCCCTTGCTCTTCAATTCCGTTCTTTGTGACGACCACAATTCTGTCCGCGTCTTTGATCGTCGCCAGCCTGTGGGCGATCACGAGCGTGGTGCGCCCCTCGGACAATTCTTGCAGCGCCTTTTGGATCGCCGCTTCTGTTTCTGTATCAAGAGCCGAGGTCGCTTCGTCGAGAATCAGGATCGACGGATTTTTCAAGAACATCCGCGCAATGGACAAGCGCTGCTTTTGCCCGCCGGAAAGCTTCACGCCCCTTTCACCGATGATGGTATCCAATCCATCCGGCATGTGATGGACGAGCTCTTCCAGGTGCGCCTGCCTCACAGCCTGCCAAATTTCCTCTTCTGATGCGTCCAGACGGCCATATGCAATATTCTCTCTAAGCGTGCCCGAGAACAAGAAAACGTCCTGCTGCACGACGCCAATCTGCCCCCGCAGTGAAGACAGCGTCATGTCTTTAATACTGATGCCGTCGATCGTAATGTTGCCCTCCGATGCTTCATAAAAGCGCGGAAGCAGACTGCAAAGCGTTGATTTTCCCGCGCCTGACGGACCGACGAACGCAACCGTTTCCCCTGCTTGAATGGATAGGTTTATGTCATCGAAAACACTGTGATGGTCGTCATAGCCAAACGAAACATGTTCATAGCGGATATTGCCCCCCAGAGCGGAAACATCTCTCGCATCAGGAGAATCCTGGATATCCGGCTCTGTCTCCATCAGTTCCATATAGCTTTTAAAACCGGCGATGCCCCTTGGATACATTTCGATAATGGCGTTAATTTTGTCAATGGGCCTGAACAGCACATTCGTCAGGAGCACAAACGCCACGAATTCCCCGTACGATAAGGAACCGCGAATGACAAACCACGTTCCGCACAAAAGGACAAACAATGTGACAAACCGAGTCAGCATGTAGCTGATTGAACCGTTTTTCGCCATGATTTTGTATGAGGAAAGCTTTGTGATACGGAAACGCTGATTGTTGACGGCGAAGCGTTCTTTTTCAAACGCTTCATTGCCGAACGCCTGCACGAGCCTGATGCCGCCGATGTTATTTTCCACACGCGCGCTGAAGGCTCCGATATCTTTGTTCAGCGCGGTAAACGCTTTGGTCATTTTTTTGTTGAAATAAAGCGCGAGCCATATGACAATCGGCATGATGATAAATGTTAGTAATGCCAGCTGCCAGTTAATAAACAGCATCACCCCGAACGCCCCGAGAATGGTCATGATGGCAATGAATAAATCTTCCGGGCCGTGATGGGCAACTTCGCCGATGTACATTAAATCGTTCGTCAGCTTCGACATGAGCGTTCCCGTCTTGTTGTTGTCGTAAAATTTGAACGAGAGCTTTTGCAAATGGTCAAAAAGCGATTTTCTCATATCGGTCTCGATATTGATCCCGAGCATATGCCCCCAGTATGTCACGATATACTGGAGAGCCGAGCTGAGCGCGTACACCGCAAATAATCCGATTGAAGTCGCGATGATCAGGCCCCAGTCCCTGCCCGGAAGCAAGGTATCAATAAAATAATTGACGATTAAAGGAAAACTCAGCTCCATTAAGCCTCCCGCGATCGCCGAAAAAAAGTCGAGAAAGAACAACGTTTTATATGGTTTATAGTATGAAAAAAATTGCCGCAACACCCTATCTTCCTCCAATGCATAAATAACTGATAATTTTTCTCAATTATACTATACACTGTCTGTATTTAAAGATCAGATTTCTTTTTCTTACAGAACGCCTGAAAATAGACGGGCAAAGGATTCTTTTGTCCGGTCGGTCACCCCTCTTTTGTAAAAGGCGACAGGGGTGAGTTTTTCACTGTCCAGCATATCCTCTTCAAAATGGTCTTCAAGGGTGTGTATCGCTTCGGCATCCGTGAAGAACACGTTCACTTCAAAGTTGAGCTGGAAGCTGCGCATGTCCATATTCGCTGTGCCGACCGAGGCGAGATCACCATCAACAATCATCACCTTTTGATGCATGAAGCCTTTTTGGTAGGAGTACACTTCAATGCCCTCAAGAAGCAGCTCCGGGAAATAGGACCTCGACGCGTATTGCGTCAAAAAGCTGTCGTTCGTCTCCGGCACCATAACCCTTACTTCTACTCCTTTTGTCGCCGCCGCTTTCAGCGCCGTGCGAATGGACTCATTCGGGACAAAATAAGGCGTGGCGATCCAGATTGATTTCTGGGCTGAAGTAATCATTTCATAATAGAGGTCGCTCATGCTTTCCTTCATGTCGGGGCCTGTCGCGACAATTTGATATATGCCCCCTCCCTCCACGGGAACAGGCATATTGTATTTCTCTTGATCTATTAACACTTCACTGGAGACGTATTCCCAATCCAGCATAAAGATGGCGTGAAGCGTTTGCACAATTTCTCCTTCCAGCCGGAGGTGAGTGTCTCTCCAAAACCCGATATACGGATCTCTGCTGATATACTCCTTCCCGACATTTAATCCGCCCACAAAACCGATTTTCCCGTCGATGACTACGATTTTCCGGTGATTTCTGAAATTCAATTTTTGGTTGAAAAACCCGTATTTCAGCGGAGAAAACGGAACGATGTCCACTCCCGCTTGTTTCATTTTCATGATATCTCTTCTTGCCAGCTTGATGCTTCCTGCGGCGTCGTATAAAAACCGCACCTCGACACCTTGACGCGCTTTTTCCATCATAATGTCCATCATGCCGCGGCCGAGCATGTCCGACTTGAACATGTAGTATTCAATATGTATATAAGATTCCGCTTTCCGCATCGCTTTGAAAATATCGGGAAAGGTTTCTTCGCCGTTTTTCAGCACTTTGATATCGCTTTTCGTATTGATATTCATATGGGCAGCCCTGATGGAATACGTAAAGAACCTTTCCTGATTGTCCTTAAGACCTGTCACTTCCGGCGTTTCCTCCCTGTCAAACAGCTTCCTGAGCTTTTCCCGGTTGTACATTCGTTTTGTTTTAAAAAGCTTTCCCTTCACATAAAGCTGTCCGGAAAACAGATAAAACATATAGCCGATGATAGGAAAAAAGACGAGAATATGGATCCATAACAGCGTGTGCTGCGAGGTGCGGTTTTCAAGAATTAACGAATAGATGCTGAACAAAATAATGCTGACATAGCAAAGCAATCCTCCGTAAAACTCAAGCCTGGAAACCGGAAAAAACCATATGATATAAGCCCCGATGAGCATGATATATAAAAAGAAAAATTCCAGTTTCCTTTTCAGCATCCTCACTCTCTCCAATCTGATTCAATTACCTCCTTATACCTCTTTTCCCTAGTCTGTAAACCTTTCAAAAAAATCCCCTCCGCGCGAGGCGGAAAGGCTTAAGATGATGCTTCCTGTGATTGGCCGGGTGTGATGTTCCGGAGTAACCCGGGCTTGAGTGAATAGCTGCTTTTGATTTTATTTTTGAAGAAGCCGACGATCAAACCCGTCGCTGCAATCGACACTAGGGAGAAGAGGCCTTTCAGCAATCCGACGGAGAAAATGCCGGCCAGCACTACGCCAAAATCGAAGAGAAAATTAACTGTACCCGGATTCCATCCGTAGCGCTTTTGCAGAAATAAAGCGAGAATATTGGCGCCCCCGAGCGATGCCTGATGATAAACCTGAGCGACAAGCCAAACCCGATCAGCGTCCCGCCGCAAATCGCCCCGGCAAGCGGTGAAAATGAGACAGACGGCAGCCAATGATCCGCGCTTGTAAACAGAGTCAGCGTTGTGACTGCAAATACAGTGGATAAGGTGAATGTAATGCCCATTCTGATGAGAGAAAATACATAAAACGGAATATTGACCAGAGAGAAGATCATGGCAAACGAGGAATGAAACAAGTATGACAGGCTTAGTGACAATCCGGCTGTGCCGCCGGTTAATACGTGAGAATGTCTGAGTGTCAGAACTCCGGCGCTTGTGATAAGACAAGCAGTTAAAATGAGTAAAATTCGTTTCATTCTTCACTCTCCTTTTTTAGATGATGTCATTTCCACCTACAAACATAACAGGATACCCGGCCGCCCAGCTATTGCCTTGGCAGAAAATATCTTATGTTTTCAAAAAATCCCCTCTTGCAAGGGGGATTTTTACGAGCGTTTCCGATACACGACATAGCTTCGTGTCAGATATTTGAGCGGGAGACTGAACACGTGAACCAGTCTCGTAAACGGCCAGAGGATTAAAACGACGTATCCGATTATGATATGAAGCTTAAACCATATCGGGACCTTCTCCATCAAAGAGGCGTCAGGCCTGAACAAAAAGATCTCCCTAAACCACGGTCCGACTGTTGTCCGGTAATCAAATCCTTTCGAATCAATGTTGAGAAATGTGGCGGCAAGGCCCGACAGCATCATAAACAGCAGCAGAATAAGCGTAAGGATATCCGATGGCGAGCTGGTTTTGCGGATTCTTTTGTCAAACAGCCTTCTGTACGTCAGGATGAAAAGTCCGGTACATGCCGCGATTCCGGCAGGCAGGCCCGCGCCAATCGCCATTTTGTGATACACATGCTCTGAAATGCCAATGGAAGCGTACACGGCTTCCGGGATCAGAATGCCCATGACATGCCCGCCGATAACGCACAGCATGCCCCAGTGAAAAAGGGTGCTGCCTGCCGCAAGTTTTTTCTTTTCTAACAGCTCGCTTGATTTCGCGGTCCAGCCAAATTGGTCATGCTGATAGCGGTAAATATGGCCGCCGATGAAGAACGTCATGACAATGTATGGCATCACGCCCCACAGGATCTGCCCGCTCATGGCTGAACAGCCCCTTCAACGCCTTCACGTACGCCGATGTGTTCCAGCGCGGCCAGTAGCACGTGCAGCAGCTCCGCATAGATACTGGCATTTTTTTCGAGGCGGGATGCCAGCTCCCTCACATTGGACAAATACTTTTCAAACACGCTATTCGCAGCTTCAATCTCCGCAACCGCGGCAAATTCCAGCATAAGCGGGAGATAATCAGGCAGCTCTTTGTCTGTCGGCAGGAAACCGGATTGCTGGTAGGTGTTTTTTAAATGCAGCAATTCAATACCGCGTTCCCTTTGCTCGCCTGAGTTAAAGTAGGTGACGTACATATTCGTTTTTTTCCCGAAGTCGAACGTATAGACATAGTGTTCAATCAGCGCTTCATGAGAAAAGCTGGCTGACGCCTCGAAAAAGTGCAGCAGCAGCTCCCGGATTTGTCGGTTGCCGATTTCATGGGTAAGAGCCTTCCAATCGGGAAGCTCGGCTCTCCACTCTTCGTCTGGATAAGACAGAAGACAGGAAAGAGCGGAGAACGTGATTTGCCGGTCTGTGGTGTTCATCTTGTTACACCTCATTTATCAAAAATTAAAAACAAGAGCCGGGGCCGCCTGAAAATGATAAGCCGCAGCTCCCTTGTTCAGCGTATAAATCAGACACTTCTTCTCGGTGGCTGCTTGGAATCACAAAGCGATCATCATATTTTGCGATCGCAAGCAGCCGATACATGTCTTCAATTTGCTGTTCTGTTAAGCCGACGCTGGAGATCAGTGCCGGGTCGATGGATTTATTCGTCTGGACCGCTCTCATATACTGGCGCATGACAGACATTTTCTTTAACGTTGACCGAATATGATCCGTATCACCAGCCGTTAAAAGCTGCGCCAAATAGTCAATCGGAATTCTCATTTGGTCGATAGCCGGAAAAATATCTTCCGCAGATTGCTGGCTGCCTTTTCCTTCAAAGAGATTCATAATCGGGCTCAGCGGCGGAATGTACCAAACCATCGGCAGTGTGCGGTACTCAGGGTGAAGCGGCAGCGCAATCTTCCAGTCAATGATCATTTTATAGATCGGCGATTGCTGAGCAGCCTCTATCCATTCAGCCGGGATGCCTTGTTCTTTTGCCAGCTTGGCAACCTCAGGATCATTCGGATCAAGAAAAACGTCCAATTGGGAATGGTAGAGATCCTTTTCATTTTCAACAGATGCCGCTTCCTCCACTTTGTCCGCGTCATACAGCATGACGCCGAGGTAGCGTATTCTGCCTACACACGTCTCGGAGCAGATGGTCGGCAGTCCGGCCTCCAGGCGCGGAAAGCAGAGGGTGCATTTTTCCGCTTTGTTCGTTTGCCAGTTAAAATAGACTTTTTTATAAGGGCAGGATGAGACGCAATATCGCCATGAACGGCACGCGTTTTGATCCACAAGCACAATGCCGTCCTCCTCGCGTTTGTACATGGCGCCTGACGGACAAGAGGAAACGCACGCCGGGTTGATGCAGTGCTCACAAATACGCGGCAGATACATCATAAAGACCTCATCGAATTCTGTTTTGATTGATTCCTCCATCTTTTGCACGTTTGGATCTTCAAGCCCTGTAATATGGCCGCCTGCGAGGTCATCCTCCCAGTTCGGGCCCCATTCGATATTCATGAAATCCCCCGTCAGCGACGATTTCGGGCGCGCCACCGGCTGGTGTTTTTTCTGCGGGCTGTTTGTTAATGTTTCATAATCATAGTTCCAAGGTTCATAGTAATCATCAATCGACGGCTGGTTTGGGTTATAGAAAAGGCCTGCAAGCCGATTCGTTTTCGGGCCGGATTTCAGCTCGAGCTTTCCTTTTTTCAATGTCCAGCCGCCTTTATATTTGTCCTGGTCCTCCCATTGCTTCGGGTAGCCGATGCCCGGCTTTGTTTCTACATTATTGAAGTACATATATTCCGCACCGGCACGGTTTGTCCACGTGTTTTTGCAGGTGACGCTGCACGTGTGGCAGCCAATGCATTTATCCAAGTTCATGACCATACCGATTTGCGCTTTAATCTTCAAGCCAATCGACCTCCTTCAGCTTGCGGATGACGACGTTCAGGTCGCGCTGATTCCCTGTTGGACCGTAATAGTTAAAGCCGTAGCTGAGCTGGGCATAGCCCCCGATCATCTGTGTCGGCTTGACGTGAATCCTTGTCGGGCTGTTGTGGGTGCCTCCGCGGTTATTCGTCAGTTTTGTGCCGGGTACGTTGATGTGGCGGTCCTGGGCATGGTGCATAAACGCCATTCCTTTAGGAATCCGGTGAGACAGAACCGCTCTCGCGACGACAACGCCATTTCGGTTGAAGCACTCAATCCAATCGTTGTCCTTGATATCCGTGTCCTCAGCATCATCTTTATTCATCCACACGGTCGGCCCGCCGCGGAACAGCGTCAGCATCGGTAAAGAATCGAAATACATGCTGTGGACGGACCATTTATTATGCGGTGTCAAATAATTAAGGACGATTTCTTTGCCCTCTTGATCTGGCCGTTTGCTTAGAAACGGACGATGCTGGAGGATCGGTTTAAATGTCGCCATCGTTTCACCGAATTCCATCATCAGTTCATGATCGACATAATAAGATTGTCTGCCGGTCAGTGTTCGCCACGGGATTAATTTTTCTACGTTCGTCGTAAACGGCGAGTACCTGCGTCCCCCTTTTTCCGAGCCGGTAAATGCCGGAGACGTGATGACTGTTTTTGGCTGGGCTGTAATTTGTTCGAACGTAAAGCATTCTTCCTCTCGCTCTTCCGCCAGGTCTTTTAGCTTCAGGTTTGTGATGTTTTCAAGTGATTCCCAGGCTTTCACAGCGACTTTTCCATTTGAAGTGGATGATAAGGTTAAAACTGCCTCTGCCGCCTGCTTCGCTTCACTTATATTCGGACATCCCTTGGCAACGCTGTCCGTTGTGATTTCTCCCAGTCTCTTTTTGAGTGATTCATATTCAGCGGCTATCGACCAGCTCATCCCTTTTGTTCCGCTCGGTTTTAGGGCGGCTTGAGGACCTAGCGCTGTCATTTTGGCGAAAATTTGTTTATAGTCCCGCTCAACAACATGGATGTTCGGCATCGTTTTTCCCGGAATGGCTTCGCATTCGCCCTTGCTCCAGTCATTGATTTTGCCGAACGGCTGGGCCAGTTCCTGCATGGTGTCGTGAAGGAGCGGCGTCGCGACCACTTCTTTCACCGGCTCCATATCGACTTCTTCTGCCAAATCAGAAACGGCTTTTGAAAGTGCTTTGAAAATATCCCAGTCTGACTTCGATTCCCACGGGGCCGAGATGGCCGGAGCAAAAGGATGAATAAACGGATGCATATCTGTGCTGCTGAGATCGTGTTTTTCATACCATGTCGCCGCCGGAAGCACGATATCGGAATAGAGCGCCGTGCCGGCCATTCGAAAATCGAGATTGATTAACAAGTCGAGTTTACCTTCCGGCGCCTGCTCCCGCCATTTGATTTCTTCAGGGCGGATGCTGTCGCTGTCGTCATTCATTAATCCATTTGTCGTCCCCAGCAGATGCTTGAGAAAATATTCATGCCCTTTTCCTGAACTCGAAATCAGATTTGCCCGCCATACGAAGAGATTCCTCGGGAAATTGGCTTCATGGTCTGGATCTTCAATCGCGAATTTCAGCTTTTTCTCTTGAAGCTGTGAGGCCACGTACGCACCAACGTCTTCAGGTGTTGCTGCCCCTGCTCTTTCAGCTTCTTTGTATAGGTCAATTCCGTTTTGATTGAATGTCGGATAAGACGGCAGCCACCCTAATCGCGCTGCCAGCACATTGTAATCGGCATGATGCTTGTAGCGGGATGACGCAGCGATCGGCGAAGCCAAGTCATTGATCGGCTGGTCCTCGTATCGCCACTGGTCTGTTGCAAAGTAGAAAAATGAGGTGCCGTTTTGCAGCTTGGGCACGCCCTCCCAGTCCTTTGCATTTGCAATCGTCTGCCACCCTTCAGCAGGGCGGAGCTTTTCCTGCCCCACATAGTGAGCCCAGCCTCCTCCGTTTACACCTTGGGCGCCTACCAGCAAAACAAGATTTAACACCGCCCGGTAAATCGTATCGGAGTTGAACCAGTGGTTAATCCCCGCTCCTACGATAATCATGGACCGGCCGTCTGTATCGATCGCATTTTGGGCAAACTCTCTGGCAATCTTCATGACGGCTTCTTTTTTGATTCCTGTCATCTTTTCCTGCCAGGCAGGCGTGAACGGCTCAGGATCATCATAGGAGACAGCTGATTGTTCGCCGATGCCCCGGTTCACGCCATAGTTGGCCAGTATCAAGTCAAACACGGTCGTGACACAAACCTCTTCGCCGTTCAGGTTCAGTTTTTTTAAAGGAAGATCCCGCTCAAGCACTTTGTTTCCGTCATCTGAAAAATACGGGATGCGCACCGTGCCGATTTCGTCCTCTATTCCGAGTACAGAGAGACGGGGTTCTATCGGTTCCCCGGTTTCTTCATCGATCATGTGCAGGTTCCATTTCTGCTGCCCGTCCCAGCGGGAGCCCATTGTTCCTTGCGGTATGGCAAATGTGTTTGTCTGTTCATTCCAGACCGCAGGCTTCCACTGGTCATGCTCTGTCTTGCGGCCAATGTCCTTCGCATGCAGAAACCGCCCCGCTGTGTATGCGCCATTTTCTTTCGACAGGGTGACGAAAAATGGAAAATCCGTGTATTGCTTCGCATAGTCAATGAAACGTTCCGTCTCTTGGTTCACGTAAAATTCCTGCAAAATGACGTGACCCATGGCCATTGCAAGCGCCCCGTCAGTCCCTTGGCGGATACTCAGCCAGTCATCCGCGAACTTTGAGGATTCCGCAAAATCCGGACTGATCGAAATGACCTTCGCGCCTTTATAGCGGGCCTCAGCCAAAAAATGCGCGTCAGGTGTTCTTGTTAACGGAACGTTGGAGCCCCATGTGATGATATAGCCTGAATTGTACCAATCACTGCTTTCCGGAACGTCTGTCTGGTCACCCCAAATTTGCGGGGATGCCGGAGGAAGATCCGCATACCAATCATAAAAACTGAGCATAGGGCCGCCGATTAAAGACATAAATCGGGAGCCTGAGGCGTGGCTGAGCATGGACATGGCCGGAATCGGAGAAAAGCCGACATTCCGATCTGGACCGTATTTCATGACTGTATAGAGCAGAGAGGCTGAAATCAGCTTCAGTACCTCCGGCCATTCAGCGCGCACAAAACCGCCTTTCCCTCTTGCTTTTTTATAAGACTTCGCTTTTTCAGGGTTTTCAACGATTGATTTCCAGGCTTCCAATGGATTTTGATGAGCCTGCAGAGCTTCCCGCCATAAATTGATCAGCACACCGCGCACGTATGGATATTTCACACGGAGCGGGCTGTAGATATACCAAGAAAAACTGGCCCCCCGCGGACAGCCTCTCGGTTCAAAATCAGGCATATCAGGGCCTGTTGATGGATAATTCAAGTTTTGTCCTTCCCACGTAACAATTCCGTTTTTCACATATATATTCCAGCTGCATGACCCCGTGCAGTTGACACCGTGGGTTGAGCGCACGACTTTGTCGTACTGCCATCTGTTTCTGTATACATTCTCCCAATCGCGATCTTCGCGGGTCGTTTGGCTATGTTTATTTGAATGGTGTTCAATAGGAGAGAAATAGTTTAATCTCCTAAACAACGGACTCATTTTCTTTTTCTTCATGAGCGTTCACTCCTTCCGAGTCAGGTGATGCTAAGTTCACTATAAACAGAGACAGCGTGTTTTCTTGTGAACTATGTCACACACTCTGCTTTTTTCACAAAATGTTCACACTGAGAAGAAGGAACAGACTTTCACAGGAAGTGATGAGGGCGGCGTTCAGGCAGGACACCTGAGTCATTAGCCGCTTTTCATTCAAAGATCAAAAAAACCGGTTCTATTTAAGAACCGGGCTCGGCGTTTTTATCTTGTGATGTATGCAGATAACGCAAAAATAATTGATAGGAACAAAAGACATTTTGCTGAAGTACCGCCAAAAAATTCATTTGCAGCTGCGGGTTGTAAGTCATCATTTTTTTAAATATATAAAAAGGGATTTTGAGAATAAGAATGTCCGAAGAGGCATTGACTGAAATAAAAGGCGATAAATACAGCCCGCCTTTTTCATCAATCGGAAACACATCGCCTTTTTCCCACAGCGCAACGGTTTTCGATCCTTCAGGGAGCCTGCTGTCCATCAAACGGACACTGCCTTTTAATACAATATAAACGGATTGAGAATGCAGAAAGGATGAAGCATGATCAGATGAACCGCCGATAAACGTCCCGTTTTTCAGCAAAGTTTCGACAATGGATAGAGGCACTTCATTAAACATAGGGAGTTGTTTCAGAAACAATAAATAGTCACACTGATTCATAGGAAAGCCTCCTGTGCTAAGGATAGCTTTAGTGTAGCTCGATTGAGCCTGTACGGCAGTGATGTATTTCACAGCCTGTATGATGTATGTCACTTATCAGGAGAGTGACTGCATTTATAATCAAATAAAAAAGGAGGATTTCGATGAAGGCGCTGATTCCGAAGCAGCACGGCGCATGGGCGATGCTGCTGATTCCATTTTTGCTTGGGATGGTCAAAGGAGGTCCCGTTTTCTGGCATCTTCCGCTTTTCCTAGGCTTTCTTTTCCTTTACTTGATGGTCTACCCCATCACACTCGCCATGAAGAAGAAACAGATTAAATCCTATCAAAAGTGGATATGTTATTACGGTGTTCCGGCCTGCTGCTTTTTGATGATCCCTGTCTTTTATAAGCCTGCGCTCATCTGGGTTGGCGTTTCTTTATTTCCGCTTTTTCTCATTCATACGTATTATGCCCGCCGAAAAAACGAACGAGCACTAGTGAATGATATTGCGGGTGTCTTGTTCTTTTGTTCAGGCGGGCTTGCGAGCTGCTGGCTGGGGGCGGGAACCCTTGACGGCTGGGCTTGGTTTATTTTCTTGCAATCTGCTTTATTTTTTATCGGGAGTTCTTTTTATGTAAAGTCGGTGATCCGGGAGAGAAAGAACAGGTTTTTTGCATACTGTTCATGGGGATATCACCTGCTGCTCCCCTTTTTATCCGCTCTTCTCGGAGCAGGATCGGCATTTCTTGCTTTTATCCCAAGCAGTTTGCGGGCATGGTTTTTTCACGGAAGGGATTGGCCCGCGAAAACGATCGGCATTCTGGAAATCGTGAATGCCTGCTTCTTTTTTGCTGTTATGTGTTTGTTTATCACTAGATAAAAAACCAAGGACCGCCGGCGGTCCTTGGTTTTTTCAGTCAATATTGCAAATCTCCAGCGGACAGTTTTCACACTCAATCTCGCATCGTAAATAGTCCCGCTTGTGCAAAATAATTTTTCCGGATTCGTCTATCGAAATCACCCCTTGTTTGCGGAGGTCTCCGAGCATACGGTTGACGCTTTCCCTTGCCGCCGCGCAAAACTTTGCCAAATCTTGATTTGTCAGCGCGATATTAATCAGAATGCCGTCGCTTCGTTCCACCCCGTAGCTGTTCGATAAACGGATAAGAGTGGAGTAGAGCGCCCCCTTTTTGCCGTGAAGAAGCAGATCCCTGATTTTAGACTGGATTTTCCGGAGGTGGGTGCTCATCCATTTCATAAATTCAAATGTCAAAGCACCGTTTTGGATGAGTTCCTTTTCCAGCTTGTTTTTATTAATGACGAGCACCTCGCCATCCTCTAGCACCTTTGCACTGAGCATATATCTCGGTTCTTCAGTGAAAAGTGTTAATTCCCCGACAATATCATTTTTTTGGCAGATTCTAAGGGTCAGATCTTTTCCGTCAGATGTCAGTTTGCCGATTTCAATGAGTCCTGATTGAATAAGATATAGCTCTTCTGCATCCATTCCTTCCCGAAACAAATACGTGTGTTTTTCCATTTTTCTTTTCGTACTGATCAATTCCAGCAATTCATGCAGATCGCTGGAAAGAAGATCACTATCAGATGGTCGGACAGAGAGAAAATTCATGCGCTCACCTCGAAGAAAGTCACGTTGCGTATGTTTATTGTAACGTGAATTGTTTTGCACCCATCGAGAAAAAACTAACAATCTTGTGAATGACCAGTGTTAGCTGACGCTCTGACTGTTTCTCTCCGTGTGCATTTTCATTCTTTCCTGCCAATACATCCAAATGACAAGGACAAAGCTGGCTAACGCCACTTCCGAAAGCGCCATAAAGCCGATCGCGTATTGGCCTGTTGCCTGAAATACACTCGCCAATATCAGCGGAGGGAAAAAACCGCCTAATCCCCCCATGGCAGACACAATACCATTGGCAATCCCCGCTTGCTTTGAAAAATAGAAAGGCACCAGTTTAAAAACGGTTCCGTTTCCTATACCTGAGCAGACCGCCACTGTTATTGACCCAAACGTATAAAGGCCGATCGTCGGCGAGAACGATAAGATAATGCCTGATAATGTAAGTCCCGCAAAAACGAACATCAGGATGCGGAGCGGGCTCAATTTGTCAGCCAAGAATCCGCCCGCAGGCCTGAGCAGCGTGGAGACGGCAATAAAGCCGGCCGTCCGCAAACCGGCGTCCGCAGGATTAAGACCAAAGTGCGCTACCAGAAAGTTCGGGAGATAGATGGTGAAGGCGACAAAGGCGCCAAACGTAATAAAATAAAACAGGCTTAGAAACCAGAGGACGTGATTTCGGTAAACGGTTTTGATTTGAGCTTTTACGGAAACATTTACTTTCTTCTCATGCCGGTCGCCAAACAAAACGTGCAGCAACGCGAAAACAGCCAGCAGAACCATATACATCTGCACGGTTGCTTTCCATCCCGCAGTCTGGGCGATAACCGGCGCCGCAAATGTGGTAATCGCGGTTCCGATGTTTCCGGCCCCGTAAATTCCATTGACGAAACCGTGCTTTTCTTTCGGATAATACTTCGGAAGGGATGTCACCCCAATGGAGAATACTGCCCCTCCGATCCCTAAGAAAAAACCGCCTGCGATTAAATCAAACAAAGAATCCGCGATGCTGATCCAAAACACCGGAAACAAAAGCAGGATGAAGCTGATCATAAACATCAGCCGCGCGCCAAACCTGTTCGTTAAATACCCTAAAGGAATGCGGAGAAGCGACCCGAGGATCACGGGAATCGCCGTCACTATAGAAATCTCGCCTTTGCTTAAATGAA
This sequence comes from Bacillus sp. SW14, assembly GCF_047608225.1. NCBI lineage: Bacteria > Bacillati > Bacillota > Bacilli > Caryophanales > Bacillaceae > Bacillus > Bacillus sp. SW14. The sequence goes on along the minus strand of NZ_JBLKRW010000001.1, from coordinate 485,673 downwards.
TATCTAATGTGATTTGGGAAATGAGTGATGAAATCAGCACCCAAACCATAAATCCTGCCACCAAGCTTAATGACTGTAACGATAATTGAATATGTTGACGGTTAATCATTCGGCTTTCCCCTTTCAATGATTCAATAATCAGTCCTATCATACAAAAACTCGGCAAACAGGATTGTGAATTACATCACACGTTTTACATATAAAAAAAGACAAAGCCCGAAGACTTTGTCTTTTCATCATGATTACATTTTTTCCGGAGCCGATACGCCGATCAGCTGAAGCGCATTGTTCAGTGTAATTTGCGTGGCCTTCATTAATGCAAGGCGCTCGCGGCTTTTCTCTTCATTTTCAGGATCGATGACTTTCTCCGCGTTATAGAAACTGTGCAAAGCAGAAGCCAGATCATAAATATAATTTGTGACGCGGTGCGGAATTCGTTTTTCCGCCGCTTCCGCCACTGCCTCTGGGAAGCCGCCGATCGTTTTCAGCAGGTCATATTCTTTTTCTGATTGAATATGGCTGAAATCCAGATCCGCCGCCGGCTTTAGTCCCTGCTCTTCCCCTTGGCGAAGCATGCTGCAAATACGGGCATGTGCGTATTGCGCGTAATACACAGGGTTTTCGTTAGATGTTGATACAGCAAGATCTAAGTCAAAATCCATATGCGTATCCGCACTGCGCATCGCAAAGAAGTAACGCACGGCATCCAAGCCGACTTCTTCAATCAGGTCGCGCATCGTTACCGCTTTACCCGTCCGTTTGCTCATTTTCATTTTCTCGCCGTTTTTGTAAAGGTGAACGAGCTGAATGATTTCTACTTCAAGCGTTCCTTTTTCATAGCCCAGCGCTTCGATTGCCGCTTTCATACGCGGGATATAGCCGTGGTGATCGGCTCCCCAAACGTTGATCAGCTTATCAAAGCCGCGATCAAGCTTGTCCTTATGGTATGCGATATCAGGCAGAAGGTACGTGTACGTGCCATCCTTCTTGATCAATACGCGGTCTTTATCATCGCCAAACGTCGTAGAGCGGAACCAAGTCGCGCCGTCTTCTTCATAAACATGGCCTTTTTCGCGGATCGCTTCAAGCGCCTTGTCGATTTTTCCGTTTTGGTACAGTGACGTTTCGGAATACCACACATCAAACGGCACACGGAAGTTTTCCAAGTCCTTGCGAAGCTTTTCCAGCTCGTATTTTAGGCCGTATTCACGGAAAAATACGAGGCGTTCGCTTTCGTCTTCGTTGACGAAACGGTCGCCGTATTCCTCAGCGAGACGCTTTCCGATCGCAATGATATCCTCGCCGCGGTAGCCGTCCTCCGGCATCGGTTTTTCCAAGCCGAGCGCCTCAAAGTAACGGACTTCAACAGAAAGCGCAAGGTTGTTGATTTGGTTTCCCGCATCGTTAATGTAGTATTCGCGGCTCACATCGTAACCCGCTTTTGAAAGCACATTGCACAAAGAATCGCCGACAGCCGCACCGCGCGCATGGCCAAGGTGAAGGTCTCCCGTCGGATTCGCTGATACGAATTCTACCTGAACTCGCTCACCGTTTCCGATATTCGTTTCCCCGTACGCTTCTCCCGCTTTTAACACAGACGGAATCAGCTTCGTTAAATAGTGATTGTTCATATAGAAATTGATAAAACCCGGGCCGGCGATATCTAGTTTTTCAATTGAAGCCTTCCCTTTATCAAAATGGGCGACAATCTCTTCAGCAATTTGGCGCGGCGCTTTTTTGGCGATTCTTGCCAGCTGCATCGCCATATTTGTTGAATAATCGCCATGTGTTTTATCTTTTGGTGTTTCTAAAACGACATTCGGAATCTGGCTTTCTTCAGCCAACCCCGCTTTCAGAACGGCCGCTTTGATTTCTTCTTTCAGCACGTCCTTCATTTGTTCCGCAATGTTCATGCGTGAGTTCCTCCCTCATACGTGATCGTCATATGATGTAAATGCTGCTGCTCGTCTCCGACATGCATGTCATATGCGATGCTGATACGGCCTCTTTCTTCACCGAGATCAGATTGAATCGATTTTGTGCTTGTTTTCAGCTCAAGCTCACCAAATGACATTTTATATTTGGCAATTGTGGAAGCTCCCGTTACGAAACGCTGATTCATTTTAACAGCGCCTGACCTCATGACAAGCACTTCGCCTTCGCTTACTTTCACAATCGTTTTTACTTTGCCTAAGTCGTGTTCTTCATAATAAGATAGATACACTTTATTTTGTTTAACATAGTAAAATCCGGTGGTGCGGAATTCGATGACTTCCTGGTTTCCGTCATCCCCGATCACAGACTTCACATGGAGTGTTATCGGTGTCTCTTGCTTCATTTTGACACGTCCTTTTCATCATTCCACTTTGACTTGAATAGTATAATCATTCGGTTTGTAAACTTCAACTGCTTCTATCTTACCATCATTGCTCATCAGATTTGAAGATAAACCTCATAAAAAGCATTTCCTTAATAGAAGAGAAAATCATATTATTAGTTACCTTTAGGAAATGTTACACTTTTCCGAAATCTACCGTTTCTATTTCACATTTTCTTCAATATATATGTATTGAATTGGTAATTTATTAGTTTTATGATAAAAGCACAACATAGATCTGCTAGAAAAACAAAAAGGGAGGATCCAATGATGAAAAAAGCAGTCATTGTAGAAAACAAAGGTTGTGCGACATGCTCGATCGGAGCCGTTTGTCTAGTGGACGGTCCTATCCCTGATTTTGAAATTGCCGGTGCTACAGGTCTATTCGGTCTATGGGGATAAGATTCTCCAAAAGGGCATAGTCTTTCTGCTATGCCCTTTTTAAGTAAATTACAATTTTTAACTAAAATCTACCTCTTAGTTATACATACACAATCGTTTTTCATTTGAATCATATGTATAGGGGATGGTATTTTGTTTACAGAGCAAATGTTTCCATTTATTAATGAAAGTGTAAGAGTTCACCAGCTTCCTGAGGGCGGCGTGCTAGAAATCGACTATTTGCGGGATAATGTCTCCATTTCTGACTTTGAATATTTGGATCTTAACAAAACAGCTTACGAGCTTTGCATGCGAATGGAGGGGCAAACAACAGCTGCTCAGATTTTGGCGGATCAATGCGCAGTGTACGATGAATCACCGGAAGACCATAAGGACTGGTATTACGACATGCTCAACATGCTCCTCAACAAGCAGGTCATCCAGCTTGGAAATCGGCCCAGCAGCCAAACCATCACCACGAGCGGAAGCAACGAATTTCCGATGCCGCTGCACGCCACCTTTGAGCTGACGCACCGCTGTAATTTGAAATGCGCCCACTGTTATTTGGAAAGCTCGCCAGAAGCGCTCGGCACCGTGTCGATTGAGCAATTCAAGAAAACGGCTGATATGCTGTTTGACAATGGTGTATTGACATGCGAAATTACGGGCGGAGAAATTTTTGTCCATCCGAACGCCAATGAGATCCTTGACTATGTGTGCAAAAGGTTCAAAAAGGTCGCTGTCTTAACGAACGGAACACTCATGCGAAAAGAAAGCCTCGAGCTTTTGAAAGCGTATAAGCAAAAAATCATTGTCGGCATTTCTCTCGATAGTGTGAACTCCGAGGTCCATGACTCCTTTAGAGGGAGAAAAGGCTCTTTTGCCCAAACTTGTAAAACGATAAAATTGTTGAGTGACCACGGGATATTTGTCAGAGTCGCCATGTCCGTTTTCGAAAAAAACATGTGGGAAATCCACGATATGGCCCAAAAAATTCGGGATCTCGGGGCGAAGGCGTTTTCTTACAATTGGGTTGATGATTTCGGAAGAGGCAGGGATATTGTCCACCCCACAAAAGATGCCGAGCAGCACCGCAAATTTATGGAATACGAGCAACATGTCATTGATGAGTTTAAAGATCTGATTCCGATTATTCCTTATGAGAAAAAACGAGCGGCAAATTGCGGCGCTGGCTGGAAGTCCATTGTGATCAGCCCGTTCGGAGAAGTACGTCCGTGCGCGCTCTTTCCGAAGGAATTTTCATTGGGAAATATTTTTCATGATTCATATGAAAGCATCTTTAACTCCCCTCTCGTCCATAAACTGTGGCAAGCGCAGGCGCCGCGGTTCAGCGAGCATTGCATGAAAGACAAATGCCCGTTTAGCGGCTATTGCGGAGGCTGTTACTTAAAAGGGCTGAACGCTAACAAATATCACCGGAAAAACATTTGCTCTTGGACGAAAAATGAACAATTAGAAGACGTGGTCCAGCTTATTTAGGAGGGAAACGATTTGTCACCAGCACAAAGAAGAATTTTACTGTATATCCTTTCATTTATCTTTGTCATCGGCGCAGTCGTCTATTTTGTCAAAAGTGATTATCTATTTACGGTGATCTTCATTGCGATTGCCATTCTTTTCGGGATGCGCGCGCGGAAGGCTGATTCGCGATGAGCATTTTGAATATACACGATGTATCCGTTTGGTATGAACGGGACAACGTCATCTTAGAACACGTGGATTTACACTTAGAAAAAGGCGCCGTTTACGGATTGCTTGGGGTAAACGGCGCCGGCAAAACAACACTGATCAATACACTTACAGGAGTGAACCGCAATTACAGCGGGGGCTTTACGCTGTGCGGCATTGAAGCGGAGGCCGGTATGCCGCAGAAAACATCAGATCAACTGAAGATTCACCGTTACTTCGCCGCCGATTATCCGCTGCTGTTTACAGAAATTACGGCGAAGGACTATGTGTCTTTCGTCCATTCGCTTTATCAAAAGGATTTTTCAGAGCAGCAGTTCACCAATTTGGCTGAAGCCTTTCATTTTTCAAAATACATCAACAGGAGAATTTCGGAGCTGTCCTTGGGGAACAGGCAAAAGGTTGTGTTGATGACAGGCTTATTGCTGCGGGCTCCCCTGTTTATTTTGGATGAGCCGCTCGTCGGTTTGGATGTGGAATCGATAGAGGTCTTTTATCAGAAAATGCGCGAGTACTGTGAGACAGGCGGAACCATTTTGTTTTCTTCCCATCTGCTCGATGTTGTACAGAGATTTTGTGATTATGCGGCCATTCTGCACAACAAACAGATCCAAAAGGTCATTCCGATTGGAGAGGAGACCGATCTGCGGCGGGAATTTTTTGAGGTGATCGGACATGAATAACTTATTCCCCATCATGTCTTTGCTGTTCAAACAGCTGTATAGCCGACAAGGGAAAAAGGACGCCATCCGTATTGCCGCAGGACTTGTGATTCTCGCTGTGTTTGAAATCGGGCTGATCCGCCAGGCCGGTATTGACGAATCGGTATTGGGAAAAACATATATCCTACTCGCGCTCCTCTTGATGAACGGATATATGGTGTTTCTTTCCGTGGCATCTCAATGGAAGGAATCTTATATGAAGCTGAGCTGCCTGCTGCCGATTTCTTCACTAAGCTTTTGGCTCGCCCAGAGTGTCGTTCTGTTTGTGGACACCTGTTTGAGAAGAACGTTATTCTTTTTTATTTTACCGCTGTTCTTATTTGGAAACGGAACGCTGTCAGGGGCGCAAACATTGTTTTGGCTCGGCAGATTTTCGTTTTTTACCGTTTATTCGATTCTATTCGGTGTTGTGCTGAGCAACCATTTCGTCAAAAAGAAGAACTGGATGTTTCTCCTGCATGCGGCGGTATTCGCCTGTGTATGCCTCAGCGCCGCTTTTATGCCAGCCGTCACGATCCCGCTATGCGCGGTTCACATGCTATGGGCGGTGATCATTGATTTTCCTGTCTTTCTGCAGGCGCCTCCGCAGCAGAGCAAGATGCATTCTTTTATGCGGAGATCTGAATTTTCGTTTTACAAGAGAGAATGGAACCGATTTATGTCTACTAAAGCAATGCTGTTAAATTACGTGGTGATGGCGGCGTTCAGCGGCTTCTTTTCGTTCCAGATGTTGAACACCGGCATCTTCGATCAGCAGGTGATTTATATTGTGATTTCCGCCCTTCTGCTGATCTGCTCGCCAATCGCCCTTTTGTACTCTATTGAAAAAAACGATCGGATGCTGCTGATCACGCTCCCGATTAAACGGAGAACGATGTTTTGGGCAAAATATCGCTTTTACTCAGGCCTAATGGCAGGCGGATTTCTCCTTGTCGCTATGATTGTGGGCTTCATCAGCGGCCGCCCGATTTCAGCCCTCACTTTTATGCAGTGTATTGAATTGCTGCTGGCGGGAGCGTTGATCCGGTTAACCGCTGATGAAAAAAGGCCGTTCTTCGGCTGGCAAACGGAGCAGCAGCTCTGGAGCGGATTCTCAAAATACCGGTCTTATCTATTTTGTCTTCCCCTTTTCTTAGCCACATTAGCCGGCACCGCTGTCTCCTTGGCGGTTATTCCGATTGCCGGGCTGATCATAGTCTATTACCTGCAAAAACAGGATGGTGGTTTCTTTGATACAAGCAAAAGAGAACGGCTTGGAAGTTAATTTGCTGAAGACTCATCAATTTTCAACAATCTCAATCGCCGCAAGCTTTTTGAAACCAATCGAAAGCGCGGCGGAACCTGAAGAAGAAACAATCTATTTTTACGGCGCCGCCGCACACCTGAAGGAGCAAATCATTGACGCTTTCGGTTATGCTGCCGGCAGCCGCTTTATGTATTCAGCGAATCTCTTTTTTGACCAGCAGCTGAAAACCTGCGGAACCCGTTTCATTCACCCGCTATATAACAGGAATCTTCATGTTGATGCCCTGTTAAAAACATTTGCAGACATGTCCCTCCCCACTTCTCTTTCAGCCGTCGGCGTTGAAAAGGCAAAGAGTGAGCTGCTGCTGAAAATCGAAAAGAAATTCGCAGATCCCTTCTCCTACTCGGCGGCCCGTTTGGTCGAGGAGGCCTTCGGAAACCCGATGTACGGCACAGGCATGTTTGGCAGGAAAGACAAGATACAGGCGATCCATCCTAAACGGTTTCTCGACGCAACGGACTTCATCGTTGATTTATTGTCCCAGCAAAAACAGCTGAACATATTAGGACACGTACAAGCCTGTGATGTTCCGGGACATGCCCAGCAAACGTCTGCCATGACGGCCGGAAGAACACCCGTGAACCGGCATGTTTTTGAAACAGAGACACGCAGCGCAGCAGGCCCTTCCGTCTTGACACTCGGGTTTAACTGCGGGGAGATGAAAGATAAGAGCGATTATATCAACATTCAGCTGCTAGACGGATTGCTCGGAAAGTACGGGCATTCCGCTTTATTCAAGCATTTCCGCGAGAAGGATCTGGCTGTCTATCATGTCATTACCCGTTACGACATCATGAACAATCTGCTGCTTGTTTCCATATGTACGAACCAGCTTCATGAAAAAGAAATTCCCCCGCGCGTTTTGGAAGCTGTCTCACATTTTCAAACGGATGAGCGGGAACTGGAACAGGCAAAACAATTTTTACGCAATGAAATGCTGCTGCAATTCGATTCTCCCGAAGGGCTCTTGGCCTATATGGAGATCCTGCGCCGCTTCTCCTGTGAAAAAGAAGACTTGCTGGATGGCATCTCCGCGGTTACGTGCCGCGATCTATTACAATTCATAGCAAATATCAATTATATCGGAGCTCATGTAGTAAGGGGATGAAGAGATGGAAAAGAAAGCATTCTTTCAACAGCTGGATGAACAAACCGATATCAGATACACAGACAGCGGGCTGAAAATATTCAGATTGAAATTCCCCCGCGCCCATCTGCGGCTGTGCAATGTGAAAATTGATTTTGGAAGCCGTGATGTCTGCTTACAAGAAGATTCTGGCGACAAGCTGCTCCCGTATGGCACAGCGCATTTTTTAGAGCATCTTCTCTTCTGGCATAACGGCCGCAATCTGTACAGTGATTTTTTTGCGCATGGCGCGCTTTTAAATGCGTTCACCACCTACACTGATACTAATTTCATGTTTACCTCATTGCCGGATCGGCTCAGACAGACGGTCCCCATCCTGCTTGATGCGTTATGGAACCACTCATTTGACAAGAGGATTGTCACTCAGGAAAAAGCTGTGATTACAAGCGAAATTGAAACAGCACACCTCAATCATCAACTCTCTTACCGTTATCAGCTGATTAGCATGCTTTCTCCCGCCTCACCTGCTGCCGTCTATCCCGCAGGCAGAATCGAGGACATTGAGGCGATGACCATCCGTGATTTACAGAAAGCCTACAATGCCGCTTACCAGCCCGAGCGGATGACGTTGTTTTTGATTGGAGGCTCAGAAGATACGGAAGACCTTTTGCCTTCTCACCTTGGGCTGAAAAAACGTCCAGTTCATAAAGCAGAAAGGAAAATGATTCCCGCGTGCCCTCCAACCCTCTCACAAAAAGTGGTGCTGGGTGATGAGGAGCGGATGGAAGACACATGGACCGGCTTGCAGATCGGCGCACTTCCCGGGCAAAACGATCTGTTGACGGTAAAGCTTTATTGGGACATTGCGTCTCGAATTCTATTTCAATTAGATTCACCGTTTTTTCAAGAGATTCAGCAGACGTATCGTCTGGAAATCAATCGTTTGTCAGCCGAGGCTCACCTGTATGAGGATGGCGGTTTTTTGATGCTACACAGTCAAGGGGTTCATTCTTCAGCTTATATCGATGTCGCTTCCTACTACGTCACACAGCAGAAAGAACAGATTGCGTCCTGGCTCCAATACGGCAAGGGCTCTTTGACAGATGCGATCATCTATGACAGCGATTATGCGCGTAAATGCTTCGAATGGGCGGCTGAGTGTGACAGGTGCGATTGCACGTTTCTCGACGTTTACCGCATCATTCACGATATGAATAGTCAGGATTTCTTGTCTCTCATTGATGTATTGGCATCTTCTAAAAAAGCGGTCATTCACGTTTCACAGAAAGAGGCGATCGGACAATGAAAAAAAGCACTGTCTTTACCGTGTTGTTGCTGCTCGTAGGTATGGCGGCTTATTCCTTCGGCTGGGTTCAGGCCGTTGGTGAAGCCGCAGCGCAATATGTACAGATAATTAATAATGATGCTTTGCGGCTCGGACTGCTGGCTTTAACCGCTTCCGTTCTGATGCTGCCCGCTTTTCTCTACCTACACTATGTCACCCAATCCGTAAAAAACATGACAGCAGCTTTTCAGAAACTCGCACAGCCCCATCAAAGCTGCTGCGACTTCCAGCATCACAGATTGTGCAGCCGCTATGCAGAAGATGTCAAATCGCTGCGTGACAGCTATAAAAACATCCGCCAAACATATGTGATGGCTGCTGTATTATGCCAAGTTATCATATTCGGCTGTATGTTCGAAATCGTCAAAGCCGTCCCTTTCCGCCTTCACACGCCCCCCGCTGTTTCAATAGGACTTGCGGTGTTGCTGATTTTATATTTATTGTTTTATATGCGAACGTACTTGGTGCAGCTTTTCCAGCATGGCACCCTGTTCAAAAAAATGCTTGCGGGGGCGCTGACAGGAGCCGGGATTTGGTGGATGCTCAGTTTTACCATAAGTGAACTGTTGTTTCTGATCATTCTGGCTGCGATCCAGCAGATCGGATCATTTATTTATAACCGATTCTCATATCGCAGCACCGCTTCTCTTGATCTATAAAATAGCTACATCGCAATCGTAGACGGACCCGTACCAACCGGAATCACCGTCACGGCTGCATAATCACTCGTGCGGTACACAGTCACAGTATTGTCGTTGGGCTGTGCCGCATAAATGTACTGATTGTCGGGTGTGACGGTTAAATCAAAGGCATTAGGCAATGATACGTTTGCAATGATGTTTTGTGTAGCGGTATCAACGACATATAAATTGTCAATGAGAAACGGTACACTATAAGGCTCTAAAAAATAAGCTCTAGTGCTATCCGGAGAAAATACAATCGTCCTCAGAGTTTCAAATTGACGGTCAAAGTCTTCTCCCCTGCTCAACGGTGACAAACTAATCTCCGCTACACCCTTCGGCCATAATTCACCAGTCATCACATACGCAAAGTCTCCGGCATATGGCGTTTCAATTAAACTTGGATATTCAAACTCATTCACGAGGCTGTCAACAAGCTGGCCTGTATTCACATCATATTGATCAATTGACCAGAAAATCGTATTAGCAGTAAAGACAAATTGCCCGTTCGGATCCAGGGCAAAGTCTGCGGCGTCGGGTACTGGAAAAACATCACTGACTGCCTGAAGCGCAAGATCAATCGTATAAATAGAGCCGGCAGCCATCACATATGCCAATTCTCCTGCAGGATCAAATTGAATCTTTCTCGGCTCAGTGCCGACGGTTATTGTATTTGCCACGGTTAATGTTTGATTATCAACCACAGAAACTAGATTAGTATTTCCATGGAGGACATACGTATAAGCTTTATCTAGCGTGACCCCCAGATCAGTTGGCACAGACGAAAAAGGAATAGTTGCAACAACAATGTTTGCTGCCGCATCAATGACCGAAACTGTGCTGTCCCCTGAATTGGCTGTAAAGACATACGATTGAGGATCTGGCGATGGTGGGAAAACGATTGTCCCGGTCACCGTAAGCGGACTGCCGTAGAATGGCGGAACAATGAGAAGATCTTCCACTGTCATTTGACTGAAATCAGGACAGCGGTCAGACTGTGCTGCATAATAAACAACTTGATCAATCTCTTCAGTATGAATCACAGAAACCGACCCATTCCCTTGTCCATATTGATTTCGTACAGGCGACACACTGACAAGAAGCGTAACGGCCCCTTGTATTCTCACAGCATATCGAACACCGATATCTTCTGTTTCCGGTCCAGTCTGGATTAAGCAAGGCTCACTGATACATGATAAATGATCTGTACTCCATGTAACCTCCGCAGCTGCTTCGGCAGAATCAACAGTGAACCCCTCGGGAATGTCAATCGGAACTTGAAACGGCGCTTCTCGGCTGATTTCCTCATCACAAAAACAGAAACAATTTTCCTGTAAAGCAGAAAGATCATTCTTTTTCAAGATTTCACGTCCTTTTAGAAATGCACAGCATGTAGTTGATTAAATCGCAATAGCTCCCGGTGAAACCCCAAGAGATATGACAGTCTCCACAGAGTAATCATCCGTGTTGTAAACAGTGATGCTCTGCTCTAAAACATGAGTTGCATACAGAAATTCGCCATTCGGAGTAAACGCATAGTCACTTGCTGATTGCTGAAGATTTCCTATTACGCCTGCTCCATTCGGACTGACAGAATATAAATTGCCAGTGAAGCTGTCATGTAAATACACCTCTGATCCACTCGTAAACATTACATATTGGCCGTCAGGCTCCAGCTCTTGGGTATTTCTGAGCGTAAACGAATTTAAATCAATAATCGTCAGATAATTGAATAAGAATTCTTGTTCTAATACATACGCATACCGCTCCGGAGAATCTGTTTCTATGGATGATACGATAAGCTCTCGTTCAATCGTTCCTATGAGTTCACCCGTGGATAGGTCCACTTTTTGCACTATACCAAAATTAAGAACATAGGCGAATAACCCATTGGGATCAATTGCAACATCATACCCTTCCACAGGAATCGACCTATCCACAGCTAACGTATCAATTCCAATCACATAAATCACAGTACCGGCGAAAACATAAGCAAATTCATGATTAGGGATAAATCTAATCGATCGAGGCGGCTGATCCAGCAAAATAGATGCTGTTACTGTTAATGTGTCATAATCGATGACAGAAATCACATTATTGTTGGGATGTAAGACAAACACAGAGCTTTTATCTGGAGTTATTTCAATACCTGTCGGCCGGTACGGAAGAGCAATCGTCGTCACAACAGTATGAGTGTTTGTATCAATCACAGAAACTGATTGATCACTTGTATTCTCTGTAAACGCATAAACGGGTTCGGGTTCCGATTCCGGTACAAGCACAATCGTTCCCGTCACAGATAAAGGACTGCCGTAAAAGGGCGGAACAACAACAAGGTTCTCGATCGTGATGTCACTGAAATCCGGGCAATCCTCCGGTTCATCAGAGTAATAGACGATTTGGTTGATCTCCGCATTGTGAATGACGGAAACAGCCCCGTCCCCTTGTCCATATTGATTTCGCACAGGCGACACACTGACAAGAAGCGTAACAGTTCCCTGCAGGCGTACTGCAAATTGAACAGCGATTTCATCAGGCTCAGGCCCCGTCTCAATTAAGCAACGTTCACTGACACAAGAAAGGCTGTCTGCATTCCACGTAACATTGGCGACAGCTTCAGCCGGATCAACGATAAACCCTTCAGGTAATTCAATCGGTGCTTGAAACATTGCTTCGCGGCTTGTTTCTCCCTCACAAAAACATAAACATTCTTCTTGTGCGGCTCCTGCTTTTTCTTTAAAGGAAAGCTTGTTTTTTCTCATACCTTCACTTCCTTTTTAGAAATACACTGCTCACGCAGATATAACACAATATGGAAGGATGTTGTGTTTGCTTGTACAAATTGCCGAGGGTAATAGCTTCTTTTTGAAATATATCCCCAACATGCGGGGTAACGAAAGAAAAGATTGCGGTTTTTTTGCGCTTCTCATAAGAATGATGATGATAAAATATGACATATATAGAATAATGAAGGGAGGGATTTGCAAACGTGACAGGTGTCATATCTTCTTCTTCCGTCGGAGAAAAGATTAACGAATGGTATATGTACATACGCCGATTCAGCATACCCGATGCAGAGTATTTACGAAGAGAAATCAAACAAGAGCTGGACCAAATGGAAGAAGATCAGGATCTTCATTTGTACTATTCACTGATGGAATTCCGGCACAACCTGATGCTTGAGTACCTTGAACCACTAGAGAAAATGCGGATCGAGGAACAGCCGCGGCTGTCTGATTTGCTGGTTGAGATTGATAAAAAACAGGCTCGTTTGACTGGGCTTCTTGAGTACTACTTTAACTTCTTCAGAGGTATGTATGAGCTGGATCGCCGTGAATATGTATTAGCCATTCAATTTTTTAAAAAAGCAGAGAGCAAACTGATTTTTGTGAAAGACAAAATTGACAAAGCTGAATTCTTTTTCAAAATGTCAGAAGTCTATTACTATATGAAACAAACTTATGTCTCCATGGACTATGCACGTCAAGCATTCGAACTCTACAGTGAACAGACTACATATGATATCAGAATGATTCAATGCCAGTCCTTATTCGGAGCCAATTTTTTGGATCTAAAACAATATGAGAAAGCCATTACCCATTTTCAAAAAGCTTATATACTTGCCGAAGCAGAGCAGCAGCCTCAATTAATGGGAAGAACGCTTTATAACATAGCGCTTTGCAAGCAAAATCAAAATAGTTTTGAATCAGCGATAGAGTATGTAAAAAAATCTATTCAAGTATTTGAAGGATCTAAAATGATCCCTTCTCTGCCACAAGCCTTTTTCCTAATTACACAAATTTATTTTAAATTAGGTAAGATGGATGACGCTTGTGAATATCATAAAAAAGGAATAGAATATTCAGCAACAGCAGGAGACACCGTGTACTTAACGGAGTTTGAATTTTTGGAATCTTTATACTTATCTGGACCAGATGAGGAACGGATAGAAAAATGTTTTGTTTTTCTTGAAAGTAAAATGATGTATGCTGATATTGAAGACTTCGCACTTGATGTTGCTAAGTATTATCATCAGCAAGAAAATTACAAAAAAGCATCTCATTACTTTTTAAAGGTTGAAGAAGCAAGACAGCACATTCAAGGGGGGGTGAATTTATATGAAATGGAAGTATAAATTATTACTCGCTTGTTTAGCTGTGAGCGCTGTATTTATCACAGTCGAAGTATCAAATTCATCAACAGAACATTTTGATGTTGCACAACGCGCCATGATCTAAAACCGCCGTCCATCGGCGGTTTTCTTTTTCACAATAAAAAAACATCCAGACAAGGTCTGGATGCTTCCTTATTTCACAAACCCAAGCAGCATTTCACGGATAACTTTACTGGCCGTGTTTGCCGTTTGTTCTGAGTGATCGTACACCGGTGCGACTTCCACTAAATCAGCGCCCTTCACGTTTACCTCTGAACGCGCGATTTCATGGATAGATGCAAGCAGTTCTTTAGACGTGATGCCGCCGGCGTCAACCGTTCCTGTTCCCGGTGCGTGCGCAGGGTCTAATACGTCAATGTCGATTGTGACGTATACCGGACGGCCCGCAAGCTTCGGAAGCACTTCCTTCAGCGGTTCAAGCACTTCAAATTTTGAGATGTGCATGCCGTTTTCTTTCGCCCATTCAAACTCTTCCTTCATGCCGGAACGGATTCCGAAAGAATACACATTTTGCGGTCCGATCAATTCTGCCGCTTTGCGGATCGGCGTGGAGTGAGAAAGCGGTTCTCCCTCATAATCAACGCGAAGATCTGTATGTGCGTCAAAATGGATAATCGCAAGGTCTGGATACTTCTTATACATCGCTTTCATGACAGGCCATGACACGAGGTGCTCCCCGCCCATACCCATTGGGAATTTCCCTTTTTCTAAAATGCTGTCTACATATTCCTCAATCATATCAAGGCTTTTCTGCGGATTTCCGAACGGCAGCGGAATGTCGCCGGCGTCAAAGAAGTTCAGATCAGCCAGATCACGGTCTAAATACGGGCTGTATTCTTCAAGGCCGATGGACACTTCGCGGATTCTGCTCGGGCCAAAGCGTGAGCCCGGGCGATAGCTGACCGTCCAGTCCATCGGCATGCCGTAAAGGATGGCGTCCGCCCCTTCCCACTCGGGGCGGCTCGCGATAAATACTTTTCCTGAATATGCTTCATCAAATCTCATCTATAATACCCTCGCTTTCCTGTAAAAAAGCGCAAGATTCGCTCCTGCGCCATACCCTCATTATTTAATCAGGTCACTCACAAATTTCGGCAGAACAAACGCCGCTTTATGAATATCTTTTGTGTAATATTTCGTCTCAATTTCGAAGAAACGGCTGTCTTCGACTGCAAGCGGATCATATTTTTTCGATCCGATTGTAAATGTCCACAAACCGCTTGGGTATGTCGGAATGTTCGCTGTATACAGCTTCGTAATCGGGAAAATTTCCTTCACGTCGCGCTGTACATTTGTGATTAATTCCGGCGTAAACCATGGGTTGTCCGTCTGAGCGACGAAAATTCCGTCTTCTTTCAGCGCTTTTGCGATTCCTGCGTAGAATCCTTTTGTAAACAGGTTTACAGCCGGTCCGACAGGTTCAGTTGAATCCACCATGATCACGTCGTATTGATTTTCAGATTTCGCAATGTGCATAAATCCGTCATCCACCTGCACGTCAACGCGCGGATCATCCAGTTTGCCCGCGATAGAAGGAAGGAACTTTTTAGAGTATTCGATAACCTTGCCGTCAATATCAACAAGTGTCGCTTTTTTCACGCTCGGATGCTTCAGGATTTCTCTGATGACGCCGCCGTCACCGCCGCCGACAACAAGAACGTGCTCTGGGTTCGGGTGTGTAAACAATGGGACATGCGCCACCATTTCATGATAAACGAATTCGTCTTTTTCAGATGTCATGACCATGCCGTCCAAAAACAGCATGTTGCCGAACTCTTCCGTTTCCACCATTTCTAAATGCTGAAACTCCGTTTGTTCTGTATGTAATGTTTTATTAACCTTCATCGTAATGCCAAAGTTTTTCGTCTGCTTCTCTGTGTACCAAAGTTCGCTCAATTGTCATCTCCCTTTCAAGGCTGTATTCATGTATTGTAAGCGTCTTTTCAGCTTTTATTCCCGGTTGAAATCTCTTTTTCACCTAAGGAAAAAGTATAGAGGATGGCGGGAAAAAAGTAAAGATGCGTCCTGTTCTGCGATGTTTAAAAACGGTCTTTTTTCCTCATAATAGTAGAAACATAAAAAAAGGGGGAACCCATTGTGGATGCAATGACAAATAAACGGCTGAGACTGACGCTGAAAACCGTCCGCGCCTGTATCTTTTTAGGGGCTCTTGCGGCCTTAGCGGCAGCTGCTGTGTTTATGACTGTCATTTTGATAGCCAAATACCAAGGCGCTCCCTCCGTGCAAGTGCCGCAATCCACGATTTTGTATGCGAGTGACGGCTCAAAGCTCGGGGAAACGAATTACGGCGAAAAGCGCTATTGGGTCCCCTTAAAGGACATGAATCCGACAATTGTAAAAGCGACAGTGGCGGTTGAAGACCAGAATTTCTACGATCATCACGGCTTTGATTATAAACGCATGGCCGGTGCGGCGCTAGCTGATCTGAAAGCATTTGCCAAGGTTCAGGGCGCAAGCACCATCACCCAGCAATATGCGAGAAATTTATACCTTGAACACGATAAAACGTGGAAACGAAAATGGAATGAGGCGTTCTACACGATCCGTTTGGAACAGAACTATTCTAAGGAAGAGATTTTAGAAGGCTATTTAAATACGATTTACTACGGCCACGGCGCCTACGGCATTGAAGCCGCTTCCCGACTGTATTTCGGCAAGCATGCGAAAAACCTGACGGATGCGGAGGCCGCTTTATTGGCGGGGATCCCAAAAGGCCCTTCCGGCTATTCACCGTATATCAATGAAACGAAGGCCAAGGAGCGCCAGAAAACGATTGTGCGAATGATGGAAAAGCAGCGGATGATCAGCCAGAAAAAAGCGAATGAACTGATCAAGGAACCTCTTTCCTATCAGCCTTTGAATAAACAAGTTTCCAAGAGAAAGGCCCCTTATTTCTATGACAATGCGATGAGAGAGGTGGAGAAAAAGCTCGGCATGACGCGGGAGCAAATTGAAACGAGCGGGTTAAACGTCTATACAACGGTAGATAAACGGATGCAGCGCATCGCCGAGGAGACCATTACCGAAACAGTTAACGCCGGCTCTGACATTCAAGTCGGGTTTTCAGCCATTGATCCCCGCACAGGAAGTGTTCTGGCCCTTGTCGGCGGCAGGGATTATCAAAAAAGCCCGTTTGACCGGACAACACAGGCGAAACGCCAGCCCGCTTCGACGATCAAGCCATTGCTGTACTACAAAGCGATTCAGAGCGGATTTACGCCAGTCACCTTAATGAAAAGCGAAGAAACCGAGTTTCAAATTGATGCACAGGGAGAAACGTATTCTCCAAGCAACTATAATGGATACTACGCCAACAAGCCGATTACGCTTCTGCAGGCGCTGGCGCTTTCCGACAACATTTACGCTGTGAAAACACATCTCTTTCTCGGCATGAACAAGCTCGTACAGGCGGCAAATGAGTTCGGCATCACTGCTCATTTTCAAAAACTGCCGTCCCTGGCACTCGGCACCGAACCCGTGCGCCCGATTGAGATGGTCAACGCCTATGCCATGCTCGCAAATGGCGGGAAGCAAATCGAACCGACTTTTATTTCGAGGGTCACGGACGCGGCGGGACATGTGCTGTACGAAAACCCGAATCAGCATAAACAGGTGCTTGATGAAAAAGCCGCTTTTGTCACGGCAAGTATGATGACAGGCATGTTTGATACGGATTTAAACGGCTATACGTCGGTAACCGGACGGACGATCGCCAACCGCCTGACAAGAACGTATGCGGGGAAATCAGGAACCACCAGCGCAGACAGCTGGATGATCGGCTTCAATCCACAGCTGGCCGCAGGTGTTTGGACGGGCTATGACAAAAACAGCACCATCGACTCGGTCGAAGAAAAAAGCTACGCCAAAACGATTTGGGCGGACTTCATGGAAGATGCGCTTAAAGGAGAACCGGAAACCGCTTTCAAACCGCCAAAAGGCGTAACCGGCGTGTACATTGATCCGGCAACGGGCTACACATCCGGCCCCGGCTGCGCAGCTAAGCATTACACGTATTTTGTGAAAGGCACTGAACCGTCGAACGTGTGTTATGGCCCGGAACCCGTAAAACAAACAAAAGACCGGCTTCCAGCCAAAGAAAGCCCCGCTTCCCCGAAAAAGTGGTGGGACAAATGGCTGGGGCGGAATCATTAAAAATAACCCGGCTCCTCGGAGGCCGGGTTATTTAATATGGTTCTTCCATTATCCATGGGAGCAGTGTAACGCAGTCAAGCTGGAGAACCGGTTTCGGGAATCCTTCGGGGATAAAGTGGTCATCTCTCGGTACTTCAAATGATAAATACCAGTTACGGTCCGGATCCCATTCTTTTTTCCCTTCTATAATACGTCCAACAATAAAATAGCTGGCCACATAAAGATGCCGGTCACCCTCAAGGCCGAATTCATTAATATCCGGACAAACAGTCGGCTGAAGACCTAAATCTTCAAAAATCCGCACCTTATCAGGCGGCAGTGTTTTCATCACTTCCCTGTAATTTTGACAGAGCAGACACTCACACATATCAATTTCTTTCTCATACTGCTTTCTCGTTTCTTCCACGTCGGCTTTAACCACCCAGTCACCGACTTGAATGGTTTCGTACATCCTATCACCCTAAAAATGAAAAACCCCGAGTCTTGGTTCGGCTCGGGATTTTCCATATCCTATTTCTGTATCACCAGTTTACTCAAAGTTTACGGAAAATAGTACAAATTTTCCAAAAGTTCACAGAACGTTCACAAACTAATGGTCTTCCGGAAGCAGGCCTGTTTTTAATTCATCTGGTGACCGATCCCATAGGCCCTGATCATGATTTTTCAGAAACTCGCCGAGCACACGCTTCGAGCTGTCGTCCATTTTATCAATGATAATGTTCCGTTTCATGGATTTATCCATCAGGTTCACATGCTCAGGCAGCGATTTGTAGCCTCTTCTGATGCTTCTGTCGACCGTCAGTTCACAGGCTGTCACACCAGCGTAATAAGGCCCCTCTTCTCTTCTGTCAATCGTCACCCAGATAAGCCAGTATGGTTTGCCGTTCGGAACTTCTTCTTTGTTCGGCAGAAATTTAATGCCTTTTTCAACGGTGCTGCGGGCGTGCATAGCACCGATGTCAACGAACGCTTCTTTTTCCTCTACATCGACGAATACGGGGGAAATGTTATCTAAGCTGAGTGCCCCTACGCCAAAACCGCCGTGTCCGTCTGTCGGATCACTTTTAATAATATTAAACCCGATTGTTTTTTTCTTTTTTTCTTCCATGAGTTCTACCTCCTACAAAAGCGGTTGAAATATCGCTGAAAACAGCTCTAGAATCTTATCTCTTCCGGCATTGAGCATCGGCCAAAGCACGTAAGATCCGAGCGGTGTCACAAACAGAACCAAAAAGACAATAAAGCCATAGCTCTCCGCCTGCGTCATCTTGGCACGAACCCGCGGCGGGACGAGATCTTCAATGATTCGATAGCCATCGAGCGGCGGCAGCGGCAGCAGATTAAATAAAAACAAGACAAGGTTCAGCTGAATCCAAATGGAAAAGAACTGATCAAGTCCCGTGCTGAATGCCGCAAGCTGCTCCATTCCGTATGCATGCATCAACACTAACAAAAAGAAACCGATAAACGCAAGAATCAGGTTACTGACGGGTCCGGCAATAGATACGAGCACGCCGGCAAGCCGAGGTTTCTTAAAGAAGCGGCGATTGACAGGAATAGGGCGCGCCCATCCGAAGCCGGCCACCAGAATCAAAATGGTTCCGAACGGATCAAGGTGTTTAATAGGATTCAGTGTCAGTCTTCCTTGTCTTTTCGCCGTATCGTCACCGAATTTGTATGCGACATAAGCATGGGCAAGCTCGTGTATCGTAAACGACACAATTAACGTGATGACGAGGTATGGCATTAAAGATAACGGATAATATAAAAAACGGTCCAAGTGAGATATCCCTCTTTCTAAAAATGCAAGAATTTACTTTATTCAGTATACTATAAGAAGCCTCTTTTTCTAAAGAGAGGAAACGAGATAAAGGAGGATTCAGCACCCATGCCATACGTAACCGTCAAAATGCTCGAAGGCCGTACAGACGAGCAAAAACGCAATCTTGTCGAGAAAGTAACAGAAGCGGTAAAGGAAACAACCGGTGCTTCTGAAGAAAAAATTGTTGTGTTTATAGAAGAAATGAGAAAAGACCATTATGCCGTCGCAGGCAAACGTCTGAGCGATATGGAATAATCTCTATAAAGCCGGCGCTTCGCGCACCGGCTTTTTCTATCCCTATTGGGTCAGCTTCGCAACAATCGCTAAGAACGTCTTTTTCTCTTCGGCTGTTACACGTTCAAACATGCCGTCAATCAGCTGCTGGCGGTTTTCAATCATTTGCTCAGCCGCTCCCCGGCCCGACTCGGAAAGCGTAATCCATACAGTGCGGCGGTCATTTTTATTTCTCGATCTCTCAATAAAACCCTCCTGCTCTAAATGATTGAGGGCGGTGGTTGTCGCCGAGGGAGACAGTGTGACCTCCTTTAGTATATCCTTTATGGTGCAGCTCCCATGTCTGTATATGATCCGCAGAATAAATCCTCTTACATTATTTACGTGTTTCGGAACGGTAGCTTCATCTATTTGCTTCGTGGTTTTCAAGTATTTTGTAAGTGCGTGATCCAGCAAATTTGCTTCCAGTTTGTCATGGTCCATGTCAATTTCCCCATTTCGAGATGCATTCATAACATACGAACGATATGATTTACTTATTATTTTACTGATTCCGGATAGGGAAAGTCAAAAAAGCAAAATGAGAATCCGCAGCTTTTCTCCTACATGCCTCGATTTTTCACCTGTTTGACAAGTTTATCTTTAAAAGTTTGAAAAGGAACGTGTTTATTCTCTTGATGCCCGAATTGGCGGACGTTTACCGCATCCTGCTGCTCTTCATGATCTCCTAGCACAAGCACGTATGGGATTTTCTGTACCTGCGACTCTCTGATTTTGTATCCAAGCTTCTCATTGCGCTCATCAATGCCGACTCTTATCCCCACCTGTTTCAGCTCTGCCTGCACCTTTCTGCAATAGTCCAAGTGAACGTGTGAAACCGGTATGATTTGAACCTGAATCGGTGCGAGCCAGACTGGGAACGCCCCGCCGAAATGCTCGATCAAAATACCAAAGAAACGGTCGATCGAGCCGAATACCGCTCTGTGTATGACAACAGGACGAACCTTTTCATTGTGTTCATTGATATATGTTAAATCGAATTTTTCCGGCATTTGAAAATCAAGCTGAATTGTCGCACATTGGTGGCTTCGTTTCAGGGCATCTTTTATGTGAAAATCAATTTTCGGTCCGTAAAACGCCCCGTCGCCTTCATTCACCTCATAAGGCAGGCCGAGTTCCTCAAGGACATGTGCTAAGGCGCGTTCCGATGCTTCCCAAAGGCTATCATCGCCCAATGAATCCTCCGGGCGAGTCGAAAGCTCAACCGAATACTCAAAACCAAATGTACGATATACCTCGTCAATCAGCCCAATCGCTTCTTTGATCTCGCTCTCAATCTGATCCTCCCGAACGAAGATATGCGCGTCATCCTGACAGAACGTCCGGACGCGAAGCATTCCATTTAAAGCGCCGCTGTATTCGTGGCGATGGACCTGGCCGAACTCCGCCATACGAATCGGCAGATCACGATACGAATACAGGCTGTTTTTAAATATGAGCATATGTCCAGGACAATTCATCGGCTTCATTGCGAATCTTGTCTCATCCACTTCTGAAAAATACATATTGTCGCGATAATGATCCCAGTGGCCTGACTGCTCCCATAACCGCTGATTCATCATAAACGGCGTACGCACCTCATCATAGCCGGCATTTGTTTGCAGCTCACGCGAGAAGCGTTCCAGTTCATTGCGGACAATCTGCCCTTTCGGCAAATAAAACGGCATCCCCGGCGCTTCTTCAGAAAACATAAACAGCTCTAACTGTTTGCCAAGCTTGCGGTGGTCACGTTTTGCCGCTTCTTCCAGCATATGCAGATGCTCATCCAAATCTTTTTTCTTGTGAAACGCAACCCCGTACACCCGCTGCAGGACTTCATTTTCATTGTCTCCGCGCCAATAAGCGCCCGATACTCTTGTCAGTTTGAACGCCTTGATCATCCCTGTAGAAGGAAGGTGCGGCCCCCGGCACAGGTCAACGAATTCTCCCTGCTGGTACAGCGTGATAGCCTCCCCGCGCGGAATATCCTTCAAAATCTCCAGCTTAAACGGCTCGCCTTTTTGAGCAAACAGTTCTTCAGCCTCTTCGTAAGAAACCTCAATTCGTTTCATTTCAAGGTTTTCATTTATAATGTTGTTCATTTCTTTTTCAATGGCTTCTAAGTCTCCTGATGCCAAGCTTTGCTCCAGCTTCATGTCATAGTAGAAGCCGTCTTCTATCACAGGCCCCACCCCCAATGACACTTCGCCATACAGCCGTTTCACCGCTTGGGCCAGCACGTGCGCTGATGTGTGGCGGAGCACTTGCAAGCCTTCTTGTGAATCAAGTGTGACAATCGAAAGCTCAGCATCCTCCTCCAGCTTGAAGCCGAGATCAACGAGCTTGCCGTTGACCTGACCCGCAGCCGCCTTCTTTTGCAGACTGGAACTGATAGAACCAGCCGCTTCTTTGATTGTAATGCCTTTCGGATATTCCTTGATCTGTCCGTCTGGAAGCTGAATGTGTACATGTTTACTCATTTTTAAACACTCCTTCATTATTGTTGTATATAAAAAAACACACCCATCCCTCTGAAAGGGACGAGTGTGTGATTAACCCGTGGTTCCACCCAAATTCCCGACAAACGCTATGTTGTCGGCTTGGTGCTGTAACGCAGCATAGACGGCATTGGATACTTCAGTTCCCCAATGCTGCTCCAAGGCGGTAAATGATCATCCTAAGCTGGGAAGCTCTCACCTTTTCTTCCCTCTCTGAAAACCGTAACGATCATTCATGTCCTTTTCTTCGCATGTATTCAATTCATAAAAAAACACACCCATCCCTCTAAAAGGGACGAGTGTGTGATTAACCCGTGGTTCCACCCAAATTCCCGACAAACGCTATTTGTTTGTCGGCTTGGTGCTGTAACGCAGCATAGACGGCATTGGATACTTTCGTTCCCCAATGCTGCTCCAAGGCGGTAAATGACAGCCCTAAGCTGGGAAGCTCTCACCTTTCCTTCCCTCTCTGAAAACCGTAACGATCATTCATGTCCTTTTCTTCGCATGTATTCAATTCATATAAAAAAACACATTCATCCCTATAAAAGGGACGAATGTGTTTATCATCCGTGGTTCCACCCAAATTCCCGATCAACACACATGGTGTATCGGCTTTAAGGTGCTGTAACGCAGCATGACGGTATCAGATACTTGATTTCTCCGATACGGCTCAAAGGCGGTAAGCTACTTTCCCTGCATTAGGAAGATCTCAGCTGTTCTTCCCTCTCTGGAAACCGTAAAAAGCATCTCATGTCCTTATCAGTGCCTGTATACATTACTGATTGTTTAATGATTTCATATATTTTACAATAGATTTTTTTAAACAGCAATCTTTTTTGTTAAAAAAAGCAAAAGAAACGTTTCATTCTTTTGCTTTGTATGGTTAACAAATCTGCTTCAATTCCTCTATGTATTGAAGCGCTTCGTCATATTCTTCATTCGTATATTTTTGCTTGCTTTTGATTGTAAAGACTTTTTCTTTCTTTTCCTCGGCCTCAAGCCCGTCAAAGTAAAGGATCGTGGAAACCAGCTCTAAAAACCGCGATGAACGGCTGTTCACACTGTCGATATAGCCCTTAATGTCTGGCATATCCAGATCAGCATGGTCTAAAAATGCGGAGCCTGTCTCAGTCAGCGAATAACGGTATTGAAAGTAGCCGCCCTTTTTTTCCTTCACCTCATGCAGAAATCCAAGGTTGCACAGCTCTTCAATCTGGAGCGTCAGTTCCTCTGAATACGGTCCGTAAAAGTGAAAATCATATTTCTCATAGAAAGGAAACTGCATTTTTTTTGCAATATAAATCATTTTCTGCATCTTCTTCCGCCCGATGATTTCTCCAGAATCCGAGAACACCTTCATCAGTTTTGCATGTTCTTTCAACAAATTCCCGACATCTCCTTTTTCCTTCTTTCCAATTTCTATGTCAGTCCCAGCAGCTGCCGGATTTTCATTTTCGCTTCCGGGTGTTCAGAGCCGTCACAAATCAGGTCCTTCGGATAGTACAGCTTGTGGTCCGTCCGCCGTTTTCCGGAGATGGATTCCACAATAGCCGACTGTCTGGACAGCTCTTTAATTTGGCCGTTTTGCGTCAAGAGATGGATCGGCAGACGCTCCTCTTCCTCTCCAGGACGGTAAAAATCGTATGGAAGATCGGAAGAAGAATCAACGACCAAATAATAGCTCGGATCGATTCCCGCCTCTTTGAACAATGAAGTCAGCTCAAAATAAGCCGACATTTCTTCATTCGGATTGAATTCAACGTATTGGAACAGCTGGCGGTTAATGAATCTGCGGCACAAATCGGATAAAATCGCGTCTTCTTCATCCTCCCAGGCCTGGAAGTAATACAAAATAATAGATTCATCCAGCTTCACATAATCCTCCAGTGTCAATTTCCCTTCAAAAATAGAATAGAAATGAACCGGGGCGTGAGTGAAGACATAGCCTTCATCGTGCAGCTGCTTCGCCCTGTGAAGAATCTTCGTTAAAATAACCTCTGCGCTTCTTGTCACAGGATGGAAATACACCTGCCAGTACATTTGATAGCGGCTCATGATATAGTCTTCGACAGCGTGCATCCCGCTTTCTTTAATGACAATCTGATCCTCGCGCGGGCGCATCACCCGAAGAATCCGCTCCATATCAAAATGGCCGTAGCTGACGCCCGTATAATAAGCGTCGCGCTGCAGGTAATCCATGCGGTCTGCGTCAATCTGACTCGAAATCAGGCTGACCACTTGCTTGTTTTTATATGTTTTGGCAATGACTTCAGCAACATCCTGCGGGAAACGCGGGCTCACCTTTCTGAGCACCTGATTGACCTCTGTGTCTCCCAAAATGATATCTCTTGTAAAATCTTCGTGGTCAAGGTGAAAGACTTTTTCAAATGAATGCGAGAATGGTCCGTGCCCGAGATCATGAAGCAGCGCCGCGGCCAAACAGAGTTCGCGCTCACTGTCATCCCATTCATGGCGGCCTTTAAAGACGTCATCAACCATTCTCCTCACAATTTCATAGACACCGAGAGAATGGTTGAACCGGCTGTGCTCAGCGCCATGGAACGTCAAATACGTCGTGCCGAGCTGCTTAATTCTGCGGAGACGCTGAAATTCGCGGGTTCCGATCAAATCCCATATCAGCTTGTCCCGAACATGAACATAGCGGTGCACCGGATCTTTAAACACTTTTTCTTCTGATAATTTTCCATTTGGATACGCCATCGTCATTCCCTCTTTTTTTTAGCCGTGTTTCTATTATATCGACTCTATTCTTTGAAAACATCCTTGAATTTGCCCGGCGATTTGTTCCATCTTCACGAAAAACAGATCTTGTGAAGCAAAAAAGCCTGACCTGAGGGCCGAGGCTATGAAAAATATGTTTTTACTTTTTTATTTTCTTTTGTACTTTGTCAATCAGCTCATCCTCTGTCGGAGCTGACAGCGGGCGATTGTTCACAAAAGCAAATGATTTTTTGCGTCCGGGCCCGCAATAAGATTGGCAACCTACCTCAACCTTTGCGTCCGGGTCCACTTCTTTTAAACGCGGCAGCAATGTTTTGATATTAGTGGCTTGGCAATCATCACACACTCGAAATTCATTAGCCATGATGTACGCTTCCCTTCATTTCTATGTTCATCTATGTGAATAAACCTAAAATCGCTTTTCAAAAAAATCACATCGCTCTTCATTTTACAAGGATTCGACTGTTCCTGCAAGCTGCTCCAACCTTCGTATCTTCTATTCTTTCAGCCAATTTGTATAAATATTTTCCAAACTGGACATTCTAATACCATGAAAAGAAAATGGGAGTTGAGATAAATGACAAAACAGCGACAAGACGCTTGGTCAAAAGAAGATGATCTGCTTTTAGCCGAAACAGTGCTTCGGCATGTGAGGGAGGGCAGCACTCAGCTGAACGCCTTTGAAGAAGTCGGAGATCAATTAAACCGGACATCCGCAGCCTGCGGATTCAGATGGAACGCGGTCGTTCGCCATCAATATGAAAAAGCGCTTCAACTTGCGAAAAAACAGCGAAAACAGCGGATGAGAGCGCTCGGAAACGGGCAGCCTGCGAAAAAAAGGCTATTATATCAGCCTCCTGCGGTTGATCCTGAAATCATTCAAGAAACCGATGCAGAGGAGACGGTTAAAACAGACGCGCCATCAGCCGAAAATGAGCTGCAGCCTTTAATGTCAGGCGAACACATGCCTTTTGTCGATGAAAGCTTTAAGGAAGAGTTAGCTAGTCTATCACACTTATTGTCTCCTCAAACGCCTGCAGCTGCGCCTGAGATGACGATGAATGATGTGATCCGCTTCCTGCAGAATTATGAAGGAAATAACGAGCAGTCATCGGCATTAAGAATGGAAAATGAACGTTTAAAGAAAGAAAATCAGGAATTGCAAAGCAAAACGGAACAGCTTGAGGCAGAAGTTCAAAAGCTTGAAAAAGATCAAAAAACGATCCAAGAAGATTACGAAACCTTAGTAAAAATTATGAATAGAGCCAGAAAACTAGTTTTATTTGAAGAAGATGAACATGCATCTCCATCCTTCAAAATGGACCGGAACGGCAATTTAGAAAAAATGGCAGAATAAGTTGGAAAAATCCCAAAACAGCAGCTGGTTTTGGGATTTTCGCCATGTGCAAAATCTCCTTTTCCACTGAGAAAAGAGGATTTAATCATTTTGCAGCCGGCTCCGCTATTCTTGTAAAATGAGGCCAGCTTATGTGAATCTATTAAGACATGTGAACTGCCTCGGCCGTTTTTTGTTTTCGAGGCGAAGCGGAGATGACCAGAAGCCCCAGCATCATAAGGGCAATGCCGAACCAAGAGGAGAGTGAAAGCATTTCCCCTATGAAAAACACGCCCAGCAATGAGGCCGTCAGCGGTTCAGCTAAAGACAGCGTGACCGCCGCCGAGGCCGGAACCCCGGTAAGGCCTTTCACAAACAAAAAGTATGCGGCGCACGTTGCAATTAACCCGATGTAAAGGCTCGTTCCCAGTCCTCTCGGGGTCAGTATCCACGAGATATCCGACTGCCATAAAAGCGGCGTCAGCAAGATGGCGCTGATCATAAAAACAACGGCGGAAGTTGCTAGCGGAGGCTGTTTTTTCACCATCGCTTTACTGATGAGCGTATAGCCAGCAAAAGAAGCACCCGCTCCAAGGGCCATAAGAACGCCAGCCACATCAATCCGAACATTGGAACCGTCGGAAAACAGAAGCCAGCAGCCTGATAAGGCTAGCACAGTCGCGATCCACCAGGCGTTTCGCGGGCGTTTTTTCAAAATGGCCCACTCTAGGCTTCCGGCAATGATAGGCGCACTGCCGATCGCAATCACAGTCCCTACAGCAATTCCCGTTTCTTTAACGGCAGTAAAAAACAGCGGCTGGTAACACGCCATACAAACCGCTGCTGATAACACGAGCGGCCATGACCAATTTTTCACGTGAAGCTCCCGGCTGATCCAAACCGCAAGCAGCATGGCGCTTCCTCCTATTAATAAGCGGAACGCTCCGAATGCCAGCGGTGTGGAGCTTTCTGGAGCCATCGCCTGAACGGTTCCAGTGGTTCCCCAGAAAAAAGCCGCAATCAGTACAAACAGGCTGTAAACATTCCCTTTCATCTGCCCTCTCCCCTTTGTATATGGATGCTGATCTCATTTTATCGTTTTTCTTTTGGTCATGGTTATCTGCATGTAAGAATGATTTATCTGAAAACAAGATGATTGGGGATAAAATGCCGCTTGAAATTAAAAATGCATGCCGGCCGATACGGCTGGCATGCGAAGAACATTCACCCAAATACCTTTGCATTCCGCTCAGTCATCCGGACGAGGTTTTTCTCAAATTCCATTTCCTCATCAACGGACAGTCCGGCTGAGTAAAGGTGTGTGCTTAACGCTTTTAATTCCGTCAGTAAAGCGAACATTAAGTCTTGTACGGAGATGTCTGTTTGCAGAAGCTCGCTTAAGGACGCCATCGTTTCCGGACGTATCTCCGGATAGACGCCTTTTTTATCATTTCGTTTGTCCTTCAGCGCCGCTTGGTAGAACCTTCTGATCAAATCGGCTCTTTGACTGCCGCTTTTATCCGCGCAAAGATAAATCTGAACAGCGACTCCGCCGCGAACGCGTCTTTGAGAGATGCCGGCGAATTTTTTTCCATTTATGCTGAGGTCATAGCTGCCGGGACAATATGATCCTTCAATTTCATAGGCTTCGATATTTGCGTTGTATGGGTTTAGCATCCGTCTCATCAGCTCAACCATCGCTTCATATCCTTTGTCTATATCGATGCCTTTCTTTTCGTCCTCGAATATGAGAGAGATATTTAAAACGCCTTCGTCCAAAACGACTGCCAGACCGCCGGAATTGCGTACGATCACACGGTACCCTTCGTTCTCCAGCAGAGCGATGCCATCCTGCAAAAACGGCAGACGCGTATCCTGTATTCCAAGGACAATCGTATTATGGTGCACCCATGAGCGCGCTGTCGCCGGCGACACGCCTTTTCCGACGGACATGCACAGCGTATCATCTATTGCGAAGGACTGCTTCGCATCAAATAAAGGGCCGAGACTGGATTGGTCAATGATTCTCCATGTCGGCTGCATCAGTAAATCAATCGGTTGGTTTGCCATCTATGTAAAACCCTTTCATTTTAGGCTTATGAACGAAAACTATTATATCATTTCAGCCGCTGTGATTGATAATTGCTTTTCAGCATCGTAATAAAAATTTCCTTATTTTTCGTATTCTCCATGAGAGGAGAATGAATATAAGACAGCTTGCGCTTTAATGAGAGATCTTTCATATGGAGAATGGAAATTTCACGGTGGATCAAATCCTTATGCAGCACGCTTCTGGATAAAACCGACAGACCCATGCCGCTGATCACCGCTTCTTTTACCCCTTGATTGCTGCTGATGGTGAACATCGACTTCGGTCGCAGTCCGTTTGAGCTGAGCACATGATCGAGATATTCTCTTGTCCCGGAGCCTTTCTCTCTTGTCACCCATGCTTCGTTTTGCAAATCGCTGATTGAAATATCTCTCCGTCCGGCCAACGGGTGCTGATTCGGCGCGGCAATGCACATTTCATCCTCCATGAACGGTTCAATTTCCAGTTCATTCTCGTTTGTATGTCCTTCAATCAGTCCGATATCAGCCTGAAGCATCCGCACACGTTCGCTGACCTCCTCTGTATTGCCAATCATGACATCGAGGTTCAGCTCTGGATACAACTTTTGCAGCTGGGCCAGAAGCGGCGGAAGAATATACTCTCCGATCGTAAAGCTGGCAGCTATTTTCAATTCGCCTTTCACGTAATGGTGATGCGCATAGATTTCGGCCTTGGCTTGCTCGTAGAGAAATACCATTTGCTTTGCTCTTTGATACAAAATGTCTCCTGTCGGCGTTGTCGTAAAGTGTTTTGGCGACCGGTTCAGGAGGGCCGTTTGAAATTCTTTCTCAAGATTTTTGATATGCAGGCTGACGCTGGGCTGGGAGATCATCAGCTTTTCCGCCGCTTTCGTGAAGTTTTTTTCTTCTACTACCGCTATAAACGTTTTTAGTACGTCGTAATACAAAAACCCCACCCCTGTCATTAATAAAATATATAGTTATGATCAGTTTTCTTTATTGTACTCATATCATCTGACTTGGTAAAGAAGGCTAAGCGAAGGCGCAAAAAAAGCAGCCCTCCGGAAGAGAGCTGCCATCGTCTTCATTTATTACAGTGCTTGTACAGCTGTAATTAATGCGAGGTTGTAAACATCTTCAGCGTTACAACCTCTTGAAAGGTCATTTACAGGCATATTTAAGCCTTGCAGAATTGGCCCTACCGCTTCAAAGTTGCCCAAACGCTGAGCGATTTTATAGCCGATGTTGCCTGCTTCAAGACTTGGGAATACGAATACGTTAGCGTCCCCTTTGATCTCGGAATCCGGCGCTTTTTTCTCAGCTACAGATGGAACAAATGCAGCATCAAATTGGAATTCGCCGTCAAGTGTCAGCTCAGGCGCTTTTTCTTTGGCGATTTTCACAGCATCCGCTACTTTTTCTGTTTCATCAGATTTAGCTGAGCCTTTTGTAGAGAAGCTGAGCATTGCCACGCGAGGCTCAATGTCGAACATTTTTGCCGTATTGGCACTTTCGATGGCAATTTCGGCAAGATCTTGGCTGTCAGGCGCAATGTTGATCGCGCAATCCGCGAATACGTATTGCTCTTCTCCGCGAGCCATGATGAAGACGCCGGAAGTCTTTTTCACGCCTTCTTTTGTTTTGATGATTTGAAGAGCCGGGCGGACAGTGTCGGCTGTTGAATGAGCCGCTCCGCTAACAAGTCCGTGTGCAAGCCCTTTGTACACCAGCATTGTACCGAAGTAGTTCTCGTCTAATAACGCTTTTCGAGCCTGTTCTTCTGTCGCTTTGCCTTTACGGCGTTCTACGAATGCTTGTACAAGGTCTTCCATGCCTTCATATGTATGTGGATCATAAATCTGAACGCCATCCAGCGCCAGGTTCAGTTCTTTCGCTTTTGCTTGAATTTCATTTTCATTGCCGACCACAATCGGATTCAGCACCTTGTTTCCTGCAAGCTTGCTGACAGCTTCTAAAATACGCTCGTCTAAACCTTCAGGAAATACAATTTTAACGTCTTTTCCAGCTACTTTTTCTTGCACTGTTGAAAATAAATCTGCCACAATAAAACCTCCTCAAAAAGTTACAAAAACGCTTTCTTTTACTAGCATACTCTTCTTCCAACCAAATTCAAACAGCCAACTTTCATTATAGCGCTTTCACAAAAAAATCTTATTTTTCTAACTAATTTAAGTGACTCATTTTCCCCTTATAGTTTCTCTTATTTTTATGGAGTTATACAAAAGGGATGTTCAAGGTTTCTCCACAGTAGAATCGGATAAACTATGGTATAGTGAAGGCAATCATGAAAAGGTAATAGGAGTGAAGATAAATGAGTGAACAGCAAATGACGAATGAAGCGGCCAAAACGCTTGACGGCTGGTATGCGCTTCATGATTTCCGCACAATGGACTGGACTTCCTGGAAGCTGCTGTCCAGTGATGAGCGCCAATCTATTATACATGAATTCACAGGATTGCTTGAAAAATGGGGCGTGGCCCAAAAAGAAGGAAAAGGGTCGCAAGCGCTTTACAGCATCGTCGGCCAAAAAGCTGATTTTATGCTGATGATTCTTCGTCCTACAATGGAAGAATTAAATGAAATTGAGCTCGAATTCAACAAATCAAGACTTGCTGAGTTCACTATTCCGGCTTACTCCTACGTATCAGTGGTAGAGCTGAGCAACTACTTGGCAAGCGGCGACGGCGACCCTTACGAAAATCCGCATATGCGTGCGCGCCTTTACCCTGAACTGCCGGAATTTAAATATGTATGCTTCTATCCAATGGATAAAAGAAGATCCGGCAATGACAACTGGTACATGCTTTCAATGGAAGAACGCAGAAACTTGATGAGAAGCCACGGCTTAATCGGCCGCAGCTATGCGGGCAAAGTCAAACAAATCATCACCGGCTCCGTCGGCTTTGACGATTACGAGTGGGGCGTTACATTATTCAGTGATGATGTGCTTCAATTCAAAAAGCTTGTGTATGAAATGCGTTTTGACGAAGTCAGTGCCCGCTACGGAGAATTCGGTTCATTCTTTGTCGGCAATCGCCTTTCGCTTGAGACACTTCCTCAATTCCTATATGTATAATATCTGTTCCCGCCTTAGAGGGCGGGAGTTTTTCATTTTCCATTTATCAGAATTTAAATAAAATTTGCTATTTTCTCTGTTTTTTCTTACGATGTAGTTAATAATCCAATTTTTTCAAAGGGGTGCAGTTATTTGTCAAAACGAACCGCATTTATTATGGGAGCCAGTCAAGGGATCGGAAAAGCAATCGCTCTGAAATTAGCAGACCAGCAATTTTCCGTCGTCATTAATTCGCGAAACTTGGATAATATTGAACCTGTCAAAGAAAACATTTTGGCCAAACATCCTGAAGCGAGTGTCATTGTTTTGGCGGGTGATATGTCTGACCAGCATACGAGAGCCGGCATTTTCCAAAAAATCGAATCTCAATGCGGTCGGCTTGATGTTCTGATTAATAATATTCCGGGCGGCGCGCCTGACACATTTGATAACTGTCATATAGAGGATATGACAGCCACGTTCACACAGAAAACCGTCGCTTATATTGACGCGATCAAACGTGCCTCCTCACTGATGAAGCAAAACGAGTTTGGCAGAATCATCAACATTGTCGGAAATCTGTGGAAAGAACCCGGCGCCAATATGTTCACAAACAGTATGTTGAATGCCGCTCTAATTAACGCCAGTAAAAATA
Source organism: Bacillus sp. SW14 (assembly GCF_047608225.1). Lineage (NCBI taxonomy): Bacteria > Bacillati > Bacillota > Bacilli > Caryophanales > Bacillaceae > Bacillus > Bacillus sp. SW14. The sequence continues at coordinate 453,246 of NZ_JBLKRW010000001.1, read as the reverse complement.
TTTCCATCCAGCTTGCTCCTCACAACATTACTGTCAACTGCCTGAATCCTGGTTTTATCGCTACAGACCGTTACCATCAATTTGTGGAAAATGTAATGAAAAAGAACAGCATATCCAAACGGGAAGCAGAAGAACAGATTGCTTCCGGAATTCCGATGAAACGTGTCGGATCAGCAGAAGAAACAGCAGCGCTCGCCGCGTTTCTCGCATCTGAGGAAGCCTCCTATATCACCGGACAGCAAATTTCCGCTGACGGCGGCAGCATGAAAAGCATATAAAAAAATCCCGCTTTTTAGCGGGATACTTCTTGTAATGATGCAAACGGCAGGTTCAGCTTTTGAATCCGCATGACAAATTCCCGCAGATCCTCCTGCTTTGACACCATTGATATTCTGACATGCCTTTTTCCGTTGCTTCCGAATATTTCGCCCGGTGTGACAACGACATGGGCATGCTCCAGCAAGTAATCAGAGAATTGGTGAGATGTCTCAAACATTTTCGGAATCTCAGCCCATACGTAAAATGTTCCTTTTGGCTTTTCCATCTTCCAGCCCAATTCCTTTTCACACAGCTCCGTAAAAAAGTCAATTCGTTCCTCGTAGATTCTTTTCAAGGTTTCCGTTTGCTTAGGATCTCCTGAAAGCGCCGCGCTTGCCGCCTGCTGCAGCCCGCCGAACATGCCGACAAATACATGATCCTGAAATTCATTGACGGCCTGAATGATCTTTTCATTCCCGACCGCAAACGCCATTCTCCAGCCGGCCATGTTAAATGTTTTTGAAAATGAATAAAGCTCTGCCCCGACTGCTTTGGCATCTTCTGCCCCTAGAAAGCTGGCCGGTTTGTTATCAAATTCAAACGCTCCGTACGCAAAATCATGGATCAAGTGGATCTTGTGCTCTTTCGCAAAAGCAGCCGCTTTTGCATAAAAAGCCGCATCGGCTACGGCTCCCGTCGGGTTATTCGGATAGTTTAAAAACATGAGCTTCGCTTTTTCCAGCACGGCGGGATCGATCTTTTCAAAATCGGGCAGATAGCCATTTTCTTCATACAGCGGCATTTCGTGCAGCTCAGCTCGTGCCATCGTAATCCCTGACAAGTATTCAGGGTAGCCTGGATTTGGGACCAAAGCGATATCTCCCGGGTTGAGCAGGCATTGTGTCAGCACATACAAGCCGGCTTTCCCCCCGCCGAAGAGCGCAACTTCCGTTTCAGGATTGATTGAGACTCCGTATTCTCTTTTATAGAAAGCAGCGATTGCTTCCTTCAAAAAAGGATAGCCTCTGAATGGGCCGTATCCGTGAAACGACGGATTCAGAGACGCCTCCCGTAAAGCCTCCACAATATGAGGCGGAGTGGGAAGATCAGGGTTTCCCTGTCCGAGATTAATGATATGGGCCCCCGTTTTTTCCAATTCCTTCACCTTTTGAAAAACGAGCGAAAACTCTTGCCTTGGAAGTGTCTTGATGACGTCGGACGGTGTTATTTCCATCTAATAGACTCCTTTTTGCTCCGTTTTGTTATCTCGTTCCAAAAACGATTTGTTGACGAGCTTCGTATGCAAAAACAATCCGCTTACCATAACAACAATCAGCCCCATAATGACCGGAGCGTTGAAGACGTTGATTAACATTGAACCAACAGAAATGCATAATCCGATAGACGCTTCCGCTACCGAAAAAATGCGCCCCTGAATCTGGTTCGCCGCGTTCTCCTGAACCTTCACCTTTGCAAGCACTTCCCCGTATTCCATCGCGATGAAAAAGAGGATTGCGGCGATGACAGAGACAGCGAAAATCGGCGTGAATAAAAACAGCGCCAGCGAGACAATGGATAGTACGGTAAAGTACGTCAGGCCTTTATTGTTGTTAAAACCCCACTTGCTGACAAGCGCCGCTCCGATAAAGCCGCCGAAGCCGATGCAGAACGTGAGAATAAAGTTGCCGATTTCCCCGTCACCCAGAAAGCGGCTGACAATCGGAAAATAGCTGTAGACGATGCCCCATAAAAGCGCCATCGTAACCATCGTAAACATAGCGTTTAACACGAACGCGTTTGTTTTGATTTCCTTCAGGCCTTCTTTAAACGACTGAAAGGCTTCCCTTACGTTTTCTGACTGAATCGGGACGTATTGGAGCTGGATGCGGCTGATAAAAAATGCCGAAATCAAGTATGTCACACCATTAAAGGCAACAGCCAGCTCTACAGAACCGCCTAACAGAAAAAGCCCTCCTGCAGCTGCCCCGACGATAATGGAGATGGTCGTCGCTTTTGCGAATAACGTGTTGATGTTTTTAATATCTGATTCCAATGATGACATGACAGCGAGACGGGCCGGATTAAAAAACACGCCGCTTCCATAAGAAATAAACAGAAGCGCCAGAAAAATCAGCGGATACTCGCCTTTTGGAAGAAATATGAGCCCCAAAAAGATCAAACCCCTGATGATATCCGTCCACAGCATGATCTTAATTCTGTCTAACCGGTCGACCAGAACCCCCAAAAACGGCTGGAACACCATCGGAATGCTTCTGACCACGATGACCCCCGAGGTCACCCAATAGTCATGATAATATGTAGACAAAATGAGCAGGGCCGGGAGAACACAATAGTCTCCCATAAACGATAGCGCCTGCCCGTAAAGCAAGTATTTAGAGTTGGGCTTCAACTGTTTCATACTGGCAGCACATACTTTGCCGTCAGCTTCGCATACAGCTGAATTTGTCTGATTGAATCAGCCACATCCTGTGAATTGCTGCCTCTCAGTTCAAAGGCAACAATGGAATTGAAGGCTTCAAACAGTGTCAAATCAACTGATGTGCCTGGTGCCGCAGCCGAAAAAGAAACGATTTCTGTATCACCCTTCAATAGCCCGTCCGGAATATCGATCGCTTCAATCACCAAATCCTCTGCAGTTTCAGGAATCTGGCCATTTTGTTTGAAATGCTGAGGGTATAAATGGCAGTCAGCGACATAGTAAGGCTCTTGATCTAATAATCCGTCAGGCAGATCGGCGTCTTTTCCGAAACAGAGAACATCTAATAATAATTGCGCCATATCAAGACCGAAAACCTTTTTAATGTTCGGAATCATATTCCAGCCGGCAAATCTGGCCGCCGACTCTATTAAACCTGGTTCTCTGTTTTTCATTAGCTTGATTTCTGTATGTGTGGCGCAATTTTGCAGTCCAAGCCCTTCATTTGCCTTTTTGGCGGCTTCAACAATTTTCTTTTTCGCCTCTTCATCCAGAATGGACGGCGTAATATGTGATGTTTCTGTAAATCCGATTTGCGGCGTTTTGTCATGAATGGCGATCGGGAAATACTCACCGTCCGCCATGATGCCTTCTATGCTGATATAGTCGGAGTAGCCTTCTGTTTGATACCAGTCTCCGTACTCACCCTGTAAAAATTCTTCAGCAATAAACGGCGCTTCAAATGTGACCGCCTTCGGCACATTAATCGATTTCAGGTAGTCATTGACTCTGTTAAATTCAGCTTCTGCCGTCTCAGTGTCCGTAATCAGCGTTACGCCAATTGAACTCGCTAAGTATGTAGGCTTTAAAATAAGGGGTGTGCCGATCTCTTCAAGTGCGGCACGGAAATCTTCAAGAGTTGTGACCCGTTTGTTTTTAATCGATTTCACTCCCGCTTTATTAAAAGCGTCTCTCATTTTATTTTTGTCTCTGGCATTTTCGGCAGCCTGCACTCCGGCGCCTCTCAGGCCAAGACGTTCACAAGCTTTCGCCATCGGGGCAATGAATAATTCATTGTTTGTGGTGATGGCATCCGCCCCAAACATTTCGGCAACCTTGACGATTTGCTCGACGACCTCTTCTTCAGGCTTGTCATGATCCTCATGCGCCCAATAAATTGAATCGGGATGCTCAAAATCAGCTAAGCTCTGAAAATAGTCTTTATCTTTTATAACCGCGACCGAGTATTTTTCAATCAGTGCTGCATGAGAGGCTGTAATTGCAAAAGGCCTTGGAATAAAGCTGACCAGATTATACTTTTCAGCAGCGCTTTTATAAAACATGTGCGGCGGGCAGCCTCCAAGATCAGCGATGACCAATACTGTTTTTCTCTCCATATGTAAAACACTCCTTCTCTATTGTGCGGTGTATCCTCCGTCTGCGGTGAGGGCGCTTCCGGTCATATAGCTTGATAAATCTGAGGCTAAAAACAGCATCACGTTTGCGATTTCTTCGGGTTTCCCGAGCCTCAGCAGCGGATTTACCTTTGCCTTTTCTTTTTTGATCTCTTCAAGTGTGCCTTCATTATTTTCAAGGAATGATTTTTCATTTAGCGGTGTGTCGATAATCCCCGGGCATACGCAGTTGACGCGAATTTGATGTTTCGCATAATCAACGGCCATTGACCGCGTCAGCTGCAAAACACCTCCTTTGCTGGCGTTATAGGCAGGAATATCAGGCCATGCCACGAGTCCGCCGACTGAGCATGTATTAATGATGTTGCCCTTGCCGGCAGCCAGCATATGCTTGAGTGCGTACTTGCTCATTAAAAACGTGCCGGTCAAATTGACTTGAAGCACCTTATTCCAATCGCTGAGCTCCATTTCGTGAATGGGAGCCACGATTTCAATTCCCGCGTTATTAATCAATACATCCAACCCTCCAAATGTATCGACCGCCGATTGAACAGCGTGCTGACAGGCAGCTTCGTCTGTGATGTCCGTTTGCACAAAGTGCAGCCTGTCATGATTTTCTTTCCGGACCATTGCTTCTCCCTGCGCCTCGTCAATATCCGCCACAACCACATTGGCCTGCTGGTTCAAAAAAGCCTGAACCGCAGCATAACCAATGCCTGATGCGCCTCCTGTTATAAGGACGGTTTTATCGGTGAGGTTCATAATCACTCATCCGCCTTTATTTTTTTTGCTTTTGCCCTGTTGTAGCGCGGCGGGAAGAAGATGTTAATGGATTTTGATTCTTTTTCTGAGCGGTTGATGGCGCCGTGATCTTCCCGAGGCTCACAGAAATAGGCTGTACCGAATTTCATGTCCACCGTGCAGCCTTCGACCGTCATGTCGTAACCGCCGCCGATGCAGATGCCGATTTGTTCATTCCGATGTTTATGGAAAGGCATTTCTCCACCGTTTCCAGGGATTTTGGCCAGCATGATTTCCACCCAGTCCTCTACAAAGAACGTGACTTCCATGCCGGGCAATAGGTCTCTTGTTTTGAAAATATTCAAAAAATAGTCCTCAGGACTTGTATATGTTTCATCAGCTTTCAGCCGCTTGATATCAATCGCAATGACTTCTTGGTCTGTGTCGTTTCTAGCCCCGTGAGGCACATCCGGCGGCGCGATGTAGGCAGATTCCAAGGCCGTCATTTTTCTCGTCACATCTCCGACAGTCATCATCAGCTCGCCTGAAACGACCATGCCGATTTGGACTTCCTTATGCTGATGGGGTTCAACGTTCGTATGCGGCGGAACGTAAGACATTAATACCTCAGTGTCGCCGCGCACGGTTGAATACTGTCTCACACCGTTTTCCCATTCTATTAATTTCGGTGTCGGGAAATAAAGCTCCTGCATATCTTCTTTAGTTTTCATCATCAACGTCTCCTTTTCCGAATAATGACCAGCTCATAGGAATGCTTTTAAATGTTTTCACAAATGTAAGCCCGTACTTTTGCCGTGCAAGCTCATTCGTTAAAGCAATATCATACAAGCCTTCTTTTACTTTTCTTGCAGCTTGACTGGTCGAATTGACCAATTTGAAACGTACTTCTTTGCGGGTAAAATATTTGATTAAATTAATGGGTGAAGGATGTGAAACAATAACAGATAAATCAAGCATATCGTCGCTGAATTCAAAGTCAGGACGAACAGCCAGGCCGTACATCGGTGTATCGCACCTGAAGATTTGCAAAAGCTGCAAATCCGGCCTCATGTAGAAATGCTTAATGCCGTCGTAAGCGTGTGGGACGATGGTATATTCCAGCGGGCTTTGAAGCGTCCTTTCGATGCATGATTCAAATGTATCATGCAAGGACAATTTACTGTTCAGCCCCTGCAGAAGAGTAAAATTGGAGATGAAATGTTTTGCTGCGTACTCACTGCTTGTCCCCTCAGGGCCGAGCGTGTTGACTGTAATCAATTTGGATATTGAATCAGTTCTGTTTTTTGTCTGAATGCTATTATCCAATATTATCATGAGCACCAACCAATCTTTTAAAATTTTAAGTAAATTTTATCCAGAGAAAATCGAACTGTCAACATTTTTTGAAAATACTGATAATTATTCCCGTACAAACAGAAAAACCCTTGAAAAAGGGTTTTTTATTATAGGCATTTAGAAACTTTCTTTATTGGGATAAGGAATGATCGGCTTTCTGCTCATGTTTGCCGTACTTTTTATATGCGAATACACTGAGCACAAATCCGAGTACGGTGATGGCGGCGCAAATCAATCCGACAGCTGCATAACCGTATCCCACATATACAGGTCCCATCAAAGCAGATCCTAATGTCACAGCCAGATTCGAGGCAAGGCTGTAAAACACCATGATTTTCCCGCGATGATGCTCTGAGCAGTCACTCAAAATGGTGCTGAGCAGCGTCACCGTCAAGCTTTGCATTAATCCCCAAATAAATAGGCTGACGATTAACAGAATCATTGAAGCCGGCGCATAGGCTAAACAGGCCAGCAGCACGCTGATGACCCCCAGCGCAATCAACAGGGAACGCATTTTTCCGATGCGGTCGGCTATCTTTCCTGTAATCACACTCATGGAAAACCCAATGCCGTAAATCATGATAAATAAGCCCGCAGCTGTATTTCCCCCGGTAAAAACGTCCTGAAGATAGGAGCCTAAAAATGAATACATACCGTAAAAACCAATCATATTACAAAAGGTTATCGTGATATAAACGGGTACGCGCGGGACTTTCAGCGCGTCCCGGAATGTTCCAGCCGGCTCTTCTTTTTCTTCCTTGCCGCTGTTTTTTTGCTCGGCATGACGGCGCATTTCAAGAAGGGTCAGCAAAACAACCAGAACGCCCATCAAGGCGAATATCCAAAATGTCCATCTCCAATGCAGGACGCCGCCGATAAATGATCCGAGCGGCACACCGAAGCTCAGTGCCAGCGACCAGCTTGAAACGATCAGTCCCATCACCTTGCCCCGGTATGTATAAGGAACACGATCCCCGACAACTGCGTAAGCGGTCGGCACAAACGCTCCCGCAGCCAATCCCGACAGCGCCCGGCCCAAAAAGAAGAATAAGATATTTTGGGCTAAAGCGCATATTACTGTTCCTATGATAAAAATGATAAGACTTGCCATTAAACTAAGTTCTCTCGAATATTTATCGCCTAAAGGAACCAGAAGCGGCGCACCGATAAAAATCATCACGCCGTAAATGCTGATAGATAACGCAAGGACACTGACATCTGAGTTGAAGGCTTTTGCTAAATCCGGCAGCAGCGGTGAGATCACAAGTTCTTCAGATCCGGCCGCAAATACCCCCATCGTTAAAGCCAGTGCTAACAATAGCGGAAAATGATGTTTTGTTTTGATGTCATTGTTTTGTTTACTGTTCATTCTCCCTCAAACACCTCTTCCATAATCTTCATAAAGTTGAATTCATTTTAGCATTGTTTTTTCGCATTTTACAATTCGAACGTAATCTTTATTATTTTTATTGTTTTCATTTAAATTTTAATACAGATTTTAATATTTCATTTAAAAATGTGGAGAAACTTTAATGCTACTAGGGAAAGCCGAAGGCACTTAAGCGTACTCGGATGATCAGACGAAACCGCAAAAAGCTCTCCGGTTCTCCGGAGAGCTTTTTCTATTGCGCCTCTGCCTGTTTAAATCGTGCGGTCAGCTACAGAACGCACGGTTTTGTTTCTCTCAAATCAAAAAGCTTCGGACGTTGTTTTGGCTTGCATATGAAGAATTAAATAATCCGGGCCGCCTGCTTTTGAGTCTGTTCCGGACATATTAAAACCGCCGAACGGCTGATACCCGACAATCGCTCCGGTACAGCCTCTGTTGAAGTATAAGTTTCCGACATGGAAATCTTCTCGCGCCCGTTCAATGTGCGCACGGTTTTTCGTCAGCAGTGCGCCTGTTAATCCGTATTCCGTGTTATTTGCAATCTCCAGCATATGATCGAAATCACGCGCTTTGCAGATCGCAACAACCGGGCCGAAAATTTCTTCTTGCATCAGGCGCGCGTTTTCATCAACGTCTGCAAAGATCGTCGGCTGAATAAAGTAACCTTTTGAATCATCGCCTTCGCCGCCGGTCAACAGTTTGCCTTCAGATTTGCCGATTTCAATATATGACATGACTTTGTTGTAGGACGCTTCATGAATGACTGGGCCCATATACGTATCAGGATCCTCCGGATTGCCGGCAGTCAGCGTTTTGGTAAGTGCCACAGCTTTCTCCACTACTTCATCATAAACATCCTGATGGATGACCGCGCGAGACCCTGCCGAACACTTCTGTCCTGAAAATCCAAACGCTGAATACACGATAGAGGATGCAGCAAGGTCTAGATCAGCGTCCTTGTCGATTAGCACCGTGTCTTTGCCGCCCATCTCTGCAATGACCCGTTTCAGCCATTTTTGGCCCGGCTGCACTTTGGCGGCGCGCTCATAAATCCGGCAGCCAACCGCTCGGGAACCTGTAAATGAGACAAACCGCGTTTTCGGATGCTCTACTAAGAAATCGCCGATCTCCGCTCCATCTCCCGGAATGTAATTCAGAACGCCGTTTGGCAAACCCGCTTCCTCCATGACCTCAACAAATTTTGCAGCCACGACTGGCGCCGCGTCAGCCGGTTTTAAGAGAATCGTATTTCCTGTCACAATCGCTGCCGCCGCAGTACCTGCCATAATCGCAAGCGGGAAATTAAATGGAGAAATGACGATGCCGACGCCAAGCGCTTCGTAATGATATTGATTGAATTCGCCAGCACGGCTCTTTACCGGAGCCCCTTCCTTAAGGTTTAACATTTGGCGCGCGTAAAACTCTAAAAAGTCTATCGCTTCAGCCGTGTCCGCATCTGCTTCCTTCCACGGTTTTCCCGCTTCCTTTACAAGATAGCCTGAAAATTCATGCTTTCTTCTGCGTAAAATAGCTGCTGCTTTAAAGAGGATATTGGCGCGGTGCTCCGGTCTTTGTTTTTTCCAGGATACAAATGCCTGCAATGCGGCTTGCATCGCTTTTTCAGCAAGCTCTTGATCCGCTGTAGACGCGTACCCAATGACCTCTTCTTTATTGGCCGGGTTTATTGAAACCATTTTGCGGTCTGTTTCGATTTTTTCTCCATTGATGACAAGCGGATAATGCTTGCCGAGCTGAGTGTTTACAAAGGCCAATGATTCTTGAAATGCTGTTCGATTCTTTGCCTCCGTAAAATCAGTAAATGGTTCGTGCGCGTATGAAACTGTCATATGTAATCCCCCTCATGTCATAAAAAATGCCTTGGCATAAATTAAAAATGCAAGAATCATACCAATATCTTGTCTTTTGCTGAAAAAACTTGTTGAATTGCACAGAAATTTGTCTAACAGGAGATCACCTAGCTCTTTTTCCGATCACGAAATGCAAATTTATTTTGCGCATTCTGCTTTTCCGAAAAGGGTAAAATGCAAAATTTGTTTGCATCTGAAAGATTCTCCTTCCGAATTCACACCCATCCGCGGAATCGCGATGCTTCTGCCGATTTTCTGATGCCCGTCATGTAAGCCGCCAAGCGCATGTCTACTTTATGTGTTGCCGCTGTCTGATAAATCGTTTCGAACGAATTGACCATGACGTTTCTCAGTTTTTCTGCAACCTCTTCTTCCGGCCAATAGTATCCTTGGTTGTTTTGCACCCATTCAAAATAAGAAACCGTGACGCCGCCGGCACTCGCCAGAATATCGGGCACGAGGAGCACGCCTCTTTCATTCAGGATCTTCGTGGCATCAATGGTTGTCGGGCCATTTGCCGCTTCGACGACAATTGACGCCTGAATGTGATGTGCGTTTTTGGCTGTGATTTGATTGGCGATTGCCGCAGGCACTAAAATATCGCAATCCTTTTCAAGCAGCTCCTCATTTGTGATGGCGTCTGTAAATAAGTTGGTGACCATGCCGAAGCTGTCCCGCTTATCGAGCAAATAAGGGATATCGAGGCCGTCCGGGTTGTAGAGTCCGCCGTTGGCATCCGAAATCCCGATCACCTTCGCGCCGGCCTCATGCATGAATTTGGCCAGAAAGCTCCCCGCGTTCCCAAAGCCCTGTATGATGATGCGCGCGTTTTGCAGCTTGATCCCTTTTTTCTTAACCGCCTCTTCAATACAAATCGTGACGCCCTGTGCCGTTGCCGTTTCCCGGCCTTGCGATCCGCCTAAAACGATTGGTTTCCCTGTAATAAAGCCTGGAGAATCGAATTCCCGGAGCCGGCTGTACTCATCCATCATCCACGCCATAATTTGCGAGTTGGTGTACACATCGGGAGCTGGAATATCCTTTGTCGGGCCGACGATCTGGCTGATGGCACGGACATATCCCCTGCTCAGCCTTTCCAGTTCTCCAAATGACATTGTCCGCGGATCACAAATAATACCGCCCTTTCCGCCGCCATAAGGAAGATTGGCAATTCCGCACTTGAGCGTCATCCAAATGGATAATGCCTTTACCTCCTCTTCGCTGACTTCAGGATGGAAACGCACACCCCCCTTTGTCGGACCGACAGCATCATTGTGCTGCGACCGGTAGCCTGTATACACTTTGACACTGCCGTTATCCATTTTTACCGGAATACGGACGGTGAGCATTCTCTGCGGCTCTTTCATGAGTTCATACATATCGCCCGGATAGCCCAGCTTCCGCAGGGCTTCCTTAATGATCGTTTGGGTAGACAGAAATAAATTAAGAGCTTCTTTTTCCTCGTCTTTCTTGACTTGCTTTTCTGACATCTTTTTCACCTCATTATTTTTTGACCGGCTTAAAATGTAAGCGCTTTAAAAATTTTCCGCCGATCAATTCCTTTCTTCATTGGATTCACCCTTATCATCATGCAAGATCCGTACCAGTTTTTTAAATCAACAAAAAAGAGACTGAAAATATCTCAGCCTCTGATCACATCTATTCATTAACGAGTTAACGAGGGTCAATCACCAGCTGCGTTTCAGCGTAAAAACTGCCGATTCCCAAACCGTTTACCACATCGCCTTTAATCGTGTAAGTGCCTGCGCGCGGAAGGGTTTTGCGCACCATGACGAGGTCAAATTCAGTTGCGCCTAATAAATCAAGCGTAAGCGGGAGTCTAACTGTTTTTCCATCGTTTAAAATCTGTGTTTCTTTCAGTGTTCTTCCATTCACTGAATCTCTTGTCGTGGCATGGAACCCGTCAGGAAATCGGAATTCTACCGCTCCTAGAGAAAGCACCGCGTTTGGTTTATACGTCACTTCAATATCGGAAGTGGTCCACTCTTTTGTGCTGTTGATCGTTTTAGCTTCAATTGATGCAGACTGCGCATGAGCTTGGCCTGAAGGAAGCAAGATTGATAGTAAAACAGCTGAACTGATGAATAGTGAAGATACGAATGAAGTTCTTTTTAACATGACATTTCCCCCTCAAATCACAGTTAATATTTGGCCAGAGCGTCCTCTGCAGAAAAAGTATGTTTCTGTCATTCGCGAATTTCCAATTCTTTTTCTTAAAAATTAATCTAACACTAATCCATATGGAAGTAAATGCTTTTTTAGGAATATTAGAACTTGGGTTTTTTTGTGAGTTCCATCCTATTTATACAAGGTTCCTAAAGACTATTTTTTCTCTCGTTTTCTAGCTACACCCGCCTGTTGATCTCTATCTTTTATCCTATTTTGAAAAAGGACAAAAAAAAGCGAAGATGCCTCCGCACTTCGATTGATCACGTTCCTATCTTTATCTGAATTCGGTATTCCAGTTAAAACCGATCGTCTCATCATTCCACGGAATTCTTTTTTCATCAGGTTGATCCGCGTTATACGACATGGTCGTGAAGTAGATAATCGTCAGCGGCTTCTCTCCCAGCACTCTGTATCCGTGGGCAACCCCTTTAGGGATCAATAATAGCATCGGGTTATCTTCGCCCATGTAATAAACGCCAGTTTCTCCTTTTGTCTTTGAGTCCTCTCGAAGATCGTAAAGGACAACCTGAGCATGGCCGGTTGGGAAGAACCAAAGATCATCTTGCTTCTCATGATAATGGAATGCCTTAATCACACCCGGATAGCTTTTCGACCAAGAGGCCTGCCCGAAATGCTCAAGAAGGTTCTCATCATCCCGAACCAACTCGGCAAAAAATCCTCTGTCATCACTGTGCTTCGTCAATTTTTTCACCTTGACTCCATCAATCACGTGCACTGCTCCTTTCCCGCAAATATGCCCGTAACGCTTCTCGCCAATGGCGAGGGCGAATGCCGGCTTCTTCAATGGCCTGATGGCTCAGAACAGAATAAGCCGGACGGGGCGTTTTGTTTCCGTATTCTTCAGTCGTGACAGGCAAAATGACTGTGGCCAGCCCGCTTTCTTCCATAATGGCCTTCGCAAATTCATACCAGCTGCATATGCCTGAATTGCTGACATGATAAATGCCCGGCGGATGGCTGAACAGCTTGATGACCGCTTCCGCTAAATCCTTCGTATAGGTCGGCGAACCCATTTGATCGCTTACAACCCGCAGCTCTTGTTTCGTTTCAGCAAGCTTCAGCATGGTTTGAACGAAATTGCTGCCGCCGTGTCCGTACACCCACGACGTTCTGATAATCGTGCTGTCTTTTGTCGCTAATCGAATCAGTTCTTCTCCGAGCTTTTTGCTTTTGCCATAGATGGTATTAGGATTTGGAGGATCGTCTTCCCTATATGGCTGGGTTCCTTTCCCGTCGAATACATAGTCCGTGCTGATATGAACATATTGAGCGCCGATGCGGGTTGCCTCAAGCGCTGTATAATAAGCACCGATTCCGTTAATCAAGTACGCTTTATCAAGTTCTGTCTCGCATTGATCAACCGACGTAAACGCGGCCGTATTAACCACGATATCCGGCTGATAATGGCCAACCGAATGCCGTACTGAGCGCTGGTCAGCAATGTTCATCATCTTCTTTGTTAATGCAATGACCTCATATCCGGTTTGCTTCAGCTGGCGGCACAGTTCCCGGCCAAGCTGTCCTCCCGCACCAGTCACCAATACCTTTGTCAATCGGATCACCTTCTCATCGGTCATTGTCGGTATACCAGCGAATCGTACGCGCAATGCCTTTTTCAAACGGCACTTCCTGCCGCCAGCCCAGTTCGTTTTTCAGCTTTGATGCATTGATCGCATAGCGCCGGTCATGCCCTTTTCGGTCTTCCACGTGTGCGAACAATTCCTCACAGCCCAAATGCTTCATGATGATGCTCGCCAGCTCTTTATTTGTGCGTTCATTCCCGCCGCCGATGTTATACACCTCACCGTCGGTTCCTTTTTCTAAAATCAGCTTGATGGCGCGGCAATGATCCTCCGCAAACAGCCAATCTCGGATCTGGAGCCCATCGCCGTACAGCGGAACCGGAAGTCCTTGCTTCGCATGGCGGATAATCGTCGGAATCATTTTTTCGCTGTGCTGGTAAGGGCCGTAATTGTTGCTGCATCGTGTAATAATGGCCGGAAGCTTGTGGGTTTTGACATAAGATAACACAAGCAAATCAGAGCTTGCCTTGCTGGCTGAATATGGGTTATTAGGAGAAAGCGGCGTCGTTTCAGTAAACGCGGGATCTTCCGCTTCTAAATCCCCGTACACCTCATCTGTTGAAATATGAATCAGCTTCTTGGCTTTTCCCTGCAAAACCGCTTCCGCCAATCGGTATGTTCCCATGACATTTGTGGTGATAAACGGCTCTGCTTGGGAAATGCTTCTGTCTACATGCGATTCCGCAGCGAAGTGAATCACGCCGTCATACGTCTCATCAAACGCGCGGTCGATATCCTCCTGAACACTGATATCCCCTTTCACAAAGCGAAATCGGCTGTTTTCCTTTAATTTTTCCATTTCCTCCAAGTGGCTGGCGTACGTCAGTTTATCTAAAACGGTAATGCGCGCATCCGTTTCCTTCAGCATGAGCTTTGTAAACGTGAGCCCGATGAAGCCGGCCCCGCCCGTAATTAAATATGATTTTGCCATCACTGTTCGTCCTGTCCTTTCTGTAAAGCCTGGTGTACAAGCTGAGAGGCGAGATGAAGCGATTCATGAGTTCCGGCATCGACCCACCAGCCTGATAACACATCATACGTAAGCTGGCTGTTTTCAATGTATAGATTATTCACATCAGTGATTTCCAGCTCGCCGCGCTTTGACGGTGATATTTGTTCAATATACGAAAATACCTCCGCATCATACATATAAATGCCGGTTACGCAAAGGTTGGTCGGCGGATGTGCGGGCTTCTCGATAATGGAACGAATCCGCTTGTTTTTCTCATCAATTTCAGCAATCCCGAAGCGCTCCGGATCATCAACTTCTTTCAGCAGCACTTTTGCTCCTTTTCCCTGCTGTTCAAAGCGCTCCGTAAAAGGCTTTAATGAATCTTCGAATATATTATCACCTAATAATAAAATGAAAGACTCTTTTTTCGTAAAGCGTTTTGCATAAGACAGCCCATCCGAAATACCCGATGCGGCAGGCTGGACCTGATAAGTGATTGTGACGCCAAGCTCTTCCCCGTTCCCAAGCAGCTTGAAAAACTGCGGCATATGATCTTTTTGGCTGATGAGTAAAATGTCTTTTATTCCGGCTTCCTCCAGCTTCATAATCGACCAGTAAATCATCGGATACGGGCCTACAGGAAGCAAATGCTTGTTGACGGCTTTCGTTAAGGGCATAAGGCGTGAGCCGTTTCCTCCGGCTAAAATTACACCTTTCACAGTAACACTTCCTTACATGCATTTTTATAGCTTTTGATCATACAAATCTTGAAGAATAGCTTTTACCCGCTTGATGCCTTTGCCATCCACGAGCGGCCTCCCTCCCTTGTGCAAAGAAAGGCGAAGAGGATAGCTGCTGCTGATTCGTGACATCTGATAGATGAGCGTTTCATCCGATACAAGCTCTCCGAGACCAAGATCAAGAGCGGCGCCTTGTTCAGCGAATGTTTTGGCTGTTGCCGTTTGGTGCTCAACCTGAGAAAGAACAAGGCACGGCACACCGATGCAAATGGCTTCGTACAAGGAGATGCCGCCGGCTACAATGGCTGCATCCGCTTGTTTCATGACACCCGCCATATCACTTGTCTGCCCAATCACCGTGTACTGCGGCTTCTTTTGAATCAGCCTTCGGACCGCTTCTTGATGCGGTGAAGCGCTCCCCATTACAAAAATCATGTTTTTATCTTTCATGGCGGGGACTTGATCGGCTGCAGCCAGCACTTTAAAAATAAGTTGCTTCGGATCGCTTCCTCCCAGCGCAACAAGAATATTGCGGCATTTTTTCCTCAGTGTGTAATCATTTCTTGCGGTCTGGAAGGCGGGGTGAAGAATGAGATAATCAGGGCCTTCATAGATGCGGGTGTTTCCCTGATCGTACCACCTGCTTCTGATATCACCGTAAATTCCGTTGATGACTGCGTCACTTAGCTGAATCGCTTTTTCATTTTTCTCTTCAAAGAGTACGATTTTTGCATCTGTTTCCGCCTTTATTTTCCTTAATAGCTCAGCAGGCGCGTCGAGAATATCAAACAAAAGCAGATCAAGGTGCTTGTTTTTTATTTCCCGGAGAATAAATTCATCCTGCCGCAGCTCCGGTTTTACGATGACATGCCAATGCTCTTCATGAAGAAATGGTTCAGACTCCTGGTTCGTGTAAAACGTAATCAAGCAGCGCTGTTTGAGTTCTTCCGCGAGCCTCTTCATCCGGACAACATGGCCCATTCCCTTTTCATAACCGCCGTCTGCGACGATCCCAATATGCATGGCTATTCAGACTCTCGTTCGATTGCCGCATCAGGGTTCCGGTTCAGCAGGTTGATGAGCTCGGAGGCGGATACATCAGGGCGCTCGCCTGCTTTTTGATAAAGGGCCTTTATCGATTCATAGTCTTCCTTTGTGTCGATGGTCAGCCGGTATTGAGGGGCGCGAAATTGTTCCGGCGCCTCTAAAAACTGAACGCGATAAAGATCTGGATGGTTCCTTACATATAACGTGACATGCTCCTGATATTGATCCTCCAACGCCTGAATACGGCTGATGTCTGTTAACAGCTTGGCGCTGACCACTTCGCCGCTAATCCCTAACGGAGTGTGCCGGATATACGTATAATCCGCTCCTTGATCAAGATGCGCCGCTATCATGAAATCGAGCAGCTCCGGATCGACAAACGGATTATCACCCGTTAACCGGATGACCACTGTCGGTTTGACAGCTTTAATGACCTGCACAAACCTGTCGAGAACACGTTCCTCGCTGCCGCGGAAAAGGCGAAAGCCATATTTCACACAGTGCGCCTCTAAGATGTCGTCAGTTTCTTTGTCAGACGTGGCGATGACAAGATTATCCCGATCCTTTTGATAAAACGCGCTTTTCCGGACACGGTGAACGAGAATATCGAGTAAACGATTGGATCCGAGCGGACGCAGCACTTTTCCCGGAAGCCGTGTTGAACCCATTCTGGCTTGGATGATAAAGAGAATGTCATTCATGAGATGGGCTGTCCTTCATTAAAATGTCGTCCCAGACAATGCCTGTATCGGACGGGATGTCTCTTACAGCCCGAACACCGCCGGTCAGCAGCTCAAAAAATCTCGGGTGCAGCCCCTGCGGCTTTTGTCCGGGGCGCAGCACTGCGATATTGTCTTCACTAAAAACTTCGCCTTTTTGTATCGGAGCTGTTGCAAAAATTCCTCTGTATGCAAATTGTCGGATTTCTCCTTCGATGGCGGTTGTGGTTTTGTATGAACTGCCTAGCAGTCTTTCAGATACCGGCTTCCTGATTCCTTGTTTCATCTCGGCCTCGGTTTTCCTGATACCTTCGACCATTTCTTTTAATTCGTCCGGATTTAACGCAAACGAGTGGTCGGCGCCCGGCAGATTTTTATCGATCGTAAAATGCTTTTCTATCAGTTTTGCTCCGAGCCGAACCGCGGCACACGGCGCTTCAGTCGGGTGCTCGCTGTGATCGGAGAAGCCGATCACAGCATCAGGAAAAGCGGCGGCAAGCATCGGAATGACGCTGAGGTTGCTGTACTCCGGCGGCGCAGGGTATTTCGCCACACAATGCATAATGGCGATTTGATCGTTGCCCTCTGCCCTGATGGTGCTCCACGCTTCGTGAACATCAGAAATTTCCGCTCCGGCTGTCGAGAATATCATCGGCCTGTTCAGTCGGGCGACATATTTGAGCAGCGGAAGATGGTTAATTTCATAGGATGCGATTTTAAAAGCGCTCGGCGAGGTGGACTGTAGCAGGTCGGCTGACCCTTCGTCACATACTGTGCTTAAAAAGATCACCTGCTTTTCGCGGCAGTAATCCAAAAGCGGGGAAATCCACTCAGCGGGAATTTCCATGGATTGAATCAAAGAAAAAATAGAGACGTCCTGGCCAGCCGCTGTTTTGTACAAACCAGGATCTTTCTGGTACATCTTATCAGCCTGGAACATTTGAAATTTCACGGCATCCGCGCCGGCTTCCGCCGCTGCATCAATCAGCGCAAAAGCCTGATCAAGCTTTCCGTCATGATTAATTCCCGCCTCGGCAATAATAAATACAGGAGCGTCTTTGCCCACAGTTTTATTCGCGATCTGAAACGTTGCCATTATTTCGCCTCCTTGCCCGGCCAAATATGATAATAGTAATACGATTGTTCAGCGGTGAAGCCCATTCTTTCATAAAGGCGGATCGCCCTTACATTGTGAAGCTGCGTCCCCGCTGTTACCGTTTTATGCTTCTGGGTCAACGGGTGTTCTATGAGATTCGCCAATAAATGAAACGCGACACGTTTGCCTTCGAATCCCGGCTTCACAGCCATCAAATCGAGAATACATTCATCTTCTCTGGATAAGCCCTGAAGATAACCGATGACCTCGCCATTATGCTTAGCGGCAACATTAACAGCGGCCCTTCCATTCAGATTGTTTCGTGTCCACTCCTGAAAAATTTTGTTTGCTGCTTCGCGGCTGAGATAAGGATCTTGAAAATATCTGCTTTTTGTAAACGAGTCGCGGGCCAGCTCACATATCGCTTCTGTGTCTTCGGGCTCAGGCGGACCCAGTTCAAAAAATGGCGGTGTTTTGTCATATAAAGACGGGGGATTCGCCAGCTTCAGCAAACTGCCGACAAAGTAAGAAGACGGCTGCTGCTGTATCACATGCGCGGCTCCGATATCTTCAGCCGGAACGCGAACAAAGATAAAATCCGTTTCATCCATTTGCCGTACAGAATAAAACGCTTGAAACAGCCTCTTCAGCTGCCCGGTGCTGTTTGCCGCAAGAAGCTTGACGTTCATGACTTTCTTCTGAAGAATCTTGCCTTCCCACAGAGAGTCTTCATAAAGCAAGACGCCTTGGAGCCCGCTGTTTTCAAAAAGGCCGAGGGAAAATTGATACGGAACGTCCAGTGTAAGCTGCCTGCTGTGGAGAAAACTCTCAATCGCCTCTTTGGAGACATTTTCTTTTACCGTGTACACTTAACCAGCCCCTTTTACGATAGCCCGCACAGCTTCAATGACATCATTTACATCCTCGTCAGACATTGATGGATAAAGCGGGAGCGACAGGGTTCGTTTATAGTAATTCATCGCGATCGGGAAGTCCTCTTCCTTAAACCCGAATCGCTTTTGATAATACGGATGAATGTGCACGGGAATAAAATGAACGCTTGTGCCGATATTGTATTCATCCTTTAAAGCCGTAATCATTTCGCTGCGCGTGACACCGGCCTGTTTTTCATCAACTTGCAGAACATATAAATGCCAAGCGTGCCTGCCGTCATCATGGACAAACGGCGTGATCAGCCCCGAAATCTGCTGAAAAGCGGCTTGGTAGCGGCCGGCAATCTCTTCTCTCCGTTTCTGCATCTCATCCAGACGTTTCAGCTGATGAAGACCGAGAGCCGCCTGCAGATCAAACATGTTCATCTTATAGCCGGGTGATTCGACTTCATAATACCAGCTGCCATTTGAAGAATAACGGTTCCACGCGGCTTTGCTCATGCCGTGAAGGCTCAGCACCCGAATGTGATCGGCAAGCTCCTCATCGTCTGTCGTCAGCATGCCGCCTTCCCCTGTCGCCAGGTTTTTGGTGGCGTAAAAGCTGAATGCCGTCGCGTCCCCGATAGAACCGATCATTCTTTGCTTATAAGTTGTATACACAGCATGTGCCGCATCCTCAAGCACGAATAAGCCATGCTTTTGGGCAATTACCAATATCGCATCCATATCGCAGGACTGCCCGCCAAAGTGGACAGGTACAACTGCTTTCGTTCGCGGTGTGACGGCCGCCTCAAGCTTTACCGGATCAATATTGAGCGTGTTTTCGTCAATATCCGCAAACACAGGCGTGGCTCCTGTATGAATAATCGTATTGGCGGTCGAGCTGAACGTAAGCGGAGAGGTAATGACCTCGTCACCCGGCCCGATTCCTTTTGCTTTCAAAGCCAAAAATAAGGCGGCCGTACATGAATTCAGCGCCACGGCGTGCTTCGCCCCGACAAACGCGGCAAACTCTTTTTCAAACTGCTGAACCTTCGGGCCTTTGGAGAGCCATCCCGATTCAAGCGTTTCTGTAACCTCCTGAATTTCTTCCTTTCCGATTAACGGCAAAGAGTAAGGAAGAAACTGATTTCTCTTTTGCACCATTTCTTTGCGCTCCTATCATTTTATTCAGTATCTTCCCGCCTGTAATCAACCCCTGTTTTGGCTTTCAATTCCGCCAATAAGGCGTTTGTTGATTCTGCCACCGGGTAATTAGCTGCTGTGAATGCCAGACGCGCCTCTTCTGCTTTTTGATGCACTGAGGGACTTCGAAGAACCGCAATTAAGGTGCGCGCCAGTTCATCCGGCTGATCGAATATAAAAGCGCCAAGAGATTCATAATACGGATACGTGCGGGTTCCGGATGATTTCCCGATCAATGCAGGTTTTTGAAACAGCATGGCTTCAAGTCCGACTGTTGAGGTTTGCGTCACTGCCGCGTCAGCATACGGCAGCAAATCATACAGCTCCATCTCCTTTTTGATGACTCTGCAGGCTTTATGTTTTTTTGCCGCAGTGTGATACAGACCCAGCTTATTTTTCCCGATTTCCCAAGGATGGGGTTTGATGATGATTTGCAGCTGTTTCTGATCAGAAAGCTCTTCTAGCAAACCGGAATAAAAATCTTCCGAAAAAGGCTGGGTCGCAATAAGCACGATTTTTTTTGATGGATGAAAAGCAAGTTTTCGATAGAATACGGACATGTCGATAGGGGTTCTGTTAAAAATCTGATCGAAGCGGGGATGTCCCGTTACGAGAATCTGCTCAGGTTTACAGCCTTTTCGTTTGAACCACTCCGCTTCATAAGCGCCAAAAACAGCCTGATAGGTTGTAAAAACAGGAATGAAGGCTTCATCTCCCATCAATGCGCCATGCTGAAGACAAATGCTGACGGCCCCTCTCTTTTCACACGTAAGAGCGAGCACCCTGCTGTAAATATCTTCTGCCGTTCCAACGACAACGGCAGAAATCTTCTCCTGCTCAAACAGCGCATCAACCGTATCAATGGCTTCCATAAATAAAGGAATATCTTTGTAAAGCCGGTCGCGAAACGCTTGATCACCGAATGCAGGGTGGTCATCAAAAGGGGCGAGAATCGAACAGGCTGTTTCGAGATACGGCTTCGGATCACCTTTTTGGCATGATTCCGCAATCTCACGCTTGCTAATCACAGGCAGATCACAATAATCAGGCAAACTCCATCTGGCCAAAACAGCTGTTTTGCCAGGGTCAAACTGATAGTAATTTTCGTTCGAAAAACGCAGGTAATCAAAGTGCAATATGACTTTCCCCTTACCAGGTTTTTCGTTTGTTTTGACTATATTTTTTATCTTTTCTTCAAAAAACGGCTGAATCTGCCCTTCATCGATATGCTGATCCACCGCTCCGAATAACTCCGGCTCTTCATCCATCATCACCCTTAGCTCCGGGGTGATGTATTGATAAAAATTACTGATAAGCCCAAGCGGAATCCCCTTGTAGCGAAGTCTGTCAAAAAGCTCTACATACTTCCGGTACAGCACCCAATAATTGCTTAAATAGGCCGACAAGCTCTCACCCCATTCCAAGCTTTTTTAATGATTCACGCAGCTCTCGGCAATTGCGCTGCGGAGGAAGGTTCCTGACGAATTCATTTTTTTCTGATTCAAACAGCTGAAAATGAATCGATTGGTCGGTAATATAATTCAGATCCAGCTCCTCAGCCAGCGGGTGAAATGGATAAAAATGGTTGACCCTCCAAAAGAACCGGGCATCCCCGATCCTGTAAAACGCCGGGCTTTCATCCCAATAGGAGCCAAATTTCTCCTTTACCTTCTCAAGCACAGAATACCTGTGCATCACCGAGCAATGGTCGATGGCGCACGGCGCGTTCCACGTCACGTGAACGGCCGGCCTGATAGTTTCTTTTACAATGTCGCGATCCTCGTTTAAGTGATAGGTTTTGGAGGCAGAGTAAATCACAGCCTTTTCAGGATGATCATCGAGCTCCTTCACCATTTTTAAGAGCCGGTCCGCCATATAGACGTTGTCATCCGTCGCATAGGTGATATATTCACTCTTGGCCATCTCAATCGCCTGATTGATCAGCGCCGCGTATCTTGTTTTTTCCGTTCTTTCCTTTACTTCAGATACATCGCTTTGATAAAAACGCACTCGGTTATCATTCAAAAAAGGACGGATTACATTTAGCGTCTCTTCATTGGAGTTGTCATCCATAATAAACAATTCAAAATCGGAAAACGTTTGTGAAAGTATGCTGGAAATGGACTTTGCCACATAATCGCTTTTGTTATAACTCGTCATAATGACTGATACTTTCGGCAAATCCTACACCTCCTTCTTGAAACTTCACACCTGAAACTAACGTTATCTTATGTTGCTTATGCGCAAGTTGCGCTAGGGATACAAACCAATATGCGCGAAAAGTTTGTGTATGCCTACGAAAAACAGCGGCTGCCCAGACGAAAATCTGGCCCGTCCGCTGTTCTTTTTCCGCATATTCCAAGCATCAGCCTCATAAGGTGAAAGAGATAAAAATCGCACCAGCGACTAAGATCGTTTTCCATCGGAGGTGAGTCATCGCGGAGCGTTCATTTATACATCCGGAACTTGTTTTGAATGGTTTTCATAAAAAGGAGGAACGATATGAAACCGAAAAAAAATCAATATCAGCAAATGCAGGGATTTGATAATATGCAGGGATATCAGCCTCAGTACGGCGCCAATCCGTACCCGCAGCAAGGTCAAGGCGCGCAAATGCAGACGATGGGGATGCAGCAAATGATGCCAATGCAGCAAGGCCAGCAAGGATTCGGATTCCCGGGCCAGCAGGGCGGCGGGTTTCAAATTCCATCGGGGCCGACACCGTCGGCGCCCGGCCAAAGCATTCCCGGCATGCTGCCTGTTGAGGAATCATACATTGAGAACATTTTGCGACTGAACAGGGGAAAAACGGCCACCATTTATATGACATTTGAAAACAGCAAGGAATGGGGCTCAAAGATCTTTCGCGGCGTCATCGAGGCTGCGGGCCGGGATCACATTATCATCAGCGACCCGAAATCAGGAACTCGCTACCTGCTCCTGACCATCTACCTCGATTACATTACATTTGATGAAGAAATTGCGTATACGTATCCATATTCCATGGCATCCTATTCGCCAAGATAAAGTAAAAGCCAATCACTCATATGATGAGGATTGGCTTTTTTTTATAGATATTTGACGGCTGCGACAATGATCATGATCCAAGAAATAATAAACGCCACACCGCCGAGCGGGGTAATGGCCCCAAGAATGGAGATTTGCGTCAAACTGAGAATATATAAACTTCCGGAAAACAGCACAATTCCCGCAAACATCAGCCAGCCGGCTGTCGTGACACTGCCGATGCCGGATAATTTATCGGCCAGGAAGGCGACAACGAAAAGCCCAAGGGCGTGATACATATGATACTGCACACCTGTGTGCCACACCTGAAGATATTTATCAGGAATTTTCCCTTCTAATCCGTGAGCGCCAAATGCCCCGAGTCCCACGGCAAGCAGGGCGTTAATGGCCCCTAATATGATAAAAACTTTCATCTAGCTCTCCCGCCTTTTCGTTAAACTCATATCCTTTATCTTATCGCACCTATACTAAATTTCAATGTTTGTTCTCCGATGACACGAGATTGTCGGATTTTCTCCTGCGCCAAAGCTGGAACTGGTCTGCCGCTATTGCAACAAGCGTTCCTAATACAAGCCCGTTGCTTAACAGAGAAATAAATACCGGGTGCAAACCCTTTAAGGCAGTTTCAGGAACAAACATAATGCCGACCCCCGTCAACAGCGAGGTGCCGATCACAGACCGCACCCTTTTCAGTTCCGCTTTCTCATATGAATCAAATTCTGCAAGGGCCAGACCGCCCATCGCGGAAAACACAACAAAGTTTACCGCAAATCCAACGGGTGACGGCAGGCTCGCAAACGCATTCATAAAAAACGGGATCACGCTGATCACAACAACGAAAATACTGCCGAGCATAAACGGTTTTTTAGAAGGCATTTTGGTCGTCTCAATAAAACCCGCTGCTCCCGAAATCGGAACCGGTGCAATGGCTCCCGTCAAACCGCTCAGCAGATGGCTGAATGAGGCGGCAAAACCGGCATGGCGTTCATGATGCCGCCCATCCGGCTGTTTGCCGAATTTTTTTACAGCGATGTCCACAACCTTCATGCTCGCCAGCATATTCACGATCAGCAAGATGGTAATAAAAATTGAGGTGATGATAAGACCGCTGTTAAATAAAGGTTTGCCAAAAGGAAACAGGGAGGGCAGCTGAAACAGCCGATCAGGCATTTCCATCGGCTTTGCCGCTCCGGCAGCCGCAAACAGCACCCATCCGCCGAACAGAGCCAATAAAATAGAATATTGCTTAAAAAATGTGATGTTCGAATTTGTCATTATAAAGGCGGCGGCGACTACAACAAGTGCCAGACCAAATACAAGGCCGTCTACACCGTCCTTGCGGTAGCCGATTCCGAGAATTCCTTTTATAATGGGCTGACTCAGCTGCATGACAAGCAGCAATAAATAGACGCCTGTTACAACCGGAGTAAACAAGGCTGCGAGCCGGTCAATGACCTTGAAGATACTTAACAAAAAGAAACATACAGCGCTTACAAGAAGAGCTCCCTGCAAACCGCGCAGTGTGTCCCCGTAAGTTGCAAAAACAGTTCCCATCAACCCGCCGTAGATCGTATACACACCCCACCACAAGCCGGCGGGGCTTTCATTGATCGGCAGTCTGTGGCCTTTCAAACACTGAATGACGGCGGCAATTCCCAATACAAAAAAAGTGCTCTGGATCAATCTCGCAGAATCTGAGTGATCCAGATGAAACGACTGGGCAACCGCCACCGGAACAACAACCGCCGCAGCAATGATAAACGCTGTCCATTGCAGCGCGCCAAGAAACAATTTCACGTGCGCTCAACCTTTCTCATTAAAAATCAAATAAAGACTCTCCGTTTCCGTCCTCTTCCTGCTTCTCTTTTTCCTGCTTTCGATAATTTTTTAATCCTGCGCTTCCCATCATTTTTTCCATCATCAATTGGTCTGTCGATGGCGGCGTGGCAGGACTTGACGTGCTGCTCGGCTGGATGAGGGGCGCGCTCGCGGCCTCCGGCTGATCCAGCACGACATCACACAAAGAACGGACAACCGCTACCGAGCGCTTCAGCTCCTCATCTAGCTCAGCCGTCTTCGCTTTTTTGAGCTCCTCTTCCATTTTTTGAATCAAAGCAGATATATGAATGTTCATCAAGAACCCTCCAGAATATTTATCGTCTTCCTGCATTTTATCAAATTCCCGCCACAAACGCAGATATGAGTTTGTGATTTTTTCTGACAAACCTTACGTATTTGACAAGCAAAAGAGATTTTTCACATAATAAGTCACCATGCCTTATAAAAAAGGAGAAACGGAATGAACAACATCCCCTCTATCGTCAGCAAGCAGAAAAGCTACTTTGCGGCGGGGCACACGAGACCGCTAGAATCGAGACTGGACCTGTTGCAGAAGCTGAAACAAGCCATCAAAACACATGAAGCTGATCTCACAGCCGCTCTCTATCAAGATCTTCACAAATCCGAACAAGAAGCATACACAACGGAAATCGGAATCGTGTTGGAGGAAATCAGCTTTGTGATGAAACGGCTGGGAAAATGGGCCAAGCCGAAACGAGTCAAAACACCGCTGACCCATCTAGGCTCCAAAAGCATCATCATCCCTGAGCCGTATGGAACCGTGTTGGTGGTTGCGCCATGGAACTATCCCCTGCAGCTGGCGCTTTCTCCCTTGATTGGAGCCATTGCCGCCGGGAACACGGTCGTTCTCAAACCGTCGGAATATACGCCGGCTGTTTCCGCTGTTCTTTCCAAGCTCATCAGCAGCGTTTTTCCGAGTGATTATGTCGCTATGGCGGAAGGCGGGCCCGACGTCAGCACAGCGTTATTACAGCAGCCCTTCGATTATATTTTCTTCACTGGCAGCGTTGCCGTGGGGAAAATCGTCATGGAGGCTGCGGCCAAACAATTAACACCCGTTACCTTGGAGCTTGGCGGCAAAAGCCCCTGTATTGTCCATAAGGATGCGGACATACAGCTTGCCGCTAAACGCATTGTCTTCGGGAAATTTACGAATGCGGGACAAACCTGCATCGCACCGGATTATTTATTTGTTCACGAAGACATCAAAACGAAGCTCACAGAAGAAATGAAGCGTGCAATCAATGAATTTTACGGCCCTCAGCCCGAACGGAATCCGCAGTACGGCAAAATCGTCAGTGAGCGCCACTATCAGCGGCTGCTCGATTTTCTGAATGATGGCGTCCCGCTCACAGGCGGACAATCTGATTCTGATCACCACAAAATAGCGCCGACGATTCTTGACCAAGTGGAGGATGACTCTCCTGTGATGCAGGAGGAGATTTTCGGGCCGATTCTTCCGCTGTTTACGTACGGCGATATCGATGAAGTCATTGAGAAAGTCCAATCGCGACCGAAGCCGCTCGCCCTGTACGTCTTTACCACAAACAAAGAAATCGAGCGGTCTGTTTTAGAGAATCTGTCGTTTGGCGGAGGCTGTGTCAATGATACGCTAATGCACGTCGCGACACCGTATTTGCCATTCGGCGGCGTCGGAGAAAGCGGCATCGGCAGCTATCACGGGTTTGACAGCTTTAACACATTTACGCACAAAAAAAGCGTCGTCAAACAAACGAACCGCTTCGACATCGCTTTTCGTTATCCTTCTTCCAAAAACGGGCTGCGAATGATTCGGAAAATACTCAAATAAAAAAGCGCAGATGATCCGCGCTTTTTACAAATCCTTTATACACCAATCAATCGGCGCTTCTCCCATTTTCTCCAAGCACGCATTCGCCCGGGAAAACGGTCTGCTCCCGAAAAATCCGTTTCTTGCCGAAAACGGGCTGGGATGCGTCGATTCAATGATAAAATGCTTGGACGTGTCGATCCGTTCTTTTTTCATTTGGGCATGCCGGCCCCACAAAATAAAGATTACCGGCTGCTCCCTTTCATTCAACACGTCAATAATCCGGTCCGTCAGCCGCTCCCAGCCTTTCCCTTTATGAGAATTTGCCTGTCCGCGTCTTACCGTCAGCACAGTATTCAGCAAGAGAACCCCTTGCTTTGCCCAGCTGACAAGCGACCCGTGGTTCGGAATGCTGCACCCGATGTCCTCCTGCAGCTCAAGAAAGATATTTTTTAATGAAGGCGGCTGCTTCACACCCGGCTTTACGGAGAAGCTTAAACCTTGAGCCTGTCCTGGCCCGTGATACGGGTCTTGGCCGAGAATGACCACCTTGACATCATCGAATGGGGTATAATGCAGCGCATTGAAAATATCCCGGCTGTCCGGATAAATCGTTTGCTCCGCGTATTCCCGCTTCAGCATTTCTCTGAGCTCTTGATAATACGGTTTCTCAAACTCTTCTTCCAGCTGATTCCACCAGCTGTCTTCTAAAAGCTGTTTCAAGATTCAGGCCTCCCTTACGAACGATGAAGTCTGGAATAGACAGGTTTGCCATCCCAAACGATTTCACTTTTTGCTTCCCGTCTTTTCATCTCAGGCTCTTCAAGCAGGACGGCAAAGTTTTTCGTCGGCAGTTCCCCGAGTCCGTGCTTTTCACTTAAACGATCCAAATATTGTTTCCGCTTGGCGCCAAGGTCCGCGGACTGATTGTCTCCCGCGTCACTGAAGGCATACATCACACTGGCGCAAGGGACACGCTTCACCCGGTAATCCTTCGCCGCGCGCAAATAAAAATCCCAGTCCCAATAATTGTGCACATCAGCATCGAAATAACCGATTTCAGCATGCAGAAAACGTCTGTACATGCTTCCCGACGGCACATATGTAGAGAACACTCTCATATCCTCGTAGTCAGCGGTATAAGCAAACAACTTTCGCGAAATTGGATATCTTGTTCCGTTTTTCTCTTCAAATGAGACAATCTCCGCATCAGAATGAACGAAATCCGCCGTTTCTATTTCCTTCGCCATTCTCTCCACATGCCCCGGTGTAAAGAAATCATCGTCATCACAAAGCATAATGCAATCGCCAGACGTCTCTTTTACACCGGCATTTCTCGCAGCCACATGCCCCGAGTTCTTTTCTAAATTGATGACAGCAATCGGCAGCTCCGGATACAGTGCTTTGACCGGCACGACCGATTCCCCGGCATCATTCACAATAATGACTTCATAAGGCTTCAAGGTCTGCTGCGAAATCGACTCCAGAAGCTCACACAAAGCCGGAATCCGATTATAGGTCACAATTACGATAGAAATCTTCATGATGCTCTCCTTCACATTTTCATAGTCATGTACTATTAAAACATATATTGGACGGGAGATCAGTGGGAATATCCTACTGAAAAGGGAAAGGTCGAAAAGAGAATACTAGATGAATCGATAAGCTTTCTATATTGTGATACAGAGAAAATCTAACTATAATGAAAGACAAAACATGATGGAGGTTCAAGACATGTCTATGCATAAAGCACTTACCATTGCCGGCTCAGATTCCAGCGGCGGTGCTGGGATTCAAGCTGATTTAAAAACATTTCAAGAGAAAAACGTATACGGGATGACCGCCTTAACAGTGATCGTCGCGATGGACCCGAACAACAGCTGGGACCATCAGGTATTCCCGATCGATACTGATACAATCCGCGCCCAGCTTGCAACGATTACGGACGGCATCGGAGTGGACGCCATGAAAACAGGAATGCTGCCAACCGTTGATATCATCGAGCTTGCGGCAAAAACGATTAAAGAAAAACAATTAAAAAATGTGGTGATTGACCCGGTCATGGTTTGCAAAGGGGCAAATGAAGTCCTTTATCCGGAGCACGCCCAAGCCCTGCGGGAACAATTAGCGCCGCTAGCCACTGTCATTACACCGAATCTGTTTGAAGCCAGCCAGCTCAGCGGCATGGATGAATTAAAAACAGTTGACGATATGATCGAAGCTGCT
Source organism: Bacillus sp. SW14 (assembly GCF_047608225.1). Lineage (NCBI taxonomy): Bacteria > Bacillati > Bacillota > Bacilli > Caryophanales > Bacillaceae > Bacillus > Bacillus sp. SW14. The sequence goes on along the minus strand of NZ_JBLKRW010000001.1, from coordinate 424,453 downwards.
AAAAAAATTCACGCACTCGGCGCCCAATATGTCGTCATTACAGGCGGAGGCAAACTCAAACACGAAAAAGCCGTTGATGTTCTCTATGACGGAGAAACAGCGGAAGTCCTCGAAAGCGAAATGATCGATACGCCTTATACCCATGGCGCAGGCTGTACGTTCTCAGCAGCCGTGACAGCGGAGCTCGCCAAAGGTGCGGAAGTCAAAAAAGCCATTTACGCAGCGAAAGAATTCATTACCGCTGCCATTAAAGAATCCTTCCCGCTAAACCAGTATGTCGGACCTACGAAGCATTCTGCGCAGCGTCTGGATAAACAATCATAAACAACATCGGCTGCCTTACTTAGAGGCAGCCTTTTTTATATAACCAATAACTTTTCACAAAAAAAACTGCCGATCCCATCGGCAGCCTGTTTATTTGATTTTTAAATTGTTCGCAGATTTCCTCAAAAATGTTTCTATCGACTGAACAAAAAGTGCGTATTCCTTCATTTGCTCATATGCCCGTGAAAGAATTTCCGCCGTTTCACTGTGCGGTGCGGTCCCGCCAAGCATTTTTTTCAGCTGCAGCAGCACATCCTTATATTCTTCCCGCTTATCTTCAACCTGGTCCGCAGCCTTTTCCAAACATTCCGGTGTTATCTTCTGTTCATGTATATTCAAGAAAACAACTCCTTTTACAGAAAAAAATAGTAGGTTATCGTTGAAGAATAGCACAGATGGCACAGATTTCACATAAGAAAATAGAAGGATTTTCTACATAAGTGTCCAAATTCCGACATTCATTTCAGATTTTCCGGTCGAACTGGCTGTCACGTCATGATTTCCCGGGAAAGGAAAATATCTTGCACTAAAGACCTCTTCTCCATGATTGATAAAGATTTCTATAGATGACGCGTCGATAAACATGTGCACGGTATGCAAATCCTTGATGCGGCAATGTCTCGCTTCTGTTCGTTTTCCGTCGAAGCTCGTTCGCTCCAGCGTAATAACCCCCTCGTTCTGATCAAAGGAGAACGCAGCCGTTCCGCGGATACTGATTGAAAAACCGGACTCTGTCTCAATGTCTTCGATCAAGATCTCAGCTCTTTCAGGGTTTTCAACTGGAAGCGTCCCAGATGATCCATGCATGTTGATTTGTATGTTCTTCTCATTCCTGCGCATGGCTTTCAGCTCAGGCAGCGGCTGCTGAATCAGTTTCTGCCCTGATAGCGTCAGCTGTCTCGGCAGCGTCATACAGTGAATCCAGTGATAGTCAATTGTCGGATGAGATCCTTCATCCTGATCAGGCACAGCCATCCATGCAAACAAAATCCGCCTTCCCTGATCGTCTTCAAATGTTTGCGGAGCGTAAAAATCAAAACCTTGATCAAGCTCAATAAAATCGCCATGCTTCAGTTCAGGCTTGTTATAATCAAGACGTCCGACAACATAACCTGATTGATACACGTTCTGATAATGAAAACCGTCAGCCTCAAGACCCTGAGGTGAGACAATCAGCACATCGGATCCCTGAAGAGTAAACAAGTCAGGGCATTCCCACATGTACCCGAAATCGTCCAGCCCATTGAAGCCCGCGCCAGTTACCGGGCCGAGAAACCTCCACTCCGTCAGGTTATCAGAAGCAAACAACACAGCGTGTCCTTGCCTATTCTCCGTTTGCGCGCCAATCACCATATACCATGTGCCTTCATGCTCCCATACTTTCGGATCGCGAAAATGCGCCGTGTATCCTTCTGGAAGGCGGGCGACAACACCTTTCTTCTCAAAGGTCAGCCCGTCATCAGATACAGCAAGGCATTGATATGTTTCTCGGTTCCCCTCCTGATCCCTGACATTTCCAGTGTAAAACAGATAAAGCCGACCGTCTTTCGTGACAGCGCTGCCCGAGTAGCAGCCGTTTTTATCGAACCAATCACTCGGCGCTAGCGCAATCTCTTCCCGCTTCCAATTCACAGCATCCTGACTCGTATAATGGCCCCAGAATTTTGCGCCGTGCCCCGTCTGAAACGGCTGCCACTGAAAAAAAACATGAAAGCTGCCCTTCCAATATACAACGCCATTCGGGTCATTCAGCAGCCCAACCGGCGGCATGATATGAAAATGCTGGCGGTGCGGATCACTGTCAGCGATAGGCTCTTTTTTCTCCACTTCTTCATATGCCCGGCGACGAAGCTCCTGATCATGTGATGTCATTTTTTTCTCCCCTCATCCTCATTAATCTTCATAATAAACGCTGCGGTAAACGATGACACTCCCGCAATGGCCATCCCAATCAGATAGTTGATCAAGTTTCCAACGCCAAACGGCGCAGCAATGGCGATCATCGGAATCCCTGTTAACCCGTAAGCGTTTGCAGCAACATGTGTAAAGACGACATACGCACCGCCCAATGCGCCTCCGATCATCGCGGCGATAAATGGCTTACGGTAGCGAAGATTGACTCCGAATATGACTGGCTCAGTAATGCCGAGAAAAGCAGAGAATGCAGCCGGAAGCGCAATTTCTTTTGTCTTTGCCTTTTTCGCCATAAAGAAGACAGCAAGGCCGGCCCCACCCTGTGCGACATTCGCCATTGACCAGATCGGCAGCAAGTAGTTTTTGCCGATATCAGCAATAAGTCCTGCCTCAATCGCATGAAAGCTGTGATGAACGCCTGTCAGTACGATGAGTGAATATGTGCCCCCGAAAACCAAACCCGCAACAAAACCGGCATGATCATACACATAAGTCAACGCAATCGTAATGCCTGAGCCAAGTGCTCTGCCCAAAGGACCAATCGCGATAAAAGCGACAAACCCGGTGACAATCACTGTGACAAATGGTGTAACAAGCAAATCTACCGAATGAGGAACCACTTTTCTTGTCCATTTTTCAATCTTGCTCATGACATAAACCGCCAGCAGGACAGGGATGACAGTCCCCTGATAGCCCAGAAGCGCGATATCAAATCCGAAAAGATGCATAAAATCTGGTGTTGCTTCCGCCAACCCCCAAGGATTCAAAAGTGTCGGATGAATCATGATTCCCCCGATAACCGCTCCCAAGTAAGGGTTGCTGCCAAACTCTTTTGAAGCACTGACCCCGATTAAAATCGGCAAGAAAATAAAGGCTGCGCTTGAAAACATATCAAGCAGCTGCAGCAAAGCAGATTCCTTGCTCATCCAATGAAACGCATTGATCATACCCAGTAAGCCCATTAACAGGCCACTGGCGACAATAGCCGGAATGATTGGAACAAAAATATTAGAAAGCGTTTTCGCAAATCTCGCAGCGGGATTCAGTTTTTCTTTCGCCGCATCCTGGTGATTTACATGTTCGTCGCGCTCGACATCAACTTCCTTCGAAAAAGCATCGTACACCTTATTGACAAGGCCTGTTCCGAAAATGATCTGGTACTGGCCAGAGCTGCTGAAAGCGCCTTTGACGCCATCAAGCTCTTCTACTTGTGTTTGATCTATCTTTGATTCATCCTTAATCACTAAACGCAGTCTTGTTGCACAATGAGCCGCGCTGATAATGTTTTCTTTGCCCCCGAGAAGCTCGGTGAGGCGTTTTGCAGTCTCTTTGTAATCCATCTGTTTTTCCCCCTTTTATTTAAACAAAAAAGACCTAAAATTCGCCAACGAATAAAGGACACAGCGATCCTTTTTCATCTACGCAAATTTTAGGTCTTGCCTGCTTTACCAGTCACAATCCCGCTTATTCAGATTGAGAATACGCTTTCATCATAAATCATGACAGCGTTTTCGTCAACTGTTTTTTAGTTAAAAAGTTTGATAAAACATTTAGTCATAAATTCGTAAAATTTAATTGTGAAATACTTCACAATATCATGCTATACTATGCTCAATCATCAAAGAAAGCAGGAAAAGAACATGGAAACTCAAGCATTGCAAAAGGTTGAACAGTACGCTTTAAAAAAACAAAATATATTTATTTCCAGTAAATTCCGTTATTTGCTTAGATCCATTCTGGCCAGCATGTTTATCGGTTTCGGCATTACAGCCGCAAGTAAAACAGGCAGCTATTTCTTCATGGCTGATTCTCCGTTTGCCTTTCCGGCAGCCGCTGTCACATTCGGAGCCGCTATTCTGCTGATTGCTTACGGCGGCGGGGATTTATTTACTGGCAACACCTTTTATTTCACCTATACCGCACTCCGAAAAAAACTTCGCTGGCGAGACACCCTGTACCTGTGGATGACAAGCTATGCCGGCAATTTAATTGGCGCCATCCTATTTGCTATTCTGATCAGCGCGACAGGACTTTTTGAGGAGGCTTCTGTTCATTCCTTTTTGATTCATCTGGCAGCGCACAAAATGGAAACGTCAGCTTCCGAACTGTTTTTCAGAGGTATGCTGTGCAATTGGCTTGTGTGCCTCGCCTTTTTCATTCCGATGTCTCTCAAAGGAGAAGGAGCCAAGCTGTTTACCATGATGCTTTTTGTTTTCTGCTTCTTTATTTCAGGTTTTGAGCACAGCATTGCCAATATGTGCACATTCGCCATCGCACTTTTGATCGAGCACCCTGATACGGTGACACTGATGGGAGCGGTCAGAAACTTAATTCCTGTTACGCTCGGAAATCTGACCGCAGGAATAGTGATGATGGGCTGGATGTACTACACGCTCAATCCCGATAAATAAAAAAACTTCCAGAGATCACTCTCTGCAAGTCAAAGCGGTTATTCCGAGAGATCTTGAAGACGCTGGACATGCAGCGTGATATAGCCGGCCTCGGACTCCGGCAAATGTAATTGATATTCACTTTTCAAAAACTCCGCCAGCTCCAGCGCACATTGATAGGCAAATGAATACTTTTTTTGGATGAAATAAAGCATCTCCTCATCCATATGATGGAGCGCTTCATTTGATTCCAACCGGCTGACCGCGTATCGCAAATGCGTGACAAGGCGTTGATAGGAAATGCTGTTTTCATCCACCTTTCGATTAAAGTAGTTTTCTATTTTCTCTATCATTTCTTTAATCATGGTCGTATGCTTCAGCGCTGAATACATGCTCTCCGCATCCATCTTCGCCGTATGGATGTGAAGGGCAATATAACCCGCTTCATCTTCAGGCAGAGACACGCCCAATGTCTCTTTTACATGTCTGATTGCCCACAGGCCGACCTCATATTCTTTTTTATAGAGCGCCTTTATCTCATGCAGCAGTTTATTCTGCACAAGCAGCCCATTTTGAACCCTTTCGATCGCAAAGGACAAGTGGTCAGAAAGCGCGATATGAATGTGGTCGCTCAACGGCGCCGCGAGCTCCCCCTCCGCATAGCTGATGATATCCTCAGCGATTTCAATATGCTCCTCCGGCAGCGTTTGCAGGATTTGTTTAAACTTTTCATTCTCGTCGCGCACGACAAAGATCTTTTCCACTTTATTCATAGGGATGAGATCATTTTTCTTTTTTTGAAATGCGATTCCCGGTCCCATCACGATTTTTTCCTGATCATCCTCTTTTATTAAAGCCGCATTGTTGTTTAATACTTTATAGATTTTCAAGAGGCTATCTCTCCCGCCAATTTGCTTTTGACTGGGATTTTACCTCCTTTTGACCGCCATGTAAAGGTGCGGTCCAGCTCTCTCCTGCTTTGGCGATTCCTTGAAGGCTTGCAAACACCTTCTTTTATAAAGCGCGGCGGCTTTCGCTTTCTGCTTTTCTTCGTCATTCACAGCCATCCGCCATTCATAAAACGAAACAAGTCCTGCGGCCTGCACCGCCGCTTTTCTTTGGTATGTACGCTGAGCCGAATAGACCGCAGCAGCCGCAGTTTTTCTGTCCGGCGTCACCCAGTTCATCAAAAAGACCATCCACACCCGTAAAGATACAAGCAAACGTTTCATAGAAAAACATCCCTCCGCTTCTTTTTGGCAGGCAGCCTTTTTAGCAGCCCGTTTTCTCAGCCGCAGCCCGCGGGAAAAGACGGCCGATTTCTTTTCTCGCAAACTAGCGGCTCTAGCAAAACTCATGACTCTATGATAGACCGCGGAAAGAGAATTCTTTGTCACAATATGAGTGAAAAAACCAACTAGTTTTTAGAAGTTTTGTTGAAAGCTGAAAGAAATGAAATGAAAATTGGAGAACTGCTCCAAAAACTTTATACACAAGTTATCCCAAAGTTAAGAACAACTTAGTCACAAGAGATATCCACATGTCCACAATCCCTCTCAATATTTTGTATAGGAACATATATTCCCAACTACATATATACACAGGTTTATTCACTTATGCACAGGGTTCTGTGTATAACTCCTTCCTTATACACAGAAGAATTTCAATAAATGGTTCATTTGACACAAGGATTTTTTTGAATTTTCAAGAAATATATACTAGGTCTTTAACATTTTTTCTAAAACACAAAGGGGGAAACACATTGAAAAATGGGATTATTCGCTTTCTGCTTCTAAGTTTCATTTTATTTTTCACGTTATCCACAGGTATGACAGGCGTACAGGCAGCTCCGGCTTCTTCAAAAACGTCGGCTGATCTGGAAAAAGCCGAGATATTCGGTGACATCGACATGACAACTAGCAAAAAAACAACCGTAATTGTGGAGTTAAAAGAAAAATCCTTGGCAGAGGCGAAGGAAGCAGGTGAAAGCCAAACGAAAAGCAAGCTGAAAACCGCTCGCACCAAAGCAAAAAACAAGGCCATCAAAGCGGTGAAAAACGGAAAAGTAAACCGGGAATATGAGCAGGTATTCTCAGGCTTTTCTATAAAGCTCCCAGCTAATGAAATTCCAAAACTTCTCGCGGTAAAAGACGTAAAGGCCGTATACCCAAACGTCACGTATAAAACAGACAATATAAAAGATAAAGACGTCACGATCTCCGAGGACGCCGTATCTCCGCAAATGGATGACAGCGCGCCGTATATCGGAGCAAACGACGCATGGGATTTAGGCTACACAGGAAAAGGCGTCAAGGTGGCGATTATTGATACCGGGGTTGAATACAATCATCCTGACTTGAAGAAAAACTTCGGGCAATATAAAGGATACGATTTTGTAGACAATGATTACGATCCAAAAGAAACACCTACGGGCGACCCAAGGGGCGGAGCCACTGACCACGGAACACATGTAGCCGGAACTGTGGCCGCAAACGGAACGATTAAAGGGGTTGCGCCTGATGCCACACTTCTTGCTTATCGCGTGTTAGGCCCTGGCGGAAGCGGCACAACGGAAAACGTCATCGCCGGCGTGGAACGCGCAGTACAGGACGGAGCAGATGTGATGAACCTGTCTCTCGGAAACTCTTTAAACAATCCGGACTGGGCGACAAGCACAGCGCTTGACTGGGCCATGTCAGAAGGCGTTGTCGCGGTCACGTCAAACGGCAACAGCGGACCGAACAGCTGGACAGTCGGATCACCGGGCACATCAAGAGAAGCGATTTCTGTCGGTGCGACTCAGCTGCCGCTCAATGAATACGCCGTCACATTCGGCTCCTACTCTTCAGCAAAAGTGATGGGCTATGACAAAGAGAATGACGTTAAAGCGCTCAATAACAAAGAAGTTGAACTTGTCGAAGCCGGAATCGGCGAAGCAAAGGACTTTGAAGGAAAAGATCTGACAGGCAAAGTCGCCGTTGTCAAACGGGGCAGCATCGCTTTTGTGGATAAAGCAGACAACGCCAAAAAAGCCGGCGCCATCGGCATGGTTGTGTATAACAACCTATCTGGTGAAATTGAAGCCAATGTGCCTGGCATGTCTGTGCCAACAATCAAACTTTCATTAGAAGACGGTGAAAAACTCATCAGCGCCATGAAAGCAGGCGAGACAAAAGCAACATTCAAGTTGACGGTCTCAAAAGCGCTCGGTGAACAAGTCGCTGATTTCTCATCCCGCGGCCCTGTTATGGATACATGGATGATTAAACCTGATATTTCCGCACCAGGCGTCAATATCGTCAGCACCATTCCGACACACGATCCTAACAACGCATACGGTTATGGATCAAAACAAGGAACGAGCATGGCATCGCCTCATATTGCCGGAGCGGTTGCCGTTATCAAACAAGCAAAACCGAAATGGAGCGTTGAACAGATTAAAGCCGCCATCATGAATACCGCTGTCACCTTAAAGGACGGCGACGGAGAAGTGTACCCGCATAACGCCCAAGGCGCAGGCAGCGCAAGAATCATGAATGCGATCAAAGCCGACTCCCTTGTTTCACCGGGAAGCTATTCATACGGCACATTCTTAAAGGAAAACAAAAACGAGACGAAAAAAGAAACCTTTACAATTGAGAATCAATCTTCTATCAGAAAGTCATACACGCTGGAATACTCATTTAACGGCAGCGGCATTTCCACATCCGGCACTAGCCGCGTTGTGATTCCGGCCCATAAAACCGGAAAAGCTACTGCAAAAGTAAAGGTCAATACAAAGAAAACAAAAGCCGGCACCTATGAAGGAACGGTCATCGTCAGAGAAGGCGGGAAAACCGTCGCTAAGATGCCTACATTGCTGATCGTCAAAGAGCCGGATTATCCGAGAGTAACATCTGTCTCCGTCAGCGAAGGATCTGTACAAGGCACCTATCAAATTGAAACCTATCTTCCTGCGGGAGCAGAAGAGCTGGCGTTCCTCGTCTATGACAGCAACCTTGATTTTGCAGGCCAAGCCGGCATTTATAAAAATCAAGATAAGGGCTATCAGTACTTTGACTGGGACGGCACGATCAATGGCGGAACCAAGCTTCCGGCCGGAGAATATTACCTGCTCGCCTATGCCGTGAACAAAGGCAAATCAAGCCAGGTTCTGACTGAAGAACCTTTTACCTTGGAATAAGAAAAAGCCTTGCCGATTGGCAGGGCTTCTTCTTATTCATTCGCAAATGCTTCCTGTAACAAGCGGTAAGAATCAAGCTTATCTTCAAAATGATGCGTTATGGTTACCGCCATGATTTCCTCCGTCCCATACGCTTTACTCAAAGCCAACAGCTGCGCCTTCACCTGTTCTTTTGTGCCGACAATCATTCGATTTCGATTATCAGCAACTCGTCTCTGTTCATACGGAGAATACGTATTTTCCCGGACAGCTTCATACGAAGGAACTCCTTCTAAAGGGATGCCCTGCTCCCCCGCCAAAAGCGTGAAATCAAGCACTGCCGCAAGCTCCTCTGCCTTCTCCTCTGTGTCAGCACAAAGAACAAAAACAGCGACTGCCGCACGAGGCATGTCTCCTAAAACAGACGGCTTGAATCGTCTCTTATACTGTCTGACCGTATCCTCTCCGCCCTCTCCATTGATAAAGTGGGCAAACATATAGCCAGCGCCTGTCTCAGCGGCAAGCAGCGCGCTTTCTCCGGATGAGCCGAGCAGCCACACATCCGGTGCGGTGGAAATATGCGGCGCTGCCGTCAGGTTCGGAAAACGGTGTTTGTCATCCGCCAAATCATGCAAATACATGGCCAGCTCCTTGATTTGCTGCGGATACTGATCAGCATTGCGCTTCCCGCCGTCATTCAGCGCCCATGACGCAATCGGCATTCCCCCCGGTGCTCTGCCAAGCCCGAGATCAATTCTTCCCGGTGTCAGCCCCTCCAGCACACGGAAATTCTCAGCTACTTTATAAGCGCTGTAATGCGGCAGCATGACTCCGCCTGAGCCAACACGGATTCGCTTCGTTTTCGCCGCTATATGACTGATCAGCACCTCAGGGCTGGACCCTGCCAACCGCTTTGAAAAGTGATGCTCAGATACCCAGAATCGCTTATATCCAAGATCCTCCGCAGCCTGCGCAAGCTCGACGGTTTGCTTCAACGCCGTTTCAGCAGAACTTCCTTCCGAAACAGGAGATTGATCTAAAATGCTTAATGTCATCATCCTTATCACCTCATCCTAGTGTATCACTGAACCTAAAGCCTTCTCACACTGTTTCATTTTTTTGGTTGAGCGTGTCTATATTTGTCGCATTATGTTACACGTGAAACATAAAAGCCTCTCCGTCAACAACAGAGAGGCTGCGGCATTATTTTTTATTAAAGCCTTTTTCTTTTACATATTCATTTAAGTACGTACGCGGCTTTTGCTTCATAAACTGAAGAATTTGGTCAGACCACGTCTCCACACGCTGACCTTTTGTTCTTTCCTTATAATAATCAGAAATCGTTTGATCATACTCCTTCAGGTTTTGGCGAAAATTCTCTTCATTTAGGTCATAGGTATTTTCATGATAGACAGCCTGCTTCGGCAATCTCGGCTTTTTGCCTGATGGGTTTGCAGGATGCCCTACTGCAAGGCCAAAGAGCGGAAGCACGTGATCTGGGGTTTGCAGCACCTCAGCCACCTTGTCCAAATCATTCCGAATGCCGCCGATATAACAAATGCCTAGTCCCATTGATTCTGCGGCAATGCTCATATTTTGAGCTGCAAGCGCCGCATCAATTAAACTAACCATAAACAGTTCCGTATTTTCCAGCAGCTCAGAAATATTCTCGCCTTTTTCCTCAGCTAGTTTTTGATGGCGATATAAGTCCGCGCAAAATACAAAAAAGTGCCCGTTCTTCTCAACGTAAGGCTGAGGCCCTGCAAGCACAGACAGCTCACGTTTCTTCTCAGGATCGGAAACACCGATAATGGAATACGCCTGCACATAGCTGGACGTAGAGGCAGCCTGCGCACTTTTCACTAATATATCAATTTCTTCAGCTGTCAAAAGCTGATCAGTAAAAGACCGGATCGACCGATGATTCAAAATGGTTTCGATTGTGTTATTCATCACAAGAACCTCCTTATCTATTTTTTATCATATCCGAAAAAAAGAGAACTCAAAAGCAAAATGCTCTGCAACAAAAAAGACAGCCTCTTCCAAGGCTGTCTGCATATTAAGAATTAAACAGATAACTTCTGTATTTCGTCAGCTGCACACTCGCGTTATACACAATTCCAAAGCCGATTAGCGTGGAAAGTGTCGAGCTTCCCCCGTAACTGACAAACAACAACGGAATCCCGGTAACAGGCATAATGCCGATGTTCATACCGATATTCTGGAATGTGTGAATCACAATTAACGCCGTAAATCCAACGCAAAAGAAAGAGGCGAAACGGTTAAACGGATGAATCTTGTCAATCAGAACGACAAGCCTGTAGATTAAGAAGAAGAACATGATGACGACAAAGGCACAGCCTAAAAAGCCAAATGATTCACCAATAATTGAAAAGATAAAGTCAGTCGTACTTTCTGGAACATAAACTTTTAGATCAGAAATACCATTTCCTATAATTCCGCCTGAACCTATTGCCATAATAGCCCTTTCAACCTGCCAGCCATTATCACTGGCTTCTTGGGTGTCTACCGCAGAATCCGACATCCATGATGTTACCCTGTTGATTTGGTACTCCTGAATCCCCAAGCTTTGTGCCAGATCAGGGAACTGAATAATGACAAATAAAACTAGGGTTATTAATAGAACCCCTGATCCGCTAATAAGCGCAATCAGTTTCCAGTTAATACCCGACATAAAAATCATTACAAGAACGATAAACATACAAATACCCGCCGTACCAGCATCTTGCATCAGAATAAGACCAACAGGAATAACTGATACACCCGCAATTTTTAATAAAAGGTTAATATCATCCTTAAACGTCCGAACTCCTTTAGGGCTGGCTTTTCCAATGACTGAAGCAAGCATCATAATTAAACCAACCTTCATGAATTCTGAAGGCTGTATTGTAATTTTTCCAATCCTAAACCAACTTTTTGCTCCTTTAATGACAGGTGCAATGGACTCAGGACTGATTTTCAGGATAATCAAAGATAAAATACCAAGAATAAAAATATATAAACTTAACTTTTCAAGCTGTTCTAAATCAAAGTACAGAAGAACTGTAATAGCAACAGCCCCCAAAAAATAAAAGACAATTTGCTGTATCCAATCGGTGTTCCCATACTGCCCAAACTGACCGGCAGCATAAATTGAAACTACACTTATAATAAAAAACACACCAAATATAAAAATCAAATCCCCTTGGTAAAAGGGGTTTTGCTGTTTCTTATATCGACTCATTCTATCCCGCCTTACATTTTCATCGGAAAATCACTAATGTTTATTATACATGAACCACGTTCAAGATGACACGTGAAGCTCGCTTCCATTTATGTTTTTTGCGCGCATACATGGCGCTTTTTCAGCTACACGAAATATGACGTATCATAAACCGAAATGTTTCGATTGATATTAAACTTTTCAAATAAAAAAACCCCATATATATAGGGGGTTAAAAGAAATCCATAAGAAATGGAGGTTTTAACTGAAAAACATCATCAAGTCGTTTGATTTCCGATACCGGTCCTTTTATCATACCTGTTTCATAAAGAAAACGGGCACTTCTGGCGCCAAGGAAGAAAGCGGTTAAAGAAGCTATATCGCATTCTATTAGATGGTCAGACACCTCTTCCGAAATGACCTGTACTTGCCCCGAATCGACGCGGAAAGTCTGTTGATTCCATGGAGCCCATTGATCCGTTACCTTAAAGACAAAGGGTGCTGTCATGCGAGGTTTTGGATATTCCCGCAAAAAACCCTCAACGTCTACGATGCGTGCCATACTATAAGGATATACCTCCTGTTTGACACGGGGTTCGGCAGTTAAAAAATCAAGATCTTCTTCCATCCTTACAGTCAGTTCCACTTCATTTGCCATCGAGTCATGCTGGCAAATAAAATTCCACAAGCCTCTCTGTGCCTCCCTGTTCAAATACACAAATTCCTCAACTCGCATCCTCTTATTCTTGATGTCATACACAAGATATCCACAAGGCTTCCCATCTTCAGAGATATAAATAGCTTTCAATCCAGAGACCTTCTCTGCCCAATGCTCCTTTGAACGCTTCATCAGCCCGTTATGCTTTGTTCTGTACTGATTATAGATGGCATTCATTGTATCTGTTTCATCCTTTTGAAGCCTTCTTACATATCCTGAAACATGGTCTAGCTTTTGCAACTGTTCTTTAAGATACGTCAGACGTTTTTGGTAGAAACAGAGCTCCCACCCAAATTTGCGGTAGAAGGAAATGAGGAACGGATGTAAAAAGCTGATGGTTTGGTTTTCTTTCTTCATGACCGTTAAAGCGTTTAGAATCAGCTCCTTTACTGTTCCTTTTCTTCTGTATTCAGGCCAGGTTGCCACTCCGGCAATACCGCCCATCTTCATCTCCTGCTCCTCCAGCATGACAGAAAAGGGAATGATGTGAAGCTTAGAAAGTAATTTCTCTTGTTCTTTGATTCCAATGACGTAATGGTTCTCTAAAGCCTTTACTTTCTCTTCTCGTTCCTCATCACTGAGTTCTTTCTGAAAAGCGTATTCAGACATATAGATCACTTCCCGCCAGTCTCCTCTTTCAAGCTTTATTACTTGGTACATCAACATCCTCCTTAAAAAGAAAGTCCCGTACATTCTCCTAGCTTATAACACTAAAAAATAAGAAAATAGGTCCAGACCAATTCCGCAAAAACATGTATCAATTTCTGGAAAACATGGTATAATAATTGTAACAAAATGTTCAAAAAACGACCACAAAACAGACACAAATCAGTTCCTCTATTTCATTTTTGTAAACGTTATCACAAAATGAAAGGAGACGGGTATGATGGACATGTTTTTTGCTTATTTATTGGTTGCCAGCGCAACTCCTCTTTTTATTTGGCTTGATAACAAAAAAGTCGCACTCTCAGCTATTCCGCCAATCATCTTAATGTGGGTATTCTTCTTCTTTTACGCAACTGAAAGCCTTTCTCCACTAGGACACACTCTCATGATTATCTTGTTTGCCGTCAATGTCATTGTCGCTCATATCGCCGCATTTATCATTTACGGTCTTCCGTATCTTCGCAGAAAGCGAAGCAGCAGCTGAAACAGCAAAAAAACCCTCTTCTGACGAAGAGGGTTTTTGCTTATTCGTGATGGCCTGAATGCTCTGAGTGTTCAGTGCCTCCAGGAGGATTTCCGTCCATATGGTCACCATGGTGATAGTGAGCCGCGAATATCCAGATGGATCCAAGTACGATAACGATCGCGCCAAAGAATCCGAATAGCGTGTTTCCGACTTGGATGGTGCCGTTTTCGCTCTCTGTCATGTGCATGAACATGAGAAGCTGCAGCGCCGCCTGGATGAAGGCAAAGCCGAAAATGATCCAAAGTTTTGCTGATGGGCTCAATTCAGTATACACTGCAACCCATAGAGCCAGCAGGGTCAAAACGATAGACAGTGCAAAACCTACGATGTGCTTCCATGGAAAGTGACTGTGTTCAGCAGATTTGTTTGCCATTTTACAGACCCCCCAATCCCATGAGATAGACACCTGTAAAGATGAAAATCCATACAACATCTAAGAAGTGCCAGTATAAGCTTGAGATAAAGATTTTAGATGAAGTTTGCGGAGTTAGGCCGCGTTTCTTCAACTGAATCAGAATTCCTATGATCCAGAAAATACCGATTGTTACGTGAGTTCCGTGAGTTCCAAGTAAAACAAAGAATCCAGACCAGAACGCACTGGTACCGAGAGATGCTCCTTCATGTACATAGTGGACAAACTCGGTAATCTCAAAACCGACGAAGCCGGCACCGAGAAGAAGAGTGATAATTGTCCAAATGACGACGCCTTTTAAACTTCCGCGGCGCATTTCATGAACAGCGATCCCGCAGGTAAAGCTGCTGATAAGCAGCAAGAACGTCATAATCATTACCAGATTGACTTCAAACAGTTCGTCCGGTAAGACACCTCCTGCTGTTCTGTTTTGAAGAACGAAGAAGGTTGCAAATAGTGTTGAGAACAACACAATTTCTGCCCCTAAAAAGATCCAAAACCCGAGAATATTAAGTCTGCCGGTTTCAGATTGATATTCCATAGGCGCGTTAGAATTGCCGTGTTCTGCATGTTCCATAACTCACGCCTCCTTATTCGGAAATCTTTCTTTCCGTCTCTTTTATTTCATCAACACTAATGTAGTAGCCGTTGTCGTATTCGAATGAACGCAGAACCATGCAGAGCAGGACTCCGATCAATCCGACTACGCCCATCCAGTACCATTCAAAGACAAGTCCAAAGCCGGCAATACCGAAGGCAACAGACATAAAGAATGGTCTGCCTGAGTTGCTTGGCATATGGATTTTCTTGAATTTGCTTTCAGGGTATAACTCCGTTTTTTCTTCTTTCATCTGATGGAATGCATCTTTAGATTTGACTTCAGGAAGCACCGCAAAGTTGTAATGCGGCGGAATCGCAGAAGAAGTCGCCCAATCAAGCGTACGTCCCACACCCCATGAATCCCCGCTGATTTCACGAGTAGAGTAGCGGAAGCTGTAGTAGATGTTATAGCAAAGGATTAAGAAACCTACACCCATCATGAAAGCTCCGACAGTTGAGAGAAAGTTCAATGCAGTCCAGCCGTCATTCGGTCCGTATGTGTAAATACGGCGAGGCATGCCTTGAAGCCCCAAGAAGTATTGTGGGAAGAAACATACATTGAAACCGATCATAAAGATCCAGAAGAACCATTTTCCGATTCTTTCGTTCAGCTTGTGGCCGAACATTTTTGGATACCAGAAAATAAATCCGGCGAAACAAGCAAATACAGTACCCGCGATCAGCACATAGTGGAAGTGAGATACAAGGAAGTACGTATTATGGTATTGATAATCCGCTGCTGCCATCGCAAGCATAACCCCTGTCACCCCGCCGATGACGAAGTTAGGAATGAACGCAAGCGCCCACAGCATAGGCGTTGTAAAGCTGATTCGGCCTTTATACATGGTAAAGAGCCAGTTAAAGATTTTAACCCCGGTCGGGATTGATATGGCCATTGTCGTAATTGAGAAGAATGAGTTAACGGACGCACTGTTCCCCATTGTGAAGAAGTGGTGAGTCCAAACTAGGAAACTCAATACGGAGATGGCGATAATAGATCCGACCATCGCTGTGTAACCAAACAATTGTTTTCTTGCAAAGCTTGCAATAATCTCAGAGAAAATACCGAACGCCGGAAGAATAACGATATATACTTCAGGATGTCCCCAAATCCAGAACAAGTTAGCCCAAAGCATTGGCATACCGCCTGCTTCCAGTGTGAAAAAGTGAGCGCCGAACAAACGATCAAATGATAAAAGTGCTAAAGCTACTGTCAGCACAGGGAACGCAAACACGATAATAACCATTGTGATCAGTGTTGTCCATGTGAACATTGGCATACGCATTAATGTCATGCCTTTTGTTCTCATCTTTAAGATTGTGACCATAAAGTTGATCCCTGTCATCAGGGTACCGATACCGGCAATCTGAAGTCCGAGAAGGTAGTAGTTCTCACCCGGCCCAGGGCTCATCTCGTTACTGGCAAGCGGCATGTAACTCGTCCAGCCTGCATTCGGAGAACCTCCGATAACGAAAGAAATATTGAAAAGCATCGCCCCTACGAAGAACGTCCAGAAGCTCAGGTTGTTCAAGTAAGGAAACGCAACGTCGCGAGCACCGATTTGAAGAGGTATAACAACGTTGATAAGACCGATTAGGAACGGCATCGCCATGAAGATGATCATGATTGTACCGTGAGTTGTAAAAATCTCATTATAGTGGTTTGAGTCTAAAAAACTGTTATTCGGAAGCGCTAGCTGGGCACGCATCATCAGACCGTCGACACCGCCGCGGAATAACATGATTACAGCAGATATAATATACATGATTCCGAGTTTTTTATGGTCAACAGTAGTGATCCATTCAGACCACAGCCATTTCCACTTTTTGAAGTAAGTCAGTACAAAAATAATGGCAATGGTTGAAAGCGCAATGGAAACTTGTGCGCCCAGGATTAATGGGTCACCAGTTACGAAAAATTCGTCCCATTTGAATTTCATGCGGGCTTCCTCCTTTCCTGATCAATATCATTCTTCTGTATCATCAGACTTTTTAAATTCATTTTCTTTTACGTTTTCAAACGGATCTGTTTTAGAGTGCGGTGAAACGGCTTGGTAGCCAAGGCGTTTGCGCGCTTCCATCGCGTATTCCGCGTCCTGTCCGTGATCAACGTATTTTAAGTGAGTAGATGAGAACGTTAATTCATCCACATTTTCAGGAAGCATCAATTGATCATACTTCTCTTTTGTCAGCTTAGGCGCCTCGTTCTGAGACTTTTTCACCCAGCTGTTAAAGTCTTTTTCTGTGACTGCATTCACATCAAACTCTTGGTCTGCAAAATGTTCACCTGTGAAGTTCGCGTTGCGTCCTTCGTAAGTTCCCACTTCATCAGCCTGTAAGTATTGGTCCATCAGCATTCCTGCCATCGCGTATTTTTGTCCTCCAAGCTGAGGAATCCATAGCGAAGCCATTGAATCTGCAGATGAAATTTTGAACAAGATCGGGCGGTCTACAGGAATGTTTAAGTAGTTGACCGTTTCAATATCCTGTTCAGGGTAGCTGAATACCCATTTCCAGTCTACCGAAGTAGCATAAACAACAAGAGGCTCTTTATCCTTTGTTGCTTCAGGAGCTTTTTCTAACGAATATATCGTCTGTACGGTTGGCACAGAAAGTGCAATGACGATTAAAATTGGGATCACTGTCCAGACTACTTCTAAGAACGTGTTACCGTGAATTTCTGGGTTATAAGATCCATTATCTTTGCCTTTACGGTCGCGGTATTTTACTAAAATAATGGTAAATAGAACAAAGACGACCCCGACGATAAACAGCATAAATCCGATAGATAACAGGATTAAATCAGTTTGCTGTTCAGCTACAGGCCCTTTCGGATCTAGTACTGAAGCATTGCTGCATCCCCCAAGGACGAAAACCACAGTTAACAGCGCTAATACAAGTAACGGTTTTAATGCTCTGAACAAGAAGATCACCATCCTTCCTATTGATGTAATAAATCTGAAGTGCATACTTCCTCAAAATCTTTTCTCTACTTTGTTATGCTATCAAAAAGTTCACTTATTAGCTTTATTTTTTTCTAAACTTCATCCCATTTTCGCTTAAATGTCATAAAATCGACAAAAATTGCTCCAACTTTATTCACATCTATCGCTTAAGATGAAAAGTTTCTAGTTATTTCCGCATATAAGTAAAGAAAGATGATGAAAAACTAATTCTGACAAATAAAGGTTTACCACAATAAAAAACTTAGGTCAATCAAAAATTTCATTTTGTTAAACTTTCTAGATAGGAATTAATTTTCCCTTGTCTAGCATCTTTTCACACGACTACCATTTTAACGCATCAAATTTTGAATGAAAAGGCTTAATAAAGCGGCAATATGCTCTAAACTGTTCCCATTATCCAAGAGAACATCCATTTGTTTAGCTTACACGCAATAGAGGAATGTTATAAGCAAATAAATACAAAATAGGATGTGTTGCATGATGAGTTTTATTATTTCACTTATCGTCGCTATTATTATTGGATGGCTTGGCAGTCTGTTTGTGAAAGGAGATATGCCCGGGGGAATTATCGGGTCTATGATCGCGGGTCTTATCGGCGCGTGGATCGGACATGGGCTGCTCGGAACATGGGGACCGAACCTAGCCGGATTTGCCATTATTCCGGCAGTGATCGGCGCAGCCATTGTCGTATTTCTAGTAAGCCTGTTAGCGAGAAAAAGAGGATAAGAGTGACAGCGCCCGAAGCGTCAGTGCTTTGGGCGTTTGTTTTACGATAAAATCGAAAAAGCCTCAACTCTAGCGGTTGAGGCTTTTGACTGGTTTCACGCCTAAATGATCAATAAACCTTTTGAAGGCCTGTTTTCCTTCCGGTGTTTGTTTAAATACACCGGCGTGTTCAAGAATGCGAGCGAATACATGTCCAAGCTCTTCTTTTATGACTAGATCGGCATTCTCTTTTGTTATCGTTCTTTTTTCCATCATCCGAAGAGCCCACTCCTTATGTTTTGCCGTGAGCGGATTTTGTTCTAAAACTGTTTTCGGATCAGCAGAACACAGCGCCACTGCCGTTTCTTTCATTTCTTCCTGTAAACGGCCCGGCAATATCGCCAATCCCATGACTTCAATCAGGCCGATATTTTCTTTTTTAATATGGTGAACGTCCTGATGAGGATGAAATATTCCTAATGGATGCTCCTCATCCGTCCGATTGTTTCTCAGCACGATATCAAGTTCGTACAAGTCTTCCCTGCGCCGCGCGATCGGCGTAACCGTATTATGGGATGTATCGTCTGTATAGGCGGCTATCCCGGCTATTTCATCGGAATACGTTTGCCACGTGCGGAATATATGATCAGCAGCTTCAGCGACATGATCCGGTTTGTCTCCTTGGAGCCTGAGAACCGACATCGGCCACTTCACTAAGCCCAGCGACACACCGGGATGATCATGTAATTCATATACTTCCTCCGCTTCTGCACGCGCCATCGGAAAATCGTGCGCCCCGCCTTGGAAATGATCATGGCTCAGGATGCTGCCGCCGACAATCGGCAGATCCGCATTTGAGCCGATAAAGTAATGCGGATATTGCCCGAGAAATGACAGCAGCCTTTCAAATGTTTTTCTGCTGATCTCCATCGGTTCATGCTCACCCTTTAAGACGATACAATGCTCTGGATAATAGACGTATGGCGAGAACTGCAAGTACCATTCTTCCCCTTTAAGGATGACCGGAATGATTCTGTGATTTTGGCGGGCCGGATGATTCACGCTTCCCTCAAACCCGACATTTTCTTTACAAAGCAAACACATCGGGTAATGAGTCTGTGTTTGCTCTTTTGCAGCCGCAATCGCTTTTGGGTCCTTTTCGGGCTTTGATAGATTAATGGTCATTTCCAGCTCGCCATATTCGGTCGGCACCGTCCAATGCACATTTTTGGCGATCCTGTCAGACCGGATATAGTAGACATCCTCTGAATATTGATAGAATTCCTTTGTCGCCTGTTTTGGGCCGTATAATGCTTTTGTCTCCTCAAACTTGCGAATGACCTCAGACGGAGGAGGTACGAAACATCCCATCAGCTTTGCGCTGAGCAAGTCACGGTATGTGTCTGTATCCGCTTCCATGCGGCCGGTTTCCGCCGCCCATTTGTAAATAGGAGCAAGCAGGTTCGGAAGGCTCTGTTCCTTCTTGATACGTGTGGAGGAGACCTGCTCAGGATGTTCGATGTCCAATGCTTCATATAGACGGTTTCTCGTGTATTCCCGGTCCCAGATCGAAATCAGTTTTCGTTCCAGTCCATACTCCAGCAGCTGTTCCAGATGTTCAACAATACGCATGTGTCACTCCCCCTTTAGTTCTCTCGCTCCCTCTCCGATATCAGCGATATAAAATTCCGCTTTGAGACCTGTTTTTTCTTGGTATCTGTCTCCAGCCTTTTGGATAAAATCATCAACAAACGCATCCCTTACAATGCTGATGGTGCAGCCGCCGAAGCCCGCTCCCGTCATTCTTGATCCGATGACTCCTTCGTGGTCCCACGCCGCAAACACAAGCTCATCAAGTTCAGGGCATGTCACTTCATAATCATCCTTCAATGAAAGGTGGGATTCCTTCATTAACCGCCCGATTTCATCTACATTGTTTTCTTTGAACATATCGGCCGTCTTGATCGCCCGGTGGTTTTCATATACAGCATGCTTTGCCCGGCGTCTGTTCGTATCATTTCGAATAAGGCTGGAATGCGCGTCGAAATCAGCGGGCTTGATGTCGCCCAGCGAGGCAATACCGAGTGCTTTTTGCAGATCAAGCAACGCGTCATTACACTCTTGGCGTCTCGTATTATAGCTAGAGTCTGCCAATGTCCTTTTTTTGTTCGTGTTCGCAATGACAAGTGCGAGGCCTGAGACATCGAGTTTGCTATATTCATAGTCCAGCGTGTCGCAGTTCAGCAGCATCGCATGGTGTTTTTTTCCCATTCCGATTGCGAATTGGTCCATAATCCCGCAATTGACACCAATAAATGTGTTTTCCGCATACTGCGCCATTTTTACAAGTTCAAGCGCATCCACTTCAGGGTGGAAATAGCTTTGAAGCACGACTCCCATCAGCAGCTCAATAGAAGCGGAGGACGAGAGCCCCGCCCCGTTTGGAATATTCCCTGAAAATACAATGTCAAAGCCATGGGGAACTGAATAGCCCCTTTGCTGAAATTCATAAATGACGCCTTTCGGATAGTTGGCCCAGTCGTCTTCTTTTTGATAGCGGATGTCATCAAGGCTGCACTCCTTGATGCCTGCGTCTTTAAAGTTGTCAGAATACATCCGGACAAGCCCGTCGTTTCTTTCTGCAACTGCAGCATATGTACCCATTGTCAGCGCGCATGGAAAGACATGCCCGCCGTTATAGTCTGTATGTTCTCCAATCAGATTCACTCTGCCAGGTGCGAAAAAAAACCGTAACCCTTCTTTTTCTCCGAATACACTTGCAAATATCCCCTTTAGCTCTTCCCGCATGTGCAATCACCTTTCATGGTTTTATTTTCTTATTTCCCCTTATTTCTTAAGCGAAACGATAGTGCCTGTCACACGCCTTCTTCTTTTGTCTTTTTAAAAACGAGCCATTTGCTTGCGGCATAGTTGACGACAACAATGACCGCGTTGTCGAGTATTTTAGCCAAGGTTTCAT
This sequence comes from Bacillus sp. SW14, assembly GCF_047608225.1. Taxonomy (NCBI): domain Bacteria; kingdom Bacillati; phylum Bacillota; class Bacilli; order Caryophanales; family Bacillaceae; genus Bacillus; species Bacillus sp. SW14. The sequence goes on along the minus strand of NZ_JBLKRW010000001.1, from coordinate 402,867 downwards.
TTGTATTGAACTGGCCGACAAGAATGATCATCATGCCTAAATCTATGCCGAGAGACAGAACCCGAACGCTGAAAAAGGCAGTGATCTCTTTCATTAGGCTCTGCAGGTCATGTGTTTTTTGCTGAAACACATATAATTTATTCGTGATGTAAGCAAACAGCACGGACAAAACCCAAGCGGCGACAGTGGCGGCTTTGTAATCCATATTCATGATCTCTACCAATATATAAAAGCTGGCGATGTTCACAATGGTTGTGAAAACCCCCATAATGATATACATAATCATTTCTCTATACTTCACTGATGTTCCTCGCTTTCTGAAAAACTTTTCAAGATTCTTGGTCTCACGCGCTCTCTGTCTAGCGTGAAAAAAATCGAGAGTGCGTCTAAAAAGCTGCGGAATGTGGCGGGCTGTCCCAATACATATGCTTGTTTAATGATTCCGTCGAGTACCGCACATATTATTTTAGCCGTATATCCCGGATCAATACAGGCGTCAATCAGCTTTCTCTCCTTCAGCCACATAATATATAACGCGTTTTCCTCGACCCACAATTCGTACAGCCGTGCATAGGCCTTGCATTTTCGAAGGATTTTATATGTCGGCATATTCATGGCAAATGAGACAATGTCCCACGACGGCTTATTTATGTAATAGGAATATAGCATCTCTGCGGCATGTTTCGCAGCCTCGTCCAATGTCAGCGGTTTCACTGAAATCTGCTCCATTTGATCAAGATACCCTATGATCATCTTTATTTTCATTTGGCGTTTTTCGAGAAGATGCTGCAGAAAATCCTCCTTGCTGACAAAATGAACATAAAAAGCTCCTTTGCTGTACCCGGCTGATCTGCTGATATCCTCTACAGAAACCGGATCATACGCTCGGTCAATCAACAAATTCAAGCCAGCTTCTATAAAACTTTCAAATGTTGCTTCTCTTTTAATTTGAAATTTGTTTTTTTTCATATTTTTCTCCAGGCGGCATGATTATCCTTATCTTACAACGGATCAATCTTTAGCGGTATTTATTTCTTTGAACGCTTATGCTATTCGGTTTCCCCGGGGTCATTTTTAATAGGCTAAATGATTTATTTTCATTTACGTACTATCCAGTCAGTATTTAATTGTTTATTATTATAAATAAGATTCATTGGTTATATTAGTCATTTTTTTAGGGAATAGGTAGGTGGTTTTTCCTTCAGTTTGTGAACACCGGGCAACTATGTGTGAAATTTGTTGTACTCGCCTCATCATCGCGCGGCTTTCTTTATTGCCCGCATGTTGCAGGAAAACATTTTATACAATTGGAGGTTACTATGAAAACTCATGTTAAAAAAGATTTGGACAAAGATTGGCATATGCTAATGCAAGAAGCTAGATCCATTGGGTTAGGCATTCGTGATGTGAGGCAGTTTTTAGAATCTGAGACAGCTTTGAGAAAGAACAATCACAAAAAAACCGTCCGCCAAGACTAATCCGAACAGGCGGATCTATTACATCTGGCTTTTCTATCATCTGATCTGAGTTTTCACCATATCCTCTATTCGAAAGCGATTGCCGCGCCGAGCTTGAGGACAAACGGTGTGTCAGCTAACATACGACAGACAGCCGGTGATGCGGTCACCTCTTGGCACATGCATTGTCATTAAGAGGTGATGCGAACATCCATAACCAGGCTCTGGTAAACAGCAGCTTTGCCGAGAACAAGCTGCATTCGGTGAGGTTTTGAAAGCAAACTCGTATATACGCGGCCGAGCTGGAAAACCTTCGCCTGTCTTTCTGCCAATTGCGTTCCTATCTTCACGACTTCCTTCTGTTTTCATTCTTCAGATATTCTTCAATGCATAAATCAGACTTTCAGTACATACCTATTGGTGTACCTTTTTGCTTACGTTTAGTCAATAAAAGGAGGAAAGCCATGTACAAAGCTGATTACAAACAGATTGCTGCAACGCCGTCTTTCCAAGCTTTTTTAAAGCAGAAACACGCTTTTATTGTTCCTTCTGCGATTTTCTTTTTCGTCTTTTATTTTTCACTTCCTGTTTTGACGTCTTATTTCACCTTTTTGAATGCGCCGGCCATTGGAGCTGTTTCATGGGCTTGGCTGTTTGCCATCGCCCAATTCGCCATGACCTGGATACTGAGTACGGTGTATTCCCGAAGGGCAGCTCATTTTGACCAATATGTAAGCGCTTTAAAGGAAGATTTGAAGGGTGAACAGACATGAATATGACTGCTTTTCTATTATTTTTAGCAATCGTCGGCCTAACGCTTGTCATCACCTATTTTGCCGCGAAGAAGACGAAAACGACGAGTGAGTTTTATACGGCTGGCGGCGGGCTCACCGGTGTTCAGAATGGACTGGCAATTGCCGGCGACTACATGTCTGCAGCCTCGTTTCTCGGGATTGCCGGAATGATTGCGTTATATGGATTTGATGGATTCTTTTACAGCATCGGTTTTCTGGTGGCTTATCTCGTTGTCTTGTACATCGTGGCGGAACCGCTTCGGAATCTTGGGAAGTATACGATGGCTGACATGATTGCGGCTCGTTTTAAGGAAAAGAAAATCCGCGGCGTCGCGGCTCTGAATACCATTGCCATCTCTACTTTTTATATGATCGCCCAGCTCGTGGGGGCCGGTGCGCTGATCAAACTGCTGCTTGGGCTGGATTATACCGTGGCGGTTCTCATCGTCGGAGTGCTGATGACCATTTATGTCGTGTTTGGCGGCATGATCGCGACAAGCTGGGTTCAAATCATTAAAGCGGTTTTGCTGATGGCCGGCACACTCGTGATTTCAATCATCGTGTTTTCGAAATTCGGCTTTAACCTTAATACCATGTTTGAACAGATGAAAACGGTCACTCCGCTTGGCGCTGATTTTTTAAATCCCGGAAATAAATACAAGGTGCCGCTTGAGACTTTGTCGTTAAACTTGGCACTCGTGCTAGGAACTGCCGGGCTTCCTCATATTTTGATCCGGTTTTATACCGTTAAGGATGCTAAGACGGCCCGGACATCTGTTGTGTCAGCGACATGGATTATCGGCGTGTTTTACATTATGACGGTGTTTCTCGGCTTTGGCGCGGCTGCGTTTGTCGGTTTCGACGCGATTACGGCGGCTGACCAAGCGGGAAATATGGCGGCTCCGCTTTTGGCGAAAGCGCTCGGGGGAGACTTTCTGTTTGCGTTTGTGTCAGCCATCGCCTTCGCAACCATTTTAGCTGTCGTGACCGGATTGGTGCTGTCTGCCGCCTCAGCGTTTGCCCATGATATTTACAGCCAAATCATCAGAAAGGGAGAAGCAACTGAAAAAGAACAGATGAAAGCGGCCAGATGGGCTTCGGTCGCCGTGTCAGTGCTCTCCATTCTTCTTGCGATTTTTGCACAGTCTTTAAATGTGGCGTTCCTTGTCGCACTTGCGTTTGCGGTGGCGGCCAGCGCAAACCTCCCGCTGATTGTGTTTACGGTCTTCTGGAAGAGATTCAATGCCTCAGGCGCTTTATGGGGCAGCCTGACAGGCCTGATCAGCGCGCTTGTGCTTGTGTCGATGAGCCCTAGTGTGTGGGATCCGTCCGGAGGTGCTGTTTTTATCGGCGATCCGCTCATTCCGCTTTCCAATCCGGGTATTATTTCCATCCCGCTCGGCTTCCTCGGCGCGTGGCTTGGAACGGTGCTGTCGTCAGATAAAACAGTTGATGAAGATACGTTTGCGGAAATACAGGTGAAGGCACATACCGGCATTCATATGGATCAAGAGTAAAAAAGAAATAGGAAAAACCAATCTGTGCTTGAAATCCAAAAAAGGTTGTCGAGGTACTCTCGACAGCCTGAGATTGTAGACAAAGTCCTAAAACGGTTTTTGTTTTAGGATTTTGTCATCTTGTCAGCGTGATTGAAAACCCTTGAAGTCTAGGAAGGGCGAGCATTGGAGCGGAGCGAATGTTATCATTCGTGAGCACCAACGCGCAGGACTGACAACGAATGCGAGGGTTTGTCGACACGCTGAGGCTGTCGAGGTACTCTCGACAGCCTGAGCTTTCTTGTATAGAGAGTTTTCCTTACTTTTTCTGCTGTTCCTCAGAAATCGCTTGTTCAAATACATCCTTGCCGGCAACACCCGGAATCACAGTGTCGCCAATGATAAAGGTTGGAACGGCTGTGATGTCAGCCTCTTCGTAGGCGTGCTTTAAGGCTTGGCGCTGCACATCCTGATATGTTCTTAATTCCAGTGCGGATTTGAATGAAGCTCCGTCTAGCCCCACTTCCTTGGCAAGCTTCGTCAAGATGTCAATGTCGCCGATATTTTGGCCCTCTTGGAAAAATGCCTGAAAGACACGGGTATTGTATTCATGTCCTTTATTGTATTCCTTTGCAAAGTGGAAGCCTTCAAACGCCAAATCTGTATATGGATGAGGCGAGATGTTTGGAAAATTAATCTCGACTCCTAATTTCTCCGCCATTGGCTGAATTGATGTCTGCCACATGTACTGTTTGGAAGGATCATTGACCGGGTCAAGCTTTGGAGATGGGCTTGGGCGCAGTTCAAACGGCATCCACTCGACTTCAATATCCTTTCCTTTAGTCGCTTCTTCAAAAGCGGCTTTGCCAATGAAACAAAATGGGCAGACGTAATCTGAATAAACTTTGATGTGTATTGTCATGATAATCTCCTTTCGTATAGGTTGATTTTAAACTGTAACTATTAAAGTTACAAATGTTTTTTTAAAAAAGAAGCCGATAAAGGCTTCTTTTATGATTCCAGCAAACGCTGGGCAATATATTCGCCCTTTTTGCAGCCGCCTGGACATGCATATAAAGCGGAACCGATTGTTTGCGTGTATTCGTTTAACGCATCCTTTGCCGAAAGGGCCTTCAGCATGGGGATGAACTGATTGTCGGGATTTTTTTGAAAGCTGATAAACAGGAGGCCCGCATCCATATAGCCGGTTTTCGGATCAAGTCCTTCTGTGTAAGAGAAAGCCCTACGCAAAATTTGTTTTCCCGTAGATTTGGAAAGGCTGACGTGTGAATTTGACGGGATTTGATTCAGCTTCACAGGGTCTGTTTCCTTTTTCTGGCCGAAAGGCGCCCCCGAGCTTTTTCTGCGCCCGAAGGTATCCTCTTGATCCTTGAGGGAAGAACGGTCCCATATCTCAAGGAACATTTTTATTTTCCGAAAGGCCATATAGGTGCCGCCCGTCATCCAGTCAGGCTCACCGGACTGAATCCACACGATCGAGTTCATCAAGGTATCATCCTTCGTGCTCTGGTTGCCTGTTCCATCTTTAAACCCGAAGAGATTGCGCGGCGTTTCGCCATTTTTCCCTCCGCTTAAAAAGCCTTTGTTCACAAAGCGGACCTCACAGGTGCCGATCGCTTGGTTCAGCAGATTTCTCAGCGCGTGAAACGCCACTTGTTCATCGTCTGCGCATACTTGAATGCAGATATCTCCGCCTCCCTGTTTTTCATCCAAGTTGTCATTCGGCATAGCTGGAAAAGCGGCAAGGTGCTTCGGTTTTTTGTTTTTCAGCCCGAAGCGGTCCTTTCCGTCTTTTTCAAAAAAGCCAGGCCCGAATCCGAATGTGATCGTTAAATTGGAAGGGGATAAATCAGCAGATTCACCTGTATCCTGCGGCGGCAAATATTGATTTTTCTGCTCAACTGACATTTTCTTTCCTGACGTCAGCATCTGTGTCAGACTTGTCCAGTTTCTGAATAATGTAATGATGTCGCTCTTCTCTTTTGCTGTTATATCCAGCGCGGCAAAATAGACATACGTCTGATGGGCAGTTGTGATTCCGGCCTGATGCTTTCCGTAAAACGGGACGGCCTGCTCCTCCTCTTGCTCATCCTTTTTTGATGACTTAGCAGCAGTCTGAACAAGCGGGGCAAGACCGCCGAGTCCGCTGGCACCGATCGCAACGGCCGCACCTGCCATCGCTCCCCATTTTAAAATGTCCCGTCTATGAATTTGTTCTGGCTTTTTTTGTTCATCGCTCATGCTGTTACAAAACTCCTTTTATAGCACATTCGCAATCTTCGACATGGTTTCAGAAAGAGTCGTCAGCTTTGTGCTCAGCTCTCTGATTTGATCTTCACTTAATTTATCATAAGACGTATAAGACTGATCATTTGATTTGTATTTTGCCATTAAAACTTCAAATTTGCTGAATTCCGTATCCAGTTTTTCCGTCAGGTCAGAGTGATCTTTAACAAGCGCGCTTTTTACTGTTTGATAAACAGCTTCGGAGCCTTCCACATTCGCCATAAGGTCGACTAAATCAATTCGTGAGTAGCGCTCCTCTTCTCCCGTGATTTTCGAAATGCCGGCTTCGTTCAGAAGCTCCATCGCGCCTGCTACCATTTGTTCAGGTGTTAATGTCAGTGATTCAATTGAACCGTCAAGCTCCTTTACATCCTTGAGAAGCTGGTCAGCTATTGCCTTTTCCCCGGAAATATCTTTATCCTTCCAGATGGCTTTCTCAAGCTTATGGAAACCTGTCCATTTGCCCCCTTCTTCTACATCATTTTCACGGGCGTCAATTTTCGGATCGAGATCACCGAGGCTTTCAGCGATCGGTTCGATTCGTTCGTAATAAACACGCGCTTTCGCGTATAACGTTTTAGATTTTTTAATATCGCCTGATTTCACAGCGCTTGTAAATGTTTCAGTCGCTTTTACAAGCTGATCGCTCTGTTCTTTGACATAGTCTTTATATTCGTCCGCTGCCTTTGCCAGCTGTTCGCTTGCCTTTTTGCTGCTCTTCTTCGCTTCTGTCAGGTCTTCTAAGGATGCTTTCAATGACTCGGATTCTGTCTTGATTTTGTCAGTATCTGGTTTGTCTTTTTGCGCTTCTGTATAGATGGGCTGAAGGTGCTTTTCGATTTCTGTATACTCGAACGGATAATCGCTGCGGATATCATTTTCAAAGGAAAGCCAGTAGCTGTTTAACTCTTTCCCCTTTTTTTCGATCTCTTGTTGGTCTCCTTTTTCCGCTGAATCATTCAGCTTGGCAATCATGGTTTCCATTTTATCTACGGATGCGGCGATCTCTTTAGTAACCCCGCTTTTTTCAGGTGAAGCTTTTTCTTTGGTTGAGGATGTGTCATTGGCTCCGCAGCCTGCTAGCGCAAGGATGCAGCCTGCTGATACAGCGATTTTTGTGAAATTCATTTTGTCAGTTCCTTTCCGTTTGTAAAATGTTTTGCCGCTTCTGAGATAAGCGCAATCAGTAAAAAGAGTAAGATCAACAATTGCGGAATCGTGCTGTACACGGACGGATAAATACCAAGCACCGATATAGACGGCAGCCAGCTTTCCGCATCAGACGGAAGAATGCCCGCCAGTTGCAGGCTGTGAACGCCTGTTCCGAGAAATTTCACGCACATATACAGGACGACCGCCATGGACAGCAGGAAAAACGGCTTTAATGGAATACGCATTCCGAGCTTGATCATCAGAACACCGACGATGACGAGAACGACAAGCCCCGCGGCAGTTCCCCCGATCAGCTCAGTGAGCGGGAGCTTCCCGACAAGGCCGATGAAAAAGATGACCGTTTCGAGCCCTTCTCTTACAACTGCCAGAAATGCAATGAGCGCAAAGGAAAGCAGGCTTCGTTTTTTAAGTGCCTGTGACTTCTGGATATTGATTTTTTCTCTCCATTTATCCATTGAGGCGTTTCTGTGCAGCCACACCCCGACATATAAAAGCATGAGAGCGGACAGTACGCCGGTGACGCCGCCAAGCAAGAAGTTGTTTTCTCCGAATACGCTGGAGGAGAACAGAAGCGTGACACCGATGCCGGCTGTCAAGGAAATAACCATGCCGGCTGACGCTCCGCCCCAGATCCATGCCGAGGAACGCGTGACAAGGGCTTTCTTTGTCATGGTCAAAAGCGCCCCGATGACTAGCAGCGCCTCCATCCCTTCACGAATCGGGATCAGCGCAGCATCCCACCAGCTGTAGCTGCTTGAAGCGATCGGCTCGAGCAATTGGATCATGTCGTCAATTTGCTTTGATACCTTTTCGGGATGGCTGCCGATCTCAGCCTTCATCAGCGCCAGATTTTCCTCTGATGTCGTATAGGCTTCTTTCGATTGGGAAACGACGTCTCCCTCAACAGCGAGCCAGGATGTAATTAAATTGTCGATTGCGGATGACGCTTCATCCAACCGGTTTTGCTCTATTAACGTTTTTGTGTCTTTTAAATTTTGAATATAGGCTGTTAAGGACGCCCTTGATTGACCCGAGGATGTCTTTTTCAGCACGACAGCCTGCTGATAGGTTTCTAGATGAGAAAAAAGCTCTTCAAGCTGTGTTTTGAGTTTATCTGCATCTTGATTAATGAAAGAAAGAGAAATCATCGCGATATTCGAGTCCATTTTGCTGTGGGAAGAAAGGTTTTCCTTTTTAATAGAAGGTTCTTCTTTTTTCCACTTTGCCTTGAATGTTTCAAACATTTGTTGTGCCGATTCCGTATCTCCGTCTTTTACGGATTCGGTCATTTGCTTGTTTAATTGAATCAGCGTAGCGATCGGATCGTCTTCCGCATATGCCGCAGAACCGAAAACCATCAACAAGCTAAATAAAATAAGCGCCAGCCCCCGAGTCATCATGCTCCTCCTATAATTGAAAATGATTATCATTGTATAACATAATCATAGCCAGTTCCTGTTTTTTGTCAATTAAAATTTGAAGGTCTGAAAACCTTGATACCACGGCAAAAAGGCTGTCCATTACGGAACAGCCTTTCGAAGAAATAAGAACGCTTATCTACCCTTTTTATACGTTTGAATGTCTTCATAAAACTTGCGTGCGGCACCCTCAGGATCATCCGCTTGACTGATGGCGCTGATCATACTGACACCGTCGGCCCCCGCTTGGATAACATGTGCTGCATTTTCGATTGTGATGCCGCCGATGCCGACAATTGGAATGCCGATGCCTTGGCGGCGAACCGCTTCGATAAGAGATACACCCTGTACGGCTTTCGTATCCTTTTTCGTTTCTGTCGGGTAGATTGGCCCGAGTCCGATATAATCCGCTCCATCTTCTTCAGCTTGCTTCACCTCAGACATTGTATGGGCGGAAACGCCAAGAATCATATCACCTATAGCACTTCTTACTTCTTTTGCGCTGGCGTCTTCCTGGCCGATGTGGACACCGTCAGCCTTCAGTTTCAGAGCCAGCTCCACATCATCATTGACAATGAAAGGAACGCCGGCTTTACGGCAGGCTTCCTGCACGTTTTTAGCGAATTCAATCCGCACCTCCCCTGTCAGCGCATCCCCGCCCTTTTCACGAAATTGGAACAGCGTGGCGCCGCCTTTTAACGCTTTTTGTACGACTGTGACAGGATCGGCTTTCGTATTGTTTGACCCCATAATGAAGTAAACAGACAATAACTTTTTCATCATTTCCCGAGAAATACGTGTCATGAGACAGTCACCCTTTCTATTGTTGCCAGTTCTTGGACGTCTTGTTCAGTAACAGATGAAAGCTTGTTCAGCAATTCAATTTGAAAGCTTCCCGGACCTTTGTCAGCTGTCTCTTGTGCGGCAAGCTGGGCTGCGACCCCATATGAAGAAATGGCAGCGATAGCAGCAAACAATGGATTTTCTTCGACAGCGCAAAACGCACCGACAACGGAAGTCAGCAGACATCCGGCGCCTGTCACTTTCGTCAGCAGCTTGTGGCCGTTATGGAGGGTATATACGTTTGACGAGTCAGCTATGACATCGACTTCGCCAGTGATCGCAATGACCGTGTTGAGCTTTTGTGCCGCCTGCTGAGTCAGGCGGATGATGTCGCCTCCGCCTTCTCCCGCATCCACACCTTTGATCAGCCAATCGGTCACGCCGACGGTATGGGCAATTTCCGCCCCGTTTCCTCTAATCGCAGAGAGGCGCACCTCACGAATGATGTCACGCGCTGATTCGGTGCGGAACGGTGTTGCTCCGGCACCGACAGGATCAAGAATGACGGGGACGCCATGTTCATTGGCTGATTTTCCCGCGATGATCATCGCTTCGACTGACTCCTTGCTCAGCGTTCCGATATTTAAAACAAGGGCTCCCGCTATCTTCGCCATGTCGGCGACCTCTTCTTTCGCGTACGCCATCACGGGCGATGCGCCAAGGGCGAGCAGTCCGTTCGCTGTAAAATTCGTAACGACATTGTTGGTTATGCTGTGCACCAGAGGGCTATGGCGGCGGACAGCAGTAAGACATTTTGCAGCTGATTGTGCATCCATGTTTGCATCATCCTTTACTTTCTTTTTTCGGGTCCCATAAATACGATTTCGTGTGTTCAAGCCAAGCTCTGGCCGCAAAGGACAAGTAGCGGTCTTTTCTCCAAATAATGGCGAGGTGCCAAGGGATGACCGGCTCAACAAGCGGGATGACTTTCACTTTTTCCAGATCAAGCCCGCGGCAGATTCGTTCCGGCAAAAGCCCGATTCCCAGGTTGGCTGACACCATCTCACTGATAAAATCCCATTGTGAGGTTTCATAAATGATATGAGGCCGGAATCCAGCCTTGATACACTCGGTCATAATTCGATTGTGCAGGACAAAATCCTCCCTGAAGAAAATAAAAGGCTCGTTCTTCAACTCACGCAGCCTGCACTCTTTTTCTTCTGCTAGCCGATGGGATGGGTGAACGACAAGCATTAAGGTTTCTTTTACGATTGTAAACGAATGAAAGATGTCTTCGTTTGCAGGAAGAACCACAACGCCGATATCGAGAGAGCCGTCTCCAACACCTTCTTGGACTTTTATAGAACCGTCTTCGACTAACTGAAAGGTGATATTCGGATAGTGTGCACGAAAATCGCCGAGCACTCTCGGGAAAAATCCCGACCCGATCATCGGCGGCAGCCCGATCCGCACATGGCCTTTCTTGACCTCCATAATATCATTTAATTCTGACGTCAGGTTTTGAAATGATTTAATAATTTCTTGCGCCTGCACATACATGCTCTGCCCGGCGTCAGTCAGTTCCACCTGCCTGCCGTTCCGGTAAAACAGCTCAATTCCGAGCTCTTCTTCTAAATTTTTGATCATTTTTGATATCGTCGGCTGCGAAACATAAAGAGATTGGGAAGCCTTCGTAAAGCTTTTTAAACGGGCGACTTCCAAAAAGTATGTTAAATGGCGGATATCCATGTGCTTCACCCTTCCTATAGACAAAAGGAATACTTATTATTCTTAATATATATTTTACCTATAGCGAGACCTTATGTACAATATGAATATAAGGGAGGCATCAATATGAAAAAACTGCTGCTAACCGTTATTCAAATCGCTCTGTTATTTATATTTGCCCGGCTGATTAATTGGGTGACAGCCCTTCTTCATATAAATATTCCCGGCAGTATAATTGGGATTGTGATTATTTTCACATTATTACACTTTAAGATTATCAAGCTTGAATGGATAGAGCTTGGCGCGGCGTGGCTTCTCGGGGAGCTGCTTTTATTTTTTATCCCGTCTGCCGTCGGAGTGATTGAATACGGAGACATTATGTCGAAATTTGGTGTCAGCATTCTGCTTGTTGTCATCATCAGCACGTTTGTCGTGATGGTGTCCACAGGAACGCTTACACAAATCATTGCAAAAAGAAAGGAGAAAAAGCATACGTGTTCATCGGAATTGTAAGTTTGTTTTTAACGGTCTTGGTGTATGTAGGAGCAAAAAAGGTATATCAACGCTTTCCGCGTGTCTATACGTCTCCGCTATTGGTAACGCCCGCTGTGTTAGTCGGTCTGCTGCTGCTGGTGAATGTCCCGTACGAGTCATATAATCTTGGCGGCGAATTGCTGACCGATATGCTTCAGCCGGCCACCGTAGCTTTTGCGATCCCGCTATATAAATATTTCCCTGTTTTGAAGAAATACGCAGTGGAAATTATTTTGAACGTAGCCGTCGGCTCATGCATCGCGATTATTTCAACTGCTCTTATTGCGAAATGGCTTCACCTCGGCACCGGCTTAATTGACAGCCTCGTCCCGAGATCAGTGACAACGCCGATCGCTATGAACGTATCTGAAATGATCGGCGGAATGCCTGCCGTCACAGCCGTGTTTGTGATTTTGACCGCTTTGTTAGGCACAGTGATCGGCCCAATGGTCATCCGCTATTTCCGTATTGATAACGAAATCGCGCGGGGCGTGCTGCTCGGCACAAGCGCACATGGAGCGGGAACGTCAAAAGCATTTGAACTCAGCTCTGTGTCCGGCACGATTTCCAGCGTGTCGATGATCTTAGCTGCGATTATGACGCTTTGCGCGGCGCCGTTTTTACTTTCATTTATGTAAGAAAAAACTGTCCTCTCGAGGGCAGTTTTTTATGTGCTTCTCCTTATTGAAAAGCTGGCAGATTACAATATAATGTAATTTGTGGATACTAAAGGAGGCACCCCCATGCATAACTTGCAGGTGAGACGGCATTACGCCGCGTTAAAAGGATTTTATTTGTTTGCCTTTCTCGGCACGGGCAGCATGATCCCCTTACTCAGCATGTATTTAACGAAAGAACAGCATTTAAGCGGATCACAGGTCGGCTTGATCATGTCACTCGGCCCGATTGTGATGATTTTCTTTCAGCCGTTTTGGGGCATGCTGAGCGACTATACGCAAAAAACGAAAAGCCTGCTGGCGGTTTGCACAGCAATCACAGGCATCATCGGATTAGGCTATATTGCATTTGACGGGTTTCCTCTTTTTATTTTAGTTGCGGCCTGTTTTGCAGTCTTTCAAAGCACGATTATTCCATTATCGGACAGCATTTCACTAAGATACACACAAGAAACAAACGGCAACTACGGCGGAATCCGCCTGTTTGGTTCTCTGGGCTTCGGCGTCGCCGTGTTTGTCATGGGACAGGTGACGAATCAGCTGTACCCCATTCACGTGATCTTTATTTTTGGCTGTGCCTTTCTCTGTATTGCCGCCATACTGGCCTCACAAATGCCGGGCCAGCAGAAGACAAAAACAAAGGTCAATATCCGCAAAGGATTCCGGGAGCTTATCAGCAACAAAACGTTCCTCATCTTTATGATCATCACCTTTACGACATTTGCTCCAAACTTAGCGAACAATACGTATTTCAGTCTTTTTCTGGACAAAAGCGGCGCGTCCCTTTCCGCTATCGGCATTTTATTTTTTATCGGCGTGATCTCGGAAATTCCATTTATGCGATTCGCCCAAACATTTATAGATAAAATGGGGCTGCTCAATGTCATTATGCTGTCAGGCGGGGTCTCATTATTCAGGTGGGCGCTCTATTTCACAGCGCCTTCATTATGGATCATTTATGCGACAGTCTTTCTTCAGGGAGTGGCCATCGGTTTATTTATCCCGGCGGCGCTTCAATACGTGAAAAAAATCACCCCAAGCCACGTTGAAGCGACGGCGTTAACCATGTACGCGGCCATCGGCAATGGATTCGGCAACTGGTTCTGTACATTTGCGGGCGGGTACATTTTTGACTACGTGTCCATCTTCGCAGTCTACCTGCTTTTTAGCATTCTGAGCATAGCAGGCTTTGGGCTGACATTCTATTTAATGAGGGCTGAAAAAAACAAAAATACACTTCATCAGCCGGCTGTTACTTTTAAACCATAATGACTATAATGAAAAAAAGAAAGGATGAGCGCGATGAACGGGCAAGAGCGAAGAAGCATTTCGAAAGGTTTACAGGTGGATATTGTATTGAAAGAAGACCAAAAAACAGGAAAACTGACGAGAGGCACAGTGAAGGATATTTTGACGAAATCAAGCTATCACCCGCACGGCATTAAAGTCCGGCTTGAAGATGGCCGCATCGGCCGCGTCCAGCAGATCATTTCTACATAAAAAAGCTGCTCCTGAACAGGGCAGCTTTTTGCTTTATTTTTTCTGCAGAAAGACCACTTTTAGGTAGTTGCCTTCCGGAAACGCCGAAATCGTTTTAAAATCCTCCGGCAGCGTAAATTCTTCAATGATTGTGTAGCGTTCATTGGTTTCTTTAAAGGCTGCATCGATAAAGCCTTTGAATTTCTTCATGCCGAAGGCGCTGCTGTTTGTTGAAGCAACGATGACGCCCTTGTCAGCTGTGATGGCGATCGTTTCCTTCAGCAGGTTTTTATAATCCTTGGCCGCGCTGAAGGTGCGTTTTTTTGTGCGCGCAAAGGAAGGCGGGTCGAGAATAATCAGATCAAAGCGCAGATCCTTTTTCGCCGCGTACGAAAAATAGTTAAACACGTCCATCACTTTAATGTCGTGTGCCTCGTAATCCAGCTTGTTCACGCTGAATTGCTCGATCGTTTTGGCCAGGCTCCGGTTTGCCACGTCCACGCTTGTTGTTTTCTCCGCTCCGCCAAGCGCAGCTGCCACGGAGAATGCCCCCGTATAAGAAAACGTGTTTAAGACGGTTTTTCCTTCTGCATAGCGGTCTCTGATCGCCTTGCGCACATGTCTTTGATCCAAAAAGATGCCTGTCATGGCGCCTTCATTCAGATCTACCGCATATTGAATGCCATTTTCCTGAATAATGATCGGGAATTCGCCTCTTTTCCCCTTCACGAAGTCATCATCTTCGACGTATTGCCCAGCCGTGTCGAAGCGCTTTTTCTCGTAAATCGCTTGATAATCCAGATCAAGCTCATCCAAAGCGGAAATCAGCATATCTTTAAAGGCGTAAATGCCTTTGCTGTACCATTGAACCAGCAGATACCCGCCATAATAGTCGATGGTGACGCCGCCGATGCCGTCACCCTCACCATTGAACATACGGAAAGCTGTTGTGTCTTGAGCCTCGAAAAGTTTGGCGCGCGCTTCGATCGCTTTAATTAATTTGCTGAGAAAAAATGCTTGGTCTATCTGTTCTTGTTTATTGCGGGTAAGCGTCCAGCCGACCCCTTTGTTTTGCAGGCCGTAATAACCCCGCGCGAGAAACTCGCCGCTCTCTGACACGATATCAACGAGGTCTCCTTCTTTCACGTGCCCCGCACTCCCTGCGAGAGCTTCCTTATCGATGAGCGGATAGCCTTTTTTGATTTTTGCAGCATGTGCTTTCTTTAGAGTGAGTAGCTTCATATCTGTTCGTCCTCTTTCTGTTTGCTTTCTCTTATCGTACCACAAAACGCCAAGATGTCTGCATTGACAGAAAGGAAAGGTTTTTCTACGATAGACAAAAAGAGTTACGAGGAGGAGCAGCATGGCAAAACGAATTGACCATACAGGCATTATGGTAAGGGATATCAACGCGTCCATCACATTTTATGAAGAGGTTCTCGGCATGAAATTGAAGGATCGCATCACTCACACGAACGGTATAATCGAGCTTGCTTTTCTTGGCTTTGAAGACGGGCCGGAAACAGAAATCGAACTGATTCAAGGCTATAGCAGCGAGCTTCCCGCCGAAGGAAAAGTGCACCACATTGCCCTGCTGACGGATGACATCGCGGCTGAATATACAAAAGCGGAAAGAATGAACGCGAAATTTATCGACGAAGAGATCACAACCCTTCCAAACGGATACCGTTATTTCTATATCGAAGGTCCTGACGGTGAATGGATTGAGTTCTTTCAGCGGTAAGAAAAAAGCAGCATAACGCTGCTTTTTTTCGTTAATTAAATGCTTACAAAATCACAAAACATTCTTATCCCCAGATTCAATCCCACTTTCTTCACGCCATTTTTGATGGTCCCATATTCTGAAAAACGGATAGTAGATCGCACAGGTGACCACAAGATTCACCAGCTGCATAACGGCTCCGGATACTTTTCCGCCTGTCGCCAGGTAGCCTGATATGAGAGGAGGCATCGTCCATGGCACGGCGATTCCCGCCGGCCTTGCCACCAGTCCTGTGCTCATGCCGATATAGGTTGCGGTAATCGTGAGGAGCGGCGCGATGATGAATGGAACGATGAGGAGCGGGTTCATGACAATCGGCATGCCGAAAATGATCGGCTCGTTGATATTAAATAGCGCAGGTCCAATCCCTAGTCGGCCAAGCTGCTTCATTTGTTTGCTCCGGGAGCGTACCAGCATCGTCAGAACAAGCGCCAGCGTCGCTCCGCTTCCGCCGACATTAATCCAAATTTGAAAAAACTGGGCCGTAAAAATACTCGGCATCGCCTCTCCCGCTTGGAACGCGAGACGGTTGGCATCCATCGCGCCATACCAAATCGGCGCCATAATTCCGCCAATGATGGAAGCTCCGTGAATCCCGCACGACCACAGCAACATCTGCACAAATTCAGCGATCAGGCTTCCGCCGAGACTGCCTCCAAGGATGGAAAGCGGCGTGCCAAGCAAGTCTCCTACGACATTATGCAGGCTCTGAAAAGGCGTCATTTCAATCAGAAGACGCGCCAGCCACACGAGAAACACAATGATAAAACCGGGAATCAGCGCGACAAATGATTTGCTTACCGCCGGCGGCACGCCGTCTGGCATTTTGAAGACGATATTTTTTTGAATAATGTACCGATAGATTTCAGTCGAAAACAAAGCGATCAGCATGGCGACAAATAAACCCTTGCTGCCAAGCAATGTAATCGGAATTCCGCCCCCGACCATGATGGATTCCGTTGAGCCATCCGGCGTAAACGGCACCTCAAACGGCGTTGCCAACAGAAATGCGGCAATTGATATCGCGCCGGCCGACAGCGCATCAACACCATAGCTTTCCGCCAGCCGATAGGCGATTCCAAATGCGGCGATCATCGCCATAATATCAAACGAAGCATTAACAGGATAACCGAGTTTATCGGCCCACTGATCTCCAAACACACTCGCCATGAAATCAGCATAACCGGTAATCGGCAGGCTCGTTAAAATCAAAAAGACAGACCCGATAATAATCAGCGGCATGGTCAGGATAATGCCGTCACGCAAAGCGCTGAGATGCCGCTGCCCGGCAATTTTCCCAGCGACAGGCATGATTTTTTCTTCCATCACCCGAGTGAATGCGCTCATCTGAAAAGCCCCCTTTTTGCATTGCTTTGTAAACAACCTTCGCAATGTTTTCTTTATCTTATTTTGAAAACACTTACAAATTCATTTGGAAAATTTCCTCTTCCTGCGGAAAAAACCTGCGTTCTGCTCTACAGTCCTGTCAATGAAGAAATTTTTCCTCCTAACTATTAAACTCTCTTTTTTCTCCGATATATATATCAAACATCATAGAAAGAAGGAGATGAATCATGAAAAACGTGTCGTGCAAGCTTGTCATATCAGTCACTCTGTTTTTCAGTTTTCTCGCCATAGGCCCTTTCGCGCATGCGCAAAACAGCAGCGGGAAAGAAGTTATTGTGGTTTATAAAAATAAGGCCGGCAAGGAAACTGTCCTTGACAGCGATGCAGAGGTTGAACAGCAGTATAAGCATCTTCCCGCGGTAGCGGTCACAGCAGATCAGGAGACAGTGAAAGAATTAAAACAGGATCCTGATATTTTGTATGTCGAAAACAATGTCTCATTCACCGCAGCAGGCAGCACAGATTTCAAAGTGCTGACAGACGACACTGAGGATGAGGACACTGAAAATTTTGAACAATGGAACCTTGAACCCATTCAAGTGAAACAGGCTTGGAAAGCAGGACTGACTGGCAAAGGTGTCAAAATCGCAGTCATTGACAGCGGGATCTCCCCCCACGAAGACCTGTCGATTGCCGGCGGGTATTCAGCTGCCAGTTACACCTCTTCTTACAAAGATGATAACGGCCACGGAACACATGTCGCTGGGATTATCGGAGCCAAGCATAATGGCTACGGAATTGACGGCATCGCACCGGAAGCCCAAATATACGCGGTTAAAGCGCTTGATCAGAACGGTTCGGGGGATCTTCAAAGCCTTCTCCAAGGAATCGACTGGTCGATCACACACGGGATGGACATCGTCAATATGAGCCTTGGCACGACCTCAGACAGCCAAATCCTTCATGACGCCGTGGACAAAGCTTATGAACAAGGCATTCTGCTTGTCGCCGCCAGCGGTAACGATGGGAACGGCAAGCCAGTGAACTATCCGGCGGCATACAGCAGTGTCGTCGCTGTTTCAGCGACAAACGAAAAGAATCAGCTTGCCGGATTCTCAACCACTGGAGATGAAGTTGAATTTTCAGCGCCGGGAACCAACATCACGAGCACTTACTTACATCAATACTATGCGACAGGAAGCGGAACTTCCCAAGCGACGCCGCACGCCGCTGCCATGTTTGCTTTGTTACAGCAGCATCATCCTGCCGAGACAAACGTGCAGCTTCGCGCAGAAATGAAAAAAAATATCATTGATCTTGGAACCACAGGCCGCGATCAGCAATTTGGCTATGGGATGATCCAGTATAAAGCGCAGAAAGCAGATTCTGCATACGCTGCGGCAGAGCAAGCGGTGAAAAAAGCGGAACAAACAAAAACACAAACAGATATCAACAAAGCGAGAGAACTCGTCAGCCAGCTGCCGGATTCTGACGCCAAAACAGCCCTGCAAAAAAGACTGGATAAAGTACAGTCATTCAGAAATGTAAAAGACGCGAAAGACAAAGTCGTAAAAGCTGAAAAATATAAAACACAGCAAACCGTTGATACAGCACAAACTGCCATAAACAAGCTGCCGAACGGAACAGACAAAAAGAACCTGCAAAAACGTTTAGACCAAGTAAAACGCTATATCGCATCAAAGCAGGCGAAAGAGAAAGTGGCGAAAGCGGAAAAAAGCAAAAAGAAAACAGATGTTAACAGCGCACAATCAGCAGTCAGCAAGCTGCCGGCAGGTTCAGAAAAAACGTCCCTGCAGAAGCGCCTTGCCAAAGTAAAAAGCACCAATTTGAAAACAGCGAAGCAATCCGTATCTGCAGCAGAAAAGAAATCAACTCATGCCAATGCGGCAAAAGCACAATCAGCCGTCAATCAGCTTCAATCAGGCAAGGATAAAACGTCATTGCAAAAACGGTTAGACAAAGTGAAGAAAAAAGCGGCCGCAGCCGAAGTGAAAAAAGTTGAAACTGCCAAAGCAAAAGTGAAGAAAGCGGAAAAAGCCAAAACGAAAAAAGCAAAGACATCCGCTCAGTCTGCAGTGAATCAATTACAAAAATCCAATGAAAAAACAAAGCTGCAAAAACGGCTAAATGCCGTCAAACCGAAAAAGTAACCAAAAAGCCTTTAAGACTTGTATTCTAGGTTTTAAAGGCTTTTTCCATTGTAAGAACATCACACACAACCATTTTCCCATACACCGCACAGGCTTTTCCTACTATTGCTATCCAGCCATGAACAGCATAAAATGTACGTTATTACAGTTATCGCCACATATGGAGGGATTGTGACTGGTCAGCAGGCAAGACCCAATGATGCAAAGGGAGTATTAGTGCCTAATAAACAGGGCATTTTTTACCCTTCTTTTCGTGTTGGGCTCATAACGGCGCCATGGACAACCCCTATTCCTATTTTCATGCTCCGTCACCGACGCGGGCATTTTTTGTTGTCCCTGCTCGTTTTGTCATTTTGAGCCGGTATTTCTCACTTTTTTCATTTTGATTGTCAACTTTTCATTTGATACGATGAACAAGCCGACTTTTCTTCAGCAAAGGAGGTTTTGATTGCTTGCAAAAAGAGATTGCAAAAGAATTATTCCTCCTCACAGGAGGAAAGAGCAATATCATCAGCATCAGCCATTGTACGACCCGTCTTCGTTTTGAGGTAAAAGACGAGACGAAAATCGATATACATGCCATTAAACAGCTGCAAGGTGTGCAGGGCACCTTTTTCCGATATGGGTTATTCCAGATTATCTTCGGTGCAGGCGTCGTCAACAAAATATATAAAGAACTCGTTCACGTGTGGGAGACCGCGCCATCTGAAGAGCCTGGCCAACAGAAAAAGGCCAGCCGGAAGCTGACCCCTGTCGCAGCATTCGCGAAAACGCTGTCCGATATTTTTGTGCCGATTATCCCGGCAATCACAGCAAGCGGCCTGCTCATGGGGCTGATTGGCATGATTAAGGTGTTTCACTGGTTTGCAGCCGGCAGCCCTTGGATCAAAATGCTCGACCTCGTGTCCAGCACAGCCTTTATTTTGCTGCCGATTTTGGTTGGCTTCAGTGCCGCACGGCAATTTGGCAGCAATCCCTATTTAGGGGCAGTGATAGCCGGGCTCCTGACGCATCCCGATCTTCTGGACCCGTCTATGCTCGGCAGCAAAACCCCCGCTTCTTTAGATGTATGGGGGCTACATATTCCAATGATGGGCTATCAAGGCTCCATTATACCGATTCTTTTTTCCGTTTATGTCATGAGCCGAATCGAGAAGCTATTAAAGTCGATAGTGCCGAAGTCGCTTGATGTCGTCATCATTCCCTTTACTACGATCTTGATGACTGGGTTTCTCGCGCTGATTGTCATGAATCCCGCCGCGTCCATCATCGGCCAGATCATGACACAGTCGATTGTCTATATTTATGATCACGCCGGCATTGCCGCAGGTGCCCTATTCGGCGGCATCTACTCCACTGTCGTTCTATCTGGCTTGCATCATAGCTTTTATGCGATTGAAGCAACGCTGCTTGCTGACCCGCATGTCGGTGTGAATTTTTTAGTGCCGATATGGTCGATGGCGAATGTGGCCCAAGGCGGAGCGGGACTTGCGGTCTTTTTCAAAACGAAACAATCAAGCCTGAAAAAAATTGCGCTCCCTGCTGCCCTCACCGCGTTTTTAGGCATTGTGGAGCCCATTGTGTTCGGGGTAAATGTCAAACTGATCCGTCCCTTTATCGGAGCTGCCATCGGCGGCGCTATTGGCGGAGCATACGTGGTTGCGGTACATGTCGTGTCGAATTCCTACGGGCTGACAGGCATTCCGATGATTTCAATCGTGCTGCCGTTCGGCGCCGCCAATTTTGTTCATTATATGATCGGTTTTTTGATCGCGGCCGTCTCTGCTTTTATAGCTACATTGTTTCTCGGGTTTAAAGAAGAGACAGAATAACTGGATTTATTCGTTTTCATTCATAAAACGGGGGATGAAAGGACAAAAAAAGCTATGAAAATTAAAAGAATCTTAAATCATAATGCTATTGTCGTAAAGGATCAAAGTGAAGAGAAGATTCTCTTAGGTGCGGGAATTGCGTTCGACAAAAAGAAAAATGATATTGTCGATCCGTCGAAAATAGAAAAAACCTTTGTTAGAAAAGATACAGCTGACTATAAGCAGTTCGAAGAGATTTTAGAAACATTGCCGGAAGACCATATTCAGATTTCTGAGCAAATTATCTCCCATGCCGAAAAAGAGCTGAACATTAAAATCAACGAGCGCATTCACGTCGCTTTTTCAGACCATCTTTCCTTTGCGATCGAACGCCTGAGCAATGGAATGGTGATCAAAAATCCGCTGCTGAATGAGATCAAAGTCCTTTATCCGAAGGAATTTCAGATCGGCTTGTGGGCCAGAACGCTGATTAAAGATAAACTCGGGATTCACATTCCTGACGATGAAATCGGCAATATCGCCATGCATATCCACACAGCAAGAAACAATGCCGGTGATATGACACAGACGCTAGATATTACAACCATGATCCGTGATATCATCGAAATTATTGAAATTCAGCTGTCGATCAATATTGTAGAAGATACCATTTCTTATGAACGGCTTGTGACCCATCTTCGCTTTGCGATCCAGCATATAAAAGCGGGGGAATCCATTTACGAGCTGGACGCAGAAATGATCGACATTATTAAAGAGAAGTTTAAGGATGCATTCCTCTGTGCCCTAAGCATCGGTACATTTGTAAAGAAGGAATACGGCTTTGTGTTTCCTGAAAAAGAATTATGCTATATCGCCATGCATATTCAGCGATTTTACCAACGGTCAGTCGCACGCTGAGGCAAAAAAAAACGCTTTTGAGATCATCAAAAGCGTTTTTATATTCAGTTTATTGGTTGATCGCCGGATTGCTGATTGTATTCCACTTCGTATACGACATGTAATGGAAATACTGTTCGCGATACGGGTGTTTCGTATTGGAATTCCAAGGCTTTTCTCCGCCGCAGAAGTGGACAATGGCCGGGTTCTCTCTCGTTTCTCTATAAAGCTTCTGGCCTGACAGCGTCGCAGGCGTTTTTTGTTTTAATATGATATAGGTTTGAGCGTTCCAGCGCGGATGAAGTTCATACCACTGATCATACAAGATCGCATTCAGCGCATCTTGGTCGTGAAGCACAAGAAAGTCTTCAGACGGGTTTTCATTGATAAAGTTGATGACTTTTTCAGTGATGTTTTGCTTTCTCCAAGAATCAAAATCAATAATCATCATACCTGAATTAAAATACTTCCCTGTATCACTGACGTTCATTTCTTTCAGGCGTTCATGCTGCCCCGCATCCTCAACTGCAGCGACCGTATATGGCGCAATATCCAAATCCCACAGTTTCGAAATATCTTCCAGAATAATTGCATCACAATCGATATAAATCATTCGTTTGATACTCTCATCCTTAATTAAGTCAGGAATTGAGATGCGGTAATACGCCGCTTTTGTAATATGGCTGCTTTCCACCGCATGTTCATACATGTTGGCATCCACTTCTAAAAATTCAATCGGCACGCCGAATTTCAATGTGGTTTCTTCCAGCCTTTTTTTGTTATCAGGCTCGATTCCTCCATCAATCACATATAGCTTTACTTCTCTGTTCTGGTCCATATTTGTCAATAAAGAAACGAACATTCCACCTAAATGACGAGCATAATTATCATCAGCGCATGACACGATATGCATAATTTCATCTTTCTTCAATGGTATTCATCTCCCTTTGTGTTGTACAAGTTACATTCCCGATTTCAGAAAATTAAACACTATTCATCAATACTTTTTTAGACAGAATGTGCTATACAACAAAAAAGGCGTCATGTTTTAAACCTGCGATAAAGCCAATAAAGAATGTAAAAGCATGCGATCGTAATGGCTTCAGCCGAGGCGATATACCACGGCCACGGCCCGAGAACATCCAAAAGAGAAGAGCCCCCCGGTTTTTTCGTCAAATACATATAATTCGCGCCAAGCCAGCGATCAAGCAAATAAATACAGACCCCGTACACATTGACAATGAGGACGGTCACCCACAAAGAACGCTGTCTGAGCCTGTACGTCCCAATTACCGTCATCAGCAGGCAGGAGAGAAACACAGATCCGTGCGAAATAAAAAAGAGGATATACCGGATATGCGGAAAAGAAAACATACCGAGATCAGGAGTGGCAAGAGCCTGAATCGAACTGCCGATGCCGACAAAGTATAAAAATATAAACAGCTTCCTGCTTTTGGTCACCAGCATAATGGCCGACAAATACACCGACAGGTCACTAAGCTGGAGAGGCAATGAAGTCCGCACCGACCACCTGCCCGTGGCGATCATCCATATTTGATAACCGATTTGCGAGCCAAGCAGCAGAAACACAAACAAATAACGCAAAAACCGGCTGACCTTAGGCCGCTTGACCGCCTCGCGGAACAGAAACAACAGAATGGCCAAAAGAGCGATGATCGCTAACGTTACCACATGCTCTGCTGAAAAAAGGTGAAATGGATCATGTTTATAGACGGATTGAACATATTTTTGCAAGATTGCACCCCGTTTGCGAGTTTTTGTTTATTTTGGTGTTGTGGGGGCCTTTTTTATTCAACCGATATATAGGCTTGAAGTTCAAATCGGTCTCTGTTACAATTCATTTCATAGCTAATGATTCTGATAATTTAAGGCAGGCCTAAAAAATGGAACGTTCCTATCAACATCAGCAGCTTCGGAAAGAAGAACATGACACACTTTCTAAGCTTAAACAAATGCCCGTTGAGTCACTCAACCTGGAAGCCATATCGATTGCGACGAATTTGTATCGGTCTGCGCAAAAGCTCCGTGTCAAAATGGAGACTGAGGTTCTTTCTTCCTATAGTCTTTCTTGGACCGCTTTCTCCATTCTTTATGATCTATGGATATGGGGAGCGCTCGAAACGAGAAAAATTGCTGAGCTGTCAGGCATTTCAACAGCTACCGCAAGCAACGTGATCAAAACGCTCGAAAGAAAGAATTTTTGCAGCAAAAGCATCGACACAAGAGATCGACGGCTCGTGTTTGTCTCCATCACCGATTCCGGAAAACAAGCGATCGAAGAGCTCTACCCGGAGTTTCACAAAGGGGAAACAGAGCTCATTGCGGGTATGACGAAGAACGAACAGAAAACATTGACAGAGCTGCTTAGAAAGGTAGCTGACAATCTTCATACAACATAAGCTTTGACGGGAATCCAGTAGCGTTTTGTCTCCCTGTTTCAGAGAGCCGGCGGAAGGTGCGAGCCGGCGCACAGGCAACCGTGAATTACCTCCCCGAGCTTTCTTTGTGAACCTTAGTAGCAAAGAACGGGAAACCGTTATTCGAATGAGCGGAAGACGATGTCTTCAACCAGGGTGGTACCGCGTGCATTGAGCCACGTCCCTTATCGGGATGGGCTCTTTTTTGTGTTTCTAAAAAAGGAGGATGAACGATGAAAACATTTGATCAGCTTACAGCTGCACAGCAAAAAGAAGTCGAAAGACAGCTTCAGTTATACATGACAGGCGCCCATGAGGTCATACCGCCGGAGGAATTAAAGGCCAAGCTAGTCAAATCCGTTTCCACAGGCACACCGCTTAAAATTAAGCTCGGATTAGATCCGTCTGCACCGGATGTACATTTGGGCCATACAGTTGTGTTAAACAAGCTTCGCCAATTTCAAGAAAACGGCCACATTGTCCAGCTGTTAATAGGGGATTTCACAGGAAAAATCGGTGATCCGACCGGAAAATCAGCAGCCAGAAAGCAGCTGACTGATGAAGAAGTTCAGCACAACGCCAAAACATACTTTGAGCAATTCGGGAAAGTTCTGGATCCAGAAAAAATCGAGCTTCACTACAACTCGAAATGGCTGAAAACATTGAATCTGGAAGATGTCATTGAATTGGCAGGCAAAATAACGGTAGCCCGCCTGATGGAACGCGACGATTTTGAAGAACGAATTGCCATGCAAAAACCGATCTCGCTTCATGAATTCTTTTACCCGTTGATGCAGGGATACGATTCCGTCGTTCTCGAAAGCGATATTGAATTAGGCGGGACAGACCAGCATTTCAATGTGCTGATGGGGCGGCATTTCCAAGAACGATACAACAAAGAAAAACAAGTCGTCATCCTTATGCCGCTCTTGGAAGGCTTAGACGGGGTTGAAAAAATGTCGAAGTCAAAAAATAACTACATCGGCATTGATGAACATCCAAATGACATGTACGGAAAAACGATGTCACTGCCCGACAGCCTGATGAAAAAGTACATCCAATTGGCAACGGACTTAGAGCTTGAGGAGAAAAAACAGCTCGTGAAAGACCTAGAAACCGGCGCTGTTCATCCGCGGGATGCCAAAATGCTTTTAGCCAAAACAATCGTCCGAATGTATCACGGAGCCGAAGCGGCTGAAGCTGCCGAACACTCGTTTAAAACAGTCTTTCAGGAAAACAGCCTGCCTGATGATATTCCGGCTGTCCAATGGGAAGGCGAGAAAACATTATCGATTGTCGATCTGCTAGTCACATTAGAGCTCCTCTCTTCGAAGAGCGAGGCACGCCGCATGCTTCAAAACGGCGGTGTCCGAATTGACGGAGAGAAAATAACAGATATTCACGCCAATGCGGAGATAAAGGAGAATATGATCATCCAAGTCGGCAAACGCAAGTTTTTAAAACTCCAATAGATTGATATCCCAAAACGCTTATGACCCTTCATTCATAAGCGTTTTTTTACAGGTATTAAGCACTGTCTTTTCAAAAACGCTCTCCTTTTTGCAGGAAATTCCCTTAGTATCCCGAAATATTCCCCATCCATACATTAGGGGAGGTTTCTTTTTGATGAAAAAACTTTTAACTGTCATGACGATGGCCGTTTTAACTGCCGGTACGATTCTCATGTCGGCACAGAGCGTCACCCCTGCCGCCCGCGCTGTTCAAATATCAGATAACGAGCGGGAGCTTCCATTTCACGCAAAGCGTGCGTACTCAACCATTTCTCAGCTTAGTGAAACAATTGGCCCCAGATTAGCCGGAACTGCCGCTGAAAAAAAGAGTGCCCTTTTGATCGCTTCATCCTTGAGAAAATTAAAGTTTGATGTGAAGGTTCAACGATTCGGTATTCCTGACCGGCTGGAGGGAACGCTTTCTTCAGAAGGACACGATATTCTTCTCCTAGCGGCATCAGGCTCAGCCCCTACTGATGAAAAAGGGCTGACGGCTCCGCTTTACAATGCCGGCTTGGGCTATCCAAAGGACTTCACCGCTGACGCCAAGGGCAAAATCGCCTTGATTTCCAGAGGAGACCTTACATTTTACGAGAAAGCGAAAAATGCCCAAACCGCCGGAGCCAAGGCTGTCATCATTTATAACAACAAAGAAAGCCTCGTGCCTGTGACGCCAAACCTGTCAGGCAATGAAGTCGGCATTCCCGTCGTCGGAATTAAAAAAGAAGACGGCGAAACCCTTACCCAGCAAAAAGAAGCAACCTTAAACCTAAAAGCAATCACAAACCAGACCTCCCAGAACATCATCGGTATCAAAAAACCGAAAAACATCAAACATCCAGACATTGTATACGTGACGGCCCATTACGACAGTGTTCCTTTTTCGCCCGGAGCAAACGACAATGGCTCAGGAACCTCTGTCATGCTGGAAATGGCGCGCGTCTTAAAAAGCCTTCCTTCCGACAAAGAAATCCGCTTTATCGCTTTTGGCGCTGAAGAGCTTGGCCTGCTCGGCTCCTCCCACTATGTAGATCATCTATCGGAAAAAGAGTTGAAACGAAGCAAAGTAAACTTCAACTTAGACATGGTAGGCACAAGCTGGGAAAAAGCGTCTGAGCTGTATGTCAACACATTGGACGGCCAATCTAACGATGTTTGGGAATCCAGCCATACGGCGGCTGAAAAAATTGGATTTGACAGCTTGTCTCTCACACAGGGAGGATCATCTGATCATGTACCGTTCCACGAAGCTGGCATTGATTCCGCCAACTTTATTTGGGGAGACCCTGAAACCGAAGAAGTTGAGCCGTGGTACCACACCCCTGAAGACTCGATTGAACATATCAGCAAAGAACGCCTTCAGCAAGCCGGCGATCTTGTGACAGCCGCTGTCTATCAGGCTGTGAAAAAAGAAAAGAAACAAAAAGCCATTAAAAAACAAATGAAGGCCAAAGCCTCCGACATTTATGAAGATATCAAATAAAGAAGACGGCACTTTGCTGCCGTCTTTTCTAATCCACTTCTTTCTTAATCCCCAGCATTTTCTCATCTAAATAATGGGCGATCTCCGCGGCTTCCTTCAGCTCATCTGTTAATGGCTTAGGAACGTCATTGTTCAATTTATAGTAAATTTTATGCTCAAGACTCGCCCAAAAATCCATCGCGATCGTCCGAATTTGAATTTCCGCTTTGACGTATTCCACACGGTTCGTTAAATTCACAGGCATCTCAATGATTAAATGCAGGCTTCGGTAGCCGTTCGGTTTTGGCGTCTGGATATAATCCTTCACCTTTATGATTCGCAGGTCATCATGCTGCTTTAAGACATTCACGACATTATAAATATCCGAAATAAAGGAGCAAATGATGCGAACACCGGCAATGTCGTGAATGTGCTCCTTCATTTCCTTCGTCGTAATCTCGCAGCCCTTTCTCATTAACTTATTCACGATGCTTTCAAAGCTTTTGACACGGGATTTCGTATGTTCAATCGGGTTGTGTCCGTGAATGAGGTTATATTCCTGGCTGATAATTGAGAACTTTGTATCCAGTGCATCAAGCGCAAATTTATAAACTAATAATTCATTTTTCCAATCTTCCATTACCGTTTTTAAATCGTCCATATGCGTTACAGATAAATCCATTTTCGTCATCTCCTTTAACGGATCTTTATCCGCTGTCCATGTACTAGACGGCCCTGCTTCCAGTATGGTTCTATGAATTTTTTTACAAAATGCGGTCGAATGTAACAAAAAAAGACCGCACGAAAAACAAGCGGTCTTTCTTTTTACCGGAAGTAACTGATCAATAATCCGATTGAGAGCAGGAATCCGAAAAATGTATTCGTTTGGGCTGTTGATTTCATTGCGACAATCATATTCATCGGCAATTCTTTTTGGACGAAGCCCTTCACTGCCTGAACCGGCTTAGGCACACTCAAAAAGACGACAAACAGCCACGGGCTTGCGGCACCGGTGATGACCAAGCCGACAACCCAGATATAAGCGACAGCAAACGACGCAGCTAAGACCGTGACAGCTCCCTTATGCCCCATCAAAATCGCTAATGTTTTGCGTCCGCCTTTTTTGTCCTCTTCAATGTCGCGAATGTTGTTCGACAGGTTAATCGCACCGACAAGTATCGCAATCGGGATCGAAATCAAAATGCTTTGCAAATTGATTTTATCTGTCTGAATGAAAAACGAAATCAGCACAAACACCGAACCCATACAAATGCCTGAGAATAACTCACCGAACGGCGTGTATGCAATCGGCAGCGGCCCTCCTGTATACAGGTAGCCGATCGCCATGCCGACAAGGCCGATCAGAGCCAGCCACCAGCTGCTGCTCGCGCAAATATAGACGCCGAGTAAAATGGCAATCCCATATGATACAAGGGCTAATTGCAAAATCGTGATCGGCTTCATTCCGTGGCGTACAATCGCACCTCCGATTCCGACAGATTCTGCTGTATCTAACCCGCGTTTAAAATCGTAGTATTCATTAAATAAGTTCGTCGCAATCTGGATCCATAAGCAAGAAAACAGCATAGCCAGAAACAGCAGCAGATCAACCTTCACATAAAACATCGCCAAAACCGTTCCGAGCAGCACAGGCACAAACGATGCGGTTAACGTATGAGGACGGGTTAACTGCCAAAGGATCTGCCCCATGCTTTCTTTTTCCGGCGCTGTCTGACCCTCACCCTTATTTGTTTGGTTCATCTTCCTCTTCCTTTCTATTAAAAGGCTTACTTTTTTTCAGCCGGCAGCTTTGATAAAAACTCCTTTTGCTTCCTTATCTATCATAATGACTTCTCCCCCATTTCACAAGATACCGCAAGAAGGCGTTTTCTTTCTTATTATACGCTTTCCGCCCCGATTTCATCAGTTTTCTGCTTTCACCTGAACGAACAAATACAGAAAATTTTTTTTAAGTGCATTACGCTTTTTAAAAGTTAAAAAGATCATTTTTACTCCTTCTACCTTTACCTTTTATAATGAATCAGCCTCAGACAATTCATTCTTGCCCTAGCGGGTATAAAGATTCATTTTCAATAGCAAAATGCCGATATATTTATTTGAGGAGTTTAGGGAAAAAATGAAACTTTTTGAGCATCTAATCGTCAAATACTCATGTGATTGTCGAAAAAACGGGAAAGGACTTTTGATATGCTGCAATTGATGAAACAGCTGTATGAAAAGCCCGCTGTCAAGTGGACATGTCATACAGGTTTTTACTTGATAATACTGCTTGTTTTGTTTTTTATGTATGGTTTTCACACCGCGAACACCGGTTCATATATTTATAACGATTTCTAATTGGAGAGAGAATAAAGATGAAACTTTTACATGCTATTCAAACACATGCGGAATCTTATCCGCAAACCGTTGTCTTCCGCTCTCAAGGCCAGTCGCTCACGTATCAGGAATTATGGGAGCAGTCTGACCGTGCGGCTGCCGCGATCCAACAACGCATTTCCGGGGAAAAGAAAGCCCCTATCCTTGTGTACGGCCATATGGAGCCGCACATGATCGTTTCCTTCTTGGGAAGTGTCAAAGCGGGACATCCTTATATTCCGGTTGATCTATCGATTCCGTCCGAGCGGATCGCGAAAATTA
The DNA here is from genome assembly GCF_047608225.1 of Bacillus sp. SW14. Classification (NCBI taxonomy): domain Bacteria; kingdom Bacillati; phylum Bacillota; class Bacilli; order Caryophanales; family Bacillaceae; genus Bacillus; species Bacillus sp. SW14. The sequence continues at coordinate 372,943 of NZ_JBLKRW010000001.1, read as the reverse complement.
TCGAAAGCTCTGGAGCAGAATTGTTAATCCATGCTGCCGGACTTTCAATTGATGCAGACAGCTACCAGATTCAGACGGTTTCAGCAGAAGAACTGCTGGAAAACGAAGACGGCTCTGTCAGCCAAGGTCAATGGGTCAAGGAACACGAAACGTTTTATATCATTTACACTTCCGGAAGCACAGGAAATCCGAAAGGCGTGCAGATTTCCGCCGCGAATCTTCAAAGCTTCACAGACTGGATTTGTGCAGATTTTCCGGTCAGCGGAGGAAAAACATTTTTAAACCAAGCGCCGTTTTCATTTGATTTATCTGTCATGGACCTTTATCCGTGCCTTCAATCAGGCGGGACTTTGCACTGCGTGACAAAGGATGCTGTGAATAAGCCGAAAATCTTATTCGAGGAGCTGAAGAAGTCCGGGCTGAATGTGTGGACATCAACGCCTTCCTTTGTGCAGATGTGCCTGATGGACCCGGGTTTTTCACAGGACCTGCTGCCTCATGCGGACACATTTATGTTCTGCGGAGAGGTACTCCCGGTTTCTGTAGCAAAAGCGCTGCTTGAGCGTTTTCCGAAAGCAAACATCTTTAATACGTACGGTCCGACCGAAGCAACAGTGGCTGTCACATCCGTTGAGATTACGGATGACGTCATAAGCCGCAATGAATCGCTTCCCGTCGGCTTCGCTAAGCCAGATATGAACATTTTCATTATGGACGAACAGGGACAGCCGCTTCCTGATGGAGAAAAAGGAGAAATCGTCATTGCAGGGCCGAGCGTAAGCCGAGGCTACCTCGGTGAACCTGAGCTGACGGAAAAAGCGTTTTTCTCTTATGAAGGCCAGTGGGCATACCGAACTGGCGATGCCGGCTATATCCAAGATGGTCAGATTTTCTGCCAAGGACGTTTAGATTTCCAAATTAAGCTTCACGGCTACCGAATGGAGCTCGAGGAAATCGAGGTCCATGTCAGACAGTCTCAGTACGTTCGCTCTGCTGTCGTGATTCCTTATCAGCCAAACGGAACAGTTGAGTACCTAATCGCGGCTATTGTGCCTGAGGAGCATGAGTTCCAGAAGGAATTCCAGCTGACAAGCGCCATTAAAAAAGAGCTTGCCGCTTCCCTTCCGGCTTATATGATCCCGAGAAAATTCATTTACCAGGATCACATTCAAATGACGGCTAACGGCAAAATTGACCGGAAACGCATCGGCGAAGAGGTTCTTGTATGACGCCTTACAGCTCGTTTTTATTCTTTATACTGCTTGGCATTCTTCTTCTGCCGACGATCATTCTCGGCCTGAACGGAAAAAGATTTCAAGCATACAACATGTTCATATCTATCATTATATTAGCTTTAATTTTTTCGCACGACGTACACGGGGTCATCGCCCTGTGTCTGTTTACGATATGGCAGGTGCTTTTGATCAGCGGCTACTTGGCGTACAGGCAGAAAGCGAATAGCGGCTTTGTCTTTTGCGGGGCTGTGATCGCATCGATTCTGCCTTTATTCTTGTCAAAAATATGGCCGTTTCTTTCACACCCGCAGCCGCACCACCCGCCACATAATCTGATCAGCTTTTTAGGGATATCGTATTTAACCTTTAAAGGCATTCAGCTAATTATGGAAGCAAGAGACGGTCTGCTGAAGGAACAGCTGCCGCTGCACCGCCTGCTGTATTTCATCCTGTTTTTCCCGACGATTTCCTCCGGCCCGATCGACAGATACCGCCGGTTCGTCAAGGATGAACAGAAGGCTTGGACGAAAGAAGAATACGCCGATCTATTGTATACAGGGATTCATAAAATCTTTATCGGTTTCCTGTACAAGTTTATTATCGGCTACGCCATCAACACGTACTTCATCATGAATCTTCCCGCGATCACGCACAATAAGATTCTTGGGAACCTCCTGTACATGTACGGCTACAGCATGTATTTATTTTTTGATTTCGCCGGCTACACGATGTTTGCCGTCGGGGTCAGCTATATAATGGGCATTAAATCACCTGAAAACTTTAATAAACCGTTTATCAGTAAAAATATTAAAGATTTCTGGAACCGCTGGCATATGTCTCTGTCATTCTGGTTCAGAGATTATGTGTTTATGAGATTTGTATTTTGGATGACAAAGAAAAAGTGGATCAAAAACCGTATGGCCGTCTCAAACATCGGGTATTTCCTGTTGTTTATGCTGATGGGGGTTTGGCACGGGCTTGCCCCTCAATATATCATCTACGGCCTCTATCACGCCGTGCTGATGACGTGTTACAACTTTTTCGAGAAGTGGAATAAGAAATACAAATGGCTGCCGTCCAACCGCTGGACAACCGTTCTTGCGATTGTGATCACATTCCACTTCGTTTGCTTCGGATTTTATATTTTCTCAGGAAAACTATTTCATCACCACCATTAAAGGAGATTAGAAAGCTATGGATTTTAAACAAGAGGTATTAGACGTTTTAGCAGAGGTTTGCCAGGATGACATCGTAAAGGAAAATCCTGATATTGAAATTTTTGAAGAAGGTTTGCTTGATTCTTTTGGAACAGTAGAATTGCTGCTTGCGATTGAAAACCGTTTTGATATTTTAGTGCCGATCACTGAGTTTGACCGGGATGTATGGAATACACCTAACAACATTGTAAATCAGCTGTCTGAGTTGAAATAATGAAAAAGCGTTTTTTCGGTCCAATTATTTTGGCGTTTATTCTATTCGCAGGCGCCATCGCAATTCCATCTTCATGGCTGACAGGCTTCATCACCGATAAGCGGGTGAAAGAATCAGCAACAGCCTTGAACCCAAGTATGTTTCAAGGGCTTTATTTACAAGACCAGATGCTCAAAGATCCGGCGTATCTTCCGATTTACGGATCTTCTGAGCTTTCCCGGCTGGACGAGTTCCACCCATCTAACTATTTTCAGGTGAACAATGAGGGGTTCACGCCATACCTTGTCGGCAAAGGCGGATCACAGTCATTGATTCATTCTTTAAACTTCGCTGCCCATATGGATCAGTTGAAGGGCAAAAAAATCGTATTCATCGTGTCTCCGCAATGGTTTATTAAGCGCGGGTCTGATGAACAGCATTTCGCGCCGAACTATTCCGCGCTGCAAGGGCTTGATTTGGCGTTTAACGAGCAGGTCGACCCCGATGTGAAAAAGAAAATGATAAAACGCATGCTGCGCTTTAAGGCCGTTCAAAATGATGCGATTCTTTCCGAGCTGTACAAAGCAATCGTAAACGGGCAGACGTGGAAAGTGAACGCGCTGAAGCCGGCGGCAAAAGTGTATTACAGCATGCTGGAAAAGAAAGACCTGTATTATTCAGCGACGGAATCATCCGGTCCAAAGCGGCATATCTCACAGTCAGTAAAGGATAAGTCATGGGCTGAATTAAATAAACTCGCAGAACAATCCGGCAAACGCCACTCCGGGTCTAACGATTTTCACATCGACAACCCTGTTTATAAAAAGCTAAAGCCGAAAGTGCCTAAGCTGAAAGGGAAAAACAAAGGAAAATCGTATGCGGTGTCACCGGAATACGGTGATTTCGAGCTGATGCTTGATATCCTGAAGGATGCGGGAGCAGAGCCTATGTTTGTCACTATTCCTGTTAACGGAAAATGGTACGACTACACAGGCTTCCCGAAAAAAGGCCGCACTGACTATTACCAAAAGGTGAATAAACAGATTAAAGCGAAGGGCTTCCAGGTTGCTGATTTTTCTGGGCATGAACATGACCCGTACTTCATGAAAGATACCATTCACATCGGCTGGAAAGGCTGGGTGTATGTCGATAAAGCGATTGACGAATTTTATAGAACCGGAAAAGTCACTTCATCCTGAGCATCCCATAGGACGCGGCTGCATATTTCCTGCTAAGATTTGAAATAGTAAAGGAATCACAGCCAACTGAATTAGAGGTGTTACATCCATGAAGATGACAGGCAATACAGTTTTAATCACAGGCGGTTCCGCGGGGATCGGGCTTGAACTGGCCAAGCGGCTTTTGGAACTCGGCAGTGAAGTCATCATTTGCGGACGCAGCGAAGCGCGTCTCAAGGAAGCGAAACAGCAGCTCCCAAACATCCACACAAAGCAATGTGATGTTGCAGACCGTTCGCAGCGGAAAGCTTTGTTTGAATGGGCTCTAAAGGAATTTCCGGAGCTGAATGTTCTCGTCAACAACGCGGGCATTCAAAAGGAAATCGACTTTACCAAAGGGACTGAGGAGCTTTTTGTGGACGGAGATGAAATTGAACTTAATTTCCAAGCGCCTGTCCATTTATCAGCCCTTTTCACACCTCATTTAATGAAGCAATCCGAGGCGGCAATTGTTCAGGTCACGTCGGGGCTTGCGTTTAACCCGTTAGCTGTTTATCCAGTGTACTGCGCAACAAAAGCGGCGCTGCACTCGTTCTCGCTTACGCTCAGACACCAGCTTCGCGATACGAGCGTGGAAGTGATTGAAATGGCGCCTCCTATGGTGGACACGGGATTAAACCAAAAGTCACGCGATAAACAAGGCCTGACGTACCGCGGCATTTCAGCTGAAGAATATGTTCAATATTTCTTGGACGGCTTGAAAGAAGGCAAACAAGAGATTACAAATGAACGTGTTGAAGGTCTTCGAAACGCCACTCGCGCCGATTATGACAGGGTGTTCAAACAAATGAACATGCAGGAGAATTAATTTCTCCTGCTTTTTTCTTATGAATTTCTTACAAATTTGAGCAAACCTATTGCGAATATTTGTTGAAAGTATACAATAGAATATAAATTATTTTCAAATAAGTTTGATAATATAAACAATTTAACAGCAGGGAGATTGACCATGACTAAACATACGATTCGCGTTGAATTGACATCAACAAAAAAACCGAAACCAGATCCTAATCAGCTTTCGTTCGGAAGAGTGTTTACAGACCACATGTTTGTAATGGACTATGCGGCGGATAAAGGATGGTACGATCCAAGAATCATTCCTTATCAACCTTTTTCAATGGACCCGGCCGCAATGGTATATCACTACGGCCAAACCGTGTTTGAAGGGTTAAAGGCTTACGTGTCAGAGAATGACCATGTCCTGCTTTTCAGACCGGAAAAAAATATGGAGCGCCTGAATCAATCAAACGACCGACTCTGCATCCCGGAAATCGATGAAGAACAGGTTCTTGAAGGTTTAAAACAGCTTGTCGCAATCGATAAAGACTGGATTCCGAACGCGGAGGGCACATCCCTTTATATCCGTCCGTTTATCATCGCAACCGAGCCTTTTCTCGGTGTTGCGGCATCTCATACGTATAAACTATTTATCATTCTCTCTCCGGTCGGCTCTTATTATAAAGAAGGCATCAAACCGGTCAAAATCGCTGTTGAAAATGAATTTGTCCGTGCGGTAAAAGGCGGAACGGGAAATGCCAAAACCGCGGGGAACTACGCTTCAAGCTTAAAAGCGCAGCAGGTAGCCGAAGAGAAAGGATTTTCCCAAGTGCTCTGGCTGGACGGCATTGAGAAGAAATACATCGAAGAAGTCGGCAGCATGAACATCTTCTTCAAAATCAACGGTGAAATCGTAACGCCGATGCTGAACGGAAGCATCCTGGAAGGCATTACGCGCAATTCAGTCATCGCCTTGCTCAAGCATTGGGGCCTTCAAGTTTCTGAACGGAAAATTGCGATCGATGAGGTCATCCAAGCCCATCAAGACGGCATCCTTGAAGAAGCTTTCGGAACCGGTACAGCGGCTGTTATTTCTCCAGTCGGCGAGCTGATCTGGCAGGATGAAACACTGCCGATTAACAACGGTGAAACAGGAGAAATCGCCAAAAAACTATATGACACGATTACAGGCATTCAAAAAGGCGCTGTCGCAGACGAATTCGGATGGACGACCGAGGTCGCAGCGCTGACTGAAAGCAAGTAAGAAAAAGCCGGCCCACTGAAGGCCGGCTTTTCTATGCTTCAATCTTGTTAAAGAACTGCGGCAGATACGCTTTGTGCGCCTCCAGCATTTCGTCTAAAATCTGTTTAGCGACCGTGTCGGACGGAACGAGCGGGTTTATCGCCATGGCGAGGAGCGCTGTTTGGTAGTCGCCTGTGACCGCCGCTTCTGCCGCGACACGTTCAAAGGATTTGATTTGCTGGACGAGGCCCCGGACAGATACCGGCAAGTCGCCGACAGCAATTGGCTGAGGGCCGTTTTTCGTCATCACGCAGTTCACTTCAACCGCGGAATCGTCTGGGATGCTGGCGATCGCACCATTATTGATCGTGTTTACCGGCTGAATATCGTGTTTATCATTGTAAATGGAGCTGATTAAATTACACGCGGCATCGCTGTAGTAAGCGCCGCCCCGTTTTTCCAGCTGCTCCGGTTTGATCGCAAGGTTCGGGTCTTTGTAGAGTTCGAATAGCTCTTTTTCGACCTTCTGCACCACTTCAGCTCTGGTGCCTTCCGTTTGTGATGCTTCCAGTTCGTGCTCCAGCATCTCTTTTGTTTTAAAATAGTAACGGTGGTAGCCGCAAGGGATGATATCGAGCGCTTTTAAAAATTCCGGCTCCCACTCTGCGCCTGAGATGTTTTTCATCGTCATCGCGTTTTTCGGATCACCCATTGCTTCGATGACTTGATCCTTCACACTGACGCCGTCCAAGAAGACATCCAGCCCGAACACCATATGATTCAATCCGGCGAATTGGACTTCTACGCGTTCCACATCTACATCAAGTGCTTCGGCAACGCCCATTTTAATGCCGATTGGAACGTTACAGAGACCGACGACTTTCTTCAGATTGGAGTAGCGAAGCAAGGCTTCTGTCACCATGCCGGCAGGGTTTGTGAAGTTAACGAGCCATGCGTTCGGGCAGAGCTCTTCTATGTCCTTTGCGATCTCAAGGATGACCGGAATCGTGCGCAATCCTTTAAACAGGCCTCCCGGGCCGTTTGTTTCCTGGCCGATGACGCCGTATTTTAATGGGATGCGCTCATCCTTGGCTCTTGCCTGCAGAAGTCCGACGCGGAATTGAGTCGTGACAAAGTCTGCGTCTTTCAGCGCTTTTCTTCGGTCGAGCGTAAGATGAATGTCAATCGGGACACCGGCTTTTTCAACCATCCGTTTGGCGAGCGTGCCGACAATATTGAGCTTTTCTTCGCCCTCGGGGATATCGACGAGCCATAATTCACGAACAGGCAGCTCCTCATACCGTTTAATCAATCCCTCTACGAGCTCTGGCGTGTAGCTTGAACCTCCGCCAATCGTTACAATCTTTAATCCTTTTGTCATATGCTTGCTCCCCTTTGCTCGGTGATTTTTTCATATAGCTCAATGATCTCCGCCGCCAGGTCCTTCACTGTCATCGCATTCATTAAATGATCCTGTGCATGAACCATCAGAAGCGTCATTTCCGTTTTTTCTCCGCCCGCTTCATTTTGAATCAGCTCTGTCTGATAGTGATGGGCTTTTGACAATTCTTCTGCGGCATCTTGAAGCTTGTTCCGCGCTTCTTCTGCGTCACCGCTTTTCGCAGCGGCAATGGCCTCCATTGCGGAGCTCCTTCCGTTTCCTCCGTGAAGGATGATTTGAAAAATGATTTGCTCCATTTTCTCATTCACGCGATTCACTTCCTTTCTCTACAGAGCCGCTTCTTTGTCATCTGATGCTGCAGGCGTTTGGGCCAGCTCCAGATCGTTTTCTTCTTTCAGCTTCTGTTTATCCCACATTCTGAAAAACGGATAGTAGACAACAAAGGATACGGCGAGATTAATGGCTTGCATGACCGCACCTGAGACTTTTCCCCCTGTCGCCAAATAGCCTGAAAAGATTGGCGGCATGGTCCACGGCACTGCGATCCCCGCCGGTTTGGCGACAAGCCCGGTGCTCATTCCGATGTATGTGAGTGTCACTGTGACAAGCGGCGTGATGATAAACGGAAGTAAAAGCATCGGGTTCATGACGATCGGCATACCGAAAATAATCGGTTCGTTAATATTGAAAATGGCCGGTCCGATCGCAAGCTTTCCGAGCTGCTTCATTTGTTTGCTGCGGGCGCGCAGGAACATCGTGACAACCAGCGCCAAAGTAGCGCCGCTTCCGCCGATATTGATCCAGATATCAAAAAATTGCTGGGTGAAAATCTTAGGCAGCTCCTCACCGGCTTGGAAGGCAATCCTATTGGCATCCATGGCGCCGTACCAAATCGGTGCCATGACGCCGCCGACAATGTTTGCTCCATGAAGACCGCAGGCCCATAAAAGCATTTTGACGGCTTCAGCGACAAGGCTGCCTCCGAGACTTCCGCCAAGAATAGAAAGCGGCGTCCCCAATAAAACGCTTACAATATTATGAAGGCTTTCAAACGGTGTTGCTTCAACAATCAGCCGGGCTGCCCAAATCAGAAAGATGACGGCAAAGCCGGGGATTAACGCGACAAATGACTTGCTGACCGCCGGGGGAACACCGTCCGGCATTTTGAAGACCAAATTGCGCTGGATAATGAGGCGGTAAATCTCAGTTGATACCATCGCGATAATCATGGCGACAAACAGACCTTTGCTTCCCATGAGTGTTAGCGGAATTCCGCCGCCGACCATGATTTCTTTCGTCGAACCATCAGGCGTAAACGGCACTTGATACGGTGTCGCTAACAAAAATGCCGCAAGTGAAATGGCTCCGGCCGACAAGGCATCAACACCATATTTCTCGGCGAGCCGGTAGGCGATGCCGAACGCGGCGACAAGGCCCATAATTTCAAAGGTGGCGTCGACTGGGTAGTCCAGTTTATCAGACCAGGAGCTGCCAAACGTTTTTGCCATAAACTCAGCGTAGCCCGGGATCGGGAGGTTGCCGATGATGAGGAAAAAGGAACCGATGATAATCAGCGGCATTGTGAGAATGATACCATCACGCAGCGCCTGCAAATGACGCTGGCCCGCAATTCTTCCCGCTATAGGCATGACCTTTTCTTCTAAGATCTGATTGACTTTATTCACATAGCCCGCCCCTCTCTATGACACATGTCCAAGCTGTTCAGCCGATTTCAGCACTTCCGCCCCGTTGCACGTGCCATAATGGACGGTATTAATGACGTCTACCGGAACCCCCTTTGCCTCTCCTAATTTTTTCAGCTGCGGAAGCATATAACGGACTTGCGGGCCGAGAAGCAATACATCCGCTTTATCAATATGTTGTTGTACAGAATCCCCTGAAACTGCCCAAATGGTATAGTCTTTTCCTTGTTCCTGCGCACTTTTTTCCATCTTGCTCACCAGTAAGCTGGTAGACATGCCTGCTGCACAAACGAGTAATATATTCATGTAAAAGACCTCCTAGAGTTTGATCAATTTTGTCATGTCCTGCTGTTGATATCATCATATTATGAAATCGCTTTCATAAACACTCAAGGTTTTTCCGCAGGAAACGGAAAAAAGGTATATACAGGCTGTCAGCTCAGCATTTTTTGGTCAAACACTTCCGAAAGCTCTTGATACGAACGGCATTTGATCAGCTGGTTTACCGCCGACGGGTCATCCAACATGCTGCCGAGCAATTTGTACATGCTTTGCAAATCCGCTTTGTTCTCCTTTTCAACACAAAGCAGACAAACAAATTGAACACGCTGATTCTCCCAATCTATCGGTTTTTTTAGCGTACAAACGACCCAAAACGTTGTTTTCGTCTGCGGAACGAGCGGGTGCGGGATGGCAACAAGATTGCCGAAGCACGTTGGCGACATGGCTTCTCGTTCAAAAATGGAAGCGATGAGTTCATCATCTGCATAGCCGCAATCAACCGCTTTCCGCCCTAAAAATTGAATCACTTCTTCTTTTGAGCGCAGATCCTTCTGGAAGAAAACGAGGTCTTTTTTTAGGTAGCGGACCGCTTTTTCTTTTTCATCCCTTAGAATGGATTCTATTTTTGTAAAGTCGATTCCGCCCAAGAGTGTGTTAACCTTCAGCACTGGTACAGGCAGCTCTTTTTTGATCGGGATGGTGCTGATGACAAAATCAATGGATTCATAGGATATCTGGTCAAGACTGTAATACTCAGCAGTTCCCAGAATATCGAGCCGCTTGCCGAAATGGGAACGGAGTTTTTCACGCAGAAGCTGGGCGCTCCCGGCACCTGATGCACACACAATGATACAGCGTTTCGGCGGGCTTTCTGTTTTTTTTCGTTCAATCGCGGCGCCAAAATGGAGGGCCAGATAACCCATTTCGTTTTCATGAATGTCGATGCCCGTTTCTTCCTTTATCACCATTCCCGCAATGATTCCGGCCTCAAAAGCGAGAGGATAATGTTCCTTGATCGCTGCCAGCATCGGATTTCGCAGGTTCATGCCGTATCGATTGCGGCTGATCGCCGGCTTCACATGCAGCGCCAAGCCAATTTTCAGCTCTTTGTCATGCAGAATGCCCAACTTCAGTTCACGATCAACTGCCTTGATCATAGCAAAAGTCAGCTGATCGGTTTCTTCGTCTATTGAAAATGTGTCTTCCCCGCATTGGGATTGTGTCATTCGTTTTGTGCCGAGGAGATGCATGGCGATATAGGCCGCCTCGTCTTTCGGAAATGTAACGGCGAGAGCTGATTCCAGCTCTTTTACGATGGCTTTTGCAGCTTGATATTCTTTTTGATGCAGGATATGATCCATATCTTCCGGGAAAAGAGAGACATAGTTTTCCGTTCTGATTCGTTTACAAGCGATGGCGATATGAATGATGAGGTTATTCAGTCCCAAGTTAGAGAGAGGAATGCGGTCGTTTTTCATTTTTTTCAGGATGGCGGTACGGATGATCTCAATTTCTTCCTTCGGCAAAATATTAGCCTTTTCATTCAGAACATCAATCTCCGTTTCTCTTTCATCGACAATGTACTCAGCCATACAATATCTCATCTGCACCTCGTCTCCGCGCAGCTTGAAGCCGTAATTCGGTCGTGTTTCCATGACGATGCGGTAAGGCAGCAGCCGTTTCTTTACTTCTTTTAAATCCGTTTGCAGCGTAGATTTTGAGATAAATAGTTCTTCAGCCAATTCATCGAGCTTGAGGTAATGCTCCGCCAGCAGCAGCCGTTTCATAAGATAAACCATTCTCTCCTCCGGCAACACCGGCAGGCCCTTTTTTTGCTGAAATACATCTTGCAGCAGCGTTCTGAATGTCTGCTCATCATGAATGCGGAGTTTGTAACCGGAGCCTCTTACCGATTTGATCAAGGCGCCATGGCCGCTCAGCACACCTTGCAGTTCCTTTATATCATTGCGGACCGTCCGCGTCGTTACGTTTAATTGCGCGGCAAAAAACGAGCTAGTCACCGGGGCTTCAGCCGCCATCAGCAAGCGCAGAATATCACGAAGTCGCCCATGAAGCATGAGAAAAACCTCCTATCAAGTAGATGCAGGGATAAAGTCAATAGGCAGAAAGGATGGTGAAGGAATGAAATGTATATAAATTCTATAATGGAGAGAATGGCAAGTCAATGAACATCGGGAGGACAAGAGGGGAAACGGACCCATAAAAAAACAGCCGGGTTCAGCCGGCTGTTCGGGATGAGGACGTGTTCTTTTGTTTTGACGCCTTCCGATCCTTCATGATTTTTCGTACAATCGGGTAAATGAGCGGCGCCCATTTGATAACGGTTTTGATCATCTTTTTCAAAGCTCCAATTCTCCCTTCTTTTTTCTCAACCATTCCCCTGATTGTCTTTTGCATAAACATGCTAACGCGACACGTACCTATTTCCCTTCACCCAGAAACGCCACGGATAATCGCGTGCCTCTCCGCTGTTGTCAATGCCGATGCGCGGGCCGGTTGAGATTTCTTCCGGTGTGTACCCGCTTTCAATGTAAAGGGGCTGTTCCGTGATCCAACGTCCGTAATCATTCATCGTGACGCCAAGCGCTTTCGTCAGCTTTCCAGGTCCGTTTGTCCATTCCCTCGGACGCCGGCCCGATCTTCTCTCCTCCATTAACAGCTGCCCTTCATAGGGCTCAATCGCCCTGATTAGTACCGCTTGTGGGACATCCTCTTCTGCGGCAACGACATTCAGCAGTGTATGGGTGTGCATGACGTATGTATACACCCGCCCAGCTTCCGCAAACATAATCTCAGTCCGCTTCGTCCGGCGGTTGTTAAAGCTGTGGGCCGCTCTGTCTCCAGCTCCCATATAGGCTTCTGTTTCCACAATATAGCCTGACGCTGTGCCTTGGTCTGTCTCTTTAACCAGAAGGCAGCCGAGAAGCGCCGGGGCAAGCTCAAGGGCGTTTTTTTGATAAAACGTGATGGGCAGCGGATGTCTTTCTCTCGTCACGAATCGACCTCTCCTTTCACCAATTTTTTTACATTGTACCATTCCCCAACCTGATGAAGAAAAACGGCTGTTTTAAAATCTTTCCATTCAGGGCATATTGTTATCGTTTAAAAAAGGAGGGTCAACCAATGAAAGATGAGCACCAAAACAAGCATCACGGAACAAATGCCCAAAGCAGCGAGGATACGCTTTCTCATAAGACATCCGGGAAAAACGAATCAGAGGATACTTTGACGAACAGGCAGGGGCACCCTGTCACCGACAACCAAAATGTGAGGACGGTCGGGAACAGAGGGCCTACAACACTTGAGAACTACGATTTTCTCGAAAAAATCAGCCACTTTGACCGTGAACGCATCCCGGAGCGGGTTGTCCACGCCAGAGGAGCGGGTGCACACGGGTATTTTGAAGCGTATGGAAGCTTTGGAGACGAACCGATTTCAAAGTACACCCGGGCCAAGCTCTTTCAGGAAAAAGGCAAGAAAACGCCGGCATTTGTCCGTTTTTCTACGGTGAATCATGGAAAACACTCACCCGAAACATTGAGAGACCCGCGCGGTTTTGCCGTGAAGCTTTATACCGAAGACGGAAACTGGGATTTGGTCGGGAACAACCTGAAAATCTTTTTTATTCGCGACCCGCTGAAATTTCCGGATCTTGTCCACGCATTTCAGCCTGATCCAGTGACCAACATCCAAGATGGTGAACGTATTTTCGACTTCATTTCCCAGTCTCCTGAAGCGACACATATGATCACCTTCTTGTTTTCGCCTTGGGGCATTCCGGCCAACTACCGGCACATGCAGGGTTCAGGCGTACACGCCTATAAGTGGGTGAATGAGGAAGGCAAGGCCGTCCTCGTGAAATATCATTTCGAACCGAAGCAGGGCATCCGCAACCTGACACAGAAGGAAGCGGAAGAGATTCAAGGGAAAAACTTTAACCATGCAACACAGGATTTGTATGAAGCAATTGAAAATGGCGATTATCCGGAATGGGAAGTGTATGCCCAAATTATGAGCGATAATGAGCATCCTGAACTGGACTTTGATCCGCTTGATCCGACAAAGCTGTGGTATAAAGACGATTTTCCATGGAAGCAGATCGGCAAACTGGTTCTTAATAAAAACCCGGAAAACTACCATGCGGAAGTGGAACAAGCTTCATTCGGAACAGGAGTGCTTGTTGACGGACTCGATTTCTCAGATGACAAGCTGCTGCAGGGGCGGACGTTTTCCTACTCTGATACACAGCGCTACCGTGTAGGCGCAAATTACCTGCAACTTCCGATCAACTCGCCGAATAAGCATGTCGCCACCAACCAGGAAGGCGGGCAAATGCAATATCGGGTCGATCGAGCAGAAGGCCAAAACCCGCACGTCAACTATGAGCCATCGATTATGGGCGGGCTGAAGGAAGCGAAGCAGGATGGCAAAGATCATACGCCGCATGTCGAAGGTGATGTAAAGCGTGAAGCGCTCGACAGAACGAACAACTTCGGACAGGCTGGAGAGACCTACCGGAGATTTTCAGAATTTGAACGGAACGAATTGATCACGAATCTGGTTAATACACTTTCTACATGCCGAAAAGAAATTCAGGATCAAATGATAGAGAATTTCACAAAAGCTGATCCCGACTACGGAAAACGCGTGGCAGAAGGGCTGAAAAAAGCCTCCGAAAACAACAGCAACGGACCGATCGGCACAACAGAGACTGAACAGGCTGCAATGCAAGCTGAACAGGAAAGTCATCCGTCTGACCCGTATTAAAACATCGAACAGGGCTTTTGGAAGTCCTGTTTTTTATTTTTCTATTGAAACGCTCTCAGCAATTGTGTTGTACTGGAAGAAAAAGGTGGAGAGGGAAGATGGAATTACAGCAGGACATGATGTCTCAGAAAAAAACAATCGGCGCTTTAGATCACGCCGTTTTCTTATGCATGGTATTTTGTTTTTGGTTTTCAGGCTATATTTACGTCCCTGTATTCAGCCTGTATTTGGAGGACCTGCACTTTTCATATGGCGCCATCGGAATCATTCTCGGCAGTTACGGGGTGACGCAAATTCTTCTTCGATTTCCGCTCGGCTTGCTGTCAGACATTCTGTTTTCTATGCGCAAGCAATTGTTAATTGCCGGGTTTGGGTTTTCCATCCTCAGCAGCCTGCTTTTTCTCCTGTTTGATTCTTTCTTCTTCGTGCTGGCCGCCCGGCTGTTTGCGGGGATCACCGCCTCTATGTGGGTCATGGCGACGATTTTATATGCACAATATTTCAACAGCGAAAACGCCTCAAAAGCAATGGGCATCATGCAGTTTTTCACCGTCATGCCTCAGTTTGTCAGCATTGTGTTCTGCGGGCTTGCGGCAGCCCACTTAGGCAGGCAGGTTCCGTTTTGGATGGCGCTGGCGGCCTCGGCCGCCGGTCTGGTGATTTGCTGCTTTATTAAAGACCCGTCGGCTTCTCCCGCGAATCGCGACACAATCGGTGTGCCGCAATACATCAAAGACACATTGCGGCTGCCGAAGCTCAAGCTTTTCACCATCCTGTCTATGACCGCCCACGCGGTGTTATTTATGACAGTGTTTGGTTTTACACCGCTTTACATTCATCAGCTCGGATTGGGTGACGCGGAGCTGCTTTGGGTGATGAGCGCCTTTTTCCTCCCTCACGCAGCCGCCACATTAAGCGTTGTGTTTCTGCGCATGACAAGCCGGATCGCTTACTCCGTGCTGCTCTCCAGTTTTGCAGTGACCGGAGCCTGTTTGCTATTCGTTCCTTTTTCAGCTACATTGTTCACGGTTTGCATCACGCACGCCTGCATCGGGATGGCGCTCGGTTTCGTGTTCCCTTTGCTGCTAGGCCATGTCGTCCATATCAGTTCTGCCCCTTTAAAAATGTCAGTCATGGGATTCTATCAATCGTTTTATGCATTGGGCATCTTCCTTGGACCCCTTCTCGCCGGAAAAATCGCACAGCTTTTCGGGCTTTCGGGGGTTTTTTATGGAGCCGGGGCGCTGGCATTTGCCGCCTTTCTTGTCATGCTCATGCAAAAGCGCAGCATGGCCAATTAATAGCTTTCATATCGCTGAAAGCGCCACACAGAAAACATGGCCAGAAGCACGATGGACAAAATAGAGAATGTGAGCGACCATCCGAAAAAATCCGCCCGCTCTCCATGAAGAAGGATATGCTCCGCCTGCTTGCAAAGCGCAGCAGGAAGCCATTTCGCACCATCAGGAAATAGCGAAACAGCAAAAGAAACCGCGGCCGTCAGCCCGATCCCGGAAGCCGCGGCTGCTCCGAGAGACCGAAACATCGTGCTTCCGGCAAGGCCGGCAGTCACAATAAACATGATCCAAAGAGCGTAAAGACCAAGGCTTCCGGCAAAGCGGCTGAAGGATGTGTCCTCAAACAGCTGCCTGACGTAATAATAAGCAAGCCCGTATCCAGCGGCAAACGACGCGATTCCGATCACGCTTTGGGTCAGCCATTTGCTCACGATATAATGGGCTGCCGTCACAGGCCGCGACATGATCAGCGACGTTACGCCTTGATTTCTTTCATTCGCCACGCTGCCCATCACGCTGAAGATGACCAGAGCCATGCCAAGCGTGTTGAATTGAGAAAGCGTGCTGACCATCACTTCAGACCCTGAGGGCATCGTAAAACTGATTTTCATGCCGTCCGGAAGGTTTCCTCCGTGTTCAATGATTTCCGGCATATAATAAATGGTCAGCGGCTGTGTCAGCCCGACGATCATCATCGCGATCGGCAGCCAGATCAGCTTGCCGCTTTTCCACCCATCGAGCCATTCTTTTTGAAATAGAGTCATCATCACCTTCATGCGTGCACCACCTTTAGATAGACGTCTTCAAGAGACTCCGTTTTCTGTTCAAAATGGGTAACGGTCAATCCCGTTCGGATACAATCACTCAGCAATGTCCGGCCAGCGTGTATACCAGGCAGCTCGAAAACAGCTTGCGACGGATTCATATAGGCAATACCTGATACATAAGGCTTCTCTTCAAGCCAGCCCCTCAGCTCCTCTTTCACTGTAAGGGTGAAAACGTTCGTTTGATGCTGTTTCTTAAGCTGCTGTAATGCGCCTTTCCATGAAACCTCCCCGTTTTTCATGATCACCACCTGATCACACACCTGCTCCGCATCGTGCAAAACGTGTGTGGAAAACAGAACAGTCATATGCTTCTTCAGCTCCCGCATCATATCGAGCACCTCGAACCGTCCTGACGGATCAAGAGCGGACACCGGTTCATCCAAAATCAACAGCTTCGGTTTATGGAGCAGCGCCTGTGCCAGACCGAGTCTTTGCTTCATGCCGCCTGAATAGCCGCCGATTCTTTTGTGTGCCGCTTCCTGCAAGCCGACAAATTCAAGCATCCCGCCGATTTCCTCTTGGCACTTTTTCTTTGAAAGCCCTGACAGTCTCCCGGCAAATGTTAAAAATTCGTTTGCGGTCATCCACGAATAAAAAGCAGGATACTGCGGAAGGTACCCGATCAAACGACGATCCGGCTTTTTCTCCCCTAACAGTTTGATGGTTCCAGAGGTTGGCGAAAGCAGTCCGGCCAGCATGTGCAGCGTTGTGGTTTTACCGGCTCCATTAGGGCCTAATAGTGCGACACACTCGTTTTCATTCACGTGAAAATTGACATTCTTTACAGCTTGATGATGCCGGTACGATTTACATAATGACTCAATAGACAGCATACCGGATCACCTTTGCTTTCTGCCGACGGTAAAAAATAAAATCGGCCCGATAATATTGATACACACAATGACCGCTGCCCACATCCACTTTGGCCCGTTTGTCCGCTCTTCCTTTATACAGCTGATAAGGGCAAACACCGCCAAAACCAACTGCAATACAATCAGCGGCAAAATCATTTCCCAAGAAATATTCATTGCTTGATCCCCCTTTTCTTCCGGTCCGGCCTAATCACAAAAAAGTAATAGCAAATCAGAGGCATCGGTGCTGTAATCAGTCCGACAATCCCCCAAACCCATGCCAGACGATCCCGTTTTTTCGCATCAATAAATAAAAAGATCCCCTGCACCAATACGATGAGATAAGCCGCAGCCGTTATGATCATTTCTGTTTGTGTCATCGGCGCTCCACCTCGCATTCCCCGAGCTGTCTTTTTTTCTCGGCCACAATCAAAATCGGCAGGACAGCCAGCGCACAGACCTGAAGCACGACAAAAACAGCGGGAACTTGATTAAATGCCAGCATCGCCGCGCTTACCATCGCCAGCGCACAGAACATAAATAACATCACTTCTTTCAGCAGGCTTTTTCTTCGTTCGGCTTTCTTTTGTGACAATTGATCAAGCAACTCTCTTTGACTCGGTATTTTCGGGTTAGCGCATTGGTCGATTTTCTGCAATTCCGATTTTAAATGAACAGATCGCTTTTCTTTATTCATCAGTCCACTCCTTTCTGATTTGCTGGAGCCCTTTATGAACCCTAGACTTAACCGTGCCTTCTTTGATTTGCAGCATCAGCCCGATTTCGGCGTAGGTATAGCCGTAGTAATGCCTTAATAAAACTGGCGTGCGCAGTTTAGGGTCCAGCTTTGAAAATAGATCAAGCGTTTCGCTCCATTCTGCCCCTTTCACTGACACGTCCCACTTGATCTTGCGGATTGTTTCTTCCGTCACCGCCTGATTCCGTTTCCATTCTCTCTTTCTCTTTTTCTGGTGATCGAGGTAGAGTCTCGACGCAATAGAGATCAGCCACGTGGAGAATTTGGAACGGCCTTGGAAGCTTCTTAAATGAATGTACCCTTTCAAAAAGGTTTCCTGTACAAGTTCTTCGCTGAGATCAGGGTGAAGGGAAAGCTTTAACAAATATTTGTATAAAAAAGAATAATGATAGTGAAAAAGGGCTGTAAACGCCTCATCGTTTCCCTCTTTCGCCTGCTGAATCAGCTGCTGTTCTTCACATGTATCCAATGGCCGCGATCCCCCCTTTTTTTGTTTTTCTGCCTTATGAGACGACACCGGATTCGAAACCGTTCAGCTTTTTTTACAATTCTATTCAGCTATTGACAGATCAGGCTTCTCGGACGTTTGGCTGTACATCCGCATTTGTAAACCCCCTCATAGTCTGCTAAGCTATGTCTTTATGTCGATTTTAAATAACATCCAATATGGAGGACGATGCATTGAAAGTAGAAAGGCGAACGATTGAACATATTCCAAATGAAGAAAGACATGGTAAAGCGAAAGATTTATTCCCCGTATGGTTTGGGGCTAATATGCATATCACCACGTTAGTGACCGGTACTCTTCCCGTGGCAATGGGACTTAATCTGTTTTGGAGTGTTGCCGCTATTATTTGCGGAACCTTAATCGGTGCCATATTTATGGCGTCTCATTCCGCGCAAGGCCCTCAGCTTGGCATCCCGCAAATGATTCAAAGCCGTGCCCAATTCGGCGTAATCGGAGCGATTCTTCCCCTCTTCTTAGTTATGTTTATCTACCTTGGTTTCTTCGCAAGCAGCACGATTCTGGCGGCCGGAACCTTAAGCAGCTTTGTTCCCATTCCGGGATCATGGAGCATTATAGGCTTAAGCGCCGTATGTTTTTTACTCACCATTTTTGGCCATGATTTGATTCACAAAATGCAAAAAATCCTTTCTTGGACCTCTTTTGCTGTATTTTTTGCTGCAACGATACTCATTTTTCAATTGCCGATTCCGGAAGGCAGCTGGATTCCCGGAGCGGTTGATCTGCCTGTTTTATTGGTGGCGGTCAGCGCAGTCGCGACGTGGCAGCTTGCATACGCGCCGTATGTTGCCGATTATTCACGATATCTGCCAGTTAAAACACCGGCTTCTCAAACATTTTGGTACAGCTATGCAGGGACATCTGTCAGCTCGATCTGGATGATGCTGCTCGGCGCTTTGCTGACGACGGCATTGCCTGACTTTACGGCAAACTCAGGCAGCCAGATTGTCCAATTGTTCGGCCCCTTCTCGTTCATTATGCTGATCATTGTGTTATTCGGGCAAATGGCGATCAATGTCTTTAACCTGTATGGGGCTTTCATGTCCACGACAACAACGCTTGAGCCGTTTCTGAAGTTAAAAGTCACACCCAAAGTCAGAATCATCATGATCCTCGGCGTCACTCTTGTCGGCACAGTCTTAAGCCTTCTCGGACAGAGCAATTTTATGGAGCTGTTTTTGAATTTTATCTTTTTCATCAGTTATTTCTTAATTCCATGGACGGCAATCAATTTAGTCGATTACTACTTCGTCCGCCATGGAAACTATCAAGTCAAAGCCATGTTCGATGTGAACGGGCCGTATGGAAAGGTCAATTGGATCACCACGATTGCGTTCGTTCTGTCCATCTTGCTGGAAATCCCGTTTATCAATACATCCTTTTACATCGGACCGCTGGCCAAAATGTTTGGCGGCGGAGACATCGCATGGATTGTCGGCTTGGCCGTGCCTTCTGTTCTTTACTATGTATTGATGAAACCGCGTCTGAAAAAACAAGCGGGTTATCAAGAAAAGCTGTCTTCCTTGTGAAGACAGCTTTTTATGTTACTGCTATTTTTATTCAAACCGTTTCCACACGCGAGGCAGCACGTCAGAAAGCTCGTGAGCGAGCAGCGTATGGGCTGAGTGCTCGTCCGTCCAGAGCTCGGCGCACGCACCGTGCAGATAGACCGCGTTTAATATCGCATGTTTCAGGTCTTCATGGCAGCAGAGCATGCCCAATATCATGCCTGTCAGCGTGTCACCGGTGCCGCCCTTGGCGAGCGCTCCGTTTCCAGTTGGATTGCACCAGCAGTCGCCATCGGGGAACGCAATAATGGTTTGATTTCCTTTTAACACAATGACAGCCTGCAGCTGAGCCGCCCATTCCTTTGCATATTCCGCTCTTTTGTTTTGCAGCTCTTTCACAGGAACACCTGTCATACGGGAAAACTCGCCCGGGTGCGGCGTGAGGATGACAGGCGCCTTCCGTTTCGGATATGTGCGCTTTGCCAGCGCTCCGGCATCCAAGATAACAGGGCAATCGGCCGCAAGCACATGATCAACTGCCTGCTGTACGCTTTCGGTTTGCGGAAGCCCCGGTCCGATAGCAATAGCGCGGTACGCCTCTTTAAGCTGAGCGTGCGCCGCTTTTTGCCAGCCGTCACGCCAATAGGTCGCCTCGGGCAGAACAGAAACGGTCAGCGGGATCACGTTTTCAGACGTGCCTATAACAAGCTTCCCTAGTCCGCTCCGCATGGCCCCAAGCCCCGCCAGAAGCGCTGCGCCCGGCATGTCGTCGCTTCCCGCCAGAAGCAATGCGGTACCGTACGTGCCTTTATGGCTCTCCGCATCTCTTTCAGGGAGCGAGGCCCTCACATGCTCCTCCGTCCAAATTGGAATATTCATCTCTATCCCTCCTCTGCTTTCTCTTCCTATTTTTCCTGTACCTCTTCTATTTCAAACAAAAAAAGACAGCCTTAGGGAGCTGTCTTATTTCACAGGAACATCAAGATGATACAAGCGGCGATACCGCTCGTTTACCGCCAGCAGTTCCTCGTGCGTTCCTTCCATTTCTGTTTTGCCGTTTTCGAGAAACACAATTTTATCTGCCGCTTCCACTCCCGCGAGGTGGTGCGTAATCCATAAAATCGTTTTTCCTTTCAGTACTTCAAACACCGTATTCATTAGTTCGCGTTCTGTAATGGGATCGAGTCCGACTGTCGGCTCATCGAGGATGATGATCGGCGTATCCTGCAGCAAAATCCGGGCGAGTGCGATCCGCTGGCGCTCCCCTCCGGAAAACCGGATGCCGGTTTCCTGAACAGAAGTATGATATCCGTCAGGCAGTGACTCAATATAATCATGCAACTTCACCTGCTTTGCAGCACGGCGCACATCCTCGTCGCTTGCGTCGCCATTTCCAAGCCTGATGTTGTTCAGAATGCTTGTATCAAATAGATGAGGTTTTTGATTTAACACAGCTACCGTATCAGCAATCTGATCCTTTAACAGCTCGGTCTCCACTCCGTTTAACGTCACAGATCCTGAATCCGGCTTTAAGGCGCCCTCGATTAATGCGAGCGACGTTGATTTCCCAGACCCGCTCCGGCCGAGTAGCGCCATTTTTTCTCCTTGGCCCAGCGTAAAGGAAAAGCCGTTCAGCACTCGGCTGCTGTTATCATAAGCAAACGCCACATCACGAAAGGACAGTGTGACATCTTGGAGATCGAGCGTTTCAGCCGCTGATTCTGTTTGTGACGCTTCCGTTTGAGGGGCTACCTTGTTCATGCGCCTGATGGAATCCTGATAGCCGGGCACTTCGCCCAAAGCATCTGAAAGCGGCAGAAAGGCTTCCGTCAAAGGGAACACCACGAGCACAAAGGCCGCAATCATCGTTTTGGCGAGTTCGCCGTCTGCATGCTGCCCCGCCGTCCAAAACAGCATCAGCAAAATGAGGCCCGCGAC
Source organism: Bacillus sp. SW14 (assembly GCF_047608225.1). NCBI lineage: Bacteria > Bacillati > Bacillota > Bacilli > Caryophanales > Bacillaceae > Bacillus > Bacillus sp. SW14. The sequence continues at coordinate 351,160 of NZ_JBLKRW010000001.1, read as the reverse complement.
AAAGCATTGCGCGGCGAAATCCCGCCATCTTGTGAAGCGCTGTTTGTTCCATTCAAGCTCAAACCAAGCATGTTCTTCTTTTTCATAGGAATCAATAAAAGCATGCCGGCGTCCGCTGAACATCCAGTCGCTGACACCCATCACGGCATCTGTCAGCCGGCTGTACAGCACATTCCGCCCGCTTTTCAGCTTCGCATTCTTCGCTCTCGTCACGAGCAAAGACACAACCGGAAACAGTATAACAAGAACAAACAAGTAAAGCGCAAGCAATATGGCAAACGGCCAAGAGAAGAAGCCAAGCGCGATTACTGAAACAGCATACAGAAGCAAGGCCGAGATCGCAGGAAAAATCGTTTTTAAGAAGGCATCCTGCAAATGCTCAATATCCTCCGACAAAATGCCGAGCATATCCCCCGTGCGAAATCGGGAACGCAGCATCAAAGCACCCGGCTCAAGCATGTTGTAAAGGCGGACGCGCATGTCGGACACGATTTTTAAAATGATGTGATGGCCGACAAGGCGTTCCGCATATCGTGACACAGACCGTGCAATCCCAAAGGTGCGCACAGCGACAATCGGCACATAAATGAGCAGGATGTTTTCCGGCCTTGTCGCCGCCTTCGAGATCAAAAATCCTGAGGTGAACATGAGAAAAGCAGCAGAAAAAATCGTCACCGCTCCCAACAAGATAACCAGAACGAAAAGGCGGGCATTTTGCTTGATATACGGCAGAATCCATTCTTCTTTCTTCATGCTCTTTCCCCCAGTTGCGCCTTCACCAGTTTGGTGTACACACCGTTTGTCGCCAGCAATTCATCGTGAGTCCCGATTTCTGCAACCCTGCCCCCGTCAAGCACGATGATTTCATCCATATCGAGCATCCAGTGAAGGCGGTGTGTCGCGAGAAAGACGAGCTTATCCTCAAATAAATCCAGCATCGTTTCTTTTAATTCATATTCTGTTTCGATATCAAGATGGGCGGTCGGCTCATCCAGCAGCAGGATTGGGCGGTTTCTCAAAAAGGCACGGGCCAGTGCGACACGCTGAGCCTGGCCGCCGCTGAGCGCCCGGCCGCCTTCCCCGATCCGTCCCTCTAATCCGTCCGGAAGTTTGTCCACCAGCTCCGTCAGTCCCGCCGAGGCAGCGGCGCGGGCTGTATCCTCGGCCGACGCGCTTGGATGGTAAAAGCGAATGTTGTTCGCCAGCGTGTCATCAAAAATGTACGGATGCTGCGGGATATAAAGGAGGTTTTTCTGCCAGCTTCCGTCCTGCAAGTGGGACCGGCTTGAGCCATTGACCTCGATCATACCGTCATCAGGCTCCAAAAATCCGCCAAGGACATCAATGAATGTTGATTTCCCGGCACCGCTTGCACCGATGATACCGATTTTTTTCTTGCCTTTCAATGACAAATCAATATCGGACACCGACCGGCCGACTGACACGCCGGACACTTTCAGCTCATCCTGACCGGACCACGTCCCAAGCTGAAGCGGCGCCTCTTTTTTAAAACCAGGCTGCGACAAAATCTCTTGAATGGTTTTGCCTGCTTCCTGTCCGTTCAGCGTTGCATGATAATCATTCCCCACTTCCCGCACCGGCAGAAAATACTCAGGTGCCAGAATGAGCGCCGTTAAGGCGGGACCAAGCAAAATATCTCCGTCAATTAGGCGCAGGCCCAAAAACACTGCAACTGTCGCCACTGACAGCATCGTGAAAAAATCGAGGGCGAATGAAGATAAAAATGCCACCCGAAGTGTGCTCATCGTTGCTTTGCGATACCGCTCACTAACGTAGAAAATGTTTTTGCTGTGCGACTTGCTCAAACCTAAAAAACGCAATGTCTCCAGCCCGCGAAGAGAATCAACGAAATGATTGGAAAGTCTCTGATAGGATTTCCACTGGCGATCCGCTTTTCTCTGCGCGACAAGGCCGAGGAGAATCATAAAGATGATCAGAATCGGCATCGCAGCGGCTAAAATGACGGCTGACGTGCGATCCTGAAAAAACACATAAATGACAACCGCCGCCGGCACAATCGCCATGCTGACCATTTTCGGCAGAAACAGCTCCAGGTAGCGGCGGAACTGGCTGATGCCTTCCATCGCCAGCGTCACCATTTGCCCCGTCCCCTCTTTCTTTGCAAAGCGGGGACCTAACCGGAACAGCTGATCAAGAAAACTCTTTCTCAAATCGGCTCCTGTCCGGGCGGCATATTGATAGACGATTTTCTGGCGTGCCACCGTCACCCCGTGCCGGGCGACAAAAGCGATGAGGAAAAAGCCGATCACAGGAAACAGGGAGGCCATGCTCTTCCCGTTGAACAGCCCGGTTACGGCTTCACTCAGCCACTCTGCCTGCATAATAATGGCAGCTGTCTGAATCAGCGTTAAACAAGTAATCACGGTGAGAATCCGCTTCATTCCTTTATATCGAAACAGGTCTTTTCCCATTAATAAGTCATAGGCTCCTTATGGCTGACGCGCTTCCGGAAGACATAATAGCTCCAGATCTGACTGCCGATTACAAACGGCAATAGGGTTAATGCCGCAATTGACATGACTTTAAGCGAATAATCACCGGAAGAAGCGTTAGCTACTGTTAAATCGTACGCGCTTTGAAGCGAGCTGACCATGACCCGAGGGAATAATGAAATAAAGATCATTCCTACAGTCAGCGCCAGCCCCGCGCCAGTCATCCCAAATGTCCAGCCGTCTTTTTTCTTACGGATAAAGACAGCCGCGAGCATAAAGCAGATGACAATCAAAACAACGAGCGGAATGGTTATCTCGCCGCGGCGTGTAAACATGTCTGTCTGATAGGCAGAAAGAGCCGCGAAAGCTAGTACCGCTACAAAAACAACACCCATTATCTTTTGCGCCATGTTCCGGGCGCGGTTTTGCAAATCACCGATCGTACGCAGCGTGATAAACATTAATCCGTGCTGGAAGCAAAGAAGTGTTACAGTCACACCGCCAAGTACAGAGTACACATTGAAATAATCGGATACTTGCGCGTGAATGTTCATATCGGCATCAATCGGCATCCCGCGGAATAATGTCGCGAACAGCACACCAAGCACAAACGGAGGAATCAGACTGCCGAAGAAAACGACCCAGTCCCAAACCTTTACCCATTTTAAATGATCAACCTTGCCGCGGAATTCAAACGCGACCCCGCGGCCTATTAATGCAAGCAGCACAATGACAAACGGAATGTAATAACCGCTCAGCATCGTTGCATACCAGTTCGGAAATGCCGCGAAAATGGCGCCTGCACCAGTCAAAAGCCATACTTCATTCGCATCCCAAAACGGTCCGATCGTGTTGATCAGCACTCTGCGTTCTAATTCATTATGGCCAAGAAAACGGGTCGCCATGCCGACCCCGAAATCAAAGCCTTCTAAAAAGAAGAAACCTACAAACAATACAGCAACGAGTATAAACCAAAGATCATGAAGAGACATGGTATACCTCCTGACTAAATGGATCTGTTGATACAGGAGCATCATGATGATCACCATGCTCCGCGCCTTTTTTAATTTCACGGACGAATAAGAAGGCAAGCAGCGCCCCCAGAGTCAAGTACATCACACCGAACGCGATGATTGAGAATAACAGAGAGCCGGCTGTTACGTTAGGTGACACGGATTGAGCGGTGGTCATCAAGCCCATGACCGTCCAAGGCTGACGTCCGATTTCTGTCATAATCCAGCCCGCGGAGTTGGCAATAAACGGGAAGGAAATCAGCGCAATCATGATGCGCAAATACCATTTGCTGTTTTCAAGCTTTTTGCGGCGGTTTAACCAAAGGCCGCCTAACGCAGCAAGAATCATGACAACACCTGCGCCAACCATGATGCGGAAGCTCCAGAATGTCGTTTTTACAGGCGGAATGTAATCGCCTTTTCCGTATATTTTTTCGTACTCAGCCTGAAGTGTTTTCATCCCTTTGACACTTCCGCTGAATTTTTGATATGCCAGGTAGCTCAAAGCATAAGGAACTTTGATTTCATTTGAGCTTTTTTCATTTGTTGTATCAATCGTGGCAAAAGCCGTCCAAGCAGCAGGGTCACCACTGTCTTCCCAAAGGCCTTCACTGGCAGCCATTTTCATCGGCTGTGATTCCATCAAGTGCTCAGCCTGCGCGTGTCCGCTAAGTGCGACGCCAAGACCGGCACAAAGGCCGACAATCATTGCGAGTTTAAAAGATTGTTTGAAAAACGGCACTTCTTTTTTCTTCAATAGTTTAAAAGCACTCACTCCGGCGATAAAGAAAGCCCCGGTGGCAAGCGCACCGAAAATGACGTGCGGAAATTCAACCCAAAGCTGAGGGTTTGTAATCAGCGCGGCAAAGTCGTTCATTTCCGCGCGGCCGTTTTTGATCGTAAAGCCGACAGGCTCCTGCATAAAGGAGTTCGCGGTTAAAATCCAGAAAGACGACATAATCGTTCCAAATGATACGAGCCAAATGCAGAGAACGTGAATTTTTTTCGGCAGGCGGTCCCAGCCGAAAATCCACAATCCGATAAAGATCGATTCCATGAAAAACGCCAATAATGCTTCAATCGCAAGCGGAGCGCCAAATACATCTCCGACAAAACGGGAGTAATCAGACCAGTTCATTCCAAACTGGAATTCTTGCAAAATCCCCGTTACAACACCGACTGCAAAATTGATTAAGAATAAGTGTCCCCAAAACTTTGCCATTTTGAGGTACAGCTCATTTTTTTTCACAAGATAAAGAGTCTCCATCAACGCAACCATAAACACAAGCCCAATAGACAACGGCACAAACAAGAAGTGAAACAATGTTGTTGATGCAAATTGAATGCGGGCTAAAACTAATTCACTCATGCTTTCTCCTCCATTTCCGGTTAAAAACTGCATTTTGCTCACTATTTCACAAATAAAAGCGATACTTTGATCACCAATTCACAAAGCAGACGAAAAAAATGTTTGTTCAATATTTCACAAACATGTCAAAAAATCATTCAATATGATTCCTGATTGCCAGACTGATCAAATGACACATTCTCTTACTGGTTCATATTAAGTACTTTACAACGATTTATTTCAAAAATAAAGACCAAAATACCCAAAAAGTCCCGCACTGTGTGACGGATTATTGTCTATTTTGTTGAGGATTTATGACGGATGCTAGGATAAATGACCCTTTATTATCGTACATCAACATTTCGTTCCTTGCGAATAAAATGCTTGTCCGTCACCAGCCCTCACTTCTCAGCACTCCGTCATAGACCGTTTTTAGTCGGAATGCCTCTTTCTATTTGAACCGGGAAGATTTGAAAACCTGAATAGTAAATTTTTAATATATTAAACATTTCAATTTTTTAGTATAATTCATGTAGTGAACAATTTTACTACATCAAGAATAGGGGAGGTTTTTCAATGGGAGAGCTTCAAACCCAAATGCAATTGCAAACGGATACAATTCACGAAGGGGTTCGAAAAGAGAATTGGTTTGCGAGAGCCATGAATATAAAAGTAGGCATTATACCGCTTCCTGTGTATGCCTTGCTGTTTATATTAATCACTGTTTTTGTTATGCATCACGATGTGAAAAGTGACATCTTGACATCCATTGCCGTCATGGCTTTTTTCGGGTTTACCTTTGCCCAAATCGGTAAATCGATACCGATTGTTCGTTCTATCGGCGGCCCGGCCATCCTAGCTACTTTTATTCCGTCCGCTGTCGTCTACTATCACCTGCTGCCTAATGATATCGTCAAATCCACCACAGAATTTACAGAAAACTCAAACTTTCTTTACTTATTTATCGCTGGGATTGTTGTCGGAAGCATCCTCGGCATGAAAAGAGAAACACTCGTAAAAGCATTCATGAAAATTTTTATTCCGCTTATTGCCGGTTCTGCCGCGGCCGCTATTGTCGGACTGGCTGTCGGCACATCGCTCGGGCTTGGATTTCAGCACACATTGCTGTACATCGTCATCCCTATCATGGCAGGGGGTGTCGGAGAAGGCGCTATCCCGCTGTCCATCGGTTATTCTGACATCATGCCGATGTCTCAAGGGGAAGCGTTTGCACTTGTTCTGCCGTCGATCATGCTGGGCAGCCTGTGCGCGATCATTCTAGCGGGATTGCTGAACAGAATCGGTAAGAAAAAACCGGAATGGACAGGCAACGGCAAAGTGGACCGATCTGAAGAAGAGCCCCCTGCGCTGGAAGAGTCGCAAAGCGGACAGCAAATGTTCAACCTTTCCTTATTTGCGTCAGGCGGTATCCTTGCTGTTTCTTTATACTTAGTCGGCATGCTCGCTCACGACTTTTTTGGATTTCCGGCACCCGTTGCCATGCTGTTACTGGCTGTTCTGATTAAGCTGTTCAGATTGGCGCCCGCCTCAATTGAAAATGGCGCGTTTGGGGTGTCCCGCTTCTTTTCAACCGCTGTGACCTACCCGCTGCTCTTTGCGATCGGGGTGTCCATGACGCCGTGGGACAAGCTTGTCGCCGCCTTTAATCTCAACAACATCATTACGATTCTATCTGTCGTTGTGACCATGATGGCCGTCGGCTTCTTCACCGGAAAGTGGCTGAACATGTATCCGATTGAGACCGCCATTATCAATGCGTGCCACTCAGGACAAGGCGGCACCGGGGACGTCGCCATTTTAAGCGCCGCAGAAAGGCTTGAATTGATGCCTTTCGCCCAGGTGTCTACCCGAATCGGGGGAGCCATTACAGTGTCCTTAACCTTATTGCTGCTTCACCAGTTTTATTGATAAACCGCAAGCAAGTTCTTCGTCAAACGAAAGAGCTTGCTTTTTTTACATATTCCTGTTTTTGCAAATTCCCACGCCATGGTATAGTAATAGTTGGAAATACCAGATAGAAAGGACTCTAGCATGCCTATGGGAATAGATCTATTTCTCGTTATGATTCTCGGGCTGGGATTATATTTTATATCAGCCCTGGCAGCAAAACTCATTCCGTTCATAGACTTCTGGATTGACATCGTTCTTTGGGTTTGCGCTGCTGTTTATATCTTCTCTCATCAATCATTCATGGACGGCATTGTCTCGATCGCGACAATGTTCTACTGTTACTGGACCGCAATGGATCTCACAGTCTCAGAACGTGCGGAAAAACCTTCGGGAGACTGGCAGGAAATCGAGCTTGCCAGAAACAAAACACGCCTCCTGTCAGACATCATGCTGACCGCCGTTGTGTTTGCGGGCGCCATTATTTTTTTCATCTATGGACCTGATCCAAGCGCTCTCAAATATGTGATCCTTTTAGGCATGATCTCCGGCGGAGGAGCACTGGTGAAACGAATCTGGAATGTTTTCAGTGTAACCGTTTTGTATTCGGCGTCCTTAGAAAAATTGCACATTAGCTCGCGTTACGAAACCCGTACATACCCGCTTTCCGATTTGAAAGACATCCAGCTTGAATCAACAGCTGATCTCTTAAAGCTCCATCCGCTTCTGACGATGTATTCATCTCGTTTAGATTTGACAACAAGCTTTCAGCAAGTCATCAAACTGTCCCTTCCCGGTGAAACGCTGTTTCTGACGGTGAAGGAACCGCAAAGATGGAAAGCGATTCTCCGGGAATACACAGACGCGGAAAACAACGAGGGCACTGTGATTTCTGTTTTGCCGTTTTATCATAAAAAAAATGTGAAGCGGCTGCTTGGGAAGCTTTATTTTGCTGCCAGCGTAAAAGGCGTGTCAGCTTACGCCTTACTGGTGCTCGCATTATACGGATTACAAACCTCTCCATGGGTCATGGCCGTTGCCGTGATGTTGTACTGGATTTTCAATATGTACCTGTCAGACATTGTTTTGCGGGCGGCAATGGATGCCAAGCCTTGTGATCATCCGCATGTACAGGCAGCGGCCGACAAGATTTTCCGCAAAGCCGGCATTTCCCATGTCCGCATATACGAAACAGAGAGTGATGATTACAACGGAATGGCAGTCGGCATGAATGTCGGAAGGTCGATGGTCATACTGACAAGCGCCACACTAACACTTCCGCAGCGTGTCATCGAAGGCATTCTGGCCCATGAAGCGATTCATATTAAAAAACGTGACGTTTTGTCATCACAGCTTTTGCGTTTTCTATATCTTGGAGCCGTCGTTGGGATCATCCTCTTATTTGAGCAGCATATCGCCCATCCCGCGGACCATAAAGTGGCGCTTTGGGTCTTCATCATGGCAATCATCATCCTGTTTCAGCTCTATCAATCCTTTTGTTCACAATGGATGGAGGTGCGCGCTGACAACCTTGGCGCCTCACTGTTGGAAGGCGGGTACAAACAAATGGCGGAAGCATTGAGGATCTTGGCGGTTCGGCAGGATGAGGATATACAGAAACAAAGCGCCTACAGCTCTGAAGCAGATGAGGACGAGCTTACCATTGACTCTCTCTCCCGTGATAAAAGCTGGCTTTTCAGATTCATTGATTTTCAGTTCGCACCTCATCCCCCTATGTATTGGCGTGTCAGCACGTTATTGTCAAACAAAGGACACGGGGTGTTGAAGCGCTGGTTCAGAGACCGGCTGAAGGAATCGATTTCTCTGAAATGAAACCGGCCAGCGTTTCGTTCGTATAACAGATATGGTGAAAAAAGGGAGTGACCAGAAGTGATTGTGATTATCTTATTCATTATAGCGATTATTGTTTTCGTTTCAGTCGTACAGCCAAAGCCCTTGGAAAACAAAAGCCGCCAGCATGCGGACAGCGGGTTTTTCGGGGGTTATTCAGACCATGGCTCGCACCATAACGGAGGATGCGGCAGTGACGGCAGTTTCAGTGATTCCGGCTGCGGAGGAGGAGACGGCGGCGTTTAAGCGCCGCCTTTTTTTATTTCATCGACTCAATGTATGCGCCAAAAGCCGCACCTGACATGCCCGGAGACACGCGCACTCGGTGGAGGGCGTACATTCCCTGGTCTCTCGATGCCGCGCCCGGTTCTGTCGTCACACCCATTTGATAGCCCGTTTCTTTGGCTGCCTTCAGTGTCTCCTCATTGTAGCGCCCCACTGGATAACTGATGATGGAGGTTTCTTGATGAAACATGTTGTCAAACAGCTTTTTCGAATCAGCCATCTCATTGTACTGCTGTTCAGGCGATAACCCGTTCAGTTCAAGGTGGTCAATTGTATGGCTTTCAATCGATACGCCGTTCTGCGCCATTTCTTTCATTTGGTTCTCTGTCAGATGATGTTGATGTCCGATCGATTTGCCGATCATAAAAATCGTCGCCTTCATCCCGTACAATTTCATCACCGGATACGCGTATTGATAATTGTCGGTGTATCCGTCATCAAACGTGATCAGCACGCATTTCTCACTCGGCTTTTTATCCTGCGTCAGCATGAGGTACGCCTCTTTCGGCGTTAATGTCTGATAGCCGTTATCGTGCAGCCATTTCATATGCGCTTCGAATTCTTCCTTCGGGACACGGAGGCTGTTTCCTGAGGAAATGCTGTGATACATCAAAATCGGCAGCTTTGCCGGTTTCTCTGTTTTGATCCATGCGGATGTATCGTCCTCTTTTTTCTGAACATGTATTGTCTTTTCTTCCGGTTTCTTTTGTTCCGCTTTCGGCATCTGCTGCTCCGCGTTCGCCTCTTGATCAGCGCAAGCCGCCAGAGCCAAGCAGCTTCCCAAAAGAAAAATGCTTAAAATCAATTGTTTCATCGTTCTCCTGCTTTCTGTCTATTTCTTCCTCCTTTTTCATCGGTTTTTTTCTGAAATTTTCAAGCAAAAAAACCGGACATGGAAGTATGACCGGCACATTTAAGAAAACTGATTCAAAACCAGCGAGGTTAACAGCCCAAGTGCAGCGATTAAACCTGTCATCGGACCGCTGTCTTCGTACGCCTCGGGCATCATCGTCGACGCAACCATCGCAATGATTCCTCCGCCCGCAAACGCCGCGATTGCTGACATCACTTCTTCAGAAGCACCGTTTAGAAAGAAATAACCTGACCATGAAGCGAGAATTGAAATCACGAGCACTGCGGCCCAAAGCAGCAAAATTTTCGTTCTGGTATACCCGCTGCTTTTCATTCCTGTTGTACTGGACAGCCCTTCAGGTATATTGCTGATAAAAATAGCGATCACCAAAAGGAAGCTGACCGATTGTTCTTCGAGAAGACTGGCGCCAATCATAATCGATTCCGGGACAGCGTCCATGACGGTACCGATAAAAATGGCGATTCCTCCGCCGCTGGCAGCTGCTTGTCCCGATCTTTTTCTATGTGACGCGCCTCTTTTAGAAACCGCGTAATCAAACATCGTAAAAACGACCGCGCCCGCAATAAATCCGGCGCCTGTCGACACAATTCCGCCTTCAGCCACTGCATCCCCGAGAAGTTCGTAAGCCGCCGCGCCAATTAATACCCCTGTGCCAAAAGCCATAATATAGCCGATGATCTGTTTGCGAATCGAAAAAAACATGGACGCCAGCGCGCCCAGCAAAACAGCAGAGCCTGAGATCCCGCCCCACATTGCCGCATGCCACATCTCTATCTCTCCTTTCTTACCAACCACTACCCGCTGCGGTTTTTTCTGTAAACCTTAGAGAAAGAAAAAAACCGGACATGTCTCCATGTCCGGTTTAGAACTAGCGAATTCTCACTTCTGTCTCACTGTCAAAGAAATGGCTTTTATTCATATCAAACGCAACCGTCAGCTCATCACCTGATTGAATATCGAGACGGGCATCGATCCGCGCAATAAAGTCTTGGTTTTCGATCTGCGAATAAATCATGATTTCTGAACCAAGCAGCTCTGCGACATTGATTTTCGCTTTAATCGAAGAGTTCTTATACGATTCAACCACAATCAATTCATCATGAATATCCTCAGGACGAATGCCGAAGATGACTTCTTTGCCGATATAGCCCTTTTCACGCAGCACTTTCATTTTTCCTTCCGGCACGGTTAATGCCGCAGACCCGATTTTGATGACGCCTTCCGTCAGCTTTCCTTTGAAAAAGTTCATCGCCGGTGACCCGATAAAACCGCCGACAAAGACGTTTTCAGGGAATTCATATACATCCTTCGGCGTCCCGATCTGCTGGATTTTTCCATCTTTCATGACCACGATCCGTGTCGCCATCGTCAGCGCTTCTGTCTGGTCATGCGTTACGTAAATCGTTGTGGTTTGCAGTCTCTGATGGAGCTTAATAATTTCCGCACGCATTTGCACCCTCAGCTTCGCGTCCAGGTTCGACAAAGGCTCATCCATCAGGAACACCTTTGCATCCCGCACGATCGCCCGTCCAAGCGCGACCCGCTGTCTCTGTCCGCCTGACAGCGCTTTCGGTTTACGGTGTAAATATTCTTCCAGCCCGAGAATTTTAGCGGCTTCTTCTACTCTTTTTTTGATTTCAGGCTTCGGCATTTTCCGAAGTTTCAGCCCGAATGCGATATTATCGTAGACCGTCATATGCGGATAGAGCGCGTAGTTTTGAAAGACCATCGCGATATCCCTGTCCTTTGGCGCTACATCATTTACCCGTTTTCCCTCAATATAAAAATCGCCTTTTGAAATTTCTTCAAGTCCTGCCACCATCCGCAGCGTCGTTGATTTCCCGCAGCCGGACGGGCCGACGAATACGATAAATTCCTTATCGTCAATGTGAAGGTTAAAGTCATCAACAGCCGCTTCCTTCTGCTCATAATATTTATAAATGTGCTCCATCCGCAATTCAGCCATCTTGATTCCCCCTTTGTTATTGTAAACGCTTTCCTAACTTGAGTGTAACAGCATTTCCATATCACTGATATGGGCAGTGTTCATAAAATCAACCAGCCATTTTCGTGCATATTTCCAATTTATTCTGAACTTTTGCTTTGCAGGCAGATAAAATAGGCGAGCAGCGCGCCTTTATATGTTTTAATGTCTATCCCTGACCGCTCAACAAACTTGTCAATTCGATATTGCAGGCTGTTACGGTGCAGATGCAGCTGTTTCGCCGTTAACGTCACGTTTGAGTTGTTTTCAATAAAGAGCTTGATTGTCTTTCTCAGCTCAGGTTCATTTTCAAATAAAAGCTCAGCTTCTTCAGAGAGCAGCGTTTGCAGCTTTTCTTTTTCTGTTTCTAATAATAAAAAAGGAAAGAGCATGTCAAAGGTCACACTTTGCATCTGAGGCAGCCGCTTTTCAGCAAAGAGGAAATACGTCTGTTCACGGGCGTAATGAGTACGGAGACTCTCATCCGGTTCATAAAATCTCCCGGCGTAAAAACGGACACTGAAGTAGAAATCACTCTCAAGAACCTTAGCAAGCGATTCAAGTTCGTCCTTCCCCGCCGCCGCTTCACTTTCCTGCTCGACAATCACGCCTCTGTCCTCATGCATCCACACAATCACAAAAGACACCGGCCAAAAATGACGAACAGCTTCCGCAAATGACGTCCGCTCTATATTACCGATCAAATGAAAATGAACAAATCTCGTTCGCTTCTTTATATCCGCCGGCACTTCCCCTCTAGAAAAAAGAAACGCAAACCACTTATTTTCTTCCGCCGACTTCAAAGACATTTGATTGACCTCATCCGCAGGCGTCAAAAATGACTGCAGCAGCATCATCTCTTTTTCGCTGATCTCTGTTTTTGGAATGGAGATATATCTCTGACTGTTCTCATCAAAAAAACATAGACAGCCTTCCTGTACGCAAAGCTCCTCAGACACAATCGAACCGGGATAAATAGCCAGCAGCGATTTCATATGGTCTCCTCTCTTTATGTAAGGATCTGTATATCCAGTATAAGGCGAAACACTCATGTTCTCCAATAAAAAAGAGTATATCCTGCACAGCAGACGAGAAACTGAAAGGGAAAACCGATTCGTTTACATATCGGTCTCAACGGAAATAGAAGAGTAATGCAGGACCAAAGGAGGATGATCATCAATGGCTTTAGAAGCGTTAAACAAAAGTTTTATCTACGGAAGATGGACAGAAGGGGAAAGCGGACGTACGGAGGATATCTTGAATCCATACGACCAGTCTGTGATTACAACAGCATCTTTGGCAACAAGCAAGCAGCTGGAGGATGCGTTTGACATTGCACAGCGGGCGCAAAAAGAGTGGGCCAAGAGCACAACAGAAGATCGAAAAGCAGTTCTGCAAAAAGCGCGAGGCTATTTACAGGAAAACCGCGATGACATCATCATGATGATCTCCCGCGAAACCGGCGGAACGATCATTAAAGCCACGATCGAGCTTGAACAAACCATTGCGATTTTAGATGAAGCCATTACGTATACCGGCGAATTAGGCGGCATCAAAGAGGTTCCATCCGACATTGAAGGGAAAATCAACAAGATTTACCGCCTTCCGCTCGGCGTGATTTCATCGATTTCTCCATTTAATTTTCCGATGAATTTATCAATGAGAACGATTGCGCCTGCGATTGCGCTGGGAAACAGTGTTGTTCACAAGCCTGATATCCAAACCGCTCTTTCCGGCGGAACCATTATTGCGAAAGCGTTCGAACACGCTGGCCTTCCTGCGGGTGTCCTTAACGTCATGTTGACGGACTTAAAGGAAATCGGAGACGGCATGCTGACTAACCCAATCCCAAGATTAATCAGCTTTACAGGATCAACCGCAGTCGGGCGCCACATCGGTGAAATCGCCGGGCGCAACTTCAAGCGAATGGCCCTTGAGCTCGGCGGCAACAACCCATTTGCCGTCCTTTCCGACGCGGATGTCGATCGTGCCGTAGACGCAGCGATTTTCGGGAAATTTATTCATCAGGGACAGATATGCATGATTATCAACAGAATCATCGTTCACCAAGATGTGTACGATGAATTTGTTGAAAAATTCACTGCACGTGTCAAAGAGCTTCCGTACGGCGATCAAACCGATCCGAAAACCGTAGTCGGACCGCTGATCAATGAGGGCCAAATCGAGAAAGCGCTGGAAATCATTGAGCAGGCAAAAGCAGACGGCATCGAGCTTGCGGTTGAAGGAAAACGCGTCGGAAACGTACTCACACCGTATGTCTTTGTCGGCGCTGACAACAACAGCAAAATTGCCCAAACAGAGCTGTTTGCCCCGATTGCCACCATTATCAAAGCCTCCAGCGATCAGGAAGCGATTGACATGGCAAACGATACTGAATACGGGCTCAGCTCGGCAGTTTTCACTTCTGATTTAGAGAAAGGTGAAACGTTCGCCCTGCAAATTGACAGCGGAATGACCCATGTCAACGACCAGTCTGTCAATGATTCACCGAATATCGCCTTTGGCGGAAACAAAGCAAGCGGTGTCGGCCGCTTCGGAAATCCGTGGGTGGTCGAAGAGTTTACCGTAACGAAATGGATTTCGATCCAGAAGCAATACCGCAAATATCCGTTCTAAACGAACAAATCCCTCTGCATCAAGTGCAGAGGGATTTTTCTTTATTTCGATATATCAACAAACCCTTCTCCAAACACATCACGTACGTCATGAACGATCACAAACGCTTTTTTGTCACAGCTTCTGATGATTTTCTTCAGCATAGACAGCTCTTGTTTGTTAATGACAATATATAAAATCTCTTTTGACTGGCCTGTATAGCTTCCCTTCCCTGATAAAATCGTCACACCCCGATCCATCAAGTTATTTACCTTCTCTGAAATCTCACTCTTATGTTCTGAAATGACCGTAATGGCTTTTTTCGTATTCAAGCCTTCAATAATAAAGTCCATCACTTTCGTACCGATATACAGCATCACGATCGTGAACATCATTTTTTCCGCGCCAATGATAAAGTAAGAGCTAAATACCACGATTAAATCAAAAAACAATAACGCATAGCTAATATTCCAATCTAAATATTTATTAGCGATTCTGGCCAAAATCGCAGAGCCGGCTGTCGTCCCCCCGACCCGGATAATCATTCCGATCCCGACTCCCGCAAAAACACCCGCGAAAATCGTATTAATGATCAATTCATCAGACGGAGTGCTCCACCCATGTGTCAGATGGAGGAATAGCGAATTCGCCGCAACAGCAATGATGGTATAGACCGTGGTTTTACCGTCTAAAAATTTGTAGCCGATTAAGAGCAAAAATGCATTTAAAATAAAGTTTGTCACACCGGGAGACCATTGAAAGATATAGTATAAAATCAGCGTAATCCCAGTGACCCCGCCTTCCCCAAGGTCATTGGGAATCGCAAACAAATTCACCGCAAGCGCGAAGAAAAAAGCGCCAATCACAAGCATCAGCACATCAAGCATTTTCTTTTTCACCACAAAACACTCCTTCTCCAGATAGTATCAACAAAAAAGCCCAGGAGTACGCTCTCGCAAAAGAGCAGAAACTCCTGGGCTTTTATCCCACCGTGTCATAACAGCCGGGCTGCTATGTGTTTTCTCTCGGTCACAGTCCAATATGCATTGCGGAACCCTAGAAAACCAATGTTTTTATCCTATCATTTTTTCTTTCCAATATTAGCATTATAAGGGACGGTTTGAATTGGTTCAAGAGGTATTTGCGGAGATTTATTCAATAAATTAAGAGAAACAAAAAAGATCATCAGCTGTTAATAAATGAAAGATTCGGTCGATATGATACAAAGTGCCTTTTTGAACAGATATAAATTAAAAGGTTTTTTCCAATTTATCATTGACTGTATGAAAATATATAGGCAAAATAGAACGTATATTTAAAGAAATTAATTACATAGGAGGGAACATAATGTCAGGAAAGCTACTACACTGTAAAGCTTGCGGCCAAGAGATTGCAAAAGGTGTTAAGAAATGTCCGAATTGCGGTAAAGATCAACGTAACTTTTTTATGAGGCATAAAATCATTACGTTTATTCTAGCGATGGTAGTCATTATTATTATTATTGCGAACATCGGAAATAGCGGAGACTCTCAAGCTTCTACTACAACCAGCTCCGACTCTACAAAGTCAACTAAAACAGTACAAAAGGCTGATATCGAAAAACTATATACTAATGCCGATCAATTTAAAAATTATAAAGTCGATCTGTATGTAAAAGTTTTTGACGTTGAACAAGACGACGATGGTACATATCTTCAGGGCTATAATAATCCGGAAAAGTTAAGCAAAAATACTCTTATTATGATCGACGACCCTGATTTAGATATTAAAGATGACGACATTATTCATGTAGTAGGTACGGTGAAAGACAAATATGATGGTGAAAACGCATTGGGCGGATCAGTTTCAGCCCCTAGAATCATTGCCGATTCCATTGAAAAAAGCGACTATGCAACAGCTTTCGCCCCAGCTCAAAAAACAATTAACGTAGATAAAACACAGAACCAGCACGGATTTGCGCTCACACTTCAAAAAGTTGAACTTGCGGAAAAAGAAACTCGCCTGTATGTAAAGATCGAAAACAAATCACAAGATGAAATCAGCTTTTATGACTTTAATGCCAAAATTACAGCTGATAATAAACAGATTGAGCCTAAATCCGACCTTTCAGAGTATCCTGAAATTCAAAGTGAAATCTTACCGGGCGTTAAAACTGAAGGGATTATTGTCTTCCCTAAAATCGAAAGCAAAACAGCAAATGTTATTTTAGAAGGTTCTTCCGAAAACTACGATATTACAATTAATCCATTTACATTTGAAGTAAACTTGGATCAATAAAAAGAAGGGCTGGGGAAATCTCCAGCCCTTTTGTTTATGATTTTACACTCTTATACCCATTCACATTCAAAGACTGCCATCTCCAAGAATCAGCACACATTTCCTCAAGGCCGCGTTTCGCTTCCCAGCCCAGTTCCCGCTTGGCTTTTGCAGGATCTGCGAAGCAGGTCGCGATGTCTCCAGGACGGCGGTCCGCAAAACGGTACGGAACCTCTTTCCCTGACACTTTTTCAAAGGCTTTGACCATTTCTAGCACGCTGTAGCCTGTGCCTGTTCCGAGGTTGTACGCATCGGCTCCTGTGGTGTTCAGTACTTTTTCCAGCGCTTTGACATGGCCTTCAGCGAGATCAACGACATGAATATAATCGCGTACGCCTGTCCCGTCTTTTGTCGGATAGTCATTCCCGAATACGCTTAATTGCTCTAGCTTTCCTACCGCTACCTGCGCTACATATGGCATGAGGTTATTCGGAATGCCGTTCGGGTCTTCACCGATTCGTCCGCTTGGATGAGCGCCGAACGGATTAAAGTAACGAAGCAGCGCAACGCTCCACTCATTGTCGGCTGTATACAAATCACGCAAAATTTGTTCCAGCATGAGCTTTGTCTGCCCATAAGGATTGGTCGCACCTAATGGGAAGTCTTCGGTAATCGGCGATGTTTCCGGAACGCCGTACACCGTCGCGGATGAACTGAACACGATTTTCTTGACGCCGTATTTCTCCATGACCTCACATAACATAAACGTTCCCGTCAGGTTGTTATGATAATATTTGAGCGGAATCGCAACAGATTCACCGACCGCTTTTAACCCCGCAAAATGAATCACAGCTTCAATTTCATTTTCCGCAAAAACAGAATCTACCGCTTCCCGGTCCAATAGATCCGCTTCATAGAACGTTACATCTTTTCCTGTAATCTCCTTGACGCGGTTCAGCGCCTCAGCCGAACTGTTGGACAGATTATCTAGAACGACAATCTCATAGCCGCTGTTTAATAATTCAATACATGTGTGGCTCCCGATGTATCCCGCTCCGCCTGTTACAAGTATTGCCATGATGAATAACCTCCTAAAGAGAATGTATTGTTTAATATTATAAAGTTTTCAGAAGCTTTCTACATCCATTTTCAAGAAGTTTAATTGTTTATTAACCGTTTCTTCATATTTTCTTCTTAAACCCTTGCCAGTAATTCAATAGAGGTCTCATCGAGAATGCGCCCCTTCATTTCTTGATAGAGCTGATTCATATAAAAGCCCTGCTGAAGATTCAGCTCTGTGTCTAAAGCATAAACTGTCAGCGCGTAAGCATGATCCTTGTCAGGCGGTGTCGGTCCGCAATACTGGTGAATCACCTTTGGATTGCTGCTTCCCGCAAGCGGTGAAGCGAAGCTATTTTGCCCTTGTATCATCAAGTCCTGTCTTTCCTCGCTCGCATGTTCAGGAAGCTCTCCGATGCGCGCCGGAATGTTAGCCGCTGTCCAGTGAATCCAGCTGAACCCGCATACGGGAATGGCGTCATGATCAATGAAAGTAAGCGCGAGCGTCTTTGCGCCGGGTGGGACGTCCTCAAAACGAATCGGAAAGGATACAAATGGATTCCCTTCTCTTTTATATTTTTCATCAGTGTATTTTGAAAACTTGTCATGTAAATACGGATTTGCTTCTACGTATATGTTCATATATGAATCCCTCTCTCTATTTTCTCGTTCTATAGGTATACTAAACGAATGGATGTATAATCAGTGATAAGCAAATGCGCATGTTCACTTAACAATTTGTTATTGATTACTTGCAGTGAAGGAGATAGGTTATGGATTTAAAATGGCTGCAAACCTTTATTGTCGCAGCGGCATCAGAGAACTTCAGGGAAACGGCTGAGCGTCTTTACCTCACCCAGCCGGCTGTTTCTCAACATATAAGAAAATTGGAAAATGAACTGGACATGCGGCTGTTTTTGCATCGCGGGAGACGCGTCGTCCTGACTGACGAAGGCAGGCTGTTTTTGCCTTATGCCAAAGAAATGATCAATGTATACCAAGCCGGAAAGCAAAAAGTCAGCCAATGGAAGCAGGGATACAGCCGTTCACTTACACTGGCCGTCCATCCCTACATTGCATCCTATATCTTGCCTCGCTTTCTCCCGGCTTATATCCAAAAACATCCGCATGTTGAACTTTCAACTCATGTGGCTGGATCTGATGAGATCAAAAAAGCGGTGGAACAAAATGAAGCGGATATTGGTTTGTCGCGGAAAGATCCGAACTCAAACACACTCTATTATCAGCACATATGCGAAGGCACGCTGTGTCTTGCGGCCCCATTCCAGGAAAACAGGCCTGCTGATGCTGCTTCTGTCTTCAGCCATTATCGGCTTCTCACGCATGATCACCCTTCATATGGGGATACCTTTTTACATAACATCCGTTCACATTACCCTCACCTTCAAACGATGGCTGCCGGGCAGACTGATACGGCTGTCCATATGATAAAAGCGGGAATGGGAGCGTCTTTTCTCCCCGCCTACATCATCAAGCAGGAAGAAGCGGAAAAAAAGCTGATGGCTGTAAGTACGCCCCCGCATCTTGAATTGCCGGCGTCCCAGACGTTTATGATGTGGAAAAGAAACAATGAGGACATTCAGCACTTTCACGCCATGTTACATGACTTTATGCGGCGCGAACAAGTATAGCAGCTGAAAAATCAATCTGCCGGTTGACGTTTTCTTTTCCAATATTCGCTATGCTTAATGCAGAAAGGATTTGATGACATGGCGATGAGCCCCTATATGTTGATTGGATTTATTTTTATTATTTTATCGATGTATCGAGAACGAACGGTAAAGCCTGGGAAATTGCTGATCATTCCGCTGCTGCTCTTATGGGGTATATCTGCCTCATTTCAGCCGGTATATTTTCATTCTATTTTACACGTGGTGATCAGCGGCATTTTATTACTAGTCGGGCTGGCCTGCGGGTTTGGCATCGGGAAGATGGTAACCGTGCGGGTTCACCCTGAAACTGGAAAGGTCACTTCACGAGGCTCCCTTGGAAGTGTTATTCTCATTCTAGTGATACTTTCTTTGCGCATGGCCGCGAGAACATGGCTGCCTGAGAGCAACGAGATGTTTATGGCTATTATTCATTCTATGTTCTTCATTCCCCTCGGCACCATCACAGCCCGTAACGTCATGCTTTATAAAGCATACAGACGGCTGACCGCTGGCAAAGTATCGATTCAATAACTGAAAGAAGGACCAGCATGAACCGACAATCTCCGGCCCGGCACTACAAGAAGCTTGTGCCGAGCCTTATTCTCATTTTGAATGGCATACAATTTTTATCTCACCCATCCAAAGCCGATCCCATTTTGTTAGCGTTTGTGTTTGCGGTGTATCTAGCATTCATTTGGGTCATTCCCTTTGTGGCATCTGCTGCTGTCAATTTGGTCATATTCACCGGACTTTGGCTCCTGACCGTTTTTCTTTGGGCTGTTTCCGGCCAAGAGCAGGGAGCCGCCTATTTTTTGATCGTGTTTTTAATGGTTTATGCGGCCTTTAGGCTCTCTTCACGGCTTTCCTTGATTTTTACAGCGTGTTTGATTGGAGGCAACATATTATTGCTATCCACACATGGGGGAGACTTGGATACCATTATAGGCAACATCTCGATCATGATCGGACTGTACGTTTTCTTCTCCTCCATGCGTTTCAGAAGAGAAGCGAGAAAAGAGGCTGAACGGAATCATACCCAACTAGCCAAAATGCACCTGCAGCTGGAGCAGGCGCATGAAGAACTCCAGAAAGCGCATACAGAACTGCAAGAGGCTTCTGTTCTCTCTTTAAGGTACGCGGTCCTTGAGGAGCGTACTAGAATTGCCCGGGACATCCATGACAGCATCGGCCATGAATTGACTTCTGTGATTGTACAGCTTCAATCTCTTCCCTATATCCTGAAAAGCAGCAAGGAGAATTCAGAAAAGGTCATCCAAAATGTACTGAGTGTCGCCAGAGAATGCCTTCAAGAAGTACGGTCTGTCGTTCATCAAATGGGCCGAAGTGAATCAATGGTCGGTCTTACCGCTTTGCGGGGGCTTATCCATCAAGTGGAGGAACGGAGCGGCTTGCACGTCTCTTTAGACACCGCCGGCCTTTCAGGAGAGTCTTGGCCTCAAAACGTAAGCGAGACGATCTACCGCATCTTGCAGGAAGCGCTGACCAATACCATTCGTCACGCTCACGCTTCCCAAGCCGCGGCTGTCATTTCTAACGACGAGACCCATCTCTATGTCACAATAAGCGATGACGGCCAATTCACAGGCCATCTTACTTATGGTTTTGGGCTGACAGGAATGAAAGAGCGCGCTGAAAAAGCAGGCGGTTCCCTATCTCTCAGCGCCATACAGCCGAGCGGCCTCAAAATCGAGCTGGCATTGCCGCTTACGACAACGAACAAGGAGCAAAAAGATGAACAAAGACAAAATACGCGTTGCACTAGCTGATGATCAGCCGCTTGTGCGTGAAGGGCTCCGCTATGTCATCAACGCACAGCCGGATATGACGGTTTCCGGTGAGGCCGGCGACGGTCATGGCATGATTGCACTGGCAAAGGAAACAAAACCCGACATCATCCTCATGGATGTCCAAATGCCGCATTGCTCAGGCATTGAAGCGGCGAAAGACATTATGTCCGCACTGCCAGAGACAAAGATTGTCATTTTAACTACCTTTGATACAGAGGAATATGTCTTTGAAGGCATCCGCGCGGGCGCTGTCGGCTATCTGCTGAAGGATACAATTCCAGAAGAACTGATAGACGCCATCCGAGCTGCTGCCAGAGGTGAAGCTATTTTTCGCACAGCCACAGCCGCGAAAATCATCAGTGAAACATTTCGCGCGAAGCAACAGACACAAGCTGATAAACTGGCAGAATCGTTTACCAAAAGAGAGCTCGAGGTTCTTCAGCAAATGGCCTACGGATTGAGAAATGAAGAGATTGCTGAAAAGCTATTCGTCAGTGAAAGCACTGTGAAAACCCACGTGCACCGCATCCTGCAAAAATGCAACGCCCAAGACCGGACACAGGCAGTCGTGTTTGCCATCCGTAACGGTATTGTGCAATAGAAATCTCTCGTCCCGCCATGATAAGATAAGACAAAGGAGATGATTGGAAATGAAAGAAGAAATCATTGAACGGTTTACTACATACGTAAAAGTCGACACGCAGTCTGATGAATCCGTCGACACCTGCCCTTCCACACCCGGCCAATTGACGTTAGGAAACATGCTTGTTGATGAATTGAAATCTATCGGCATGCAGGATGCAGCGATTGACGAAAACGGTTATGTGATGGCGACTCTTCCCTCCAATACTGAAAAAGACGTGCCGACAATCGGCTTTCTCGCTCACGTCGACACCGCTACAGACTTTACCGGCAAAAATGTGAATCCGCAAATCGTTGAAAGCTACGATGGAAAAGACATCGTTCTCAATGAAAAACCGCAGGTCATCCTGTCACCTGATCAATACCCTGAGCTATCTGGCTATAAGGGCCACACACTCATCACCACTGACGGCACAACCCTGCTCGGCGCAGACAATAAAGCCGGGATTGCCGAAATCATGACAGCCATGGATTACCTCATCAAACACCCTGAAATCAAGCACGGCACCATCAGAGTCGCGTTTACGCCTGATGAAGAAATCGGAAGAGGACCGCACAAGTTTGATGTGAAACGGTTCAATGCGTCCTTTGCCTATACAGTTGACGGCGGCCCGCTTGGCGAACTTGAGTACGAAAGCTTCAATGCCGCGGCCGCAAAAATCACAGTCAAAGGCAACAACGTACATCCCGGCACGGCAAAAGGAAAAATGATCAATTCCGCCAAAATCGCGATGAAGCTGAACAGCCTGCTGCCGGCAGATGAAGCGCCTGAATATACAGAAGGCTACGAAGGCTTCTACCACCTGCTGTCAATTCAAGGAGATGTAGAGGAAACAAAGCTTCACTACATTATCAGAGACTTTGACAAAGAGAAATTCCAAAGCAGAAAAGCAACGATGAAGCGTGTCGTTGAGGAACTTCAAAACGAATATGGGCAAGACCGGGTTCACCTTGATATGAACGATCAATACTACAACATGAGAGAGAAAATCGAACCTGTCATCGAAATCGTAAACATCGCCAAGCAAGCGATGGAAAACCTCGGCATCGAACCGAAGATTTCCCCAATCCGCGGGGGCACGGACGGTTCCCAGCTGTCCTACATGGGGCTTCCGACGCCAAACATCTTTACAGGCGGCGAAAACTTCCACGGTAAATTCGAATACATTTCAGCGGATAACATGGTTAAAGCCGTAAACGTCATCGTTGAGATTGCAAAGCAGTTTGAAGAACAAGCATAATGCCAAAAGCCAGTCTAAAAAAAGGACTGGTTTTTTTACGTGAAAATGAAACATTTTTCATACGTCCTCCGTAAAACAAGTATCAACGGATGAGGGGGAAAAACAATGACAAAACATGCAATCGCTGCAAAAAGTTTATTGAAAAAATGGATCATGACCCGGCCGCTTAACACACAAAAGAAATCAAGCGCATTTCAAAAGATTAGAAAAATGTTCAAACGCTTCTTCTGATCAGTCATCCAAATCCTCAAAACCACAATCTGCATACCCTCGTACCGCCCAAATGCTCCGTGATTTGGGTTTTTTGTGTTTAATTAAGATAAATAGGGTATACATCAAACAAGCAAGAAAAAAACATCCAAAAATAGGTATTTGTAATCACATAATTTTAGGTTAAAAGTTATATAAAGGAATTTATTTTCTCGTCGATAGTAACTATAGAACTAAACATCAACTAGAACATTCACCGTGATTCAAGACTATTTTCAGGTCATCAGGTTAAACTGTTTTAGAGGGGCAGTTATTTATTTTTGATTGATTTAGAATTTTTTGAATACTTTTTGACAATTTATCCGTACAATAGAGATACCAAAACTTTTTTTGGGAGGTATGTAAAATGATCCTATTTATTATCATCGCATTATGCGGCTATCTTCTTTTTTCTTTCAGCAAGGACAATCGCCGCAAACCGCAAAAGACAAACCCTCTGCCAGCAGCCGCACCTCATCATAACAACCTAATCGACCTTGACGCCATCCGCCAAAAACGCCGGATGCATCTTTCCTAAAACGATATTTCAAACGAAAAGGCTGCTGAACAACGCAGCCTTTTTTCATTTCATGAACAGAGAAAGGATGTCTGTCATTAAAACGCTAATATTTGCGCCAGAAACTTTCAATTTGGCTGAAACAACCCGAGCCATTGAAACCGCTAAACATTGCAGAAATCAATTCCATTGTATTTTTATGGGGTACTCTACAACATATTCGTACCTCATTGAAGAAGCCGGTTTTACATTTCACCTGTTATCGCCACATTTAACAGATGCTCAAATTGAACTCATCATGAAAGCCGATCAAATGAAAACGGTCAAAAATCCTTTCACCTTTAAAATGGTGAAGCAGAGAGTTGAAAGTGAAATTGAACTCATTTCTCTATATAAACCTGCCGCCATCGTGATTGGAACGACGTTAAGCTTATTTATCTCAGCAAGAGCTTGTGATGTAAAACTCGTTTATATAAAGCCTTTCGCATACACAAGAACCCATCTTTCATACGGCAATGTAAAGTTGCCTGGTTTTTTAAGTCGCTTATCAAAATTAATGCCAGAGAAGAGGCTTTTATCGATTTACCGAAATATGATTTTACATATGCGCTACATCCCCCGTTCATTTTCCAAAGTTAGTGCGATGTACAACGTTCAATTCCCAAAATACACGATAGATATGTTAGACGCTGATTATAACTTGATTACAAACATCTCTGAAATCACAGGCGTCAGCAGATTACCGAAAAACGATCGATACGTTGGCCCCATTTTCGCTAAACTGGACACAGAAATACCGCACGAACTCACTCGTTTGAATCGAGATAAACCTCTTATCTATTTTGCAATGGGAAGTTCAGGCGGAAAACAGCTGGTGTCTACTATCCTTCATATTCTTGGCAAATTAAATGTAACAGTGATTTGCCCTATGAAAAAACTGTTAGGAGATAGTGTAAGAGAATATCAGAACAATCCACATATTCACATTTGTGATTTATTGCCTGCACATGAAGTTTCTAAAATCGTGGATTTATCTATTATTCATGGCGGTGAAGGGACTGTACAAACCGCTTGCCTATCTGGAAAACCGTTTATTGGCATTGGTTTGCAGGCTGAACAAGAAGCAAATATTGATGATTGCTTGACGTTCGGAAATGCATTGAAGCTACACAAAAATAAAGTAAATAAAAGAAATATAGAACAAACCCTTCATTTGTTATTAAACAACAAAAGTTATCAGGAAAGTGCCGCTGCCATGGAACAATTATTACGCGGAAAAAACGGTGCAAAAAAATCAGCAGAATTTCTGATCACTAGATTTGGAACTTGAAAACCCTTGCCCCCAGTCCGTGATCAGGCAAATTCAAAAGTAGGCTTCAGATTGCAAACGAGGAAGATGTGCTGCTTTGCACGGCCATCGCTATCGTGTTGGATATGGTCTTATATGACGATGAAGATGAGAGTCTTTTCTAAAAAAGTGTTGACAATTGATTCAAAAGTAATAATATTAAGATAATTAAAATGTAAATATGAAGATGTACCTTATCAAGAGAGGTGGAGGGACTGGCCCTGTGATACCCGGCAACCGCTGTTTCAAACAGAATGGTGCTAAATCCTTAAGAACATTGCGTTCTTGCAGATGAGGCGGAGATTTGATCATTCAAGCTCTTCCTTACTCAAAGGAAGAGCTTTTTTCATGCTTACCATATTTCAGAAAAGAGGCGAATGACATGGCTCAACAAACAAATGTTGCAGGACAAAAATCAGAAAAACAAAACAAAGCTCCTTTCCGCGCCGATCATGTCGGCAGTTTACTGCGTTCTGCTCCGGTGAAAGAAGCCCGCAAGAAAAAAGCGTCCGGCGAGATCACAGCTGAACAGCTTCGTGAGATTGAAAACAAGGAAATCACTCGCATTGTCAAAAAACAAAAAGAAATCGGTCTCGACGTGGTAACAGACGGTGAATTCCGCCGTTCTTGGTGGCATTATGATTTTCTCGAAGGGCTTGACGGTGTGGAACCGTTCATTCCCGCTGAAGGGATTCAGTTCCATAACGTAAAAACAAAAGCACGCAGCATCAAAGTGACAGGAAAACTCGATTTTACGAACCACCCAGCGCTTGCTGATTATCAATTTTTACATGAGATTGCCGGCGACGCGACACCTAAATTGACGATTCCGAGCCCGAATATGCTGTTTTTCGGTGAAAAGGCCGATAAAGGAATTTATGACGATCAAGAGGAATACTTTCATGATCTGGCCCAAGCGTACAAAAAAGCAATCAACGCCTTCTATGACGCTGGATGCCGCTATCTTCAGCTAGATGATACGTCATGGTCTCTCTTCTTTGAGGAAAAAGGCAGAGAGGTCGTTAGGGCACTCGGCGGCGACCCTGACACATTGCCCGCCTTATTTGCCAAAACGATTAACGATGCAGTCGCGGACCGCCCTGATGATTTAACAATCACGATGCACATTTGCCGCGGCAACTTCAAGTCGACTTGGGCGGCATCAGGAGGCTATGACGCTGTAGCGGAAACGATTTTGGACGGCTTAAACTTGGACGGCCTGTTCTTGGAATATGATGATGACCGCTCCGGAAATTTTGATCCGCTCCGTTTCGTGAAACGCAAGGATCTGCAAATTGTGCTTGGCTTAATTACATCAAAATACGGCGAGCTGGAAAACCCTGAGGATGTGAAACGCCGAATCAATGAAGCGGCGCGCTTTGTCAGCCTTGACCAGCTTTGCCTCAGCCCGCAGTGCGGTTTCGCCTCTACAGAAGAAGGAAATCTTTTGACAGAGGAGCAGCAATGGGCGAAGCTGCGCCACGTCATCGACATCGCCAACGATGTGTGGAGATAATCTATCATTGACAGAAATATAAAATGTGTGAATAATAGATACTATCAGAAAATTTCATAAAAAGGTTTTCCTTATCAAGAGAGGTGGAGGGACTGGCCCTGCGATACCCGGCAACCGCTGTTTAACAGAATGGTGCTAAATCCTTTAGAGCATTGATTGCTCTTGAAGATAAGGTTGAGATTGTCACGCAAGCTCTTCCTTATCCAAAGGAAGAGCTTTTTTATATTTGAATGGAAAGAAGGAATGAACAACATGCCACAACAAACAACACCCGCAGAACAAAAATCACTTCAAAGACAAAAACCGCCATTTCGCGCGGATCAAGTCGGAAGCCTGCTGAGGTCTGAGCCCGTCAAAAAATCGCGGCTGCAAAAAGCCGCCGGCGAGATTACGGCTGAACAGCTTCGCCAGATCGAAAACGATGAAATTATCCGCATTGTGGAAAAACAGAAGGAAACCGGCCTGAACGTCGTGACAGACGGCGAATTCCGCAGAGCGTGGTGGCATTTTGATTTTCTGGAAAACTTGGATGGGGTTGAGCCGTTTATTCCTGAGCACGGCATTCAATTTCATAACGTACAGACAAAAGCACGCGGCATTAAAGTCACAGGTGATATCGACTTTTCAACTCACCCATTGCTTGAAGATTATTCATTTCTCCATAGCATTGCAGGTGACGCGACGCCGAAGATGACGATCCCAAGCCCGAATATGCTGTTTTTCCGCGGAAAGCTTGAAAAGGATGCGTACAAAAACGACTATCAGCTTTTCCAGCATGATGTATCCAAAGCATATAAAAAAGCGATTCAAGCGTTTTATGACAGAGGCTGCCGCTACCTCCAGCTTGATGATACGGCATGGGCTGTTTTCTTATCTGAAAAAGGCTTAAAACAAATCGAAGCATTCGGAACAACGCCAGACGAGCTTCGCCAGCTGTTTGCGAAATCCATTAACGACGCGATTGCGGATCGTCCGGATGACCTGACGGTGACCATGCACATTTGCCGCGGCAACTTCCAATCCACTTGGACAGCTGAAGGCGGCTATGACGCGGCAGCCGAAACCATTTTTGACGGTTTGAATCTGGACGGGCTGTTCTTGGAATACGATGATTCACGCTCAGGCGGATTTGAACCGCTCCGTTATGTGAAGCGCTCTGACCTTCAGCTTGTCCTTGGCTTAGTGACCTCTAAATTCGGCGAGCTTGAACATCCGGACGCTGTGAAACGCCGTATCGAAGAAGCGTCCCGTTATGTGAGCTTAGACCAGCTTTGCCTCAGCCCTCAATGCGGATTCGCTTCCACTGAAGAAGGCAACAAGCTGACTGAAGAACAGCAATGGGCGAAGCTGCGCCATGTGGTTGAGATCGCTAATGATGTTTGGAAATAAGCAAAGAAAAACACACCTGTTCCCTGGCGGAGCAAGTGTGTTTTTTCATATCAAGCTTTTGATTTGAGCACAGACTGGCTGACAGCGAAATCGGCTTCTGTTTTTTCATAAACCTCTTCCATTGTGACACCTTCCTGAAGTTCAGTCAGTGTCATGCGGCCGTTATCAAAATCAAACACAGCCAAATCTGTAATCAGCCTGTGAACAACTTTCTGCCCCGTGAGCGGAAGAGAGCATGTCTTTTTCACCTTTGGCTCGCCATGTTTATTGACATGCTCCATGATGACAACGATCCGTTTCGCGCCGTTGACGAGATCCATGGCGCCTCCCATCCCTTTGACCATTTTGCCGGGGATCATCCAATTGGCCAAATCGCCTTGCTCTGAAACCTCCATCCCGCCAAGGATTGCCAAATCGATATGACCGCCTCTTATCATCGCGAATGACTCGGCACTGTCAAAATAGGAAGCGCCCGTCACTTCAGTGATCGTTTCCTTTCCCGCATTGATCAAATCCGCGTCTTCCGTTCCTTCCGCAGGATACGGGCCGATCCCGAGCAAGCCGTTTTCTGACTGAAGCATGACGTGAACGCCATCGGGTATCTCATTTGCGACAAGCGTTGGCATTCCAATCCCAAGGTTGACGTTCATGCCATCCTTGATTTCTTGTACAGCCCGTTTGACCAATCGTTGTCTCGCTTCCTTCATTTCGCCTCACCCTTTCCCGCCGCTTGTCGGACTGTCCGCTTTTCAATCCGTTTTTCATGGCTCGCGCCAAGCACCACATGCTGTACGTATATGCCCGGCGTATGGATGTGATCTGGATCGAGCTCTCCCGCTTCCACGATGTTTTCCGCCTCGGCAATCGTGATCTTGCCTGCCATAGCGGCAACAGGATTGAAATTTCTCGCCGTTTTCCGAAAAACCAAATTTCCCATGGTGTCCGCTTTCCACGCTTTAACAATCGCTACGTCGCCGGTAATGCCTCGCTCCAGCACATACGTCCGGCCGCCGAACGTTTTATGTTCTTTACCCTCTGCTATTGAAGTGCCAACGCCAGTCGCCGTATAAAATCCCGGTATGCCCGCGCCGCCTGCACGAATCCTCTCAGCCAGTGTTCCTTGAGGAACAAGCTCGACCTCAAGCTCTCCGCTTAAAAACTGCCGCTCAAAAATTTTATTTTCACCGACATAGGATGAGATCATTTTCTTGATTTGCCTGTTAGCCAAAAGCAAACCAAGACCCCAGTCATCAACTCCGCAATTGTTGCTGACAACGGTTAAATCCTTGACTCCCTGATCTCTTATCGCCAAAATGAGCTGTTCCGGAATGCCGCACAGCCCGAATCCTCCTGCGATCAGCGTATCTCTATCACGAATCAATGCCGCAGCTTCCTTACTTGATGCCAGCACTTTCCCCATATTCATGCCCCTTTCGTTTTCTCCATCATCCTTACGAACGAAAGCGTTTACAACCATCTCGGTTGTTTTCTTCCCCTTTCCATATGTACGGGGAGCGGAGGCCAACTATTCCGATTAAAAAGGAAAGCTCTTTTTTCGGAGCTTTCCTCTGCCTAATAGGATATCGACATCAACCGTTTCTCTATTTTGCTTCATGGAGTTTCCCTCCCCTGTATACAACCATTATTCATAAATGGGAAATAGATGTTCAACGATTGCTTGTTCTCCAAATTCATCATGAGTCAGAAATTGAATTAACGCGTCTGCCGTTTCTTCAGGAGACTGTAATTTCCCTGTTTTCTTTAACTGAATGAATTCATCAACATAAGGAAAATCTTCTTTGCGGACCGAGCGGATTTCGGTTTGCAGCTGTGTATCAATCACTCCGGGATAAACCGCTGCGATTTTCACTGGATTCTGCTGATTCTCCTGTTCCAATTTGATGCTTTTCGTAAATGAATCCAAACCAGCTTTTGACGTGCTGTAGCAGCTTTGTGAGGGCAATACATATTTGGCTGAGGCTGACGAGATATTCATGATTCGCTTATCCGTATCGATGAGCTTTGTGTGCTTCACAAATTGGGAGGTCATGACCATCGGAGCCATTAAATTCACTTGCATATGTTGGACCATGTCTTCCGCTTTATTGTGTTCAATCGGCCCCACAGGCGATAGCACGCCGGCATTATTGATCAAATAAATGCCTTCCGGATGCGGATCATGATTGATGTCTGCAAATAAGTCCTGAAAAAGCGCTTCAATCTTGTGGTTCTCTCTGAGGTCGAAGGAGTAATATCGCAATTGGGGATCTTGGTTAATCAGGCTTTGATTCGCCCGTCTTGACATACAGTACAGCCGATGGTTAGAATGGATGAGCTTTTTGCCTAATGCTTCGCCAATTCCTTTTGACGCGCCCGTAATAATGATATGCTTCATTTTTCCCCTCCTGATTTCCTAAACATCATTTCAACATAGCAATCCAGCGTGTTAAGCCTTTATTTCCTCAAATTCAAAATATAAATTTTATTATTGTGAAAATAGTTAAAAAGGTTGATTTTCAAAAAGTGAAAGGATAAAATACTGCTATCAACCTAGAAATTAGACATTCTTGTATATGATCAGTAATATGGTCTGATTGTTTCTACCTAGTAACCGTAAAAAACTAGACTACAAGAAAGTTTGAATAAATTTGAACGAGTTGAAAAGGACATGTTCTTTTCTGTTTGCTCTTATTTTTCACACTTTCTGCATTTCCAGAATTTGTGAAGAATAAGAGCTTTTTTTGTTTCCAAAATAAACCTCATAGGAGTTGCTATCATGTACTTTTTATTAAACCTTGTCGGTCTCATTGTGATTATGGCAGTTGTATTCCTATGTTCTCCGCAGAAAAAGAAAATCAAGTGGCGCCCGATCATTACGTTAATTGTTCTGGAATTGCTGATTACTTGGTTTATGCTGGGAACAAAAATCGGGAGCTGGACCATCGGTAAAATTGGTGATTTCTTCACTTGGCTGATTGCTTGCGCCAGTGATGGTATCGCGTTTGCCTTCCCGTCAGTGATGGCGAATGAAACAGTAGATTTTTTCTTTAGTGCGCTTCTTCCAATTATCTTTATCGTCACATTCTTTGATATTTTAACCTATTTTGGAATTTTGCCTTGGATGATTGATAAAATCGGCTGGTTGATTTCAAAGGCTTCCCGCTTGCCGAAATTAGAGAGCTTTTTCTCTATTCAAATGATGTTCCTGGGAAATACTGAAGCACTTGCGGTCATCCGCCAGCAGCTTACGGTATTAAACAACAACCGCCTGCTCACGTTCGGCTTGATGAGCATGAGCAGCATCAGCGGCTCCATTATTGGATCTTATCTGTCAATGGTGCCGGCGACATACGTGTTTACAGCGATTCCGTTGAACTGCTTAAACGCACTGATAATCGCAAACCTGCTGAATCCTGTTCACGTGCCGGAGGATGAAGATATCATCTATACGCCACCTAAAGAAGAGAAGAAAGACTTTTTCTCTACAATTTCTAACAGTATGCTTGTCGGCATGAACATGGTTATCGTTATTTTAGCAATGGTGATCGGATATGTCGCGTTAACGTCAGCAGTCAATGGCATTCTTGGCGTTTTCGTCCACGGCCTGACCATCCAGACAATCTTCGCTTATCTCTTCAGTCCGTTCGCATTCCTGCTTGGGCTGCCGGTACACGATGCGATGTATGTCGCTCAGCTGATGGGAATGAAATTGGCAACGAACGAGTTTGTTGCGATGCTTGACTTGAAAGAAAATCTCACATCACTTCCGCCTCACACCGTTGCGGTGGCGACGACCTTCCTGACGTCATTTGCCAACTTCAGTACCGTCGGCATGATCTACGGCACGTACAACTCGATCCTTGACGGAG
This sequence comes from Bacillus sp. SW14, assembly GCF_047608225.1. Taxonomy (NCBI): domain Bacteria; kingdom Bacillati; phylum Bacillota; class Bacilli; order Caryophanales; family Bacillaceae; genus Bacillus; species Bacillus sp. SW14. The sequence goes on along the minus strand of NZ_JBLKRW010000001.1, from coordinate 319,240 downwards.
AAAAGTCAACGGTCATCGGAAAAAACGTGTGGAAATTGCTCGTCAGCGGAATTGCGGTATCTTTACTAAGTGCTGCGATTGTCGGCCTGTTTGTGTGGTAATGACGAAAGCCCAAAACCATTTATAGCGGTTTTGGGCTTTTTGTTTTGCTGTCAAATGAGGGCGGCTGATCTTCAGATGCAAACCCGAGTTTTTTGGTGAGGCGGGGAAGATACATCATTAAAAATACAGAGCGCGCTAAACTGAAGATGATAAAGGAACACCACAGTCCATGATTTTGAAATACGCCTGTCAGCGCAAAATATGCAGCCATAAAGGCGGCGGCAGCGTACACCATAGATTGACGGACATATCCGGTTTCCGTTGCACCAGTAAAAACTCCATAAAAAATGACGCCGAAGCCTGCACAAAGCGAATACAAAATGAGCCACTCGTGATACATGTGTATTGTTCCCAGAACCTCTTCAATCTTGGTGAAGAGCGGGTATAAGTACATTTTCCCCGCAAAAATGACAACTGCTGATGCAGCTGAAGCAATGATTGCCCATTGATAGGTAAGTTTGATTACCGATTGAAACAGCTGTTTATTCTTTTGACCAATCGATTTCCCCGTTACGATGCTCGATGCATTCGCAAATCCATCATAAAAGTATGCAATGAGGTAATGTACTTGAAGAAGGACGGCATTCGCGGCCAGTGTTTCAGTTCCATAAGAAGCACCTTTGGCCGTAAATACATTGAATACAACAAGAAGACAAATCGTTCGTAAAAACAAATCCCGGTTGACTAGGAGCATTTTTTTCATACTCTTTGCATCAAAAATCTGATCCATTTTTTCTTTAACAGCTTTCAAAATACTGATATGAAAATGCCGTTTTACAACCCACAATCCTGCTAAAACAGCGTATATTTCCGCGGTTAACGAGGCAGCTGCAACACCACTGACATGAAAGTCAAATCCTTGGACAAATAATAGGTCGAGCAAAATATTCAGGATATTGGCAGAAAACTGTATCCATATCACAGCTTTAATGCGGGACATTCCCATCAGCCATCCTAAAAGCGCGTAGCTCATCAGGACGAAAGGCGCCCCCCAAACTCTAATCAAAAAATACTGTGCGCCAAGTTCGTTTACCTTGGGATCAGCCCCTATTATATACAAAGCCGATTGAAGCAGCGGCTGTTGAAAAACAATCAGCAAAAATCCTACAATACCCGCAAGCAGGAGCGGCCGCAATAAGACCAGCAGGCTCTTTTGTAAGCTGTCCGCTCCGAGCGATTGCGCGGCAAAACCGGAAGTGCTGACACGCAGAAATCCAAATAACCAGTACATGGTATTAAAAATCAGCGTCCCAACAGCTACACCCCCTAAGTAGGAGGCATCTGACAGATGCCCCACAACCGCCGTATCTGCAACTCCTAAAAGCGGTGTCGTAATGGCTGAAAAAATGAGCGGAATAGCTAGTGAAAGATAAGCTTTATGGTTCAATCATGTCACCTGCTTACATAAAGACTTGAAGAAATTGTTTTGTATGTTCATGGCGGCCTTCCGCAAGCAAATCTTTGGCTGAAAAACGGTCAATGATTTCACCGTCGTTCATTACCATTATCCGCTGACTGATCTGATAAACGGCCGCTAAATCATGGGATATAAACAGATAAGACAAGCCTAATTCCTCGCGCAGTTCTGAAAGCAGCGTTAACAGGGACGCTTGAGAAGAAACGTCTAAGCTTGCGGTCGGCTCATCACATACGATTAATGAAGGCTCTATGCTGATAGCCCGGGCAATGGTAACCCGCTGTTTTTGGCCGCCGCTTAGCTCATGCGGATAACATTCTCCGATCCGCCGCGGAAGACCGGTAAGATCCAGTAGCTGATTCACAAAGTCTTTTTCTGAGACATAAGAAAAGTATGTTAAATCAATTGAATCTAAATACTGCTGAATCGGATCAACAAGGGAATCTTTAATTTTGAGCTTCGGGTTTAACGCCGCAGAAGGATGCTGCAAGACGGCTTGAATCTCTTTTCGCATGGCCCGAAGCTGTTTTCCTTTTGCTTGGCTGAACGGCTTCTGGTTTAAGAAAATCTCTCCCTGCTCGATCGTTTCGATCCCAAGCAGGCATCTCGCCAGTGTGCTTTTGCCGCACCCGCTTGCACCTACAAGACCCAGGCATTCTCCCTTTTTGATGTGAAAATGAATATCCTTTAAGACTGGGTCGCCCGAATAGCTTTTAAACAATTGTTGAACATCTAACGTATTCATGCGTTTCCTCCTGCTTTGGCCATTGATGTTCCTAAGCCCTCAATAACCGGAACAGATGAAATTAAGTGCTTTGTATAAGGATGTACGGGCTGTGCCAACACTTTGGATTTTTCGCCTGTTTCAATAATCCGGCCTTCTTTCATAACTGCAATCCGATCGGCATGGCGACCGATATGGCGCAGATCATGAGTGATGAAAAGGACCGCGCAGTTTGTCTCCTTTTTCATTTTGCAGATGAGGTCTAATATATGATGGGATGTAATGCTGTCGAGCGCTGTCGTCGGCTCATCCGCGATGAACAGTTTCGGTTTAAGCAGCATAGCCATTGCAATGGAAGCGCGCTGAAGCTGCCCGCCGCTTAGCTGAACAGGATAGCTTCTGTATACACGCTCAGCCGGCAAACCCGCCTCATGCAATGCTTCCAGAGCAAGCGCTTTACAGGCTCGTTTGCTTAGATCCCGATGTGTTTTCATATATTCTGCAAAGTGCCTTCCTATCGTGAAAAAAGGCGTAAACGAACTATAATAATCTTGAAATACATATGAAAAAAGACTTCCTCTTGCTTTCTGCATGTCCTTTTGTTTCAGGCTGCTGATCTTGAGGTTCTCAATCAAGATACTGCCCTTCATTTGCATCTCCGGCGGCAAAAGCTTCCCTATCGCTGCTGCTGTCAGGCTTTTTCCACTCCCGCTCTCTCCGATTAGACCAAGCCATTCTCCGCTTTCAATAGATAGAGAGACATCCTGAAGAAGGCAATATTCTCCCTTTTGGACTGTTACATGTTTGATCTCAAGCAATGACATGGCTACGCCTCTCTCCTTACATCAAATCTGTCTCTTAGATAATCACCAAACAAATGAATGACCATGACCGTCAGCGCTATGGTGACTCCCGGAATCACCATGAGTGAAGGCCTGCTGGAAAAGTAAGGGCGTGCCTCATTCAGCATGGTGCCCCACTCGGGTTCAGGAGGCTGCGCACCGAGTCCGATATATGACATGGCCGAGATCAGCAAAATAATTTTGCCGGCGTCTATGGTTGCCAAAATGAACACATGTCCAATTACATGGGGGAACAGATGCTTTTTCATGATGCGGCTCGTACTCAACCCGTTAATTTGGGCTTGTAAGATATAATCTTTCTGTTTCTCTGTGAAAACTGTGCTTCTGACTAGACGGGCATAACCGACCCATTTCACAAAGATTACAGCTATAATCAGATTCATCATACTAGGCCCCAACAAACCGGTTAAAATAATGGCCGCAATCGTATCAGGAAAAGACAGGAACGCATCTGCTATTCTCATAAACAACCGATCGATTACTCCGCCTGCATAGCCTGAGAACACACCTATAGACACACCAATTAACACTGCGATGAAAACGGCAAGCAAGCTGTACCCGATGGTCATTTTTGCCCCGACTAAAATCCGCGTCAGCAAATCCCTCCCCAGATGATCTGTTCCGAGAGGATGAATCAGGCTTGGGTCCAGCAGCCGTTTCGACATATCCGCCTGTACCGGATCATGACGAAGAAGCACACCGTAAAGGATCACAGCTGCCGCCAAAACAACAGAAATAACAACAAAAGGTTTTATACACTTAGATGCAGCCGTCATTTCTGCTTCACTCCTTTCAAACGAATAGAGGGATCTAAAAAGCGATAGGACAGATCAACGCAAGTATTAATCAAGAGCACCCCGGCAGCCATGAATAAAACATAACCCTGTATCACGGGATAGTCCCTTCTGCTGATTGAATCGACTACCAGCTTGCCGATTCCGGGATAAGAAAACAGAACTTCAATAACCACAATTCCGCCAATTAAACTGCCGATACTGACGCCAAAGACCGTTATAACAGGTGTTAAACAATGGCGAAACGCATGCATGAAAAAGATCCTGATCTCAGATAAACCTCTGGCCCTTGCCGCCCGAATAAAATCCTGTCCAAGGGATTCCAATAAACTAGACCTGATCAACCGGATATACATTGCAGACATCGCGATGCCTAATGTAAGAGCAGGCAGAACCAGCGAACTGAGTCCCTCCCTGCCCATTGTCGGAAACCAGTTCATTCTGACTGCGAATAAATCGATTAACAGCAACCCCAGCCAAAAGCTCGGCACAGAAGAACCTGCAAGCGCAGCGAAACGGCTGACCTTATCGATCCAAGAAGACCTGTAGACAGCAGCCAAAGAGCCTAATGGGACGGCAATCATCAGCATTACCGCGAGTGACCCCGCCATTAATTCAATCGTAGCAGGGAGCTTAGAAAGCAATAGCTGAATGACAGGTTCATTTGTTAAATAAGACTCTCCAAAATCCATCCGGAAAAACTGGCACAGCCATCTCCAATATTGAACATAGATCGGCTGGTCAAAGCCCAGTTCCTGACGGAGTTCTTCGACCTGATCGGTTGTTGCGGACACATCATCGACGCGCAAAATCGATTTCACAGGATCTCCGGGCGCCATTTTCACCAAAACGAAGCTGACAAATGAAAATAGCAATAAAAAGATCAATATCTCGGCTGTTCTCTTCAAAAAACGCCTCATTGTTATTTCACTTCCAACTCATTCGTCAGCATATAATACTCGCTTCTGGTTGTTTTCCAATTTTTTACACGTTCTTTATTATAGGCAACGATAATATTCGGATGAACCATAAAGGAATTAAGCACCTTTTCATCGATGATTTCCGCTGCTTCTTTTGCAAGACTCTCGCGTCGAGGTATATCAACAGTTTGGTTTAACTCGTCCAATATGCCGTTCAGCTTAGCGTCATTTACTTGTCCGTAGTTCAATGCCCCTTTTTCATGGTAGGCCGCATTCAGAAAATAGCCTGCATCGCCCCTTGGTGCGGTAAGGCTGCTATATGTGGCGAGACCCCAGTCATGGTGTTCTGCCATATACTCATCTACGTTTTCCACTTGCTGAATGTCGATTGTAATGCCTAGCTTTTTCGCATTGGACTGAATCAGCTGGGCAATCAGCGGCAGCTCCGGTCTCGATTGATAAGTCAACAGTGTAAAGGAAAGCGTTTTTCCATCTTTTTGCAAGATGCCATTCTCTTTTTGATATCCTGCTTCCTTCAAATATTTCTTGGCAGCTTCAATACCGCTTTTTTCCGTTTCGTAGTCAGGTGAAAACGGAAAACTCTTTAAAAATGGGCCTCTTGCTACCTCACCATGGTTTTCCAAAATGGATGTTGCGATTTCGTCTTTATCAATTAAAGCGTTTATGGCCTTTCTGACTTGGATGTCTTGAATTAGCGGGTTCGCCAGATTAAAAGTTAATTGGTGCGTACGAAGCCCTGCGATTGAATCAATCTGGATATTCCCCTGTGCCTCTAGTTCTGATAAACTCTCAATCGGAGGACGATAAGCAATATCCACGTCGCCACTCTTTATAGCCAAAAGCCGGGCATTTGCGTCCTCATTGAACGAGAAAACAGCCTTGTCCAATTTTGCAGCGCCGTCCCAATAATCTTCAAATTTTATGAGAGAGAGAGAAGATCCGCTTGTAAATGATTCCACCTTAAATGGACCGGTTCCCACTGGAGCTTTCGCTTCATTTTTATCGGCCACATCGATAATAGCGGTATTCGGATGAACCAGTTCGGATGGAAATTCAGGCCGCACCTTATCCGTTTTAATCACGAGCTGACGGTTATTCGCTTTCATGGACTCAATGTGAAGTGCGTTTTGAATCGCTTCATTTTCGCCAATAGCTCGTTCTAACGATTTTTTCACAGCTTCAGCATCCGCTTTTTTCCCATTTTGAAACGTTAGATTTTCCTTTAACGTAAATGTCCATGTCTTTCCATCCTTGCTTTCCCATTTCTCGGCGAGCCATGGCTTTATTTTTAAATCCTCATCATCAATTTTGACCAATGTTTCTGCCACACCGGCCCTGACCGCCGTATAGTTTGTATCTATATGCGGATCAAGTGTGTTTGCAGGAAAATTAAACAACAAATTTATCGACTTCTCATTTTCTTTATTATCGCTGCTGCCCTCTGTCATAGAACATCCGGAAGCGAATAAAAAAACTGCCAGAAGGCAGCACATCTGCCATCTCTTCCTCATTTCTCCACCTCTTCTTAGTAATTATTACGATTTGTATTTTCATATCATAATATAATTTATCTCTTTTGGAAAGGAACGATTACGATTTACCATAAAAAAAAGCAAAATCTTTTGAAAGACTTTGCTTTTACGTAAATATATGAAGTTACGTCCTTATTTATTTTGCCCTCTCAGCAATCGCTTCATGAACCGCTTGTGCCAAATCTATATTTCCAAACATCTCTAACACCGCAATGACGGTCTGGTCCGGAATGTGCTCGGATTCGTGTTTCGGCACGGCCAGTTCGTCCATGGTTTTTTTCAAGCTTTCATTGAGCTTTTGCTGCGGATACGCCTTGGCGTACAGCTCCAGCGGATCAAGGTCATGGTTGACGCACCATTGGGCAAACACCAAAATCATCATATTTTCATCGCGTTCGTAAGCTTCGGCGAGCTGTTTTTCGTTCATCTGTCATGCTCCTTATGAAAAGTATCTTCTTTTAAGATACAGGAGCAGATCAAATTCGTCTATCCCAATGGCGGTGAGCGGCGACCGCCTCGATAAACGTCTTGCTGAAGGCGTTGTAATCAGCATCATCTTTAGCAGTCACAAGTCCCGGCCCCTCTGTTGTCCCGACAGCTGATAGAAGAAGATCAATTCCTTCATTTGCCGCACCGATCGACTTATAGTGATTGTAGGCTTCTCTGATAAACGCCATCGCTTGTTTGTCGTCTTTTAACTCTGGTCCTCCCGCGGCATAGACGGCATCATACAGAACAGAGTCAGTCGTCAGGAACGTGCCGCCTGCCTCAAGCTGCCGTCCGTTGCCGCTCGTGATGTACCCCAGCGTTTGGCTGATGATATCCGCTGTGATTCCTTCTTGCTTTAAGGCATCCAGCACGGTTTGCAGCTCTTTTTCATGAAATCCGTTTCCAGCGAGAACAGCCACTTTTCTTGATGACGCTGTTTTCACTGTGCGGGCTTGGCTTAACGCAGGCGAGGTCAAGATTTCTTTAGACGCATTACGTTTCGCCGGCGGCGCCACACCTACTCCTTTGGCGATTTCTTCCGCTAAGCCTTCATCCACATTGCTGAAGACATCAACGACCTGCCGCTGTACATCCTTGCTCTTGACCTTCCCGACCTCGAAGCAGAAGGCGGAGATGATGTGCTGTTTCTCGACAGGAGACATGCTGTTCCAGAACAGCTTCGCCTGTGCGTAATAATCGTTGAAGCTGTCGCTCCGCTGGCGGATTTTTTTGCCCTCGACTTTTTCCTGATAGTGGACGTAGCCGCCTTCTTCGGCTGTCGCAGGCGACGGGTCATTGTTTTGCAGAGAGTTTTTATGATAAGCGACCGGCCCCTTATTGATCGTCATCCGGTGATAGCCGTCGTACTGGTTGTTATGGAACGGACATACCGGGCGGTTAATCGGAATCTCATGGAAGTTCGGGCCGCCAAGACGGATGAGCTGTGTGTCCGTATAAGAGAAAAGCCGGCCCTGCAGAAGCGGGTCATTTGTAAAATCGATGCCCGGCACGACATTTCCCGGGTGGAATGCGACTTGTTCTGTTTCCGCAAACACATTGTCCTGGTTGCAGTTCAGCGTCATTTTCCCAATGATTTTCACCGGCACGAGCTCTTCCGGCCACAGCTTGGTTGGGTCAAGAATATCAAAATCAAATTTGAACTCATCTTCTTCATCAATCATTTGCACGCCGAGCTCATATTCAACCATGCCGCCGTTTTCAATCGTTTCCCACAAGTCGCGGCGGTGGAAGTCGGGATCTTTCCCGGCAATTTTCTGCGCTTCATCCCATACGAGAGAATGCACGCCGAGCACTGGCTTCCAATGGAATTTCACGAAACGCGCCTTTCCTTGTTCATTAACAAAACGGAATGTGTGAACGCCGAAGCCCTCCATCATTCTGTAGCTGCGAGGGATGCCTCTGTCAGACATCGTCCACATCACCATATGCGCTGACTCTGGATTGTTGGCGACAAAATCCCAAAACGTATCATGAGCGGTTGCGGCTTGAGGCATTTCATTATGAGGTTCAGGCTTAAACGCGTGAACCAAGTCCGGAAATTTGATCGCATCCTGAATGAAAAACACCGGGATGTTATTTCCCACAAGATCATAATTTCCTTCTTCTGTATAAAATTTCGTCGCAAAGCCTCTGGCGTCGCGCACCGTGTCTGCGGAGCCTTTAGAACCCGCGACCGTCGAAAACCGGACAAATACCGGTGTCTTCACTGAAGGGTCCTGAAGAAATTTGGCCCGTGTATACTCGGCCATCGGCTCGTAAACCTGAAAAAAGCCATGTACGCCATATCCGCGCGCATGCACAACACGCTCCGGAATCCTCTCATGGTCAAAGTGCGTCATCTTCTCCCGGAAGTGAAAATCCTCCATCAGCGTCGGACCGCGAACCCCGGCTTTTAACGAGTGCTCATCCTCTGACACCCGCACACCTTGGTTTGTCGTCATTTTCTTCCCGCTGTTATCGGCTCTGTACTGCTCAAGCTGCTCGTCCTTTGCGTGTTCATTTACACGTTTGCTTTGATCATCACTCATGTCCGTTCCCCCTTTTATTGATTCCATATCTAAAACGAAACATTCTACAGCACATTTACCCGCGGCCTTCTTCAGATAAACTGCCTAATCCGTTCAATAGGATTTTAGGTCTACCTATCAGTATGAGGACATACATATTTGAAATAAGCCTTCTGTTCAGAAAGAAAAGGTGGAAGCGCTTACTTAAAATTTACTGAGGGAGGTCATAGCGTGCTTGCCATACTCGGTTTTGTGATGATCATTGTCTTTATGTACCTGATTATGTCTAACCGGCTTTCCGCTCTTATTGCGTTGATTGTTGTTCCTGTTGCATTTGCCTTGATCAGCGGATTTGGCAAAGATCTTGGCGAGATGATGATTCAAGGTGTAACAGACCTCGCCCCGACCGGCATTATGCTGTTATTTGCCATCCTGTATTTCGGTATAATGATTGACTCCGGTTTGTTTGATCCTCTCATTGCCAAAATCTTATCGCTTGTCAAAGGAGACCCGTTAAAAATTGCCGTCGGCACAGCGGTTCTGACGATGACCATTTCGCTGGACGGGGATGGGACAACAACCTATATGCTTACCATTGCGGCGATGCTGCCTCTGTACAAACGGCTCGGCATGAATCGATTGGTATTGGCCGGAATTGCGATGCTCGGTTCGGGAGTCATGAATATTATTCCGTGGGGCGGGCCGACTGCGAGGGTTTTGGCTTCCTTGAAATTGGACACGTCGGAGGTCTTCACGCCGCTGATTCCCGCTATGATCGCCGGCATTCTCTGGGTGATTGCAGTCAGTTATATCCTCGGAAAAAAAGAGCGGAAGCGGCTCGGCGTCATTTCGATTGAACACGCGCCTGCCTCCGATCAGGATGCAGATCCGCTCAAGCGTCCCGCTCTCCAATGGTTTAATCTTCTGCTGACTGTCGCCCTCATGGCTGCGCTGATCACCAGCCTGCTTCCGCTCCCTGTTCTTTTTATGACCGCGTTCGCCATCGCCTTGATGGTCAACTACCCAAATGTCAAAGAGCAGCAGAAACGGATCTCAGCGCATGCGGGAAACGCGTTAAACGTTGTCTCGATGGTGTTTGCGGCAGGCATATTCACAGGCATTCTTTCAGGCACGAAAATGGTGGATGCGATGGCCCATTCTCTCGTTTCACTCATCCCTGAGGCCATGGGCCCGCACCTGCCGTTAATCACAGCTATCGTCAGCATGCCATTCACCTTTTTCATGTCGAATGACGCCTTTTACTTCGGTGTTCTTCCGATCATCGCAGAAGCCGCTTCCGCTTACGGAATAGACGCCGCCGAGATCGGAAGGGCCTCCTTGCTGGGCCAGCCGGTGCATCTGCTCAGCCCGCTTGTGCCTTCCACCTATCTGTTGGTCGGAATGGCAGGCGTCAGCTTTGGCGACCATCAAAAATTCACCATCAAATGGGCCGTGGGGACAACAATTGTGATGACGATTGCGGCGCTTTTGATTGGGATTATTTCGTTTTAATGAGAAAAGGATTTCCGCTGGCGGAAATCCTTTTGTTCTGCATAATTTAAAAATCGAAGACCATACTATGGAAAAATCAAAACAAAAAGGTGATTGCATGAATTTTGCTTGGGAAGCACTCATTTTAATTATATCCGGCATCATATTGCTAAGAATTTCAGGAAGAAAGTCAATCTCCCAGATGACATTAGCACAAACTGTGGTGATGATTTCCATTGGAACGATTATTGTCCAGCCGATTATAGAGACAAGTTTATGGAAAACCCTTGTGGCAGCCGGTATTTTTACTGCGGCTTTAATACTCATGGAATGGTTCCAGGTGAAGGCCAATTGGATGGAAAAGTTCTTAACCGGCAAAGCGAAATTAGTGATTGAAGATGGCAAACTCAATATAGAAAATATGAAAAAACTGCGGCTGACAGTTGACCAGCTTGAAATGCGATTGAGGATTCATGGAATCTCCAGCATAAAGGACATTAAGAATGCAACGATTGAAGCAAACGGCCAAATAGGATATGAATTGCAAGATGACAAGAAACCGCTCACGATGGGTGAATTTAAGAAATTGATGAATATGCCGGCCGCAAACACAGTTAACCAGCCTGAACCAGAAAATCAAGAAAACATTTTTCAAGAAATAAAAAACGGTCATTCTACACCTTCTGGCAAACTAAAATAAGGCTGTTCCTTGTGCAGAAACAGCCCGAGCGAATGACCTTATTGGATATATGAAATGACTGGCAGACTTTCAACACCCGATGCATAGTAGTAATTAAAAACGCTGAAAGAATCGATTGCTTTGCCGGTTTTTACATCTACGATTAAAATATGATATCCGTAGCTTTGATCATTTGCATCTAGTCTTCTAGGTGTTTTTTTGCCTAACGTATCTGAAAACATTGGATTAATCAGACCGATAAAAAACTGATTTTTATGAATCAAAAGAGGACTGATATAATCTCGGTAAGTATTGCCCAGATCAGAAGATTCATGCCAACAACTTCACATTACAATCATAAGAGCCTGGCTATTATTGAAGCAGCAGGCTCTTATTACATTTGACATTATTTTTTTGTATAACGCACCCAGTCGTAATGAGCGTATAGCGGTGTTACACCATTGTAGGAACCGAGCCATTCATCAACACCCGTACCATTCCACAAGTTCATCATGATCTTTCCTGGTGTTTTCGGAATTTGGCTTGTCGCAGTATGTTTTAATTGCCCATCGACATACCATTTAATAGAGTTTGGCTGCCAATCGAACGCATACGTATGATGAGCAGTGGCTGCATCAAATCCGAGATCCACTATCTTCTCATGGTTTCCTGCACCATTTGTATAATAGTTAAATTGAACCTTTGTTGTGTCTTTTCCTAAAAATTCGATATCAATCTCATCCCAAGGAGTTCCATCCGTTGGACCTGTGTAAGTGAAGAACGATGAAACGATCCCTGTGTTTTTAGCTGGTTTCATTCTGACTTCATAAAGTCCATATCCATATGTTTGAACAGAGCGGTTTTCCCCGCAGTCAAACTTGTTATAAGATGGACTTGTTAGCGCCAAACGCATTTCACCTAATGACGTCATTGATACGTTATTTGCACGCCAAGTGCAGTTAAACATATTTCCATTCGAATAACCATTTGCTTTTTGCCATAATCCGGAGTTATAGCTGTTAAAAGGGTCAAAAAACGATCCACCTGTTTGAGCCGAGGCATTAGAAGTGACTGCAGACAAACTCATAAACAATCCAGTGACAAGAATCAACAACACTCGTTTCATACAAGATGACATGTTGACATTCCCCTTTCTAAGAAAGCGTTTTCTTTGTCGATCATACATGATTTTCATAAAGGGAACATCGGTCAAAATAATGATAATAACGAATCTTACATACTAGAATCCTGTACTATCATTTTTAGATTATACTTAGACTCAACTTTAACAAAATGAAAGTGATGAATGTATTGAATTCAACATGTTTGGTATTTCTTCTTCAACGCTGCGCTTTTATGAAAAGGAAGGAATTGGTTCCGAAAATGAATCGAGATACAAGCGGCCGATGAGTCGATGATTTGTTGATCGAGTACAAGAGATGGCCGCTCTGAAAAATTGTACGCCGGCTCAGCTTGCACTTGCATAGCCGATGGCAAATGAAGTGATTCGTATCCCTGTAACAAAGAGAATCCCTTATTTAGAAGAAAACGCATTTTCTTCCCCGCCAGCCAGCTGTAAAATGCCTTGCCGCTGCTTGAATCCCCATTTTCTCATCCCTTCTGCTAAAAAACAAAAAACCTAAACTACCCCTATCGCAATAGGAACGAGTAGTTTAGGTTTTGCCTGCCTGACCAGTAACAATCCTATGAAACGCCCTCATCACCCTCTGAAAAAAATAAAAACCTAAATTACCATCAGTACAGACAGAGATCATCCGCACTCATTGCAATTTAGGTTTTGCCTGCTTAGCAGTAACAATCCTAACATCCTCATATGTGAATGTAAGAAAAAATCAACACAAGAAAATAAAAATGTCAACGCTTTCATTTGACGACCCTTTCGATGTGAATCGTTAAATACAGCAGCTCGTCACTGGTGAGCTTGTGTTTATACTCCCGCTCAATGTAGGTTTGGATTTTTTTCGTGCATTCATACGCGTGATGGTACTTTTCTATCACTGTCTCCAGTAAAAAATCGTCCTGGCTTTCCATGTGCGTGCCATTAAAAAGACGCTGCGCGAAAAACTTCAAATGGGTGACAAACCGATAATAGTGAAGCGATTCTTCGTTGAATTCAATCTTAAAATGGTATTTTACGATACTCAAAATCTCTTGCATGACTTTTGTAATATTGATGATATTAGGCATCTCTTCATTCAGCTCGGCATTTACGATATGCATGGCAATAAAGCCAGCTTCATCCTCCGGCAGAGACACGCCAGTCTTGTTTTTCACCATGTGCAGCGCTTCTTTTCCGATCGCAAACTCGTCTTTGTACAGCCGCTTTGTTTCCCACAGCAAGGCGTTTTTGATATCAAGCCCTTTCTGATTGCGCTGGATGGCGAAGTTAATATGGTCGGTCAGCGACACATAGATGCTGTCGTTGAGCTTTTTGCCGAGCTTTAATTTCGCATAGCTGATAATCTCTTCGGATACTTCCATACACTCGATCGGTATGTCATACAAAAGGGTTTTGAATTTTTCTGATACATCCTTGTTATCGAGCGTGAACACCTTCTCAATGCGGTCTTCATCGACATCATCGCCGGTCTTTTTCTGGAACGCGAGCCCCCTGCCCATGATGACCAATTCTTTTCCCTGTTCATTGACCACGCTGATCACGTTATTGTTGATCACCTTCGCAATTTTCATGACATGTTCCTCCAATCAACTAAGAACAAACTACACCTTGATTGTACATTCTTTTTGTACTAGGTCAATATCATCAGGGAAAGAGCAGGAAGCAGGTCAATACAATCCACTCAGCACCGGCTGCCCGGGCTGTTTTTGAAGCAGTGCCTCCAGATGTCGTTCAAATGCTGCCTTGTCAGCCCCCTGCTTTTTGACAATGCTGTTCATGATTTTGACGCTTTCGGCACTGTATTGCGTATATTGTTTTTTCAGCTGATCAAGCTGCTGTCTTGTCTTCTTCGCGTTTTTCGGTGTGACTTGGCTGATGAGTTTGATCATACGTTCTGTGATCTCAAAAAAAACAGCACGATTTTCTTTCAGCTGCTGCATTTCGTTGCGGCTCATTCCATGATTGCGGGTTTTTTGAAGCAAAGCGATTGCCTCAGTGTTTTGTTTTTTGAGCGGTTTGTTTTCAAGTTGAATCGCTCCAAGGTTCTCCTTCGCAATGTCTGCTTCTTCTACAGTCATGCTGCTCCGAACAAAGTATTCAGGATTGCCGATTCCATAATCAAATGCTTCGCTTACACGTATCATGGAACTGAATACAATCGCCAGCTGCTTATCGCTTGGGAGGGTCTGGAAGTCCTGTTTATTCTTATTGCTCATCGGTTTGGCTGTGGTTTGTTTGACCGTCTCTTGATCACGATCTGCAAACGTCTGAGCCTCATCTTCACTTTCGCATGCGCTCATCACAAGAACTGTGACCAGCAGGCTTATACACAAGCCTATTCGCCTCATGCTCTGTCTCCTCTCTGCTGAATCCCTTCTGGAAAATACGTAAAATGTAGTTAAATGGTACCAGATACACCTATCCCCATCAATAAACCAAAAGTATGATTTGAAGCGCAAAAACATAAACATTTTGTAAAAATTGACGTGCTTTCCATTATTTTCAGCCCCATTTCTCGTACAATAAAAGTATTGTTACCAGAGGAGGGGGCTTGTGATGAAACGTTTTACGAAACAAGAAAACAGCTGGATTTTATATGACTGGGCAAATTCTGCATACTCGATTGTCGTGACCACCGCGGTGTTTCCGTTGTTTTATAAAGCAGCTGCTGCGGAAGGCGGTGTCGGAGCTGCTCAATCGACTGCCTATTTGGGATATACCATTGCGATTTCAACGTTTATTCTTGCGATGCTCGGGCCGATTTTAGGCACGATCGCCGACTATGAAGGGTGCAAAAAAAAGTTTTTCGGTTTCTTTGTGTCAGCCGGTGTTGCCAGCACCGCGATGCTAGCCTTTATTCCGAGTGAACATTGGCTGCTTTTATTGCTGTTTTATACGATATCAGCTATCGGTTTTTCCGGCGCCAACGTGTTTTACGATGCCTTTCTCGTTGACGTCACCCCGGAGAACCGAATGAACCTCATCTCTGCACGGGGTTTTGGCTTAGGCTACATAGGAAGCACGATTCCATTTATCATCAGCATTGCTGTCATCCTGCTTGCTCAAGCAGAGTCGATTCCGCTGTCTGTATCGGCCGCAAGCCAGCTGTCCTTTTTCATAACGGCTGCCTGGTGGGGGCTGTTTACCATCCCGATGCTGAAACATGTCCATCAGCGCTATTACATCAAAAGAGAACCTCATATTGTTATCAACAGCTTTAAGCGGCTCGGCCAAACGATGAAACGGATTAGGCAGTACCGGGCGCTGTTCCTCTTTTTGCTTGCTTATTTCTTTTATATCGACGGAGTCGGCACGATTATTACGATGTCGACTTCCTATGGGTCTGATTTAGGGATCAGCCCCTCAAGCCTCCTGATCATCCTGTTTGTCACCCAGGTCGTCGCCGCGCCGTTTTCCATTGTATACGGAAAACTGGCAGAACGCTTTACGGGAAAAACAATGCTGTACGTTGGAATCGTCATTTATATGATTGTCTGTGTGTACGCTTATTTTATGGAGACAACGCTAGATTTCTGGATACTGGCCATGCTTGTCGCCACCTCGCAGGGCGGCATTCAAGCCCTCAGCCGTTCTTATTTCGCCAAGCTCGTGCCAAAGCGCCACGCCAATGAATTCTTCGGCTTTTACAACATTTTCGGAAAATTCGCTTCGATTATGGGACCGCTGCTCATTGCCGTTACCGCTCAGGTTACCGGGAGATCCTCGACTGCGGTGTTCAGCCTGATTGTTCTATTTGTAATCGGCATTGTGATCCTCGCTTTTGTCCCGGAGGAGACCAGCGCGGATATAAGCCAGCAGCAAAATGACCTGCCCCTTTAACCGGGAGCAGGTCATTCATCATTTATTCGCTTTATTCACCTTCAGCTTTTTCCCTTTGACGGTTGTGTTTTTCATCACTTTGAGAACTTGAGGGCCTTTTCCGTTTAAAATCTCCACGTAAGAGGCGTTATCCATGATCGTGATAATGCCGATGTCATCAGCTGACACACCGTCAATTTTGGCAATCGTTCCTACAAAATCAACAGCTCTGATTTTCTTTTTCTTTCCGCCGTTAAAATACAGCTTCATAATGTCTTTATTCAGCTCTTCGCTTTTGTCCTTTTTGAATTCCGGACGGTCATTCAATTTGGATAGAAAATCAGGTTTCTTCTTGGCCACTTCTTCTTGAGAAGGGGCTTCTATTTGTTGAATCTCAAACCCGATATATTCTTCAATGTCAGCTAAAAACCGTTTTTCGAAGGCCGTGACAAACGAAATGGCCTTTCCTTTGTTTCCTGCGCGCCCCGTCCGGCCTGTGCGGTGGACGTAGCTTTCCTTCTCAAGCGGCAGATCATAGTTGATGACAAGAGAGATATTTTCAATATCAATCCCGCGCGCGGCGACATCTGTCGCGACTAAGTAACGGTACTCGCCCCGTTTAAATTCATCCATGACATCGAAACGGTCTTCCTGAATCATTCCGCCGTGTATTTTATCGCACGGATACCCTAAGTTATCTAATTCATCGGTCAGCTGATTGACATGTTCTTTCGTCCGGCAGAAAATGATGCAGCTATCCGGATTTTCCGTTATTAACACATCTTTCAGCAAAGAAAACTTATGCTCTTCTCTTACTTGAATCACGGCATGTTCAATATTCCTTGTGGTAAGCCCCGCCGCTTTGATTTCGATATGCTCCGGGTTTTGCATGTATTGACGGCTTAATTTCTCAATATCCTCCGGCAGGGTCGCCGAAAACAGCATCGTCGTACGCTCAACCGGCAGATGCTTGATAATCGCCTCCACCTGCTCAATGAAGCCCATATTCAGCATCTCATCGGCTTCATCAATCACCAAATAGGACAGACGGTCTAACGGCAGCGTGCCCTTTTCGATATGATCCAAGACACGTCCCGGCGTGCCGACAACGATGTGGCTTTTTTGCTTCAGTTCAGCTTTTTGTTTATCAAAAGAAGACTTTCCAAACACGGCAGTCGCTTTGATTCGTTTAAAGCGTCCGATGTTTGTGATATCCTCTTTAACTTGCACCGCAAGCTCACGGGTCGGTGTTAAAATAAGCGCCTGCGGCTTGTTTTCGTCCCAATCCGCCAGTTCACAGAGAGGAATCCCGAATGAAGCCGTTTTCCCGCTTCCCGTCTGTGATTTGACGACAAGATCCTTTCGTTCTAGGGCAGCGGGGATCACGCTCTGCTGCACCTTGGTCGGTTCTGTATATCCCAGTCCTTCTAATGCTCGTAAAATGTCATGACTGATTTGATAGTTTTTAAAATGACTCATGTATAAACTCCTGTCTCTTGCAGATGTTCTCATTATACGCTAATTCACGCAGGCATATGTGTTTTGCCGAAAAATGACGTATTAAAATCCTTCAATTCTCTGGCGTTTCAACTCCTGAACGGCTAGCCGCGCCAGTGCGTCGGCTCCCGCGCGGTTAGGATGCAGCGTATCTCCGTCCATATATAACGCGAGTGTTTTTTCCGGACCGATTGATGTAAAGTAAGCCGAACTGAGGACATTTAAGTCAATGAGGTGCGTTTTCTCCTCTTCGGCCAAAGCCAAAATAGAAGCCCTATACCATCGGTTGACAGACGAATGAATGCCTTCAGACGTAAAATCTGTCGCCCGTCCCTGTGGTGTTGAAAGGATGACTTCCGCACCCTTCGCTTTCACCTGGCGAATCATATCTCGCATCATCTCCTTAAACTCCGCTTCAGATTCATGATGCTTCGGATTTGTATCATTAATGCCGAGCTGCAACATAAAATAATCTCCCGGCTTGATATACTTCAAGATCGCCTCAAGCTGCCCGTCATTTCGAAACCCTCTCGCGATCTGCCCGCCTGACGCCATGTTTCTGACTTGAAAGGTGTGTTTGTCGACATAGTGAGGCAGCATCTGCCCCCAGCCCGCCTGCTTGCTGCTGTTGAGCGGATAATAATTGCACACCGTCGAATCGCCGCCGACATAAATGGTTCGGTTTGTCACCGGCTGATCAGACAATTTCTTGATTTTCAAGGCACTGAGCGTAAAGGCGGTGCCTGCTTTTCCCTCTGTCACCAGCAGATTCAGCTGCCCGTCGGTGACAGGAATTTGGAACGTATCCTCCGCACCGTCTCCCGTCATATTGATGACCTGAAACACACCCTCCGCCGCCACACTGGCCCTTGCCGTATTGCCAAGCGTCACCTTCACCTCGTAAAGGCCGTTCGGGAGATCGACATTAAACGTGTTGTCACTTTTCGTCCCATACGCTAAAAACTGAACCGCATCACTCTTCACACCAGTCCCGGATGCCGTCACATCCTTCATATTCTCCGGTGTTTGAAAACCGTAGCCCTTTGACCGGTCATAGCGATCAGACGCCCTGACACCAATGTAATCAGGCTCAACCGAAAAGCTTCCAAAATCAAACTGATACACCTTCTGCTCCGCCGCCTTCACACTCTCAATCCCGCCGGAACACAGCATCAACATCATCACAAAACCCGCAGCCATCCACTTTTTCATCAAGATTCCCCCTCTATGAAAACGCATACATTAATGCATACTCGGTGATTATTGCTTTATGATGGCTGAAAGCAGAAGAAAATTGTGTTGACAAACAGAGAGGAAAATTTTATTATATCAATGGTTGATATATCGTTTATTGATATAAGGAATGAGGTGAACACTTGCCAAAGCAGCGTCCGCAGGAAATGGATCAGCTTACCGATCCAGCCTATTATATTGTCTTAACATTGCTGGAACCAAAGCACGGATACTCGATCATGCAGGAGATTCAGGAAATGACCGATGACTCCTTCACGATCGGCCCGGCTACCTTATATACATTGTTAAAGAAATTACTGCAAGAAGAGATCATTGAGCTTGTCAACAATGACAACCCGCGCCGCAAAGTGTACCAAACAACACGAAATGGCCAAGAATTACTCAAAAAAGAAATTCAGCGCAGAAAAGTGATGGCTGAACACGGAGAACGCGCTTTTCAACAATTGAAAGGAGATTAGTCATGAAACAGAAAAAATATATGATGTCTGAAGGATTGGCGTTTTCAGAAGAAAAAGATATGAAGAGACTAAGTGATATGGCCAGCAAAGGCTGGGTGCTCGATTCATTTGCGTTTATGGGATATAAGCTTAGAAAAGCTGAGCCGCGGAAATTGATCTACAGTATTGATTATCATGATGTTGGGGAAGAAAGCTTGGCGGAATACACTGAGATGTTTGAAGCGGCCGGATGGGAGCGTGTTTGCTCTTCACAAGGTATGCATATCTTTTCGGCTGAGCCCGGGACCTCGCCGATATACAGTGATCAATCCACCATGAAAGAAAAATATAAAAGAAGCGAAAAAGCTGTACGAAACGTCACTTGCACCTTGAGTTTCCTAACTCTTTTGTCAATCACACTCCATTATGTAACCGGATTATCAAATTGGGTGCCTTTGGCTTTCCTGATCGTGACTTTTCCGTTTCTCGTTACATATGCTGCAGCAAAAAGCAGGACACTTGGAAAGTGGGGAAAATCAGTGTGACTTCTTGTCACACTTGATCACATCCCATCCGCCACAATAGAAACTCATTTGGTCTTCTTGATCATACACATAATAACGGAGTCTTTCCCATTGATCATCAGTCGGTAAAATCTCCAATTCAACCGAATCGATGGATTCAAGATCATCCAGCTTCGATGCACTGATGTCTTCAAACCGCAAATGAATGTCACAGGTTTGAGTCGAGAGTTTTAATTCAAACACAGGAATATGAATATAACGATCATCTGCTTTCATATAGAAAATAAACTCGTTTAATGTAAATGGACCTGTATCCGCATGAGAAAGATGCTTTTTCAATTTCTCGTATTGTGTGATATTCAAATGGATTCCCCCTATTTTTATGAGTCGTCGCCAACCATATAGATGTCCACAGCATCGTATTCAAACCACATGATCCGTTCGCCTGAGTCCGTCAGGCATTGGAGCTTCCCCTCGAAAAAATAGCTTTTATCCGGTTGAGGATCAGTGATCAGAAAAACATCATCATTGATAGAAGCTAACAGAAAGAGAAAATCTGCAATATCACGGTCTGCTTTCTTTAATACGGAATGGAAATGAAATTCCCTTTTGGCCAGCTTCGTCACCTTGTAAGCATGACCTTCAAAATACTCGGACAGTTGTTCTATAATTGAACCAGTCGTTATCACCTGTATCATGATTCGCTCATAGGTAAGCCCTTGCCAAAAACGATAAAACGACTCTGCATCTTCAAGTTCGCACGACGTAATGGTTTGGTCTGGCTTAAGATCAACCATGTCCAAATTGCCGATACTGCTTATAGAGGTTTTTCCATAGAATTCTCCTCCGTGGCTAGCGCAAAGCAAATCTCTTGTCTGACTTGTTCATAGAAGAAAATGTAATGGTACAGATCGGTATCATTTTTGATCATATCCGGCGATATTTCAGGATACAGCTCAAAAAAACTTTTCTCCAACGAACGCCGCTGATGCCGGGGCATCCTTTTATTCGCCAGGACATAATCCAAACTGCCAGCAACAAGCATAAAAAACTCATATATTTCTGCTTCAAAGCCGTACAATTCATCAGGGTACGGCTTTTCTTCAAGCTCTTGCTGTCTTTTTCTCAGTTTTTCAAACACGCTGATCCTCTCCCTTCAGCCACCTCATATTGCCGGCAATAAAAGCGAAACGTCTGCTCTTCCCATTCTTCCACAAGGTACATGCCTTGTGGCTGTGATTCAATGTGGAGAAGACCATCAGACATATCCGAAAGCGTTTCCATATCTCGTACCTTAACAGCTGAAACGTCTTTGAATGTGAAAACAATCGAACGGGAATGATAAACAGCTGATAACTGAATAGTATAAATGGTACCAAGAACGTTATCTCTTTCCCTATAAAGACGCCATTTCTTGATATACTGAAACATAATAGTAGAAGTTCCTGAAATACTCAACTCATCTGCCAATTTCGATTCCTCCGTTGACGCTTTCCTATACTCCATACTCACTTACATTATGAAAGACACATGTTTAATAACAAACTCATCTATCTTGAAACAGGATAGGCGGATAGTTATCTATCGCCTCCAACAGCTCTTCACCAAACACAGTGGTTGTACATTTCCACGGATCACCCAAAGGCCCCCATGAAAAGTCCTGATGAAAAAAGAAATAATAGTCTCCATTTGGAAATACGGAAACAGGCCATTCGCCAAATTCATCCTGAGGCATTGTCTGATGAGGGCTAAAGATATATCCGTCATGCTGCCAGTCTAATGCGTACATCATATCGCTTTTTCCAGTACATGATTGAAGTGCTTTTAAAATCGAAGTCTCTAAATCATTCAGCACTCTGACCACATCATCATTACTGGCTTTACCGCTCATCCCGCTTGAAATTTCAAACACTCGATATGGAAGGCGGGATGATGTGATGACATCTGCTTCCGGGTTTCCATTTTATGAGCTTGTTCACTTCTGACCAGATGCGGTCTTGTTTTGTCTGACTTAAAGCGTGCCAATTCATCATAGTCTCATCCCTCCACCTTATTGGATATCCTGCTTATAAACACCTGAAGAGACCACTGCGTAAACAGCGTTACTTGTCAGTTTCACCTGTTGAACGTCAAGGGCTTCACCGTTCGAGTCACAGCATGTTATCTCTTTCATCTCTGGACTCACATCGGCAGAAATCAAATATAGAGACGGCTTAAGGTCTGTCCTGTAACAGTTGACCGTCCCAACCCAAAAACCTTCTTTTGATACTGTAAGCTGATCAAATGCTTCTGATTCAGGTGCTTCATCCGACTCAGCATGGAAAAAATAATCTTGGGTTCGTGTTGATGATTTTATTCATTTTTAATTTTTTCATTGGTTATGCTCCCGGTTAGAAATGAAGTGATAAGAATAAGCCATTTATTAGCTATTAGTAACGGACAGCCTAGTTTATTAATCGTTTTGATATAAAGCTACTTTCCAATTCAGTCTTAAAACGCGATGACGTTGTCTTTTACATTTCGTCTGGCTGATGTTATGTTCTATAGGAAAAGAGGCTGACAACCTCTCTTTTCTTATTTAGTGTTTAATTGGTATGCATAAAACGATTGATCATCAAAGC
Organism: Bacillus sp. SW14; assembly: GCF_047608225.1. Classification (NCBI taxonomy): domain Bacteria; kingdom Bacillati; phylum Bacillota; class Bacilli; order Caryophanales; family Bacillaceae; genus Bacillus; species Bacillus sp. SW14. Next base: position 296,888 of record NZ_JBLKRW010000001.1, on the reverse strand, counting down.
GAACTGTTTCAGCTTCTATAGCAATCAGCATTCTGTTCATGTCAATGAGAAAGTTAGCATTTGATTGATACTCCGGAATTACACAATTTGTTAGATTCCCGATTCCTTCTGGATGATAACTCATCTCAAAAACTTGCCAATTGTATTCTTCCGGATCTATTTTTTCCAATCTTATATCACCGTCACCTCCATTAAAATAAACAGAAGCAACATTTTGATAAATAATATTATGCGTATATTCAGCTTTATTTTGAACAACCTGAATCTCAATTAAGAGTTCTTTTTTAAAGAACTGATAATCGACCTTTAAAACATTGCAACCCCCGTCAATATAATCTATCAATTGTTCAATTGTTTTGTACATTCTTCCTCTCCTGACTAACCTCTGTTTTTATACCAACAAATCCGTATATAAAAGGGGCTTGATGATAATCATAAGTCATCATCAAGCCGAAAATATCTTACTTTGTATATTGTTTTATCCAATCATTTATATCATCTTTTGAATGCAAATAATCATCTGGAGAATCTTTCAAATCAATCCCGCTTTTGATTTTATATATGCCTTCTATTAGCTTTACCGTGGTCAAACTGAAACCACGTATTCAAAGACTAAATGATTAAGTTATAAACTTACAGTTTTTTTGCATAAAAGAGCTCACAACCATATTCGGTGTGAAATAAACAGATTGCAAATGTAAAAGATGGTTCTAGCAAGATAAAGCTATTAGAAAGTAATTGACCTTCAAATTCAATAAAATCTAATAAACAGCCTAGATGCTCTACACAATCTTTCAGGGTACTCTTGATGGCTCCCACTTCATCACTATGTGGATGAAATAGATAGACAATATCATTTATGCTCTCAGAACCCAAGGTAACAATGGTTTCTTTTAATAACTGTTTAGCCTCCTTTTTGCTATTCACCTTCATTTCACGCAACATACCTTCAACAGAATTTGATAAGACAGCTTCCAACAAATCGCGGCTTTGCCCTACATCAGCTAGTTGATAAACAAATCCTTTTTTTTCGCAGTATTGTAATCTCTCTTTTAATTGTTTTATTAAAATTTTTTTCTTATTCTTCTTAAGTTTTTCATCTAATTTTCTTCTCAATTACCCTATCTCCTTCTTTTTGTTCTATATCCTTTAAAATGTTCTGGATAATGTCCTTTGAGTTGATTGTACCTCCCTTTTTTTAATGGACTTCTACCTTTTCCAACACCATGGAAATGGGGCCCTCTACCTCGTTTATCATGTTTATGAAGTACCACATATTTTTTATGACTTCCTCTTCCAATTCTACCAAAAGAATATACAGTTCTATGCTCACTACTACCATCGTATACTTTTTTATGCATTTTAAATTGAGAAGAAGTAGGTATTCCGGCAGCCCGTTTAGCAGCCCTGAATGAAGCCCTCCTACTCATTTGTTGGGTAGCTTTATAAACCCTCTTAGCACCCTTAAATATCTTCCCAGGACCAAAGTTAGAAGCAGCTGCCCAAGCAGCACCTTTCCACCCTTTTCCTGATTTATACGCCTTATACCCATCATAGGCTGCAAATCCGGCATTTACCACAAGCCATACCCAATGCCCATCCGGATCAACATTCATCACCGGGTTATTATTTCCATAAGTATACCCATTCTGATCCAATGAATCTCCGTCGCTGCCCGGGTCTGGGTCGAGCGATAAGAACACGCCGTTTCTTGGCTCGTAGTAGCGGGCCATGAGGTAGTACAGGCCTGTTTCCTCATCATATTGGTAGCCTGCGTAGCGGTAGCGGTTGTCTTTTACTTCATCGCTTGCTTCGGTTTTTGTTGGATTTCCCCATGCGTCATATTGATACTTGGCAACGGTTTTTCCAGTGCTGTCTGAGATTGCGATGACGTCTCCGTGTGCGTTGTAGTGATAGAAATATTTCTTGCCATTCTCTGTGTAGGATAACAGCTGGCCGCTGTCACCATACGTGTATGATTTTGTGACTTTGTTGTCTGCGTCAGTTTCATACAAGACGTTCAAGCTGTCTCCGTCATAGAAATAGTTCGTGACGTTTCCGTTGACGGTTTTTTGGATTCTGTTTCCTTTTTCGTCATACTTATACGTTGCGAATGGCTTGTCTTCGCCTTTTTTTGTAACGGCGGCCAGGTTATCTTCTGCATCCCACGTATATGTGAATGTGCCGTCGGATGTGCGGTTGCCGTTTTTATCGTAAGAGATGCTTTCATTATTGACTTTTGTCAGCTGGTTCATGATGTTGAAGGAAGCGTTCACCGTTTTGCTTGAGCCATCTTTTACAGTTGTAACGGTTTTCCGGTTTCCGAATCCGTCATATGTGTATGCAATGACAGTACCGTCTTCATGGGTTACTTTGACAAGCTGATTCAGCTTCCCATACTCATATTGCACCTTGCCGCTTGCTGAGCTGTTTATCGTTGTGCGATTGCCGTTGGCGTCGTACTCATAGCTTTCCGTCAGAATGCTTCCGCCGTTTTTGTCGCCGATATGCAGCGAGCTTACAAGGTTTCTTTCGTCATAAGAAAAACTTGTTCCGCCGCCGTTGCCCGTAATAAAGGTTTGGACGTTGCCATTTTCATCATAATCAAATGAATATGATGATGCACTGTCTTTCATCTCAATCATTTGATCCAGTTTGTTATACGTAAATTGATTTGTTCCTTTTTGGTCCCCGTGGCTCCATAAGAAGGTTTTGAGCTTATCGGAGTCACTAGGATATGTCCACGTTTGGCTGCCGCCCCGGTCACTCAATTCGGTTAAGCGGTTATTGTTGTCAAATGTCCGTTTCTTTGTGGTGTTCTGCTCTTTATTAACGACCGACGTTTCATTTCCATTTTTGTCATATGTGAAATTGTACTTTTCTGTACCGTTATACGATTTTGATTTCACCCGGTCTGTTCCATCATAAGAAAGAGACACTTCGGTGCCATTCGGTGAAATGGTTTTGGTCAGGTTGCTGTTGGCATCATATTCGCTTGCTAACACATTTCCCAGAGGGTCAGTTGTTTTGACAAGCTTGCCCATCACATCATATTCGTATTTATAGGTTTGATCTGCTCCCGCCCGGATGGTTTTGCTTACCTCATTGCCTTCCTTATCATAGCTGTGAAGGATAGACGTGCCGTTAGAGAGCGTCATGTTTGTCAATTGGTCTGCCTGATCATACGTATAGGTTGTTTTTTCACCTTTTGCATCCGTTTCAGACGTTTTTTTACCAGTTTCATCGTAATCAGTTGAAGTGGCGTAACCTAGTTCGTCCTCTTCCTTGGTCATATAGTTCCCATTACTGTCATACGTGCTTTTGGTTAAAAGGCTTCCTTCAATCAGACGGATATCATCAAACCAGACTGTGCCTGTCGCACTCTTTTGGAACAGAATGCTGATATCGACTTTATTGATTGGCTTTGTTTTTGGTATAACAACTGCAGCCCGGTTCCATTCCTGTGTTCCAGAAGGGAATTTCGCATTGTATACACCTGTGCTGCCGTCCGCGTAAGTGACATTCGCCTGCAGAGAATAGTCTTTTTCATCTGTAAACTTAACGCTGCTGGCTTTCGACATTCCTGTCAGTGTAAGATAAACTGGTTTGTCGTTTGCGCTTTGCCCTAAGACAACGGTTTGTTTTGTGACTGATCCGGCTTGGGACGCACTGGTCCGGGCAGCTTTTAATGATACGTCATCATTAAAGCCTTCTTCAGAATCAACAGATGCCCCGCTTACATTCCAGTTTTCCGTTGCCGATGTGAAGCTGCTGTTTTGAACTGGGTTATAGCTTGACGATACTTCGCCTTTTTCCAGCTGTACTTCATCAAACCATGCCTTCCCTTTGCCATCTTTATCTCTATGATCGACTTCCATGTACACTACAGCTTTTCCTGCATTTGCTGGAGTCGTAAAAGTGATTTGCCGTTTGGTCCAGTCGTTTTTCCCGGCTAATGCACTGTATTCATTGTGAATCCATTGAATTCGTTTTTGATCTTTGTCTCGCAAATCAATATTAAAGTAGGCTCTTGATTTCGCTAGATCTGTTTTGATTTTCCCGCTTAATGTATAGGTTGTATTCGGCTCCAGCTCAACTGTTTGTGTCGCTGACGAATACCCGAGATCTGTTCCGGCAGTCGTTGATTGGCTCAAGACTTCCAATGCCTTTGATCCGGATAGAACCCCGCTTTTAGCGGCGATGACTGAGATTTTGCCGCTGTCTTTAGATGCAGTCAGATTCCAGCCCGATTTTTGTGCTTCAAAGCTTCCATCTTTCAGAATATTAGTTGAGGCTGATAAATCTTTGCTGGATTGAATCTGATTTCCGTATTTATCATAAACAGCCGCTGAAGATGATTTTCCGCTCTGATCGGTTTCAGATACAGCATCCAGTCCGTCATAGGCAATATCAGTGACATTCCCTTCGGTATCCTTCATCTTTGTGACGTCGTTGTTTTTGTTGTATTCGTATGTCTCAGTTCCATATGCGTCTTTAACGGATGTAACGTTGCCATCTTTGTCATATTGATAGATTTCCGTTGCTTTTCCGGTGCCGACGTCGTTTGGATCTACATCTTCTACGACATTATTGCCTTCATATTTTGTATTCGTTGTAATTTTTAGCCCTTCCGCATCATCAATGACCTGAATGGGATTTCCCGCTTCATTATAGCCATACTGTACTTTCCGGCCATTTGGCTGTGTCATGAGAAGCGTCTTTTTATCAGCATCATAGCTATAGACATATGTTTCTTTTTTAGCGTTGATCGCTTTTCCGAGACGGTGCCCGCTATACTGATATTCGGTAAAGACAGGCTTTGCTTCGATACTGTTGGCTGAATATTGTTTGACCAGACGCCCTTCGCCATCATAGTCATAGCTTGTGACAGTCCCGTCTGTGTCCGTGACTTTCTTCAGTAAATCATTCTCATATGAGTAGGTGACTTTCTTATTTTTAGGCCCGGTGATGGAAGTCACATGGCCATTTCCATCATATATGAATGTGAGCTTGCGGCCTGATGCGTCTGTAATGGCTGTCAGTTGATTTTTGTCATTGTAAGTGTAGACAGTTGCATTGTTGTGGCCATCCACTACTTTTTGGAGTTTGCCGCCTTTTTTATTAAAATAAGCGTTGGTTTGATCCTTTGTTTTTAATATGAACTGATCAGCTGTTTCTGTTAATTCAAGATATACACCGGTCGGCGGCTGATACGTGCCATCGGCTTTTTTAGTAAATCGATGTGTCGTAGCGTCTTCATCAATATACATTGCCCCGCCGTCCGTCGGGATGACAGATGTTTCTGCATCAGCATACCAGCCTTGTCCAAATAAGTGATCGGAGCTGTCAAGACTGTTGTAGGTTCTCGATAAGCCAAGTCCCGGTCCGCGCCCGTCAATTGACATATCTTCTTCATTCACAATGACATTTCCTGTCGCACCGTTTAACTGGCCGCTTGGGATATCAATGATAGACCAGTATTCTTCCGTTCCAAGGAATTCTGCGCCTTCATTGAACGTTGGGTTAAAGGGTGCTGTCGGGATCGTTTCACCATTCGCATCATAGGCGGAAAGAGTGAAGGAATAATTCTTCTTCCCTTTGTAATTTCCATTTGCATTGTTATAGACAGGTGACGGGTCAAGTGCCAATTCACGGCCTTTTCCGTCTGTATGCAGCTTGTAGCTTCCGGCTTTTATTTCCTCAGAAGTCGGCCAAATGTTTTTATTTTGGGTTGTCCAATGATCCACGTTACCAACATCATAGGACTGATATTCTTTGCCGTTATAGATATTAATTTTATAGCCTTTCGCATTTTGAACCTTTTCCCATATCAAATTCACATAGCCAGTTTGGCTTGATTTTGTGTTTGTATACACATAACCCGATAAGTTCTTTGGTTTAGCGATATCAGGAAGTGTCGGGTTGGCAGCCGGTGATGCAATGGCTTCGCCGTCTTTGTTATAGGCGATTATTTTAAAAGAGTAATTTTTTTTGGCTGCATCCCCACCGGCGTTTTTATAGGTTGGTCCGGGATTGATCGGCAGCTCTGCTCCGCTTCCATCCTTTAGGTGAAGAGCATATTTTCCCGCTTTAATTTCTGCACTTGTCGGCCAGATCTTTTTCCCCTTGGTGGTCCAAGACGTCTGATTTCCGAGATCAAGTGTCTCAAAGCCTTTCCCATTGAACACCTGAACTTTATAGCCGGTTGCACCTGATACAGCTTTCCAAGAAAGATCGAAGTATCCTGTGGCATTCCCATTATTAAAGCCCTTTGTTGACGGTGCTTGTGCTTTTCCTACATTAGGGATAACAGGCTTTGCCGGTGCGGACATCGCTCCTTCTCCCTGATCAAAGATCGCGCTGACCCCGATCCAATAGTTTTTGCTTGTGGCATAGCTTCCGCCGGAGTTCTTATACACTGGAGATGGATCTAGCGCTAATTCAGTTCCGCCGTTTCCATCAAGGTGAAGCTTGTACTTACCGGATGAAATTTCTGCACTTGTCGGCCAAATGTTTTTCCCTTTTGTGCTCCAGGATGTCGTGTTGCCGACTGAGATCGCTTGATATTCTTTCCCATTATAAATCCATACCTTATAGCCTTTTGCACCCTCGGCCTTTTTCCAGCTGATATTGAAAAAACCAGTGCCGTTCCCGTTATTGTATGCTTTAACAGCAGGTGTGCTCGCCTTCGGGATGGTGTATGTCACTTCAATATAAGGCTTATTGTTTGAGTTCGCTGAGGAAATTAGTTTTTTCCAATATTCCTTTCCGTTTCCGTTTGCATGAAGCTTAAATCCATAATTGGCCCCGCCGGAGTTCCATGACTTTACAGCAGCCGTCACATCGTAACTCGCCCACTGTCCTTTATGGACATCGGCTTTTCCGATATTTTTAGATGCGGGTTTTGTGTTCCAAGTAACTTTTGCATTATCATAATTGCTGTTGACTGTATCCAACCAAAGACCAGTTGCCTTTGTTCCATAATAGGAATGGGCTACGTATGTTTTTAATGTAGCTTTGCTGACTGTCATATTTTGAATCGGTTTTAGATTGTTAAATTTCATAAACGCATAATTGGTGCCTGTTGTTTTGTCGTAATAACCCGTTTTCAGCACATAGGCCTTCAGATTAGCATCCCATTTTTGTGAAGATGCCGAATAGTTGGTCGTCGGGTAGGCACTCATGACAAACGTATCTGATGAAACAGATAAAGATGTTGACGGGTCGATAGAGACTGGATATACGCGTTCCGGATCTTTCAACCAGTTCTCATCTGCCGTGAGATGAAGCAAATACCCTTCTTCATTCTTTTCCAGCTTGTAGCTGACTTTGTCTGACCGTTCAACCTCGCCAGAAAGCTCATCTAGATTTGAATCCGTCATAAAAGGCTTAGGCACAGAAAAAACAACTTTTCCTTTTTCATCAGAAAAATCAATGGAACCATCTTCTTGTTCTTTACCCTGTAAATCGGTTTTGACCTGAAATGTAAATGTGTTGTATCCATCATACTGATGAAGGACTAAATCTTCTTTTATGTTTTCATTGAATGTGAAAGTCTGAAGATCAATATTCGGAAAAACATCCGGATAAACAATCTCATTACTGTCAGTCTTAAAATCTGCTGAGGTGTCTTTCGGAGTAAGTGAAGTTTTATTTGGGCCTTTCGCTTCTGCAAGTGAATATGTAAGTTTGTGGTCATTGTGCTCAAAAGTCGCATAAAGCCCGTTCTTCATTTGCTTTTGAAAATCTGAATTCAAAACGGCATTCTCTGTCTCGACTTGTTTGCTTGTCGATTCTTTTAACTCAGGAGAAATGTCTTCCCAGTCAGCATTCGGTGTTTCCTTTGTATGAATAGGGTCAAGATATACTTCCTGTTTATAAACACCGTCCCCTTCATAATAGAGCTTTGTATTTTCAGTTCTTTCTGAGGTAATCTCTCCCTCTTTGTTTATATCTTTTTGATTGAAAGGTACAGCTTGCTCTGTTTGTTCATTCTGAAGAGTTTCTTCTGGATCAGAAGCCGCAACACGATTTCCCTCCTCTTCTTCTGTGGTTTTTGCTAGTACATCTACTGGCAATAATGAAATCATTAGGGCCAACACTAAAAATACTGCAATGAACCTTTTAAAGGTCCGCCTCTTTCTTTTTTTCATTTTCTCTCTCCTTTTGTAATAAAAGTAATATTCATTCAATGATTTTAACTAGATTGAAATATTATTACAATATTTTTCTAGAAAGTTTATCTTATTTTAAGGATTAGCGAGAGTAAAAAGGCCTAAAACAAAAAAAGACCGCTTAGGCCTTTTTGCGTTTTCTCTATTAGTGTTACTGAATTTGTTCAATATCCTTACCCTCAGCGACCATATCCGCTTTCCCCTGCCTCCTGACAAGCGTCAAAGCCATGCCCGCAAAGATCATCATGATGCCTAGTGTTTGATAGAGGTCTGGGCGGAAGCCTGTGAAGACGGTATCCAGCACGATCGCGACAGCCGGGTCGAGAAAGACAATAATTGAAATAAATTTCGTTGATAAAAAACGCAAACTGTCAAAAAACAGCAAATACACAATACCTGTATGAATAATACCGGTAGACACCACCATGACCCAGTTCCCCTGAGACAGGCCGCCAAAAGCACCAAAGTGAATAAACGGAATCAGGATAATGATCCCTAAACCGGTTTGCAGGAAGGTGGTCGCGTAAGGGCTGAGGTTGTGAATGCCTTTTCCCAATAAAGTAGTGAACGCATAAAACAATGCGGCGAGAACGGCCCAAATGATTCCTGATCCCATCAGCTGCGTTAGTGATGTGCTGCCATTAATCCCGGAAATCAGCGCAGTTCCCAGAAAACAGATGATAATGGAACTGACGGAGATGACGTTTAATTTTTCTCTGTAGATGATGCTTCCCAGGAGAAGAACAAGCACCGGTGCAAGGTGATAAACCGAGATGGCAATCGTGACAGATGTTTCTTCAAAAGACTTAAATAAGAACACCCAGTTGAATACAAGAAAGAAACCGCACGCCAATGTTTGCAGCACTTCTCTCTTGCTCCACTTTTCGGTTTTATACTGGCCGGACGCCATCCAGCAGAAGCTTAAAAATAGCGTCGCGCAAAGGCAGCGGATGAATACCAATTCAAATGACGGCAGATTGGTATGCTCTGAGAAAAAGCCGATGGAACCGAAAATCACCATGGAGATGACCATTTTCAGCACGGCTGTTGATTTTTGATTTGATATGATTGAGAGATCTTGCTGCATCAAGTGTATTCTACCTCCAGTTATGTATATGGAAAAGCACCCCAGCTGCAAGGTGCTTTTCCCTTTATTATAGTTTCTTTCCGGCCGTCCAGCCGCCGTCTATGACAAAGTTTGAGCCTGTAATAAAGTGCGCCTCTCAGAAGCTAAAGATACCTTTTAAATGATTCTGCTGATAATTCAAAAAAATTCCTTATTCCGCCGCATTGATTAAAATACTGGAATCAAATGGCTTTGTTCAGGCTGTACATCAAAGGTTTTGCCTGCTGAACATCAGAAAAGGCTGCTTCCTCCATTTGAAAGCATTGTTTACTATAAATTCTGACATCTCATCCGTTTAATTATCTACTCCAACGACACGCTGACCGGTAGAAGTTGCTTTACCGCCTCAATGTCTTTGCACCTGTATTCATTATATTCTTTTTTTCACCATTTTACATTATACCTTTATTCATTTTGGTAATTTTAAACAACACGAATACTATACTTAAATGATGTATCACTTATCATTTAGCATGTTGCACATGTAGATTTCTGGTTTTTGCCAACACGAAGAGCCCCCAAGAAATACCAACCTACTCAATTGGATTAACGATAGATGAGAAGGGGAATGCTGTTGATATCGCAACTTTTACAGCACACTTTACGTTTTAGAAAGGAACGATGTTAATGGAGTCTATCTGGCTGGAATATGCCTGGACATTACTCATTTTAATTGGATTAGAAGGACTGCTGTCGGCTGATAATGCCCTTGTACTGGCAGTAATCGCCAAGCATTTACCTGATGATCAGAAAAAAAGAGCGATAAATTATGGAATCATCATGGCATTTGCCTTCCGGTTTGCGGCACTTTTTGCCATTTCGTTTATCGCAAATGTCTGGCAGATTCAGGCGATAGGAGCAGCGTATCTTCTTTACCTGGGCTTAAAGCATGTGGTGAAGGCCCGTTTCGGGAAAAAAAATGAGAACATTCATGAGGAGGCAAAAGAGGAGGCTGCCGGAAAAGGTTTCTGGCCCACAGTCGGAAAGATTGCTTTAGCGGATCTCGCTTTTGCCATTGATTCGATTCTTGCTGCGGTTGCTTTAGCTCTCGGCCTTCCGGATTCACCGCTTGATGATTTCGGCGGTATGGATGGAGGGCAATTTATTGTTGTTGTCCTAGGCGGAATTGCAGGCCTTATCCTGATTAAGTTTGCAGCAACCTGGTTTGTAAAACTTCTTAATCAGCGCCCCGCACTGGAAACAACCGCATATGCCATTGTGGCCTGGGTCGGTGTCAAACTGGTGGTCATTACCCTTGCCCATGAGGATATTGGAATCCTGGACCATCACTTTCCGCACAGCACCACCTGGACGCTGATCTTCTATGGCGTTTTAGTGGCCATTGCTTTATTCGGTTGGTTTGCGCCGGCCAATAAAGCAGCAAAGAAATAGATGGAATATGCAACAATGAAAAGAGGAAGGTATGTTTAAGAGCATACGGGACTTTTATGTGAACGGGCAGCTAACCTTCGAATAGGAAACTGAGAAAGCAAATTGAAACGCTGTGGCAACTAGGCAGTTGGATTTGAAACCAAACCAGATAGAGGCGTCATCCCTTATTGTTCAAAGGGAGGCGCCTCTTTTGGTAAAGCTGTATTACAAAAAACAAGTTTATTTAAGGTTGTGTTTATTGACACGTAGTGAATGAAAGTTTAAGTCTCGGACGATGGTCGCCGCTATCATTAGCAAGATGTTCAGCAGAAATTTACTTTTTTTCTATCGAACAATTAATACCGGACAGGGCGATAATTGAGACACTTTATGGCTGACGCTTCCAAGCATCATTTCTTTCAGTCCGCTGATGCCCCGGCTGCCGACTACGATCAGGCTGACGCCTTTCTCTTTTGCGTGATTTAGTATCTCATGCGCCGGCTCGCCATTCGCGTAAATGATTTCAGCTTGAACACCGTTCTCGGCTGCATTTTCTTTTGCCTTCTCAAGGATTTTCATGCCTTCTTTTTTAACCTGGTCCCTGATTTCTTCAATAAAATGTTCAGGCACATAGACCATTCCCGTCAGAGAAGAAGTCGTGACGACGGCTTCTCTCCCCACATGAAGAATGCTTAGTTCCGTCTGCTGCTCTTTGGCCAAATGCACTGCGGCATCAAGCGCTTTTGCACTCATATCTGATCCGTCAATCGCAACTAACATTTTGTTAAACATGCTCTTCCCGCCTTTCGGACTGTGGGTGGTTCACCTTTCTCTTTTATTGTCCGCCTGCTTCCGGTTATTGTCAATTGAAGCGCATGAGTATTCAAAAAATTGTCAGAGACTCTCTCCATTTGTGGCGATGACCTGCTGATACCAGCCGAAGCTTTTTTTCCTGATGCGGTTTAATGTTCCGTTTCCTTCATTGTCCCGATCAACATAAATGTAGCCGTAGCGTTTTTTCATTTCCGCAGTGGAGGCGCTGACAAGGTCAATCGGTCCCCATGACGTGTATCCGATTAAGTCGACACCGTCAGCAATGGCTTCCCGGGCTTCAATCAAATGGTCCTGCAGATAGTCGATTCTGTAATCATCCTGAATAGAGCCGTCCTCCTCCACTTTGTCTGCCGCACCAAGGCCGTTTTCCACGATAAACAGCGGCTTCTGGTAGCGGTCATATAGCGTATTGAGCGTGGTGCGCAAGCCCTTCGGATCAATCTGCCAGCCCCATTCTGATGATTTGAGATATGGATTTTTCACACCGCCCAGCAGGTTGCCTCCTGATTTTGCAAGATCTTCAGGATCAGTGCTTGCCGCCATGGACATGTAGTAGCTGAATCCGATGTAATCCACCGTATGTTCTTTCAAAATCTCTTCATCGCCATCAGCCATTTCAATTTCAATATGATTTTCTGCCAAGAAGCGTTTCATATATCCCGGGTATGCGCCTCGTGCCTGCACATCTGAGAAGAAAAGTGTTTTGCGCTCATTCTCCATTGCCGCGAAGACATCCTCCGGCTTAGATGTCATCGGATAGGTTGTCGTTGCCGCAATCATACAGCCAATTTTTGAATCAGAAATGATCTCATGCCCCGCTTTGACAGCGCGGGCGCTGGCGACAAACTGATGGTGCGCGGCCTGATACATCGCGTTTAATTTGTTTTCTCCTTCTTCAAAGACAAGGCCGCCGCCGGTAAATGGCGCATGGAGCACCACGTTAATTTCATTGAACGTCATCCAATACTTCACTTTGTGCTGATAGCGTTTGAAAACGGTTTTGGCATAGCGTTCATAGAACTCGATGACCTTGCGATTCTTCCAGCCGCCATACTGTTTCACTAAACCGAGCGGCATTTCATAATGAGAGATGGTCACGACTGGCTCAATCTCATGCTTTAACAGTTCATCAAACAGATCGTCATAAAATTTGAGGCCTTCTTCATTTGGCTCCTCTTCATCGCCATTCGGAAAAATTCTTGTCCACGCTATTGATGTGCGAAACGCCTTAAATCCCATTTCCGCAAACAAAGCAATGTCCTCTTTATAACGATGGTAAAAATCAATTCCGTTATGATACAGATTCAAGGAAGACATCGACTCATCAAATGGAGACATGATGCCGTTCGGTGATACGTCAGCCGTCGAAAGCCCCTTACCGCCCTCGTTATAAGCACCTTCCACTTGATTGGCGGCAACCGCGCCGCCCCATAAAAACCCTTCTGGAAATTGTTTTGAACTCATATTGATCACCCCATCAGTTTTTTTAAGATAAAGCTAGCAACGCTTCTTTTGTCTTCACCTTGCCGATTTCTTTTACAGGCGAAAACGAATATCGGTCTGTGTTGGTCACGATCACCGGGGTGATGACATCATATCCCGCCGCTTTGATTTGTTCCAGATCAAAGGACACGAGCAAATCTCCCGGTGCGACCTTGTCGCCTTCTTTGACGTGAGCTGTAAACCATTGCCCCTCCAGCTTCACAGTGTCCAATCCAATGTGTATGAGAATTTCGGCTCCCTGATCACTCGTCATTCCAATCGCATGCTTTGTTTTAAATACAGTGGTAACGCTTCCATGAATAGGAGAAACAACTTCTCCTTCTTCAGGCTCAATAGCGAATCCTTTTCCCATGACCCCGCCAGAAAACACCCCGTCATTCACTTTACTTAATGACTTTACTTCACCTTTAATCGGGCTGAGAATGATTTCTCCGCTGCCTTCATGCACAGACGGCCGCTGATCACTGTCAGACGGCACATCCTCGAATCCAATAAGATAGGCTGCCGCTGTTCCCGCCGCAAACGCAATCACAAGGCCGATCATGGCGTAAATAAACGTTGGTCCGATGAAGACCGGAATACTCGGCAGACCCGCGTTTCCTCCAACAATATAGGAAGCAACACCCGTGATGCCGTAAAAAGTGCCGCCGACCGCGCCGCCCAGCAAAGCAGCCGCAAACGGTTTTTTCAAACGCATATTCACGCCGTACATCGCGGGTTCTGTAATCCCCATCAACGCCGTAATGCTTGTGGTAAGCGCGAGTGATTTGAATTTTTTGTTTCTGGAGCGAAGGAAGACGGCAAATGATGCCCCGGCCTGCCCCATATTCGCCAAAAACATAGCCGGCAGCAAGTAATCGTGCCCGTTTTGGGCGATGTTGTTAATCATAATCGGCACCAATGCATAGTGCATGCCCGTCATAATGATTAAGGAGAATGTTCCCGCAAGCAAAATCATCGCAATAAGCCCTGCATGATCAAATAAAACATTCACACCGACAGACAAGTATTCTCCCAAAATAGCGCCAAGCGGACCGACTGTAATCAGCGTCAGCGGCACAACAATCAGCAATGTCAGTGTCGGAACCACAATCAGCTTCAAAGAAGAGTGGGTGACCCGGTCAATCCACTTCTCAACATACGATGCGATCCAAATCGCCAGCAAAATCGGAATGACTGTTGAAGAATACGTGGCAGCGGTTACAGGAAGCCCGATAAAGGAAATCGGTTTCCCCGCACCAAGCAGTGCCGTCAGATCCGGGTGCAGCATCGCCGCCCCAATCGCCGCCGCTACATATGGATTGTTTCCGAACTTTCTCGCCGCACTCATTGCAAGCAGGAGCGGCAAGAAATAGAACGCGCCATCACCGACAGCCGAGAGAATCACATGCGCCTGACTCGTCTCTGTCATCCAGCCGAATGTAACGGCTAACGCGACAAGCCCTTTGATCATCCCTGCTCCCGCAATCGCCGGAAGAATCGGGGTAAACACACCAGAAATCACATCAAAGACCGCACTCAGCACATTCTTTTTCTGGGATGATGAACCGGCACTCTTCTCATCACTGAGCTTACCGTGCTGCAGCATCGCCTGGTACACCTTGGGCACATCATTTCCTATGATAATTTGAAACTGACCACCGCTGATATTAGTGCCCATCACACCCGGCAGCTGCTCCAGCTGACCGCGATCCGCCTTCGAATGGTCATGAAGATTAAAACGAAGCCTTGTCATGCAGTGAATCACGCGCTGAACGTTGTCTTCACCGCCTACGAGTTGTAATATGTCTTTCGATAACTTATCATAATTCATGTGAATACCTCCTTTTTATGGGGGAACCCGCTGGATGAAAGGTGGCCGCCTTTCATCCAGCTTTTTTTGTATCAAATGCCGCATCACCTCCTTAATTGAGAATAAAAAAAACCTAAATGACACAGATTGCGAGAGTCTCCTCCTGCACCTGCACCATTTAGGTTTTGCCTGCTTTCGCAGTAACAATCCTGACGGGTTGCTTTATTTGTTTGTAGGTATACTTTAGCACTAGGTTTATGGGATGTCAACGCTTTCATTTTTGGTTTTTGACTAAGGATAACGCTTCTAGTACAACGGCAATTGATCTTGTATAGTTTGTTTTTCTTTTACTAAAAAGTCTTGAAACAAATTGCATAATTTATTTATATTTTTTTCATATGAATGTAAACGCGGATTGCATCCGTCATTAGAAGGCTGATAATGAATAAAACCCTCCATATCTTCAGGGTAATTCATATCTGCGTAAACTTCTGCGAGCTTGCTCAAAAGCTCAGTTGCATGATCACTATACTTTGATTTTACTTCAAGAAGAATAATATATCTCCATTTTCTTTTTTCAATAGCATAAAAACTATTTTCTTCCACTCGTATTATATTCAAAATGGCTTGTTCAATATCATCCTTGTCTCCCCAAGCCAGTTCTAGTATCTCTTCTTGTTGTACATCGGGATGGTTCATCAAATATTCAACAGCACAGTTCATGACTTCCATTTTGTTTATCCAACCTTGCTTCAATCCAACGTAAAGCGTTTTCCAATCGTAATTTACATGATGTACTTTGAAAGTATTTAAGGTGATTTTCAATTTCTAACATCCTCGAATTTTTTATTTCATTCCCATATATTTCACTATTAAATAAAGATAACCCCAAGTTGCTTGTTAAATTTAACTTTTACCTTTGGTTCGTTATGAATATATATGAATAGATCAGAATTACACCTCTTTAATTGAGTAACATTTACCAACTTAGATTCCAAAACGATCAACTCATTAAAGGTAAGACTTACATTGCACTCCAAAGCGTACACATCCATTGTCAGAATTAGTTTAAAACCTTTCATATCCTGAATAGAGTACATGAATACTTCTGCAAGGGGATCACTCGACACGCTGATTGGCTCACTATCAAACAGTTCTAATAAATCATATTCATTGTAAATAGTGAACATTTTAAACCGCCTTTAACTTTTAATTTGTTATCGTTGAAAAAATAGTAATTTCCAAGAACCTTGAAAGGTTTCCCCTTCAAGGTTTCTTTATTATTATTTTAATGCCTCTTCTAATATGTTGATTTCATTATTTCCTACGTCTTATAATGACACCACAAACATTGTCATCACTATCCAATCAAAATAACACGTGATTATTTTCTATAAGGGATTCTATCTCATGAGCTGAAAATTTAATATAAACTGTCTTATCTGTTATATATACGTTTAATATTCCTTTTTCATCAATATACGTTTCATTCTGTTGTCGGTCTACGCTAAAAACAGGAATCCCTTTTATGGGTTCAAGGCTTTCTATATTCCATTCTTGAAATTTATAAACACTTTCACACAGCGTTAATTTAAGAGAACGAATTTCTCCTGTTTTTTGTGCAAATCCTATTTCGATTAATGATTTTTTAAAATCACCGGTTCTCCAGTATACCGTTTTATCTTCTGATATATCCCAATTTCCAAATTCTATATTAATGGGTGTGTAATAATCAAATTTTATTACTTCTGTCTTTTTTCTTTATATACCGATACTCTCAACATAATTCAAACTACCTTTATCAAAATTAGAAATAAACTAAAATCCATTTAGCTAAATCAAGGTTTAAAAGTCAATTGCCATTCTAATTCCGGAAGTTTATTCCAACAAATTAACGAAATCTCTAAAGCTATCTGCAATTTCAAAAATTGCTTCTCCCCTATCTTCATACGCTAAATCATAGCTGAAATATACAATCGATGGCTCATGTTCCCTACCTCGCCTGTAATAAAAACATATATAATCCTCATCCTCTGTAATAGCAAAAGGTACTAAATCTTCTAATAGCATATTTCTATCTCTGCCATAAACATTTACTAAATAATCTTCATCATTTTCGTTTTCTAAGGAACAATATTTTTTAATTTCAACTATCTCTTTATCATCAGGTAGATACAATCGACTAAATCTATTAAAATTATTATTTTGATAGCTATTAACATACTCGACAGGAAGTTTTATATTTAATATTTCTTCAATTTTTTTATACATATTTCATATCCCCCTAATTACTTATTAATTTTAAAATAAGGAAATTGCGAGTGCCTTCTAGGATTATTAAGATTTAAAAACACTCTGTGCTGTCCTGTTGGAGTATCAGGGGTACTAATATTAAAATTGTAATTCTTTTTGTATGCTATGGTATTCCTAATATCGTCGTAAACAACACTATCGGGGTTAAGCATGGTGTCTCTTCTTAATTCGGACACATTTATGTCTTTACTGTACTGTGTTTTTTTAGGGGTTGAAACTTTATTTGGATTATACATATGCTTTTGTGAATGACTTGAAATAAAGTCATTAGCATTTGATCCCCCATTAACCTTTGTAAAATGAGTCTCCCCCTTAGAAGCAACCTTATTAACTTCACCCTTACTTTCCTTCTCCGCAACATGTTTAGCCACATCTGTGACAACGCGTTTCCCGCCTCGGACCGCCAATTTTTTAACAGCGCCCTGAGGGCTTACCCACTCAACAAATTCATACTGTGTCCCAGCCAGAAACGAATCAAGTGGCTTAGCTCCGCCTACTTTATCCTCTGGAATGTAAGAAACTTCTTCGAGCCGCTTTTTCCCTCCAGCATAGAATTCTCTCACAATTTGACCGTTTTCATATACAAAATATTTGCCGCCGACGTAGTCAATGCTTGCAGTATCACTTTCTAGCTCGTCAATCACTTCAATCGAATCTATCTTTTTTAATCCTTTATGATTATACAGTTTATCATCTATCACCCGTATGTCACCATAGACTTTCGGATGGGCTGCTGCTTCTTTCTGCAATACCGTCAAGTTACTGTCATCACCATAAATCTCACGCTCGATCTTCTGTTGTTTGCTATCCTTCATCACGGTATCAACGTTGGACTGCTTATGTTTCTCCAGCTTTTTCAACATCATCTCCATCGGAGAATCATCCGCCTGCTTCATTTGCGGGTTGATCGCGCCGAAGGTTTGGTTGATGTTTTCTTCTTCCTTTGATTTCAGGATGGAGCCGCTTTTGTAGCCTGTGATTTCGATTTTCGGACCGGTGTACATCGTTTCGAGCTGATCTATGTATTTTTTCATCGTTTGAAAATCTGATTTTGCTGTTTCCAGTGCTTGGGTTTGCTGGCCGTCAAATTGAAAGAGCTTATGCAGGGTGTCCGTGATCAGCCGTTCAGCCTGTTCTGTTTCCATCCGAAAAAAGGAGTCATTGACTGTTGGCAGGCTGACGATGTGGTCGATGGCTGATGTCTGGCGATTGACTGCGTCTGTGAGCTGTTCTGTCACTGCCCGTGCATGCTTGACCCCGTGTCTTGCATCATGTGAGAGAAAAGCCTCCGCAATCATGCCATGAGAGTCGGATTCTACAGAGGAAATGCCGTGCTGCGTTTGTTTCAGCACTTTTTTGTATTCGTCGATAAACATGCCGAAGAAAAGGAGAAAGGGCTTGTGGCACTCCTCGTAGAAGGTTCGGATCGCATCTCCGCCTTTTCCTTTTAACGCATCCTTCATGCCTGCCAGATGCTCAACGCTTTTTTCCAGCTTCTGCAGCTGCTGTTTTTGCTTGTCCAGTTTCTCAATCGTATGCTGAATGCCCTCGTGAAGAGCGTGGACATCTAATGTTTTCAAATTCCTTGTCCTCCCGCGCTTTATTTCATGGAAGATGATACGTTTTCGTCCGTTTCCTTCATGGCATTTACCGCGCTTTCCGTTTGTGCGATATGCTTGGCCAGAACGGACGCATACGCTTCAGTGAGCTCTTTGATGTCCTCATTTAATTGCTCGATGGACTTCACAACGTTTAAATGGTTTCTGCCTGAAAGATGGCCGGGTACGGAGGACTTGAGTTCAGCTGAGTTCTTGAGCTGAGAAAGCCCTTGCTTCACTGTGCCATAGACCATTTTAATTTCCTGTGCCATTTGTGCTCACCTCACTTTTTATGTTTTTCCTGCTCTATTTCATGCTCTATTCTCGTGATTTGCCGTCTTATGGAATATACATCGCCCTCTAATGAATGGATTTTCCCTTCGATGCTTTCGATGATTCCGCTGACCTGTTGGCTTTTGATTTGATGATATGATTTGTTCATTCCATCACGAATATCTTCAAAACGCTCAGCGTGTGTTCCTCTCCATACATCCCGGTTAAGATGCGGCCGGTGAATGAGATGCTGAACCTCGGAAAAATCGTGTTTGATTTGCCTGATTTCGTGCAGCACTCGTTTTAACTGATGGATCTGTTCCTGTTTCTCATGTAAATCGGCTTTGACCGAATGTAACAACATTTCACTATGCATGCCGCAACACCTCATGTTTCTATCAAACTGTGTAAATTCTTTACAATACAGACTATTTTCATATTACATGATGGGTCATATTGGATAAATAGGTGAAAAGTTTTGTCTTGAGGAGGATTGATTAGTTCCAAAATGCTACAAAATCGCTTTTTATGATTTTACAAGGAGTATAATAAGAATAGAGAGGACTTTGTGTTTAGGTCTATATTCTCATCTAAAGCTTTTGTTTTTACTTCCGTAGGACTGTTACTTATAGTCAATAATGATCATAAAAAAACGCCCTCCTAAGAAGGCGCTTCTCCATCTTATTTAGATCCCCAAACAGCCTCACCACTGCCATTCAACACACTAAACGTCAACACGTTCTTCTCTCTCACCGAATCCCACTGCTGTAAAAACACTCCGCTATACTTCTTGCCGGCTAACGTGATTTCGGCTGTGTTTTTACCGGTTTTCTGCCATGTTCCGGCCATTTCCCCGGAAATGGTGTGGTTTTTGTTGAGTTGGATGTTGATGGTTTTTTTGATGTCTGCTGAGATGTCTTTTCCGTGCTGGATGAGTTTGTAGGTTCCTGTGATGTCTTTTTGTTTTACTTTTTTCAGTGTTTCTCCTGCGTAACGATATGGGGCTGTTACCGGCCAGCCGTCTTTGTTCATGAACATTTGGTGGACTCTGACTTCGTGTTCTTCACCTCTGCCCGGGAAGCGGGTGTGGAAGAGTAAATAGGATCGTCCGGTTTTTTCGTCATAGTATGCGGAATTGTGGCCTGGCGAGACGTAGCCGGTTCCTTTTTCAGTTTCTGTTTCAAATGAATAGCTGCCCATGAGTTTGACGCCGTACGGTTCGATAGAGCGGTCATCGAAGACTGTGCCTTCTTTGCCGCGGACGTCAATCATTGGGTTTCCTTCTGCGTCATAGTATGGGCCGTCCGGTTTTTTGGAGCGGGCGACACGAATGTTGTAGCCGCCTGTTGCGTCGAGACCGCCATATGACAGGTATAAGTAGTAGTATTGGGTGTCTGGATTGTAGAGAACATACGGGCCTTCGATTCTGCTGTGGTTGCCGCCGAGCAGTTTTTTGCCGTATCCCTGCCCAGGAAGCGGGAAGCCTGTTTTCGGATTCATTTCAAGAATGAAAATGCCGCCTGAGTATGATCCGTACACCATCCACAGCTTGCCGTCTTTATCAAAGAAGGTATGCGGGTCTACAACATTCGGGTGTTTGGTTGCGTCATACGGTGTTCCATCGCTGCTTGTACCTTCCATTCCTGATTTTAAAAAGATGCCTTTGTTTTTGTACGGGCCTTCGATGTTGTCAGCGACGGCCACGCCCATGGCCGATCTTGGCGAATCGCCGCGGCAGGCGTTGTAGTACATGTAGTATTTGCCGTCCGCCAGCTGTGTGACGTCAGCCGCCCACAAGGTATCGGATTGCGCCCATTCGAAGGTATCTTTTAATTCTTCGTAGACATTCGGAATCAGAGGATTGTTGTTACTAACGTTGGTGGTCAGCTGTTGCCATTGCATGAGGTCATTTGTTTTTGCTGAAGCGAGATGAGATCCAAAAACATAAAAGGTGCCGTTTGTCTCAATGACGGAAGGGTCATGTACACTGACTTCTGTAAATACAGGTTTTTCTCCCTTTTGTGCATTAGCGGAGTTTGGCAGGGTAAAGGCCATAAGAAGAGCTGCAAGAAAACATACACGGAACAATCGGTTTAACATCTAAACAGTTCGCCTCACTTTTTTATTAAATTTTTAAGCGCTTACATTTTCCTTATGAAAAAGCCCGGATCCCTTATAAAGGCCCGATGTTTTCATATTAAAACGGGTAAGTCATTCCCCACTGTTCTCTTACATTGTCCATGATGTTCATGACATCCAGGGAGAGATGGATGGTCTGGCTGCCTGCTTGGTGCAGGACTGTAGCTTGCATATTCTCTACTTCATAATTCAACCCTTTTGCCGTAACTCCTTCTTTCAATTCCATTTGCGTATGTAATGAACGCTTTGTCCGGCCTTGTGAAGTCATCGACTGTGATAAAGCCATTTTCTCTGGCAACTACGCCTCTTTTTTTCATTTTCGCCCTTTATTTCCAGTGATATGACAGGCCATTCGTTGTTTTTAGAATCATGCCTGACTGCTCGTCTCCACCTGTGTCAGCCGGCTTGGCCGTGCTGAGGATCTTATTCGGCTGGCTCGTGAGAAAATTGACAGCAACCGCCCACACTCCTGTCTGGCTATCGTGTGCAATGTGCTGAAAAAAACCGTCCGGTTATCTGTGCCACACTATCACAATAGCAATCTAACTTGTTAAAGACTGTAAAAAAACTTTTGACTTCTGCTGCTGAACCAATTAATATAATACACAGTTAATAGTTATCAGAATTTTTAGGAATTGAGTGATTCATATGACACTGCACAAAGAGCGCCGGATCGGCCGGCTGTCTGTTCTTCTGCTGCTTAATGAAGATGAAGAACGTACACAGGTCGGGGAGCTGGAGCGAGATGGATGGAAAGTCTGTCTCGGCAAGGTAGGATCAATGGACGCGCATAAAGTAGTAGCCGCAATTGAAACCGCTTCCAAAAAGAGCGGTGTCATTCAATCTGACGGTTATCGCGAGTCACATGCGCTTTATCATGCGACGATGGAGGCTTTGCATGGCGTGACCAGAGGTGAAATGCTGCTTGGATCGCTGCTTCGGACGGTTGGCTTGAGGTTTGCCGTTTTGAGGGGAAATCCTTATGAAAGTGAAGCGGAAGGCGATTGGATCGCTGTCTCGCTTTATGGAACAATCGGGGCGCCGATCAAAGGACTTGAGCATGAGACATTCGGCGTTGGAATCAATCACATATGAAACAGCCCATAGATCTTAGACGATAGGGGGCTATGCGTGAAATCAAATTTTCACAGCATAGCCCCTTTTTGTATGGGCGCTTTACCAAAGTAAAGACAAAGGAGTTGGGCTTATGGTGACTTTAGACGGTTCTTCATTGACAACAGCCGACGTCGCTCGTGTGCTGTTTGATTTTGAGGAGACAGCGGCTTCCGAGGAAAGTATGGAGCGCGTGAAAAAAAGCAGAGCGGCAGTGGAACGGATTGTTCACGAAGAAAAGACAATCTACGGCATCACCACTGGATTTGGCAAATTCAGTGATGTCCTGATTCAGAAAGAAGACTCGGCGGCACTGCAGCTGAATTTAATCCTTTCTCATGCCTGCGGAGTCGGTGATCCTTTTCCTGAGTGTGTTTCCAGGGCCATGCTGCTTTTGCGCGCCAATGCGCTGTTAAAAGGGTTTTCCGGTGTACGTGCTGAACTGGTCGAACAGTTGCTTGCTTTTCTAAATAAACGCGTCCATCCTGTCATCCCCCAGCAGGGATCACTTGGCGCAAGCGGGGATCTGGCGCCGCTTTCCCATCTGGCGCTTGCGCTGATCGGTCAAGGAGAAGTCTTTTTTGAGGGAGAAAAGATGCCGGCAATGAAGGGATTGAAAAGAGCCGGTATTCAGCCGATAACGCTGACATCCAAGGAAGGACTTGCCTTGATTAACGGGACTCAGGCCATGACTGCTATGGGTGTGGTCGCATACATTGAAGCTGAAAAACTAGCCTATCAAACCGAGCGCATCGCCAGCTTAACGATCGAGGGGCTGAGGGGAATTATTGATGCGTTTGACGAGGATATTCACTCAGCCCGCGGCTATCAGGAGCAGATTGATGTCGCAGAACGAATTCGCTTCTATCTATCCGACAGCAGCCTGACAACCTCTCAAGGTGAACTGCGGGTTCAGGATGCCTATTCATTGCGCTGTATTCCGCAAGTGCATGGTGCGACTTGGCAAACGTTAGGCTATGTCAAAGAAAAATTAGAGATTGAGATGAATGCAGCTACGGACAATCCTCTAATTTTCAATGACGGTGACAAAGTGATTTCCGGCGGGAATTTTCACGGACAGCCGATCGCCTTTGCCATGGATTTTCTGAAAATCGCAATGTCAGAGCTTGCGAATATTGCAGAACGCAGGATAGAGCGCCTTGTGAACCCGCAGCTGAATGACCTGCCGCCATTCCTAAGCCCTCATCCCGGTCTGCAATCCGGTGCCATGATCATGCAGTACGCCGCGGCCTCACTCGTTTCTGAAAATAAAACACTGGCGCATCCTGCAAGTGTGGATTCTATTCCGTCATCCGCCAACCAAGAAGACCATGTCAGCATGGGAACCATTGCTGCGCGGCATGCCTACCAGGTGATCGCGAATACAAGAAGAGTCATTGCAATCGAAGCGATTTGCGCATTGCAGGCGGTTGAATACAGAGGCATAGAACATGCAGCGTCCTATACCAAACAGCTCTTTCAGGAGATGAGAAAAGTCGTGCCGTCCATTCAGCAGGACCGTGTTTTTTCCTATGACATTGAACGCTTGACTGACTGGCTGGAGAAGGAATCTTTATTACCTGATTATCAGAATGAAGAACTAAGGGGGATGAACATATGACTGATATAAAAAAATCTATCCGTGCCAATAGGGGAACAGAGCTTGAATGCTTAGGGTGGGAACAAGAGGCGGTGCTTCGGATGCTTCGAAACAACCTTGATCCGGAAGTCGCCGAGAAGCCGGAGGACCTGATTGTATACGGCGGAATTGGCAAAGCTGCGCGGAATTGGGACGCTTTTCACGCAATTGAGCATTCTTTGAAAACACTTAAAAATGATGAGACATTGCTCGTGCAATCCGGAAAGCCCGTTGGTATGTTCCGTACTCACCCGCAGGCGCCGCGCGTGCTTTTAGCAAATTCTGTTCTTGTTCCGAAGTGGGCGGACTGGGAGCATTTCCACGAACTTGAGAAAAAAGGGTTAATGATGTACGGGCAAATGACAGCGGGCAGCTGGATTTACATTGGCTCACAAGGCATATTGCAAGGAACCTATGAAACCTTCGCTGAGCTCGCGAGACAGCATTTCGGAGGAAGCTTAAAAGGAACATTGACGCTGACAGCCGGTCTCGGCGGAATGGGAGGCGCCCAGCCGCTGTCTGTCACGATGAATGAAGGAGTCGTCATTGCCGTCGAGGTTGACGAGAAACGAATCGACAAACGAATTGAAACAAAATACTGCGACCGAAAAACAGCGTCGATTGAAGAAGCCTTAGCATGGGCTGAAGAGGCAAAGCTAGCAGGAAAACCTCTCTCCATCGCTCTTCTCGGAAACGCGGCAGAGGTTCACCATACCCTTCTGAATCGCGGCGTCACCATTGATATCGTCACCGATCAGACATCTGCCCATGACCCCTTAATCGGTTATGTTCCCGAGGGCTATTCCCTTAATGAAGCCGACCGTTTGCGCCAAGATAATCCAGAGCTTTACGTACGCCTTGCGAAACAAAGCATGAAAAAACATGTGGAAGCCATGCTGGCCTTTCAGCAAAAGGGCTCTATTGTATTTGACTACGGCAACAATATCCGGCAAGTTGCTAAAGATGAAGGCCTGGAGAATGCCTTTGATTTTCCAGGGTTTGTCCCAGCCTACATCCGCCCCTTGTTCTGTGAAGGAAAAGGACCGTTCCGCTGGGCGGCGCTTTCCGGTGATCCGGCAGATATTTACCGTACAGATGCGTTATTAAAAGAACTATTTCCGGAAAATAAAGCCCTTCACCGCTGGATCGATATGGCACAGGATAAAGTCACGTTCCAAGGCTTGCCGTCCCGTATTTGCTGGCTCGGATATGGAGAACGAAAAAAGATGGGCCTCGCCATTAACGAGCTGGTCAGAAACGGGGAGCTAAAAGCGCCTGTCGTCATTGGGAGAGACCATTTGGACTGTGGGTCTGTCGCCTCTCCTAACCGGGAAACCGAAGCGATGAAGGACGGAAGTGACGCTGTCGGCGATTGGGCTGTGCTAAATGCGCTTGTCAATACGGCGGCCGGTGCAAGCTGGGTCTCCTTCCACCATGGCGGGGGCGTCGGGATGGGCTATTCCCTGCATGCCGGTATGGTCGCAGTTGCCGATGGAAGTGAGCTGGCTGACGAACGGCTCGCCCGTGTCTTAACGAGCGACCCTGGGATGGGCATTATCCGCCATGCGGATGCGGGTTATGAACGTGCCGTTGAAGTAGCGAAGAAACAGGACATTATCGTTCCAATGCAAAAAGAAAGGGAGTGATGACATGCCGAAACAAATTGATACGATTCTCATCAATATCGGTCAGCTTTTGACGATGGAAAGCAGCGGCCCCCGCGCGGGCAAAAGCATGCAGGCTCTTCATGTGATCGAAGACGCTGTGGTCGGCATCCATGAACAGAAGATTGTGTTCGCCTCAAAAAAAGGAGCTGAAGCCGATTACGAGGCAGACGAAATCATTGACTGTTCGGGACGGCTTGTAACGCCGGGTCTCGTCGATCCGCATACCCATCTTGTATTTGGCGGATCTCGGGAAAAGGAGCTGAATCTAAAGCTTCAGGGCATCTCATATTTAGATATACTGGCGCAGGGGGGCGGAATTCTGTCTACTGTCAAAGACACCAGAGCGGCTTCAGAAGAAGAGCTGCTGCAAAAAGGCCATTTTCATCTGGAGAGAATGCTGTCCTACGGGACGACCACGGCTGAAGTGAAAAGCGGCTATGGCTTAGAAAAAGAATCAGAGCTGAAGCAATTGCGTGCCGCAAAACAACTTCATGAGAACCAGCCTGTTGACCTTGTCTCCACGTTTATGGGAGCCCATGCGATCCCTCCCGAATATCAACACAACCCAGATGAATTTCTGGATCAAATGCTTTATCTGTTGCCGGAAATAAAAGAGCAAGAGCTCGCAAGCTTTGCGGATATTTTTACAGAAACAGGCGTTTTTACCGTCAGTCAATCCCGCCGTTACTTAAAAAAATCGGCTGAAGCGGGATTCGGGTTGAAAATACACGCAGATGAAATCGACCCGCTTGGAGGAGCTGAATTAGCGGGGGAGCTAAAGGCTGTCTCAGCCGACCATTTAGTAGGCGCCTCAGACGAAGGCATAAAAAAATTGGCTGAGGCAGGAACGATCGCCGTCCTCTTGCCGGGCACGACATTTTATCTTGGCAAAAGCACATTCGCCAGAGCAAGAGACATGATTGATGAGGGTGTATGTGTCAGCTTGGCAACGGACTTTAATCCTGGCAGCTCGCCGACTGAAAATATCCAGCTGATCATGTCGATTGCCGCGCTTCATCTGAAAATGACTGCGGAAGAAATATGGCATGCGGTCACAGTCAATGCCGCATACGCCATAGGAAAAGGAGAAGAAGCCGGTCAGCTCAAAGCCGGCCGCTCAGCTGATCTTGTCATTTGGGAAGCCTCGAATTACATGTATATTCCGTATCACTATGGCGTCAATCATGTACATCAAGTCATGAAAAACGGAACAGTTGTTGTTAACAGGGAGAGAGTCATTTATGGATAAATACCCTTTTCTCAGAGAGGCTGGTTCTTCGTTTCAAGACCGGGATGTAACAAAAATGAGCGACCTGATCGCAAAATGGGACGGCCAAGGCATTAAAGGGCCGGCATTGATAGGTGTCCCCCTATCAAAATCCTCCATCAGTCATTCAGGCGCTTCCTTTGCCCCCGGAACAATCCGCCAGGCTCTTAAAAACACATCTGCCTATTCTGCCGAGCTTGGAGAACATGTCGTATCTGACCTTCTTTACGACCTGGGAGATATTGATATTCATGTCACTGATATCGTCAAGTCACATCATCAAATCTTTCTTACCATGCATGCGCTACTTTCGGATCACCCAGATTGGGTGCCGTTCATACTCGGTGGAGATAACTCCATCAGCTACTCCACTATAAAAGCAATGGCACAAACGAAAGGAACGATCGCAGTTATTCAATTTGATGCCCATCATGATGTTCGGAACACGGAGGACGGAGGGCCGACCAACGGCACTCCCTTCCGCCGCCTTTTGGATGAAGAAATCATTGAAGGCCAGCATTTGATTCAGCTGGGCATCAGAGAATTCAGCAACAGCTTAGCGTATGAAACATATGCGAAAAAACATAACGTGGACTTTCACACGATGGGCATGGTACGTGAAAAAGGACTAGTCCCGACGATAAAAGAGATTCTGCCTGCCATCCAAACGAGAACAGACTTCATTTTTATATCAGTTGATATGGATGTCTTAGACCAGTCCCATGCACCCGGCTGTCCAGCGATTGGCCCAGGCGGCCTTTATACAGACGAATTACTCGAAGCCGTCAAATACATCGCACAGCAGCCTAATGTCGCCGGGATTGAAATCGTTGAAGTCGACCCTACCCTCGATTTTCGAGATATGACTAGCAGAGCCGCGGCTCACGTTCTGTTGCACGCATTAAAAGGAATGAAGTGCTCCCCGTTCTAATGATCTTCTGTCTGGTTGTATTTTGGATACGAGAAACTCATCTGCCTAATGAATGGCAGCTAAAAGGAGGACGAGACGGTGAGTCTTCAGGGAAACAGCGGCCAACAGCTAAAACGCACGATGAAAAGCAGGCACTTATTTATGATCTCATTGGGAGGCGTCATAGGCACAGGACTTTTCCTCAGCACAGGCTATACGCTAAATCAAGCTGGACCCGGCGGTACGATCCTCGCATATGTAATCGGCGGATTGATGATGTACCTCGTCATGCAATGTCTCGGTGAATTGTCGGTCGCCATGCCGGTGACCGGTTCTTTTCAAAAATACGCCACAACATTCATCGGGCCATCTACCGGTTTTATGGTCGGCATCATGTACTGGGTGAATTGGGTGGTGACGGTAGGTTCAGAGTTTACCGCATCCGGCATTCTCATGCAGCGCTGGTTTCCTGACAGTAGCGTATGGATGTGGAGTGCAATTTTCGCAGCTCTCCTTTTCGTATGCAACGCATTTTCAGTCAAGTTATTTGCGGAAACCGAATTTTGGTTTTCCAGCGTAAAGATTGTCACGATCATTTTATTTATCATTTTAGGGGGAGCCGCCATGTTCGGCCTGATCTCTCTAAACGGGACGGCTGATGCTCCTGTGTTTTCAAATTTCACAGATCATGGAGGGTTGTTTCCGAACGGCTTTCTCGCCGTATTTATCGCCATGATATCTGTGAGTTTTGCCTTTTCTGGAACAGAATTAATCGGAGTCACAGCAGGAGAATCAGCAAATCCTCAAAAAGATATTCCGCGCTCTATTCGTAATGTCGCATGGAGAACAGTCATTTTTTTCATTGGTGCCGTCTTCGTATTATCCGGACTGATTTCATGGAAAGAAGCAGGAGTGATTGAAAGCCCCTTTGTAGCAGTGTTTGCAGAAATCGGAATCCCTTACGCCGCAGATATTATGAATTTCGTGATATTAACAGCCTTGCTGTCCGTTGCCAATTCAGGCCTGTATGCCTCAACCCGTATGCTGTGGTCGTTAGCAAATGAAAACATGATCAGCTCTCGTTTTAAAAAAGTCACATCTAAAGGCATTCCACTAAATGCCTTAATCATCAGTATGGCCGTATCTTGTTTATCTCTCGTTTCCAGTATCGTGGCGCCCGGAACTGTTTATGTGGTGATGGTAGCGATTGCTGGGTTCGCAGGAGTTGTGGTCTGGATGAGCATTGCCCTGTCTCAGCTCCTGTTTAGAAAGAGATTTCTTAAAAAAGGGGGGAATGTTAAAGATCTGACATTTCGCGCACCGCTTTATCCTTTTATACCTATAGCCGCTCTTTTATTATGTTCAGCTTCTTGTATCGGTCTCGCTTTTGATCCCAATCAAAGAATCGCACTATTCTGCGGAGTTCCTTGTATCATCCTTTGCTATCTCATCTTCTATTTCAAAAGAAAGCTTGAGAAAGCAAAAAAAATCACCCAAGAGGATTATCAGATCGATCATATCCTTTAATTAAAACAGCACACCCCACTCAGGATGGGATGTGCTTTATTTTTATTCCGTAATTAACGTATGAATCAGCTTCGGCGCCTTCGCCTCTGCTGTGATGCGGATGTTGTCATAGACTTTCGCCATGACTTCATCGACGTTCTCGCGGTTGGCGTAAAGCGTGACGAGTGGTTCGCCTTTTTCTACCTTGTCGCCGACCTTTTTGCGGAGCATGATGCCGACGGCTAAATCGATTTCGTCTTCTTTTGTGGCGCGGCCGGCACCTAACAGCATGGCTGCGACACCGATTTCGTCCGCGACGATTTCAGAAACGAAACCGGCTTCTTTGGCAGGCACATCAATTTGATAAGCAGCCTGCGGAAGCTTAGACGGCTCGTCAACAATCGAGCTGTCGCCGCCTTGGTTTTTCAGGAAGTCCTTGAATTTCTCAAGCGCTTTGCCGTTTTTCATGACTTCTTCCAGCTTCGCTCTCGCCTCGTCTAATGTATCGGCTTTTTTCGCAAGCACAACCATTTGGCTTCCGAGCGTTAAAACAAGCTCATGAAGATCCTCAGGGCCCTCGCCTTTGAGCGTGTCAATCGCTTCTTTGACTTCAAGCGCATTTCCAATCGCAAAGCCGAGCGGCTGGGACATGTCGGAAATGACTGCCATGGTTTGGCGGCCGACGTTATTTCCGATGCGTACCATCGCTTTGGCGAGTTCAGCCGCGTCTTCTTCCGTTTTCATGAAGGCGCCCGCTCCCGTTTTCACGTCGAGTACAATAGCATCCGCCCCGGCAGCGATTTTCTTGCTCATAATCGAGCTTGCGATGAGCGGGATGGAATTGACCGTACCTGTCACATCACGAAGCGCGTACAGTTTTTTATCAGCCGGCGTTAAATTGCCGCTTTGGCCAATGACGGCGACCTTATCGCGATTCACAAGCTTAATAAATTCGTCCTTCGACAGCTCCACGTGAAAGCCGTCGATCGCTTCTAATTTATCAATCGTTCCGCCTGT
Source organism: Bacillus sp. SW14 (assembly GCF_047608225.1). Lineage (NCBI taxonomy): Bacteria > Bacillati > Bacillota > Bacilli > Caryophanales > Bacillaceae > Bacillus > Bacillus sp. SW14. The sequence goes on along the minus strand of NZ_JBLKRW010000001.1, from coordinate 266,646 downwards.
ATGGCCGAGGCCGCGTCCGGACATTTTGGCTACCGGCACATCAAGAGCCGCAACAAGCGGGGCGAGAACGAGTGTTGTCGTGTCGCCGACGCCGCCGGTGGAGTGTTTATCCACTTTAATTCCTTCAATGGCAGAAAGATCAATCGTTTCACCGGAGTTCACCATAGCCATCGTCAAATCCGCACGCTCGCGGTCACTCATATCCTGGAAAAAAATCGCCATGGCAAGCGAGCTTGCCTGATAATCAGGAATGCTTCCATCCGTATAGCCGTTCACGAAAAATTGAATTTCTTCTGTGGTGAGTTCTTTTCCGTTCTGTTTTTTGATGATAATATCTACCATTCTCATTATGGTCACCGATCCTTTTCGTTTATGTTCAGTAAATCAAGCCCACAATTGCCGCTGATAAAAAACTGACAAGCGTAGCGCCGTATAATAATTTCAGGCCGAAACGAGCAACAACATTTCCTTGTTTTTCATTCAGTCCTTTTACGGCACCGGCTATGATTCCGATTGACGAGAAGTTCGCAAATGACACAAGGAATACCGATACGATCGCTGTTGTCCGGCCGCTGAAATCAAAGCCGTTTTGCGTTAATGTCGTCATAGCGACAAATTCATTCGATACCATTTTTGTTGCCATAATACTTCCCGCATTAACAGCTTCATTCCATGGGATACCCACAAGAAAAGCGAATGGAGCAAACACATATCCAAGAAGGTCTTGGAAGGAAATACCGAGCACTGCATTAAAAATACCGTTAATCAAGGCAATAATCGCGACAAATCCGATCAGCATCGCAGCGACGACAACCGCTACTTTGAAGCCATCGAGGATGTATTCTCCAAGCACTTCGAAGAAGGATTGTTTTTCTTCTTCTTCAACACGCAGCATATCCTCTTCTTCTTCCACATCGTAAGGATTAATAATTGTAGCGATAATGAAACCGCCAAATAAGTTCAAGACCAGCGCCGTTACCACATATTCCGGCTCCAGCATCGTCATATACGCGCCGACGATTGACATGGATACAGTTGACATCGCAGAAGCGCAAAGCGTGTACAAGCGCTGCTGATTTAAAAGACCGAGTTCTTTCTTCAAGGAGATAAACACTTCAGACTGCCCTAAAATAGCAGAAGCGACTGCGTTATACGATTCCAGTCTTCCCATACCGTTTATCTTGCTGAGAGCAAGTCCGATATATTTAATAATGAACGGAAGTATCTTCCACTTTTGCAAAATCCCAATCAGAGCGGAAATAAACACAATCGGCAAGAGAACATTCATAAAGAATGTCGTTTGGTCCGCATTCACCAGACCGCCAAACACAAAGTTGATGCCTTCTGCCGCGTATTCAAGCAAGTAATTGAATCCTTTTGCAAATCCTCCTACAAGGAAATTCCCCACACCGGTATTGAGGAGAATGTAGCCGAGTATAAATTGCAAAATGAGCATAACAACAATTGGGCGGATCTTAATTCTCTTTTTCCCGCTGCTTGCGATCCACGCAAGGCCTAAAAACACGATTAAACCGATAATCCCAATCAAATACTTCATATGTGTTCTCCTTTATCTGTATTCGCTTACAATTATTATTTCCCCGTGAATAATAGAAGAGTAACGGAAAGCAATGGGCCTTCCGTCTGCTTCTTAATAGTTGTCTCCGCCAGATGCATGTTCCCCTTTTACAATGGAAACGCCTGCGCTTGCGCCGATTCGGCTCGCACCCGCCTCGACCATTGTGTCTACATCTTCTTTCGTTCTGACGCCGCCGGATGCTTTCACGCCGATATCAGGGCCTACGGTTTTACGCATTAAGGCGATATCTTCCTTCGTTGCGCCGCCTGTTGAGAAGCCTGTTGATGTTTTCACGAAATCCGCTCCCGCAGAAACTGCTAAACGGCATGCACGTTCTTTTTCTTCATCAGTCAAAAGGCATGTTTCGATAATGACTTTGACAAGCGCTTTTCCGGCTGCAGCTTCCACTACACCGCGGATGTCCGCTTCAACTATGTCATCTTCTTTGTCTTTCAAAGCGGCAATGTTAATGACCATGTCCACTTCAGTGGCGCCTTTTGAAATCGCGTCTTTTGTTTCGAACGCTTTTGTTTCAGTTGTGTTGGCACCGAGCGGGAAGCCGATGACCGTACAAACGTCAACTCCAGTTCCCTCAAGCTCTTTTGCAGCAAGCTGCACCCATGTCGGATTGACACATACAGAAGCAAACTTGTATGTTTTCGCTTCTTCGATTAATGTTAGAATTTCCGCTTTTTGTGTATGCGGTTTCAAAGCTGTATGATCAATTTTGTTAGCTAATGACATCCGTCGCACACTTCCTTTTTTGTTAAGATATTTTTTAGCATAACCGACTTTTGAACATATGTAAATTGGTAATTGAAATTTTGTTCATCGAACGGTTTGCACGTGTCACAAATCATTAACAAGCGCCCTTGCGGTATGCTGGTCAATGATTAAAACATTGGCATATTTTCCGGTTAACGCACCGTGTATGGAAGACACTTTTCTGCTTCCGCCGGCCACTAAAATTGAGCGTTCCTTCAACCTCAAGTCTTCAAGCTCAACGCCGATGGTCCGGTCATTGATGGCTGTGCTGCAAATATTTCCTTTCGCATCAAAAAAGCGTGAACAAATATCGCCGACGGCCTGTCTTTTCAGCAACGCTTTCTCTTCTTCATTAAAATACCCGAGCCTGAATAACAGCGCTTCGTCACGGACCGTTCCCACCGTAAAAAGTGCGACATTCGCCTGCTTGCCCATCTCGATGATCCGCTCGATATGACGGTCTTTCTCCACCATTTGCTTTACATCGGCATGATCAAATACGACGGGAAGCGGGAGATAGCGCGGCATCGTTTGAAAGGCCTCTGCAAACAGCTGAATCGTTTCAGCGGAATACGTGTTCACCCGGGAATGGCTGATACCGCCTTTCAGCTGGACGACCTCGACGCCTTTAACCTGCTTCGGCTGCATGTTCTGCGCGATTTGATACATGGTGGTTCCCCAGCTGACGCCGACAATGTCGCCGTCTTTCACCGTTTCATGCATATATTCTGCACCATAGCGGCTTAGGTCATGTGTAATTCCTGCATAATCGGGGGTCGGAGAAAACACAACATGCGCCTCGAGAAGCCCGTATTTTTCTTCAAGCATGGAACCGAGTGCATCCAAATCCTCAAAAGGGTCCATGACGCGAATCTGGACAAATCCTTTTGCTTTTGCATATTGCAGCAGCCGGGAAACGGTCGGCCTTGAAATGCTGAGCTGCTCAGCAATTTGCTGCTGACTGTAGTCAGACTGATAGTATAGCCTTGCCGCTTCTATGCTTAATTGCTGTTTTTCCCGATCCATTCCGCACCTCCCTGTGGATCAGTTCATGATGAAACTGCTTTCGATTTGCTTTTATTATACAGGCTGGCACCAGCTTTCATCCACCTGATTTCTAAGAAACTGAAAAACGCGCTGGACGCGAATCTGCCGAGAGCTCACTTCTCCCATGCCATATGCTGATAAATGCCTTTCATAATGGCGTACATTCCATATAAGATCAGCCCGAACGCCAAAATACATAAAATCATTTTGCCATGCGGCTGTTGCGCGAGTTCGGCGAGCGCGCCGTCAAAGCCTCTTGTGTCATCAGGGTCAGCGGTGATAGCGGTCTTAATGAGAAAATAACCGATAGCTGAGAAAATAATAGCCCGGGCGATATGGCCTGCTCGTCCGGTGTTTTTTGCGATGCATATCATCTGTTTGTTCATTTTTGACGTATCGAATTCTTTCATAAATGCAGCCCGGACGCCCTTCACAAATTGAACAATCGCAAATAGGATAAAAACCGCACCCGTAACCCCTGTGAGCCATTGGCCGAACGGCTGCGCCAATACATAAGCGGACCACGTCTGTTCTGAAGTGCCGCCGGTTCCTTGGCCAAACACAAATCGCAAGGCATTCCAAGCAATGGATGCGTAAACGGCGGCGCTGAAAAAGTTTCCCGTTCTCCGTGACAGGCCGCGCCTGCTTGTTCCGTAGCCCTCTGTGTCCTTGAGCGCGCTCAGCACCATCTATATCACATAGCCGATGAGACCGACGCCAATGAGCAAAAGCAAGATTGATCCATACGGCATGCGTGATAGCGTTTGAAACGCTCCGCTCGAATCTTTCGCGCCGCCCGCCCCTGCTGCCGTCATACATGCTAAGATCCCGAGCAGGATAAAAACGCCGCCGAATGCAAAATAACCAAGCCTCCCGAATTGCTTAATCCAAGGCTTGGTTTCCTGTTTGATTTTTGACATGCACTCGTCTTTCACGGCCATGTGTCCAACCCTCTTTCACAGAATCCTTACTGTAACATTCCCGATTGGACAAAGTTGAAACAGCTTCTGCTTCAGCTATAGCCGGCTGAGGCGTGTTTTTGCTGATCAGCTGATTGTGCAGGCGTCATCCAGGCAGCCGCTGCCGCAGCTGTGAATCCCCCAGCTAATTTCCCAATGATCATGGCCGCCGCCATTTCTTTTTTCATTCCCGCCACAAAACCGAGATGGCTGCCAAGCACAAAGGCTGCGCTAACCGCAAACGCGACATTGATGACCTTTCCTCTCGGCGTCATATCTTTTAATGAGGCCAGCATCGGAATATGATGAGCCAAAGAGGTCACCAAGCCTGCTGTTGCTTTCTCATCTAAATGAAAACATCTCCCCACTGCCTGAAGCGGCTTTTTAAAGGCTTTTGTGATAAAGGCCGTCATCGGAAAAGCCCCTGCCAAGGCAATGGCGATGGTGCCAGTCGTTTGTATTCCTGTTTCAACGCTTTCCATTCCCGGAATCAGCACAATGCCGGTCATCGTTTCAACGGAAACAGCTGCGAGCCCGATAATCGCAACCATACTGACAGCCTTTCCGAACAGATGAAATAATCGAATGATGTTGTCGGTATACCGCCATAATCCAAAAGCGATCACAGCAGAAAAAAGACTCGGAATCAGAAGGTTTTTACCTATCATAACGGTGTCAAAACCTGCGCATAACCCGCCGATTAAGCACCCGATCGGTACTGTACACAGCCCGATTAATATGCCTTTCGCAAAATACGGGTGATCCTCTTTTTCGATGATCCCAAGAGCGACGGGAATCGTGAAGACGATTGCCGGCCCCATCATCGTTCCTAAAAACACCCATGAAAACAGTCCGGCATCTGGATCTTTGGCCATTTCTCCAGCGAGCGCGTATCCACCCATATCAATGGCCAAGATGGTGTTCGCAAAGGATGAGGGATCAGCTCCAATCGCTGTATAAACCGGAGATACGATGGGAATCAGGATTGCTGCCAGCACGGGTGCCAGTGACACAATTCCGATCATCGACAGCGCCAGCGGACCCATGGCTTTGAAGCCGTCGGCAAACCGCTCGCCAAGCCCCCATCTGTTTCCCAAACAATAATCCGCCGCTCCCCCTAGTAAAAAGACAGCCAAAATGAATACAACCGCATCGTTCACCATCAGGGGTTTCTCCTTTTTTAAACGTATGATTGGTTTCATCATATCATCTGAAATCACCTAATAGAGCTCAATCTTAATCAATATACGCTAAAAATTCATTGATATCGGCTTTCTCAACGGCTGCTTATGTTGTGCCGCGCTTATACGGAACCGCTAATGTCCATTTGGTTTTGTCAATCATTCAGAAACTGTGAAATTGCACAAAAAAATAAGCTGACCCCGGATTCATAACGGCATCAGCTGATTGAATCTTAATTAATTAAGCTCTAGAATATTTTCTTCTGCTTTAGCAGAAAACACTTTAGGCTCAAAACGGTCAAGGTCTTCATGAAATAAACTTACTTTTTGGATTTGCCGATTGTCGTAATGGTGAAAGTAGTAGTTTCCCGTGTCGCTGCACATCACAGAAGTATATTGCGTATAATCAATTTCGTCTTCTTCCGTTATCACAGCACCCTTGGGTATCGCCATGTTAGCCAAAAGCTGAAAAGCTGCGGATACACCTCTCGTTTCATCTGCCGCCGGCTCTAGATGTTCTTTCAGAAAAACAGCTCTGACAAACCGTGAAGGCGGTGTATAATCTCCCGGCAGACCTACAGTGCCCGAGCCTTCGCCAAAAGCGGACAGCATCAAGCCGGCCATCTCCTTGCTCTCGAATTGTTTCGGCCTTATTCCTATATATTGCCGAAGATTGGTCACATGCCATAAAAAGTCGGGGCTGTTCGTCATGACACCTGGTTGATTGTCATAGATTTTGATGCCTTCTGTTCTCGGTTCTATCGTCAGGCTGCGTCCCGTCCGGTCTGACAATATCCAGTGTAGCGGTAAAACTGTATCCAATAGCTCTAATTTCTTCTCTACAATCGTTAAAGATTGGATCTTTTCTTTTACGTCTTCCAAAGACTTACAGACTGACAGCACCCATGTGACAAACTCATGCGGGGCAATATGAACGCCGTCTCCCCGTATCGTTTTTTCGTACTCCGCATATCCCATAAAATAAAGCGCCGCACAAGATAAACCGCTTTCATTAACACCGTCGGCAAATAATATATTTCCAAGTTTTCTCCCCATACCGATAAACGCGTACTGCGTTTGATGCACCTTTCCGTCAGCTTCACTCGTCCAGCTGTAACGGCGCGGATAGAGAATGACCTCCGTCCCCAGCTGAAATGCAAAATCCATTGTTCTCGCTAATAAATGATTCCGGTCAGCAGTTTCCAATGTAAGACTTGTGCACATCTGATTCAGTCCCCTTTCAATTCAGGCTAAAATCATACATTTTGTGAACGAGTTGTTTTATCAGCATAACGAAAGTCAAATAGATTCGTCAAAAGATTAGCATGACATCAAAACAATGAACAAGAAGATTCGTTCCTCAAAAAAAAATGTACGATGCTGATGTTTATGGCGATTGCTTCCTTTTTATTTCTACAGTCCTCTTTCTTCAGCAGCAGAGCCAATCAGAAATTATACAGGTTTATGATCAATCGCTGACGTTCTAAATATCGACGGGGCAGCAGGAATGTTAGCGTCCATTCCGCAATTACAGACAGGACAGGCACAATAAAGCCGCCATAACAAAAAATCCAGCCTCCTAAAAGGCTGGACTTCATTATTTCGCCAAAACAAGCTCGTGAATCGCATGCGCAACTCCATGTTCATTATTGGAGCGTGTTTGAAAGTTTGCGGCCTCCAATACTTCTGGGATGGCGTTTGCCATGGCAACGCCGCATCCCGCCCATTCAATCATTGTCAGGTCGTTCCCGTTGTCACCTATGCTCATGACTTCCGCCTGTTCAATTTCAAGCAGCTGCGCCAGTTGGCGTACGGCATTTCCTTTGCTGGCTTCCGGATGCAGAATTTCATAAAAGAAAGGCGCGCTTCTGACCATCGTATATTTTTCTCTCACGTCTTCTGGAATTGATGTAATGACGCGGCTTAAGTTCTCCGGTTTATCAATAAACATCACTTTCGGGATGAGGATGTCCTTTGGCATTTCATCAACTTTTCGGTAGTGAAGCGGCACTTGTGTCACATAGGATTCGTATACGGTAAATTCGCTGATATCGCGGTTAGGCGTATACAAATTAGATGAATCAAAGAAATGCATCGGCGTCTTCAGCTCTAAGCTCAGGTCATATAATGAAGTTAAATCATCATATCCGAGAGACAGCTCCGTGACCACTTCATTTGTATGCGTATTTTGAACAAGCGCTCCGTTGTACGCGATGACATAGTCGCCTTCTTCAATTAAATTCAGTTCATCTAAATATCTCCGCACTCCCCCGATAGGCCGGCCGGTGCAAAGCACAACTTTGACACCTTCCGCTTTTGCCGCGTGAAGCGCGTTGCGGACCTCCTCTGTTACTTCATGGTGATCATTTAAGAGTGTTCCGTCCATATCAATTGCAATTAGTTTGTACATCCTGCATCTCCTTCGTGTCGTTTTCAGGCTATAGTCCCATCATATCGTTTTTTCTTTTTGATATTCAACTGGAAGAGATGATTTTCTCCTGATTCTATTTTGACGCCGGCCTTGTCTTCGCATACGCGTGCGCGGTTTCCGCTTTGTTTCTGTCTCCATTTCGCCGTTTTCTGCTTTTTCTTGTTTCATCAGCAGGAAGCCGGCAGCTAAAAAAGGAATGCCGGTTATATTCAAGATGGCTAGCTTCACACCTGCCGCCGTCAAAAAGACTGCCCATGATGATGCAGGGTTCCGTCTGATCATAACGTAAGCGACCATTTCCATAACAATCAGGATGGCGTGAAGCACTACACAATAAATAAGGAATACAAGCGCAAAAAACAAAATATAATTCACGAATGCCCCCGAGTAGATCATAGCGCGCATCATTTGGATAAACGATAAGGACTGCATAGATCCGCTGATGACATTAGGGTTATAAATCGTATAGTCACTCAATAAATGTTTAATCTTGAGAAAAGCCCAAAACATAAAAATCCACTGAATAATATGTAAGATAAGTCCTGTTAACACCAAGCTTTCAGCTTTTTTATTTCTCATATGTCTCCTCCTTGCCGGTCTTTGATTCGATTCTTGTCATCGTTTTTGTCTGGCCATTTTGCTCCCATATCAACGTCCTGTTTTCACCTCTTTTCAGCGTGCTTTTGAGCGAATAATGGGAGCCTCTCAATGAACCCGTCAGTGCTTTGGGACATGATCTTGTATGCCTTAAAACAGCTGCTGATCTCACGCCGTCCATGGGTCCCCACGTTCCATCATAAAATGGCGTTGCTGTTGGCAGCCCGCTATCATGAACATACATCCGTTAAGAGTAACATGGCACATTTTCTCTCATCGCAATCTCCGTCCTTTCTCTCCTTTTTGGGCGAATGCCGTGGCACTGTGCCAATGACTACATAAGTTATAAAGAATTCACCCATATTTTACATTTTTTAAGGAGATTGATCACATGGACCCTTATCAATATTACAGTCCGCAGCCGCCTTACTATAGCCAATATGAATACAATCCTTATCCGCAGCAGGATTATTATGAGCCCCTCCAGATGGACAGACAGCCGCCAGCATTAGAAAGAAGAATCGCAGCACTTGAACGGCAAAATGAACAACAAACAAGAGAGTTAACACGCCTTACAAATGAAGACCGCCGCCAAAATCGGGAAATTGCACGGATGGCCGAACAGGTCAATCAGTTAAGCCAGGCTGTTGAACGCCATACCCGCCGCTTAAATCGGCTCAATCAGCGTCTCCGCACAGTAGAAAACAGGCTGAATATCCCATTTACCGCAGGCGAAGGCGGTTTTTGAAGCGGGCAAAGAAAAAAGCGGAATACGATTTTCCCGATTTCAGGGTTTCGTTTTCCGCACTTCTTATGATTTTAACGCGAAGCATTTACATAAAAAGGGTTTTCACAAGTATACAATCTTTACCGTTTTCATTCAAAGATAGAGGGGGTAAGGAAAATAATTGTAGTTTCTCATTTGCGGAATTTCTTTTCATTCAGGTTGCATGATAATACCGACTCACGTCAATTGATCATTATGGAGGGATCATTCATGCATAATACACAACACGGCTTGCAGCAGCTGAACCAAGCCCGCCAAACTGCTCAGCAGCTCATTCAGCAAACACAGCAAAGCAGCCAGCAATATCGCCAAATGCTTCATCAGGAGCAGCAGAACATCCAAATGCTGCAGCAGATACTAAACCACGAACAACAAGCTGCACATACCATTCAGCAAGCACTGCACGGACATGATATGGCGATTCAAAAATGCCAGCAGGTTGTCAACATGTGCAACCAAATGCAGCAGGAACTCACTGGGCAATCCAGCGGCATGAATTCGAATGTATCAGCACTTCCATTCGGACAAAACACGCCATTCCAGCAGCATTCCTACCAGCAGTAACATATAAAAGCAAGCGGCATAGCTCCCCCTATGCCGCTTGCTTCTCTATTGTTTTAATTGTGATTGGACGTTTTTGGGCAAATCTTTATATTGCACTTCTTCCCAGGTCTCTACATATTTGCCTTTTGTGTTGACTTTTAAATAGGCATTCTTCCGCAGATCACCGCTTGCCAGGAACGTTATTTCGCTCTTTTCACCGGACTTATTGTATCCATCTAACGTATATTCAGTACCGCCTGGTTTAAGGTGCTGGCCATCCCGATCAATCTGGACATACACATCCTGTCTGGGAACAAGCGGGTTGATTCTGTCTGTTATCTCGTTATGAATGAAGAGAATGCCGCAAATCGCTGCGATAACCCCTGCCCCCACAATAATTGAAAAGATTTTTTTCATCTTTACCTTCCTTTATTTCATCGTTAAATCGCTTTTTATTTTTTTCAAGTAGCTAAACCGCACCATCAAGAAGAACAGCAGCTGAAAAGCTAAAAATCCTCCGATTGTCAGCAGCAATGGTTTGGTTACGTTGACAAAGTCGCCAGCTCTAATGGCAAAAACCGTATGAAGAACAGCCATCGCAAACGGAAAGAAGAACAAGATCGCTAATTGAATGGTTACGCTCTGTGACATTTCTTCTTCACTAAATCCAATCTTCGCTAATGAACGGTAGCGCTTCTGATCTTCCTCTAAATCCGTAAACAAACGGAAATACAAAAAGCTTCCGGCCGCGGTAAAGAAGACAATGGCAATAAAAAGTCCGATAAATAAGCTTAAGCTTGGCAGTTGCACTGTCATATAGTGCGTGCTGGCCTTCGCATCAAATTGAAAGTGAACGTCAGAATAATCACCATACAATTTATTTGTAAGTGATTGGCTGATGCCTAAACTGTCTTTCCAATTCTTAAATTTGTAACCAATGAGCTTCGTGCTTTCTCCAAGCTTATGAAGCTTTTTGTAGGTTGTTTCATTTACGACAAGAACGCTGTTTACAGAAATCAGCGGTTTTTTTGTTTCTTTCACTTGGAGCTTCTGATTTGCCAGCTCATTTTTTTTGTTCAGCAGATCTAATTGTTTCGGAAATTCAGTTTTATCCTTGACTTCATAGGTGCTTGGGAAATAGATGCTTTCCCCGTTTTTCAGATCATTCATGCTCAGGCTGAAGTGCTTTTGAAATGTTCCCTGATCCATTAAGATAACAGGCGGCACTTCATCTCCCCGCTTATAGCGCACGTATGAAACCTGCATATCATAACGAGTAAATGAGAAATGGTTCTGCTTCAGTTCGTGTTCAATATCTTGCAGATGCTGTTTTTCTTTCGGATTGCCCTCAAAGGATAAGTACTCCATTTCATAGGCTGAATCCATTGCCCCGACAGTTGATTTGTAAACCGCCAGCACCCCTGTGGCTGTAAATGCCACTGCTGAAATAATACTGACGATAAAAAACAGGCGGGCGTTATCCTTTAAGCGATAGACTAAATCAGAAATCCAAATGACATTTTTCCCGCGCAAATAAAAGCCCTTCCACTTTTTCACTGCCCGCAATATCCAAATGCTGCTCTGGCTGAAGAAAAAATACGTTCCGACAATGGTTAAGATCAAAATCAGAAAAGGCATATAGGAGTGAACATTCTCTTTTAAGACCATTCCGTAGCCCATCACAAGGCATGCCACGCCGAAAATCGACAAAAGGATAGACGGCTTCGGCTCAGGTTTCATGTTTTCTGCGCCTTTGATCAGCAAAATAACGGTTTTGGCTTTAATAAAAAAGAGCGTAAACTGCGATATAAAGAAAAATAAGAGCATAAATCCGCAAATCGTGATCCCCAACGCCTTCCAAGGCATATACAGCGGCAAAGCGTCCATTTCTAAAATATAAGCGCCGATTGTAAAAAACGTTTTAGAAAAAATCAGTCCGCCGATGATTCCGGCAACAATTGAAAAGGCGCCGATCATCATGTTTTCTGCAGTCACCAGAACTCGCAGCTGGGCGGGTGTAATCCCTTGAATCAGCAGGATTCCAAATTCTTTGTTTCTGGATTTCAAAAAAGCATTAACAGAGTAGAGAACAAATAAAATTGAAAAGATAAAAATCATCCACTCCGCTGCCGTTAATCCCTTCCTTGCAATGTTGTTCAAGTATCCTTCCTTAAGAGCAGGATGAAAGATAAACATCGCGAAAGTAAAGAAAATCAATACGGAAAAAGCACTGCTCAAAAAGAACGCCAAATACGACCGTTTGTTTCGTGTAACATTTTTATAAGCGAACTGAAGAAAGGTCATTTGCGTTCCCCCCTAGCATAGAAAGCACATCCAGGATTTGATCATAAAACACTTGGCGGTTATCTCCGCGGTAAATTTCGTTAAACAGTGTTCCGTCTTTAATAAAAATCACACGCTGGCAATAGCTTGCCGCCACAGGGTCATGGGTGACCATTAATGCTGTAATCTGATCGTTCTGGTTCAGGCTTTGCATCGTTTCCATGACATCCTTTGAAGCTTTTGAATCGAGATTTCCCGTCGGTTCATCAGCAAGAATCAGAGAAGGTTTATGAATCACTGCTCTTGCAATGGCCGCCCGCTGCCGCTGTCCCCCTGAAACCTCAAATGGACGCTTTTGTAAAAGATTCTCTATTCCAAGCTTTTCAGCGATGGCATGCAGTTTTTTTTCCATCACAGAAGGAGATTCTTTTTCGAGTGTTAACGGCAGCATGATATTTTCGCCAATCGTCAGTGTATCAAGCAGGTTGAAGTCCTGGAACACGAAGCCTAGCTGTTTGCGCCTGAATTGTGCCAGCCTTGTTCGTTTCAGATTGTGTGGGTTGTCTCCTTTGATCAGAACGTCTCCGGAATCGGGACGGTCAATCGTTGAGATGATATTTAACAGCGTTGTTTTACCGGAACCCGACGGGCCCATTACAGCCGTGAATTCCCCTTCTTCTACTGAAAAAGAGATTTGTTTTAACGCCTGGTGGGACACTTGTCCTTTGTAAGTTTTATTTACATGTTTGACCTCGAGCATATTCGCCATGAGAATCCTCCTTATCGTTATTCTTCATCAGAAACCGGCTTATCATGTGTGCGAAGAACCTCATAAAAAATCCCCCCTGATAAGCTGGTAAACAAATCTTATCAAGAGGGATGGCAGTGTGCTATGCGGTTTTCTTAATGCCTCCTTACACTTTTGTAAGAAATAAAAATTGTACCGCTGTGCCTTTTCCCGAAGAAGAGCTGATCTCTACTTCATGATTCAGTTTTTTCGTAATTTCTTTCACCAGATGAAGGCCTATCCCGGTTGATTCTTGGAAACGCCGGCCGTTTTCACCTGTGTAATAGGGGTCAAACACACGCTTTATATCCTGTGAGGGAATCCCCACACCATAATCTCTTACTTCTAACACCGTTTTAACCTCATGCTGAAATATCATCAGCTCAATCCGGTCACTCATTCCCGCGGAATACTTCACCGCGTTTGTCACAACCTGCCCAATCGCAAATTTCAGCCATTTAGGGTCTGTATAAATCGTATCGTCAGTAAGAATGTTTGTTTTCGGATATACACGGTGCTCAATAAAATACCGTTTATAGCTTTGAATAACGGTTTGGAGAATGTCGGATAAAGAGACCGCTTCTATTTTGAAATCTCTCTCGAACAGGTCGAGCCTCGAGGAATACAACAATGTTTCCAATCCATATTCAATCTGCCGGACTTCTCTTTTGATTTGCCCAAAAATGGTCTCGTCCTCTTCCTGAATGATTAAATTAATAACAGAAAGCGGCGTTTTCACTTGGTGCACCCACTGGTTCATATAGGTCACTCTGGCTTCCAGCTTCGCTTCTGTTTCATGAAGCTTTTGATTGTGGAGGCGGTTCAGTTCCATTTGTTTTTCATAAAGCTCAGAACAAAACAAAGAAGAACCCAAATCAGGCACTTCCGCATCCTCCTGATGGGAGCTGAGCCACTGATAAACGCCGCGGTGTTGATACCAGCGATAGATCAAATACGCAGCTAACAACAGCAGCTGCACGCCGAGTATATAGAATAAATGGGCAAGGGAACGCTGTCCCGCAAACCAATAGTACGTAAAAACAAAAATGCCTTGAATCAGAAAAAGCAATATCAAGAGAACATGAGTCCGTAAAAACAGTTTCATGACAGCGGCCTCAACTGATATCCTTCACCGCGGACAGATTCGATTGAAAAAGGCACCTCTAAATCACGAAGCTTTTTGCGCAAACGGGTGATATATACATTCAGCGTATTGTCATCAACAAAAAGATCAGTATCCCACGTTTTTTCCATTAACCGGTCTCTTCCCGTTACCTTTTCTCCGCGTTCCAGCAACACCTCAAGAAGCTTGCTTTCTTTCTTTGAGAGCTCGCACTTTTGTTCTTGATAACGCAGTTCAAATCGCTCTACATACAGCTGCACACTCTCGAATTCCACGATTCTTTCTCCCTGCTTTACCGCATACTCTCCATACGCCCTGCGAATTTGGCTTTTGATTTTCGCGAGTACAATATCATAAGAAAAGGGCTTTTCAATATAATCATCGCCGCCGTTTTCAATCGCCATCACCTGATCCATTTCGCCGCTTCTGGCAGAAATAAAGATGATCGGGCTGGTCGAATGCTGGCGGATTTGCCGGCACCAATAATATCCGTCATAGGCCGGCAAGTTGATATCAAGCAGCACCACATCGGGCTTTTCCCGCAAGAACTTATCCAATACAGCTGTGAAATCATTGGTAACCACGGTATTATATCCGTACTTTTCTAAATAATTTTTTAATAATGACCGAATGTCTTCGCTATCTTCCACAATCATGATTTTATTCATGCAATCCATCCTCCAAAAGGATAAGGCCGTTTCAGAGCCATCATTTTTTGATGCCCCCATCATAATGCTTTCATCGGTTCTGCGCAACAAGAGAAAGCGGGCCTTCATAAAAGACCCGCTTCTTACCGTTCTTTGCGAATATGTATATCTTGAATCGATTGTTTCGGTGCATGAAATCTGCTTTCGGCTTCACTTCTTGCCTCAGCAAAGGTCCGTGCCTCCACATTGTCTTTGTAGACATCCAGCTGAATCAGATACAGCGGACGTACTTTAAAACCATGAATAATCGTCACAGCCCACAGCGGGAGCACAATAAAAATTCCTGGTAAATCGGGCAGCACAAAACCAAACGCAAATACGAAAAAATAAATAATTCCATACATGATCCATTTTTTATTTCTAACCTTGATGCCAATCAATAAAAAGGCAAAAAAACTGGTGATGGCAAAAGGCATGAAAATAAACAGCATCCACCAGCTATGCCGCCATTCCCAAGCGGCACCTCTTTTTGTAATTTCCATATTTTTCTCCTCCTATTTACCTATAATAATAGATTAAGCATACCGCGTCACCTGTTAACGAGAAATTTTTCCCCTTTAAAATAGTGATAGACGAAGCACAGGTTTCCTGCTATATTATTAATTGATAATAATAATCATTACCGATTAATTAAAATACATATTGGGGGATTCTTGATGAAAAAGAACACATTGCTCGTGGGCATGCTGGTGCTGCTTCTTATGTTTGTCAGCGCTTGCAGCGGCACGGCTTCTAAAGGAAGCTCAGGTGATTCAGCTTCCGATAAGACAGAAATGAGAACATACAAATCAACAAAAGGAGACGTCAAAATCCCTGCACATCCCAAACGCATCGTCACTGATTTTTATGCTGGAGAATTGCTGTCTGTCGGGGCGAATGTGGTTGGCTCGGGTTCATGGTCATTTGATAATCCGTTTTTAAAATCAAAGCTGAAAGATGTGGAGGATGTCGGTGATCCGATCAGCGTCGAAAAAGTGACGGAGCTTCAGCCTGACTTAATTGTTGTCATGAATGAAGAAAATGTCGATCAATTAAAAAAAATCGCGCCAACTGTTGTCGTTCCTTATAACACAGCGAAAAACATAGAAGACACAGTCAGCATGTTCGGGGATATCGCCGGAGCGAAAGACGAAGCAACATCCTTTATGGCTGACTTTAACAAAAAAGCGGAAGCAGCCAAAAAGAAAATGGCCGGCATCATCGACAAAGATGCGACTTTCGGTATTTATGAAAACACGGACAAGGGCGAATTCTGGGTGTTCAATGACAATGGCGGACGCGGCGGCCAAGCTGTATACAACGCGCTTGGGTTAAAAGCGCCTGAAAAAATTGAACAAGATGTCATCAAAAAAGGAGAGATGAAACAGCTCTCTCAAGAGGTCATTCCTGAGTATGCCGCAGATTATATGTTCATTACGGACTACAATCCGAAAGGCGAAAGCAAAACACTCGACAAGCTGAAGGAATCCGCTATCTGGAAAAACCTCGACGCCGTCAAACATAACCGCGTGTTTATCAATGACTTTGACACATTCTACCCATACGATCCGATTTCCGTCAGCAAACAGGTTGATTTGATTGCTGATATGCTGGTGAAGCGCGTGAAAGAAAATCAAAAATAAATGGCATGACAAAAGCACTCACGATGACGTGAGTGCTATTTCTTCAGCTGACTTGCTGTCTAGCGGCTTTTCCCGCTGAGCCGAATTCTTTCATTTTGCTTTTCACTGTTTCTTTTACCGCGTCAATTCCCGGCGTCATATAGGCGCGGGGTTCGTATAAGTCCCGATTTTCTTCAAACATGACGCGCGTTTTTTCTGCCCATGCCACCATACATTCCGTATTGATGTTGATCTTCGCGTGGCCAAGCTGAATGGTTCTTGCGATTTGATCAGCCGGAATTCCCGATGCGCCGTGAAGAACAAGCGGAATATTCGTGACCTTAGCGATTTCCTCCATCTCTTTGAATCCGAGCTTAGGTTCACCTTGATACTTTCCATGGACTGATCCAAGCGCAGCCGCCAGGGCATCAATATTGGTTTCTTCCGCGAGACGCTGGCACTCATGAAGATCAGCGTATTTGACACCTCCCACAAGGCCGTCCTCCATGCCGCCTACCGTGCCGACTTCAGCCTCCACTGACACACCGTGAAGCTTGGCATAATCCGCTACCTCTTTCGTCATGGCGATATTCTGATCAATCGGCGAATGTGATCCGTCAATCATGACCGAGCTAAACCCTGCGTCAATGGCTTGTTTGCAGCGCTCCGCACTGCTGCCGTGATCAAGGTGAAGGACAACGGGAACGGTGATTGACAATTCTTCCATTAATGCATTGACCATCACGGCTACGGTTTTGAATCCGCCCAAGTAGTCGATCAGCCGATCTGATGCCGCCGCGATGACAGGAGACTGTTCTTCCTCCGCAGCCCGCAAAATCGCTTTTGTCCACTGCAGGCCATTAATATTAAACTGGCCGATTGCGTAATGCTCCCGTTTTGCATCTTCAAGAAGCTCTTTCATCGATACAAAAGCCATGTTCACCCCTCCTTTATCCATTACATGTTGAAGTATTTTGATACAACATCAACCGTTGTTTTTTTCGCTGTTTGAATAGCTTCCTCGGCACTCAGCTTATAGTATTCAGGCCGGAAAAGCTCAACCGATACAACATCAGAGAAACCGATTTCTTTGAGGGCTGATAAATGGGCATCTAAGTCAATCGCCCCTTGGCCAGGCCACACACGATCCTCATCCGTTAAAAAGCCGATTGGGAAATCTTCGGTATCGTCGATGTGGTAGATGAAAATTTTCTTTCCGTCCGCCTGCTTTAAGCTCTCAATATTTGAACCCATCGCATGGAAGTGGAAACTGTCAAGGACAAGCCCGACATTGTCACGGTTGACTGTGTTTACGATGTCGTACGCCTGTTCAAACGTGTTGACCGTACATTGCGGATGCCCGACAAATTCAAGCGCGATTTTTACGCCGTACGGCTCCGCGATATCTGAAAGCTCAGTCAGCATCTCTACACTGCTCTTTTTGATCTCTTTTTTTACAATCTTCTGCTCAGTCACAAGCGGAACGGCCACGACATATTTTACGCCGAGGGTTTTGCACGTTTCCATCATGTCTTTAAATTCAGCGATGATCTCATTTGTGCCCTTTTCATCTCGGTTGTTGAAAAAAACGAGTGCGTTTAAGGCAAGCGGTTTAATGTGATGGGTTTGAAAATACTCCGCAAGATCGTCCAAAGAATGGTCTTTTAAGTACTCCGGCAGCTTATCCAATGTGCGGATTTCAATATAATCATAGCCGTGCTTTTCGCATAGTTCTAAATCCTGTTTAAGATTTGAGTTTTCCAATGTTGTGGCTTCATTAAAACAAAGTTTCATGTCAGACTCCCCCATCTGCGTTTTAGATATGAAGGGAGTTCGGCAGGGAGGCTGTTCGCCATATCCCGCCGAACTCCATGCTCAGCTTATGCCAGACCTAATTCTTCTTTCATTTTTTGAAGCATAAAACGGCTTGATTCATCCGCTCTTTTGTCAACCCAAGCAAATACGGCGTTGGTCGCAATTCCATCGAACTTCATTTCTCTCATCTTTCTGAAAATCGTCTCAAAATCAACCTCGCCTTGGCCAATGTCCAAATGCTGGTGAACCGTTACTTTCGCGTCAGGCGGATTGACGATATAGCGCAGGCCATGAGCCGCTTTATGATTATAGGTATCCGCAAATAAAACATGTGTGAGGCGGTCGCCGGCTTCGTCAAACATTGTCTCGATGTCGCCTTTGCCGTCATCATAGAAGAAGGTATGCGCAGTTGAATAGACAAGATTGATCCAATCCTTGTCAAGCGCGCGGATCATATCCATCGCACCTTTGTGCGTTTCGATAAAATCGTATGGATGGGCTTGAAGATTCAGTTTAACGCCTTCTTTTTCAAAGACTGGCAGAAGCTCATCCATGGATTTGATAAATTTTTCTTCACTTGTTAAAGGATCATATTTTGAACCGCTGAATTCACTGTTCATCAAATCCACTTCAAGTTCAACCGCAATTTCGATCGCCCTTTTCCAATTGCGCACCGCAGCCTGGCGGCGGTCTTCATCAGGACCCGCCCAGTGGTAAAGAGGGAGGAGTGATGAAAGCTTAACACCTGTATCCTTTAAAAGCCGCTTTAATTGTTTAATCTTTGCTGAATCGACCTTCGGATATTTATAGAATGGACAAAAATCCTCGCGCGGCGATAGCTCAATATATTCATAGCCAAGCTCCGCCGTTTTATAAACCATTTCCTCCAACGTTAAATCATCACGATACATCGATGGATCCAATGCTAATTTCATATTTTCACTCCTCTATTTTTTAGTTTTCAACTGTTGTATAAGATTGATAGAATTCAGGTTTTTCCTTCAAATCAACTTTTTCTTTTTGTCCGGATTCCTGGGCTTTTACACACGCGTCAGTCGTAACAGCAGCAATATAGCCGTCCCACGCCGTCGGTCCGCTGACCTCGCCTTTCTTTTGAATCGAATCAATGAAGTCTTGGATTTCTACGTCGTACGCAGCCACAAAGCGTCTCTGCCAATCCATCAGAATATCAGTGCTGAATTTGCCTTCTTTTCTCATGCTGATGCTTGATGGTTCAGGAAGCTTGATGACACCGTCTTCTCCGACGATTTCACATTGAATGTCATAGCCGTATTTACAGTTCACATAGATTTCAGCATTGATGACGATGCCGCCTTTTGTTTCAATGACTACGATTTGCGGATCTTTTAAATGCGGAAGCGCATTTTTCGATTTTTTCGGATAGATGACTTGAACGGACTCGTAGTCATCATTGACGAGCCAGTGCAGCACATCAATTTCATGAACAAGCGTATCAACAACGGCCATATCCGTTGTGTAGTTTTCGGCAACACTTGGGTTGCGGTGCGCGCAGTGAATCATAAGCGGCTCACCAATGACATGGTTATCAAGCGCTTCCTTCAGCTGTACGTAACCGCTGTCATAACGGCGCATGAAGCCGACTTGAACAAGGCGTTTGCCCACTTTGATTTCCTCTTCGACGATGCGCATGCATCCTTCAGCCGTTGTCGCGAGCGGTTTTTCACAGAACACATATTTCTGGGCTTTAATCGCTTTCAGTACGCTCGATTCATGCGCAGGCCCCCAGCTTGTCACTAAGACAGCGTCTACATTTTCGTCGGCAAGAAGACTGTCATCATTCGGATAAACCGCCGCGTTTAATTGGTATTGCTCAACGACCTTTTGTGCGGCTTCTTGATTCACATCCGTTACAGCCACGATTTCTGCGCCGGACAGCTTGTTCGTGATGCGGTTAATATGTTCTTTTCCGATTGCTCCAGTTCCAATTACGCCAATACGTAAACTCATTGACAGCCACTCCTTCTGTTGGTTACATGATTTTGCTTTCTGTTCCTTGCTTTACTTGGCTCCGAGGAGAGCCGTAGAGTTCCTCTTGAATTTCTTCAAGCGACTTGCCAGATGTATTCGGCGCGAAGAGAAGCCCGATGATCATACTGGCCGTCACACATCCGAGAAGAATTGCAGCCATTGTTCCAATGCCGAAATTGGTCATAACCATTGGGACAAACAGACTCCAAACCCCTATTGAAATACGGACAAGGAAAAACATCAGTCCTTGTGCAGAAGCACGATATTGCGTAGGAAAGATTTCACTGGCCCATAACTGATAGTTTGCTTGCTGCCCGGCTCCGTTATTGATGCCGATGACAACAATAAACAGGAGCAGAACCGGCAGGCCTTCAACCGGCAGCAGAAACAGCGTCCATCCGATCACTGCCATAAAGGCAGCGATTCCAAACACGGTTTTTCTATATTTGTCGGCATAGGGCATGAAGATCAAAGCGACCCCCAATCCTGTGAAGATAAACAAACCCATTTGCAAAAGGTTTGCCGTTGTGGCCGATACACCGCCGACCTGCTGATAAATGTATGGCATAAAGAAGCCCATTACGCCGGCTGCTAAATTCCAAACCAGGAACACACCCATTAAAAACAGTATGTTTTTTAGATACATAGGTTTGAGCAAATCAAAATACGATGTTTTGTTCAATACGGCCGGCTTCCCTGCCTGCGAATCTCCCGGCTGTTTTTTTGGCTGCCAGGCGTCTGACTCCGGAAGCCTGATTCTCAGGATGTACGTAATCAGCGCAATGACAAGCAGATGGGCAAAGACGATTTTATTACCCAGGAGGCCTAAATCACCGACCAGTACGGAGAGAAGCAGCACAACCACAGCCCCCGCGGCCCAGGCGACTTGTGCGACACCGCAATGCCGGGCCCGATTTTTCTTTGGCGCATTTTCTGCGATAATTGTCCATGATGCGGTAATGTCGGCTCCTACTGATAAACCGATAATCATGTAACCGCTTAACAACATGGGGAAATTAGCCCCGAACAGAACCAAACAAATCCCTAGCGCATAAACAAGCATGCTATTGGTATAAACAGCCTTCCGTCCGATTTTATCTGCCAGAAACCCGCCTAACAAAGCGCCGACAGCGGCTGAAATTGCATTTGCGCTTAGCGCGCCGAGGAGCCCGATCTGTGTATCAGATAACTTGAGGTAACTGACCCATAACGATAAACCGGCAGATCCAGCTACTATGGAACCCGCGTCAATATAGTTGGCCAATGCCGCTGCGATTGTCCGTTTATTGAAGGCTGAATCCGCTTTGGTATGTCCCATATATTCAGTCCCCATTAAGCCAGATCCAACAACTGCTTATCAATATAGTTTCTTGCGATTAATGCATACTCAAGCGGGTTTGCGACATCGGGGTCCTGTTCAGCTTCAACGACAATCCATCCGGAATAATTGTTCTTTAACAGCAGCTGATATACTTCTCTAAAATCAATGCATCCATCACCGGGAACCGTAAACATGCCTTTTAAAAACGATTGCCGAAACGACTTCCCTTCAAGCCTGCACTGTTCCATGACATTCAGTCTGGCATCTTTAAAATGCACATGCTTAATGCGGGCGAAATGCTTCTCAAGCATTCCCATGTAGTCTCCGTCAGAAATATAAGCATGGCCTGTATCATAGAGGAGGTGTACATGCGCAGGGTCTGTACCCGCCATCAGACGATCCACTTCTTCCGCCGTTTGAACGCCGGTGCCGAGATGATGATGATAGACGAGCTTTAAGCCATGCTGATCGGCAATTTTGCCAAGGTGATCGAGCCCTTCACAAAGCCGTTCCCATTCTTCATCATTAAAGTACGGTTTATCTGTGAACACGTTTTTTTCCAGGCCTTGCACACTGTAGGTTTGTTCAGAGACAACAGCGACATCCGCTTTTACTTGCTGTAAGTACTCACAATACGCTTTAAACGCCTTTGCCGCTTCACCGAGTCCGTCACGCAAGATAAAACTGCTGAACCATTTTCCTGCGATTCTTAAGTTTCGAAGTTTCAGCTCTTTGTTCAGGATGGCAGGTTCGGGGAAAAAGCCCCCGACTTCCGTGCCTTGAAAACGTGCGACAACAATATCACTCAGCAAATGCTGAAGTGTGTTTCCCGCTCCGATTTCAGGAATATCATCATTCCGCCACCCTATTGGAGCAATGCCCCACAGGATCTTATCTTTGCCCATCGATGAGCCTCCCCCCTAATACTGCTTCGCAGAATTCAGCATTTTCTCTTTTGCTTCGTATGCCTTCTGAACACTTTCTTGTTCAGACACTTCTGCCACGCCGACATGCCACCAGCTGTCATAGCCGTCCGTCATTGTTTTTGGCAGAACCTTCATTTCAATTAACGTTGATACGTCCTGTTTCTTCGCATCCTCTAACGCCGCTTTTAACTCCTCTACTGTGTTTGCACGGTAGGTTTTCGCGCCGTATCCCTCCGCAACTTTTGCGTAATCAACATTCAAAATTTGGTTGTCATCTGTGCGGAACTCGCAATAGTAGCTGCCGCTGCCATGATCCATTTGCAAGTTGTTGATACATCCAAAACCAGAGTTATCAAAGAGCAGCACATTGATTTTCTTGTTGTACTGAATCGCCGTGATCAGCTCGGAGTGAAGCATTAGAAAGCTGCCGTCTCCGACAATGGAATACACCTCTCTGTCAGGGTGGGCCAGTTTCAAGCCCAGTGTCCCGGACACTTCATAGCCCATGCAGGAATACCCGTATTCCAGATGATACGTATTCGGAACATTAGAATGCCACAGGCGCTGCAAATCTCCTGGAAGGGAGCCTGCTGAACAGATGATCACGCTGTCCTCTGGAATCGTCTCGTTGATGGTCAGCAATGCCGTTGTTTGCGGAAGCTCTGTATTCAGCGCGTCAGCGTATTCATTTAGAACCTCTTGAGAAAAATGATGTTTGATTTCCGGATCAAACGCATCCCGTTTAAACGTCACTTTGCTGAGGCGTTCGCGTTCAGCGAGCCATTCGTCCTTCAGCTCCTTGATCGTTGAGCCGAATTCACTCTTATAGCCTTCAAGCAGACCGTGCAGTTTGCCAAGCGTCACTTTCGCATCCGCTACCACTTGGAACGCATCGAGTTTATACGCCTGCATTCGGCTGACATTGATGTTCAGGAACTTCGCTTTATCAAAATCAAAAGCGGTCTTAGAGGATGTTGCAAAATCCGTGTATCTTGTGCCGATACCGATAATCAAATCAGATTGGCGGGCCGCTTTATTTGCCGCAAGTGTACCTGTGATGCCCATTCCGCCGAGGTTGTTCGCAAAATCAGCTTCAACGGTCGACTTTCCTGCCTGCGTTTCAACTAACGGAATGTGATACGCTTCAGAAATGGCGACCAATTCATCGCGCGCACCGGAGTATTTTGCGCCTCCGCCGACGAGGATCACAGGATGCTTGCTGGCTTTGATCAGCTCCGCCGCACCTTGAAGCTCGCGCTCGCTCGGCTGCATGCGGTCAATATAGTGAACCCGTTTGACGAAGAAACTTTCATCAAAGTCGTATGCTTCCCCTTCAACATCCTGAGAAATACAAATCGTTGCCGGACCTGCTTTTGCCGGATCAGTCATGACTTCAAACGCGCGCAGCAAACTGCTCATCAGCTGCTCAGGGCGCGTAATGCGGTCCCAGTATCTCGATACAGGTTTCAATGCATCGTTTGTTGTAATCGCCGCACTGTATTCTTGCTCCATTTGCTGCAGTACAGGGTCTGGCTGTCTTGTCGCAAATGTATCTGCCGGAATTAAGAGAACCGGGATATTGTTTGCCAATGCAGTGCCGGCCGCCGCCACTAAGTTGGCCGCTCCCGGTCCGACGGATGTAGAGACCGCATATATTTTTCTTCTCAGCATTTGCTTGCTGTACGCCATTGCGGCATGCGCCATTCCTTGTTCATTTTTCCCTTGATAAACTTTCAAATGGCCTGCATCCTGCTCAAGCGCCTGCCCGATCCCCAGTACGTTTCCATGACCGAAAATCGTGAAAATCCCTTCAACGAAAGGCTCTTCCCTTCCATCTACATGGATGTACTGCTGGTTTAAGAATTTAATCAGCGCTTGTGCTGTTGTTAAGCGAATTTTCTGACCCACAAACGATCCCACCTTTACTCGATCTTTTTCAATTATGACTGTGCTTCAATAAGCTGTACGATTTCTTCCGCAGTCGGCATCGCTTCTGACGAACTGTGCTTGCTCACCACAATGGAGGCTGAAGCGCTGCCGTATTTCAATGCCGTTTCGATATCTTTTCCGCTGACAAGGCCATAGATGAAGGCTGATGCATAAGAATCACCGGCTCCAAAGGTTTTCAGCACGTTTGTCTTGTACGCTTGCGCGCGGAATACCTCGCCGGATTTGCTGTATGCGTAAGAGCCTTCGACGCCGTGTTTGATGACAACGAGGTCGGCTGAATGCTCAAATAAATGGTTGACGGATTCCTCATTGCTTCCGCCTGTGCGGTTTTCCATTACATCAAATTCATCGCGTGTGCCGATGACGACATCAGACTGCTCGGCGACCAAAGAATAGTAAACGGCTGTTTCATCAGCTGACTGCCACGTATACGGGCGGTAATCCAGCTCGAACACCACTTTGACCTGATGCTTTTTCGCGTATTGAACAGCTTTTAACACCGCTTCCCGTGACGGGCTTTTGGCGAGCGCTGTACCGGAAACAAGCAGCATTTTTGCATTTGCGATATAGTTCTCGCTTACCTCTGAAGGCTCAAGATAAAGATCCGCCACATCATCGCGATACATTAAGATGCTGCATTCTTCTGGGCTGAGGATTTCTGTAAATGCAAGGCCCGCTTTATGGCCATCCTGATCCACAATCATTTGTGTTGTATCAACACCGGTATTTCTCATATAGGACTCTATGAATCTTCCATGCTGGTCATCTGGGATTTTGCCGATGAAGCCCGCTTTTAAGCCAAGCTTCGCGCTGCCGATCGCGATATTCGCAGGTGAACCGCCGACGTATTTCGAAAACGTCATCGTTTCTTCCATTGGGCGGTTGTATTCCACTGCGTTCAAATCAATACATGCCCGGCCGATGGCAACAATATCAAAAGCCTTCTCTTCATTGAATATATACTTCATCGTAAACAGCCACTCCTCACTTGTTAGCGTTCTAAAATCCACTCATGCGCCGGGTCGTTATGAAACTTCCATTTCCGCGTCGGCCCTGCCATGACATTTAAATAGTAGGATGTATATCCGTCCGGAACGCCTACCGGGTGGTATCCCGCAGGAACAATGACAACGTTTTCATTTTCCACGGTCATTGTCTCGTCAATGGAGCGGTCATCTGTGTATACACGCTGAAACACAAAGCCCTGTCCCGGATCTAACTCATGGTAGTACGTTTCTTCTAAGAAAGATTCTTCCGGCAAGTTGTCTTGATCATGTTTATGAGGCGGGTAGCTGGACCAGTTGCCGCTTTCTGTATAGACTTCAACTACTAATAGGCTGTTAGCTGAAGGGTTTGAGTCCGGAAGAATGTTGTGAACAGTCCGTTTGTTTGAAAACTTCCCGCGATGCTCAATTCCGGTGTCTTCCGCTTTGATTAGCTTTGTCGGAAGCTGTTTTTCTGATGGAGAATAGCAAAGCGCCACTCTTGCGTCGCTGACCGCTGTAATCTCAAATGCACGGTCATTTGAAATATAGACGCTGTCTGTCGGTTTTCGTTCGAATACGCTTTCACGTGTGCCGATATTCTCAAAAGTCGACTCATGATCGGTCACTGTGATTTTTCCCGTTACTGCCACAATACAGATTTCTTGTTTTTTTAACTCTTCTGCATAGCTGGAACCGGAAGCGAGATCTAACACTTTAAATTCTACATAGGTGAGATCAGAGTTGGATTTCGTTACTTCGTGCACCAGTTTGACCCCATTCGATCCTTCATTCGACTGCGGCTTACGCAACAAATAACTCATAGTGAAGCCCTCCTCTTTCTATTGTAAGAATGAGTCCGAACAGCGCACATGGACGCCGTTCGGCTGTTCGTCGTTTAGTTGAAATCAGGTGCCGGATATCTTGCCGTAACCACTTTTTTACGTGTATAGAAGTCGACGCTGTCTTTTCCGTTCGCGTGCAGCGTTCCAAAGAATGAAGACTTCCAGCCTGAGAATGGGAAGAACGCCATTGGAGCCGGCACACCCAGGTTGATGCCGAGCATTCCCGCATCGATGTTTTCACGGAAGTAGCGGATTGCATTTGAGTTGGATGTGAACAGGCAGGCACCGTTCGCAAACTCAGACTTATTGGCAATTTCAATCGCTTCTTTCAGGTTTTTCACGCGGATAACAGATAAGACCGGCGCGAAAATTTCATCTTTCCAGATCGTCATCTCTGTCGTGACATTGTCAAAGATCGTCGGGCCGACAAAGTAGCCTTCGTCAGACCCATTTTCACGTCCGTCACATACGAGTCTCGCGCCTTCTTCCAAACCTTTTTCGATATAGCTGAGTGTGCGTTTCTTGTTGTCTTCGCGAATAACCGGTCCTAAGAACACGCCGTCATCAAGGCCGTTACCGATTTTAATGTCAGCCACTTTTTCCTGCAGCTTCGCCATAAACTCATCAGCGATTCCTTCTTCAACCGTCACAACTGCACAAGCCATGCAGCGTTCACCGGCAGAACCGAAGGCTGCTCCGATGATGTTTGTGATTGTGTCTTCGAGATTCGCATCGTTCAGGACAATCGTATGGTTCTTCGCTCCTGTCAAAGATTGAACGCGTTTTAAGTTTTCGCTTCCTTTTTTGTAAACGTATTCGCCGACCGGCTTGGAGCCTACGAATGAAATCGCTTTAATTTCTGGATGCTCGAGGATGCCGTTCACAACGTCATGCGCACCGTATACGACGTTGAATACCCCTTTCGGAAGACCCGCTTTTTCAAAAAGCTCAACCAATTTCTCTGTTAACAGTGGCGTCCGCTCAGATGGCTTTAAAATAAATGTGTTTCCGAGTGCGATTGCCATCGGGAACATCCAGCAAGGAACCATCATCGGGAAGTTGAATGGCGCGATTCCGCCGACAACTCCGATTGGGTAGCGGTAGTTGGCCGCTTCAACGTCCGTTGCGATGGAAGCAAGTGAGTCACCCATCATCAGGGAAGGTGCTCCAGCTGCGAATTCCACGTTTTCAATTCCGCGTCCCACTTCTCCAAGCGCTTCTTTTGTGTTTTTTCCATTTTCAATGGTAATCAGATGAGCAAGTTCTTCTTTATGCTGAGAAAGCAGCTGCTGGAAGTTAAATAGAATTCTGGCACGGCGCGGAACCGCCACTTTTGACCAGGTTTGAAATGCCTCAGCCGCTTTTTGCGCAGCGTACTCAATATCCTCTTTTGTAGAGATCGGCACTTGGCACAGCACTTCTTTCGTCGCCGGATTAACAACTTCTTCGTATTGATCTGTTTTGCTTTCAACCCATTCACCGTTGATGTAGTTTTTTAATTTTCTGATTTCTGCCATTCTTATTGCCTCCTTCATTAGTAAACACATACACTTGTATGGATGGTTCAAGATAGATTCATATCAATATCCACTTTTCAGCAAGCCAAGAATTAAACGCTTTCAAAAAAACCAAAAAAATAAATGGCGATGCAATTTGAGATAAGCAACCATTTCATGCACATCAGGTTACTTTTTGGTCATTTCTTGGTTATATTCTAATCGCACAATACCCATAAGTCAATCATAAACACTACATTTTTTCATTATTTTTATTATATTAATCTTTTAACTAATTAAGAGATAAACAAGAAGCCCGTCGATTCTTGCAAAAGATATACACCGGTGTTATCATTTTTTTAGCAACTATTGATCAACTCTTGGTTTTCATTATATATTTATGTTACGTAAAGATTCAAGAAGGAGTTTTTAATATGAAACTGATGCGGATTCAGGAAATGGAGGAGTACATTTTATCGCATGGCACTGTTTCCTTAGATGAGCTGTGCCAGGTGTTCAATGTCTCTAAAAACACAGTCAGACGAGATATCAACAAGCTAACAGAAAAGGGTGCGATTGAAAAAGTATACGGCGGCGTAACATCTATTGAAAAAAACGCATTAGTTCCTTTTGAGAATCGCACCATTCAGCACCAAGATGAAAAAACAAAAATCGCCCATTATGCTTCCCGTTTTATTGAAGATCACGATTTGATCTTTATTGATTCAGGAACGACAACAAAGTCTATTCTCGATACGCTTGACCCGGCCAAAAATGTCACCATTTTAACCAACAGCTTAGACATTATCAATGCGGCGTCAGCTTTGAAGAATATCAACTTAATCATTATCGGAAACAACTATAAGAGAAAAACCCGCTCCTTTGTCGGCATGGACGACCCGGCTATGCTTGATAAGTACAACATCAACAAAGCCTTTATGTCCGCTACCGGAACGACGCTGACACACGGATTGACAAATTCCGATCTGCTGGAGTACGACATTAAAAAAAGGATTTCTGAAAAAGCAAAAGAAGTGTATTTATTGGCTGACCATTCTAAATTCGGAAAATCAACACTTTTGACGTATGCGCCGTTTGACAGGCTGCATTGCATTGTGACATCCCAGCCATTAGATGACGAATACACACAGTACTGCAATGAGCACCAAATCAGCATTCATCTGGCCTAACGGTTACAATAGTGTTGAGAGTCTTTCATCCATTTTATTCTAGGAGGCAGATCATGAAAAAAGCTACACTTGGAAAATCAGACTTGCAGGTCTTCCCTATCGGGTTAGGAACAAATGCTGTCGGAGGACATAACCTCTATCCTAATCTGAATGAAGAAACCGGAAAAGAATTGGTTCGCGAGGCGATCCGTAATGGTGTGACCATGTTAGACACCGCTTATATTTACGGGATCGGCCGTTCCGAAGAGCTAATTGGTGAAGTGCTGAGCGAGTTCAATCGCGAAGATGTCGTCATCGCGACGAAAGCGGCGCACAGAAAAGAAGGAAATGACTTTGTTTTTGATAATTCACCTGAGTTTCTGAAAAAATCAGTAGATGAAAGCCTGAAACGTTTGAATACCGACTATATCGATCTGTTCTACATTCACTTCCCGGACGAACATACGCCGAAGGATGAAGCGGTTAACGCGCTGAATGAGATGAAGCAAGCCGGAAAAATCCGTTCCATCGGTGTATCCAACTTCTCTTTAGAGCAGCTGAAGGAAGCAAACAAAGACGGCTTGGTAGATGTATTGCAAGGCGAATACAACCTGTTAAACCGTGAAGCGGAAAAGACATTTTTCCCGTATACGAAGGAGCATAACATTTCATTTATCCCTTACTTCCCGCTCGTATCAGGATTATTGGCAGGAAAGTATACAGAAGATACAACGTTCCCTGAAGGAGACCTGCGAAACGAACAAGAACACTTCAAGGGCGAGCGTTTTAAAGAAAATATCAGAAAGGTCAACAAGCTTGCGACGATTGCCGAAAAACACAACGTGGACATCCCTCACATCGTATTGGCTTGGTATTTGGCAAGACCGGAAATTGATATTTTAATCCCTGGAGCAAAACGTGCCGATCAGCTGATTGATAACATCAAAACAGCCGACGTAACGCTTTCTCAAGACGATATTTCGTTTATTGATAAGCTGTTCTCATAAGAAGAATAAAACAGCCTTCTCCATTGGGAGGGCTGTTTTTATTTGCGCAAAATTTATCTATCATTCTGTAATTGCATGATGAGAAAGTCCTTTAGCAGCTCCAGTGAATAACTGATTTTGAATTAAAAGCTTACAAAAAGAACCATAAATCCGATAAAATAAAGGTAGATTATCTCAGAAAGAAAGTGATTGAAAAAGCAAAACAAGATATGAAACGTTAGAATCATCTAACAAGAAGAGACGCATATGAATAAAAAAATCTGATTCAGCTTCTTTTATTTGCTGCTCAGAATAACGGGTCGTTTCGGCGGTCTATGGAGGAAACAGAATGAAACTGAAATATGTAAAAGCCTTAGTTGCAGTATTCGTTGCTTTAGGTATACTGCTGCCATCAACCATTTCTCATGCAAAAAGTTTTAGCGGCCGCTCATCATCCAGTTACAGCAGCCGAAGTTCAAGCTCATCATCCAGCGGAAGTTATAAATCCAGCCCAAAATCAAGCTACAGTTCAGGATCAAGCTCTTCAAGCAAAAAATCCAAGACGTCTGACGATTCATCATCATCAATTTCTCTGAAAAAGAAATCTTCGGAAAAATCGAGCTCATCAGGCGCTAAAAAATCGACAGGCACATTTTCTGGCGCCACCTCAAAAGTAAGCGGAAAGACATACAGCGGAAAAACGTCTAAAGCTTATGTTGGCGGACGTTATGTTTCAGTCAATCATTACTACAATGCAGGATTTTCGCCATCAGGATGGTTTGGCTATTATAGCGGATTCACAACAGGCATGTTCATGATCAGCATGATGCACCCTTGGGGTTATACCTATCATCCAGTCGGGGGCCCAGGCTATGTTTCTTATGGCGCTTCGCCCATTGCCTGGATCGTTGATGTCATTGCTCTGATCATTATTTTACTCATTGTCATCGCACTGATTCGCGCATTCAAAACACCGAAGACGTACAGAAGGAGCTTTTAGGCAATGAAATTAGTATTAAATGAGCAAGAAATTGTAGACGGGATTTGTGTGTATATTGCTAATGAAGAAGAGATTTACCCTGAAGACGTTGAAGTAAAAGAGCTGTCTTACAACAAGCGTACAGGATTCTTCGCTGAAGCCAAATATGGCCTGCATCACAAGCAGCTTGTGTCAGATGACATTTCAGAAGGCATTATTCAGTTCTTAGAGGAATACCACAATTTCAATCCAGATGTTACAGTTGTTGAATTGCAGTTTGATAAGAAAAAAGGATTCTCCGCCTTGGTTTTTGTCAACGAGCGAGAATAAAATTAAAAACCTTACTCCGCGGGGACTGACCCCATAAAATGAGACAAATAAAAAACACCTTCAAGTTTGAAAACGGATCGTTGTTATCCGAAATTAGACTTGGAGGTGTTTTTTCTATGGGGACAAGAGTGAGTTATCCGCTTGAAGTGAAACAGAAGGCTGTAGAAATGAGATTGGCAGGCGTACCTATGAAAGAGATCATGCAGGAGTTGAATATCAAAAATAATACGCAGATTAAGACATGGGTCAGATGGTATAAGGCTGGTGATACACATCGATTTGAACAGCCTGTTGGTAAGCAATACACTTATGGAAAAGGTCCGGAGTATTCTTCCGAATTAGAGAAACTGCAGGCAGAGAATCGTTACCTGAGACAACAGAATGAAGTTTTAAAAAAGTACAACGAATTGGAAAGGAAGTTGATAGCCAAACGTCAGTCGAACTTGTAGAAGTATTGCACCGATCAATGACCGTACAAGATATCTGTTTTCATTTAGGTATCTCCCGAGCGTCTTATTATCGTTGGAAGAAGAATCTGACGAAGGATCAACCTAAACAGCATTTAGAAAGACAAATCGGCATGTTGTGCCGAGAGCACAAGTATCGATATGGATATCGAAAAATTACAGCTATATTAAAAAAGGGAATGTGTATTAACCATAAAACGGTTCAGCGTATTATGCAGAAAAATCAGTGGCAGTGCCGGGTTAAGGTGAAAAAGCGCAAGAAGAATGGGCAGCCATATGCCGTGGTCGATAATATATTAGATCGGAACTTTCAGTCTGATCATCCTCTTGAAAAACTAGTAACGGACATCACGTATTTGCCTTATGGACAGAAGCAATTGTACCTTTCCAGTATATTGGATGTATACAATGGAGAAGTGATTGCTTTTACGATTGGAGATAAGCAGGACACAGACTTTGTCTTACACACACTTGATCAACTGCCAACACTGCCTGAGAACTGCGTGTTACATAGTGACCAAGGATCTGTGTATACATCTTACGAGTATCAGAAAGCTGTTAAAACAAAAGGCATTACCATGAGCATGTCCCGCAAAGGGACGCCCGCTGATAATGCCTCCATCGAATCGTTTCATTCCTCACTAAAGTCTGAAACGTTCTATCTTAACAGCATTGATCGAACCACGACCGCCATCGTAGAACGCACTGTCAAAGAATACATTTATTATTATAACAATATTCGAATTCAAACGAAACTAAACAGCCAATCACCGATAAGCTATCGGCAATTGGCTGTTTGAAAGGTGTTTTGATCCCTGTCTCAAAAACGGGGGTCAGTCCCGCGCGAGTAAGGTTTTTAATGATGTTTCCCCTCCGGTACATGAAATGCAGGTACAGAAACAGCCTGTTTTCCGGTAAAGAGGAAGAGCCCCGCCCCTATCATCAGAAGCCCGCCTGACAAGTAAAATGGCAAAACCTCCTTTTATTCATATCCTTGCGTGAAAAAGGTTTTGGCGCTTACAATGATGTTGAAAGGAATGATTACATTGGCAAATACTCAATTCCCTCTTATCACACAAAACCTTTCTCTCGATCTCGTGAATACTGAAATCATAAGCTATGATAAACGGCACGATCTCATCCAGTCAGTAAATCATTTGATGGAATGGTTTGACAAAATGGGAGAAACAGCTCCTTTTCTCCATTCTTTTACGTTACAGCAAGTCCAAGAACATGATTCTCTCGTGCTGCAACGAATTCATCGATTCCGCGTTGAGCTGAGAAAACACTTTGAGCGTATCGCCGAGGGCGGTGAACCCTCTCAAGCTTTCATCTCTTTCCTGCAAGATCAAATTGCCGCCGCTCCCTTTTCTTATCAAATCATAGATGACACACTGGCACGCATACCGAATGGAACACTCGATCAATCCATTTTATCGCTTATCGCTTACGACGCGTTATGGCTGATTCATACAAAAGAAATCCAACAGCTGAAAAGGTGCGCAAACGAAAAGTGCATTTTGCTCTTTCTTGATAAAACAGGAAGGCGAAAATGGTGCTCCATGAAGATATGCGGCAACAGACAAAAGGTCTCGCGCCATCAGAAAAAAATCAACAATGAGTAAAAAACCGTTCCCCAGTGAACGGTTTTTTTACTGTTATCATAAACTAACCATTAAAAATTAAATTGACAGGTTAGTTTATAACTATTATTCTATACATACTGGAGGGATTCATTTGGAAAACAACTTCTTTTTGAAAATGAAAGGAAAAGGGAAAACACCTTTACAGGTAAACGGCAAAGATGCTGTGACAGGGCTTGTAGGAGGGTTTATCACTATACTGGCACTTGCCTCGTTGACGGCTTACACCTCAAGCCTATGGTTAATGGCACCTTTTGGAGCGAGCTGTGTGCTCGTATTCAGCGCTTGGAATGCTCCATTATCACAGCCGAGAAATGTGATTGGCGGCCATTTCATTTCTGCACTTACAGGGATTGTTGTCTTTGAGGTATTCGGGGCCCATCCATGGACCTTTGCATTAGGCACAGGACTTGCCATTTGCTTGATGATGCTGACTAAAACCACTCATCCTCCTGCCGGCGCAGATCCGATTGTTGTCATTCAAGGGGCGTATGCTTGGAGCTATTTAATATTTCCCGTACTTATTGGATCTGTCATCATCGTGATCATCGCTCTCGTTATCAATAACTTGCGCAAAAATCGCCAGTATCCCGCATTTTGGCTTTAATGTTCAAAACAAATGTTTCAAATCAGATAGGGAAAGGGTACTCATTTATTAACTTTGTTAAACATATATGAGGTGCTCATTGGTTCAACAACTGAGGGGGAACATTTGTGAAGAAAGACATAAGGAAATATATGATCTACTTTTTCGGCGCTTTAGGGGGGCTGCTTTACGGTTACGATACGGGCGTTATCTCTGGAGCGCTGCTATTTATCAACAACGATATTCCTCTAACAACATTGACCGAGGGATTGGTCGTCAGCATGCTGCTTCTTGGCGCGATCTTCGGGTCTGCTTTAAGCGGCACATGCTCAGATCGCTGGGGCAGGAGAAAAGTTGTATTTGTCCTCTCCATCATTTTCATTATTGGTGCGCTCGCTTGCGCATTTTCTCAAACGGTCGGCATGCTGATTGCGTCTCGGGTGATTCTCGGATTGGCCGTAGGCGGTTCAACGGCACTGGTGCCTGTATATCTTTCAGAAATGGCGCCGACAAAAATCCGCGGAACACTGGGCACGATGAACAACTTAATGGTTGTTACCGGTATTTTATTAGCCTATATCGTCAACTATCTGTTCACGCCATTTGAAGCGTGGCGCTGGATGGTGGGGCTGGCTGCGGTGCCTGCTGTGCTTTTATTAATCGGGATCGCGTTTATGCCTGAATCACCAAGATGGCTCGTGAAACGCGGGCGTATAGAAGAAGCGAAAAACATTATGAAAATCACTCATGACCAAGAAAATATTGAACAAGAACTTGCCGATATGAAAGAAGCGGAAGCAGGGAAAAAAGAAACAACGCTCGGTTTGCTGAAAGCAAAATGGATTCGCCCCATGCTTCTCATTGGCGTCGGCCTTGCCGTTTTTCAGCAGGCTGTCGGCATTAACACGGTGATCTACTACGCGCCGACCATTTTCACGAAGGCCGGTCTCGGCACATCCGCATCAGTACTCGGCACAATGGGGATCGGCGTCCTCAACGTCATCATGTGTATCACCGCCATGATCTTAATTGACCGTGTCGGCCGCAAAAAGCTCCTGATCTGGGGAAGTGTCGGTATTACACTGAGCTTGGCAGCACTAGCAGCTGTGCTCCTGACACTGGGGCTCTCTACATCAACAGCATGGCTGACCGTCGTTTTTCTCGGTGTCTATATCGTGTTTTACCAAGCAACATGGGGGCCAGTTGTATGGGTTCTGATGCCTGAGCTCTTCCCATCCAAAGTACGCGGAGCCGCAACAGGCTTTACTACTTTGGTATTATCAGCGACCAACCTGATCGTGTCGCTCGTCTTTCCGCTGATGCTCAGCGCGATGGGCATCGCATGGGTCTTTACCCTTTTTTCAGGGATCTGTCTGCTTTCATTTTTCTTCGCTCTCTACGTGGTTCCTGAAACCAAAGGGAAAAGCTTGGAAGACATTGAAGCAAGCCTGAAACAACGGTTTAAAAAGAAGAACAGCAGCCAGAGCCAAGTGCTGAATGAGCGTACATTATAAAAAAGGAATCGTCTCACAGGACGATTCCTTTCTCTGTTACACCATAACCTTGCACATATTGTTCGTAAATTCCACAGGGTCCTGAATGGGCAGGCCTTCGATGAGAAGCGCCTGATTGTACAGGAGATTTGTGTACAGGCTCAATTTCTCTTTATCGTGTTCAAATGCATCCTGCAGCGTATTGAATACCTCGTGATTCGGATTGATTTCCAGCACTTTTTCCGCCTGTACATTTTGGCTGTCCGGCATCGCGTTTAAGATTTTTTCCATCTCAATCGTGACTTCGCCATCAGCAGCAAGGCAGACCGGATGTGATTTGAGTCGTTTTGAGATTTTGACGTTTTTCACTTTATCTGACAAAATGTTTTTCATTTCCTCAAACAGATCCTTGTACTTGCTTTCCTCTTCCTCTGACTGCTTTTGATCCTCATCCGTGTCTATGCCAAGATCCCCGCTTGATACGGATTTAAATTCTTTTTCCTGATAAGATGTCAGCATTTTAATCGCAAACTCATCGATGTCCTCTGTGAAGTAGAGAATTTCATAGCCTTTGTCCGCTACCATTTCCGTTTGCGGCAGTTTCTCAATGCGATCGTATGAATCACCTGTCGCGTAATAAATATATTTCTGCTCCTCAGGCATTCTCGATACGTACTCATCTAGGCTGACCAATTTTTTCTCTTTCGAAGAGTAGAATAATAAGAGGTCCTTCAATTGATCCTTATTCGCGCCATAATCATTGTACACGCCGAATTTCAGCTGTCTGCCGAACGACTTGTAGAACGTCTCGTATTTCTCTCGGTCTTTTTTCAGCAGGCTTTGCAGCTCGCTTTTGATTTTTTTGCTGATGTTTTTCGCGATCAGCTTCAGCTGACGGTCATGCTGCAGCATTTCCCTGGAAATGTTCAGTGACAGATCCTCAGAATCGACCATCCCCTTCACGAAGCTGAAGTGGTCCGGAAGCAGATCCGCGCATTTGTTCATGATCAGAACGCCATTTGAATACAGTTCCAAGCCTTTCTCATATTCTTTGGAATAATAGTCAAACGGCATGTTTTCAGGAATAAATAGAATCGCGTTGTAGCGTACGGCGCCATCCACACTGATATGAACGTGTGAGAGCGGTTTATCAAATCCGTAATGCTTTTCAGCATAGAACTTTTCATAGTCCTCATCTGTCAGCTCGCTTTTGTTTTTTCTCCAGATCGGCACCATACTGTTGACCGTCTGTTCTTCCTGCACCTCTTCAAATTCATTCTCGCTGTCTTCCTTCGGCTTATTAATGGTAGTATCCATTTTGATCGGGTAGCGAATGAAGTCGGAGTACTTTTTGATGATCGCTTTTAAACGATATTCTTCTAAAAACTCATCATAGCTGTCATCTTCTGTGTTCTCTTTGATTGTCAGAATAATGTCTGTACCGATAGCATCCTTTTCACACGGCTCAATCGTATAGCCATCTGCGCCCGCAGACTCCCATTTATACGCCTCTTCGCTGCCGAGCGCCTTACTGATGACCGTCACGACATCGGCAACCATAAACGCCGCGTAAAATCCGACACCGAATTGGCCGATGATGTCATGTCCGTCCTTCTGCTCGTTTTCCTTTTTAAACGCGAGGGAACCGCTTTTTGCAATTGTGCCGAGATGCTGCTCAAGCTCGTCCTTTGTCATCCCGATCCCCGTATCAGAGATCGTTAATGTTCTCGCACTTTTGTCAGCCGCGACCTTTATGTAATAACTGTCTTTATCAAACGTAAGCGCATCGTCCGTCAGCGCTTTGTAATAGATCTTGTCAATCGCATCACTTGAATTGGAGATTAACTCACGAAGGAAAATTTCTTTTTGGGTGTAAATCGAGTTAATCATCATATCCAGCAGGCGTTTGGACTCTGCTTTAAATTCTTTTTTAGCCATTCTAGATCGCCCCTTTTTGATTTGTTATTAGGTTATGTAAACTCTTATCAGCATCTATTTATCACATACGGTGACAATTGTCAATCAGGTTAATAGATGCATATATATGTAAATTTAACATTAGTTGGGTTCGTTTTCACTATTATTTCTCAAAAAAAAGTGTTCGTCACCCTCTCTTTTTTACTGCGCCATTCCAGCGGCCAAACTCTCGCTTCATCCAAATATGCACCGGGTAGAAAAACAACCCGAACGGTATCAAAAATAATATATTATGCCATGAAGCATTTAGAAACGCGCGTGCTGTAACCGGAAACGTAATCTCTTTGAATAGAAAAGAGATGACAGTCAGCACAACAAACGCGGACGGAATCGTGACGAAGCAATAAAACTTGAGCTCCTTCTTATGCTGTACCTTCAAAACACACAAAACCTCCCAACAATTTCTAGTCCATCTTAACATATGTTGGCACTTCTTTTCTCGCATGTTTATCACTGCACATAGCGGGAAGACAAATAGAAAAAGGAGGACTCGTGTTATGAGAAGACTTGAAAACAAAACCGCAGTTATCACAGGCGCCGCGACAGGCATTGGTCAAGCGACGGCAGAGGTTTTTGCCAATGAAGGCGCGCGTATGATGATCGGAGACATCAATGAAGATCAAATGAAAGAAACCGCTGAAGCGATTAGAAAAAACGGGGGACAGGCGGACGCCTTTCACCTCGATGTGTCAGATGAAAACAGTGTGAAAGCATTTGCGGATCAAATCAAGGATGCTTGCGGTACGATTGATATTCTGTTTAATAACGCGGGGGTTGATCAGGAAGGCGGAAAAGTGCACGAATATCCCGTTGACCTGTTTGACCGCATTATTGCCGTCGATCTGCGCGGCACGTTTCTTTGCAGCAAATACTTGATTCCGCTCATGCTCGAAAACGGAGGCTCCATCATCAACACCTCCTCCATGTCAGGCCGGGCCGCGGACCTCGACCGCTCCGGCTACAACGCCGCAAAAGGCGGAATCACCAATCTGACAAGAGCGATGGCGATTGATTACGCAAGAGACGGCATCCGCGTCAATTCCATTTCACCGGGCACGATCGAAACGCCGCTGATTGACAAATTAGCAGGTACCAAGGAACAGGAAATGGGCGAAACATTCCGTGAAGCTAACAAGTGGATCACGCCGCTCGGACGCCTCGGTAAGCCGAAGGAAATGGCAACAGTGGCGCTGTTCCTCGCCTCAGACGACAGCTCGTATGTCACAGGAGAAGACATCACCGCAGACGGCGGCATTATGGCTTATACATGGCCTGGGAAGATGCTGATTGATGAGAAGTGGAAGGAAGAAACGAAATAAACATGGCCTGCGCAATATGATGTATTACGATCCATACATTAATTAACATTCAAAGGGAGCTCAGCCTTGATCACGAGGTTAAGCTCTCTCTTCATTTGCTCCTAATTATTTTTCTCTATCTGTAAAAAAGAGATGAAAACTACTTATTGTATTCATTCATATTTATTTTACATACTGTCAATTCTACCTTACAATATATTTAGCATTTATTAGGAGTTGATAGAATGAAATTGTTATATGCCTATATCATTTTAGGAGGTTTCATCAGCATATCTCTTTCTTGTTTTTTTCAGTTAGGTATTTTTAATCTCGCTTTATATCTTATCTATTTAAACTATGCACTTTTTTTATATAAACGAGCTAAAAGCGCCAAAAGTTCAAATTAATACTTAGTATATCCCTTAACAGATTGTCAAAATAGAGAAAATAACATCTTGAATGACCATGAATCCACTATACACTTATTCCAAAAGTTAGCATAATACTAAAGTCTACATAGAGAAAGGTACGCAATTTATGTCACAAAACAAACTTCTCTTTTTACTCTTTTCACTTTCTTCTATCATTCACTTGCTCTTCAATGCAATTTTAGACCCCACTGTAAGCTGGAAAGCTTGGTTGATGAACGTTGCTCAAATTCTTTTGGCCCTTCTATTTTTAAATCTCACCTTGAAAGAAATTCAAAAGACCAAGTGATATAACGACACAAAGCCCGGACTGAGTATCCGGGCAAATGTATATCGGTTGGAAGCATTAAGGTTTTCTTTTCAAAACCTACTGAAGTTACTCCCCAGCCTTCCATTTCAACCGCAGGCTGGTTTCTCTCGTTTATAGCAAGACAACCTTATACTTCTTCACATCCAAAAACTGCAAAAACTCCCTCGCCAGCACTTCCGGCGCATGCGCTTTTCCTTCATCAAGCCGATACAAAATCAGTCCGATAATCATCGCGGATACATAATAGGCGTAAAGTTTTTTCTCCGCATGAATGTCAGTCTGCTGATGCAGGTAAAACGATTCCAGCGCTTTGAACATATCAGATATCACATGAGGAACACCCCATTCCCGATTGAGAAACGGGACAATGGGCATGTTTGATAAAGCAGAAAGCAGACTGGCTAGCGCCTCCTCCGCATCCTTTAAAGAAAGCTCATTCAAACTTGAGGCAATCGTCAGGTGATCTATAATCTCCGCACATGATTGCTGAATCATGGTCTGCAGCAATTCCTCTTTGCTGGCATAGTGATCATAAAAGGTTGCGCGGCGGATATTGCTTTTCCGGGTCATGTCAGAAATCGTGATGGCCGTGTAGTCTTTTTTTTCTGCCAATACGTCCAGCAAAGCCTTCTGAAGCGCTTCTCTCGTTCGAACCACACGCCTGTCGATTTGCTTGTCCTCCTGCCGCTTCCTTGACGGGGCCTGTCCAAACAGCCAATAAAACCGCTTTTGAGAAACGAGCTCCCATACCTTTTGGCTGATGGCTTCCGGAGAAGCGTCCGCATCCTCATTCAGCCAATAGAGAATAATCGCGTACGTGTACAAAGCCCGGTAATGTCCGTAAATCTCCTGTTCGATCGGCGTCAGATTCACATTGACCGGAGCCAGCAAAACATCCTGCTGAAACACATCCTTAAAAAAACGATGAAACTGTCCTCTATTCATCATCGTGCCAAAAAAGGATCGATGCTCGTGGACAAAGGACAGAGTCGGATGCACGGTGTGCCGTTTTTTATTTAAATGGAGTGTGTCCATATGCTTGAAGGCATCATAGAGCGCTTCACCCAGCCCTTCCTTCATGTCTTCGATCACATCCTCAATAATAGAGAACTTGTCTTCATAATAAAGGTAGAGCGTCCCGCGGCTCACTTTGGCCTTTTCAGCAATTTCTTTCATTGTGATGTGTTGAATGTATCTTTCTTCCAATAAAGCCAGCAGCGCCTGTTTCACTTGAGCTTCAGCAGATTCCGCCACAAAAACACCCCAGTCATTAGACAAATATTCGATATATGTACGGTAACGTATAGATGGTTCACCGTTGTCTTTCTTATAGAAAAGGTACCACTTTATAATAGGTCCGAGAAAAGAAGAAAGCAAATGAGGGGATTTACAATGGAACAGCAAATAAAAGACGACATTCAGCGTGTGTTTCAGCTTCAGAAAAAACAGCAAAAAGCATTACGAGCTTCAACAGCGGAACAGCGCAGAGAAAAGCTTCAGCGCTTTTTAGATTCTGTGATCGCCCATGAGGAAGAAATCACCGAAGCGATCCGCAAAGACGTCCGCAAACCATATCACGAGGTCAAAAAAGCGGAAATCGAAGGAACAAAAAAAGCAATCCGAGATAATATGAACAACCTGGAAAAGTGGATGGCGCCTAAAGAAGTCGGTTCATCGTTAAGCCCCGAGGCAAATGGGATTCTCATGTACGAGCCAAAAGGCGTAACACTTATCCTTGGCCCGTGGAACTATCCGTTTATGCTCACAATGGCGCCGCTTGCCGCTTCTCTCGCAGCCGGAAACAGCGCGATTGTGAAGCTGTCCGATTTTACGATGAACACAAGCAACATTGCCGCTAAAGTAATCCGAGATGCTTTTGATGAAAAAGAAGTCGCGATTTTTGAAGGAGAGGTTGAGGTGGCAACCGAGCTTCTGGATCAGCCATTCGACCATATTTTCTTCACCGGAAGCACAAATGTCGGAAAAATCGTCATGACAGCGGCTGCCAAACACTTGGCATCTGTCACACTTGAGCTTGGCGGCAAGAGCCCGACAATCATTGACAGTGAATACGATCTCATGGACGCAGCGAAAAAGATCGCCGTCGGCAAATTCGTAAACGCCGGCCAAACCTGCATCGCACCTGATTATCTGTTCATTAAAAAAGATGTGCAGGACAAGTTCGCGGGCATTTTACAAACAATCGTCAACGCAGGATTTATGGAGGATGATCGCAATCCGGACCGCAGCAAATTTACGCAGATTGTCAACGACCGCAACTTCAACCGCGTCAAAGACCTGTTCGACGACGCTATCGAAAAAGGTGCGGAAGTCGTGTTCGGCGGCGTATTCGATGCCAGCGACCGCACGATCTCGCCAACCGTTTTGAAAAACGTCACGCCCGACATGAAAATCATGCAGGAGGAAATCTTCGCACCGATCCTGCCGATGATGAATTATGAAGACATCGACGAGGTCATCGATTACGTAAATGACCGCGATAAACCGCTTGCGCTTTATGTATTCAGCCACAACCAAGGCCTGATCGACAACGTCCTTCAGCATACAACATCAGGCAACGCAGCCATTAACGATGTTGTCGTTCACTTCAGTGACGTCAACCTGCCATTCGGCGGCGTCAACACAAGCGGGATCGGCTCCTATCATGGCGTATATGGATTTAAAGAGTTTTCTCACGAAAAAGGTGTATTGATTCAAGCCTCTAAATAATCATAGTTAAGAGAATCTGCATTACTCTGCGGATTCTCTTTTTTATCATCCTATTAACCTAAAGACAAAAAGGAAAATAGAAGAAATGAATAGTAATAAAATACTGTTTTTGCTACGAGACCAAATTCCTCTAGTATATCTCATTGAAACCGCACAACCTCTCACGTATAATATCCCAGAAAACTTCAAAGGAGAGAATTTTATACATGGAAAAACCAGCTGGATTTTGGATTCGGGCAGTTGCCTCTATTATTGATGATTTGATTATCTATTTTTTTGCTTTTATTATGATTTTTATTAACACCTTCATTGTCCTGCCTCTCATTGATGCAGGAAGCCCTTATATGACAGAAGGAGAATATAAATTTTATGTGCTGGTATTCGGAACAATCCCTGTTATAGCCATCATCTATATCTTCGGCATTCTTTATTATAGCTTGCTGACTTCTTCAAAAATGCAAGCAACACTGGGCAAAAAACTCATGGGCATCATCGTTGTCAATCAGTATGGCGAGCGTCTTTCTTTTTGGCACAGCTTTGGCCGTTTCTTCGCTTACATACCATCAGGCATTTTGTATATCGGTTACATTATGGCGGCTTTCCCCTCTAAACTGGCATTACACGATTATATTTGCGGGACAAAGGTTATCTATAAAAGTAAAAATCTCGATTGATTACCAAAAAAAGGCTGACGAGATAACCTCGCCAGCCTTTCTGCTATTTCCCAAAAGCCATTAGCTTCGTATAGCTTCCAATATAAAGCGTTCCGTCCTCAGCAAGCTGAGGAGATGACACGACGTTGCTGTCGGTTTGATAGCTCCATAATTCATTGCCGTTTGAGTCCGCCGCATAAACCTTCATATCATCTGACCCGAAATAAACCGTTCCTTTCGCATCAATTAGCGGCGCCGTTCTGACAGGGCCTCCTGTGTAGAATGACCAGTTCATATCTCCGTTTTTGCTGATGGAAAACAGCTCGCCGCTTCCTGAACCGATGTAGATATTGCCATTATGGTCGATCGCAGGCGATGAACTGGAGAACCCGTTAAGCGGAAATGTCCATTTTAAGCTGCCTGTTGACGTATACGCATACAGCTGTCCGTCTTGGTTACCGGCATAAACGTTGCCATCCTTATCAATCACTGGATATCCTTTAAACGCTTTTGACGTCGTTCTGGACCATTTCACCTGTCCGGTTCCGGAGTTGATCGCATAAAACACGTAATTATATGTGCCTACATATACAGTGCCGTTTTTGGCAAGCACCGGCACAGAGCTGACGACACCATTTGTTTTCAACTTCCAGCGTTCTGTCCAAGTTGATTTTGACGTCGGTTTGATCGCGTGAACATAATTATCAAGTGTTGAGAAGTACAACGTGCCGTCTGAACC
The DNA here is from genome assembly GCF_047608225.1 of Bacillus sp. SW14. NCBI lineage: Bacteria > Bacillati > Bacillota > Bacilli > Caryophanales > Bacillaceae > Bacillus > Bacillus sp. SW14. Next base: position 223,122 of record NZ_JBLKRW010000001.1, on the reverse strand, counting down.
GATCACCGTTTCAGAGCTTGGCCCGCCGCTTAATGGGACCGTTGTTAGAATCTCGCCTGTTTCCTTGTCGATAAAATAAATCTTTTTGTCATAGGATGCCAGATAGATAACGCCGTTGGTTCCGAGTACGGGAGATTGCGTGAATGTTTTTCCCAGATTGCCTGTCACCCATTTGACTGAGCCATCCGGATTAAAAGCTTTCATTTCCCCATCTCTGGAATGAAGATATACTGTGCCGTCTTCATCAATCACAGCCCCCGCTCCATTTTGAGGAGTCGTTCTGATGTCGTTTTGCCATTTCAGTGTCCCGTCTGTATCTCCGGCGAACCGGCTTTCGCGTGACCAGTTAAACATGGCAGGCGCCATAGCTTGTACATCATACCTTCCTGTCAAAAAGCCGGATGCTCCATTATTTTGAGAAAACACCGTTTCCGCCGCATAAGCAGCTGTTGGCTGAAGCACTTTGGCAGCGGGCACATCAGAAACAGCGCCGACTGACACAGCAGCCGCCACCGCGGCTCCCGCAATCAAAGCTTTCATGCGAAATGAACTGACCATCATTGAGACCCCCATTATATGTAATTTCTAATTTGTGATCATCATAACATATTCATCCATTTTATAATTCTACTTCACAAAACCATCACAAACTAGAAAACTATGTAAGGCTGTTCGCGGATGTTTTTTCAGCAACAGAACGAAAAGCAGCCACAAACCAAATGATGTTGACAGCAGCCGCGGCGAGACAAACCACAATCACAAAGACCACCTCAGAAAGCAGCTGGTCACTGAACAAACCATACATCAAGATAAAACCGGCCGAAGAGAAATGAATCAGCAACCCAAAACCGCAAAGCATCGCCATTACATACCTCATCGCATCAACTCCAAGCGTGTAAATGACAAAAGGAATGAAATACATCACAAGGATCATACCGATAGCTGACCACATGCCGACTGAGTTAAATTGATTGGCCGCCGCTCCCGTTCCGGCCAGCGGCGAAAGTGAAGCAGCGGCAATCACGGCACAAAAAAGAAACGCAGAAATGATTGTTGCGATCGCCACCCTGTTTTTTCTAGACATCAAACCCCTCCCTAAAATGAAAATATTAACATATATCATTATAATGTAATCCAAATGAGAAATTCATTATATTTTAAAGAAAATGACAGAATGCAGAAAATGAGATTCGCTTAAATGTAGTAGATTTATATAGTAAAGATACAGGGATAAAAGACTCATTTTTCAGGCATATCAGGATTTTATCACCATATCATATTGCGCATATTATTTTTTCAAAGTATACTATTCCAGATTCATTCAAAGGAGAGAGAAAAAGTCATGGAAAAACCAGCAGGATTTTGGATTCGTTTTTTAGCTTATTTTATTGATGGCATTATTGTATCTGTTCCTAGTTATATTATTCTATTTATTATTAATAGTGTGTTTATAGCTGGATCTGTGGCAACAGACCCTTACATGACAGAAGAGGAGTATCTCGTGAAATACATGACGTTCGCATTTTTGCCTACCATGCTGATCATGCTCGTCATCTGTGTGTTATATTACGGTCTGCTCACAGCTTCTAAAATGCAGGGCACACTCGGCAAAAAAATTCTTGGCCTGAAAGTGGTCAATGAACAAGGCGATCGGGTTTCTATCGGACAGGCAATCGGCCGTTACTTCGCCTATATCTTATCTGGAATCATCTTTTATATTGGTTTTATCATGATCGGCTTTGGAGAGAAAAAAGGCCTGCATGACATCATTTGCAAAACACGTGTCGTGTATAAATAACAGAAAAAAGTCTAGACGCCCATAGGCGTCTAGACTCAGCTTGTAGAGAAAACGATGTTTTTTCTACAAGCTTTTTTGTTTTGTAGTATTTCTTTAGATATTCAGCTGATTTCAAAAGCAGAAAAAGAGCTCCCACATACCTAGCCCTGCTTGGCTAGGTATGTGGCAATCTTCTTCATGTTCTGGCATGCGGCTGTGAGGAGAACTTGTTCACTCACATTCCGTTTTCCCCTCAACCTGCAATAGCGAAGCCCATGCAGCTGTTTTGAATCTGCAAAGCTTCGCTCTATTTTTTCTTTTCTTTTTTTATAGAGTGTTTTCCCTGAAACAGACAAACGATTTTGTCTGACCTTTTCTTTGTGGTCCTCCCATACATGCAGGGTGATGACCTTCTGGCGGTTCTTTGATCTTGTGCATTGCTCAAGCAATGGGCATGCGGAACAGGTTTCAGGATTTGATTTATATGACCGGTAGCCTTTTCGGTCAGTTGTTGAGTATGTAAGTACCTGCTGGTTCGGGCAAATGTAACTGTCTTTTTCACTGTCATAATGAAACTTCCATTTTGGAAACAATCCCCTAGTAGGGTGATATCGTCTATGGGCAATAACGCCAAAAATATGGCGGTCGGCTAGTCCTTTACAGATCGGAGTCGTTAAATAACCAGAATCAAGAGCGACGGCTTCTACTTCAAAATTAAATCGTGCCATTTGGTGGTCTAATCGGTCAAGATAAGGCACAGAATCATGGATATTTCCAGGCGTGACATAGGCGTCGGTGATAATGTTATGTTTCATATCCGTTGTTCGGTGATCTAAGTAAAAGAAACCCTCCGGTTTGTTTTCACGTTACATATATCCACTTTCAGGATCAGTGGTACTGTGGCGGATCTCTTTTTCAGCTTTCACCTCCTCTTTGGCCGGTAATGGCTTTTTTCCGTGCTCCTCTCGATCTTCTTGGATGGCTTCATTTAAATCTTTGATATAGTTTTGTGTATCCTGTTCAATCGTTTTTCTTGTATATTTGTGCTTGTTGGCATTGGCTTTCAGATGAGTTGAATCGGTGAAAAGGACACGTCCGCCCACCATATCATGATTGATGGCCTGAAGAACGATCTCATCAAAAATGTCTTGGAAAATAGTTGTATCTTTAAAGCGTGTGCGTCTGTTCCAGCTGATGGTGGAGTGGTGCGGAACTGGGTCATTGATATTCAGTCCCAAAAACCATCTATACGCCATATTGTAGTAAATTTCTTTTTCAAGCTGTCTTTCTGAACGGATGCCGTAGAGGTAGCCGATAAACATCATTTTGAATAAAATCAGCGGATCGAGTGAGGGGCGGCCTTTGTTTTCGCTGTAGTAGGGCTTAACCTTTTCAATGATAAAAGAGAAGTCAATGTGTTTATCAATTTTTCGAAGCAAATGATCCTCTTCGACGAGTTGGTCAAGCAGAACAAATTCGGCAGCGTTTTGAGAAGAGTTTCTTGTATGGAACATGAGAAAGACACCGTCCTTTTAAGTCTTTCTTTTATTTTATTACAGGAGAATGGATATTTTAAGGGAAAATAAAGGCTGTCGAGATTTTCTCGACAGCCTGAGTCTAGACGCCCATAGGCGTCTAGACTTTTGTTTTCTTTACCATAGGCTGCCACGCCAGATACGTAGCGCTCCTCCACAGCCACTCAAACGGCCCCATCCGGAATACCCGAAGCCAAAGGTGGCTGAAGACCATTTGAACGGCACAAACCGCAATCGTAATGAGCACGCCGGCAGCAGGATACACTTTCCCGTACAGCCCCAAGCCGTAATGATAGAATATCCACGTACACACGATAGACTGCATCAGATAATTGGTAAACGCCATCCGTCCAACAGCGGAGAATGATTGCAGCACTGTTTTTACTCTTGTTTTATGATAAAGATAGACAAAAGTTGTGACATAGAAAAACATGAGGAAGGGCGCGCCAATCAGCAAAAATACTTGCCTATCCGTTACACTGTACAGCACTTGGGCGCTGATGCCGATGACCAGCCCAGCCATCCACACTCTTTTCAAGCCTTTGCGATGCTTTCCGGGCTCATGCAAATATCGTGACTTCGCCGCCGCAGCCCCCAGCAAAAACATGCTGAAATAAGGAATGGATGCAAAGAAGAAGCTGATCGGGTTATACGTAAGCATGCCATTCGAAGACATGTAAACAAGACGATCATGGACCCGCTGTTCCGCAATCTCCTTCAAACTGCCGCTTCCGTACGCATGGAGCGCTTGCTGTGCCTGCTGAGTTACCGCTTGAGTCCATTCCTGTCCGTTTGCTTGATAAAAGCTTGTCAAAATGAACGGTATGGTAAACAAAAGATACAAAGAGACCGCCCATATCAACAGTGTTTTCGGCTTTGCTTTTCGAAATAAGAGCAGAACAAAACCGAGCATGGCGTATTCCGTTAAAATGTCCCCGTCCCAAATCAAAAAGGCGTGAATGGTTCCAATCAAGAGGAGCGCCGCTAACCTTCTCGCATAGAGCGGAACAAACCGTTTCCCTTTGCTTACTGCCCTCTCCATCATAACAACCATGCCGAATCCAAATAAAAAGGAAAACAATAAAATACATTTTGTTTGGATGAAGAATGTCAGTATGTCTGTTACTGCAAAATCAACTTCAGACCACTTTTCTGTAAAAAAGTTCTCTTTTCCAAGCATAGACAAATACATATCCGGATAACTGAAATGGGCCAGATTGACAAATAAGATGCCGAAAATCGCTATTCCCCTTAGCACATCAAGCACGCCGATCCGTTCATTTGCCAAAGTCGGCTGTAATGAAGCCATATCTATCACGCTCCTTTTTTCTGTACCTTAAGAGTATGAAAAAAAGGAACGCAGAAACATCGATTTAGGTGTCACACAGGCATGGAAACCTTACAATCTTGTCATTTTTATGGTTTCATGACCTTTAAATCTAATGCTTCGATATTTTGCAAAACGCGGTCAAATCGCAGCGCCTGAGGCTCACTTGGATAGATGTGGCCTTCATACGGCTCACCTAACGTCCGGAAAAACGGTTCAAATAAGCCTGGAACCAATACGCCCACCATCTTTGTATAATGGGAATCCAGACGATAGGAATGAACGGTATTCTTTGGAACATGCAGAAAATCTCCAGGGTTCAGCTGAATTTCCTGTCCATTTGCCCACATCGTCATCTGCCCTTCTAGGCAATAAAATGTTTCTGTATGATGTTCATGGTAGTGATCAACGATCCGTTCGCCTTTAGGGCCATCCGATGATACGACGATAAACTGGCCGTCTGTATTTTTTTGTGCAGCCACAATGCGGTGAAGCTGATCTCCTGTCACCAGGCGGTCGCCTTCTCCAGACTCAAGCACGTATGGAACAGCTCCATCTGGAAGCTCTGTAAGTTCCGCTAACTTTGCCGCACCGGAAGGCTTTTCTTCATCAAGAAATGCAATGTCCGCCACAGTCGCCGCTTCTGCAAATCGCTCGTTTGACACCTCCTCGCTTGCGTACGGAGGATGTTCAGCGTAATCATATGGATTCCCAATAACGGAATACATGTGCGCTACATTTCCCTTCATCGTGTAAGACACCAGTCGCGTTCTGTGGCTCTGCATCTGGTAGCTGTGCGGTGTTCCGGCTGGAATGTTCGCATAATCGCCTGATACTAATAAATAATGTTCTCCATCAAGCGTCAGCTCAAGCTTTCCGTCCAAAACGAGAATCCCTTCATGTGTATCCTTGTGGACGTGAAGCGGAAAGGCATCTCCTTTTCCCCCGGAAAGCAACACGATCTCAAACAGATCGCCTGTACTCTTCCCATTCGCCATCACCGTGGCGACTTGTCTTCCGAACAAATAGCGCTCACCTTCTCCGCTGCGGAGCAAATAAGGCATTTTTTCTTTAGGCAATGAATGTTCACATAATGTTTTCATATATCGTTTCCTCCAATTTAGACCAGTCAATATATTAAAATATACATTACTAGACCGTTCTATATAATTGTAGGAGAAAGGATAACAAAACGCTACCCTTTTTTTCTCACCAGCACTGGAATTTGTTCGGCAATGAGAAGAAGAGGCGTTTTGACTTTATTCGTTAACGAAAGCATGATGCCGCCCTCGATCATCGAATTGATCAGCATTCCAAGCTGATTCGCTTCTTCTTCTGCAAATCCGTTTTCCATTAGTTTTCTGGCAAAAACCGCTTCCCAGCTTTTAAACACCTTCATGCAAACTGTCCGCAGCGGTTCACTGATTAACGCTGTCTCACTCGCCAGCAAACCGACTGGAAGGCCTTGAATGCTTTCTGTATTGTCAAACTGGCTGGCTGTTTTTTTGATAAATTGCTGAATCGCTTCTATTGGATCAGAGAATTCATCCATGCTTTGCTGTATCAGATGTTCAATCAGTTTTCCTGTATATGTAACCGCTTCAACTGCTAATTCTTCTTTGCCGTTCGGGAAAAAGTGATAAAGCGATCCCTTAGGAGCACCGCTTTCTTTCACAATCTGGTTCAAACCCGTCGCGTGATATCCTTGAAGCTGGAACAGACGTGACGCCGTGTGAAGAATTTTTTCGCGTGAATCTCCTCTGCTAGTCATTAAAACATTCCCTCCTAGGTATGGTAGAGCGACTTATATAATATAAAAAAGAACCCTGTGATTGTCAAAAAGGGGTAAGGACCTCCCGGATGGGGTAAATGTAGAAAAACAGCGTCTAGGAGGAATCTCAATGGCAAACGATGATTCAGTCACGAATACGGAAAAGCTTGAACAACAGAACCCAAGCATGAAAAAGAAGCTCAGATTGAAACAACTCAAGGATCAAGTGATCGTGATTACCGGCGCCTCAAGCGGAATCGGACTTGTCACTGCGCGAATGGCAGCTGAAAAAGGCGCGAAGGTTGTGGCAGCAGGGCGAAATGAAGAGGCTTTGAAGGATCTTACTGAAGAATTAAAGGAAAAAGGGCACGACGTCATATGGATGAAAGCGGATGTCGGGAAAGAAGAAGACATCAACCGAATCGCAGAGACCGCGATCAGCACGTTCGGCCGCTTTGACACATGGGTCAACAATGCCGCCGTCTCGATTTTCGGGCACGCCATGGACGTCACCGTCGAAGACATGAAGCGCATGTTTGACACAAACTTCTGGGGACCTGTTTACGGAACAAGAGCGGCCGTCAAACACTACACCAGCAGAGGCGTTCCGGGCGCACTCATCAATGTGGGAAGCCTGTTCGGCGACAGGGGAACCGTCATTCAATCCACATACGCGTCAGCCAAGTTCGCGCTTCACGGCTGGACGGAAAGCATCCGAATGGAGCTCGAGAAAGAACAGGCGCCTGTCTCGGTTACGCTCATCCATCCGGGCAGAATTGACACGCCTTACAACGAGCATGCTCACAGCTACCTCGACAAACAGCCGGCTCATTCCCGCTCCATGATCTATCCGCCGGAAGCGGCCGCCGAAGCCATCCTGTTTGCCGCCGAACACCCAAAGCGCGACATGTACATCGGCTCACAGGCAAAAGCCATCGCCATGCTGGGCGCTCTTTTTCCCCGGCTGACCGACAAACTGATGGAAAAAGCCATGTACTACAGCCAGCATGCCGAAAGACCGTCCAAGCCACGTGAAGAAAGCGCGCTTTATGATGCGGGCTACGGCATGCATGACAGGGGGACAAATAAAGGATGGCTGCGGTCCAGAAGCTATTACACGAAAGCTACGAAGCGCCCGATTGTATCCGCTGCTGTTGTTGCCGGACTGGTGACTTTGGGAATGGCGAAGAGGCGGAAGTAAACCGATCACTAAAATAAACAGGCACTTTGCCTGTTTATTTTCACTCTCCTATATCTCTTAAATACTGTTCACGCTCTTTTTTATCAGGGTAAGCGGTTTTGATGTATTTATCTTTTACTTCTTTGCTGTATTCGCTCCAATCCCTGAAACGATCTGATACATCTTGAGAATAACTTATTCCATCTACTTTATTGGACTCGTATATCAAATCTGCGGAAAAATCGAATTTATCCGGATTGTCATTGATATAACCATTCACTACTATTCTTCCCATCGGATTTATAGCCACTTTATCTTCAAAAGTTACAGACTTTATAAAATGATGAATATCCTCTTTTCTTAACTCTTCTTCTATTTTTGGCTTCATTTCCTCGACGTATGCTTCAGTTTTTTCTTTGCTACCTATGTATTTTTTACTTTTAGAAGTGTCTGACGTTTTTTTGATTTCATAAATAAAGCCAACCATTACGAGTAACAAAACGCTAACAAAAGCTAATAGTTTAAATGGCGCTTGTTTTTTCATAGATTATTTTATTTCCCCTATGTCTTTTAAATATTGTTCTCGTTCTTCTTTCGATAAACTATTTAAAAAGTCTTCTTTGACCTCTTTATCAAAATCATCCCAATTTTCAAATCGGTCCGCTAAGTCTTTATCATAACCTATGGAATCTACTTTATCAGTTCCATATCTCAAAGAGACATCGAATGAGAACTTTTCCGGGTTGTTGTTTACGTACCCTGATAGTTCGATCATTCCCATTGGACTGATTGAGACATCCTTATCGAATGTTATATCATTAACAAAATGATGGATATCATCTTTTTTCAATTTTTCCTTTATTTTCGGTTTCATTTTTTCAGCGTATTCTTCAGCTTTTTCTCGTTCACTTTTTTTCTTGCTTATTATGTGTTGTTTGTCTAAAGAAGTGGTTACCGTGTTTATTATTTGATAATAGAGGATCATCCCTGCGAATAACAACATGACAACAAAAACTATAATCTTGAATATTTTCATATTTTATAACTTCCAATTAGCAAGCTTTACTTTATTTCACGGATGTCTTTTAAATATTGTTTACGTTCTTTTTCAGATAAACTGTCTAGAAACTCTTCTTTTACTTCTATATCAAAATCATTCCAGTTTTCAAATCTATCACCTAAGTCTTTTGAAAAACTCATGCCATCTACTTTGTTGGAATTATAGATTAAATCAGCAGAAAAATGAAACTTTTCTGGCTCCCCGTTCACATAACCATCCACAATGATTCTTCCCATGGGGTTTATTTCTATATTTTTTTCAAAGGTTATGGTGTTTATGAACTTATATATGTCTTCTTTTTTTATTGTCTCTTTTATTTTCGGTTTCATTTTTTCTACATATACTTCGGCATTATATCTATTGCCTTCAGTTGTATCTTTTGTTCTGGCTTTTTCATAGTTGAAATATAGGGTGGCCGCAATTGCGATTAACACAATCACTCCAGTTAATAATAATCTCTTAATGGTTATCATTGGAAATTCACCCTTTTTATTATACAACCTATGTATAAAGATTAGGAGTGGCATAATTGGCTATCGCTAAGCCTCTTAAAATGACGATTGAAGCATACAACCGTATATCTAGTATTGCCTGCGATATTAAAAACGATCACATTGGTGAAATTGTTTATTCTAGCAATGGGCATAAACTGTACATTATCAATTAGTAATAAAGAAAAGGGTCTTTAACGGCTTCAGGCACTTTGCCTGTTTATTTTCATTCTCCTATATCTCTTAAATACTGTTCACGCTCTTTTTTATCGGGGTAAGCGGTTTTGATGTATTCTTCTTTTTCTTTCTTGCTGTATTTGCTCCAGTCGGTAAAACGGTCTCCCACTTCTTGAGAATATCCAATTGAATCTACTTCATTCGATTTATAATATAAAGAGGCATCAAATGAGAACTTTTCCGGCTCATTATTGATGTAACCAGTAACTTCAATCATTCCCATTGGACTTATCGTTACCTTCTCATTAAACTTAATATCTTTTATAAAATGGTGTATGTCTTCTTTCTTTAGTTCTTCTTTTATTTTTGGTTTCATTTTCTCGACGTGTGCTTCAGCTTTTTCTTGTTCACTTTTTTCTTTACTAGTTATGTACTTTTTACCTTTAGAAGTGTCTGACGTTTTTTTGATTTCATAAATGAAACCAACCATTACGATTAACAAGACGCTAACAAAAGCTAGTAGTTTAAATGGCGCTTGTTTCTTCATATTTTTACTTCATTTCGCCTATGTCTTTTAAATACTGTTCACGTTCTTTTTTATCAGGATAAGCTGTTTTGATGTATTTTTCTTTTACTTCTTTGCTGTATTGGCTCCAATCCCTGAAACGATCTGATACATCTTGAGAATAACTTATTCCATCTACTTTATTGGACTCGTATATCAAATCTGCGGAAAAGTCGAATTTATCCGGATTGTCATTGATATAGCCATTCACTATAATTCTTCCCATCGGATTTATAGTCACTTTATCTTCAAAAGTTACAGACTTTATAAAATGATGAATATCCTCTTTTCTTAACTCTTCTTCTATTTTTGGTTTCATTTCGTCGACGTATGCTTCAGCTTTTTCTTGTTCAGTTTTTTCTTGATTACTCATATTTTTTTCCCCTCCGGTAACCTCCGATTTTTCTGGTTTATTTAGTTGGTGATTAATATAAAAAGCACATGTTATTGAGACTAATAAAATCGTCCCTACGATTAGTATTTTTTTGGGATTTTTCATGGCGTTTCATCCTTTTTTATTTTATTATACAAGATAGGTAAAGTTTGGGGGAATAGTGCAATGGCTAAAAGAGAAAGCACTTTAAAAATTAGTGATGAAGATTATAATGATATTTCCAGTTCAGCATATAACCTTGAAAAATACCATATTGGTCAAACTATAAAAATTAGCAACGGTCAAAAGCTATATGTTGTTGATTATAAAAAAACTAAAAAGGGTCTTGATGCCTTAACTCTCGTGAACGAAAGAGATTATACCCTTTCAAATAACGGAAAAGACAAAGAAAAAATCCAAAACGCCATCATCGCGTACCGCGGATCAGAACCCATCGGTTCCGGCCAATTCCAAGACACAATAAAGCCATACCGTGAAGAGCGGGAACAGCTTATTAAAGAATTAGAGAAAAAGGGAATCAACATTCCTAAAGATGAAGATGGTTCTTTCTATGACTACGCACAAGGGGTTCCTGAATATTCAAATGAGATTTTACAGGATTGGCTCCATATGGATACCAGTTATTTGGTTGGCAAAAAACCATTTGATGACGGGACGGAGAACCAAGCCATTCAGGCAGATCAATATGCAAAAAAAATACATAAAGACTTTAAAAACGCTGACATTCAAGTCACCGGTCACTCATTAGGCGGTTCTAATGCAAGCTATGCAGTCGTGATAAATGACTTTATCAAACGCGGCGTTACTTTCGAAAATCCTAACATATATGAAAACCTGCCTGAGGATGTCAAAGCCCGAGCATTAAAAGGGGATTTCCGCAGCCGTTTAACAGAATATATTAATTTAAATGATGGATTATCTTTGTTGAATCGGGATGCTGCTGAAATAGGTAATGTGAAAGTGATGTATGACGAGGCTTTGCCGAACGGTGTACAAAATAATCGCCTTCCTGATGCAGTAAAGATGTTGGGCCTTGCATTTAAACGTTACAACAATCAATCTCTTGATGTATCACTATTTGTCGAAGCCTTGATGGGAAGTCACAATCTGGACCGATATAACTTCAATTCAGATGGCTCTGTCCAAACTGTTGATGATGTGTTAAAAAACAATCCTGACTTTGCATTAACGATGCTTAAGCAAATGAAATCAACCAATGTGAAAGCCAATACAGGTGTTTCAATCCTCATTAAGTCGCATGTATTGATGAATACATGCACGCAGTTAAAACATATCGCTGAATTGGAATGGTCTAGGATTATTCGTGAGATTGAAAGAATTGATGACAAAGTAAAGGATTCTATTGAGGATGTCAGAAACATGCATACACGAATGGTTGGTTTTGGCGCATATGATGAATTAGCCATTTCTGATGTCGATGATCTGATCAATAAACTTAAAATGAACAAACCGCATCACCTTTTTTACTCAAAAGAAAAATATGATCAGGCAGTAGATGCCGCGCTTCATTTACAGCACTTGCTTCAGATGGTTGCAGATGACCTTGGACATATGGGACACGCTTACCATGATGCAGACCGTTTTATGCAAAGAGTGACAAGCCAGCATTCAACCACTTCGCTTTTTTCAAATGCCCATCTAGATACATCTGAAATGACACCAGAACAATTGGCGGCGTACAAAGAGAAGAAAAGACAAGAACAAAAATTGGCGCTGATGAATTCAATCAAAAAACAATTAAGCTATGCTTTTCAAGAAGACCGTAAGAATTTGTCTTCGATCAAAGATAATATCACAGATGCCGAGCTGGCGGTTAAGACAAAGCGGGACATTCTCGACCATCATATGTCAGGAAAAGCGATTGACAGTGTCACGGATAAAATGAAGGATCATCTATCTTTTGATAAAGTTCGTTCTCATGTATCGAGTGTAGTCAATTCCATTGGCTTATAGAATAAAGAACCAAAAGCCGGCAAATTGCCTGCTTTTTTGCTTTTCCGCAGACTGGCAAAGGACTGTTTTACATATGATATGATTACCAATGACAAAATGAGGGTAATTTTTTAGTTACACAATTCATAAAAGGAGGTTCTAATGGAACACTTAGATTTGCATCATATTTTCGAACTAGGTTTTTTGTTGGTCATGATTGCAGCCGGTATTACCGCGATTGCCAAGAAGTGCAGACAGCCTTATCCGATCGCACTCGTGATTGTCGGCACGATCATTGGACTTGTACATATTCCGCTCTTCGAACCGCTGAAAGATTTTATTACTGAAGGAGAAGTCTTTAACTTCGTCATCATTACGCTGTTCTTGCCGGCTTTATTAGGAGAAGCTGCCCTGAAGCTGCCCTTTTCCCATTTGCGGGAAAATAAGCGCCCCGTTCTGGCGCTGGCCTTCGGCGGCACGCTCATCTCGTTTCTGATCGTCGGCTTTTCTTCCATGTGGCTGATGCATTTGGCCATTCCGGCGGCGTTTGTTTTTGCCGCGCTGATGAGTGCGACAGACCCAGTTAGTGTGCTGTCCATTTTCAAAAGCGTCGGTGCGCCGAAAAAGCTTTCGATTGTCGTTGAAGGAGAAAGCCTGTTCAATGACGGGCTGGCGGTAGTGCTGTTCAACATTTCCGCCTTTTACTTAATGACTTATTTAGATCTCGGCATTCAAGGCGCCGGTTTAGGCTTGTGGGAGTTTGTCAAAGTCATTTCCCTCGGCCTCATTATCGGAGGCGCTCTAGGATTTGTCTTTTCCCAGCTCACCAAGTATTTTGATGATTATCCTTTAGAAATTATTTTTAGTATCATTCTGTTTTACAGCTCATTTCTATTGGCGGAAATGGCAGGTGCCTCCGGCGTAATCGCTGTCGTAGTCGCCGCGCTTATATTCGGCAATTACGGCGCCAAAATCGGCATGAGCCCGACGACCAAGCTGAATATCAATAACTTCTGGGACGTCGCCGCCTTGCTCGCGAACTCCCTTGTCTTTTTGATGGTCGGACTTGAGATCACGAGAATTGACCTGACTGACAAATGGGGTTTGGCGATTATGGCGATTGTCATTGTGCTTATCGCCCGAAGTGCCGCCGTCTATATCAGTCTGGCCTTTATTAAGAAATTTCCGGCGACATGGAAACATACCATCAATTGGGGCGGGCTGAAGGGCTCTCTGTCCATTGCCCTCGTACTGAGCCTGCCGAGAGACTTCCCGGGGCGTGAAGACATTCTGATTTTCGCCTTCAGTGTCGTTTTATTCTCCCTTGTTGTTCAGGGGCTTACCATTAAGCCGCTTCTGGAACGGTTAGGCGTGAATCAAAAGGAAGAGGGCAATCAGGAATATGAGGAATTGCTTGCAAAAGGACACCGGCTAGAAACCGCTATCCACGAAGTCCAGCAAGTCAAACACAATTTGCTGATACACGAAGCTGTCTCTAGCGAACTGACAGACCAATACAAAGAAGAAGTCAGCCAGCTGCATCAACAAACAAACCAATTGTTCGAAACATACCCGGAACTCAAAAACAAACAGCAAACCATCTTGAAAAAACACTCGTTATACGCCCAGTACCAAGCGATCGAGAACTTATCAAAGGAAGATATCATCTCAAACGAAGTGGCTGAGAAAGAGCAAGCGCGGATCATTGATGAAATCGTTTCTTTGGAAAACGATCATTAACGCAAAAAAGCAGACTGCCATCAGTCTGCTTTTTCTTTTATGATTTGAAAAAATCAACCAGCGGCTGAAAATCCCTGGATAAATCAACTTCATTCGGTTCTGCTTGAAGCAGGCGGTCAATCATGCGCTCCAGTTCCTTCATATCATGTTGATCTGTGTATTCAATGAAGTTTAAGCTTTCGAGCCAATCCCGGTACGAATGTTTAGCTTTGCCGTAACTGTTTCCAAAGACAAGGCAAGGTGTTTTGGTAATAATCGAGAAAATCATCGCGTGAAGACGGTCGGTGATCACCAATTTACTGGAACCGATGCGGTCAAGCATCTCCATAAAATGTTTTTCACGATCGGCGTAATCAATGGTGTCTACCGTGTCCAACACCGTATCGGTACGTTCCGTATAGGTTGTTTTTTCTGCCCATTTTCTCATCTGTGAAATAAAATCTTCGTCGGTCACTTTCTCCTTATCCGCTCTTAAAATAAAGAGAACGCCGTCCCGCTCAAGCTCTCTCGGCACAATATCCAAGGAGAGCACCATATCCGGTGTAAAAATCACATTAGAATTGAAGGTCTCTTTCACAACATCCAGCGTCTGTGTCTCACGCGCGGCAATCGTTAAATTAGAATTTTGATGGTACGCGTCCTGTGTTTTTTTCTTTTCTTTATTTCCAGCGTCTGTGTCTTCAAAATAAACGGATTGCGGCAGAGAAATCGATTTATAGTCCTTAAACGCCGAGAAGACCTTCCTTCTGTCTTCCTCAATATCGAGATAAAGGTTTCCTAAATTTCCTCCGCCGGTAAAGCAGACAATATCGTCTTCACGGATGATCTCCTTCACCAGTTCAATCCCCTCACCTGTCGCATAATCCATAATTTCAATATATTCATAATACGGAAAATGATTTTTTATAAATTTCTCTTCCGCATACGCAATCGCTTGGTCACCAATGTTTGTGTAACTCGGGGAACCAAACAAAAATACTTTTCGTTTATCATGTAACAGGGCATCTGGCTCGACATTTGGCGCAATGCCTTTTACGAGTTTTTTGCCTTTGATTTCTTGTACAGTCATATCTTTGTCCTCCTTCTGGGATGATTGCCTCATTGTGTAGTTAACTGTCTCTACCCAAAAAGGAGGATGGCTATGCATGGGCATGTGCGCCGGCTATATCAGAAACATCGTTTTCGCCAATTTGATGGATGCGGCAATGTCCCGCGCCGTTCTTTCCATGTATTCTGCGGCATGTTCAAACGCGTCTTCAAGAGGCACGGCGCCTGGAACGATGCTGAAAAGCGCATCAATTCCGTGCTGATAGACGGCATCACTGTCTCGTGAGACTGATCCCGCTATGCCGATGACGGGCACATCGTATGATTTAGCCGCTTTGGCCACGCCGATCGGTGTTTTCCCATAAATCGTTTGGCTGTCAATCCGCCCTTCACCGGTAATCACAAGATCCGCATCCTGAACTTCATCTTCAAAATCAACTGCTGCAAGCACTATATCAACGCCTCTTTTCAAATCAGCATGAAGAAAAGCCAGCAGACTCCACCCAAGACCGCCCGCTGCGCCGGCGCCCTTTATTTCCCTGCAGGCTGTTCCGAGCGCTTTTTCTGCCACATCCGCGAAATGGGTTAGGTTCTGGTCTAGCACTTCCACCATGTCGTCTGTCGCGCCTTTTTGCGGCCCGAAGACAGCCGAAGCTCCTTTTGGCCCGATTAACGGATTGTCCACGTCGCAGGCGACCTCCAGTTTGACATTCTCCAATCTAGAATCAAGCTCGCTGATATCTATTGATGCGAGCTGAGATAACGAGCCTCCTCCGAACCCGATCTCACGGCCTGATTCATCTAGAAGCCTTCCGCCCAATGCTTGAATCATTCCGGCTCCTCCGTCATTCGTTGCGCTTCCGCCGATCCCGATAATCAAATGCTCTGCGCCCGCGTCAAGAGCGGCTGCCATTAATTCTCCCGTCCCCCTTGTTGTCGTGACGAGCGGATTGCGCCTTTCAACAGGCACGAGATGAAGCCCTGAAGCGGCTGCCATTTCAATCACAGCTGTTTTCCCATCTCCCATCATGCCAAAAAACGCTTTCACCGGTTCTCCCAGCGGCCCCGTGACAACCTGTTCTTTGATCCATCCGTTTGTGGCATCAACCAGAGACTGAACGGCGCCCTCACCGCCATCCGCCATCGGCATTTTTCTGTAATCGGCATTCGGAAAAACCGATTTGAAACCTCTTTCTATCGCGTCAGCGGCATCCAAAGCTGATAAGCTTTCCTTAAAAGAATCAGGTGCAATGATGATTTTCATCCAAATCGCCTCTTTCAAAACATGATTCACTTACACGATCTATCTCCAATGTATCATATAGCGTTTGGAAATACATACCATCAGTTATGGTAAAATTTTAATAAAAATTAGAAATGAAAGTGTTTGCATAAATGAAAAAATCGGGTTATCATACTTGTATACAAGTATACTCCTTGAGTGAGGAAGGTGAGTGTATGCTAGACTCCAAAGACCTGTTGTATCCCGCAAAGTGGCTCTCAAAAGCATCAACCGGTGTTCGTGTCGCATACGAGCTGAGGATGCGGATCATTTCAGGCATGATTGAAAGCGGTACCATTCTATCAGAAAATACGATCGCCGCCGAGTTTTCCGTAAGCCGTTCACCGGTTCGCGAAGCGTTAAAAATACTCGCATCCGAAAAAATCATCCGCTTAGAACGAATGGGGGCGGTCGCAATTGGGTTAACTGAGAAGGAAATCACGGAAATTTATGATGTGCGTTTACTATTAGAAACATTTGTCTTTGAACGGCTTGTCAAAATCGACATTGAGCCCTTAGTCAAGGACCTCAGCAAAATACTTGAAATGATGAAAGTCTCCATCAAATACGAGGACGTAGATGAATTTTCATTTCAAGACGTACTGTTTCATGAAACGATTATTCGAGCTATCGATCATTCATACATTCAGATGATCTGGAACAATCTAAAACCCGTTATGGAAAGCTTTATTCTTTTATCAATGCGGGCACGATTAAAAGAAAAACACGAGGATTTCACAAGGATTTTAGATAACCATGAGCTTTATATTCAGGCCATTAAAGCAAAAGACAGGGCACTGATGATTCAGTCTCTTCACCAAAATTTTGATGATGTGCAAGAAAAGGTAGAAGACCTGTGGCTCTCACAACAAATGCTGGCAAAAGGAGCTGAACACAATAATGACTAGTTATATGTTAGGAATCGATATCGGCACGACAAGCACAAAAGCTGTGTTGTTCAGTAAAAACGGAGACGTGGTTCAAAAAGAAAGCATCGGCTACCCGCTCTATACACCGGACATCTCAACGGCTGAACAAGACCCTGTAGCGATTTTTCAGGCCGTCATCCAAACAACCGCGAGAATCACAAAACAGCATCCGCAAAAACAGATTTCATTCATATCATTCAGCAGCGCCATGCACAGCGTCATCGCAATCGATGAAAATGACCAGCCGCTGACGCCATGCATCACGTGGGCCGACAACCGGAGCGAAGGCTGGGCGCATAAGATCAAAGATGAATTGAATGGGCATGAGGTGTACAAGCGGACAGGAACACCGATCCATCCGATGTCGCCGTTAAGCAAAATAGCCTGGATCACGAACGAACAAAAAGAAATCGCTTCCAAAGCAAAAAAATATATCGGCATCAAAGAGTACATTTTCAAACAGCTGTTCAATGAATATGTCATTGATTACTCCTTGGCATCAGCGACAGGCATGATGAACCTGAAAAGCTTGGATTGGGACGAAGAAGCACTGCGCATCGCAGGCATCACGCCGGACCACTTATCAAAACTCGTGCCAACGACTGAAATCTTTCAGCATTGCAGCCCGAAATTAGCGATACAGATGGGAATCGATCCGGAAACACCTTTTGTCATCGGCGCCAGCGACGGCGTGCTGTCCAATCTCGGCGTCAACGCCGTTAAAAAGGGCGAAATTGCCGTCACCATCGGGACAAGCGGTGCTATCCGGACAATTATTGATCAGCCGCAAACTGATGAAAAGGGCCGGATTTTCTGCTACGCCTTAACGGACAAGCACTGGGTCATCGGCGGACCGGTAAACAATGGGGGCATCGTGCTTCGCTGGATCAGAGACGAATTTGCCTCTTCCGAAATCGAGACAGCGACACGGCTGGGGATTGATCCATATGACGTGCTGACGAAGATCGCCCAACGCGTCAGACCCGGTTCCGACGGTTTGCTGTTCCACCCGTATCTCGCCGGAGAACGCGCTCCGCTGTGGAATCCGGATGTACGCGGCTCATTTTTCGGCCTGACCATGTCGCATAAGAAAGAGCATATGATACGGGCTGCATTAGAGGGTGTGATTTACAACCTGTACACGGTGTTCCTGGCGTTAACCGAATGCATGGATAGCCCGGTAACCCGCATCCAGGCGACAGGGGGATTTGCAAGGTCGGAGGTTTGGCGCCAAATGATGGCGGATATCTTCGAATCACAGGTTGTCGTTCCGGAAAGCTACGAAAGCTCATGTCTCGGCGCCTGCATTTTAGGCCTGTATGCGACAGGAAAAATTGATTCATTCGACGCCGTGTCCGACATGGTCGGCAGCACGCACAGACACACGCCGATCGAAGACTCAGCCAAAGAATATAGAAAATTAATGCCGATTTTCATTAATCTCTCAAGATCATTAGAGAATCAATATACACAAATTGCAGATTATCAGAGAGGCTTAATCACACACAACTAGTACATGACACGAAGGGGAGGGCACTACCATGCCATTAATCATCGTTGCAATTGGGATCTTAGCTTTACTGCTTTTGATTATGGGCTTAAAATTAAACACATTTATTTCCTTGCTGATCGTATCGTTCGGCGTGGCATTGGCACTCGGGATGCCGTTCGATAAAGTTGTCAGCTCTATTGAACAAGGAATAGGGGGAACTCTTGGCCACATCGCACTCATCTTCGGGCTCGGTGCGATGCTGGGCAAGCTGATCGCGGATTCTGGAGGCGCACAGCGCATCGCGATGACGCTCGTCAACAAATTCGGCGAGAAAAACATTCAATGGGCCGTTGTCATTGCCTCATTCATTATTGGCATTGCTTTATTTTTTGAAGTAGGATTGGTTCTATTAATTCCGATTGTATTTGCGATTTCAAGAGAATTGAAGATTTCTATTTTATATCTCGGAATTCCGATGGTCGCGGCGCTGTCCGTCACGCACGGTTTCCTGCCGCCGCACCCGGGGCCTACGGCGATTGCCGGTGAGTACGGCGCAAACATCGGGGAAGTGCTGCTGTACGGCTTTATGGTTGCTGTTCCGACAGTGCTCATCGCAGGGCCTTTGTTTACAAAGATCGCGAAAAAAATCGTGCCTGCATCATTTGCGAAAAGCGGCAATATCGCATCACTCGGCACGCAAAAAACGTTCAAGCTTGAGGAGACACCCGGCTTCGGAATCAGCGTCTTTACTGCAATGCTTCCGATTATCATCATGTCGATCGCTACCATTATCGATCTGCTTCAAGAAACAATCGGATTTGCGGATAACGGTGTTTTAGCTTTTATCCGATTGATTGGAAACGCATCGACTGCTATGATTATTTCGTTATTGGTCGCGGTCTACACAATGGGCATCGCACGCAACATTCCGATCAAAACCGTAATGGACTCTTGTTCAGCAGCCATTTCACAAATCGGCATGATGCTTCTGATCATCGGGGGAGGCGGCGCCTTCAAACAAGTGCTGATCAACGGCGGTGTCGGCGATTACGTGGCGGACTTATTCAAAGGTACAGCATTATCGCCAATCGTCTTGGCATGGCTCATCGCAGCGATCCTGCGCATTTCTCTAGGATCAGCCACTGTTGCCGCGCTAAGCACAACCGGACTTGTCATTCCGTTGCTGGGACAATCTGATG
Organism: Bacillus sp. SW14; assembly: GCF_047608225.1. Taxonomy (NCBI): domain Bacteria; kingdom Bacillati; phylum Bacillota; class Bacilli; order Caryophanales; family Bacillaceae; genus Bacillus; species Bacillus sp. SW14. The sequence goes on along the minus strand of NZ_JBLKRW010000001.1, from coordinate 203,203 downwards.
TCAACCTGGCATTAGTCGTGCTTGCAACAGGCGCCGGAAGTGTCATCGCTTCCCACGTCAATGACGCCGGCTTCTGGATGTTCAAGGAGTACTTCGGATTAAGCATGAAAGAAACATTTGCCACATGGACGTTGCTGGAAACGATTATTTCCGTTGCTGGACTTGGATTCATATTATTGTTAAGTTTAGTTGTATGAAATTGATGAAGGAGCTGTAACACATGTTCAATACGATTGGTGTCATAGGCTTAGGCGTAATGGGAAGCAATATCGCCTTAAACATGGCAAATAAAGGTGAAAACGTCGCCGTCTATAATTACACCAGAGATTTAACGGACCAGCTCGTCCAAAAGCTGGATGGACAATCTCTCAGCCCGTACTACGAGCTGCAGGATTTTGTTCAATCGTTAGAGAAACCAAGAAAAATCTTTCTGATGGTCACAGCGGGAAAACCCGTAGATTCCGTCATCCAATCATTAATGCCTTTGATTGAAGAAGGCGACGTCATCATGGACGGGGGCAACTCCCACTATGAAGATACAGAAAGAAGATATGACGAGCTGAAGGAAAAAGGCATCGGCTATCTGGGAGTCGGCATTTCCGGCGGCGAAGTCGGCGCGCTGACAGGGCCTTCCATCATGCCGGGCGGAGATCGCGACGTCTATGACAAAGCCGCTCCTATCCTGACGAAAATCGCAGCTCAAGTTGGAGAAGATCCGTGCTGTGTCTACATCGGCCCAAAAGGCGCAGGGCACTTTACAAAAATGGTGCACAATGGCATTGAATATGCTGACATGCAGCTGATTGCAGAAGCGTATACGTTTCTAAGAGAAACACTGCGCCTGCCGCTCGATGAGATTGCATCTATTTTTGAAACCTGGAACCAAGGTGAGCTGAAAAGCTATTTAATAGAAATTACAGCTGAGATTTTACGCAAAAAAGACGAACAAACAGGACAGCCTCTGATTGATGTCATCCTTGATAAAACCGGCCAAAAAGGCACCGGAAAATGGACGAGCATGCAGGCGATTGATAACGGCATTCCGTCCACAATCATCACAGAGTCCTTGTTCGCCCGCTACTTGTCTTCCTTAAAAGAAGAACGGGTGGCAGCTCAAGACGTGTTAGCAGGTCCGGAAGCTGAAGAAAAACATTTCGATAAAGACACTTGGGTTGAATACGTCAGACAGGCTCTTTACATGGGGAAAGTATGCGCCTACGCACAAGGCTTTGCCCAATACAAAATGTCATCTGAGCTTTACGGCTGGAACCTGCCGCTTAAAGACATCGCTTTGATATTCCGTGGCGGCTGCATCATCCGCGCAGATTTCCTAAACGTGATCAGCGACGCATTCAGCGAGCGGCCTAACCTATCAAACCTGCTGATCGCGCCTTATTTCTCAGATAAGCTCCAAGGCTATCAAACAGGCCTGCGAAAAGTTGTTTGCGAGGGCATCAGCACAGGAATCTCATTCCCATGCTTAACCACCGCGCTCACTTATTACGACGGCTACCGCACAGGACGGTCCAATGCGAACCTCTTGCAGGCGCAGCGCGATTACTTCGGCGCCCATACGTACGAACGGACAGATATGGACGGCGTTTTCCATACCAATTGGCAGTAATCAAAAAACCTCGCTCATTTTGAGCGAGGTTTTTGATTATGCCTCTAATTCTACAAGCTTTTTTGCTTTCTTTTTGTCCCGCTTTTCTTTTTTTGTCATCGTCAATCCAGTGATTCCGTAGAAAAGAGAAACCAATGGCGTGATGAATGCCAAGAAACAGAACGGAAGATAAGCGACTGTCGCAATCCCTAACGCTCCAGCTGTATATAGACCGCCGCCAGTCCATGGAATAAGCGGTGCAGCTTGTGTTCCTGAATCCTCTAACACGCGCGACAGGTTTTCAGGTTTTAAGTTTAAGCGTTCATAAATCGGTCTCATCAATGTACCGCCCATAACCGTTGAGAAGTATACAGATCCGCCGATTGCAAGTGTAAGATAACTCACAATGATAGTCACAAAAACAGCCGTCCCTGTATGCTTAATTTTATGGGCAAAAGAAGCAATCAGCGCTTCTAATACTTGTGACTCCGCAAGCATCCCGCCTAAACCAAGCGCAAATAAGAACAAGGCAATTAAGCTCAACATACTGGAAAGTCCGCCTCGTTGAAGCAAGCTATCAACCATGTCAATGCCTGATTCAACTGTATACCCCCCATAGAACGTATTCATGACATCTTGAAAACTCAAGCCTTGATAGAACATCGCGATAACGCCGCCAACAGCCGCCCCAATGAAAATGGAAGGAATCGCTGGTTTCTTTAACATTAACAGCGCAATGAGAACAACAATCGGAATCATTGGTACAAGTCCGAGATGGAACGTTTCGTTCAAATAAGATGTCAGTTGATTGACACTTTCTGAATTTACAGATGCGGAATTGTATCGCAAACCAACAATCGTATAAATGATCGCTGCAATGATATATGCAGGAATTGTCGTCCAAAGCATGTGTTTAATATGGCTGAAGATTTCTCCGCCGGAAACAGTAGGGGCTAAGTTCGTCGTATCCGATAGCGGAGACATTTTATCTCCGAAATACGCTCCGCTGACAATAGCGCCGGCAGTCAGCCCTGCCGGTATCCCCATCGTGGCTCCAACACCCATCATTGCAACCCCGGCAGTTCCGACTGTTCCCCATGACGTACCTGTTGCGACAGATACTAATGAACAAAAAACTAAAGTTGTGACTAAAAAGAATTGTGGTGAAATCGCGTGTATACCGTAATAAATTAATGTAGGTACTGTCCCTGACGCGATCCATGCGCCGATTAAAATCCCGACGGTTAGCAGTATCAGCCCAGGCTGCAGTGCCCTGCTCATCGATTTCATCATCGATTTTTCTACTTGTTTATAGGTAAACCCCAATCCCATCATAAACGGGATCAATACAAGCATGCTGATAAACATCAGAATTTGAATCGGTGCATCCAATACAAGAATTCCAATTGATATCACACTAACCGCTGCAATCAGCATCGATAGTGCATACATAAACGAAGGCCTTTTTATCTTATCGGTTTCCAACAAACCACTCCTTTGAATAAGTTGATCTTACATCTAAATCTGGAATACATATTGACTGGCACTTTCATAAGATCAAGTGAATTTTTAAAACGGGGACTCATTTTGATTGAATGGAGAATACTTTATACGCCGGGCGAATGATTAGGTCCATTCACCCATAAATAAATGATGGGGTATAACGTTTTACCACATGGGAAATGGTATGTGAACATCTTACTACAAAACAAAATGTTCAGTAAAATTGTATATCCTCTGATATTTCATCATTATCTCAGTTGATCCGGTCTGAAAGTCATTATCCTGCTATATCTATAAAAATGCTCCGTTATCGTGCCAAATCGTTCAGAAAACAGGATCGTACGTTCGCAATCGGCTTTTTATTCCGGCCATTTTCCTAAAAAGCGCCAACGAAATGATAAAAATCAGCAAAAACCCATCTTTTACAGAAGTACTGTATTATTATATTATCGAAATAATCAACAAGCCGAAATATCGTCCGGTTTTCCGACCTCCATGTTTCACCGCACGATCCATTTCAGTAATTGGCATTTTCTTCTTTTCGCCATACCCCTTATCTTTTTAGTCTAAACCTTTTAACTGGCCTATTTATTGAGAAAACGCAGCATTCACATTGATAATGAGAATCAAGTCAGCAATCGGGCAAGTAGTTTTAGCATCTGCTTCAAAAAAGAAAAACACCCGTATGTGACTTTAATTGTGATATTTTGAGCTGTAGGAATCCATACTATATAATAGAAAGTTGAAACCTCTCCCGAGAAGCTTCATGTTTTTTATCCGAATCTCTCCTTTTCACTTGACAAGAGAAAAGGTATTATATAATAATTTATACAGAATTATAATTATTATAGATAGCGGGAGCATGGCTTCACATCATCTATAATGTCCATTTATCACTATTAGGAGGAAGATATTATGTCTTTAATTGGAAAAGAAGTACAACCATTCGAAGCGAAAGCATTCAAAAACGGTGAATTCATCGATGTAACAAACGAGTCTCTGAAAGGCCAATGGAGCGTATTCTGCTTCTACCCAGCAGATTTCTCTTTCGTATGTCCAACTGAGCTTGAAGATCTTCAAAACCAATACGCTGCACTTAAAGAATTAGGTGTTGAAGTATACTCTATCTCTACAGATACTCACTTCGTACACAAAGGCTGGCATGACAGCTCTGAAAAAATCGGCAAAATCACTTACGCAATGATCGGTGATCCTTCTCAAACGATCTCTCGCAATTTTGACGTATTAGATGAAGAATCTGGTCTAGCTGACCGCGGAACATTCATCATCGATCCAGACGGCGTTATCCAAACTGTTGAAATCAATGCAGGCGGTATCGGCCGTGATGCAAGCAACCTGATCAGCAAAGTAAAAGCAGCACAATACGTTCGTCAAAATCCAGGTGAAGTTTGCCCGGCTAAATGGGAAGAAGGCGGCGAAACTCTTACACCTAGCCTTGACCTAGTAGGTAAAATCTAAGGAGTGCATTCCATTGGTACTTGATGCAAATATCAAAGCACAATTAAATCAATACATGCAGCTTATTGAGAATGACATTGTTCTCAAAGTGAGCGCAGGTGAAGATGACATTTCTAAGGACATGCTGGCTCTCGTTGATGAGCTGGCTTCCATGTCATCTAAAATCACAGTTGAAAAAGCTGAATTAAACAGAACGCCGAGCTTCAGTGTCAATCGTGTTGGAGAAGATACTGGCGTTACATTCGCCGGTATCCCTCTGGGCCACGAATTTACATCATTGGTTTTGGCGCTGCTCCAAGTAAGCGGCAGACCGCCTAAGGTAGACCAAAAAGTCATTGATCAGGTGAAGAAGATCAGCGGTGAATACCACTTTGAATCTTATATCAGCCTGACATGCCACAACTGTCCTGACGTTGTACAAGCCTTAAACATGATGAGTGTGCTCAATCCGAACATTACGCACACGATGATCGACGGTGCAGCATACAAAGCAGAAGTAGAAAGCAAAAACATCATGGCAGTGCCGACCGTTTACCTGAATGGCGAATCCTTCGGAAGCGGCCGTATGACGCTTGAAGAGATTCTTGCGAAAATGGGCAGCGGCGCAGACGCATCCGAGTTTGCTGACAAAGAGCCGTTTGACGTTCTTGTTGTCGGAGGCGGACCAGCTGGGGCAAGTGCAGCAATCTACACTGCCCGTAAAGGCATCCGCACTGGTGTTGTGGCTGAGCGCTTCGGCGGACAGGTTCTCGACACAATGAGCATCGAAAACTTCATCAGCGTCAAAGCGACGGAAGGACCGAAGCTTGCGGCAAGCCTTGAAGAGCACGTGAAGGAATATGATATTGATGTCATGAACCTTCAGCGCGCAAAACGCCTTGAAAAGAAAGACCTGTTCGAACTTGAACTCGAAAACGGCGCTGTCCTGAAAAGTAAAACAGTCATCCTCTCAACAGGTGCCCGCTGGCGCAATGTCAACGTACCTGGTGAACAAGAGTTCAAAAACAAAGGTGTCGCATACTGCCCGCACTGTGATGGGCCATTGTTTGAAGGCAAAGACATAGCGGTCATTGGCGGAGGAAACTCTGGAATCGAGGCTGCTATCGATCTTGCAGGCATCGTCAAGCACGTCACTGTGCTTGAATTCGCGCCAGAACTGAAAGCAGACGAAGTCCTGCAAAAACGCCTCTACAGCCTGCCTAACGTCACTGTCGTGAAAAACGCACAAACGAAAGAAATCACAGGCGATCAAAGCGTAAACGGCATCACATACGTTGACCGTGAAACAGGCGAAGAAAAACACGTTGAACTCCAAGGTGTATTCGTGCAAATCGGTCTCGTGCCAAACACAGATTGGTTAGATGAAACGGTTGAACGCAACCGCATCGGCGAAATCATCGTCGACAAGCACGGCGCGACAAGCGTTCCAGGCTTATTCGCTGCCGGCGACTGCACAGACAGCGCGTTTAATCAAATCATTATTTCGATGGGATCAGGTGCAACTGCCGCTCTCGGCGCGTTTGATTACCTTATCCGCAACTAATACAACAAAGCCGCAATATTGCCAGATTGGCAGCATTGCGGCTTCTTTTTTAGTAGTCTTTTTATAATAGCTAAACATAAATAAAAAGACTTTACATATATATTGCTTTAAGTTATTCTTAAAGCAATATATATGTTTCTTTAATAGGCAAAAGATACTTTTAACAGGGATAATGGTTTGCTCTCTACAAACCATTATCTATCCTGTTCTAAAAACTACTTGAATAGTTTTTCAAGACCATAAATTGTGCCGCCAGCTGCAGCGCCACCTCCGATTACTTTTAAAGCTCCTTTTACAATAGCACCCATTTTCTCACCTTCTTTCTAGATCCGATTATAAATCATCCGAAAATTTTCTTAAGCCCAGCGTATGTAGCTCCTCCGGATACTCCACCAACAAATGCTTTCCCTAAAAATTTTGCAACCGCTCCCATATTTCCACCTCTTTTCCATAATTGATAAAGTTTACTTTCCAACAATTCTGCTGCCAGCTTCCCAACCTAGCCAGTTAGCAGCTCCTGCACCAATAATTTTTAAGCCACCTCTTACAATAGCACCCATTTTCTCACCTTCTTTCTAAATCATTTGAATTATTAGGATAAACAATGTTAATATTATCCGCATGAAGAGATTAATATAATTTCAAGAAATAGTCAATACTTTTGTCCTAAAAATTTGAAAGGAGTTATTGAAAATGAAAAAGGAAAAATCTTTTATGGATTCAACTATTTTCTTTATAATCGTTTGTATTTTAGGTGGCTTACTTTTTCTTCTAACAAAATGAGATTGTATTTATGAGTAGTTATTTAAATCTTTCCTCCCCCATATAAGTGTATAGGGGAGGATTTTTTTACACTAAAATCCTGAATTACCTATTTCTCTTAGAATATATGGTTTGACTCACTGGTAAATATAAGTATAATTAATCATGATTAATTAATTATATTCCCAAAAGGAGTCAATTTCGTGGAAAACAAAAGTAGTTTAAGTACTCTTTGGAAAAAAACATCCCCTCCAAAAACACCTTTAGTTATAGGTATATTTTTAAGTCTTATTAATACAGCTTGTTCTTTAATTATTCCGTTAATAATTAAAGAACAGATCGAAGTGTTAACTAGTGGATTTTCTGTTAGTTTATTGACCATAATAATCATTTTATTCTTACTAGAGTTAACTTCAATGTCTATTTCCCTTTATCTTTTAGCTTTTGTAGGACAAAAAATTGTTGCAAGACTTAGAGAGAAAATTTGGGGTAAATTATTAAGACTTGATGTTGAGTTTTACAATAGTAATCAAACAGGGGAAATAATAAGCCGTGTAACTAATGATACTTCTGTAACAATGAATCTTCTATCAACAGATATTGCAGATTTATTTTCTGGAATATTATCAATAATCGGATCATTAGTTATTCTATTTATATTAGATATTCCTATGACCTTAGCTTTACTTTCTCTAATCCCTTTAATACTTTTTATAGTATTACCTATTGCAAAAAAGATTTATAAAGTTTCATACGAACAACAAGAAAAAACTTCGAAGTTTTCAGGTTTCTTGTCTAATGTTCTTAGTAATATTCGACTAGTAAAAGCTTATAATGCGGAAACAATTGAAATTGATTATGGAAAAAAGCATATTGATTCCTTATACAAGAATGGTCTCAAAAGAGCTAAAATCGAAGCAATTCTAATTCCATTGTTGACTAGTATTATTACACTGATGATAGTTGGCGTTGTTGGATTAGGTTCATATCGTGTTAATTCAGGATATTTAACTTCTGGTGAGTTAATGGCCTTTATTCTTTATTTGTTTCAAATAGTTGCTCCTGTAGGAACCTTTAGTCGATTTATTACAAATGTACAGTCAGCTTCTGGAGCTACTCAAAGAATATTTGACATTCTAGAAAAAAAGGAAGAGAACACACAAATAAAAGCAACACCTATACAATCAAAACCGGAAATGGGCATCTTAAAATTTGATAATATTAGCTTTAAATATAATGAAAAGCCGGTATTAAAGAACATATCTATTGAAATAATGCCTAATACTACAACAGCAATTGTAGGAGCTAGCGGGGTCGGAAAATCCACCTTATTCTACCTATTAGAGAGATTTTATGCTCCTGATCAAGGTGATATAGTTTTGAATGGAGTTTCGTATACTGCTATTGATTTGAATCAATGGAGAGGACTGTTTAGTTACGTATCTCAAGATTCAGATATAGTTTCTGGAACAATTCGCGAAAATATTTTGTATGGGAATTCCAATATTCTAGCCGAGAAGGATATCATAGATGCCTGTATTTTAGCTAATTGTCATGATTTTATTATGGAGCTTCCAGATGGATATGATACTCAAGTTGGTGAAAGAGGCGCTAACCTTTCTGGAGGACAAAAACAAAGAATCACAATTGCAAGAGCTTTGCTAAGAAACTCTCCATTCTTGTTATTAGATGAAGCAACAGCAAATTTAGATTCGGAATCGGAAAATGCTATTAGAAATTCATTAAATACCCTTTTAACAGGAAGAACTACGATTATAATTGCTCATCGGATCTCTACAATACAAAATGCAGATCAAATAGTAGTACTAAATAAAGGCGAAATTTGCGGAATTGGAACTCACAAAGAACTCATGCAAAAGAATGAAACATATATAAATTTAGTGAGACATTCTAAGTCTAATGAGATTAAAAAGGTAATGAGTTGAGTGAGATTCTAAATTTTATTTACATTGTTAAGTAGAGGTGTAAGTCAAGTTGTGTAACACTAACCTCAAAAGGGCAAGATTAGAACAAGGGTTAACACAAAAAGAATTAGCGGCAATTGTGAACGTCACTCGTCAAACTATAGGCCTTATAGAGTTAGGAAAATATAACCCTACGTTAAAGCTTTGTACTGATATTTGCTTAGCTCTAGGTAAGACCCTAAATGATTTGTTTTGGAAAGTTCAATGAATTGAACGTTTAAATTATTATGAACTGTTATTTTTAAAATACTTTTATCCATTAGCAAAATATAGAGGAGATCACTCTCATTCATCTAATATCCTCTATATTTTCATCTTGGAAAAATTTCTTACACAATAGCATTCCATATTATTATTTCAATGGGATCAGGTGCAACTGCCGCTCTCGGCGCGTTTGATTACCTTATCCGCAATTAATATAAGAAAGCCGCAATATTGCCAGATTGGCAGCATTGCGGCTTCTTTTTTATTCCAAATATATTGCATGTTTTATACGTTTGTAATATAGTTGTAATGTTAGTGAAATATCATTTACCGCTCAGCATATTTGCTGTTTTTAAAGCGAAACGCACTGATTTTCTATTTAAAGTGCCCTGATACTTTTTGACCTTGTTCTTTAGGTCTTTAATGGTTTTTTCCTTTTTGGCATTTTCTAATGCCATAAGCGCTTCCCAGCGTTTCGCTGTTTCTGTGGAGCTGCAGCCGCTAACTGTAGTCACAGGCGTAAGAAGCTTCGTGTTAGATAGTTTTTCGTCAAAAGGAACGGTATCAGGAATCGCTTTCTCTTTATAAATATGATCCAATTCATTTTGATTCAGAAAACTGATGAAATGGTCAAAGTTTTGCGCTTGCTGTTTCTCAGGCTGTTGAAAATCAACTGTTTCAATTAATTCTGACAGTTTTGTTTGCTCCGTAATCTCATTTGCCATGATATGTGTTAACTGGTGGTACTCAGCTAATTCCCGCATTCTGGCGTCTTTCGGAAGCAGAAGGCTCGGTGTTCCAGCAATCGTCGCCGCGATATTCCCATGCAGCCTTGCGCCAAAGCTCAAATCAGCTTGTATCAGAAAATCCAGCCAAGTCGGCACATTTAAAAAGAACCGGACTCTATCATTCTGATAAGCCGGGTCTTCCATGCTTACCGGATAATTATTGGCAGGCTTCGCTATCGCAGGCGCCCCGGCATACGTCAGAATCATCTCTTTTCGCCATTGGGGGATAAAGTAATGATTCGGGAACTCTTTCATGCTTCTCGTAATGAAGTCCAGCACATGCTTAGGAGACAGCCTTGATGAGTTAACCGTCACCATTGATTCAGGTGTGATAGTGGTGTCTCTAATCTTCAGCTCTCTTCCAAACGCATACATAGAAGGACAGCCAATTACCGTATGGTCAATGCCTTCACGAAATCCTAATCTGGAAAGGTATTTCGCTGTAATCTCACCGCGGACACCGATCATATTTGATCTCTCCAGCACGGCACTCACAAACGCCTTTACATCCTCGTCAAAAGGAAAACCTTCATTTAACTTTGGTTCAAACGGAGCCCGCAAACCAACCCCAATCACAACAACCGGAATGGTTAGTTTCTTAATTAATTGGGTATATTTCCGTAAAGAAGGTACAAAATCCTCGCGGAAGGCATCTGCCAGCGGAATAATATACATATCATATTTTTCATTGATTTGCTCCGCATCCGCCGCATTAATCCGATAATAATCAGGAGTGATCGTCGTTCCTTCTGTCATCAGCGTACGAAACACACTGTAGGCATATACTAAGTTTCCTACGTTGCCGCCAATGGAGTTGCGAACAATCATTTCAGCTGCATCAAATGTATCAAATGGTGATATGCCAGCTCTTATTAAAATGTTTTTCAATGTGATGTTGCCCCTTCCTATCCAAATTTTAATTAGGAGATTTGCTAAGGGAACTCTATCATGTTCTTATAACCAAGCCAGACACCCGCTTTCATCCCTTTTTACTCACAAACTCTCTCCCTTTCTTCCGTTCTAATAGTCAATTATACAAAAAAGGATCTTACAGGTGAAATCATAACATAACGTTCAGCGCTGGTAATCTATTCCCATCACTGGATGTTCGTTCACATCACACAAAAAAACCGAACCAGGCACTTCAGTAAAAGTGCTCGATTCGGGCCAGCTGCTTATAAATCCTCGCCATTCGTTTGAATGACGTTTTTATACCACTCAAACGAATCTTTCTTATACCGTTTCATGGATCCGTTTCCTTCATTGTCACGATCAACATAGATCATGCCATAGCGTTTTTTCATTTCGCCTGTTGTGAAGGAGACGATATCAATAATGCCCCACGGCGTGTAGCCAATCAAATCTACACCGTCATAAGTGACCGCTTTTTCCAATGCTTCAATATGTGATTTCAAATATTGGATTCGTTCCGGATCATGAATCTTGCCGTCTTCCTCCACCGTATCTACCGCGCCAAAGCCGTTTTCCACGATGAATAGCGGGATTTGATACCTGTCATAAAATCGGTTTAACGTATATCTCAGCCCGGTTGGATCAATCGCCCAGCCCCAGTCACTAGAGGTGATATACGGATTTTCGACACCATTCGGCAATCCGCCGTTGACGATATCGCCCGTATTATCATTTTCCACACCGCTTTTCACAGTGGTCGACATGTAATAGCTGAAGCCTAAGTAATCGACGGTTCCCTTTCGTAAAACCTCATCATCGCCGTCTTCGAAAGTGATGTCATAGCCTTCTCGTTCAAATTCCTTTAACGCGTAGCTTGGATAGTACCCGCGAACCTGCACATCCGGGAAGAAATACCGCTGCCTCATTTCTTCCTCAGCCAGCATCACATCTTCAGGATTGGATGAGAAAGGATAGATCGGCACGTGTGACACCATGGCACCAATCTGGAAGTCTGGATTGATGTCTTTTCCTTTTGCCACCGCTAATGCGCTCGCCACTAATTCATGGTGCGCCGTTTGATACATGACTTCCTTGGCATTTTCGTTTTCGCCGACCGTAACACCTGAATTCGTCCATAGGAACAGCGGGTTATTCACATCCATTTGGTTGTTGATCTCGTTAAAGGTCATCCAGTACTTCACTTTATCTTTGTAACGACTGAAGCAGGCCTCTGCGAAATTGACGAAGAAGTCCACGACTTTCCGATTTCTGAAGCCGCCATATTCTCTTGCCAGATGCAGCGGCATTTCAAAATGGGACAGGGTAATGACCGGCTCGATCCCATGCTTCAGCAATTCATCAAACACATCATCATAGAACTGCAAGCCCGCTTCGTTCGGTTCAGCCTCATCACCTTTCGGGAAAATCCGGCTCCAGCCAATGGACGTCCGCAAGCATTTTAAGCCCATTTCCGCAAACAAAGCGATATCTTCCTTGTATCTGTGATAGAAATCAATGGCTTCATGGTTCGGATAAAATTCGTTCTCTTCAATGGTGTCCGTGATTTTTCTCGGCACGCCGTGCGCACCCGCAGTCATCACATCAACGACACTCGGCCCTTTACCGCCTTGATTCCATCCGCCTTCAAATTGGTGGGCAGCCAATGCGCCGCCCCATAAAAAATCCTTCGGCATGTGTCCCATGTTTTATTCCTCCTCAGCTTACGACTGTAAATAATTTTTGGTCTAACGTACTTTCTTCAATATCTTCGATGAGAATTTCCTGATACGCATGTGAATTCGTGATGATGACTGGGGTAATCGTTGTTAACCCTTTCTCTTCAATGAAAGCTTTATCAAATTCAACAAGCACTTCGCCTTTTTTGACTGTATCGCCCTCTCCCACCTTCAAGGAAAAAGGAGTTCCGTCTAATGTCACTGTATCCAGTCCGATATGCACCAGCAACTCGACGCCAGACGCCGAACGAAGGCCGATCGCATGCTTTGTAGGCGCAACCATGACAACGGTGCCGTCAAACGGAGCATAAAGCTTATTTTCGGATGGCTCAATCGCCAACCCTTGTCCCATTGCGCCTGAACTGAATACCTCATCAGGCACCTTAGAAAGCGGGATGACCTTGCCGCTAAACGGTGCATATACTGTTTCTTCATTTTCCTGTGCCGTTTGAACATTTTCCTTTTCCGCCTGTTTAGCTGTATCTTCACCATAGCCAAAGATTTGAATCAGCACAACAGGGAGAATAATCGCGATCGCCGCTCCGATCAAAATGCCCCAAATGGACGTCGGGAATTGTTCATTGATGCCATTCACAATCGTCAGCGGTCCCGGAAGCCCCGCATACGCAAAGTAATACGGATTGAAAAAGCTTGCCACAACTGCCCCAACCGCACCAGATATACAGCCAAAAATAAACGGTTTCTTAAATCTCAAGGTCACACCGTAAATCGCCGGCTCTGTAATGCCAAACAGACCTGTGACCCCAGCTGAAACGCTGACTTTTCTCGTTTCCTTGTTTCTCGCTTTAAGGATGACCCCAAGCACCGCCCCAACCTGCGCAATGACCGCAATCGTTTGATACGCCTGGAATGAATCCCGTCCGTATAAATCATAGTTCGCCAATACCATCGGCGTGATGCCCCAATGTACCCCAAAGATGACGATGACCTGCCAGAAGGCGCCGATGATCGCTCCAGCCAAAGCCGGCACGCTTTCCGCCAAGAAGTTGTAACCGTTTGCAATTCCGTTTGCGCCTAATGTTGTCATAGGGCCAATGAGGACAATCGTTAACGGCACCATCACCACCATGCACAGAAACGGAACAAATAACGGCCTGACCACTTCGTTCATTCTCTTATTCAAAAATCGCTCGAGATAAGACAATATCCACACTAAAAATAATGGCGGCAGTACGGAGGATGTGTATGTCGTTTCCGATAAAGCAATCCCTAAGAAAGAAATACTCTTTCCGTCTGCGATTTGAACGGCCATCTCCGCCCATGTCGGACTGACTAACGCGGCACAGCACGCTACAGCGATATACATGTTGGCCTTAAAATGCTTTGATGCCGTAATCGCGATAAAAATAGGCAAAAACGTAAACGGCGCCCAAGATATGAAACTGAAAACCTGATATGCTCCTGTTTTCTCAAAGCCATCAAACAATAAATTAATGATAATTAATGCCCCTTGCAAAATACCAGCAGCGGCCAGAATGTATACAAACGGCGCAAACACCGCTGACATCGTCGCAATAATCCGGTTCAGAACCGTCCCTTTATTCTCGCTCTGTTCCTCAGACAAATCAATTTTGACCAGTTTTGAAAATTCCTCGTACACTTCCCCGACGTGCTGTCCAATGACAACTTGAAATTGGCCGCTGTTCTCTACAACCGTAATGACACCGGGCATCGACTTCACGATATCCTTCGCTTTAGGGTTAGACCGCTTCAGCACCAACCGAAGCCTCGTCGCGCAGCGAGAAGCTCCAATGACATTCTCTTCCCCGCCTACGGCCTCCAAAATGTCTTTTGCTAGTCTGCTATAATCTCTCACTTTCCCCGACATTTTCACCCACCCCTTCGTTTTGGTTACGCTTTCATTATAATTGTACCGGTATAATTTATCAATACCCAAACAAAATATTTATACATTAACTATAATTGTAAGCGGTTTATGCTATAATTTTGACAAGTGAAACTAAACGAAAAAATGAGGAATGCGTATGTTAAAGTACCAGCAAATTGCAGAAGAAATTGAAAGATATATAGAAGAACACCAGCTTCAGCAGGGAGACAAACTGCCAGTGCTAGAAACCCTCATGGCAAAGTTTGAAGTCAGCAAAAGCACAATCACAAAATCCTTAGATCTATTAGAACAAAAAGGCGCGATTTTTCAGCTCAGAGGAAGCGGCATCTTCGTCAGAAAACATAAACGAAAAGGCTACATCAGCCTCCTGTCGAATCAAGGATTTAAAAAAGACCTTGAGGATTTCAATATCACCTCAAAAGTCATTGAACTAGACGTGAGAAAGCCGACACAAGAAGCGGCGGACAACCTCAACATCGGACTTGAGGAGGACGTATACTTTGTCAAAAGAGTCCGCTACATCAACGGCCAAACCCTGTGCTACGAAGAATCCTATTACAACAAATCCATCGTCACATATTTGAACAACGAAATTGTCTCCCACTCGATCTTCCATTACATCCGGGAAGGACTGGGATTAAAAATTGGTTTTTCTGACTTGTTTCTGCACGTGGGACAGCTTAATGAGGAAGAAGCGGAATATTTAGGGTTGAAGGCTGGACTGCCGAAGCTGTATATAGAGAGTATTTTTCACCTGACGAATGGCGTTCCGTTTGATTTCTCGAAGATTTCTTATAATTATGAGCAGTCGCAGTTTGTAGTGCAGGCGAATAGTTTTTTGTTGTAGGGCTGCTTTGCTATGGAAGGTGGTCGACATGTACAAAATCATCATTCCTGCCATACTAGCCATCTTCGTGCTCTGGATACTCTTACAGATTTCACTGGAGATGAGCATCTTTAAGATTCCAATGAATTACTTTATTGTATTCATTATCTTTTTCCTCTTTATGAAGATGATGAAAGAAAAACAATAATAGATTGGGTGATGCAAGCAGGAGCCCCCCTCCTTAACAAAATCAACAGGCCACATGGATTTATCTCAGAGTTTAACGACAATATAGATGCACACAAAAAGCTACTTCACTGAGAGAAGTAGCTTCCTTTATCATATGCCCATTTTGATCCATCTTGTTTTAGAAAAGCGAAGTATAATCGCATTGATGATCATGATTGAAACTAAATATAAAATAATATATAAAATGTCATTATTCCCAAGTGTCATGTTATCAGATTGTAATACTCTTTCTATTCGGGGATACATCGTGTTACCTGCCTCAAATGGAGCAATAAAACCAAACACTTTATTGCTTACAGCTACTAAAATAACAGAAGTCATCCAATAAACGATACTTACACCTATGCTAATTAATATATTTGGACATAGCATGCTTATCGTTCCAATGATGAAAATATACTGTAATATAACTGCGGAAAATAAAAACAGTAATAATGTAAAATGCGAAAAATCACCGTACATCAACGATATAATGAGCAGGCCTAGCGCGATAAACGCAAAACATTCCAAAAACAAAACAGCTATCTTTTTATAAAAGAAGGTATAGATGTTGTCCCCTATTAATTTGTAAAAGAGAATATTTTTGTTTGAATACTCTCTATTAATAAAAAAAGCTATAACAAATGAAAATAACATCAAACCAAACTGAGTCGCAACGGTATAGGAGCTAAAGAAAAACATCTCAGGTGTAACATGGCTGACTTTGTCGATTCCAACAAGTAAAAAATATCCCAGTAAAAATAAAAATACAAACATAGATCCTAAAATAATAAAAACTTTGTTGCTAATACTCTTTTTAAACTCTAATTTCATCTTAAGCCCCCACTGTTTAATTACTCATTTATATACACTTCAATTAATTGTTCCACTGAATGATATTGTTGAATTTCCTGGTGATTAAATATGTAATAATCCCCTTCTATCGCCTTTAAATCAGACAAATCATGTGTAATATTAATGATAATCTTCTCTAGGTTCTCCTGAATATACTTGTTTAAGAAGCCATGAATCTCTATAACCGTTTTTTTGTCTAATGAATTCGTTATTTCGTCTAAAACAATAATATTTTTATCCTCTAGTAAGAAGCTAAGCAGTTTTAATTTTTGCTTTTGGCCATCACTCAAATTCTTAATAAGAACTTTACCGTCGATATTATCAAGATTAAGTAAATGTGCAATCTTATTTATCTTTTCGGAATCAAACTTTTCGCTCAAAAAGTGTAATAAAAAATCCTTAGAAACATCATGAGGTATATTCGACGAGCTAGATATTAAAGATACATTTTGACGAATATCTCTGCCGATTCGTTTGCTATTATTCAACAAAAAGTCTTTAGCAAGCTGTGATTTGCCTACCCCATTTTTTCCAACTACATGGTTGATTTTCCCACTCGAAAAATGTAAGTCAGTGTCCTGAAGTAACGTTTTGCCTTTCACTTTTAAAGTATAATTCGCTATGTTCATATGTATACTCCCTACCCTAAAAAATATTGATATCATCATTAGGTCTTTCTGCTCTTAAATTCGGTATTCATGTTTGGATAAGCGATAAAAATCTAGCGTAAAGAGCGGTTCGGAATCTTTTTCTTCATTTTACAATATATAGTACTAAAAGTTCAACGAAAGACTATTCCCATTAACTAACCAAATCTGCAAAACCTTCTAACTCTAGCTTCCTTACGCTTTCACTCCTGTTTTTCGCTTTTCTTGATCCACGCTTACCTCATGTGTCTCTTCCCTTTCATTTTCATTGTCTCTAAAAGGCGTTATGCGGTACTATCATATAAAGGTCCAATGATGAAAAACAATGTCACACTTTTAAATTCAACTGATCATGCAAAAGCTTATAAATAGGGATAGCTTTATTCTATAAAGGGGATGGACGATTTTGGAAAGCAAATACTTAGATTTACTCGCGCAAAAATACGATTGCGAAGAAAAAGTGGTAACGGAAATCATTAATTTGAAAGCGATTCTGAACCTGCCAAAAGGCACCGAGCATTTTGTCAGTGATTTGCACGGGGAATATCAGGCATTCCAGCACGTGCTGCGTAATGGTTCAGGACGAGTCAAAGAGAAGATACGCGACATCATCAGCGGTGTCATTTACGATAGAGAAATTGATGAATTAGCGGCATTGGTCTATTATCCGGAAGACAAACTGAAGTTAATCAAACATGACTTTGATGCGAAAGAAGCATTAAACGAGTGGTATAAAGAAACGATTAACCGAATGATTAAGCTCGTTTCTTATTGCTCCTCCAAGTATACCCGCTCCAAACTGCGCAAAGCCCTGCCTGCCCAGTTTGCTTATATTACGGAGGAGCTGCTGTACAAAACAGAAGAAGCTGCCAACAAAGAGCGATATTACTCTGAAATCATAGATCAGATTATTGAACTTGGCCAGGCTGATAAGCTGATCACCGGCCTTGCTTACAGCGTTCAGCGATTGGTGGTCGACCATCTGCATGTTGTCGGCGATATTTACGACCGCGGACCGCAGCCGGACAGGATTATGGAAGAACTGATCAACTATCATTCTGTCGATATTCAGTGGGGAAATCACGATGTGCTTTGGATAGGCGCCTACGCCGGTTCCAAAGTATGCCTGGCCAATATTATCCGTATCTGTGCCCGCTATGACAACTTGGATATTATTGAAGACGTGTACGGCATCAACCTGAGACCGCTGCTGAATCTGGCGGAAAAATATTATGACGATAATCCAGCGTTCCGTCCAAAAGCAGACGAAAACAGGCCAGAGGCTGAGATAAAGCAAATTACAAAAATCCATCAAGCGATTGCGATGATCCAATTCAAGCTTGAGAGCCCGATCATCAAGAGACGGCCGAACTTTAATATGGAGGAACGGCTATTATTAGAGAAAATAGATTATGACAAAAACGAAATCACGCTAAACGGAAAAACATATCAACTGGAAAACACCTGCTTTGCGACGATTAATCCGGAACAGCCTGATGAGCTATTAGAGGAAGAAGCCGAAGTGCTGGACAAGCTGCTATTCTCTGTCCAGCATTCCGAAAAGCTGGGCCGCCATATGAAATTTATGATGAAAAAAGGCAGCCTTTATTTAAAATATAACGGCAACCTGTTAATTCACGGCTGTATTCCTGTCGATGAAAACGGCAATATGGAAACAATGATGATTGAGGACAAAGCCTATGCAGGCCGCGAGCTGCTCGATGTATTTGAACGATTCTTACGGGAAGCGTTTGCCCATCCGGACAAAACCGATGACCTAGCCACAGATATGGTCTGGTATTTATGGACAGGCGAATCCTCCTCTCTCTTCGGAAAACGCGCCATGACGACATTTGAGCGCTATTTCATTAAAGAGAAGGAAACGCATAAAGAGAAGAAAAACCCGTATTACTATTTACGTGAAGACGAGGCAACCTGCCGAAACATCCTGGCAGAATTCGGCCTCAATCCAGATCATGGCCATATCATCAACGGCCATACACCCGTAAAAGAAATCGAAGGAGAAGACCCAATCAAAGCAAACGGAAAAATGATCGTCATCGACGGCGGCTTCTCCAAAGCCTACCAATCCACAACAGGCATCGCCGGCTACACGCTGCTATACAACTCCTACGGCATGCAACTCGTCGCCCATAAACACTTCAACTCCAAGGCAGAAGTCCTAAGCACCGGAACCGACGTCTTAACGGTGAAACGATTAGTGGACAAAGAGCTCGAGCGGAAGAAAGTAAAGGAAACGAATGTGGGTGAGGAATTGCTACAGGAAGTTGCGATATTGGAGAGTTTGCGGGAGTATCGGTATATGAAGTGAGGGATGTTTAGGGTTCAGAGATGGCATTCTCTGGGCTCTTTTTTATGGTTATTCACGATCTATTTTCACACTGCAAATTGCTAACAAGTCTGGTTATCTGTATTTTCAAATACGTAAATACCAATACAAAAATATAGGTTGTGTTGCACGAAAATCAAAGTATGAAACCCAGTACAGACGCTATATTTGAAGGGCAGAGCATATTTATCCATTCGCTTGGTGCATATTCGAGCCAACATCTACCTTTTTCTTCTAGTTTTAGACCTTCGATAGATAAAAACAATATCATTAAGTAGAAAATCTTAATTAATTAAGTCATAAATATTTAAGGTTTCTTCAAGAAATGATAATAAATGTTTCATCTCTTCGTTATTATAATCTCAGCAAACTATAGTGTTCCTGGAGTGAAAATTTAATTTAGTTACAAAAGTGAATATATCCAAACCTCAAGCTATATCGGAAACGGATGACAACAATTTTTAACAGCCATCACCCGCTCCGAATAATAAAATATATTACAATCAGATATTTTTTCTTTGTTTATAATAGGTACAACGTAATGTCAGCAACTGCTCTTCAGATGCCAATCAGGCATTATCCGTAACCATTATCTATTCCGAATATTTCAAATGATATAGTAAATTCGATATCTCTTGTTTTCTAGTTCCAATAATTAGAAAGTAGTTAATCCGGTTCTATATCTGGATTTTAAATATCATTAAATACCAAAGTAAGAATCGGGTAAAATATCATATAAAATATAACAGAGAAAATTCAAAAACGGAAGGTTCTTATCTATGTGCTGATTACTGAATTTAAAATATTTCTGTACTTATATGAAATAATAATTTTTATACAGAGAATCTTTATTATTTTGTCACCCTTAATTTTTTTAATAATCCTAATTACAACTTTCCTTATATCTAATTAGTTTTTCTATATTTTTAATACCATTGCTGTCTGCTACTTCTAAAACAAAATCGTAGTATCCTTTATCATCAATGAACATAATAAACTTTTCTTTTGCCCGTGTAATACATACATAGTGATTTTGCAAATTTTCATCTTTATAAATTTTATAATAGCGTGAAAAGCTTATTACTTGCTCAAATTCTAATCCCTTTGAAGCAAAAACCGTCATTACTTTATGTTTTGACTCTATTAATCTGAAAGCCATATCATATTTACTATCACAAATACTTTCACAGAACTTTTCGATTTCATCTTCCTCTATTGATATTTCCAAATAATTGGCTAAGCCAGAAACTACTTCTTCAACTATGTCTGGATTTGTATTCTTCTTTAGTTTCCCAATAATATTATTAACTTCATATCTCGTGCGAACTCTTTCATCAATATGGGTTTTTTCTAAAAAATCATAGATTGTGTATGTTGAATTCTTTGAAAATAATGCAAGTTCTTTTAATAAGTATCCATTAGGAATGCCTTCATCAATTGGGGTCTTAGGAATAAAAACAAAATCAAACCCTTCTAGATTTAATAGCTCCGTTATCTTCTTAGCATCATCATTATAATTGGCGATTATTGTTACTTCTTTATCTAGCTCAAGAGTTTTTTCTAAAATAAGTCCTTTGAATTCATCTATAAAACCAACAAAATCCTTTCGCTCATAATAATTATTAAAATTGTTGTATTCCTTAAAAACTACATTCTCTACGCTCTCAGATAGGTGTACATAATACTGCGAATTATGAAATAGGTTTGCATAGTTTTCAATTTCTTTATCACAACGAAAATTGGTTACGAGTTCATAAGAGCTAAAACTTTCTTTCTCTAATAATTTAAATATGTTACTCATTGCCCCACGCCATAAATAAATTGCCTGTTTTGAATCGCCAACAATAAATAACTTTATATTTAGCTTATTTTTTAACTTCATAAAAAAACGGTGCATGTCTCTATCAGAATCTTGGTATTCATCTATAAAGATCCATGAATACTTTGCTTTAATATATTCTTGTGCAGCTAATGATTTTTCTAAAATATCTATAGCAACTTTAAAATTGAAATTGCGTTTATTATCTTCAAAACTACCTAAAATATTATTATTTCTCAACTGGTTTAGTCCAGATGAATAATTGTCAAATTTAAATTCATTTCCATATTCAACAGAATAATCATTTCCATAATCTTTACCAAATGCATCTTTAATAAAAGGTCTAATTATCTCATTCTCAATAAAAGAATCATTTGTCATAACAACAAAGGGTTTCTTAATATTTTTTACTGCTTTTTTTTTAATTTCATCAGTTGCTTTCACAGTAAATGTAATAGCTGCTATCGTTCGGTGATCTGTTATTTTTTCAAGCTCTATTCCCATTTTCTTTATCATAATTGTAGTTTTTCCAGAGCCTGCACTAGCTGAAACAACTATATCATCGTTATTTTCTAAAATTGCAGTTCTATCTTCCTGATCAATCAACTTCATTTGGCACCAACTTTCTTAAAGATTCAAATAAAGGATGATTAATTATGTTGTTACAATCTGTTCTCGTTAATTCATTAGTTAATTCAATCATATTAAGTAGCTTATGATCTTGAAGGTAGTTTATTGGGTTTGAACCTAAAATCTCTTCCATTCTGTCTCTAATAACTTCATAGAGGTCGTGTTCTAAATCTATTTTTGACAAATATATATTATTTTCTTTAAAATGCTCTATAGTGTCTTGAAATAACACATATAATTCTAACTTTTTATCTTTTATCTTTTGTTTTTTCACTTTATTATTCGGAACCCTTTTTCCTTGCGCATCATTTTCAAAATATTCAATCTCAACTGGCTCAATAGATTTCTCTTCATCATTAATAAGGTTTAAGCATCTTTTAATTCCTATTAAATCCAAAAGTGTTTTATTATCCCTTTTGGATTTCAAGTCATTATCGGTTTTTACTATAGGAGTAATATTTAAACCTTTCAATACATCTACATATGGTTTAAATTTTATCCCGCCTACATCTAATATGTAACCGCCATCTAACTCATATGTGGGATATACATTTTCTAAAATTTTTTCAAATAATACTTTTTCTGAAGGACCTTCTACTAAAAGTACTTTTTCAGCAAAAAGAGCTGTTGACAATGCTCTATTAAGTTCTTTTTTTACATTTTTATATTCTTCACTAACATTATAAATATATGAATCACAGTTTATCCGATCTTCTGAATAAATCCTTATTAACGATGTGTTGTCCATCTCGTACAATAGTTCAGAAGAATGTGTTGATAGAAAGAAGTATTTATATACTTTAGAGTTAAATAATTGTTTGGATAAAGCAATTTGCATAGATCTATGTAAACTATTTTCTGGTTCCTCAACTAAATGAATAATAATTTTATTTCCTTCTTGTGCTTGAATAAGATGGTTTATCAAGGAGTAAGCTAAAATCTTCTTTCTTCCGTCTCCTGAAGTTGGATAAATATTATCATCATTTTCTTTTTTTATATATGGAATAAGGTTGCTGAAATATCCATTAATGGTTATTTCTGATTTCATTTCAATATTTATTTTTTCCTTTTTCAATTTTCTATACTCTTCTGTTATAGTATCTTGAAAAGACTGAATAACCCCCATACTACTAATTTTTTTGTTCATTTCTATTCCTAAAGTCTTAATCTCATTGGAAATTGTAATATCATTCTCATCCAATTTGTTTTGATCAAATAGCTGTCTTCTATTTTTTGAGAAAGTTTTTTCTAAATCTATTGTTGGATCTACGTATACGATCTTAAATAAATTATCCAAATTGCTATATATTCCATTTTGGGTTATTTCGTCCAAATCCTTTAAATTACTTCCCCAATAAATTTTAGGTATTCCAACTTCTTCACTAATATCATAAGTACCTTCTACCTGAAAAAAAAAGTTATCTAATTCATTACTTGACCTTGCCCCTCCCACTTTGGCTATTATATGCTGGGAATCTTCATCTTTTAGACGATCAGATAAATCAACACCTAATGTTATTCTTATTACTCTGTCTCTTTCATTTCTAAAATAATCTGATTCTTTAAAGCCATTTTTACGAATATCTCTATCTAATAAGAATCTGATAGCATAAAGCAAATTTGTTTTACCCACATCATTCATTCCAAAACAAACATTTTGATTTGTTAAATCTATATTTACTTTTTCAAAGTTTCGAAAATTCTCTATAGTTAGGCTTTTAAGCTGCATTAGTATCCCCTCTTAATAGTGTTTTTTTTGTATTTTTTGAAAAAGTTACCACCGTTATTATAACATTAAAAAATTAACAGAGGTAATAACTCTTTGATGATTATTAGAGTTATTACTTCTATCATTTAATCGTTATTCTATTTTTGTCCGAATCCCGTACCATAAAGTTTGCGATTACTTATGATAAGGCTCCCCACGATTAATCCGAAAAGCCCGATAAATCTGCTCAACTAGTATGAGACGCATCAACTGATGAGGAAACGTCATCTTCGAAAACGACAGCTTCTCATCCGCTCGCTTCATCACTGCGTCACTCAATCCGAGTGATCCGCCGATGACGAAGGTGACTTTGCTTTTTCCATAAGTAGCCAGCTTATCTATTGTATCGGCTAGTTCTTCGGATGTTTTCATTTTTCCTTCGATGGCGAGGGCGATGACGTGGGAGTCGGGGCTGATTTTGGATAGGATGCGGTCGCCTTCTTTGTCTTTTATGATTTTCATGTCCTGGTCACTTAGGTTTTCCGGCGCTTTTTCGTCCGGGAGTTCGATAATGTCGATTTTTGCGTAGGCCGAAAGTCGTTTTGTGTATTCTTCAATGCCTTGCTTGAGGTATTTTTCTTTTAGTTTTCCGATGGTCACAATATTAATATTCACAGGTCATCCCCACTTTAAGAACAAGTTATTCATATATATTGCCCACAATTGTGGATATCTTTTCTGTATTTTGTGTAAGATCATTCGTTCCCCACTATATATATTGCGGGGTCTCCACATAATTCACAGGCTGTGGATAAACTGTTAGTATGTTCGATTTTTCTGATTTCGGGCGGCAGCTCGTGGTCGTCTATGTACATATCCAGCACCGTTTCGATGTGTTCTTCACAGGAATAATACGTTTGTTTCATGTTCAAATCCTCCGATGGTTTCTTGCATTTTTGCAAATATTCTCTTCCCAATATAACCTATTTATTCACATGTTAGTAGTGCTTCGGGCTGAGTTTTATCCACAATTCGACAAACAAGCTGTTGATGACTCTATTTCGCTCGTATGTTAGGTTGGATGTAACCGATGTGTGGGGAGGTTTGCATTTGCGCTTTAGATGGGTTTGGCTTTTTGTGATCATGTTGCTGCTTGCTGGGTGTCAGCCGTCTTATTGGGTGTTAGAGAAGGATCGAATCGGTGAAGGGAGTCCAGACTTAGAAATATACGCTAATTACCTTCAAATGCATGAGGACGTAAAAGGATATCAAATCTTCACCATTTCAGAAGGCAAAAAAATGGTTGTTGTGTCTCTTGGAAGCAGAGAGAAGGATAAGAAGCTTGAGGTGTCAGGCGTCAAATTCTCGCCTAAAGAAACGATTGTAACTGTGAAGCGAAAACCTGCGCCCAATGCGAATGAGAAAAACCCTTATATTCTGATTGGACTGGACAAAATCGAAGGGGATTTAATCGTCCAAGACGAATCAGGAGATCGCTTTGAAGAAACAGATGACCAGCAATAAAGCCGGCGTTCAGTTGAACAACCGGCTTTTTCTTTTTACTTCAATGTCCCATGCGGGTCGATGACGAATTTTTTGGCTGCGCCTTTGTCGAAGTCGCTGTAGCCTTTTGGCGCGTCGTCCAGAGAAATGACGGTGGCGTTGACGGCTTTTGCGATTTGCGCTCTGCCGCTCAGGATCGCTTTCATCAAATTGCGGTTGTATGTCATGGCCGGCGTTTGTCCGGTGACAAAGGTGTGGGCTTTGGCCCAGCCGAGTCCGAAGCGGATTTTTAGTGAGCCTGTTTTGGCGTCCGCATCCTTTGCACCGGGATCTTCGGTCACATATAAGCCCGGAATGCCAAGGCTTCCGCCGACCTGGGTGACGTCCATGATCGAGTTCAGCACGGCGGCAGGCGCTTCCCCTTGATTGCCGTGTCCGGATGCTTCAAATCCGACACAGTCCACGGCGGCATCAACGGTCGGTTCACCTAGTATTTGTTCAATTTGCTCGCCGAGGCGATCGTGTTTTTGCACGTTGACCGTTTCGCAGCCGAAGCTTTTCGCCTGTGCCAGTCTGTCTTCGTTCAGAT
This sequence comes from Bacillus sp. SW14, assembly GCF_047608225.1. Classification (NCBI taxonomy): domain Bacteria; kingdom Bacillati; phylum Bacillota; class Bacilli; order Caryophanales; family Bacillaceae; genus Bacillus; species Bacillus sp. SW14. The sequence goes on along the minus strand of NZ_JBLKRW010000001.1, from coordinate 177,663 downwards.
CGCCGACAATCACCGTCGAGGCGCCAAGGAGCTGGGCGGAGTGTGCGGCGGCTAATCCGACAGGTCCCGCTCCAGCGATATAAACGGTTGAACCTGTTTGCACGCCCGCTGTGTACGCCCCGTGGAAGCCGGTCGGAAAAATGTCGGATAGCATCGTCAAATCGAGAATCTTTTCTAACGCCTGTTCTTTATCCGGGAACACCAATAGCTGAAAATCGGCGTACGGCACCATGACGTATTCCGACTGGCCGCCGACCCAGCCGCCCATATCGACGTAGCCGTAAGCCGATCCCGGCCGTTCCGGGTTGACATTCAAGCACACGTGCGTTTTCTGCGTTCTGCACATCACACAGCGCCCGCAGGCAATATTGAAAGGAACGGATACGATGTCACCTTTTTTGATAAATTCAACATCCCGCCCCGTTTCAATGACTTCTCCGGTGATTTCATGCCCGAGCACCAAGCCTTCCGGCGCCGTCGTGCGGCCTCGCACCATGTGCTGATCGCTTCCGCAGATGTTTGTGGTAAGCACCTTCAAAATCACCCCGTGCTCACATTTACGATTCACATTCGCCTTCGGAACGCCGGGCCCGTCCTTCAAGATTAACTCCGGATACCCGATATCCTCCACCGCTACAGTTCCTTCGCCTTTGTACACAACCGCTTTGTTTCCTGTCAACGCCATTCCTCCCATTCATGTTTTTGGACTTTTCGTCCTTGAACATGACTTCGGTTCGGCATGACCCTTTCCCTTTTTCACGCCTGTTTTTTCTGCATCTTAACGACAATAAAAATGCCAAGCCAGCACCCGACAATGGTTCCGACGATGTCCAACCAGCCCGCTTTTCCCCCATTCAGCAGGAACACAGTAACCGCCGAAGTCAGACCAATAATCGCTGCTTGCAGCATGACACGTTTGGTGCCCATTTGATCCCTCCTTTACATTCTTTTCTATACCATACCTAAAATCACTGCAATATTGGATTCAACAAAAAAAGAGACTTCACCCAGTCTCTTCATAAACAGTGATCAGTTGAAGAATCATTTCCTGAGAAATAATGTGACAACGCTGGTTGCTAACGCAATTGCAGTATAGAGTACAACCCAAAACATGAAAGAACTGTTACCAGAGGCTAACGTAAACAACAATATCAAACTCCCGATAAAGACGATGAGCGGACCAATCCAAACTTTCTTCCATAGGAGATAACCCACTGCACCGATTACGCCTGACATCATCGGAAAAACAAAAACGACGAGCAGTATAACGGCTCCCAAACCGGAACCCCCTTCACCTTAAAACTCCTTCATCACCTCAACATCATACAGCTTCAAATGACTCTTCGGCGTCACGACATCCTTTACCTTCCCGATCTCTTTTTCCTTCACTTTCTTTCTGGTTTTCAAGCTGTACTGTTCAATGTATGCAGGCTGATTGTAGGTGTATGTGAAGAAATAAAGACTGCTGCCTTTTCGGGTGATTTCTTTGAAATCGGCTTTCATTTTTTCTGGTGAAAGGGTGAAGGCAATGCTTGATTTTCCTGTCTTTGCATCGATTTTGTACACCTTTCCGAAGCCGTCAATGAAGTACAGGTACCCCTCATAAGAGAAAAAGCTGTTTTTAAAGCTGAAGGGCATGGAGCTGTATATCGTTTGTTCGTCGTTTTTGTATTTGGCGATGTCGTGCAGTTCCACTTTGCCGCTTTTCTTGTTGATTTTGACCATTTGATATAGATTGCTCGCCTTTTGGCCGCGGATCATGACATAAACAGCTTGATCGTCCACAGCAAGCTGGGATTCGATTGAGGCTCCTTCCCGGTATTGCCATTTCGTTATCGTGTAATAGGTGAGCTTCTTCTGATCTGCATGAATTTGGAGGAGCTGATAGCCTTTTTCGTCAGCTGTCGGGACAAGTGCGTAAATGGCGCCGTCATGAAAACCGGAGGCTCGGATGTAGTAGGGGATGACGTCTTTTTTCCACTCTCCGTCCATCTGGCGGTACAGCTCTGAGCGGTACCCGTCTCCCTTTTTATCGTAGCCGGAGTTGTAGAGGGTGTAAAAACCGTCCGTCTGTTGTAAAAAGCCCGCGCTGTCACCGGTGTGCTGATAGGCTCTTTTATGGGAGCGCAGGCCGTTTTTGATTGTGAAAATCGTGTTTTTGTCCTCCAGCATCACACTGTCGCCGTGAACCTTGGCTGAGCCCAGCTCAAGACCCTTCATCTTAAAAGAAGACAGCGATCCGTCTTGGCTGATGAACAGGGCGTAGCTTTTCCCGCCGCCGAATGCATCTTGATCCGCAGAGGTTGAGAGATACAGCAGGATGTCTTTGTCGTCCAGAAAATCGGTGTCGCTGAGATCCTGCTGACTCACGGCTTTATGGCTTGTGAGAGGAGAAGCGAAGACAAATAGTGCGATCCCTGCGAGAATCAGCATGGCGATGGTAATCATCCACTTCTTCATATCTTTCTCCTTAGTAAATGGTCATGATGGTTGACGTATAGGAAGAGCTTGTAATGTCGCGTGGATATACGCCTAAGCCTCCGTTGCCATCTATATCAATGCCTGCTTTCAGCAAAAAGGCGGACCATAGGAGCTTTGAACAGTTTTTGGCGCCATCATGGCCGGTATTTCTGTTATTAACGAAGTTAAATGAGTATGCGTCGCCGACTCTTGAGACCGCCCAGTCGGCAGCGGATGTTTTTTGAGATGAGGTTACGCTGACTGTTTGCACGATGGAGTTGTCTTCCACGTCTCTGGCATTGTAAGCGATCTGCCTGACCCCGTCGCTCGGGACAGATTCAACAATTTTGTCAGCCGCGGAGTACATGCCGACGTGGCCGTGGTTGTAGAAGGCTGTGTAGGAGTTGGTGTAATAGATATTCCCTTTCGCGCTTGTCGGGAGTTTTTTCGTGCCGGACGAGCCGCCCATGATGGACATGCCGCTTTCCTTGGCGAGCCTGTCGCCTTCTGCTTTATCCGCAGTGATTTCCTCATAGAACTGTTTGAGAATGACGTCTTGCTTGACCTGCTGCTGTTTGGCAATCTGGCTGGCGGACTTCATGATTTCTTCCGGTGTCGTGCCTGGCTGCAGTGTGGCGATTTCTTCTGCATAGTTTGTGGTGTTTACGGCTTTGGCGGGAGAAACATACAGTCCGCCACACATCATTGTAAGCGCTACCATAAACAATACCATCCGTTTCTTGAACTTCATTACATCTCCTCTTTTCTTTTGAATGTAGGAAAGGTGACTTCCTTCACCCACATTATATTAGGAAAATAAGGAAAGTAACTAGGTCATTTACAGAATTTTTAGAAATCATTTACAGAAGGCTGTCAGCAAAAAAAGGCCTTTATCAGGCCCTTTACGTTTAAAGCTTCTTGCTCATCACCACGTCTGTTTCTTGAAATCCGGTTCGCTCGTATAGCTTCCGCGCTGTTTGATTATGGGCAAATACATGGAGGGACAGCTTCCGGATTCCCATGCTACGTGCTGTCTGATCTAATGCCGCCAATGCTTGCTTTGCATAACCCTTGCCCCGGTATGGTTCATATAACCCGAAATCGTAAATAAACGCTTCCTGTTGCGCATGCTCCGGTTCTGCATGTATCCAGAGCCAGCCAACGATTTCCTTTTCATTCAGCGTGAGGCTCCATAAATGATGATGGGGGGTTTCCAGCCCTTTCGGAAGCAAATTAGAAAAGGTCTGCTTAGACAATAGCTGTGCGTCTTCAGGCAGCCATGTCCCCGCCTCTACCTTTTCTTTCGCGTAATGTTTGGCCGTGTACGTAAGATAAGACCGAAATTCTTCTGTCTGCATGGGAGTCAGCATCATTGTCATATCATCGCTCCTTCATATATTGACTATAGGATTTTACATAAAATAGAAAGAGGTGTTACTATCAGAATAAACAACTGAGATTGATAAGTCACGAGAGAAAGGAGTTTCAAATGAATAAGATTGCACCCGCAGAAATCGCTAACATGCTCAATGACTGGTACCTTGCGATCAAGAAACATGAAGTTGAAGAGTCCGCCCGTTTGTTTGAAGAAGTGAAGCCTTTATTGGATGACATGGAAGAGGATCAGGAGGTGCTTGCCTACTTCTCCTTATTGGAACTGCGCCACAAGGTTTTGCTTCACGAGGCGAGAGGACAGGGTTTTCAGCATGAGGAGCCTTCTCATATGAATGCTACGTCAGACATGCTGAAATATTACTTTTTTCTGTTTGAAGGCATGTACGAAGCCTATAAAAATAATTACGATATTGCCATTGGGCTGTATAAAGAGGCCGAGCAGTATCTTGACAACGTTCCCGACCCGATTGAGAAAGCCGAATTTCACCTGAAGGTCGGTAAGCTCTATTATAAGCTGGGACAAAATATTGTGTCCCTCAATCATACACGGCAAGCAGTCAAAACGTTCAGGGAAGAGACCGATTATAAAAAGAAACTGGCCTCGGCGCTGATCACCATGTCAGGCAATTTTACCGAGATGAGCCAGTTTGAAGAAGCTGAAACATATTTGGACGAAGCGATTCGGATGACGAGAGAATTAGAGGATTATTTTTTTGAAGCCCAGCTTTTGCATAACTTCGGACTTCTTCATGCGCAAAGCGGCAAATCAGAAGAAGCGGTCTCCAAATTAGAAGAGGCCTTACAACACGAAGAATACGCCCGCTCCGCCTATTACTATCATTCTGTCTATTTGCTGATACGTGAGCTGTTTAAGATTCAAAAGAAAGAACAGGCTCTATCTTATTACCAAGAAGTGAAGGAAAAATTGACAGCCGAGCCGAATAGAATATGTGAGGCAAAAATAGATATTTTATATGCCATTTATGCAGAAGGAGGTCATGCGGAAACGTTTCACTTATGCAAACAACATATGGATGATTTGGTGTCCGGGAAAGAGTTTGACAGTGTAAGAGAACTTTCCATTTTGGCTGGCGAAAAGTATAGAGAGCATGAGCTTTACAAAGAAGCTGCCCACTTTTTTTATGAAGCATTACAAATTGAAGAACTCATCAAACGAACGGAGGTTATATAAATGAAAAAATGTCTGATTGGCATAGGCGTCGCAGCGGTGATTTTATCAGGATGGTTTATTACGGACCACCAAACCCATTCACAGGAGATGAAAGTCGCTGAGAAAATGATTGGGTAAATGAAAAACCCCCGCGGGATGCGGGGGTTTTCTTATTACAGCAGCTTCTTACCGAGCAGAGATTCTACGAGCTCCACTGCTGTTTGTCCAGTCTTGTTTTCGTGGTCAAGAATCGGATTGACCTCCACGAATTCAGCTGAGGTGATGATACCCGCGTCATACAGCATTTCCATAGCCAAATGGCTCTCCCTGTAGCTGATGCCGCCGATAACAGGGGTTCCGACACCCGGTGCGTCGTTCGGATCAAGTCCGTCCAGATCGAGGCTGAGATGGACGCCGTCACATGCTGATAAATAATCAAGGGTTTCTTCGATCACCTTTGTCATGCCAAGACGGTCGATTTCATGCATCGTGTACACCTTCATGCCGCTTTCCCTAATATACTTGCGCTCCCCTTCATCAAGTGACCGGGCGCCGATGATGACGACGTTTTCCGGTTTGATTTTAGGCGCGTAGCCTTCAAGGTTAACCAGTGACTCGTGGCCGATGCCGAGGCTGACGGCAAGCGGCATACCGTGAATATTGCCTGACGGTGATGTTTCAAGCGTATTCAGGTCGCCGTGCGCGTCATACCAGATGACGCCGAGATGATCGTAATGCTTCGCTGTACCTGCCAGCGTGCCGATCGCAATACTGTGGTCTCCGCCCAGGACAAGCGGGAATTTTTTCTCTTCAATGACTTTGTTGACCTTTTGAGCGAGTTTTTCATTTCCCGCCAAAACGGAATTCAGGTTCTTCAGTTCTTCGTCATTTTTGATCTTTTCGCGGTTGATCGGAATGTCACCGAGATCTTCAACCGTATAACCCATGTCTGACAGCCTCTCAATCAGATGGGCGTACCGGATGGCACTCGGGCCCATGTCCACTCCGCGTCGTGCTTGCCCTAAATCCATTGGCATTCCAATAACCGAAATCGTTTTATCCATCTGTGATTCCACCTCAACATATAAGATAATGTCCTATGCGGGTTATAACAAAGATGACTTGCGGACAATGTGTTTAAAGCTCTAGCTGACGATTTGCCTGCTGGCGTTTTTTAATGACGACATGATAAATGATGTAGCAAATGATCATAAACGGGATGCCGCAATACAGCGCGATACGCTGCTCCGGATCAAATGCAAGGCTGATGAGAACGACCGTATTTAACGTCAGGCCGATCAGCGGAAGCACCGGATACAGCGGTGTTTTGAATTTCAAATCTTCCTTCTTGCCGCCTTCACGGATAAATTTGCGTCTAAACATAATTTGAGAAAGCGTAATCGTGATCCAGCCGACCTGGGCGCTCATGCCCGCCAAAGATAGAAGCACCATATACACGGTTTCAGCCGCCGCCACTTTTGATAGGAGCGATAGGCAGGCCACAGCCATCGTTACGATTAACGCGTTCAGCGGCACACCTCGTTTGTTTGTTTTGCCCAGCGCTTGGAAGGCCTGTCCTTCATTCGCCATCGCGTACAGGATACGTGTTGATGCGTATAAACCTGAATTCGCAACAGATAATAGCGCGATTAAAATAACAAAGTTCATGATATCAGCGGCATACGGGATTCCGATTTGTTCAAATACCGCAACAAACGGACTTTCCACAACTCCAGCCTGTTTCCACGGAATCATGCCGGCAATGACAATGATGGATAGAACAAAGAAGACAAGCGTTCTCCATACTGTCTGTTTGATAGACCGCGGAATCGTTTTTTCAGGATCTTCACTTTCTCCGGCTGCAACCCCGATCAGCTCAGTCCCCTGGAATGCGAAGTTTACGGCAATCATCGTTATCAATATTGCCTTTATCCCGTTCGGGAATAACCCGTCTTCATAAAAATGTGTCAAAAACGGTGCCTGCTCTCCGCCTTTCAAATCAATCAGGCCAAACATGGCAGCTCCGCCGAGAATAATAAATAAAAGGATAATCAAAATTTTAATGCCTGAGAACCAGAATTCCGATTCTGCAAAGGCTTTGGCTGTAATTGCATTTAATATAAACATCAGTGCCGCAAATACCAGACACCAGATCCACACGTCTACGTGCGGAAACCAGCGGAGCATCAGCTGCCCCGCTGATAAGAATTCAATGGCGCATGTAACCGCCCAGCCGAGCCAGTACAGCCAGCCGAACGCAAATCCAAAGGCCGGGCTGATAAATTTTGTCGCATAGGTCTGGAAGGACCCCGACACAGGAAAGGCGACTGCCAGCTCCCCTAAGCAGAGCATCGTCAAAAACATGATAAAGCCGCCTACTAAATAGGACAGAACCGCGCCGAGCGGCCCCGCTTGGTTAATGGTAAACCCGGTTCCAAGGAAGAAACCGGTTCCGATCACTCCGCCCAATGAAATCATGAACAAGTGGCGTGATTTCATTGTCCGCTGGAGCTGATTTCCGTTATCTTGGTTTGTATTCACATTCTGCACCCCTTCAGCAACTTGTATTGGATCTAAGCTGGAACGACTACACGGTGCATATCCCAGTTTGCTGTCCAAAGAGCCTTTATCTATTTAATATAAAATTCACTTCTTCTCATAAAGATACATTATACTAAAATACTGTAGCTGAGCAAATAGGGAGTGCTTAATTTTCTATTGTAAATTTATACAAACGAAGTGAATATCCCTCCATGGTGCGGATTTATGCGTTTTGCAGCACGTGCTTAATTTTCTCTATTGCCCAATCCAAATCTTTTTTCGAAATGATTAATGGCGGTGCAAAACGAATAACTGTATCATGCGTTTCCTTGCATAAAAGCCCTTCTTTCTTCAAGCGCTCACAATACGGACGTGCGGCTTCCGTCAATTCCACACCGATAAACAGCCCTCTGCCGCGGACTTCTTTAATGACAGGGTTATCAATGCTCTCAAGTTCTCTTTTAAAGTATTCGCCAAGCTCAAGAGAACGTTCCGCCAGCTTTTCATCCTCCATCACTTCCAACGAAGCGATAGACACCGCACATGCAAGCGGGTTTCCGCCAAATGTCGAGCCGTGTGAACCCGGGTTAAACACACCTAAGATCTCGCGGTCCGCCGCAATGCATGAGATCGGGAACACACCGCCGCCAAGCGCTTTACCCAAGATATACATATCGGGAACAATGCCGTCCCAGTCACACGCAAACGTCTTGCCTGTACGTCCAAGACCCGTCTGAATCTCATCGGCAATAAACAGGACATTCTCTTCCTTACAAATCGCCGCCGCTTCCTGCAAAAATCCTTCAGGCGGAATGACAATCCCCGCTTCGCCTTGAATCGGTTCGAATAAAAATGCCGCTGTATTCGGCGTAATGGCCTGACGAAGCGCTTCCGCATCGCCGTAAGGGATTAACTTGATTCCCGGAAGCATCGGGCCAAATCCTCTTTTATATTCCTCTTCAGAAGACAGAGATACCGCCAGCATCGTCCGGCCGTGGAAGTTCCCGACACATGCGATAATTTCAGCTTGATTGTCTGCCACGCCTTTTACTTCATAAGCCCAGCGTCTCGCCGCTTTCACCGCAGATTCAACCGCTTCAGCTCCTGTATTCATCGGTAAAATCATCTCTTTGCCCGTCAGCTTAGCTGTTTTTTCGTAAAACGGTCCCAGCTGATCGTTGTGAAACGCGCGTGACGTGAGGGTAATTTTATCAGCCTGATCCTTCAATGCCTGAATGATTTTCGGATGTCTGTGACCTTGGTTTACCGCAGAATAAGCACTCAGCATATCCATATATTCATTGCCTTCCGGGTCCTTTACCCAAGCACCCAGCGCTTCAGAAATGACAATCGGGAGCGGATGGTAATTGTTGGCTCCATAATGAGACGTCTGATCAATAATTTCTTTGGATTTAGATAAAGCTGGCATATTTGAATTCCCCCTTGTTTTCTGTTTCAACATGTTATCCTGCTTTCCCTTTATATAAATGCAAGTTCTGTGCCAAATCAAGATTTCGTGTGTTTTCTACAATTTTCGAGGATAAGGTGCAAAAACATTCTGATATTTGAAGCAAAAATTTCAGCAAGTGCAAAATTCTTTTGCATATCCTCTCCATTCTTTTATAAAATAGAGGCAATATTAAGAAAATAATTGAGGGAGGTTTATACAATGGTCAAAGACAGCGAATTCCTCACATTGGTTTTTCAAAGCATTTTGGATGAAATCGATGTTGGCCTGCACGTGGTAGACGAGCATGGAAACACGATCGTTTATAACAACAAAATGATGCAGATTGAAGATATGGAGAAGCATGACGTCCTCAATAAAAACCTGATGGATGTGTTTATGTTTTCTAAACAGCAGGATAGCACCCTGGTACAGGCCCTTCAGGAAGGCACAACGATTAAAAATGTGAAGCAGAGCTACTTCAATAATAAAGGCCAGGAAATCACGACGATCAATCATACATATCCCATCGTCCAAGACGGCAAAATCAGGGGCGCAGTCGAAATTGCCAAGGATGTGACAAAGCTTGAACGGCTGATCAGGGAGAATATGAACAAAAAAGGCAGCACAACTTATACATTTGACAGCATTCTCGGCACCAGCCCTGCCATTCAAGACGTCATCGAAAACGCGAAGCGGGCAACGAGAACGTCATCATCGGTCCTTCTCGCAGGCGAAACCGGCACGGGAAAAGAGCTGTTCGCGCAAAGCATTCATAACGGCAGCGACCGCTCAGGCGGCCCGTTTATTTCGCAAAACTGCGCGGCGCTGCCAGACAGCCTTGTAGAAAGCATTTTGTTTGGAACGAAAAAAGGCGCGTTTACAGGCGCTGTCGACCAGCCCGGACTGTTTGAACAAGCACACGGCGGCACGCTACTGTTAGATGAAATCAACTCGCTGAATCTGAGTCTTCAGGCGAAGCTGCTGCGCGCTCTTCAGGAACGGAAAATCAGGCGCATCGGTTCGACAAAGGATACGCCGATTGACGTGCGTATAATTGCCACAATGAACGAAGACCCGATTGACGCGATTGCGGGCGAACGAATGCGGAAGGACTTGTATTACAGGCTGAGCGTCGTGACACTGATCATCCCGCCGCTTCGGGAACGGAAAGAAGACATTTTGCTTCTCGCGTCAGAATTCATCCAAAAAAACAACCACCTGTTTCAAATGAATGTCGAACACATCAGCGAAGACGTGAAGCAATTTTTTCTATCTTATGACTGGCCGGGAAATATTCGTGAGCTTGAGCATATGATCGAAGGCGCAATGAATTTCATGACGGATGAGCAAACGATTACGGCTTCCCATCTGCCCTATCAATACCGCATGAAAATCAAACCGGCTGATACCCCAGAGCCTGAAGCACCAAGATACCAGCCGGCCGCGGACTTAAAAGAAAAAATGGAAAGCTTCGAAAAATATGTGATTGAGAATGTGTTAAGAAAGCACGGCCATAACATCTCACAAGCTGCTCAGGAGCTTGGCATCAGCAGACAAAGCCTTCAATACCGGCTGAAGAAATTTTCCCACCCGCCTGCCGAGTAACGGCCCTATTCCGGCGCAGGAAGCCAGATGAGAAAAACAGTGCCTCTGCCGATTTCACTTTTCACGTCAATCGTCCCATTATGGCTGTCGATAATCGACTTTGTAATGGCAAGCCCCAGTCCCGAACCTCCATATTTTCGGGAGCGGGATGGGTCTGCCCTGTAAAACCGGTCAAATAAATGCGGCAGGTGCTCCTGTGCGATGCCTGTGCCGTTGTCCGCTATCATCAGCATGACGCCGTCATCGTTTTTTTGCAGTGAGATGGTGATGGCACCGGTTTTCTGATCTGTATACTGCACCGCGTTGTAAACCAAATTTAAAATGACTTGTTTCATTTTATCCCCGTCAAACACCGCTTCAGCATGATCTTCAAGCAGCAGCTGCAGTTTTCTTTTTTTCACAAGCAGACTGAGCTGCGGCTCCATTTCCCTTATGAGCGAATCGAGATCGCCTCTCTTCATTTCAAAGCCCGGCACCCGATCGATTTTTGCCAGAAACAGCAGATCTTCTATCAGCCGAGTGGCTCTCTTCGATTCTTCATACATACTATTCAGCGCTCTTTCTCTCTGCTCCGGCTGAAGCGCTGCGCCCCGCAGCAGCACTTCGATAAAGCCGTGTATGGACGTTAAAGGCGTTCTCAGTTCATGCGAAGCGTCTGATATAAATCTCCGAATGCGCTCCTTCGCTTCTTTTTCTGCTTTGAATGATGTTTCAATCCGCTCCAGCATGCGATTAAACGAAATGGCAAGCGTATCGATTTCCATTTGTTTTCGATAAACAGGAAGTCTTTTATTCAAATTTCCCGCATTGATTTTCCCCATCATATGTACCATTTGTGATAACGGTTTAAGCGTATGTCTGACCACGGGCAGGAATGTAAAAAGCCCGAGCAGGAGCGCGACAAGCGAGAGCGTGGAGTAAATGCTGATTTGCCGGAGCAGCACATCCTTCAGCGGTGCTGTTAAAGCACTCATTTGGATCACGCCTGCTTCTTTTCCATCAATATTAATAGCCTGAAACACAACCAGCACTTCCTCGCCTGATTCATTTTTCGTCATTCTGTAATGCAAGGCCATCGTATCTTTCAATGCCTCGTCATATACACTTTTTTTGAATGTTGGCGGTGCTCCCGCATATGGGTCCGTCGACAATACCGTGCTGGCTTTTGTTTTTTTATCAATAAAAACAATTGTCACACCCGGATAAATAAAGGCGGGACGGACAGCACCATCTGACTTGTGCGAGCCGTCGGGATTGCTTTTGTATCTTTCAATGTTTTTCCATATGGTCGGCTCCGTCGAGTTGATATAACTTTGAATGCTGACAGCGCGGTTTTCATATAAGAGGCGTTTTCCAAACACATATTGCATGGCGCCGACAAAAACCAATAGAAGAACAAGAATGCATAACGAGCGGAATAAAAGCTGAAAGCGCAGCGTTTTGAATCGTTTTTTCATTCAATATCCACCCGATAGCCCGCGCCGCGTACCGTTCGGATGACTTCATGCTTTTTGTCATTCAATTTTTCCCGCAAGGAACGGATGTACACTTCGACAATATTTTCTTCCCCGTAAAAGTCATAGCCCCATACTTTATCCAGAATCCTCGCTTTACTGAGCACAAGGCCGTGATTCAACACCAACAATTTCAGCAGCTCGTATTCTGTCACCGAAAGCTTCAGCACCTCTTCCTGATAACGGATTTCTCTGCGCCGGTCATCAATCCGAAACGGACCGAGCGCCACTTCTTCGAACAGGTTTGGGAAGTGATCCCGAATTCTTGCATAAATACGCGCCAGCAGCTCTTCAAAGCTGAACGGTTTGATCATATAGTCATCAGCGCCTTCTGTCAGCGCTTTTACCCTGACCCCCACCTCATCCTTTGCCGTGAGCATAATAACGGCGGTATGGCCGGTTTTTTTCATCATTTTCGATACTTCCAGTCCATCCATTCCGGGCATCATCACATCCAGGATGGCCACATGCGGCTGAAATGTTTTTGCGATGTTCATTGCTGTCATTCCGTCAGGCGCGGTCTTGACTTCAAAGTCTTCATTTTCAAGTCCCATTGTCAAAAAATCTAATATCGCCGGTTCATCGTCCACGAGCAAAATCTTGATGCCTTTCATCCTATTCATGCTGTGCTCTCTCCTTAGTTGGCATAAACCTCTGATTAGTTTTTTCCCTCCCCCTCCTATTATTCGTTTTTATCTGAAAACCAACTGAATCTTCCCTAAAAATCAGCTGAATTCAGCAAGTTTTCAGCCAGCCCTCATTTGATTTTCAGCTTCGGCCTATACAATAGCCTTAGTTGGTTCAGCCAACAATAAAATTAAGGAGGAACATCATATGAATATCACTAAAATTTTATCAGGAGCCGCGCTGGGAACGATTCTCTCAATCAGTTCTTTAACTTCCGCCCATGCCGCTGTCATTCAAAAGGATGATACATCAGCGAAAGTCGAGACGAAGCAGCAGGCTTCCATCACAATAGCAAAAGCAAAACAAGTTGCTTTGAACAAATGCAAAGGTACTGTTCAATCTGCCCAAATGAAGAAAGTAAACAGCACTTACGTATATGTTGTCAAAGTTCTCGGTGAGGACGGCAAACAGCATACGATGAACGTCAACTGCGACAGCGGTAAAGTGGTCAAACATGACGTTCAAAAGAAACAAAGCTACATCAGCAAATCAAAAGCGCATTCTATTGCTTTGAAAAACTGCAAAGGTTCGGTTCAATCGTCTGAGCTGAAGAAAGAAAACGGTAAATACGTTTATGTCGTGAAAGTAATGGGTGAAGACGGCAGCCTTCACACGTTCCATGTCAATGGAGAAAACGGCAAAGTCGCAAAACACGAGCAAAAGAAACAAGCCCATATTTCAAAAACAAAAGCGCATCACATCGCACTGAACAAATACAAAGGCGCAGTTCAATCTTCTGAACTGAAGAAAGAAAACAGCGTTTACATCTACGTTGTAAAAGTGCTGGGCGAAGATGGAAACACTCATACAATCCATGTCAACTGTGACAGCGGTAAAATCGTAAAACAAAAAGTTCAAAAGAAAAACGCAGCCATTACGAAAACAAAAGCACATCACATCGCGCTAAACAAATGCAAAGGTACAGTCAAATCTTCTGCTTTGAAGAAAGAAAACGGTAAATACGTTTACGTGATTAAAATCACTGCCCATAACCACACTGAGCAAACAGTGAAAGTGAACGCTGAAAACGGAAGCATTTGCAAATAAAAATTGATACTTGCCAGCAGTGAAACAACTGCAATTCAACGTGTAACACCAGTCTTGTTTTAAATATGAAGTTCTAAGTTCATGTCTACCTTTTTCTAAATACTCTTTTAAACTGAACGTGTGTGACCCGCGTTCAGTTCTTTTTACATCATCATCTAAGGAGGACGTACAAAATGAATGCGAAAATATTATCTGCAGCTGCTTTAGGCGCAGTCATCTCAATCGGTTCTTTATCTTCCGCGCACGCGGCTGTTCTTCATAAAGAGGACACCGCTAAAGTCCAAACACAGCAGCAGGCTTCATTTACTCTTTCTAAAGCGAAAACAATTGCATTGCACAACTGCAAAGGCACGGTTCAATCAGCACAAATGAAGAAAGCAGACGGCGTTTACGTCTATGTCATTAAAGTGCTCGGTGAGGACGGCAAAGTTCACACCTTCAACGTCAACTGCAGCAGCGGAAAAGTCGTCAAGCATCACATTGAAAACAAACAAGCCGCAGCCACAAAAGCAAAAGCACAAAGCATTGCGCTGAACAAATGCAAAGGTACAGTCAAATCTTCTGCATTGAAGAAAGAAAATGGCATCTATGTGTACATCATTAAAATCACAGCCAGCAACCACACGGAACAAACCATTAAAGTCAATGCTGAAAACGGTAGTATTTGCAGCTGACAGGCCTTGCCTGCTGTTTCACGTGTAACACCCATCTTGTATGTTTCTTCATATTCGATAGATCCTTTTTCAACTGAACGGGCGTGACCCTCGTTCAGTTTTTTTTGCATAAAAAAACAGTCTGGCACGGTGCCAGACTGTTTCTGTTAACTTCCTAATTGGTCTGCGGAGGAGAGCTGAATGTCAACGGATTTTTCTTTTCCGGCGCGGTAAAACTTCACTTTCACCCGGTCACCGACTTTTTTCTGATAAAGCCGTTTCCGCAGATCAACAATGTCATTTACTTTGTGACCGTCAAATTCTGTGATGACATCCAGTTCCTTAAGCCCTGCTTTTCCGGCAGGTGAGAAGGCATCTACCCCCATCACAACCGCTCCATTGGTGACATCCTTAGGAAGCTTCAAAGTTTCGTCCCAATGATAGCTGGCGATGTCGCTTAGCGATTTCATCTCAATGCCAAGGAACGGACGTTTAACCTCGCCGTATTTCTCCAAATCCTCTATCACCGGGATCACAAGCTTAGACGGAATTGACAGGCCAATTCCTTCAACCGCCGACTCCGCAATTTTCATTGAATTGATGCCAATGACTTTTCCGTCCATATTTAACAAAGCGCCGCCGCTGTTCCCAGGGTTAATGGCCGCATCTGTTTGCAGGACTTCTGCGTTCCAGTCAGGCTGCCCATCACCGTTCGAATCCACTGGGATGGCTCTCTCCGTTCCCGAGATGACGCCCTGTGTGACAGAGCCTGCAAATTCAAGGCCTAACGGGTTCCCGATCGCAATAACCGGCTCCCCTGATTTCACTTTATCTGAATTACCGAAATCAGCGACTGCTTTAATTTTATCGCTTTTCACTCGTAAAACAGCAAGATCCATCAGCTGGTCGCTGCCGATCAGTTCAGCCGATACACGCGAGCCGTCTTTCAGGCTGATTTCAATTTGGGAAGCGCCCTCGATGACATGATGGTTGGTCACGACATAAGCGGAGTTGTCATTTTTCTTATAGATGACGCCAGAGCCGCTCCCAGCCTCACCGCTCTCTCCCCAAATATCTGATTTTTGAATGTTCACAACACCGACAACGGCGGGCGACACATTGCTGACAATCTTGGTGACTGCGTTGTTGACACTGACATTCACCGTCCTGATTGATTCCCGATTATTGTTGTTCTGCTGCTCTTCTAAGACGCCCGTATCTATCCCTTCATTTGAAAAGTACGGCATGATAAATGCCATTAATACGGCACCGACAATCACCCCAATCAGACTAGAAAGGAAATATCCTTTTTTGCTTCTCTTTGGCTGTTCAGGAGCAGTATGTTCTTCCTCACGATCGTAATCCACCATATTCCATCCTTTCCAAGAACGTTAATATGGTTATATTGTGGGTTAGAAACTCCTATAATAGTCATGAATTACATAGAAAAATTATACAGCGCAAAGCGGTGTTGCCTTCTTCGGATCGGTGTCAAACAAATCAAATGTTTCCCCCGTCACAAACCCTTTAGAAGCCAATGTCTGCTGTACAGACATTCTCGCCAAATCCTTCATGTTGTTGTCCTGGCTCAAATGCGCCAAATAAATACGAGACGTCTCGTCGCCAATGACATCGGTCATCGCTAAGGCAGCATCTTCATTTGAAACGTGCCCGACGTCACTTAAAATCCGCCGCTTAATGCTCCATGGATATCTCCCCATTTGCAGCATGCCGACATCGTGATTGCTTTCAAACACAAACATATTCGCTGAGCGGATGATCCCTTTCATCCGGTCGCTGACGTACCCCGTATCTGTCATTAAAGCAAGCTTTCGGCCGTTATAATGGAACACATAAAACATGGGCTCCGCCGCGTCGTGTGAGACGCCAAACGATTCCACATCAAGTCCGCCGAACGACTTCACCGTCTCCATCGGAAACACAAATTTTTGATCGGTATCAATTTTGCCAATTTGGTTCTCCATCGCTTTCCATGTCTTCTCATTCGCATAGATCGGAAGCTTGTACTTTCTGGCGACCACGCCAAGGCCCTTAATATGGTCACTATGTTCATGCGTCACAAAAATGCCGTCTACATCATCCAGCTTACGCCCGATTTGCGCCATCAATCCATCCATGGCTTTCCCGCTCAAACCGGCGTCTACCAAAAATGCGTGATCCTCAGTTTCAAGGTAAAACGCATTTCCCGTACTCCCGCTCGCAAGTACGCTAAATTGCAAGCTCATGTGTCTCACTCCATTATTTTCATTGATCTGTATCTAAAATCGTACTCTCCAAAGCATTCACTGTAAAATACTCTTGCACTGTCTTTTTCTCACCGTTCACTTTTTTATCGTACTCGACTGTAATTCTCCATACCGGTGCCAGCACCTGTGTACTAGTCAGCGGATATTGCGCGACGTAGCCGAATTTGACACTTTTTATCGTACTGTTCTCTTTTAATTGATTTTGATAGTACAATAACTCAACCGCATCCATTTCAGTGATTAGGCTTTCCTTCTGAATTTGCTTAAAGGTCTCAAGCGTCGTCTGGTCGTATGACACAACCTCGTTTTTATCGTTTAAACGCAAAATCACTTGCCCGATCATATTAGAAGAAGTGTCGGTCTGCTGATAAATATAATGGCCCTCATATGTTTGGAAGAAAATAATTTCTTTTTGCGATTTATCAACCTTCCAAAGCTCATATTTTTCACCATCTTGGATTTTCGAAGAAACAAGCGCCTGAGCATCGTCCTCAATCTTCTTCTTTGACAGGGCGATCGGATTCGTAAATTTCATTTTTAGGGTCGTTACTTTACGATCATCACTAGGCATGTCCATCAACGGCTTTTGATCCTTGAGCGCCTCAATTTCGTCCTTGGTGAAGGCCTTTTGATTCGCTGTGATTCTGTAGCCTTCTGTTGCTTCCTTATTCAGCCCTTCATACGTAATATGATCGGCCTTCATGTCATGCTCGACATCATTTTTAATGACTTCATAATCTTTGCTGGTAGACTGCCATTTTTGAAAAAACTGATAGCCTAAAAAAATATCTAAAATGAGGAAGGCAACGATGAAGATTGATTTTGTCTTATTCCACTCCACTGTTTGCCCCCTCCTTCGTTAATAGGTCCTTCGTGATCGGCACAATTTTCCCGTTTATTTTCATCCCCCAAACCGGTTCCAGTTCAACAAGAGGGTCATTATTGGATGATGTTGATACTAATTGATACGCAAGGAAGATCTGATCAATTTTATCCGTATTATATGCCGTTTGTTTAGAAAGCAGCATCTTCACTTCGCTCCCGCTCATCAGCTCAGTCTCTGTCGTTTTAATCGGATTCGTTCCGAGACTGTAATTCGGCCGCTTATAGCTGAGAATTTCATCGTTGGCCCATTGCACCGTAATCGCGGATGTCGCTCCGAATGGTTTGGCGGTACTGTTAATGACCGGCATCTGGTCCATAAAGATATAGAAGCTTAACTGCTGGCTGTCATTGATATTGAAAAATTGATAGTGATCTGTCCAGCTGCCCGTATCCTCAAGGTATTTTTGGCTCTTTTTAATTAATTCACCTGTTTGATAGGAAGTGCTCTGCACCAAATTGCGCTGTTGGAATTGTACCTGGCGCTGGCTTAGATTCACATCTAAACGGCTGATTCCATCTGTCAGCACATTTCTGTTGTTGTAATTCGAATCTTCCCTTACAATACTTGGATCGCTGAACAAGGCCTGCTTAAAGGTGTTTGTTTTAATCGATTCTGTGACAAATTCTTTTTTGTCCATCGTAAGCGTTTTGTTCGGCAGCAGAAACTCTTTCTTTGAACCGATAGAGAACAGACTGAATGCCGGCATGTTTGATTGACTGTTTTTCAAGTCATTCATCATGTTCCGGTAGTTAGCCGATTCAACGGTCACTTCCAGAATCAGCTGCTTGCTGAAAGATACCAAATAGATTTTCTTGTTCGCTTTTGTTTCATTAATCGGAATCAAAATGTGGTCAAACGAACTGTACTCAAATGACTGGTTAGACCATTTAAACAGCGTTTGGAAGATATCAATAGGAATCGTGTCATTGAATTGCAAGTCAAGCTTCGCATCATAACCGCTTATCCCGTAAAACCAGCTCTTAAATGAAGTCTTGTCATACTGATCAGAAATATCTTTGATCCCTTTTACATCCCAATGCGGCAAGTCAGACCAGACTTCATTATAAAGTGAATCATCATTCACTTTATAATGAGCGCCGCCATCATGGATAAACATGTCCCTCGGCCTTACCGTTTCAGACAGCTTTTGGGTGTTTTTTTCGATTTTATGCTTCTCACGCACAGTAGACGCTGTTGATGATGAGCCTCCGGAAAAGTTTGGCTGGAACGTCCATATCCCCCACGTAAACACAAGGCTGATGACGACGAGTATCGTAAGTAATATCGTTTTTATATTTTCACGCTTCATCCCAATCATCCTCTTGTTCCTCTTTATATGGAAGAGTAAATGTAATCGTCGTGCCTTTTCCTTCTATGCTGTCCGCCCAAATATCCCCGCCATGCGCCTGAACCATTTCTCTGGCAATCGCCAGTCCCAGACCGGTGCCGCCGAGCTTTCTCGTTCTTGCTTTATCCACCCTGTAGAAGCGGTCAAAGACTTTTTCGACATCTTTTTTCGGAATACCGATCCCTTCATCCTTGACGCTGATATAGAGAAGCTCTTCCTCTTCGTTTACGTCAATTGAGAATGTCACATGTCCGCCTTCCGGTGAGTACTTTAAAGCGTTGGAAATAATATTATCAAGCACCTGTGTAATTTTATCCTGGTCAATCTCAACGTACAGATTTCTGTCCGGCAGATTACGAATAAATTCCACATGCTGTTCTTTTGTCATTTCAAAACGGTCAATAATCAGAGACATAAACCGGACAATTTGAATCCATTCCCGGTTAAATTGATAATCCTTGCTGTCGAATTTCGAAAGCTGAAGCAAATCATTGACAAGCCGGATCATGCGCTCTGTTTCATTTTGCGTCACCATTAAGAAACGCGGGGCAATGTCTTTATTTTCCCACGCACCTTCAGCTAACGCTTCTAAATAACTGCGCATTGTCGTAAGCGGCGTCCGCAGCTCGTGTGATACATTCGCCACGAATTCTCTGCGTTCCTGATCCATTTTCTCTTGCTCGGTTACATCGTAAAGAACAGCAATTAAACCATCAATTTTGCCATGTTCCCTTTGAATCACAGAGAAATTCACGCGAAGCACTGTTAGTTGATCATCTCGCTCAATTTCAAGCAGCAAAGAATCCTGCTGCTCCACTAAATCTTCAAACGTATAATTCTCTTGAATCCCCAACAAACTCGTAATCGGCATTTCTAAAGCTGTTTCACGTGAAACGTTCAACAGCTCCAGCGCCGGGCTGTTTAAAAGAATAATCGCTCCGTTTCGGTTTGTAGCGATAACGCCGTCTGTCATATAAGCAATAACAGAGGCAAGCTTTCTGCGCTCTCCTTCTGTCATCGCCTGGGCATCTTCAAGCTCTTTCGTTAAGTGATTAAACGTGGTGGCGAGCTGCCCGATTTCATCATGCCCATACTTTTTAACCTTCCTCGAGAAATTCCCTTTTGCGAGCTCCATGGCCTGCTTTCTCATATCTGAAAGCGGATGGGTGATGGTTCGTGCCAGAAAAATACCGAGAAGGGCCGTCAAAACGAGCGCCAAACCAGTGCCGGACGCCAGTATCGTGTTGATAGTCTTCATTTGATTAAAGACATCTTCCATACTCGCGACAACATAGATCGCGCCGACAACCTCTTGGTTTTCAGTCATCACAGGCTTTGCGGAAATGAGAACTCTGATTTTGCTTTTCGGGTCATAGTACTTTCTTAAATACGATTGTTTAGTAGAAAAAATCCTTTTAAATATCAGATCGGTCGTTTGTTTCCCAGCCACTTCCTCACCATACGGCTTTGAAGAACCGACCACTTCATAGCTTTTATCTACAAAACTAATTTCCCGGACCTCATCACTTTTCGTGAAATCATTCAATATACGGCTGACGTCATCCTTTATGACGGTGCTGTCGTTATCGCTTTTATATTCTTGTTCGATATAGTAAGAAAGGTTGTCGATTCGCTGATTGAGCGATTGTTCATAAGAGCTCATCAGCGATTTCTCGACCTGATTGACAAAATACACCCCAATGATTTGCATGGCAATGATGATCAAAAGCACATATATCAAGGTAATCTTAAATTGGATCGACCGAAAAAAACCAACCTTATTCATAAGGGCATTAGTCCTGTTCTGGATTTCTCAAGTAATAACCTACGCCGCGGCGTGTGACAATCCAATTTGGGTGGCTTGGGTTGTCCTCAATTTTTTCACGAAGCCGGCGGACTGTTACGTCAACCGTTCTGACGTCACCAAAGTAATCATAACCCCAAACGGTTTGAAGCAAATGTTCACGGGTCATCACTTGTCCAATATGTTTTGCTAAATAATGAAGCAATTCGAATTCACGATGAGTCAATTCGATTGTTTCATCTCGTTTTGATACGACGTACGCGTCAGGGAAGATGACGAGAGAGCCGATATGAATTTCATTAGAGGATGACTCTTCCTCCGCAGGCGCTGTTGTCAGCTGGCGGCGCAAGTTCGCTTTCACACGAGCCAGAAGCTCACGTGTGCTGAATGGTTTTGTGACATAGTCATCAGCACCGATTTCAAGCCCGATGACCTTGTCAATTTCTGAATCCTTAGCCGTCAGCATAATGATCGGCATATCGTATTTCTTTCTGACTTCACGGCACACTTCAACGCCGTCTTTATTAGGAAGCATAATATCTAAAAGAATTAAATCAGGCTGAAGCTCTTCTACCATTTCAACCGCTTCATTTCCGTCGTGGGCACAGTGCACTTCATAGCCTTCTTTTCTTAAGTTAAATTCCAATATATCTGCAATCGGTTTTTCATCATCTACTACAAGGATCTTCTTATCCATCATTTTGATTTCCTCCTGCCGAATAACTTCTTTTCATCTAAATAACATTCGTTTCATCACTTATGGCCCGTGTAAACATTGGGTCCTTGTCTATTATAACGGTTAAAGGTCAAAAGATAAAAAAAATAAAGGTTTAGAAAAAAACACATGTTTCACCTTTATCCGCCAATTGTTTCTCTTTTGTCATGCTAGTCAATTTTTTTAAAAAAAGATAACTTAACTGAAACCTCCCGACATCGGAGTGCGTCTTTATCGATGACGTCTTCTTCTTTGAGCCGGCCGCAGGGCCGGTTCTCCCTTTTTCTTCTATTATAACACTTCTCATGTTCGCCTTTTCCTAAAAGAAAAAACGCACCTACAATTGCAGATGCGTTTGGTAAGTGGCTCGGGACGGAATCGAACCGCCGACACACGGATTTTCAGTCCGTTGCTCTACCAACTGAGCTACCGAGCCAAATGTTTTATTTTTCTCTACTAAGTAAAGTAAAATGGCGGTCCGGACGGGACTCGAACCCGCGACCTCCTGCGTGACAGGCAGGCATTCTAACCAACTGAACTACCGGACCTTACAGTAATTGCCTGGAGAGCTGTCGTGTCAGCCCTCGCAGACAAATAAGGAATTTAGCAATAACGCTAAAGTAAATCAATGACCCGTACGGGATTCGAACCCGTGTTACCGCCGTGAAAGGGCGGTGTCTTAACCGCTTGACCAACGGGCCTTCACGAAATGGTGAGCCATGAAGGACTCGAACCTTCGACCCTCTGATTAAAAGTCAGATGCTCTACCAACTGAGCTAATGGCTCTTAAGATGTCGGAGTTTCCATAGAGCAAACAACTTTGACCAAGTTCTTATCTAGTACTCTATTGAAGCAGTTTCCGTAACAACGAGATTTATAATATCACGAACAAATAGAAGTGGCAATAACTTTTTTGGTTTTTTTTCATATTTTTTTCTTAGACCAACTTAGATGCGGCTTTCAAACAAAAAACAAGCCCCTGGATTCAGGGGCCTGAAGCATAATCTATTTAGTTCGCACGGTACACGCTGCGAAGGACATTTGTCTGTGAACGGTCTGGGCCGACAGAGAAAATAGAAAGCGGAATGCCTGTCAGCTGAGACACACGCTCAAGATAGTGACGCGCGTTTTCCGGAAGCTCGCTCAAGCTTTTCGCACCTGTGATATCCTCAGTCCATCCCGGCATTTCTTCATATACCGGCTCACAATCAGCAAGTGCTTTAAGGCTTGCCGGGAATTCTTCAATGATTTCGCCTTTGTAGCGGTACGCCACACAGATTTTCAGCGTTTCAATTCCTGTTAAAACGTCGATTGAGTTCAGAGAAAGATCTGTAATTCCGCTCACACGGCGGGCGTGGCGGACAACGACGCTGTCAAACCAGCCGACACGGCGCGGACGGCCTGTTGTTGTTCCATACTCCCGCCCGACTTCACGGATTTGATCGCCGATTTCATCTTTCAGCTCAGTCGGGAAAGGACCGTCGCCGACACGAGTCGTATATGCTTTTGATACACCGACAACGTGCTGAATTTTGGTCGGGCCGACGCCAGATCCAATCGTGACACCGCCGGCAACCGGGTTAGATGATGTAACAAACGGGTATGTTCCTTGGTCGATATCAAGCATTACCCCTTGCGCGCCTTCAAATAACACGCGGCGCCCATCATCAAGAGCATCATTTAAAACAACAGATGTATCGCAGACATATTTTTTAATCTGCTGGCCGTACTCATAATATTCGTCTAAGATATCCTCAATTTTAAACCCTTCTGTCTCGTACATTTTCTCGAGCAGGCGGTTTTTTTCTTCAAGATTGCGTTCAAGCTTCTCCGCAAACGCGTCACGGTCTAACAGATCCGCGATGCGAATTCCGATGCGGGCTGCTTTATCCATATAAGCAGGGCCGATTCCTTTTTTCGTTGTGCCGATCTTGTTAGCCCCTTTTCGCTCTTCTTCCACTTCATCCAATTTCAAGTGATACGGCAGAATGACGTGAGCTCTGTTGCTGATTCTCAGGTTGTCTGTACTGACGTTGCGCTCATGAAGATACGCAAGCTCTGTGACTAATGCTTTCGGATCTACAACCATTCCGTTTCCGATCACACACGTTTTATCCTTATAGAAAATTCCAGACGGGATTAAGTGAAGCTTGTATGTGACTCCGTCAAACTTGATTGTATGCCCTGCGTTATTTCCGCCTTGATAACGGGCGATCACTTCTGCATTTTCTGAGAGGAAATCTGTAATTTTACCTTTTCCTTCATCGCCCCATTGCGTACCTACTACAACTACTGAAGACATGTCCGTGCACCTCCGTTAACCTTTCAAAACGATTCTATTCAAACAAATCAAGTTTATCAGTGAAGAAACAGAAAGTCAATCTCAAATCCGAACATTAAATTAATATAAAACTATATTCGTTCGCTTCCATTCTTTTTAGAAGCGTTTTCTAACGGCTTCGTCATAAAAAGCTTGTGAAACTTTTGCCCTTTAGCACAAAAAAGCATTACTTGCCTGAAATCCCTTTGGTATTCATAAAAACGACTCGCCAGCCGTCCGGATCCTCTATCGTCACGCCTCCATGACTCCAGTACGGGTTCTCTGATTCGACCTCTTGATAGCCCATGTGTTTTAGCCTTGAAGTGATCGATGCCAGTTCATTCACATTCGGCACATAAAAAACAAGGAGGCTGTCGGGATGTGGAACGGGAGCAGTGCTTTCCCCATCCTCATACTGGGTGAATTCCAAATGATAATCGGCATGAGGAAGGCCGAACATGACACCTCCATACCCGTTATGCTGCGAAAATCCGCCGATTCGTTTCAAGTCCAGTCCCTCTTCGTAAAAACGAATGATCTCATCAAGCTGGCCTGTAGGCCGCGCAATCCGGATTTGCGCTGCGTGAAAAGATGAAAAACAGTATCCCATGTTACCATCTCCTTTACGCCTTATTTTATTAAACCGCTTTCAAATTCACATCCGCTGTGCGTCCGGTTTTTCTTCCATCTTTCGAATGAAAAAAACCCCAAGATCAGCTCTTGGGGTTTATGCGCCGGGCGGAACACCTGCGTCATCAAAACGCCGTTCCAGGTTGACGAATTTATTGTATTCTTTTACGAACGCAAGAGACACGGTTCCTACCGGGCCGTTACGCTGTTTGGCAATAATGATTTCGATAATATTTTTATTCTCAGATTCTTTGTCATAGTAGTCGTCACGATAAAGGAACGCGACAATATCCGCGTCCTGCTCGATACTTCCAGATTCCCGGATATCGGACATCATTGGACGTTTATCCTGACGTTGCTCAACGCCCCGGGAAAGCTGAGAAAGCGCGATAACAGGGACTTGCAGCTCTCTGGCGATCGACTTCAGTTCACGGGAAATTTCTGATACTTCCTGCTGACGGTTATCCTTTGAACGTCCGCTTCCCTGAATCAATTGCAGATAGTCGATCAAAATCATGCCTAGTCCGCTTTCCTGCTTCAAGCGGCGGCATTTGGCGCGGATTTCACTCACACGGATACCGGGTGTATCATCAATGTAAATCCCGCTGTTCGACAGGCTTCCCATCGCCATTGTCAGTTTGCCCCAATCCTCTTCCGTCAGGTTGCCGGTACGAAGATTTTGGGCATTGATGTTTCCTTCGGCACAAAGCATACGCATAACGAGCTGCTCTGCACCCATCTCAAGACTGAAAATCGCTACGCTCTCGTCGGTTTTGGTCGCCACGTTTTGTGCGATGTTCAGGGCAAAGGCCGTTTTCCCCACTGACGGACGGGCGGCGACAATGATCAAATCGTTGCGCTGGAACCCGGCAGTCATCCGGTCAAGCTCCGTAAATCCTGTCGGAATTCCGGTTATATCGCCTTTACGATTGTGAAGCTGTTCGATATTGTCATAGGTCTGGACAAGGACGTCCTTAATGTTTTGGAAGGCACTCGTGTTTTTGCGCTGCGCCACTTCCATAATCGTTTTTTCCGCTTCACTGAGTAAATCCTCGACCTCATCCTCACGGGTATATCCGTCTTGAGCGATGGTTGTCGCAGTTCTGATTAATCGGCGAAGAATCGATTTTTCCTCAACGATTTTCGCATAATATTCTATGTTAGCCGCTGTCGGCACTGAGTTTGCGATATCTGTCAGATACGAAATGCCACCCACTTCTTCCAGCAGTTCTGTGTTCGCAAGCTCTGACGTAACCGTCACTAGATCAACCGGTTCACCTCGGTCACCGAGCACCAGCATCGCATTATAGATTTTTTGGTGGGACATTCTATAGAAATCATCTGGAATCAATACTTCTGAAGCCAGTGTTAAAGCAGACGGCTGTAAAAAAATAGCGCCTAACACGGCTTGTTCGGCTTCTATATTTTGCGGAGGAAGCCGATCATTTAGAAGGTCTGTCATGCTAAGCACCGTCCTCTCATTAAAAAATCTCCAAACTCCATTCTACCATTTCTACAGAAAAAAAATAGAAAAATTGTCTGTTTCCTGTTTTTTTCAGGTAGCCGATTGGATCGTTTCGGACAGTAACAGGTCGGGAAAGACGAAATAAAACGTGAGGGAGGAATGAAAGATGATGAAAGAATATGCCGTTACACCCAATGTCGATGCGGATGGCTGGTTTATTAAGGTGGAGAATGTGGCGCCGACAGCTTTGTATACATCTAAAGACGCCGCAATTGAAAAAGCCAAACAGGTGGCAAAAGAAAACAGTCCGGCAAAGCTTGTGATTTATGACAAGTTTAAAAATGTAGAAGAGGAATACTCATATTAATGAATGAAACCCTTCGCGGCAGCGGGGGTTTTTTAGCGGTATCCCCTTATTTCATCCATTGGAAGCTCCTCGAACGAAGCACATTTCCCCATCAGTTCTTGAAGCTTTAGCCTCACTGCTAAATATTCTTCAAAGGTGACAGCTTTCTCAGTGTCTTTTTGTCGTTCATTCAGCATTTGTTTTAATAATGGCAACTGCGTGTACATAGGAACCCTCCTTACCTCTTTTATAACGGGCATTTTCGGATTGCTCTACTCCTTTGTGACATCTTCTTACGTTTCCCATCTGATTCTTGTACAATGGACAGAAGAGAGGAGGAATCTTTTGTGAGACCTTTGCAAATTTCTGCTGAAACTGCACAAAAGCTTGCAGAGTCCTTGAATCTGCCGCTTGAACAGATCATGCATATGCCTCAGCATATCCTGCTTGCCAAATTGGCCGAATTGCAGAAACAAGAAGACCAATCGTAGCATTCGTTCGCATACTTGCTGATATCTTATGGAATTATATTTAGTATATGTTAGAAAGAAGGAGTAACTGCTTTGCCAAAACATAAAAACATCCAATCTTTTTGGCTGATCATCGGCATTATCTTTATCGCCTTTAACTTGAGACCAGCGATCACTTCAGTTGGTCCGGTCATCAGCTCAATCAGGGCAGATCTTCATATGTCGAATGGGACAGCCGGATTTTTAACAGCGCTGCCGCTGCTTTCGTTTGCGGTTCTTTCTCCGCTTGCGCCTAAGTTTGGACAGCGGCTTGGAAATGAACGGACCTTATGGCTCGGCCTTCTGATGTTATTGATCGGGATTTTGCTTCGTTCTGCCGGCTTGATCTCGGCCTTATTTGCCGGAACGGCTTTAATCGGCATCGGCATTGCCATCGGAAACGTTCTGCTCCCAAGCTTAATTAAGCATAAATACCCTGAAAAATCAGGAATCATGATCAGCTTATATACCACCTCAATGTGTATATTCGCCGCTTTAGCGTCAGGTGTCAGTGTACCTCTGGCAGCACAAATGGAGGGCGGATGGAAACAGGCCTTTCTCTTATGGGGCGGTTTGGCTTTCCTTGCATTGCTAATCTGGATTCCTCAGCTGCGCCACCGGGATACGGCAAACAAGGCGGTAAAGCTACAAACCAGTTCCATTTGGGCTTCCAAAATGGCATGGCATGTCACCATTTTTATGGGACTGCAATCCTTTTTATTTTACAGCAGCATCGCATGGTTTCCCGAAATTCTCCGTTCACACGGGATTGATACGTCAACAGCCGGATGGATGGTGTCACTCATGCAATTTGCGAGTCTGCCTTCCACGTTTCTGACACCTGTTTTCGCAGATCGCTTGAAACACCAGCGCGGCATTGTTGCGGGGCTGACTGCCGTTTATCTCATCGGGCTATGCGGATTGCTGGCGGGCGGCAGCCATATCCTGCTTGCCGTCTGGATGATCATCATCGGTATCGGACAAGGCTCCAGCATTAGTCTGGCGCTCACTTTGATTGGTCTCCGCAGTGAAAATGCCCAGCAGGCCGCCGCGCTGTCAGGCATGTCTCAGTCGTTCGGCTACCTGCTTGCAGCCGTCGGGCCAATCTTTGTCGGCTATCTCTTTGACCAGACGCATTCATGGACAATGCCGCTTGTCCTTCTCATTGCCGCCCTGATCGCAATGGGAGCAGCCGGGCTGGGAGCCGGTCGGGATCAATACATTCTTCAGCCAGAGAAACAAAGAAATTCAGCCTAAAAAGCGGGGAAGATCTCTCCGCTTTTTTCCATGAAATTCTTTGAATAGTTATGGTTTATTCATAAGTTTTTCATATTTGTTTTTTACAATTAGACACCATAAAGAGGTGAAAAACGATGAAAAACAAACGATTCGACTTTATCCTTATTCTCATTTTGCTTGCAGCGGCTTTTCTAAATACGTATAACATTTGGCAGGATGACACAGCGAACCAATACTATTTGGCGGCTGTGAAAAGCATGACGCTAAGCTTCCACAATTTCTTCTATGCGTCTTTTGACCCTTCCGGATTTGTAACAGTGGATAAGCCGCCTGTTGTTTTATGGATTCAAACGATTTTTGCACTGATTTTCGGCGTTCACACGTGGAGTGTAATCATGCCTCAGGCTCTCGCCGGAGTTGGATCTGTATACCTTATCTACAGAATGATCAAACCGGCCTTTGGAATTGGAGCGGCCCGCATTGCCGCACTTGCCATGGCACTGACGCCTATCGCAGCAGCCGTCAGCCGAACAAACAACATTGACAGCATGCTTGTCTTTACCTTATTGCTCGGTTCAGCTTGCCTGCTTCGGGCAGTAAAGCAAGGCAAACTGCTTTGGCTGTTGACGGCATTTGCCCTGATTGGACTCGCCTTTAATATGAAAATGATGCAAGCGTTTATGGTATTGCCTGCATTTGTGTTATTCTACCTGATTGCATCTCGGGTTTCTCTGAAGAAAAAAATCGGCTCTCTGATTCTGTCTCTCATCCTTCTGACAAGCCTTTCACTCTCATGGGCAGTTGTGGTCGATTCAGCCTCATCCTCCAGCCGCCCGTATGTCGGAAGCAGCCAGACCAACTCAGTGTTAGAACTGGCCTTCGGTTACAACGGCACAGAGCGTCTGTTAGGACAAACCACCGGTCTTGCAAAGGGTGATACAAATGCCGCCGGCGGTAACACGCAGAATCATAACACCATGCAAACGCCAAACGGAAGCGGATCATCTTCCTCTCAGGACGGAACCAGCAAGACTGACGGAAGTGCCAGCAATCAAAACGATAACCAATCATTCCAGAACCACTCACAGGCGCCTCAGCCGCCCAGCGGACAGACCGGCGCTTCCAATGGAGGCGGTGGCACACCTCCAACAAGAGGTAACGGACCTGGAAACGGCGGGCCCGCCAATGGAAATGGAGGACCTGGCGGTGGCGGCGGAACAAGCATGAATATGTTCGGCACGGGCGATGCAGGACCGCTTCGCCTCTTCCAATCGGCGCTTTCCGGCCAAATCAGCTGGATGCTTCCATTTGCATTGATCGGATTGCTGGGCAGAATCGTCAGCTGGTACCGTGATCGCCGCGGACAAGCAGCTGAAATGAAAGAAACGATCTTCTGGACGGCTTGGCTCGTTCCTGTGGCTGGTTTCTTCAGCGTCGCAGGATTCTTCCACCAGTATTATTTGATCATGCTGGCACCGCCGATTGCCGCACTTTCCGGTATTGGCTGGTATACGATGTACCGTTTATACAAAAACAATAAAGACTGGGCCAGCTGCCTGCTGCCCGCAGCCGTTCTGATCACAGCCGCGTTTCAGGTTTATATTCTGAGCGCTTATACAAGCCAAATCGGCAGTGTATGGATGTATGTACTGGGACTATTAGGACTTGGCGTCACGCTTGCGCTTCTGATGCTTAAACGCAGCCATCCGTTCAGCAAGCAGCTGACCATCATCAGCCTATGCGTTCTGCTGCTCGCACCGGTCTACTGGTCAGCAACACCGCTTCTATACGGAGGCAACAGCGTTCTTCCGGAATCGGGTCCGCAGCTCAAAAGTTCAGCAAACGGCGGGAGCATGTTCTCCTCAGAGGTCGACACCGCACTCCTGTCCTATCTGAGAAAGCATAATACCGGTGAAGAGTATTTATTCGCTACTTTGACAACCGTAACAGCTGCGCCATACATCATTAATGAAAATGAATCTGTTATGGCAATGGGCGGATTTAACGGCACAGATCCTATTCTGACTGTTTCCGAACTGAAAAAACTGGTCAAAGAAGGCAAAGTGAAATACTTCCTTCTGTCAGGAAATAACTCAGGCAACAGCGATCTTGTTTCCTGGATTAAGAAAACCGGAAAAGAAATATCATCTGACGAGTACAGCAGTTCCTCCAGCAGCACAAACAGCACTCAGCAAGGCACGAGAGGAGGACCTGGCGGTGAAAGCCAGCAAACTCTTTATCTTGTGGAATAAAAAAAGAGGCTTGGATTGCTCCAAGCCTTCTTTTCTATTTCTATTAAGCTTCTTCTTTCACATGTACCTTCAACACAGCCTGCACCTCAGGATGCAGCTTCACAGGCACGTTTGTATATCCTAACGCACGAATGCCGTCCGGCAAGTCAAGCTTCCGCTTATCTACTTTAATCTTATGATCTTTTTGGAGCTGTGCAGTAATTTGTTTACTTGTTACAGAACCGAATAATCGGCCGCCTTCACCTGATTTCGCGCTGAGCTCAACAGTCAGTTTTTCTAAAGTCTCTTTTAAGTTCTTTGCCTGCTCAAGCTCGGCGATGGCTTCTTTTTTCTCTTTCTGCTTTTGTCCGTTCAGCACGCTGATATTTGACGCGTTCGCTTCCACCGCGAGGCCTTTTTTAATCAGAAAGTTTTGCGCATATCCGTCTGCTACGTTTTTGACTTCGCCTTTTTTCCCTTTTCCTTTTACATCTTGTAAGAAAATAACCTTCATCTCTGTACGCCTCCCTCAAAATACTCATCTATGGCGTGCTTCAGCCGTTCCAGCGCTTCTGTTACTGAAATGCCGGACAACTGAGTCGCCGCATTTGTTAAATGTCCTCCGCCTTCCAGCGCCTCCATGATGATCTGAACATTGACCTCGCCAAGTGACCGCGCACTGATACAAACGGTTTGTTCATCCCGTCTCGCCACCGCAAATGAAGCCTCAACCTCACTCATAGAGAGCAGCGAATCAGCCGCCTGCGCAACCAGCACTTGATCGAAGTATTCCTCCTCATTTTCAGGAAGAGAAGCAATCGCAATGTTCTCTTTATAAAGGACCGTATGCTGGATCAGCTTCGCCCGTTTAATATAGGAATCAACGGTTTCTTTCAGGAACTTCTGCACAAGCACCGTATCGGCGCCTTTTGCCCTTAAATAAGAAGCAGCATCAAAAGTCCGCGATCCTGTGCGGAGAGAAAAGCTCTTTGTATCCACTATTATACCAGCTAATAGGGCTGTTGCTTCAATCATATTGATTTTTAAGCGCTTCGGCTGATATTCAAGCAGCTCTGTCACCAATTCAGCTGTCGAAGAAGCGTACGGCTCCATATAAACGAGCAGCGGATCTCTAATAAACTCCTCACCCCTGCGGTGATGGTCGATGACCACGACATGTTCAATTTTATTGACCAGCCGTTCCTCCATGACAAGTGACGGCTTATGTGTATCAACGATCACAAGCAGCGTGTCATCATTGGAAATCTCCATCGCTTCTTCAGGGGTAATAAACCTTGACCACAGCTCTTCATATTTTTTGATTTCTTCAATCAAACGCTGGACACTTGATCCGATTTGGTTTGGATCAATGACGATAAAACCATCTTTGTTATTTGCCTGAGCCACCTTTAAAATTCCGATCGCTGCGCCGATAGAATCCATGTCAGGGAATTTATGACCCATGATAATCACATTGCTGCTTTCAGAGACGATTTCCTTTAAGGCATGGGAAATGACACGGGCCCGCACCCTTGTTCGTTTCTCCATCGGGTTTGTTTTACCTCCGTAAAACTTCACCTTGCCGTTCGGCAGCTTAATGGCTACTTGGTCTCCGCCGCGTCCCAGCGCTAAATCCAAGCTGGATTGCGCCAAATCGCCAAGTTCTTTCAGCGAGGAGACTGAAGCCCCGACACCAACACTTAACGTCAGCGCAACGCCGTCGAATGAGGTTTTTTCCCGTACCTCATCAAGAATTGAAAACTTCGAATTTTCGAGTTCAGTTAAGATGTGTTCATTAAGTACAGCAATAAAGCGTTCTGAAGACGTCCTTTTCAGGAAGATCCCGTACTCCTGCGCCCAAGCGTTCAGCAAAGATGTCACCTGGCTGTTCATTGTGCTTCTCGTCTGGTCATCCAACCCTTGTGTCACATCATCATAATTATCAAGGAAAATATACGCCAGCACGGTTCTTTCGTTTTCATAAAGCTTTTCAATCTGGATTTGTTCCGTTACATCAAAGAAATACAACAGGCGCTCATCCCGTTTGATGACAACCTTAAACTTACGGTCATTCAATGTAACCGTTTCCGATTCCACCTCTTGTTTGATGAGCGGCACAACCGATTCACAGGTATCGTAAAGTGATCTCCCCACTAATGTGCTTTCATTAAAGCAAGAAGAAAGGAACGGATTTGCCCATTCTATATAATATTGATCATTAAAAAGCATGATGCCGATCGGCATTTCCATCAATGCCTCTTCACCGACTTTTTTCAACCTGTAGGATAACGTAGAAATATAATCATCAATCTCTTGTCGAATAAGAGAATCAGCGCGTTTAATAAAAAACAAAATAACTGCAAGCAACAGCACTTCGACGGTTCCTAATATCCAGTTAAAATAAAAGCTGATGAGGATTGCAATGATTGACAGAGCAATCATTGCATAGATGGGATACCGAAACAGCGGTTTTTCATAAAAGCTTGGCATTTCTATCACTCCCCACCATGTGAGTAAAACTCATGTTCATTTCACCTTATTCCTTATATTAAAGCCTATATCTATAACGCCTAAAATGCGAATCGCTGCCATAAAAATCGGATGCACGAGCCCAAGAACCACTGCAATCACAGCCACAGCCTTCGGATATTGTTTTTTATGGCAATAGAAAAAGATAAATGATAAACCTTGGATGAAAATCAGAAACCCGAGTATAAACTCCCCATTTAAAGCGATAGAGTACAGCATTTGGCCCTTTTCTAAAGGCAAAAATGAAAGCAACACAATCATTAAATACAGCACTACAACACTTTGCGGAAACTTCAACTCTCTAAAAGGCTTTAGATTAGGAATATCGGGGGAGAATCGCCTTAAGAGCGGCTTAGCGATAAGGTAACTGAGGAAAGAAAAAAGAGCTCCTACCATCACAATAGCTGTTGGAAAAAGATATTGAACGATACCCAATTGTTCTTCCATCAGTTTCAATTGCTTGTCAAGCTGTTCAGCATTGCCCGACTGCTTCACTACCGTTTCTACCATATCAAGAGACTGCCGGTATTGTGTCATTGCTTCATCAATGATATTGATACCCAAAAACTGAATGCTTATCACAAAATAGAAGACAATACAAAGCATATAAATAAGGGCGCCCGAAATGATCGCGTTCCCGGGTTCTTTCTTTTTGAAAAAGTGCCCCATGGCAATGCCGGCGCAAGCTGACATAAAAGCTAAAATAAGTCCGTTAAAGGACCCGACAATAAAAACAACCGGAAGACTGACAGCTCCCATCCATATTCCCAATTTGAATCCATGTCTAATCGTATACAGGATCATGGGCAGCGGCAGTGCAAAAAACAAAATTGTTCCGATCACAGGTACATATACGACCAAAAGCGTGATGATCGCAAACAGACTGATTAAAACAGCGCCTTCCATTAAAGCTCTCGTTTGTTTCACTTAGTCACCTCGTATCATCCTTAAAACACGAATAGAAAAGAGCAGCATAAACGACTGCTCTTTTTTCATCGTTGCAACATGCTTTGCATTGAATGTTTTAATATCTTCTCTACATTTTACTTTTATATTTTAACATAAGTCCAAATCGCAAGTAAAATGACGCTGATGTTTCATGTGAAACATTGCAAATGAAAAGACATTCTTTGAAAAGAATGCCCATCACGATTAATGTTTATCATCCATAAAGCCAGAAGATTCCTTGTTTTTCTTTTTCGTTTTTCTGACATACATAAAGATCAAGATCACCAGTAAAAGGGTTGTTGCCTGCAGAACGCCGCTGCTAAACAAGAAAAAATTCCTTATCATGTCCCACATGTGTTTCACCTCATTTGCATGTTCTCAACCCGTATCCTATATAAGGTGAATTTCCCGTTTTAAAAACTTCAAAACATCATGAACAACATTGAGCGTTAGGCATATGCTGATATGGAATCTCATTGATAAAGGAGAATTGTTACATGGATGAACGCAGAACATTGGCTTGGCATGAAACATTAGAGTTGCATGAGCTGGTCGCTTTTCAGGCAATCGGACTCATTAAACTGAAGAAAATGATAAAAGAAGTAAAAGACCCTCAGCTTAAACAGCTTTATGCCGTATCCATACAAGCCATTGAGCAAAATTTAAGAGAGCTTCTCCAGTTCTTCCCTCAGGCACCGATGCCTCGTGAAGATGAAGAGGAACGCGCAGATAACCCATTCTACAGCGGCGACTTGCTTGTTCTTGCCAAAACATCTGTCCGCAACTACGCCATTGCCATCACTGAAACAGCGACACCTCAATTAAGAAACGTGCTTGTCAAACAGCTGAATGCAGCCATTAAATGGCATGCGCAAATATTCCAATACATGTATCAGCGCGGATACTAT
The DNA here is from genome assembly GCF_047608225.1 of Bacillus sp. SW14. Taxonomy (NCBI): domain Bacteria; kingdom Bacillati; phylum Bacillota; class Bacilli; order Caryophanales; family Bacillaceae; genus Bacillus; species Bacillus sp. SW14. The sequence goes on along the minus strand of NZ_JBLKRW010000001.1, from coordinate 142,995 downwards.
CCAGCTTACAACCTTTCTGAACTATTGAAAAATGATGTCAGAAACGCCAACAAAGCCCTTTCAATGAAATAAAACAAGCAGCAAAGGAGTTCCCTTTGCTGCTATTTCTGCTGATCCTTCAGCAAGCCGTTCGAACGATAAGATTCCAGCACATCTCTGTTGGATTCTCCCCATTCCTTCATTTGCAAAACAATCGGTTCAAGCGTTCGCCCAAATTCCGTCAGAGAATATTCAACCTTGGGCGGCACCTGATGGTAAACCTCGCGATGCACGATGCCATCCGCTTCCAGCTCCCGCAGCTGAAGAGTGAGCATTCTTTGGGTGATACTCGGGCAGATTCGGCGAAACTCATTAAACCGTTTCTTGCCATCTATCATGTGATAAAAAAGAATTCCTTTCCACTTTCCGCCAATGACATCTAGCGTAAATTCAACTGGACAGCCTTCTTTGTTCGGGTATTTATTCTTTTTTTCACTCATACTTGACCTCCCATAGTACCTTTTTTGATACTACATCACATTTCGCAACTTAGCTACCCAGTATTTTACACGCCCTTTCTCTTCAGCTCAAAGAAAATGCTTCTTATTCACATCAATTTTTAAGGGTTTGTATGATTACACTCGCAACAAGACGTGTTAAACTATATAAAGATTACACTATTTAAAAAGGATAAGGAGCTATCATGGAAAAGATACTTATTTTCGGACACCAAAACCCAGACACAGATACGATTTGTTCTGCGATTGCTTATGCTGATTTGAAAAACAAACTCGGCTTCAATGCTGAGCCAGTCCGTCTTGGACAGGTCAACGGCGAAACACAATACGCGCTTGACTACTTCAAACAAGAAAGCCCTCGTCTTGTAGAAACAGCTGCAAACGAAGTGAACGGCGTTATCCTTGTTGACCACAACGAACGCCAGCAAAGCATCAAGGACATTGAAAACGTTCAGGTTCTCGAAGTCATCGACCACCACCGTATCGCAAACTTCGAAACAGCTGAGCCGCTTTACTATCGTGCTGAGCCTGTAGGCTGTACGGCTACAATCTTAAACAAAATGTACAAAGAAAATAACGTGATGATCGAGAAAGAAATTGCCGGCCTTATGCTGTCTGCGATCATTTCTGACTCACTGTTATTCAAATCTCCAACTTGCACAGACCAAGACGTAGCGGCAGCAAAAGAACTTGCGGAAATCGCCGGCGTAGATGCTGAAGAATACGGCTTGAACATGCTGAAAGCTGGCGCTGATTTAAGCAAAAAAACAGTGGAAGATTTGATTTCTCTTGATGCGAAAGAATTTACACTCGGCAGCAAAAAAGTCGAAATCGCACAAGTGAACACAGTAGACATTGAAGATGTGAAAAAACGCCAAGCTGAATTAGAAGCTGCGATTTCTAAGGTTGTGGCTGAGAAGAAGCTTGACCTATTCCTTCTTGTCATCACAGACATCTTAGAAAATGATTCACTTGCCCTTGCGATCGGTAACGAAGCAGCGAACGTGGAAAAAGCGTTCAACGTTACATTAGAAAACAACACAGCCCTCTTAAAAGGCGTTGTTTCCCGTAAAAAACAAGTCGTCCCTGTCTTAACAGACGCAATGGCTGAATAATGAAAAAGCATCCCGCGCAGGGATGCTTCTTTCTTATTCGCCCAGCTTTTCAATCTGCCCCATCACATCAGTGATTTGATTTGCGTTTTGGACAATGTCCGACTGCTCCAATGTTTCAAGCGATACCTTGCCTTCTTCCACTTGTTTTAACACATCTTCAGCGCTTTTCTGCAAGGTTTCGTTATGCTCCTGAATGGTTTGATGAATCTTCGCTGCGGCATCAGGCGGTGTTAATTCATTAAAATCAGCGGCAGCCTGCTGAACCGTTTCAAGCTGTGCTTCAAGTTTTTCTTTCGCCTCCGCGTCATTTACAGCTTGCTCAGCCAATTCAGGTGCCTCCTCTGCAAATGTCTTCACTTTCTCCACATAGCCTGCGGCTTCACTTGTATAATTCAATCCGTCATTCACCTGGTCCAACATGCCACATCCGCCTGCACTCAAAAGCCCCACACCGGCAAGAACAGTCAAAATGATTTTCATCGTTAGCCTCCTCATCGCTTCTTCTTCATTTTTTCCTTTAAGATCGGGATCAATTTCTCTTTTGCTAACGGCAGCCCTTTCCTCACCATTTCACGCTTCAGCCACTTTTTCAGCTTAGACATACCGACGCTCCTCTCCATTTTTGATAAAAATGAAAAAACTCCACCGATTTGGTGAAGTTCCGAAACAAAAAGACCTTCACCAAATAGATTTGGCAAAGGTCTCGCTAACAATGAGATTGCCAGCAAAGCCGAGGACATCTTGTCCCGTAATGACGACTTTACTGTAAAAGCTACTCCCCTTTGGAGTGTTCATTTTTATTACTTTCATTCTAAAGCACCGGGCATATTCAGTCAAATTCCTGCTGTCCGTTTACGCAAAAGCACGCTGTGGTATTTAAAATTTGAATGGTATTTACATCAGGAGATCATGCTATGACAGAGGAGGTTTTCATCATGAGTCAAGAGCGCGTGAAACGGCCTGGGCATACCAGATGGTACATATCTTCGTTACTCAGCGGCATTATTATTCTTAATTATTTTGACCGAGTGGCCATCTCTGTAGCGGCCCCCGCCATACAAGATTCATTTCACCTTACAGCAACAGAACTCGGCATCGTGTTTTCCATTTACACCTATTCCTATACACTGATGCAGCTGCCTGTCGGGAGTTTGCTGGACCGGTTTGGCGTGGCATGGGTCACAAGGATCGGAATGACAATATGGAGCTTTTTAACAATCCTTCTTGCTTTTTTGCAAGGAAAATTGCTGTTATATTTGTTCCGTTTTCTCATTGGGCTGACGAGCGCCTCTGCGTTCCCTGCCGCTTCCAAGGCAACCGCTCTATGGTTTCCTCCAAGCGAGCGGGGGTTGGCCAACTCACTGTTCGACTCGGCCGCCAAGTTTTCAAACGTAATCGGCGCGCCATTGGTCGCCTTTCTTGTCACCGCGTTTGACTGGCGTGTCGCTTTTTTAACGATTGGGTGCATCAATGTGCTGTTTACGATCTTTTTCTGGCATTATTATGAGCAGCCTGAACGGCACAAACGCATTTCCAAAAACGAGCTAAACTATATTCAAAGACACAATTCAATGACAACAGAGCAAATCCCTTACAAAACGGGTCCGCTTTTAAAAAAGCTTTTCTCCAACCGTAAAGTATGGGGCTTGATGATTGGATTTACTGGGTACGGCTATACATTCAACCTGCTGCTCACCTGGCTTCCGACTTTCTTTAAACATACATACGGAATGGATATCATGTCGTCCGGTTTATTTACAGCCGTGCCCTGGCTGATCTCAACCATTTCCGGAATTGTCGTCGGCGGCTGGCTCGTCGATTACTTCATTAAGAAAGGTTATCCTAACACCAAGGTGTACCGAACGGTAATCATTGTCGGAATGAGCTTTGGCTTTTTCTTTTTAGGCTCGATTCTGACGAACAATATCACCGTCGCGATTATCTGTATTTCAATCGGACTCGCCGGTATTTCCGCAACCGCTCCAGTCGGCTGGTCCATTTCAGCAGAACTGGCACCGATCGGTTCCGTGTCCATGCTGAGCTCCATGGTGAATCTGGCAAACAACTTGTTCGGAGGCATTATCGCTGCTTCACTGACGGGATATTTGGTTGATGTGACAGGATCCTTTACGCTCAGCTTTCTGGTAGCCGGTTTTGTACTGCTGCTCGGGCTGGTTTTTTATGTGTTTGTATTAGGGGATGTAAAACGAATTACGTTGGAATAAAGAGTGCGTGTTGAAAGCACTCTTTTTCTTTGGCAAAAAAAGCCATCTCTCATGAGACGACTTCCCCTATTTGTCATGAAATGAAAATTTGGGAGCAGAAATCTCCTTTTTTTCTATACCTAAAGCCATTTCCAATCAATGGCATGCTCTTGCAATTCTTCGGCAACCGCAAAATAGGCGGCTCCCTTCAGGAGACTGGCATGCTGCGCATATCGTATCCCCGCAGCATACTCCCAAGCTAAATCCAAATTCAGGCCGTACACAATTTGCTCAATCGCCTCTTGATTACTCAAACAGAATCTTTCCTCATTTGCAATGTGCTATATCCTATTCCGTCTGGGCGATAGTGATACAAATAAATCATAGGCCGACCGTTTTATACTTACGATAAGTGACTCCCAACAATCGATACATTCTGGCGGTCAAGCATAAATCTCCGCCCGTTCCATTTCAACACGGTTTGGACATATCCCAGTGAGTCAGCATTATACCTCCCGGCGATCCGCTGATACGCCAGCAATTCGTATACGCCATCTCTGTCAAAATCAACCGGATACAAGCCAGACAAAGGATTGACCCAGCCTTCTATCGGCATTTTCAATACCCCCTGCTGGGTATAAATCTCATTCAAATATTCCCTGCCCTTGTAAGTAAGGTCGAGGATATACGTTTCGTTCTGATGATGGCTGATGACATTTGCCTTGTATTGATTTTGATAGCTCACACTGTACTTCCATTCAGCATTGAACACATCCGAATTAAAAATCTGTCGGAACTGCCGGTTTAGATAGGCAAAAACATACGCATATATCGTGCCGCCGCTTCCCCCAGTGTCTATTACCACTGCCACATCATCCATCTTGTCGCCTGTCATATCCCCGAGAAAAAGAGACGGATTGTAGCCCATATTGTTTTGGAGCTGGATTCGCTGTTCCTGATGGGTTCTGCCGTCACGGATCACCAATGTGATATTTCTCCATAAAGGGCTGCCAGGCATTTGGATGCCAGTGAGAAAGACCTCATCAATAACGCCGTCTCCCGTTACATTTCCGCGGGCTGATGTAATGACTGCGCTGGAGGATGCAATGGGCTGCCGAAATACGTATGGATATTGAACAAACCCTCTGTGCCTGCCTGCATAAAACCAATAAGGATTCATTCTGAAATCATACAGATTCAATGAAGTCACCTTCCCTCATCAGCTGAATGAATCATTATATGCGCAAATAGCATGTCAAAGACATATCCGGACGCTAAACACCAATTAAATCCATTCCATATGAATTATCGATGGCACAAAGCCACTCGCCTTGCGCATTCTTCTTAAACACATAGGGGCCTGTATCTGGCCGTACAGTTTGAATGAGGAAATGTCTTGTTCTTTTACAATACGTTCTAACGCATCGACGATCTCTTTGCCCAGCCCGAAGTTGCGATAGGGTTCAGAATGCAGATCCGAACCCGCCTCCACATCTTCTTTCACTGTGATATAAGGCAAAACAGAAAATCCAAGCCTAATCGCTTCAATACTCCACAACTCCATTGTTTGAAAGCTGCGAGTGTCATGCTTCACAAGATAGCGGTCATGAATTCGAGCCTAAAGCAAAGCACCATCTCTCAGGATCTGTCGATTTATGTTTGATCACTAATGAACCTATCAATAAAGTACTGGAGCATCTCAAGAAAACAAACGTCAATATCGAGGAAGGCCCAATCAAAAGAACCGATGCACTCGGCCCGATTCTATCTGTTTATATAAAAGACCCCGATCAGAATCTCATTGAGACATCGGAGTATCTCTAAATGTCTCTCTAAACATATCAATATTGCTAGGTATGTTTTTTCCCACTTCCTTTAGTCCCTATACCTTAACACATAATTTTTATACAATTCTTCGTTATAAAGAATTTCTTCACCATGTGAAGAGCAAATGAGGGTTGGTTTGATTTCATCTATGATTGCGCCGCTGTCGATGTTCTCATTCATATCAACACTGAATCTTCTGATAGGCGGGTGTAAATTTTTCTTACTTGTGATAAAAACGTCACCTGATAATAGAACATGATCGACTTCATGATGGTACACAACATGCCCCGGGGAATGTCCGGGTGTTAGATAGGATTGCAGCGGCAAGTGGGCAAGCGTTTGTTCCGTCAGCGGCTGGACAATATGGGCTACCCCTGTGTTCTCCACCTCATTTTTGTTCGGATAAGGCGCTTCCCCATTGATATAGATTAGTTCTTTCTGATGGGCATAAATTGGAATATCAAATCTCTCTAACCATTTTGATGCACCTTGAATATGATCGCTGTGCCCATGGGTAAGCAAAATGGCTTTTGGACTGCCGATCGCTAACGCTGCCCTGATCTGAGCATCCGCAAAACGTTCTATTCCCGTATCAATGATATAAACATCATCACCATCTTTAATAAACCAAATATGAACCGGAATCCCAATAGGCACATCAAGCTCAAATTCACATTGAAAGACATGTTCTGACAATTGTCTCAAATTCATGCCAACCACTCCCTTTGGAAATTTTTTGATATATTTACTGTAATACATCTTAGTTAGTTATGTAATGACGCACATTTTTGTAACTTACATTGCGAGGTGACAAATATGGGAAACCGGTTAAATGGATTTGGCGCTTGCAGTACAGAAGTAAAAATGGCTTCTCCCGTGGAAATGACGCTGCATATTATCGGTGGGAAATGGAGTAGCCCTTTTAAAAATACATACTGTTTGAATAGCACCAATCCCGTCAGGCACACTTGACGAACTTAAACCTTGTTTCTTGAAAAATAATCAGTTATGCTGATTATATGTTAAACTGATTATTGTTGGAGGTGAAAGAATTGGAAAAATGGAATCAATCCTATGGTTTTCTACTCGGAAAAGTTCTCCAGCGAATGGAAAATACATTTGCTGAAGGGCTTAGACCATATGAAATTAACGCAAGACAATACGGAGTTCTTTTATTTATCAAAGGAAACCCTTATTCATCACAAAAAGATATTTCTGAAAACCTGCAAATCGACCGGACTACGATGGTGAGTCATATCGATCATCTAGAGACTTTAGGATTTGTTGAGAGAACAAAAAATCCTAATGACAGAAGATCCTATAGCCTTAAGATTACTGAAAAAGGTAACGATGTATTGGATTCACGTTGGGAGTTTTTAGTTAATACGGAATTAGAGGTATTAGCTCCGTTAAATCAACAAGAAAGACAATTACTTAAAGATTGCCTTATTAAAATTTGGAGATCACTTTAAAAAAACAGGAGGTTTTACAATATGCAAGCTCTCGATTATTTTAATGCACGTCTCGAAGCAACGATAAGCCCTATGGATTTTTTGAAAGCTAAGCAAATGAATCCCGAGAAATACGTCTTAATCGATGTTCGAAACGGTCCAATTCATGTAAGGAACGTAACAATTGAAGATGCTCACATTATTCCTGAACAAGAACTGCAAGCTCGTTTAAACGAAATACCAAAAGAAAAAGAAATCATTGTTTATTGCTGGGATGTCTGGTGCAATACCGCTGCAAAAGTTGCAAAGTTTTTATTAGAACATGGATATAAAGTGAAAGAGCTGACGGGAGGGATTGCAGCATGGAAAGAAATGAACTTCCCTGTCACAAATACAAATCAAGACAATCACATATCTGATGATTGTGGATGCTGACTCTGTGCCTGTGCAACATAAAAGATACTGGGTGGGAGTGGCTTCCCGAGATCACGTAATGAAAGCAATTCAAGGCGGATTTGCACAACTTTGTCATGGCAAAGAGGCACCCTTAAAAAAGATGAATAAAGGTGATTGGATCATTTATTATTCTCCAAAGGTCAATATTAAGGATAGTACGCCATATCAAAAATTTACGGCTTTAGGCAAAGTAGTAGATCGTCATATTTTTCAATTTGATATGGCAAATGATTTTCAGCCTTTTCGAAGACATATACATTTCATTCATTGCACAGAAATACCCATTCGCCCATTAATCCCATACCTTTCTTTCATAGAAGACGAGAAGCGTTGGGGCTACTCATTTCGGTTTGGGCATTTTGAGATCAGTGAAAAGGATTTTAAGCTAATTGCACAAAAAATGGTTGATGTTAAAGGAGATTAGATGACTTTGATCTCCTTTAAGCTTTCTTTATATTCACAATATCACCTAACCATTCATTACATTGTGATATCATGACGATGAATCATTGGTTATTTCTAAAAATAGAGGTGGAGAGTTATGAATCACGAGGAAATGATCAATTACTACTATCCTTGGTGAAGGGCGGACGGTGATGCGTCACAACGGGAATAAAAAATGGTTTGCGCTTATCTTTCATCTTGATGGCCATTTATGCGTTAACCTTAAGTGCGAACCTGAGCGAGCCAATTTCCTGCGTAGTATTTTTAAAGAGGTAAAGCCCGGGTATCATATGAATAAAGACCATTGGAATACAGTGATCTTAGATGGCAACCTCTCACAAGAGGCTCTTGATGATATGGTGCAACATAGTTTCGAATTGACAAAGCCAAAGAAGTCTTAATGTTTATTCACCATGATGATCAGCAGGAACCTATAATAAGTTCCTGTTTGTAATTTATCAAAATCTTTTACCGTTTCATTAATACGGATAACTCACCTTCAAACACTTTTTCCTCTTTTTGATTATAGGTAGATAACAATACAGTAAGTATTCCCGTTTGACTTTTATTTGGTTTTTTATCAATAACCTTAACGATAGTGTTCAGCTTATCATTCGGGTATACGGGTGCTAGGAATTTTATATGATTCATTCCTGTTCCAGCAATAATATCGTCCTCATGACACCCTTCTTCAATCCAGAGCTTAAAAGTGATGGCTAACGTTTGTATTCCAGATGCAATGATTCCGTTAAACCTGCCCATTTTTGCTTTCTCTTCATTTACATGCATGTATTGCGGGTCATATTCTTCTGCAAAATTCATGACATTCTCTTTTGTTAATTCAAATGGTTTAGTTTGAAAAACCTGTCCAATAGAAAATTCATCTAACTTCATAGGGGCACCTCCTTGTATCTAATCTTTATAAAATAACATTTTAACACATTCAGTAACCTCGACGAGAGGACAGTTAATCGATGAGGGTCTCTGTGCTCACTACCCCCACAACCGTGTGAACTTCCTTCTTAAAAGCGAAATGCGAAAACTAGCCGGTTCTGGTCAGCATCGGTTATTCGGCTTGCCTTTGGTGGTAAGTTGATATCTACATATACATACAGTCAATTTGGCTTAGCTATATTTATTTGTAAACAAGTCTATTATTGTTTCTATTGTTTTATTAAAATGTAAGGAGCTTTCAAAGTATTGAAGATTGTACTTTTGGCATTCCTCTTTTATCAGGATACTATCTGTTTTAATCCGCTCTAATTCTGATTTGATCTGAACATGATCTAGATTTCTCAATCTGTCATTCTCTGTCATGCTGGAGTGAAATTTCATTTTATCTATGTTATTTTCTATGTCTATTTCTGCTATTCCTATAAAACAGGCCTTAACATTCCCAGAATAACGTTGCTCAAACTTTGCTACGTGGCTAGGAATGAATTGTACACCTTCTATTATGTAATCTATTTTGTTCTCAACCATAGCTGTCATCAAAGGATTAATGACTTTCCAGAGTCGTTGCCCATTTTTAAAATCACCATCAGTTGGATGAACCTCCATTTCTGGTAATCCATTCACAATTCCCATCATTAAATAGTCTAACGAGAAATAAGGGATTTTTGTTTCTGCTAACATTCTCTTTGCTGTAGTTGTCTTCCCACTCCTTGAAGAACCGCCAATAAGGTATAACACACTTATCTCTCCTAAATGATTAAAATTTCACAAAGCGATTGTTCACCTGATTAATCTAACTGTTTCTCCATACCTGACATTGATTTAAATCCAAACTTTTCATACACTTTTTTCACTGTAGAACTAGACCATAATCTAGCACGTTTTGTCCCCTTATTACTTTAACCATAAACAAACGCCATCCACAAGTTGGTAGGTCACTCCGTTTCTTCTATGTTGCTTTAAAGTATAAACAGCTATATTCCAGTCGCAACATAGACACTATTGAATCCATACTTGCCCGCAAGGTTAGTCTACCCGTCATTGATGACATATAAAAAGCCTGGATGAATTGCTAAGTCATCACAGGCTGTAAGTGCCTCACTTACAAAAAAATCATCGTCATTTCGGTTTTACCTCTACATAATGAATATGCCGGCCGTCTATTTTGTGCACTTTAAACACATATCCTTCAGCTTCTATTTCAGAGCCAAGATTGGCATCAATATTTTGAGTCATAAACCAGCCGCCTATTGTATCGACATCTACACTCTCTAACGCGGTTTCCAATAGTTTATTTACATCCTCAATAAGTACTTTTGAATCTAAAATGTAATGATCATCATTTATTTTTCGAATGTCAGGCACTTCATGTTCATCAAATTCATCTCTGATGTCGCCTACTATTTCTTCAAGAATATCTTCAACAGTGACCAAGCCTGAAGTACCGCCATATTCATCCACAAGAATAGCGATATGAGTTCGCTCTCTTTGCATTTTCACTAATAAGTCATGAATAGGAACCGATTCAATCACATGGATAACAGGGTTGATATGATTTTCTAACTTGAAATGATCCTTTGTTTTCTGATCTGTATCAATATAAACTGACAAGAACGCCTTGGCATTGATAAAACCAATAATCGTATCTTTATCTCCATTTAAAACCGGATACCTTGTATAGCTCTCTGTCTTAATAGTCTTAACAACAGATTCATAAGAATCATCGATAGAAATCGCTAGTATTTCTCTTCTTGGAATCATGATTTCTTTAGCGATTCTTTCATCAAATTCAAAAATGTTATTGACATACTTTAACTCGTTCTTATTGATTTCACCGCTCTTATAGCTTTCAGACAATAAAATGCGCAGTTCCTCTTCAGAGTGGGCAAGCTCATGTTCTGACGCAGGTTTTAACCCGAAGAGTCCGACGATAAACCGGGCTGAACCATTTAAAAACCAGATAAAAGGATACAAAATGCGATAAAACCAGATAATAGGCTTTGCTGTTAAAAGAGTGATCGCTTCAGCTTTTTGAATCGCAAGTGTTTTGGGGGCAAGTTCACCAACGACCACATGCAAAAAAGTCGCCATGACAAAAGCAATAACTAAAATCAATACATGTGAGACGGGTTCACTTACATGAAAATAAACAAATAAGGGGTGCAGAATCACTTCAAAAGTCGACTCTCCAACCCAGCCAATTCCTAACGCTGTTACAGTGATTCCCAGCTGACAGGCTGACAAATACTCGTCCAAATGAGTCACAACTTTTTTTGCTGATACAGCGCCTTTTTTGCCCTCTAATATGAGTTGGTCTATTTTCGAAGTTCTAATCTTGACAATCGCAAATTCAGTTGCAACAAAAAATGCAGTTAACACAATTAAAATGGCAAATATAATAAGATTAAGGGTTGTCAATCGCTTGCCTTACCAAGTAAGGCGAACACCTCCTGTATAAAGATCTCTCTTACATATTCCTTAGTATTGATAATTTAAACATACAATAACCGAACAAAAATGTTTTATCTCCATTTCGTTTAAACATATATCTTCTATATCATATTGTAAGTTCATCTGAACCCAAAATCAATAATGATTATTTAAAGTAACCTGTATGAGAATTTTTTTATCTGATTGTGATAAGTTAGTTTTGTGAATACATTTATCAAAATCCAAAAATGAAGAAAGAAGGTGATCCCATCCCTTGGGGAGAAGAAGCCTTCGAAAAAGCAAAACGCGAAAACAAGCCGGTTCTGGTCAGTATCGGTTATTCGACTTGTCAATGGTGGCATAACATAACCTTCAATAATATAGTTAACGAAGACCTTTTATAAAGGCTTTTTTTCATCGCCATCAGCCAAAAAAACAGTTCATCCCCAAAACGAAAGAATGAGCTTCCTTGTTACAAGAAGGTCTAATATTTCGTTCTGGGGGTGCTGTGAAATTTCAAGTTAGGACCCCATATTGACAATAGTAAAAAAATGAATTCACCTTAGAGTGAACGTTCATTCTAAATACTTATAGCGGAGGAATTCCATGTTCGAAAAATATAAGAAATCCAAGAAAGCTGTTCTTGAGACAACATAGAACAAATGACTTGCAGGCTACATCAATGGCCATGATCTCCAGTGAATCCGGTGTTTCGATGGGAAGCATTTACAACAGCTTCTCGGGAAAAGAAGACATTGTTAACGAACTGTTTACAAGTATTGTCGAGTTTCAAACTGAAATTGTACTAAAGGACTTCTATAATAACTCCTCGATCCTCGAACGTTTCGAGAGAATATGGAGAAATTTGATTCAATTCACCCTTGATTACCCAGATGCATTTCAGTTCATAGAACAATATTCTTTCTCCCCTTATATTTACGATTCATCCAAAAAAGAGCCTGCAAGAACGCTTGGTGTACTCCCTTGTCTCAGATATATGCAGAAGCCATTCAAGAACAGCTGTTTATACCAGGAAACCCACGGCTTATGGCGCAAATGCACTGGGGGACTATCGTCTACCTAATGAGAGACCATCTCCAAGGCAACCTTGACCTTTCGCCTGAAGTCATCAAAATGGCGATTTGCTCTTGCTGGAACTCTGTAAGTACGGACAAGGGATTCAACTTGTTGGCTGGAAAGTAAGTGCTGTAAACATCCGCATATAAAAAGTTGATCTGCCCCGCTCTGGGGCAGATCAACTTTTTATACTCAAATTAGAATGAACGTTCACTACAATTATAATGGAGGGTAACTATCATGAGAAATAAAATCGTACTTGTTACAGGAGCTACTAGTGGTATTGGGAAAGCAGTAGCCAAAGAATTGGCTGAAAGAGGCGCTAAAGTGTTTGTCGGAGGCAGACGCGAGCAATTCGGCGAGCAAGGTACGTGACATTCGCGCTGCTGGCGGAGAAGCTTTCTTCATCCAAATGGATGTCACTAATGAAGAAAGCATTAGCCAAGCTATTGAGGTTATTGTAAGCCGTTATGGACGTCTGGAATTGGCCGTCAACAATGCAGGAGTTGTTCTGGAGCAAGCGCCTTTGGCCAATTCAGATAAGGAATTATTTTCAAATACAATGCAAACGAACGTATTGGGTGTTTATTTGAGCATGAAACATGAAATCCAACAAATGTTAAAGAATGGAGGCGGATCGATCGTAAATACATCTTCAGTAGCCGGCATTAAGGTGTTCGCGGCAAATAGCGCATATGTCGCTTCAAAATATGCGGTTGAAGGGCTGAGCAAATCAGCGGCGCTTGACTATGCAAACCAAGACATTCGTATCAATACCGTAGCTCCGGGACCGACACGAACAGAGACAATGGAAAATGATGAAGCCCTGCTTAATAGTTACTCTGAGATGAGCCCAAGCAAACGGGTCGGTACACCGGAAGTGATTTCCAAAGGCATCGCTTGGCTTCTCTCTGACGAAGCCTCTTATGTAACGGGGACTACTTTGACAATCGATGGAGGAACGTCTGCTGGTTAATATTAAATCTATATATAACTTCTCATAATAAATCTTATTTTTTAAAAAATCCCTTTCGGATTACTTGATGTGCCCCCCCCTTAAGATAGACATAAATAAAATCTCCGAGTAATCTATGTATGTATGTATCTTAGGGGTGCATTTTTATATGGAACAAAATATATTTTGAAGAAAGAGGTTGAGCTTTAATGAAATCATTGAGCAACATTTTTCGCACTTCCACATTCAGAAAAATGATACCTGTACTATTTCTTTCATACGCAACGCTTGTAGGCTGTTCAAACAATGACGTTGATGCTGAATTAACGAAACCCCAAAAACCAGAAACCTCCAGCAACCATGATTTTGCCAAGCTTGAAGAAGAATATGATGCTAAACTTGGTGTCTTTGCGTTGAATACTGGTACAAATCAAACAGTAACCTACCATCCAGATGAGCGTTTTGCTTATGCATCAACTCATAAGGCTCTAGCTGTAGGAGCACTTTTACAACAGAAGTCAATAGAAGACCTGAATCAAAAAGTCACCTATACACGTGAGGATCTTGTCAATTATAATCCGATTACAGAAAAGCATGTTGATACAGGGATGACCCTGAAGGAGCTTTCCGATGCTTCTCTTCGATACAGTGACAATACTGCTGCAAATCTCATCCTTACACAACTGGGGGGACCGGCTGGGTTTAAAAAAGCACTGGATAAAATTGGTGATCACGTTACCAACCCAGAGCGATTTGAGCCAGATTTAAATGAAGTAAATCCAGGTGAAACTCATGATACGAGTACACCAAAAGCACTTGCTACTAGTCTTCAAGCTTTTACACTGGGAGATGCACTCCCAACTGAGAAACGTGAACTTTTAATAGATTGGATGAAGAGAAATACAACTGGAGATACATTAATCCGTGCTGGAGTGCCAAAAGGTTGGGAAGTTGCTGATAAGACTGGAGCAGGATCATATGGTACGCGAAATGACATTGCGATTATTTGGCCACCAAAAGAAGATCCTATTGTTCTTGCCGTACTTTCAAGCCGCGATAAAAAAGATGCTGATTATAACGACAAGCTTATCGCTGAGGCAACAAAAGTAGTAATTAAGACCCTTAAAGTCAAAAACAAATAGAAAATAAGTGTACTAAAAAAGGCTGCGTTAATGGCCTTTTTTAATACATTATATATGCATCATGGAAACATGATTACAGATCTTAAGTATCTGGTATATTAAATAGAAGAAAGAGAATACTTTTAAAAAACATTTTGAAAGAAGGTGATCCCATGCCAAACAAAAGTAAACCCAATAGATTAATCGATGAGAAGTCTCCATATTTACTCCAACACGCCCACAACCCAGTAGACTGGTGCCCTTGGGGAGAAGAAGCCTTCGAAAAAGCAAAACGCGAAAACAAGCCGGTTCTGGTCAGCATCGGTTATTCGACTTGTCATTGGTGGCATAGGATCTTTTTTATATTAGATGCACACAACAACTTCATCCAAATACAAAAACGAATAGGAACTATATACTAGTTGTTTTTTTATTTACAGTCTAAACAAAATAAAGGAAGTATTGCTACTCTCCAAACGATAGCTAGCCTTCAATTAAACGTTTTAACTTAAGCTCAGTTTCAGTATCCTCAACTGGAGTATAGACGCTGCATCTTAAATCAGTATCCCCATGCACTTGTAATGAAGTAAGATTAAACAACATTTTACCTACCTTAGCATGACGAAACTCAATTAATACTTCAGGAGCAGAGCTTATCTCATTTTCATTCCAAATTTTATGAAACTCGGGATACGCCTTTTCCATTTCTTGTATAAATTGCTCATACCAGTCATCAGCCACATACTGTCCATAATACGTTCTAAATATTGCAATATATCCTCTAACAAAATGCTCCCAATTCACTGCTAAACTTTTAAATTCTTTTCTTGCGAATAGTAAGCGTATTATATTCCTTTCTGCCGGGATGATTTGTTCAAAATCCAAAAATACATTAGCTGCTGCTTGATTCCACCCAACAATCTGACTTCTTCTATCTGATATAATCGTTGGGCAATAACGAAGTTCCTGCAAAATTTTTGCTAAAGCGGGACTGATTCCCCTCTCATTCTCATTTATAAAGGGTTGTTTCACTCCTTCCTCTAACGCTAGAGCATACAAATATCTCCTTTCATCGTTATTTAATTGTAATGCTCGAGAAATAGCATCTAATACCGAAGTAGATACTTTTATATCTCTGCCTTGTTCTAACCATGTATACCAAGTAAGACTTACACCGGCTAGTTGAGCCACTTCTTCTCTTCTTAGTCCTGGTGTTCTTCTGCGGGTTCCTACAGGTAAACCAACCATTTGGGGAGTAATTTTCGAACGTTGGTTCTTTAGAAATTCTGATAAAGCTTGAAGTCTTGTTTCAGGTTTCATTAAGATCTCCCTTTAAAATAGTATTAATTATACTAGGATAAACAACAACTTGTAATAGGATAACACAATAGCTAATGTTAATAAAAACAAGGAGGGAATTATCATGAAAAGAGTTGTCATTACTGGAATGGGAGTTATTTCTCCACTAGGAAATGATGTAAATAGCTTTTGGAATCAACTAGTTAAAGGACAATCGGGAATATCTCTAATTGATTCTTTTGATACTGCTGATTATAAAACAAAGATAGCTGGAATCGTTCGTGATTTCGATGCAGATGAAATATTGGGGAGAAAAGAAGCAAAACGATTAGATCGTTTTAGTCAGTTTGCCTTAGCAGCAGCCGAACAAGCATTAGAAAATTCACAATTACAGTTAGATAATATTGATCTTGAACGTTTAGGGGTATATGTTGGTTCAGGAATCGGAGGCATACAATCGCTTGTTGATAATGTGAATGTATTAAATAAACGAAGTCCCGCGAGAGTAAGCCCTAGCCTTGTACCAATGATGATTTCAAATGCAGCTGCGGCCCAAATAAGCATAAGATTAGGAGCACAAGGACCATCATTATCACCAGTCACAGCTTGTTCAATCGGGAACACCTCTATTGGTGAAGCTTTCAATGCTATCCGAAATGATGAAGCAGATATTATATTTGCCGGTGGAGCGGAAGCTGCAATCACACAGTTATCTTTGGCTAGTTTTGGAAACGCCCATGCACTATCTACAAGAAACCAAGAGCCAAGTCGAGCCAGCCGGCCATTTGATACAGATAGAGATGGCTTTGTTATGAGTGAAGGCGCAGGTATCTTAGTATTAGAATCATTAGAAAACGCTATTCTTAGAGATGCGCCGATATTATGTGAAGTAGTGGGGTACGGAGCTAGTTCAGATGCTCATCATATGGTAGCATCACACCCAGAAGGTAAGGGTGCCTACTTAGCAATGAAAAAAGCATTGAGAAGTGCAAATATATCAACAGGTGAAATTGATGTTATTAGTGCTCATGCAACAAGTACACAAGTAGGTGATCGTTCAGAAGTTCTAGCTATTAAGAAATTATTTGGTGAACATTCACGTGAAATTCCAACAACTGCAAACAAGTCAATGACTGGGCACATGCTTGGTGCTGCTGGCGGAGTAGAAGCAATTGCTTTAGTGGAAAGTTTGAGACGAGGAATTATTCCGCCCACTATTAATGTAGAGAAGCAAGATCCAGATTGCAACTTAGATGTTGTATCAGAAGCGAGACACCTTCCATTGAAATATGGGCTATCAAATTCTTTTGGTTTTGGAGGACATAATTCAGCAATCTTGTTAAAGCATTACGATTAAAGACCCATCTTTATAGTTCAAAGGTGAAATAATGAATCTATCAAGGGTTTATAGCCCTTGATTTTCATTATGGAATACCTCACAGACAAATTATGACGGGCCTCAGCTATCTGGTATATTAAATAGTGGAAATAGAATACTAAAAAAAACATTTAGAAAGAAGGTGATCCCATGCCCACTAATAATAAACCCAATAGATTAATCGCTGAGAAATCTCCTTATTTACTTCAACATGCTCATAACCCTGTGAATTGGTTCCCTTGGGGAGAGGAAGCCTTCGAAAAAGCGAAACGCGAAAACAAACCGGTTCTGGTCAGCATCGGCTATTCGACTTGCCATTGGTGACATCTCTATTGAAGCATCCAAAGGACAACCAAGGATGGCTCTTTGATATTTCCAAGAAGAAATTAGAGTGAATAAAGGAGTAATTGAGTATGTTAACAAGAGAAGATATCTTTAAACACGTCAAAGAAAAATACGGTACATCGCCTGATTATCCGTGGGAGAAATACCCAAACTATGCTTCTTTGAGACATGAATCAAACAAAAAATGGTACGGTCTTATCATGAATGTTCTCCCAGAAAAATTAGGCTTGGAAGGATATGACGAAATAGATATTCTGAATCTAAAATGTCCCCCTGACATAAGTGATAGCTTAAGAAATGGGGAAAATTTCTTACCCGGATATCATATGGATAAGGAACATTGGATTTCAGTTGTTTTAGAACGGACAGATCCAGAAGGCGAAATCTATAACTTAATCGAGCAGAGCTTTCATTTAACCAAGTGAAGATAAAGAGTGTTCCTGCTAATCGAGCTGCGGAGAGTAGTGGGCACTTTCATTTTAGGATATTGTTCTTCACTTTGTCCACAAATGCAACTTAGTCCATCTGGTGTGTGAGTGGGAGAAGAATTTCTACCAACTTCTTATGTAAAAGGATGAATAGTTATGACAAATAACTTAAAACAGAGAAGAATAGTGTTAGATTTAGCAGTTACTTTAGATGGTTTTATTGAAGGGAAAAATGGAGAAGTTGATTGGTGCATTATGGACCCTGATATGGGGTTTACTGATTTCTTAAATCAAATTGATACTATTTTATATGGTAGAAAAAGCTACGATTTATGGGGACAATATATTCCAAAAAATGAAGACCCTGATACAGAAAAGGAAATTTGGAAATTGGTTCATAGTAAAAAGAAATATGTTTTTTCCAGAACACAAAATGAGATTGATAATCAAGCCATATTTATAAATGATAATATTCTTGAGGAAGTAAATAAATTGAAGAAAAAGCCTGGCAAAGACATTTGGCTATATGGTGGAGCGAGTCTCATTACAACTTTTATAAATTTGGGGCTTGTTGATGAATTTAGATTATCTATTCACCCTGTTGTTTTGGGAGAAGGAAAACCGTTGTTTATTGATGTAAAACAGAGGATAAATTTAAAAATGGTGAATACAAGAACATTTTCCTCTGGCGTTGTGCAAATCGTTTATCATTGGAATGGCTAAAAAAAATCTTTCCCTCCAAAATATACATAGTAAGGTAACACTCGACAGTTATTTTTCTTATTGAACTAAAGGGGAGTCCATAAATTATGGGTTCCCCTTAATACTATGGAATTATCAACATCGAATTTTAACAGAGCCCAAAATATCTTTTCCTGTAATAAAAGAAAAGAAGACTGAAAAGGACGAATTAACATAATTCAACATTATAGTATATTTTATTCTCCCTCTTTTAAGTAAATCAGCTAAGTTTTGTATTTATAAAAAAAACGAAAGAAGAGGATCCCATGCCCACTAACAATAAACCCAATAGATTAATCGCTGAGAAGTCTACTTATTTTACTTCAACCTGCTCATAACCCTGTGGACTGGTTCCCTTAGGGAGAAGAAGCATATGAAAAAGCGAAACGCGAAAACAAGCCTGTTCTCGTATCTATTGGGTATAGCTAACGATGGCTAATCTAAAGAACATGCATTGGTGACCTGAGGTAATCAACTCGTGTGGAACTCAAAAGATGCCATTTTTAAACGCTAATACCATTTGTTCAAATAATACAGTTTACCTTTTATGTTATTCATTTTCTAAAACCTGTAATCCGTAACCATGCGGTAGCAGGTTTTTTTATTTGCTTGACTTAGAGTTAACTCTAAGTTGTAAACTAACTTTAATCAAAAGAGAGGAATGATGTTTGTTGTATTCCATTAGTAAAGCTGCTGAGAAGACTAGTATTAGCTCGTATACATTAAGATATTACGAAAAGATTGGGTTACTTCCACCACCAAAACGAAAAAACAGTGGAAGGCGTTTTTATACAGAGACTGATATTCAGTTCATGACATTCCTTAAAAGTTTAAAGGAAACAGGTATGTCTTTAGAGGATATTAATGAGTTTGTCAAAGACGGCTGCATTTTGGAAAAAATCAATTCGGATGTTAAATCAGCACAGCTCTCCCCATCTATAAATAAACGTATTGAGATTTTAACTAAGCACTTAGAGAAAATGGAAATTAAAAAAAAGGAGCTGGAAGAAGTAATTTCTACTACAAAAGGAAAACTGGATACATATTATTCAATTTTGAAAGAGGAAGTGGAAAACAAATGAAACATTTAAATATATACCTGATGTTAATTGGCTTCTCTATTTTTACAGGAGCTACTTTTAATCTTGCAAAATATACGGTTGGATATTTTTCTCCATCGTTCTCTGCGGCATGGCGTTTCGGTTTAGCTGCTGCAGTGATGCTCATCATTTTGATTTTTACTGAAGGTATAAAGAAGAGTCAATTACGGAAAAACGCCGTTTCATACATTGTTCTTGGAATTATAGGAATATTTGGATTTAATGCCTTGTTTTTTATTGGTTTGAAATATACATCTCCCGTTAACGGAGCATTAATAATGGGTCTGAATCCTTTATTAACAGCAATTTTCGCTCGAATGATCTTAAAGGACAAAATGACAAAAAAACAAGTGCTCGGCATATTCTTTGCATTCATCGGTGTATTGTTAGTCATTACACAAGGTTCTATCGAAATCATTAAAACCTTATCAATTTCAGGGGGAGATTTAATAATCTTTACAGGTAACGTTTGTTGGGCACTTTATGGTGTACTTGGACGGCGGTTTGTAAAAGATGGTACTCCGCTATCTACAACCACTTATACGATGGTTATCGGTGCTGTTAGTTTAATAGTAGTTTCCCTATTTACATCCAAACCTGTTTCTTTATCGAACATCCCGATTGGAGTTTGGGGGGCAATTGCCTTTATGGCTTTCTTTACAAGCGTTTTGGGTTACCTATGGTGGAATCAGGGGATTAAGGAGATTGGGGCAGGTAAAACATCTTTATTTTTCAACCTTGTTCCCGTTGTAACGATGATTATTTCATTTGCTGTTGGAACACCAATAAAGGTATTTCAAGTTATTGGGGCTGTATTAGTTATATTAGGCGTTTTAACTGCTTCGGGGGTAATACGTTTTCCTAAGTACAATACTAGAGAACAGTCAGCTGTATAAAGAAGCAGGGATTATTTTTGAGAAAATGTGTTAAGTTAAATATACACTAATTATAGAAAGAAGGTGATCCCATGCCAAACAAAAATAAACCCAATAGATTAATCGCTGAGAAATCACCATACTTACTTCAACACGCCCACAACCCAGTAGACTGGTACCCTTGGGGAGAAGAAGCCTTCGAAAAAGCAAAACGCGAAAACAAACCGGTTCTGGTCAGCATCGGTTATTCAACATGCCATTGGTGCCATGTCTGTTAAAGTAACCAAAACAGACAACCAAGAATCGTTGAGACACCTCCCTGTGATTTTTATCAAAGAACGAATTAGAGTGAATAAGGAAGTGGTTGAGTATGTTAACAAGAGAAGATATCTTTAAACACGTCAAAGAAAAATACGGTACATCGCCTAATTACCCATGGAAGAAATACCAAAACTATGCTACTTTGAGACATGAATCAAACAAAAAATGGTACGGTCTTATAATGAATGTTCTCCCCGAGAAATTAGGATTGGAGGGAAATGACGAAATAGATATTCTGAATCTAAAATGTCCACCTGAAATAAGTGATAGTTTAAGAAACGGAAAAAACATCCTTCCTGGATATCATATGGATAAGGAACATTGGATTTCACTTGTTTTGGACCGTACAGATCCAGAAGGAGAAATTTATTATTTAATCGAGCAGAGCTTTAATTTAACCAAGTTAACCAAGTAAAGATAAAGAGTGTTCCTGCTAATCAAGCTAGATTAGTGACACCGCATCATATAATATTATGAGTGCTGATTTTCTCAAGTATAGCATTTGAAGAACGTATGTTTTTGAGTCTCGTTTATTCAATATAATTTGAACCTGATTTTTTTTGTAAAGCAACGTTGTCACAACATATAGTACGTAACCAACTATATATCCACAATTAATAAAGCATTTTAAACATAAAAATTAACGTTGATGTCAATAATTTCACAAATGCTGCTGTCGAAACTCTGTAGGTGTACAACCTGTTTCACGTTTGAAAAATTTGTTAAAGTGGGTAGGTTCCTTAAAATTGAGTTTTTCTGCAATGTCGCTTATAGAATAGTCAGTATGCATTAGCAACCGTTTCGCTTCAAGGTTAATTCGGGCAGAAATAAAAGCTTTGGCACTTATGCCGACTGCTGCCATAGTTGCTCGATTCAGAGTTTTTTCTGAGCAGTTTAGCCGAATAGCATAATCACTGACATGACTTAACTCAGCAAAGCATTCCTCAACGAGTTTTTGGAATTTTGTAAAACGCGGCGATATTTGAGAGTGAATATTGTCATGCATCTGTTTTTGTTTATGAAGAATATTGAGCCAAGCCACAAATGCATAAAGCTGGTAACGTAATAACATATGCACATCCTCTTCTTCCCCTTCAACTAACGAGTCTTCAAGCATTTGTTCGATTGAACTGATTCCACGACTTAACTCATCATTATTTAAATTTAAAATGTTTGGTAGCCTATCAAAGTCAAGAGCTAGCTTATGCTCATTTAAAGTTGTTGTGTTAGGTAAAAGAAACTCCGAACGAAACAAAATAATCCACCCGTCCCAATTCTCATCATGTCCAAAATTATGAACTTGACCTGGAGATATGGCAAGTAAGGTTCCTTGTCTACAGGAAATCGGCTCAAAATCAACCCATTGTACACACTCTCCTTGAATAACACATATAAGCATATAGAATTCATACCTATAAGTTATATGCATCTTTTCTTTTGGTGTTCGCTGTTTAAGATCAGAGAAACGAAAGACTTCCAAATCGTACGGGTATGATAATACAGGTTGATATTTAAGGCGTTTTATATTAATTTTTTGTTTTTCCTTTCGTTTCATTACGTAAACCCCTTTATTCTAAAATGATATAAACGTCCGAAAAGTATCAGTTGAAGTCTTGATTTTACCTTTATTCATTCTGTTCGTTGGGCTAAAATGATCATATCACTTCAACGATTCTAAAGGAAGTATCCAGTTTCAAATAACGCATGACGATTTTTCTTTAGTCTTGTATATAATTTATAAAAAGAAAGAGGTAAAACAATAAAGAAATTTTATGAAGCACGCTATACCCCTGAACAGCAGAAGTTAGCAGAAGAAATTATAGGAATGGAAAAGGCTGCGCTGGATAAATATTTCAAAGGCGATATGTCTGGTTATCTGGATCTCTGGTCCAGGGACAACTTCACTTATTTTGATGCAAATACTGAAGAGAGAGCAGATACATATGAAGAAGTTGCACATTTTCTGAAGACTGTCGTTGAAGGAAAAATGTATGCTGATAGCTACGATTTCCATGCTCCAAGAGTTCAGTTCGGTAAAGATATGGCAGTTCTGACTTTCCAGCTTCATGCGGACACCTCTTTGATTGAAATGCATTACAACGTTATTGAGGTTTTCCAGAAAGACGCAAGTGGCTGGCATGTCATTCATTCTACCTGGGATTTGATCACACCGTTCTCCCCTAATGTAAAAAAACCGAAAGTGATTGTTTAAGTATCAGGAGATTTTCAAACCACACACTGTTCTTTACTACGATATTAGATCAGTAGTTTTTATGTTCATAACTGATGGCTGCCATTGAACACATTGAAATGTTCTGTGGCAGCCTGTTTATATATAACTGTAAATATGACTTTCGACAGCAAGCTATTATTGACAAAATTTTAAAAAATGAAAAGGCAATTAATGAACGTTTTACGCAGGAGATTATTTTGGGTTTTTAGATTGTTCTATTGATGATGTAACTTATGTAGATCGAATATTCCTAGCATGATTTATGATCCTCAATTCCTCCATATAATAGATGAGAAAAAGCAAAAGCCGGTCGATTTGGAGACATAATAGCATCTGGTATGCAAACAATGAGTACAAGATTTAAATTATGGAAGTAGGTGCTCATGAGGAAGTTGTAATTGCCGGGACTGGAATGAGCAATATAAAATTCTTTAAACTTGTTTACCCGGAGGATGATTAATGTTGTTGTAGAAGTAATTGGAAAAGTACAAAAGAAGAAAGAGAGTGGAATTGTCACTGTACGTCTGACCACGTTAAATAAACGGAGCGAGAAGGTGTTCGAAGGAGATTTAAGTGTCTTGATGAAAGATATATAAAATATTGATAGAGAGGAGAGAACTCTCATGAAACAAGGCTCAATTTTTGAAGATGACAATGATAAGACCAGACCTCTGGCAAGTAGAATGCGACCTCAAAGTCTTGAAGAGTTCATTGGTCAGGAACACTTATTGGGAAAAGGAAAGATTCTCCGTGAATTGATTGAAAGCGATCAAGTGTCATCCATGATATTTTGGGGTCCTCCAGGTGTTGGTAAAACTACACTTGCCAAAATTATTGCAAACAAGACAAAAGCGGAGTTTATTACTTTCAGTGCAGTGAGAAGCGGAATAAAAGAAATAAGGAAGGTAATGGACGATTCAGAATATAATCGTCAATTTGGTGAAAAGACTATCGTTTTCGTTGATGAAATCCACCGTTTTAATAAAGCGCAACAAGATGCCTTTTTACCATATGTTGAAAAAGGCAGTATCATCATGATAGGCGCAACCACTGAAAACCCTTCATTTGAAGTGAATTCCGCCTTATTATCGAGAAGTAAGGTCTTTGTATTAAACCCGTTGGAAACTAAAGATATCGTAAAATTATTAAAGAACTCCATTCAAAAAGGTTTTACAGAAGAAGTGGAAATCAGTTATGATATCTTGATAACGATTTCTAAATTTGCTAATGGAGATGCGCGGATTGCATTAAACACTTTAGAAATGTGTGTGTTGAATGCAGAGAGAGATGGGAAACATGTAAAGGTCAATGAGGATGTTATAAAACAACTGATCACAAGAAAAGCTCTCTTTTATGATAAGAACGGTGAGGAGCATTACAACATCATATCAGCTCTCCATAAGTCCATGCGAAACAGCGACGTTCATGCTGCTATCTATTGGCTTTCCAGAATGCTTGAATCAGGAGAAGACCCACTCTATATAGCTAGACGTTTAGTGCGATTTGCTAGCGAGGATATTGGTGTGGCGGATAGCAGAGCGCTGGAATTAAGTGTTAGTGTATTTCAAGCATGTCAGTTTCTTGGTATGCCTGAATGTGATGTACACTTAACACAAGCAGTAATTTATCTTTCATTGGCTCCTAAATCTGATTCAGTTTATGCAGCTTATAAAAAAGCCCAAAAGGATGCTTTGCATTCGGTCAATGAACCTGTACCTTTGCAACTGCGTAATGCACCAACACAACTAATGAAAGACCTTGAGTACGGTAAGGAATACCAACATGCACAAGATTTCAAAGACAAAATCACTGATATGCAGTCCATGCCTGATTCACTTATTGGCCGAGAATACTATCACCCAAGTGATCAAGGGTCAGAAAAGAGATTTAAGGATAGATTAGCATCTATAAAAAACTGGCACTTGAATCGAAAAAAGAAGTAGTGTTCATCTTTGTGGATACAGCCAATAAACTTTGAGATGTGTTGTTTATCTTGGATATTGCTTAAATGAATGAAAAAAGTTTGGCTCAAAATGTGAATTTTCGAACCAAGCTTTTTTGTGATGGTATATGCAGATAAACAACTTGTAACTTTTTATGAGTTTGTCGATAAGCTGAAACCACCCATGATAGCGGGTGGTTTTCTCTACGATCAATGCGTAATATAAGTAATCATGTCCAAAACAGAAGCATCAATTCGTTGTTCTAATTCGTCTGCTAATTGAAAACGTATCTTTTGTTCGCTGCCTTCATTACGTTCGATCTGATTATCTACTGCAAAAACATTCTCTCCAAAACTTTTGGCTCCCATAGATGCTAACAGAGGTTTTAATGCGTAGTCTATTGAAAGTAAATTTGAAATGGTTCCTCCTACAAAGTATGCCGCTGCTATTTTATCTTTAAAACCTTTTTGGGGTAATAAATCGATATAGGTTTTGAGAACTCCAGTATAAGTTGTTTTGTATACCGGACTTGCAATAATAATTCCTGACGCTTCTTCAACCTTAGTATGCGCAGCTAGTATAGGCTTACTGTTAAAATTAGCGTGTATTAAATCTTCTGCAGGTAATGAAGGTACATTAATAATCGTCACGTCGCATCCGTTTTGTTCTAGTTTTAATTTAGCATAATTTATTACACCATTTATACGGGATTTTTCGTTTGGACTTCCGGATATTATCGCTATTTTTCTCATCTTCTTCTCCCCCGTATCCATTTATTTTTCAAAATGCGTTGCTACACCAAGTGTCATGATATGTTGCGGAGGCACCCCCATCAGTACTCTTCCGTATAACTCCAGTCCAGTTGATGCTGTAGTAAGTGCATGATTAGCCCCGCCTCTAATGTCGCGGAATATTCCTGACAAACGATTGGAATCGGCAATGACACTTCCTCCACTTTCTTCCACTAGCATATCTACTGCTTCCCAGCACAACATAGCCGCATACGTAATATCGGTCTGGATTTGGGCAAATTCTTTTAAGCTGAATTTTTCTCCACTCTGAACATGATGCTCTAAATTTTCAATCGTTCGGCTAATATGAAGGTGAGCTGATTCAACCTTCATGGCTGCAAGTCCTACTTTATATTGAATATGCCCTACATTCGCTTGGGAAGTATGGGTTGTCATTGTAATCCCTTTATGAGGTGCTTTCTCTACAAAAAATTCCAATGCCCCTCTGGCAAGCCCGAGAATAGCGCTTATCCCTGTTGTTATGGAAGTGATAACATTTACATAAGGTTTATACCTGTCTCGTCCCTTTAATTCTACTGGTGAAAAATTCTGGTGACTCATGTCCTGGCGTATTACATAGTGTTCTGGAATAAATACATTTTTCATTTCCAAACTGTTACTTGCGGATCCTTTTAGGCTCATTGTATACCAATCATCCACAATTGTTACTTCATTCATTGGCACAACTGCCAGCATCATTTCCGGATTCCCGCTTTGTTGCAAGGACTTCATATCCATCAAATTTAACAATGCATGGGTGGCATGTTTGGAACCAGAGCCAAATCCCCAAAAGCCCTTCTCTACTAAATAACCTCCGTCTACTTTTTTCACAACCGCTTTACGTGCCTGTAAAACAGAACAGAAACGCACTTCCTCATCCTGGTTAAAGATCGAATCCAAAACTTCAGACGATAAGGACAACGAAGCGTTGTAATTATTTCCGTTTATGATTTGAACGACCCAACCAACAGAACCATTTCCTTTTGCTACTTCAGAAATAATTTCGACCATTGCACGGATACTCACTTCATGACCGCCATATTTTTTTAATGTACCGAGCTTAAAGAGTCCTGCCTCCAAAACTTTTTGTATAACTTCATCTGGAATATGTCGGTCTTCATCAATTTTAGTTGCAAATTTTTGAAGGTAGGGAACGAGTTCTGTGGCGTTCCTGAGTAATTGTTGTTCATGAGCAGTAAGTTGATGATTTGTACTTAAATTAGCCATCGATTGCACTCCTTTTTTCTACACATGTATAATAACGTGTATTTGTAGTTTAAATATTATGGTGTATAATAAAATGAATCAACCGATAAAATGATCAATATGTCGAATAACGGTACAGAAAGAGGTAATTGTCTTGGATAAGCACACAACTGATGACTTACGGGTGAGAAGAACACATAAGCTTCTTTGCAATGCATTATTGGGTTTAATGGAAAAGTACTCCTTTGAAACAATAACCGTGAAACAAATTTGTGATTTAGCCATGGTACATAGAACCACGTTTTACACTCATTTTAATGACAAATTCGACTTACTTTCCCATGCATTAAGGCAAGTTGCTGAGGATGAATTTAAGCTCGGCCAACTTACTCCATCTGAAAGTTTTCAAGAGCTATTTTCAATAGCAACAAAACATAAAAAATTGTTTTCACAGCTCCTGGCGGAAGAAAGAGATTCTCTGAGGAATTTGTTACGAAGAGAAATGGGGTCGGGCATGAAGGAGCACTTGATTGAAGATTGTTCGCTTGAGAACAACTCGATTGACATGCAGATTGCTGTAGAGGCCTATGTTGGCGCTGTCCTTGGAGTATTAAATTGGTGGATTGAAAACAATATGCCTATTGATCAAGAAAACCTTTATAAACAGTTAACAGAATGGGTTTTCCTAAAGCACTAAATAAAATGAAGAGTTTGTATTTACTTATAATTACTGTGGTAAGCTAAATATAAATAAAACGGAAAGAAGGTGATCCCATGCCCACTAACAATAAACCCAATAGATTAATCGCTGAGAAGTCTCCATATTTACTTCAACACGCCCACAACCCAGTAGACTGGTACCCTTGGGGAGAAGAAGCCTTCGAAAAAGCGAAACGCGAAAACAAACCGGTTCTGGTCAGCATCGGTTATTCAACATGCCATTGGTGCCATGTGATGGCCCACGAGAGCTTCGAGGACGAAGAAATCGCACGCCTTCTCAATGAACGGTTTGTGGCGATTAAAGTCGACCGGGAAGAGCGTCCGGATGTGGATTCTGTTTATATGAGAATCTGTCAGCTGATGACCGGGCAGGGCGGCTGGCCGTTGAATGTGTTTATCACGCCTGACCAGAAGCCGTTTTACGCGGGTACATATTTTCCAAAGACGAGCAAATTCAATCGTCCCGGTTTTGTTGATGTGCTTGAGCATCTGTCTGAGACATTTGCGAACGATCGCGAACATGTCGAGGATATTGCGGAGAACGCCGCTAAACATTTGCAGAACAAAACAGCTGCAAAATCAGGTGAAGCCCTTAGCGAGTCAGCGATTCACCGGACATTCCAGCAGCTTGCCAACGGGTTTGATACGATCTACGGGGGTTTCGGGCAGGCGCCGAAATTTCCGATGCCCCATATGCTGATGTATTTGCTTCGTTATCATCACAATACGGGGCAGGAAAATGCTTTATACAACGTGACGAAAACGCTGGACAGCATGGCGAATGGCGGCATTTACGATCATATCGGCTATGGATTTGCCCGCTACTCGACCGATGACGAATGGCTCGTTCCCCATTTTGAAAAAATGCTATATGATAATGCGTTGCTGCTGACGGCTTATACAGAAGCTTATCAAGTTACGCAAAACAGCCGGTATCAAGAGATTTGCGAACAAATCATCACCTTCATTCAGCGGGAAATGACTCATGAAGACGGAAGCTTTTTCTCCGCTTTAGACGCGGACACAGAAGGAGAAGAAGGAAAGTACTACGTGTGGTCAAAGGAAGAGATTCTGAAAACGCTCGGAGACGATCTCGGAACGCTGTATGGCCGAGTGTATGATATCACTGAAAAAGGGAATTTTGAAAGCAAAAATATTCCGAACCTCATTCACACAAAGCGGGAACAAATCAAGGTTGAATTCGGTTTAACTGAGGAAGAGCTCAGCCTCAAGCTTGAGGACGCAAGACGACAGCTCTTGAAGACACGCGAAGATAGAACATATCCGCATGTCGATGATAAGGTGCTGACCTCTTGGAACGCGCTGATGATCGCGGGCCTTGCCAAAGCGGCAAAGGTATTCCAAGAACCAAAATATCTCAGATTAGCGGAAGACGCCATCACATTTATTGAAAACCAATTAATCATTGACGGCCGTGTAATGGTTCGGTATCGAGACGGCGAAGTGAAAAACAAAGGCTTTATAGACGATTACGCTTTTCTCCTATGGGCTTATCTGGATCTCTATGAAGCCTCGTTTGATCTTTCTTATTTAGAAAAAGCGAAGAAACTGACAGACGATATGATCGGCTTATTTTGGGATGAGGAGCATGGCGGGTTCTACTTCACCGGACACGATGCAGAAGCCTTAATCGTCCGAGAAAAAGAAGTATATGACGGCGCCGTGCCTTCCGGAAACAGCGTGGCAGCCGTTCAGCTGCTGCGCCTCGGACAGGCCACAGGCGACTTATCATTGATTGAAAAAGCGGAAACGATGTTTTCTGTGTTCAAGCCGGATATCGACGCGTATCCGAGCGGCCATGCTTTCTTTATGCAAAGTGTGTTAAAGCATGTGACGCCTAAAAAAGAAATCGTTATTTTTGGCAGCGCAGACGATCCAGACAGAAAACAATTGATAACCGCGATTCAAAAAGACTTTAAGCCAAACGACTCCATTCTGGTGGCAGAACATCCTGATCAATGCAAAGACATAGCGCCATTCGCAGCAGACTACCGTATCATAGACGGCAAAACAACCGTGTATATTTGCGAAAACTTCGCCTGCCAGCAGCCGACAACAAATATCGAAGAAGCCCTCCAAACATTAATAAGCAGCAGGGATTAAGACCCTTGCTGCTTACTTTGTGATTTCTTATGGTACCATAATGCGATTCCCGCAAAAACAAGATTGACCGCTATCGTAAATAAAGCCTCCCACATCGGGTTCCCCCGCGTAACCGTAAATAACGAAGGAATTCCTCCATACACACTGTTTTTCTCTGTGATAAACATACACAAAAACATATTATTCGCGGCATGGGCGCCAAGTGATATTTCAATACTGCCTGTTTTAATCGTGTAATAGGTCCACACAAAACCAAAAGTTAAATACTCAATTCCTGCCCAGACAGCGCCATTGTTCATTTCTGGATTCGCAAAATGCAGTACGCCAAACAAGCCTCCGACAATCAATGTCAAGATAAGAGGATTTCTCGTCACTCTCCCGAAAGCTTGAAGCAAAAACCCTCTGAAAAACAGTTCCTCAGCTGACGTTTGAAACGGAACCAAAATGAGAGCCGCCGCCACCAGCCAGATAAACCGTGAAGGATCAACATCTTGCATTGAGTAGCTGTCAGGATGAATCGCAAAGTCAATTAATTGTACGGCGATCATCAGCAAGAAATAAGCAATAAAGCCAAAGGAAATTCTCCGCCAATTGATCTTAGCGTTTGGCGTAATGACCGATCGAAATGGCCGTTTCAGAATAAAGCGGACAGCCAGCCATACTCCCGGAATCGCAAATAAATAAATGACATGAGCCAAATAAAGATCGACCAGAGGATCACTCAGCACAGCTTCATCCAAATCAAACGTGATATCTGGATTCACAATAACAGTAAACAGTATAGCGAAAAGGTAAGCAATATTCCCGAATACATATAAACCTACGATCACCAAAAAGGCGAAAAAATATCTCCACAATGTATTGTTTCCTTCTAATGGACGGATAAATGAATTCATTCCTTCTATGTCTCTTCCTTTCAATGAGAATATTCCTATATATTTGCATAAATTGGTCTTCAAATCTACTGTTTTGGAAATCTTTTAAGCAAAATGAAAATAAATTAGTTCTTTCATCTAGTGATTTGAACTCTGTCGCCAATGAATCAAGATACTTATAATAATTTCAAGAGGTTAATTTTCAGTTTTTTCTTACTACTCAAAAGGGGGTTTTTTATGAATACGATCTTCAAACAGAAGAACACACATCCTTTCTCCAACGCAGCGAATCGTTTAGACCGCCTTCCGATTTCCCGCGTTCACTTCCAAGTATTAACCGCTCTCGGCATTGTTTATTTCTTTGACCTTGCAGATTTATTTACCCTTAGCAATGTAGCACCGGCACTGATCGAGCATTGGGGCATACCGCTTTCAACCATTGCCAATATAACGGCGGCTTCATTTTTAGGCATGTTTTTAGGCGCATCGCTGGGGGGAAGGCTGTCAGATCGAATCGGTCGCAAAAAAGCCTTACATCTATTTGTGTTTGTTTTCTCAATCGCATCGCTATGCAATGCCGCGGCATGGGACATCCCGTCTTTAATGACATTCCGTTTTCTCACCGGATTTGGTGTCGCAGCCGCCATGGTGATTACCAATAGCTATTTGGCGGAATTTTTTCCTTCCAGTGTCCGCGGGAAATATATTTCTTTCTGCGCCATGATTGGATTGGTCGGCGTTCCGATCACCAATATTGTGTCTGCCTTTGTCATTCCGCTCGGCTCATGGGGATGGAGGCTTGTATTTGTATGGGGTGCCGTCGGCCTTATTTATTTTTTCTTTATCCGCCGTCTGGAAGAGTCACCTCGCTGGCACGAAAATCGCGGTGAGTATGCGAAAGCCGATGCGATCCTCAACAGAATTGAGGCGCAGGTTGAACAAGAGAAAGGCCCGCTTCAGGAACCAGCTCAGCCTAAAGCAAACAGTGCCGTTCAGCAGCATGCCGGTTACACAGGTTTATTGAAAGGAAGAAACCTCAAAATCACCATCGTTTTATCTGCTGTATGGATTTTTGAAACGTTTGGATTTTACGGATTTGCCTCATGGGTCCCAAGCCTCTTAAAAAGCAACGGCATCTCTATGGAAAATACATTGTGGTATAACGTACTGCACTCCGTCGGCGCTCCGCTTGGCGCATTGATTGGTTCGATGATTTCTGAAACATTTCAGAGAAAATGGATTTTAGCCGCCAGCGCGTTTCTGACAGCCATCGCCGGTCTCTTATATGGCATGACTTTTATTCCGATCATGATTATTGTGTTTGGTTTTATTGTGAATATCACGGAACGGGTTTTCACCTCGAACTTATACGCTTATACGTCAGAACCTTATCCGACTGAATACCGCTCATCTGGCAGCGGTTTAGCCTATGGCCTCGGCCGCTTTTCAAACATTTTCGGCTCATTGCTCGTCGGATTTATCGCCGTTCAGCTCGGCTATGTCAGCGTCTTTTTATTTATCGGCGGCTGCTGGCTCGCATGCTCCTTACTGTTAATCTGCTTCGGCCCTAAAACGAATGCGAAACAGATTTGAAAAAAGTCAGTGCGGACCTGCCGCACTGATCTCATTACAATTCCTTCAACATCCTCGCGGGGTTTCCGCCTACAACAGTATTAGCAGGTACATCCTTAGTCACAACAGCCCCTGATGCGATCACCGCGTTATCACCAATCGTCACTCCCGGGTTAATTACCGCCCGGCCTCCGATCCAAACATGATCTCCAATGGTTACAGGCTTACCGAACTCCTGGCCGGACTTTCTTTCAATCGGATCAAGCGGATGACCGGCCGTATAGATATGTACCCCTGGCGCAATCAAGCAGTGACGTCCGATACGCACCACACACACATCTAAAATAACACAGTCAAAATTAACAAATGTATGATCTCCAATATGAATGTGATAGCCATAATCACAGCGAAATGTCGGCAAAATCGTGACTTGATCACCAAGCGAACCGAGCAGCTCCTTCAAAAGCTCCGTCCGCACTGCATCATCTTCTGGTGTTTCATTATATTGTCTACTCAGCTGTCTCGCATGTTTGCGTTCAAATAGTAGGTGTTGATCTTCCGGATTATATAGTTCTCCGGCTGCCATTTTTTCTTTTTCTGTCCTCAGCATTCAAGTCACTCCATGTCAGATTGTAATCTCAATCAAATTTCCTTCATCATCTTCAATCACACTTTCATAGTAGCCGTCTCCTGTTGTCCTCGGGTCGTTTACTACGGCAAAACCATCCTTCTTCAATTGATTGGTCAGTTCATCAACCTTCTCCCGGCTTCCAACGGAAAAAGCAATGTGCGCCCAGCCTGTCATCGTTTGTGAAGGCGGATCAGTCACATTTCCTTTTTTCATGATTTCCAGCCTTGCTCCGGAATCAAATGTCATAAAATAAGACTTAAAATCTTTTTTCTCATTATGATACAAATCATTCGCTTTGCCATTAAAATACGTTTCACAAAAGGATTTCATTCGCTCTAAATCATTGACCCAGATCGCTGTATGTTCAATCCGCATTTCTTCCTCCTCCTTCATCTTCACCTTCAATGAAGTTATAAAGTATGAAATGCATTTCAGTTCAAGCTTTTTTCTCGAATTGATGCTGAATTTTGATATCAATCGGTTCATCCTGCAAGAATAGAGAGAATGCTGCGATGCCGAGCTGCTCAAGATTCAAATCTAGCGACGGAAAGCCAAGAACTCGGCTGATAGAAGAATTCCCCTCGCCAATGATTTCAACATCCCATTTATTCTTTTGGGCAAATACATGGATTCCAGCTGCCACTTCATCACTATTTGCGTAAATAGCAGTCGGAACCTGCCCGCTCGTATAAAAGTGCTGTGCAGCCCGCTCACCGTCATTCATATCGTTGCATCCTGACAGCATATGACGGTCTTCCAGCCTTCCGCAGACAGCTTTATAGGCCGCAGCTTTATCAGCCGTGCTCGGGCTCCTGCCGGCATCTCTGACGCACGTAAAAGCGATATTCTCATGTCCCCGGCTCTTTAGATAGCGGAAGCTCTCTTCATACGCAGCTTTTCTGTCATTGTACGCACATGGGACATCAATCTCTCCGGTATCCTCACATGCAATGATCGGCCCATACTCCTGATAAGCGATAATGCTGTCCCAGTCATTGGCGCGGGATGTAATGATGAGACCATCTATTTTCTTCGTTCTTAACAATTCTAGATATTTGATTTCAAAAGCGGAGTTGTAATTGGTGGGGAGGAGGGTTGTTGCATACTCATGCTGAAAGGCCGCCTTGGTGATCCCGTTTACGATTTTATCAAAGCAGGGATGATCGCTATAAGGCAGAATCACACCGATAGTATGGGTTTTCCCGCGAATCAAATCGATTGCGGTTCGATTTGGTATGTAATCTAATTCCTTTATGACTTGATGAACAAGTTTCCTCTTTTCTTCAGACACATACGGATGATGATTCAATACACGTGAAACGGTCGAAACAGATACATTTGCCAATCTTGCAATCTCTTTTATGTTTGCCATCTCTTTCTCCTTTTTCATATAAAAAAGCAGTAAGTGTAAATTCCTTACTGCCATCTCATCATATATTGATCATAAGTTCAACAGGACAATGGTCGGAACCCATGACGTCCGCTGATATGCAGGCATCCCCAATCTGTCCCTTCAGCCTTTCGGAAACAACAAAATAATCGAGACGCCATCCGAT
This sequence comes from Bacillus sp. SW14, assembly GCF_047608225.1. Taxonomy (NCBI): domain Bacteria; kingdom Bacillati; phylum Bacillota; class Bacilli; order Caryophanales; family Bacillaceae; genus Bacillus; species Bacillus sp. SW14. Next base: position 108,326 of record NZ_JBLKRW010000001.1, on the reverse strand, counting down.
ATTTCTTTCCCGGGCGCCGGCGCGATACGACCACCAGGAATAAGCGCCTTCAAGATCAGGATAGACATGACGGAATGAGTCAATAAATCCAGCTTCTAAGAAACGAGTGAATGCCCCTCTTTCTTGATCAGAAAATCCAGCATTATTCCGATTCGCTTTTGGATTTTTCAAATCGATCTCCTGATGAGCTACATTCAAATCGCCGCATAAAATGACCGGTTTTTTCTTACCCAATTCAAGAATATAAGATAATAAAGCCTCTTCCCATTGCATTCGGTAATTGATCCGCTCCAAACCCCTTTTAGAATTGGGCGTGTAAACGGTCATCACAAACATGTTTTCAAATTCCAGCGTAATCACTCTGCCTTCTTGATCATGCTCTTCCTTTCCGATACCGTACATAACCCGCAGCGGCTCTTGTTTTGAAAAAACAGCCGTGCCGGAATATCCTTTTTTCACTGCGTAATTCCAATACACATGATAGCCTTCAGGCTGAAGATCCAACTGGCCGTCCTGTATCTTTGTTTCCTGAAGACATATAATATCTGCATCCTCTTCTTTCAGGTAAGAGAGGAAATCCATCTTTCTCATAACAGCCCGCAGGCCGTTTACATTCCAAGAAATCAGCTTCATGTTTCATCCCCCCTATAAAAAAGAGCAAGAACCCGAAGGTCCTTGCTCTTTACATATCAGCTTACTCACCAGTTACGTATGGAAGTAAAGCCATTTGACGAGCGCGTTTGATCGCTGCAGTCAATTTACGTTGGTATTTAGCGTTTGTTCCAGTTACACGACGTGGTAAAATTTTACCGCGCTCAGAAACAAACTTTCTAAGAAGATCTACATCTTTGTAGTCGATGTGCGTGATACCGTTAGAAGTGAAATAACACACTTTACGGCGTTTCGCACGACCGCCTCTGCGTCCTCCTGCCATTGTCATTTCCCTCCTTTCTGTTTTAGATTAAGCGATATTCTCATTAGAATGGAAGATCATCATCCGAGATGTCAATCGGTTTGCCGTCGTTGGCAAACGGGTCATCATTAAAGCTGTTTCCCTGATTGCGTCTCTGGTTGTTGTTCTGATTTCCCCCGAATGGATTATCATTTTGGCCTCCGCCAAAGTACTGGCCTCCGCCGCTGTTTCCTTCGTTGTATCCACCTGAACCAGAACCGCCGCCGCTTTTAGGCTCAAGAAACTGAACACTTTCAGCTTGAACTTCGGTCACGAAGACACGCTGTCCTTGCTGGTTTTCATAGTTTCTTGTTTGTAAACGGCCATCTACGCCTGCAAGGCTTCCTTTTTTCAGGAAGTTTGCAACGTTTTCAGCTTGTCTTCTCCAAGTGACACAATTAATGAAATCGGCTTCACGTTCTCCGGACTGGTTCGTAAACGTACGATTCACAGCAAGAGTAAACGTGGCAACAGCCGCACCGTTTGGCGTATAACGAAGCTCTGGGTCTTTTGTCAGTCTTCCGACTAATACAACTCGGTTAAGCATAAGAAAGACCACCTTTTACCATTATATATTTCAAAATTGCTTATTCTTCTTCTTTAACAACAATGTGGCGAATGATATCGTCACTGATCTTAGCTAGACGGTCAAATTCTTGAACTGCCGCAGCGTCAGCTTGAACGTTTAAGATTTGGTAGAAACCGTCGCGGAAATCGTTGATTTCGTAAGCAAGACGACGTTTACCCCAATCCTTTGTTCCAGTGATCTCCGCACCGTTAGAAGTCAGAACGTTGTTGAAACGCTCGATAACTGCTTTTTTAGACTCATCGTCAATGTTTGGGCGGATAATGTACATAACTTCGTACTTTCTCATCTGTTTGCACCTCCTTTTGGACTAAGCGGCCCATAATGGGCAAGGAGCAATAATTCTATTACTCACAATTTTATATTATACCAAAGCTCTTGTCCCTTTACAACTGCATCCTATACATTAAATCGGAAATGAATAACATCTCCGTCTTGGACCACATACTCTTTTCCTTCGAGACGGACTTTTCCTGCTTCTTTGGCTCCTGCCATGCCGCCGCCCGCAAGAAGATCCTCATAAGCAACAGTTTCAGCACGAATGAAGCCTCGCTCAAAGTCACTATGAATAACGCCTGCACACTCAGGGGCTTTCATGCCTCTTTTGAATGTCCAAGCTCTGACTTCCTGTTCCCCGGCTGTGAAATATGTTGCAAGGCCAAGCAGAGAGTATGACGCCTTAATCAGCTGATCAAGACCTGATTCTTCAATGCCAAGCTCTTCAAGGAACATTTGCTTTTCTTCGCCTTCAAGCTCAGCGATTTCAGATTCAATTTTCGCACAGACAACGATAACTTCCGCGTTTTCGCCGGCAGCGTACTCACGAATCTTCGCTACATTTTCATTGCCAGACGGGTCAGCCACTTCTTCTTCACTCACGTTCGCCACATACAAGATAGGCTTCGAAGTCAATAAATGAAGCTGCTTTGCAAGCTTTTGCTGCTCTTCAGTAAACTCAACAGAACGAGCGGGTTTTTCATTCTCAAACGCTTCTTTCAGTTTAGACAGAATCTCAAACTCGAATACAGCGTCTTTATCTTTTTGCTTTGCAAGTTTGCTGACGCGTGTAATCCGCTTTTCAACCGTTTCCATATCAGCAAGGATCAGCTCAAGGTTGATTGTTTCAATATCATCAATCGGATCAACTTTTCCGGAAACGTGTGTAATGTTGTCATCAGAAAAAGCACGGACAACGTGGCAAATCGCGTCAACCTGTCGAATATGAGAAAGAAATTTGTTACCGAGTCCTTCTCCTTTAGACGCGCCTTTTACGATCCCTGCAATATCAGTGAATTCAAAAGCAGTCGGCACAGTCTTCTTCGGTTTGACCAGCTCAGTCAGCTTTTGCAGACGATCATCCGGTACTTCTACAATTCCCACATTCGGATCAATCGTACAGAACGGGTAGTTGGCTGATTCGGCACCGGCCTGTGTAATTGCGTTAAATAATGTTGATTTCCCAACGTTCGGCAAACCGACAATTCCAGCTGTTAAAGCCATTCTTTCATCTCCTCTATATAAAACCGTCATTGTATAAACGTATTTTGAACCTAGAGCAATTATAAGGAGGTTCACTGGAAAAGACAAGCTGACAAAAAAGCATTTTCAGCCTGTTAATCCCTTTGATTATGCTTTTTTCAAACCTACTAAACAGTCAAAAAGCGTACTTCCCATTCCATTATCGGAATTTGTATCGTTTGTCAGTGTATTGACTGAGCCTCCAAAAGCCGCCCACATGCCCTCATCTATATTAACCGTCTTCGGATGAGCCTGCTTCATCACCTTCACCTTGCCCTTCAAGCGCCCGCGGTCATTAAAGATACTGACCTCGTCTCCGTCCTGAAGATTCTGCTCCACCGCTATATCTGGAGAAATATCAACTTGAATATGCTGAAGCTTTTCAATAAACGGCACATGCTGAGAGTGATTAGAGCGTTGCGGATGAATAGACAAAAGCGTGTAGGGATACTTTTCGGCTAACTCTTCATTATGGAAAACAGATTCTTCGGGTACGTTTAATTGAAGCAAACCGCTAAATCCTTTTTCCTCAGCTAACGACGAAGTAAATTCAAATTTTCCGCTCGGCGTCAAAAACTGATAATCCTCCCACGGAACCTGCTTGACCGGAAGAGGGAGGTGGCCTTTTTCTTTCAATCGCTTAAGCGTCACATTCTCTGCTTCCAATGAAGAAAGCCCCATCTCTAAAAATTCTTCAGTGCTGTAGTCAAACAGCTCGCCAAATCCAAGGCGTTTTGCAAGCTCTGACCAAATCCAGCTGTCCGACTTTGCTTCTCCCTGCGGTTCCACAAGCTTCTTCCCGTACTGAACGTAATGATGATACATGCTGGAGTAGTAGATATCCTCTTCTTCAAAAACAGTGGCAGTCGGCAGCACATAGTCACACAGCTTTGCCGTATCCGTCATGATCGAATCAATCGCCACCGTCATCGGCACGTTTTCAAATGCTTGTCTTACTTTATTGGTATTTGGCACCTGAGTCAGCGGATTTCCGCACGTCACAATGATCATCTCAATAGCTGGATCAGCAGACGTCAACACCTCTTCAGCCTGTGTCATCATGGAAAACGAACGTGATGCTGTTTTTAATTCCGGCAGGGTCAGCTTCGTTTTTGCAAAGCTCTCACCGATCTGGACGTTCCCAAAATTCGCGCCGCCGCCTTTAATTCCGACATTTCCGCTTGCCGCAACGAGTGCATCAATCCAGCGAATCGTTTCGCCGCCGTTTTTATATCGCTGCATGCCGAGCCCCATAAAGGTAGACACCGGGCCATCAGCATACAAACCAGCCAAATACTCCAGCTCCTCCATAGAAGTTTCTGTTTTGATAATAAACTCCTCTAAAGAAACAGTGTCCAAAAGCTCTTTCACATCATTAAAACCGACAGAGTGCTCAAAAATAAACGTCTCGTCCGTTCTTCCTGTCTCAATCAGAACCTTCAAAATGCCTGCCGCAAGCCAGCCGTCCATTCCCGGTTTGACAGAGATATACCGGTCTGCAAGCTTGGCAGTCGGGTTGAAGATCGGGTCAATCACCGTAATCGTGGCGCCCTTTTTCTTCACCTGCTGCAAGTGATGGTATAAGTGCATATTTGTTCTGGATACATTTCTCCCCCACACAACAACATGTTTGCTGTTGTAAATATCAAGCGGGCCGTGCCCATACGAACGGCCGAAATCCCAGCTTTGCGCCTCGATACCTGAGCCCCAACATATGCTGCCGACGATTTCAGTCACGCCGCCATATCCATTAAAAAAACGCTGATCTAGCGCTTTTAACAAACCGTTATTCGCATAATCATGGCTGTGCAAAACAGCAGTTGTCTCCGACGTTTCCTTGATCTCCCGGAGTTTATCGGCAATTTCATCAAGCGCCTGCTCCCAAGAAATCCGCACAAACTCGCCATTTTGTTTTTTCATCGGATAGCGAAGCCGATCAGGCGAATTTGTTTTTGTCTCAAGCATTCTGCCGCGGCCGCAGATTTTGCCTTCCGTAATCGGATGATTCGAATCTCCGTCCACTTTTGTTACCTTTCCCTCATCAACAGTCACCAAAAAGCCGCAGCTGTCCCAGCAATTCAGCGGACAAGCTGACTGATGCACTTTGCTCATCGCCGTCTTCTCCTTACCTTCTATATGAAAAAGCATGAGTGCAGGCCTTTTTATGAAGTAGGCTCCTCATGCTTGACTAGTACTTTTTTTAGTTTTCTTTCAAATTCTCTTCTAGGAATCATTACACTGTGAGAGCATCCCTCACACTTAATTCGAATATCCATTCCCATGCGTATAATTTTCCAGCTGTTCACTCCGCATGGATGCGGTTTTTTCATTTCTACGACATCATTCAGGCCAAAGTCTTTATCCGCCAAGACCCTTCACCTCTTTTCATAAACTGCTGTATCTATTGTACAAAAAAATTGATCATAAGAGCAATCAAGATATCCGAAAAGAAGTACATCCTTTTATTTCCATTTACTTAAAATAGGATATAACAGCAGACAAACTAACAAGTACAAATTCAGCAACCCGTATATCGGATACAAGAACGCGATCAAATCAGAAAATCCGAAAGAAGTAAAAGGCACCATCAACGCTAACAGAATCAACACAATCATCCATCTCGGCATATGAACAAACGCCATCAGCCGGCTGGACAGCCCCAGCAAACCAGCTACCGTCGTCGTATAAATCGCCAGACACAGAACCGCCGTCATACATAAAAAAAGGAGATAAGGCGCACCCTCCAAAACGGCAAACAACGGTATTTCAAACTGAGAAAGGGAGCCCGCCAGCTCCACTAACGTTTCATTATAAATAAATGAGATCACACCAAAAATAAGACCGCTTGCCACACTGGCGATTTTCGCTTCTCCGAGTCCTTTCATTTCTTTCCCGACGGAAGATAAAATCGCAACCACTGAAAGGATGTTCAAAGAGGTAAACGTAATGCTCGCAGGCCAGTTATACTGCCGGGTCAAATCAATCGTCCACGTGTGGTGGTGAGTGTTCTGAAAGGAGATCAGCGCATACAATAGACCCGCAACTAAAACAGGTATTAAAACACCATTTACTGATAATATCCCTTTCACATCCCAGAAAAACAAACACACAGTCACGATACAAATCAGCGCAATTCCCCACCAGAAAGGAAGCTTGTACATTTGCAGGGTCACACCGCCTCCGGCAATCATCACCATAGTCGTCGAAAACAAATAAAAAACAATGAGGACATCATAAATTTTCGCCAGCCATGGTCCCATCAGATGCTCCAGAACCGGCAGAAAATGAGTGGATTGAACCTTAAAACTAATTTTCATCACAATATAAGACGAGAACATGAACATGATTGTAAACAGCACAATAGCAAGTCCGCTTTCCGCCCCAAAAAACTGCCAAATCTCCTGACCGCTCGCATATCCGGCCCCGATCAGGCTCCCTAATATGAGCAGCATCCACTTCATCCCGGCTCTCCACAACCTCATCACCTCATAGCACAGAGTTCAGCTTGTTCCCGCTATTGTTACTATATAAATAACAGACAGCAAACATGCCATATTTTCATAGACATTGGCCGCAAGGTGAAATTATCATACGAAATACACATAAAAACTGCCAATGCAGACAGTCCGAGATGTTTAAGAAATGAACTCATTCTTCACTTTTTCTAACTATGCCGCCGATTGAAGAACGGATGAAAATCACTTCTGATAACGAAATCTATGACTTCGCCGTCATTAAAACACAATCAGTATAGACATCTATTCTCAATTGTTTTGTAAGCAGACCCTAGCTTGATCATGATCGAGGCATTGGGGCACAACACTTGTAATCAACCTACTAACCACTCATATTACGCCCTCTATTGATAAAAAATATCCGGCTCCATACACGAAGCATAAAAGACCCTGCTGCTGGATATACTGTAAACAACCTTACATATCTAAACACACACCACAGCTATTTTGCTACCTACTATAACAAGGAAGTGAAACCTATGAATCGAAAAGGCGGGCTTTTTTCCTCTCAGGAACGAGTAAAGCATTATGTTTCACATACGGATGCAGCTGCAGCAAAACAAATCCAAACCATCCTTTCTTCATCCTTACGTAAAGCTGCCGGCAGACCGATTATCGTGGTTTGTATCGGAACAGACCGTTCAACCGGTGATTCATTAGGCCCGCTCGTAGGAATGAAACTCAAACAGATGCAGCTCACTAGATTTCATGTCTATGGCACTTTATCTGACCCCGTTCATGCTGTAAATATGAAGGATAAAATCAATGACATTCAAAAAATACATAAAAACCCGTTTATTATAGCGGTCGATGCATGCTTAGGACGCGTTAAAAGTGTGGGATCGTTTCAAATCGGAGACGGGCCATTAAAGCCGGGAGCTGGTGTGCAAAAAGACCTTCCTGAAGTGGGAGATCTTCATATTAACGGAATTGTGAATGTGAGTGGTTTTATGGAATACTTTGTTTTACAAAATACAAGGCTGCACTTGGTCATGAATATGGCAAGTGTTCTTGCTGAAGGATTGAGTTTAACAGATCGGACAGAGTGGAGGCAGGAACGCCTTAGCCCGCTTCAAAGGATCACGGGGCGAATATAAAACAAAAAACCATCTTCGTTTGAAAGATGGTTTCTGTAATATTTATGAATCTCGTTCAGACAAAAGCTCTAAAATCCGGTCAAGATCTTCATTAGAGAAAAATTCGATTTCGATTTTGCCTTTTTTCTTTTGTCGTTTAATATTAACCGTTGTTCCAAAATAATTTTGGAGGTAAGATTCTCGTTCTTTTAGAACCGCGTCTTTCACAGGTTCTTTTTTCTTTGTTTCACGTGAAACATTCTGATTTAACTGCTGAATCAGCTGTTCAAGCTGGCGAACATTGAGGTGTTCCGCAATCACTTTTTGTACAAGCGGTTCAAGCTTATTTTTGTTTTTCAGGCCAAGAAGCGTGCGTCCATGTCCCATTGAAAGCGTACCTTTGGCAATAAGCTGCTGAATGTTTTCCGGCAGGGTCAGCAATCTTAAATGATTCGCAATATGCGGTCTGCTTTTCCCAAGACGTTTGGCAAGCTGTTCTTGCGTGAGGTCTAAGTGTTTCAGCAAAGAGTCATAGGCCTGAGCCTCTTCAAGCGGCGATAAATCTTCACGCTGAAGGTTTTCCAATAAAGCAATTTCTCTCATTAATGCCTCTGATAATTCACGGACAATCGCCGGAACCGTGTCTAAACCCGCCAGCTTTGCCGCTCGAAAACGCCGTTCGCCCGCAACAATATCATAGCCTTTTAAAGATTTTCTGACGATAAGCGGCTGTAGAATGCCATGCTGCAGCACAGATTCTTTTAGTTCAGCTAATGCCTCGTCATCAAAGTGTTTTCTTGGCTGATAAGGATTAGGGCGTAAATCAGCAACTTTAATTTCTTCAACTGTCTCATCAGACAAATCGACCTGATTAAACAACGCATTAATCCCTTTTCCAAGGCCTTTAGCCATTCGCAGCCACTTCCTTTGCTAAATCTAAATATACTTCTGCGCCTCTTGACCGCGGATCGTATAAAATGATGGGTTTTCCGTGACTCGGTGCCTCACTCAGACGGACATTACGGGGAATAACCGTCTTATATACTTTATCTCTAAAATATTTTTTAACTTCTTCAATCACTTGAATGCCGAGATTTGTCCGGGCATCAAGCATTGTCAGCAATACACCTTCAATCATTAAATCGGTATTCAAATGCTTTTGCACAAGACGTACAGTATTTAATAACTGGCTGAGCCCCTCCAAAGCGTAATATTCGCACTGTACAGGAATCACAACGGAATCTGAGGCAGTAAGCGCGTTAATCGTCAGCAGCCCCAATGACGGCGGACAATCAATAATAATATAATCATAATTCTGCTTTACTGCTTCAAGCGCCCTCTTCAGTCTCACTTCTCTTGAAATCGTCGGAACCAGCTCTATTTCAGCTCCTGCAAGCTGAATCGTCGCAGGAATCACGTCCAAGTTCTCTACTGTCGTTGCTTTAATTATATCTATTACATCTGCATCATCTACTAAAATATCGTACACACACTGCTCTACATCGGCTTTTTCAATCCCTAATCCGCTTGTCGCATTTCCCTGCGGATCAATATCTACCAGCAGAACCCTTTTCCCTATGTAAGCTAAGCATGCCCCAAGGTTGACAGACGTCGTTGTTTTGCCGACTCCGCCTTTTTGGTTCGTAATTGCTATGATTTTTCCCACGATGTCACCTACTTTCACATGAACATGTACTATCTTATTTCTATTCTATCAAAAAAAGATTAAAGCGTTTCATTTTTTTCATCATTTTGTTCCGATTCAGAAGGGAAATAATTGAAAATTTAAAGAACATCTAATACTTTCTCTTATAAATTCTGCGATTTCTATGTTTTTTTGACTTAAAAAAGGGATTTCTCAAAGAAAAAAAGAAGAAGTTACCGTGCAGAATGTACAGGACGGTGAGAATATGGTTTATAAAACAAAGAGAGATGTACCCGTTACGCTGATGATTGTTTTTCTCATATTACTGATACAAGCAGATGCCATTGTTCCTTTTGTGCTGGGAAATATGAGGGTTTCAGGCTGGATCATTTTTACTCTGCTGACGCTTTTAAATGTGCTCATCATTTGGAGCTTTATTGATCTGAAATATGTATTAAGGGAGCATCATTTGATCATTAAAGCCGGACTGATTAAACATCAAATTCCTTACGAAAAAATCGACAAAGTGGTTGAGAAAAAGAAGCTGTGGTCAGGTTTTCGTCTAATCGGCTCTCGTCATACCATCACGATATATTATCTGGGCGGCTGGGGGCACGCAGTGATTTCTCCGCAAGATACTGAAGAATTTATCCACATGCTCAAAGAAAAGAATTCTAATATAACAACATTAACTAAAAGTAATTAATTTCCTTTTATGATATAAATAAAAGCTCTCCTGCTTTTCAGGAGAGCTTTTATTTTGGTATGCGAATCGTTAATTGAATATATTCTTCAAATTCTTCTTCTTCTGTATTCAATTTTACACCGCTGTCTTCAACCATTGATAGTGACTGGCGAATCGTGTTTATTGCAATTCTTGTATCTCTGCTGAACGCTTTGCGTCTCGGCTTTGGTTTTCTCTGGCCTTGCTCCAGCATTTTCACCACGCGGTCTTCCGTCTGCTTTACATTTAAACTTTTCTCAATAATCTCTGTGAGCAGTGTGACTTGGAGCTCAGGCTGTTTCAGCGGAATCAGCGCTCTGGCATGCCGCTCAGTGATTTTCTTCTCCATAATCGCGTCTTGGACCGGCTGAGGCAGCTTTAATAACCGCAGCTTGTTCGCAATTGTTGACTGCCCTTTTCCTAAACGCTGTGCGAGAGCTTCCTGTGTTAAATCATGAAGCTCAAGAAGCCTAGCATAGGCATGCGCTTCCTCAATAGAAGACAGTTCTTCCCGCTGCAAGTTTTCAATTAACGCTACAGAAGCGGTTTCCGTATCCGAAAAATCCTTAATAATAGCCGGAATCTTTTCCCACTCGAGCGATTGAACCGCTCTCCAGCGTCTTTCACCTGCAATGAGTTCGTATTGGCCTTCTTCTTCTGTATGCCTGACAACAATCGGCTGAATAATGCCGTGTGTATGAATGGTCATTGCTAACTCTTTGATTTTTTCATCTGAGAAAATGGTGCGTGGCTGAAAACGGTTGGGAACGATAGCATTTACCGGTATTTCCAGAATCTCTTCTTTGTTTGTCTCTTGTTCAGCAATCTCCGGTTCCTGTTCCTTCTCACCAAGCCCGAAGAAACGAGAGAATGAATGCTTCATGTACCTACACCACCTTTAAAAACTGCCATTTTTATAATTCTATTTTCTCATGGTTTTTCCTGCTGTACATCCACCATTTTTGATGAAAATATGATGGTATTGTCACATCTGGCTGTCTAAATTACCCTTCAATTGGCGATCTATTAGGAGTTCCCGGTTTTCTTGGATACTTCTTAGGTGTATTTTTTGTCTTTCGTATCACCATAATATTACGATCGCTTTCTTCAATAGGCAGCTTAAAGGAATGGATATTCTCAAGTTCTCCTCCAAGCGTCGTGATCGCTTTTTTGCCAGCATTCAGTTCTTCTTCAGCTGATGCGGCTTTTAAAGCAACAAATAAACCGTTTTTCTTCACCAGAGGCAGGCAAAGTTCGCTCAAAACAGATAGTCTTGCAACTGCTCGCGCCGTCACAATATCATAGCTTTCCCGTACGTCTTTCCGCTGTCCGAATGTTTCAGCTCTGTCATGGCAGAATGTCGTATTCTCCAATTGCAAAGCTTCAGACAACTTTTCTAAAAACGTAATCCGTTTGTTTAGTGAATCCACGATTGTGACATGGAGGTGCGGAAAGCATATTTTAATCGGAAGACTCGGAAAACCCGCTCCCGCTCCGACATCACAAATCTTGTTCATCTGATTGAAGTCGACATAAAAAGCGGCTGTAATGGAATCATAAAAATGCTTAAGATACACTTCTTTTTTCTCTGTAATTGAAGTCAGATTGATTTTTTCGTTCCATTCAACCAGCATGTCATAATACAGCTCAAATTGCTCCAGCTGACGGGGAGAAAGGGATATCCCTTTTTCCGCCAAACCAGAAGTGAATTCTTCAATATTCATGCCGTCATCCTTTCTATTCGGCTATCTTCGCAATGCGTCCCTGCTCTAAATACACCAATAGAATTGAAATGTCCGCCGGGTTTACACCGGAAATGCGGGAAGCTTGGGCAACAGACAAAGGACGCACATTTTTTAGTTTTTGACGCGCCTCAGTCGCGATCCCTTTGATTGCGTCATAATCAATTCGATCCGGAATTTTTTTGTTTTCCATCTTCTTCAGTTTTTCCACTTGCTGAAGGGATTTTTCAATATATCCTTCATATTTCACTTGGATTTCTACTTGTTCTGCCACGTCTTGCGGAACCGGCACTTCTGGCGGCGCCAGTTTAGTGACTGTTTCATAGTTCATTTCAGGACGTTTCATCAAGTCTGTGCCGCGAACTCCATCTTTCAATTCGCTTCCGCCAAGAGAACGGATATATTCTTGATTTTCCGGAGATGGCTTGATAATCACAGAGTGAAGACGTTTTTTCTCCGCTTCGATCGCCGCTTTTTTCTTCCCAAAAGCTGCATATCGCTCATCAGAAATCAATCCAATGCGGTGTCCGATTTCTGTCAGACGCAAATCAGCATTGTCATGGCGAAGAAGCAATCTGTATTCTGCACGTGATGTCAAAAGACGGTATGGTTCATTGGTTCCTTTTGTCACAAGGTCATCAATCAGAACCCCAATGTAGGCATCAGAACGGCTTAAAATCACTTCTTCTTCTCCAAGCGCTTTTCGTCCTGCATTGATTCCCGCCATAATTCCTTGTCCCGCAGCTTCTTCATAACCGGATGTTCCGTTAATTTGGCCTGCCGTGTAAAGGTTTGTGATTTTTTTCGTTTCAAGTGTCGGCCACAGCTGTGTTGGTACGATCGCATCGTACTCGATCGCATAGCCGGCTCTCATCATTTGCACGTTTTCAAGACCCGGAATCGTTGCAAGCATTCTTTGCTGTACATCTTCTGGAAGACTTGTAGATAAACCTTGGACATAGACTTCCTGCGTATTTCTGCCTTCCGGCTCAAGGAAGATTTGGTGACGCGGTTTATCATTAAAACGGACAACTTTATCTTCAATGGACGGGCAGTATCTAGGACCCGTCCCTTTGATCATACCCGAATACATCGGTGAACGGTGCAGGTTGCCGTCAATAATCTCATGTGTCTCAGGGCTTGTATATGTCAGCCAGCAAGGAAGCTGATCTGTAATATATTCCACTGTTTCATATGAGAAAGCGCGAGGCACATCGTCACCAGGCTGAATTTCCGTTTTGCTGTAATCAATCGTATCGCTTTTGACGCGAGGCGGCGTACCTGTTTTAAAACGAACAAGGTCAAAGCCCAGTTCCTCCAAATGCTCAGAAAGCTTGATAGAAGGCTGCTGGTTATTCGGACCGCTTGAGTAAGACAGATCTCCAAGAATGATTCGTCCTCTTAAATATGTCCCTGTCGTCATGACAACTGCTTTCGCACGATAATGCGCGCCTGTTTGTGTAATGACACCGCGGCATTCGCCGTCTTCAACGATCAGCCGCTCCACAATTCCTTGCAGCATTGTTAAGTTTGGTTCTTTTTCAAGTGTATTTTTCATTTCGTGCTGATATTGGAATTTGTCTGCTTGTGCACGCAATGCGCGGACGGCAGGACCTTTTCCAGTATTCAGCATTCTCATTTGAATATGCGTTTTATCGATGTTTTTGCCCATTTCTCCGCCGAGCGCGTCAATTTCGCGGACGACAATCCCTTTTGCGGGGCCGCCGACAGACGGATTACATGGCATAAATGCAACCATATCTAGGTTGATGGTCAAGACAAGTGTTTTGGCGCCTTGGCGTGCTGATGCGAGGGCAGCCTCAACACCGGCATGCCCGGCGCCAATCACAATCACATCGTATTGGCCTGCTTCATACCCCATGATTCGGTTCCTCCTTTTATTATTTTCCTAAACAGAATTGTGAAAAGAGCTGATCAATCAAGCTTTCGTGGACAGCATCTCCGATGATTTCGCCCAACAGCTCCCAGCATCTTGTAAGGTCAATTTGCACCATGTCGATCGGGACATCCTGTTCGATGCCGCTAAGTGCATCTTCAATGGCACTTTTTGCTTGCTGTAAAATAGAGATATGGCGTGTATTGCTGACATACGTCAGATCTCCGCTTTCAATGGCACCCGTGTAGAAAAGCGATTGAATCGCTTCTTCTAAATCATTGATGCCTTCCTCTTTTAATAGGGATGTCGTAACAACAGGACGTCCTTTGGCAAGCTCACGGACACGCTCAATGTCAATCTTAGCCTCAAGGTCAGTCTTATTCATAATCACGATAACGTCCATGCCCTCAACCGCTTCAAAAAGCTTTACGTCTTCTTCAGAAAGCTCTTCACTATAATTAAGCACAAGTAAAATCAGGTCCGCTTCCTTTAGAACCTGACGTGAACGTTCAACACCGATTCGTTCAACAATATCCTCTGTTTCACGAATACCTGCAGTATCAACCAGACGAAGCGGAACGCCCCTTACATTAACGTATTCCTCAATCACATCCCGAGTCGTTCCGGGAATATCGGTTACAATGGCTTTCGCCTCATGAACGAGGCTGTTCAGAAGAGATGATTTCCCTACATTCGGCCGTCCGATAATGACAGTAGAAAGACCTTCACGCAAGATTTTTCCCTGCTCAGAAGTCCTCAGCAGCGCCTCAATTTCTTTTTTCACGGCGGTTGCCTTTTCAACCAAAAGCTGATGTGTCATTTCCTCAACATCATCATACTCCGGATAATCGATATTCACCTCAACATGAGCCAGTGTTTCTAAAATCTCACTGCGCAAACGGCGCACCAAAGCAGAAAGACGCCCTTCCATTTGATTCATAGCGACATTCATTGCCCGATCCGTTTTTGCTCTGATTAAGTCCATAACCGCTTCAGCCTGTGAAAGATCGATTCGGCCGTTTAAAAACGCGCGTTTCGTAAATTCACCCGGCTCTGCCAGTCTCGCTCCCTCTCTCAATGCGAGCTGAAGCACTTGGTTTACAGTCACAATTCCCCCGTGACAGTTAATTTCGATGACGTCTTCACGTGTAAAAGTTCTCGGCGCTTTTAACACTGATACCATTACTTCCTCAACGACACGATCCGAAGGTCTGTCTACGATATGACCATAATGAATCGTATGTGATTCAACCGAGCTGAGTGTTTTCCCCTTCGGTCCTTTATACATTTTATCAGCGATTTGAATTGCTTCTGGTCCGCTCAACCGTACAATCGCAATCGCGCCTTCTCCCATCGGAGTGGAAATTGCCGCAATTGTATCCATGCTGTTCACCTCTCTTTACTTATACTTTCATCTATATAAAAAAATTTTATTATGCCAAAACTAAAAGATAACATAGTTTGGTTCGAAGTGGAAGATGTGTTATCCACAGAATTAGGGATTCACCCTCTATTACTTTAACTTATCCACATGTGAATAACAATTAATTTTATTTCCTGAACTTCCTTTTTATCAACAGGATACACCTAAAAAGAAAAAACTTAAACGGCAAAAGCTTGATATTACTAGGAAAAATAGATTTTTTCCATACAAAAAAACCGAAATCCGCTTTTTACCGGACTTCGGTTTTATGCTATTTTTTATGGGAAATAACGAGATGGCGATTTTCGCCTTCACCCATTGAATACGTTTTGATCTGGTGATTTGCATATCCAGAAAGAGTATCATGGATGATTTTTCTTTCACTGGACGGCATAGGTTCAAGATGAACTGCTTTTTTCGTTTTCAACACCTGATCTGCAAGCCTGGTAGCCAGCTGACTCAGAGTTTCTTTTCTTTTCAAGCGATAGTTTTCAGCATCCACCGTCACATGTTTAAATGGGGCTGAATAACGATTAATAACAAGCTGTGTCAAAGTTTCAAGGGCATTTAAGGTTTGTCCTCTTTTCCCAATCAACAGTGCCGCTTTTTCACCTGTTATATGGAAACTCACTGTCTTTTTGTTTTCTTGAACAGTCACATCAGACTTCCCGGCAATGGCTTCGGCAATTGTTTGTAGATAAGACTTCGCTTGCTGAATCGGGTCAATCTTTTCAACAAGCTTTACGACCGCCGGCTTTTTACCGAAAATACCAAGAAATCCTTTGTTTCCCTCATCAATAACGGTAATTTCCACCTTATCCATTGTTAATTCCAGCTCTTGCAACCCAGACTGTACTGCTTCATCGACATTTCGCCCTGCAGCAGTCACGTTCCTCACTTTTTCTTTCCTCCGGCTTTTTGCGGTTCAGGATCTTTTTTAATATCAGGTCCTTTGATAAGGAAAGTTTGCGCAATCATAAACAAGTTACCGACTACCCAATAAAGAGAAAGAGCCGCCGGGAAATTAATTGCAAATACGATAATCATGATCGGCATAATCCAAAGCATCATCGCCATTTGCGGATTTTGCTGCGCATTCCCCGCCATCATCAGCTTTTGCTGAACAAATGTAGCGACCCCGGCAACGATAGGAAGAATATAGTAAGGATCTTTTTCTCCTAAGTCAAACCATAGGAAACTATGCTCTGATATCGCCTGTGTTCTCATGATCGCATGATAGAATCCAATTAAAATCGGCATCTGGATTAAAATCGGGAAACATCCCGCCAACGGATTGACACCGTTCTTTTGGAATAAAGCCATTGTTTCCTGCTGAAGCTTTTGCTGCGTTTTTTGATCCTTTGAACTGTATTTTTCTTTAAGCTTTTGCATTTCCGGCTGTAAAGCCTGCATCGCTTTCGAACTTCTCAGCTGCTTAATCATCAGCGGCAAAATTAATAAACGAATCAAAATGGTAACAAGAATAATTGAAAGCCCATAGTTATCTCCCGTCACTTTCGCTACATACGTAATGAGCTCAGACAATGGATATACTACGTACTTGTCCCAAAAATGCGGACTATCTGCAGTGATCGGCTCTTGCACACTCGAGCATCCAGCCAAAAGCATGAATACGCCAACCATACTTAATAGCAACCCTATTCTCCTTTTCAAGAACATTTCCTCCTATAATCAATCTTTACGCTCTTTTATTGCAAAGCATACTTGTATGTATTTTAGCATCTTTCAGTTTTAAATGGTGTCTTTTTCTGATAACCAGAAAGGAAGCGTTTTTAAAAGTTGTAAGAAAGCAGTGGCAATGCCTACTTTGACGAAGATTTCTTATATAAAGAAGACTTCCTGAATAGATGCTGCAGACTTTTTTTTGTTTCCTCATATGTCAGCTGGCTCGCCGGTTTTCTGGCAATAATGATGTAATCCTTTTCCTTCAGTCTCTCTTTCTCTTCAAGAAAGGCCTGCCGAATCAAACGTTTGATCCGATTTCGCATCACGGCGTTGCCAATTTTTTTGCTGACGGAAAGCCCGACACGCAGCTCATCGTTTTCAGGCTGATCAAGCGTATATAAGACAAATTGGCGGTTCGCTACTGATGTCCCATGCTTAAACACTTTTTGAAAATCTTCATTTTTCTTTAAACGATTTCGCTTCTTCAAATGACTCACTCCGATACTGGCTGGCAGAAACTTTTAAATTTTATGATGAAAAATGAGATGCGTCAGAACCAGGAAGCAAGCCCCGGTTCATTCCGCATCACATCTATCTTTTCCCATAACGTGAAAAAAGACCACTGACATTATTCAGTGGCCTAAGCTGATAATACTTTTCTGCCTTTACGGCGACGGCGTGCTAAAACTAGACGACCGTTTTTTGAACTCATACGGCTTCTGAAGCCATGAACTTTACTGCGTTTACGGTTATTCGGTTGGAATGTTCTTTTCATTTATGACACCTCCCTCGAGGAATAGCTGTTAAAGACAGTCTTACTTATTATATTTGCGTTACCTGTTCATTGTCAACTTCACTAGTGCTTTTGTTTCTCGCAACCATAATAGGATAACATACCTTTTCAACTTTCGAAACCTTATTTTTAAGATTCCTTAAATTAACGAAAAAAGACAACTACAACTTGCCCTAAAATCACGAGTGTGGATATCTTTTACGCCTTTTTTAATATCCACAGAGGTTATCGACAACATTTTCACATTACCAACGTCTGTGGACAAATTTTTTTCAACAGGCTGTCCGCTTTGTGGATAAGATTGTGAGACCCATTGCAAGCTCTCGTTTATTTTGGTATTATATTTGTGTTTTAACTCTTAATTACTAATCTCACCTTCCCTTTTTATCCACAAAGTGTGGATAAGTTGTGGATTGATTTCACACAGCTTGTGTAGAACCTTGTCCACAAGTTGTGAAATTTGTCGAAAAGCTATTTATCTACTATATTATATGTTTTCAACATTTAATGTGTACGAATGGCAAGCGCCATTTGCTCTTTTTTTGTGTTCTATAACAGAGAAAGACGCTATTTTCTATGAAAAGGAGGGACGTGCCGGAAGATGGAAAATATATTAGATCTGTGGAATCAAGCCCTTGCTCAAATCGAAAAAAAGTTGAGCAAACCGAGCTTTGAAACTTGGATGAAATCAACCAAAGCCCACTCACTGCAGGGAGATACATTGACAATCACCGCTCCTAATGAATTTGCCAGAGACTGGCTCGAGTCCAGATACTTGCATCTTATTGCAGATACTATATATGAATTAACCGGGGAAGAATTGAGCATTAAGTTTGTCATTCCTCAAAATCAAGATGTTGAAGATTTTATGCCGAAACCGCAAGTCAAAAAAGCGGTCAAAGAAGAAACATCTGATTTTCCCCAAAATATGCTCAATCCAAAATATACTTTTGATACTTTTGTCATCGGATCTGGAAACCGATTTGCACACGCTGCTTCTCTCGCAGTAGCGGAAGCACCCGCGAAAGCATACAACCCTTTATTTATCTATGGGGGCGTCGGCTTAGGGAAAACACACTTAATGCATGCGATCGGCCATTATGTAATAGATCATAATCCTTCTGCCAAAGTGGTTTATCTGTCTTCTGAGAAATTTACAAACGAATTCATCAACTCTATCCGAGATAATAAAGCCGTCGATTTCCGCAATCGCTATCGAAATGTCGATGTGCTTTTGATAGATGATATTCAATTTTTAGCGGGAAAAGAACAGACCCAGGAAGAATTTTTCCATACATTTAACACATTGCACGAAGAAAGCAAACAAATCGTCATTTCAAGTGACAGACCGCCAAAAGAAATTCCGACACTTGAAGACAGATTACGTTCTCGTTTTGAATGGGGCCTGATTACGGATATCACGCCGCCTGATTTGGAGACGAGAATTGCGATTTTAAGAAAAAAAGCCAAAGCAGAAGGCCTCGATATTCCGAATGAGGTTATGCTTTACATCGCAAATCAAATCGACAGCAATATTCGGGAACTTGAAGGAGCATTAATCAGAGTTGTTGCTTACTCATCTTTAATTAATAAAGATATTAATGCTGATCTGGCCGCTGAGGCGCTGAAAGATATTATTCCTTCTTCAAAACCGAAAGTCATTACGATAAAAGAAATTCAGAGGGTAGTAGGCCAGCAATTTAATATTAAACTCGAGGATTTCAAAGCAAAAAAACGGACAAAATCAGTTGCTTTCCCGCGCCAAATTGCCATGTACTTATCAAGGGAAATGACTGATTCCTCTCTTCCTAAAATCGGGGAAGAATTTGGAGGCCGTGACCATACGACGGTTATTCATGCGCATGAAAAAATTTCAAAACTGCTGACAGATGATGAACAGCTTCAGCAGCATGTAAAAGAAATTAAAGAACAGCTTAAATAGCAGGACCGGGGATTAATCGGGGAAAGTGTGAATAACTTTTCATTAGTCATGCACAGTCTGTCCACATGTGGATAGGCTGTGTTTCCTGTCTTTTTCACAACTTATCCACAAATCCACAAGCCCTACTATTACTGCTACTATTTTTTTTAAAAAAATATATATATAAATACATTATCCGTTAGGAGGATAAAAATGAAATTCACGATTCAAAAAGATCGTCTTGTTGAAAGTGTCCAAGATGTATTAAAAGCCGTTTCATCCAGAACTACAATTCCCATCTTGACTGGTATTAAAATCGTTGCATCAGATGATGGAGTATCCTTTACGGGAAGCGATTCAGATATTTCTATCGAATCCTTTATTCCAAAAGAAGAAGGAGATAAAGAAATTGTCACGATAGAACAGCCTGGAAGCATCGTCTTACAAGCCCGCTTCTTTAGTGAAATTGTCAAAAAACTGCCGATGGCAATGGTGGAAATCGAAGTGCAAAATCAGTATTTGACTATTATCCGTTCGGGCAAAGCAGAATTTAATCTAAACGGGCTTGACGCTGATGAATATCCGCACTTGCCACAGATCGAAGAGCATCATGCGATTCAGATCCCAACTGATTTGTTAAAAAATCTGATCAGACAAACAGTGTTCGCGGTGTCCACCTCAGAAACACGCCCTATCTTGACAGGTGTAAACTGGAACGTGGAAAAAAGTGAATTATTATGCACTGCGACGGATAGCCACCGTCTGGCATTAAGAAAAGCGAAACTTGATATTCCAGAAGACAGATCTTATAACGTCGTTATCCCGGGAAAAAGCTTAACCGAACTCAGTAAGATTTTGGATGACAATCAGGAACTTGTAGATATCGTGATCACAGAAACTCAAGTTCTGTTTAAAGCGAAAAACGTCTTGTTCTTCTCGCGGCTTCTGGACGGAAATTACCCGGACACAACCAGCCTGATTCCGCAGGAAAGCAAAACAGAAATCATTGTGAACACGAAAGAATTCCTTCAGGCGATTGATCGTGCATCCCTTCTAGCTAGAGAGGGGCGCAACAACGTAGTGAAACTTTCTGCAAAACCTGCTGAATCCATTGAGATTTCTTCTAACTCACCTGAAATCGGTAAAGTTGTGGAAGCGATTCTTGCAGATCAAATTGATGGTGAGGAATTAAATATCTCATTTAGTCCAAAATATATGTTGGATGCACTAAAGGTGCTTGAAGGAGCAGAGATACGCGTAAGCTTTACAGGTGCAATGAGGCCTTTCTTAATTCGCACGCCGAATGATGAAACGATTGTACAGCTTATCCTTCCTGTCAGAACCTATTAATCCGATACACGCTGCCGACCCGTTCGGCAGCTTTTCTATTCGGTATCTGCTCCGACAAGTTTTCCCTTTCCCTAATTCGTTTTTTTTTAGTACAATTAGATATTAGTGATATTTGAAAGAGGTCGATATAATGGCAAATCCGATTTCAATTGATACAGAGATGATTACACTTGGACAATTCTTGAAATTAGCCGATGTCATTCAGTCAGGCGGTATGGCGAAGTGGTTTTTGAGCGAGCATGAAGTGCTGGTGAACAACGAACCGGACAACCGCCGAGGCAGAAAGCTGTATGTTGGAGATGTGGTAGAGATTGAAGGATTTGGTTCTTTTCAAGTCGTCAATTAAAGCGGGTGATACTGATTGTATATCCAGAACTTAGAACTGACATCTTACCGCAACTACGAACATGCTGAACTCCAATTTGAAAACAAAGTAAATGTCATCATCGGAGAAAACGCCCAGGGGAAAACAAACCTCATGGAGGCGATCTATGTCTTGTCCATGGCGAAATCGCACCGGACATCAAATGACAAAGAACTTATACGGTGGGACAAAGACTATGCTAAAATAGAGGGAAGAGTGATGAAGCAAAACGGAGCGATCCCGATGCAGCTCGTCATCTCCAAAAAGGGTAAAAAGGGCAAGGTCAACCATATTGAACAGCAAAAGCTCAGCCGGTATGTCGGGGCCCTCAACACCATCATGTTCGCGCCGGAAGATTTAAATCTGGTAAAGGGGAGCCCTCAAGTGAGAAGGCGGTTTCTTGACATGGAAATTGGACAGGTTTCTCCTGTCTACCTGCATGATCTTTCTCTTTACCAAAAAATCCTTTCCCAGCGAAATCATTTTTTGAAGCAGCTGCAAACAAGAAAACAAACTGACAGAACGATGCTCGATGTTTTGACCGATCAGCTTGTAGAAGTTGCGTCAAAAGTCGTTGTAAAACGCCTGCAGTTTACAGCGCAGCTTGAAAAATGGGCGCAGCCTATTCATACGGGCATCTCAAGAGGGCTTGAGGAGCTGACCCTGAAGTACCATACGGCTCTTGAGGTATCAGATCCTAAAGACTTGTCGAAAATAGGAGATAGCTATCAAGAAGCGTTTTCTAAATTAAGAGAAAAAGAAATTGAGCGCGGTGTTACGCTGTCAGGTCCTCATCGTGACGATGTTCTTTTCTATGTGAACGGACGCGATGTGCAGACGTATGGTTCACAAGGACAGCAGCGAACGACGGCATTGTCCCTTAAACTTGCGGAGATTGACCTGATCCATGAGGAAATCGGAGAATATCCCATTTTACTATTGGATGATGTATTGAGTGAGCTGGATGATTATCGCCAGTCACACTTGCTTCATACGATCCAAGGCCGTGTACAAACGTTTGTCACAACGACAAGCGTTGATGGCATTGATCACGAAACCTTACGTCAAGCAGGAATGTTCCGTGTGCAAAACGGTGCGTTAGTGAAGTGAAGAAATGAGGTGGGCAATTGTATATTCATTTAGGTGATGACTTTGTGGTTTCAACACGAGATATTGTCGGCATTTTTGATTTTAAAGCCAACATGTCGCCTATTGTTGAAGAATTTCTGAAAAAACAGAAACACAAGGTGGTGCCTTCCGTAAACGGCACGCCAAAATCTATCGTAGTCACGGTTCAGAATATATATTACTCTCCCTTATCTTCCAGTACATTAAAAAAACGTGCGCAATTTATGTTTGAAATAGATTCTTAGAAGTTTTTTATCACGAATATATCGTTTAGAAAAGTGTAGGTGAATGACGTGGCTATGGAACAGCAGCAAAACAGTTATGATGAAAATCAGATACAGGTTCTGGAGGGATTGGAAGCTGTTCGTAAAAGACCGGGAATGTACATCGGTTCAACAAACAGCAAAGGCCTTCACCATCTGGTATGGGAAATTGTCGACAATAGTATTGACGAAGCCCTCGCCGGTTATTGTACGGATATCAATATCCAAATCGAAAAAGACAACAGCATCACGGTGGTAGATAACGGCCGCGGTATTCCAGTCGGTATTCATGAAAAAATGGGCCGGCCTGCGGTAGAGGTCATTATGACGGTGCTTCATGCCGGAGGGAAATTTGACGGAAGCGGTTATAAAGTATCCGGAGGATTGCACGGTGTAGGTGCGTCAGTCGTAAACGCACTTTCAACCGAGCTTGTTGTGACGGTACACCGTGACGGAAAAATCCACCGTCAAACCTATAAACGCGGAGTTCCGGTTTCAGACCTTGAAATCATTGGCGAAACAGATCACTCAGGAACGACGACACATTTTGTCCCAGATCCTGAGATTTTCACAGAAACAACTGTGTATGATTATGATCTGCTTGCTAACCGTGTGCGCGAATTAGCCTTTTTGACAAAAGGCGTAAACATCACGATTGAAGATAAACGTGAAGGACAAGAGCGCAAAAATGAGTACCATTACGAAGGCGGAATTAAAAGTTATGTAGAGTATTTAAACCGTTCTAAAGAAGTTGTCCATGAAGAGCCGATTTACATTGAAGGCGAAAAGGACGGCATTACGGTTGAAGTGGCTTTGCAATATAATGACAGCTACACAAGCAACATTTACTCGTTTACAAATAACATTAACACGTATGAAGGCGGGACCCACGAAGCCGGCTTCAAAACGGGCCTGACTCGTGTGATCAATGATTACGCCAGAAAAAAAGGGCTCATTAAAGAAAATGATCCGAATTTAAGCGGTGACGACGTAAGAGAAGGGCTAACCGCGATTATTTCCATCAAACACCCTGATCCGCAGTTTGAAGGCCAAACGAAAACAAAACTAGGCAACTCAGAAGCGCGGACGATCACCGATACGTTATTTTCTGCGGCATTGGAAACATTTATGCTGGAAAATCCAGATGCGGCCAAAAAAATTGTCGACAAAGGTTTGATGGCGGCAAGAGCAAGAATGGCTGCGAAAAAAGCGCGTGAGTTAACACGCCGCAAGAGTGCTTTGGAAATTTCAAACCTTCCCGGTAAGCTAGCGGACTGCTCATCAAAAGATCCGAGCATTTCCGAGTTATATATCGTAGAGGGTGACTCTGCCGGAGGATCAGCTAAACAAGGCCGCGACAGACATTTCCAAGCCATTTTGCCGCTTAGAGGTAAAATCTTAAACGTTGAAAAAGCAAGATTGGACAAAATCCTTTCCAACAACGAAGTTCGTTCTATGATCACAGCACTTGGAACAGGTATAGGGGAAGATTTCAACTTGGGGAAAGCCCGTTACCACAAAGTTGTCATTATGACTGATGCTGACGTTGATGGCGCGCACATCAGAACACTGCTGTTAACGTTCTTTTACAGATATATGCGCCAAATTATTGAAAATGGCTACGTGTATATTGCGCAGCCGCCGCTCTACAAGGTTCAACAGGGAAAACGTGTTGAATATGCATATAATGACAAAGAACTTGATGATCTGTTGAAAACTCTTCCTCAAACGCCTAAGCCTGGCTTGCAGCGTTATAAAGGTCTTGGAGAAATGAATGCGACCCAGCTATGGGAGACAACCATGGATCCGAGCTCCAGAACACTTCTTCAGGTAACTCTTGAAGATGCAATGGATGCCGATGAGACATTTGAAATGCTGATGGGCGACAAAGTAGAACCGCGCCGAAACTTCATAGAAGCGAATGCGAGATACGTTAAAAATCTTGACATCTAATCATAAAAAGCCTTATTTCCAATAAGAAATAAGGCTTTTTTCTGAACGAGATCAGATGCAGTAATGCTTGCAATACCTATATATTCTAGCAATTTAATGTGTATAATCATAAGTTTATTGATATAATGGAGAATAGTGAAATCGTATTGAAGATCATAATGGACAATCTACTCCCACATATTTCATGTGATACTTCAGGGAGGTTTTTTAATGAGTGAACAAAACACACCACAAGTTCGTGAAATAAATATCAGTCAGGAAATGCGTACGTCCTTCTTGGATTATGCAATGAGCGTTATCGTGTCCCGTGCTCTTCCAGATGTCCGTGACGGTTTAAAACCGGTTCACAGACGGATTTTGTATGCAATGAACGATCTGGGCATGACAAGTGACAAGGCTTATAAAAAATCCGCGCGTATCGTCGGAGAAGTTATCGGGAAATACCACCCGCATGGTGATTCAGCGGTATATGAATCCATGGTCAGAATGGCGCAAGATTTCAACTATCGTTATATGCTCGTTGACGGTCACGGAAACTTTGGTTCTGTTGACGGGGACTCTGCGGCTGCCATGCGTTATACGGAAGCAAGAATGTCTAAAATCTCGATGGAAATTCTTCGAGACATCACAAAAGACACAATCGATTATCAGGACAACTATGACGGATCAGAAAGAGAACCTGTCGTTATGCCTTCAAGGTTCCCGAATCTGCTTGTAAACGGCGCTGCCGGAATTGCGGTAGGCATGGCAACAAACATTCCTCCGCACCAGTTGGGAGAAATCATTGACGGTGTGCTTGCTGTCAGTGAAAATCCTGAAATCGCAGTACAGGAGCTTATGGAGATTATTCCTGGTCCTGACTTCCCGACTGCGGGGCAAATTTTGGGCCGAAGCGGTATTCGTAAAGCATACGAATCAGGACGAGGCTCGATTACGATCCGGGCAAAAGCGGAGATCGAACAAACATCGTCAGGAAAAGAAAGAATTGTCGTAACAGAACTTCCATACCAAGTAAATAAAGCAAAACTAATCGAAAAAATCGCTGATCTTGTCAGAGATAAGAAGATAGAAGGTATTACCGATCTACGTGATGAATCTGACCGCACAGGTATGAGAATCGTCATTGAAATCAGAAGAGATGCCAACGCGCATGTCATTCTAAATAATCTATATAAGCAAACAGCTTTGCAAACTTCTTTTGGTATCAATCTGCTTGCGCTTGTTGACGGACAGCCAAAAGTTTTAAATTTAAAGCAATGCTTGGAGTATTACCTAGATCACCAAAAAGTCGTAATCAGACGCCGTACTGCTTATGAATTGCGTAAAGCGGAGGCAAGAGCACATATCTTGGAAGGATTGAGAATTGCTCTTGATCATCTTGATGCAGTTATTTCCCTTATCCGTAATTCTCAAACGGCTGAAATTGCGAGAACAGGATTAATTGAACAATTCTCGCTGACTGAAAAACAAGCCCAAGCTATTCTTGATATGAGACTGCAGCGTTTAACAGGATTGGAACGTGAAAAGATTGAAGAGGAGTACCGATCCCTTGTTAAATTAATTGCAGAGCTTAAAGAAATCTTGGCCAATGAAGAAAAAGTGCTTGAGATCATTCGTGAAGAACTCATAGAAATTAAAGAGCGTTTTAACGATGAAAGACGCACTGAGATCGTCACTGCCGGTCTTGAAACAATTGAAGATGAAGATCTCATCGAAAGAGAAAACATCGTTGTCACCCTGACACACAACGGATATATCAAACGTCTGCCTGCCTCAACCTACCGCAGTCAAAAGCGTGGCGGAAAAGGCGTTCAGGGCATGGGGACAAACGAAGATGATTTCGTTGAACATCTGATCTCTACATCAACGCATGACACGATTCTTTTCTTCTCGAACAAGGGGAAAGTGTATCGTGCAAAAGGATATGAAATCCCTGAATACGGCAGAACAGCAAAAGGAATCCCGATTATCAACCTGTTGGAAGTAGAAAAAGGTGAATGGATTAACGCGATTATTCCAGTCTCTGAATTCAACGCGGAACTTTACCTTTTCTTCACAACAAAGCACGGGGTTTCAAAACGAACTTCGCTTTCTCAGTTCGCTAATATCCGTAACAATGGCTTAATCGCTCTGAGTCTTCGTGAGGATGATGAATTGATGGGTGTACGTCTAACTGACGGCACAAAACAAATGGTCATCGGAACGAAAAATGGATTGCTGATTCGTTTCCCTGAAACGGATGTTCGGGAAATGGGAAGAACTGCGGCAGGCGTAAAAGGTATCACCCTGACTGATGATGACGTTGTTGTCGGAATGGAGATATTAGAGGAAGAATCACA
Organism: Bacillus sp. SW14; assembly: GCF_047608225.1. Classification (NCBI taxonomy): domain Bacteria; kingdom Bacillati; phylum Bacillota; class Bacilli; order Caryophanales; family Bacillaceae; genus Bacillus; species Bacillus sp. SW14. The sequence continues at coordinate 81,451 of NZ_JBLKRW010000001.1, read as the reverse complement.
TGTCCTTATCGTAACTGAAAAAGGTTACGGAAAACGAACTCCGGCTGAAGAGTACAGAACCCAAAGCCGTGGCGGAAAAGGACTCAAAACAGCGAAAATCACCGAGAACAACGGCCAATTAGTAACAGTAAAAGCTACTAAAGGTGAAGAGGATCTAATGATTATTACAGCCAGCGGCGTACTCATTAGAATGGACATTGATGACATCTCAACCACCGGACGTGTCACTCAAGGTGTGCGCCTTATCAGAATGGCGGAAGAAGAGCATGTTGCTACAGTAGCATTAGTGGAGAAAAATGAAGAAGATGATCAAGAAGAAACACAAGAAGAAGTGTGAGAAAAAGCGCAGCTGAAAAAGCTGCGCTTTTTTTGTGCCATAACCCTTTACAGTCATAAGATTTATGGTATAATCATTTCTGTTGTCTTTTAAAAGACATAAACATGACTAGCAAAAACTTTTCTCGAAAAAGTATTGACCTAGTTAACTAAAAATGTTACTATTAAATAGTCGCTTCGAGAGAAGCACGCAAAGTTCTTTGAAAACTAAACAAGACAAAACGTACCTGTTAATTCATTTTTTTATAAATCGCACAGTGATGTGCGTAGTCAGTCAAACTAGGCCTGCACGATGCAGGTCACACAGGTGTTGCCGCAGGATGCGGTGAACTTAACCTGTGATCCATTATCGGAGAGTTTGATCCTGGCTCAGGACGAACGCTGGCGGCGTGCCTAATACATGCAAGTCGAGCGGACAGATGGGAGCTTGCTCCCTGATGTTAGCGGCGGACGGGTGAGTAACACGTGGGTAACCTGCCTGTAAGACTGGGATAACTCCGGGAAACCGGGGCTAATACCGGATGCTTGTTTGAACCGCATGGTTCAAACATAAAAGGTGGCTTCGGCTACCACTTACAGATGGACCCGCGGCGCATTAGCTAGTTGGTGAGGTAACGGCTCACCAAGGCAACGATGCGTAGCCGACCTGAGAGGGTGATCGGCCACACTGGGACTGAGACACGGCCCAGACTCCTACGGGAGGCAGCAGTAGGGAATCTTCCGCAATGGACGAAAGTCTGACGGAGCAACGCCGCGTGAGTGATGAAGGTTTTCGGATCGTAAAGCTCTGTTGTTAGGGAAGAACAAGTACCGTTCGAATAGGGCGGTACCTTGACGGTACCTAACCAGAAAGCCACGGCTAACTACGTGCCAGCAGCCGCGGTAATACGTAGGTGGCAAGCGTTGTCCGGAATTATTGGGCGTAAAGGGCTCGCAGGCGGTTTCTTAAGTCTGATGTGAAAGCCCCCGGCTCAACCGGGGAGGGTCATTGGAAACTGGGGAACTTGAGTGCAGAAGAGGAGAGTGGAATTCCACGTGTAGCGGTGAAATGCGTAGAGATGTGGAGGAACACCAGTGGCGAAGGCGACTCTCTGGTCTGTAACTGACGCTGAGGA
>NZ_JBLKRW010000001.1:57500-77500 GCF_047608225.1 Bacillus sp. SW14 | reverse complement strand
CTCAGGGTTAGTCGGGACCTAAGCCGAGGCCGAAAGGCGTAGGCGATGGACAACAGGTTGATATTCCTGTACCACCTCCTCACCATTTGAGTAATGGGGGGACGCAGGAGGATAGGGTAAGCGCGGTATTGGATATCCGCGTCCAAGCAGTTAGGCTGGGAAATAGGCAAATCCGTTTCCCATAAGGCTGAGCTGTGATGGCGAGCGAAATATAGTAGCGAAGTTCCTGATTCCACACTGCCAAGAAAAGCCTCTAGCGAGGTGAGAGGTGCCCGTACCGCAAACCGACACAGGTAGGCGAGGAGAGAATCCTAAGGTGATCGAGAGAACTCTCGTTAAGGAACTCGGCAAAATGACCCCGTAACTTCGGGAGAAGGGGTGCTCTGTTAGGGTGCAAGCCCGAGAGAGCCGCAGTGAATAGGCCCAGGCGACTGTTTAGCAAAAACACAGGTCTCTGCGAAGCCGTAAGGCGAAGTATAGGGGCTGACGCCTGCCCGGTGCTGGAAGGTTAAGAGGAGCGCTTAGCGTAAGCGAAGGTGCGAATTGAAGCCCCAGTAAACGGCGGCCGTAACTATAACGGTCCTAAGGTAGCGAAATTCCTTGTCGGGTAAGTTCCGACCCGCACGAAAGGCGCAACGATCTGGGCACTGTCTCAACGAGAGACTCGGTGAAATTATAGTACCTGTGAAGATGCAGGTTACCCGCGACAGGACGGAAAGACCCCGTGGAGCTTTACTGCAGCCTGATATTGAATGTTGGTACAGCTTGTACAGGATAGGTAGGAGCCTTGGAAACCGGAGCGCTAGCTTCGGTGGAGGCATCGGTGGGATACTACCCTGGCTGTATTGACCTTCTAACCCGCCGCCCTTATCGGGCGGGGAGACAGTGTCAGGTGGGCAGTTTGACTGGGGCGGTCGCCTCCTAAAAGGTAACGGAGGCGCCCAAAGGTTCCCTCAGAATGGTTGGAAATCATTCGCAGAGTGTAAAGGCACAAGGGAGCTTGACTGCGAGACCTACAAGTCGAGCAGGGACGAAAGTCGGGCTTAGTGATCCGGTGGTTCCGCATGGAAGGGCCATCGCTCAACGGATAAAAGCTACCCCGGGGATAACAGGCTTATCTCCCCCAAGAGTCCACATCGACGGGGAGGTTTGGCACCTCGATGTCGGCTCATCGCATCCTGGGGCTGTAGTCGGTCCCAAGGGTTGGGCTGTTCGCCCATTAAAGCGGTACGCGAGCTGGGTTCAGAACGTCGTGAGACAGTTCGGTCCCTATCCGTCGCGGGCGCAGGAAATTTGAGAGGAGCTGTCCTTAGTACGAGAGGACCGGGATGGACGCACCGCTGGTGTACCAGTTGTTCTGCCAAGGGCATCGCTGGGTAGCTATGTGCGGACGGGATAAGTGCTGAAAGCATCTAAGCATGAAGCCCCCCTCAAGATGAGATTTCCCATTCCGCAAGGAAGTAAGATCCCTGAAAGATGATCAGGTTGATAGGTCTGAGGTGGAAGTGTGGCGACACATGGAGCTGACAGATACTAATCGATCGAGGACTTAACCACACTTTGAATGATGTCACATCTGTTATCTAGTTTTGAGAGAACACTCTCTCTAAAAGGCGGAAAAGCAAGGAAACTCCGCTAAGGGCTCTCACATCCTGTGAGAAACGCCCAGTACCTTCATCCTGAAGGCATTTGTTTGGTGGCGATAGCGAAGAGGTCACACCCGTTCCCATGCCGAACACGGAAGTTAAGCTCTTCAGCGCCGATGGTAGTCGGGGGATTCCCCCTGTGAGAGTAGGACGCCGCCAAGCAAGGTTAAACCCAGCTCATTGAGCTGGGTTTTTTGTTTGTCAACAATGAAGAAGAAATTGTAAAGCGTATTTCGGGAATTTGTTTTCAGTCACTAATAAAAACTGCTGAATTAGTACGTAATCATCACTTATATGCTGGGTTAACAGCTCATACCACCACTCCGTCTCATATCTCGCAATCATCCCTATGTTGTACAAAATTAAATAATGAATGGCCATTTCAGGAAGTCTCAGAAATTGCTCCCTTTGAGAAGGGATATAATATTGATTCTTTCCCATGTCATATAACAAACTGATTGATGTGCATGGCTTCGTGTCTTGCGGTGAAATGTCAAACTGCAGCTCGTGTTCATTTTTCTTTGTAAACGACCATTGAAAATGATGGGACATATATTCGGCAAATCTTGAATCAGACATTTTATAATTGATGACCGCCTCCTCTGGTACAGAAATCCTGTCCTTATCCTTTTCTACTTTTGTCATAAAACGTTCTTTCTGCTGAAAATAGAAAGCATCACTTAGTTCTGGAATCGCCATCAGTAGTTTTTTCATGGTATATCTTTCATCTACAATATCGGATTGTCCGAATAAGTGTTTCATGAAGTGTATGCATAGGCCGTTTCGTTGTATTTTTACTTCATCGTCGCCAAAACAATAATTCTGTTTCTTTCGCTTTCTTGTTGTTACGCCGTGTGCCAGTACTGATGCATGGCTTGGATAATGAGGATCCCGTGTAATTAGACATGCCTTGATAAGCTGTGCCATTCCGTAAAATAAAAGAATCGGCTTGATTTCTAAAGGGGAAGATGAGGCTTGTTTATAAAACGATTCAGCATGCTTTAAGAAATAAATAAACCGTTCACTGTTTTTGAAAGCGTTTTTTTTCGCTTCATCAATGCCGTTTAAAATATAAGTTTTCTCTAGAAATTTCTGGGTTGATTCAACGGAGTAAAATAGCGCTAAGTCTTTCCACTTATGATATGTCATATGTATTTCTTTATCCTTTCCGTTATCTAAATATTTCAACTCTTTTCCGCTTCCTTGACATGCTCTTGGCTAGTTGATAATCTACATATAATATTTTGCCGAAAAGAGGGGGATTTACTAATGTGGGAAAGTAAATTTTCAAAAGAAGGCTTAACGTTCGACGATGTGCTGCTTCTGCCAGCTAAGTCAGAGGTACTTCCGCGTGATGTGGATTTATCTGTAGAACTAACAAAAACGTTAAAGCTGAATATTCCTGTCATCAGCGCAGGTATGGACACTGTAACAGAATCAGCAATGGCAATTGCAATGGCTAGACAGGGCGGCTTGGGCATCATTCATAAAAACATGTCCATTGAACAACAGGCTGAACAAGTTGATAAAGTAAAGCGTTCTGAACGCGGCGTTATCACAAATCCCTTCTTTTTAACTCCTGATCACCAGGTATTTGATGCGGAGCACTTGATGGGGAAATACAGAATTTCCGGTGTTCCGATTGTAGATAACGAAGAAGACCAAAAGCTTGTCGGAATTATTACAAACCGTGATCTTCGTTTTATTTCTGACTACTCAATGAAAATCAGCGATGTCATGACGAAAGAAGAGCTTGTTACTGCACCTGTAGGAACGACTCTTGATGAAGCTGAAAAGATTTTGCAGAAACATAAAATTGAAAAGCTTCCTCTCGTTGATGACCAGAATAAATTAAAAGGTCTAATCACAATCAAAGACATTGAAAAAGTCATTGAGTTCCCGAACTCATCTAAAGACGTTCACGGCCGTCTGATCGTTGGCGCGGCAGTTGGTGTAACCGGCGACACAATGACTCGCGTCAAAAAGCTTGTCGAAGCTAATGTCGATGTTATAGTTATTGATACAGCTCACGGACATTCTCAAGGCGTATTAAACACAGTAACAAAAATCCGTGAAACATATCCTGAATTAAACATTATTGCTGGAAACGTTGCAACAGCTGAAGCGACGAGAGCGCTTATCGAGGCTGGAGTAGATGTTGTCAAAGTTGGAATCGGACCTGGTTCAATTTGTACAACACGCGTGGTAGCAGGTGTGGGTGTTCCGCAAATTACAGCAATTTATGATTGTGCGTCTGAAGCAAGAATGCATGGCAAAACAATCATCGCAGACGGTGGAATTAAATTCTCTGGTGATATCACGAAAGCATTGGCAGCCGGTGGACATGCTGTTATGCTTGGAAGCTTGCTTGCGGGTACGTCAGAAAGTCCAGGGGAAACTGAAATCTACCAAGGCAGAAGATTTAAAGTATACCGCGGTATGGGGTCAGTTGCTGCAATGGAAAAAGGAAGTAAAGACCGTTACTTCCAAGAAGAAAACAAAAAATTCGTTCCTGAAGGAATTGAAGGACGCACACCTTACAAAGGACCAGTTGAAGAAACTGTTTATCAGCTAGTCGGCGGTCTTCGCTCCGGGATGGGATATTGCGGGTCCAAAGATCTTCACGCTTTAAGAGAAGAAGCTCAGTTCATTCGCATGACTGGCGCAGGACTTCGTGAAAGCCATCCGCATGATGTACAGATTACAAAAGAATCACCGAACTATACAATTTCATAATAAATTGTTACAAATTAAAAACATTTGACAGGGTCTCTGACTCTGTCTATTTTTTTTATACTGATTATGATAAAATTTATACTGTTGTGCGTTGAAAATGTCCTTAACGGCTTAATTATAGATAAAGAAAATGAAATACGGAGGTCGTACGATTGAACATCATGAAATGTAAACAGTTATTGATGTCATTGGTTGTATTAACACTAGCTGTCACTTGTTTGGCTCCAATGTCAAAAGCAAAAGCAGCCAGTGATCCAATTGATATCAATGCAGCAGCTGCTATTATGATCGAAGCTTCTTCAGGTAAAATTCTGTACAGTAAAAATGCAGATAAGAGACTGCCAATTGCCAGTATGACAAAAATGATGACAGAGTATCTGTTATTAGAAGCAATTGATGAAGGTAAAGTGAAATGGGACCAAACCTATACACCTGATGACTATGTGTATGAGATTTCCCAAGATAACAGCTTATCAAACGTCCCTCTTCGTAAGGACGGGAAATACACAGTAAAAGAACTATATCAAGCTACAGCAATTTATTCTGCAAATGCTGCCGCTATTGGGATTGCAGAAATCGTTGCGGGTTCTGAAACTGAATTTGTGAAAAAAATGAATGCAAAAGCGAAAGAACTTGGCTTAACAGATTACAAATTTGTTAACGCAACAGGTCTTGAAAACAAAGATCTTCACGGGCATCAGCCCGAGGGGACAAGCGCAGATGAAGAAAGTGAAGTTTCTGCTAAGGATATGGCGACTCTTGCAGATCACTTGATTACTGACTACCCTGAGGTTCTCGAGACCTCCAGTATCGCCAAAACGAAGTTCAGAGAGGGCACCGATGATGAAATGGACATGCCCAACTGGAACTTCATGCTGAAAGGGCTCGTAAGCGAGTATAAAAAAGCGACTGTAGATGGTCTGAAAACAGGTTCTACCGACTCTGCGGGTTCATGCTTCACAGGAACAGCCGAACTCAACGGAATGCGTGTCATTACTGTTGTATTGAACGCAAAGGGCAACCTTCACACAGGCCGTTTCGATGAGACCAAGAAAATGTTCGATTATGCCTTCGACAATTTCTCCATGAAAGAAATGTACGGTGAAGGCGATCAAGTAAAGGGCCATAAAACAATTTCAGTTGATAAGGGTAAAGAGAAAGAAACAGCCATTGTGACAAACAAAGCATTCTCTCTTCCTGTCAAAAATGGTGAAGAAAAGAATTACAAAGCGAAGGTCACATTAAATAAAGATACGCTAACTGCTCCTGTGAAAAAAGGAACGAAGGTTGGGCAACTGACTGCAGAATATACAGGTGATGAAAAGGATTACGGATTCCTTAACAGCAATCTGGCCGGGGTAGACCTTGTTACCAAAGAAAAAGTAGAAAAAGCAAACTGGTTTGTTCTGACAATGCGCAGTATCGGCGGATTTTTCGCCGGCATTTGGGGAAGTATTGTTGATACGGTAACCGGCTGGTTTTAATCAATTGAAAGAGCTCTGATTCATGTTAGGGCTCTTTCGCTTAATATACTGAAAAAACCCAATTTTTAATAAAAAATGATTTTCAAAGCGCTTAAAACCGAATAAAATGATATATATCCATATGAATTATTGGATTTCTAGGATACAATAAGGACTAGAAATCATATAACTATACCTTGATTAGGGGGACCAAAAAATGGCTCAAACAGGTACTGAACGTGTAAAACGCGGAATGGCAGAAATGCAAAAGGGCGGCGTCATCATGGACGTCATCAATGCGGAACAAGCGAAAATTGCTGAAGAGGCTGGAGCTGTCGCTGTAATGGCGCTGGAGCGAGTACCAGCTGATATTCGCGCGGCTGGAGGAGTTGCCCGTATGGCTGACCCTACAATCGTGGAAGAAGTAATGAATGCAGTATCTATCCCGGTAATGGCGAAAGCGCGTATCGGACATATTGTTGAAGCGCGTGTGCTTGAAGCTATGGGTGTTGACTATATTGATGAAAGTGAAGTTCTGACTCCGGCTGACGAAGAATTTCATTTGAATAAAAATGAATACAAAGTTCCTTTCGTCTGCGGCTGCCGTGATCTCGGTGAAGCAACACGCCGTATTGCTGAAGGTGCTTCTATGCTTCGTACGAAAGGTGAGCCTGGAACAGGAAATATTGTTGAGGCTGTTCGCCATATGCGCAAAGTAAACGCTCAAGTGCGTAAAGTAGTTGCGATGAGTGATGACGAACTAATGACAGAAGCGAAAAACTTAGGTGCTCCTTACGAGCTTCTCCTGCAAATTAAAAAAGACGGCAAGCTTCCTGTCGTTAACTTTGCTGCTGGCGGCGTAGCAACTCCTGCTGATGCTGCTCTCATGATGCAGCTTGGTGCTGACGGAGTATTTGTCGGCTCTGGTATTTTCAAATCAGACAATCCTGCTAAATTTGCGAAAGCCATTGTGGAAGCAACAACTCACTACACTGATTACAAATTGATCGCTGAGCTTTCTAAAGATCTTGGTACTGCAATGAAAGGGATTGAAATCTCAAACTTACTTCCAGAACAGCGTATGCAAGAACGCGGCTGGTAGGAATATAGGAGCGCTGCTGACATGTTAACAATAGGAGTACTAGGACTTCAAGGAGCAGTTAGAGAGCATATCCGTGCAATTGAAGCATGCGGCGCGGCTGGTCTTGTCGTTAAACGTCCGGAGCAGCTGAATGACATTGACGGGCTGATTTTGCCTGGTGGTGAGAGCACAACGATGCGGCGTTTGATTGATACGTATCAATTCATGGAGCCGCTTCGTGAATTTGCTGCTCAAGGAAAACCGATGTTCGGGACTTGCGCCGGATTAATTATATTAGCAAAAGAAATTGCTGGTTCAGATAATCCTCATTTAGGTCTTCTGAATGTGGTTGTTGAACGCAATTCGTTTGGCCGGCAGGTTGACAGCTTTGAAGCTGATTTAACAATCACAGGCCTGGACGAGCCTTTTACAGGGGTATTCATCCGCGCGCCGCATATTTTAGAAGCTGGTGAAAATGTTGAAGTTCTTTCGGAACATAATGGCCGTATTGTAGCCGCTAAACAGGATCAATTCCTAGGCTGCTCATTCCACCCGGAGCTCACAGATGATCACCGAGTGACGCAGTTATTTGTTCAAATGGTAGAGGAATACAAGCAGAAAGCACTTGTATAAAACAGTTGAAAGCTGTGGAAACTTATAGTACATTATAAGCACAAATAAAGATCGAAAAGCGTTGACAGGAACTAGTAGGAAGCCTCTCTTTCCAAGAGAGCCGATGGTTGGTGTGAATCGGTGAAAGATGCTGTCTGAATCCATCCTTGAGCGAAATGCTGAAACAAGTAGGCATTTACGGGATAACCGTTATGTTTGAAAGTGGTAGACGAGTCTTTGGCTTGTTTTCAATCAGGGTGGCAACGCGAGAGCTCTCGTCCCTTTATGGGGATGAGGGCTCTTTTTATTTTCGACAAATTTTATAAAAAGGAGTGTTTCGCATGCTTGATACAAAAATGCTGAGAGCAAATTTTCAAGATATTAAAGCAAAGCTTGTACACAAAGGCGAAGACTTAACTGATTTTGATAAGTTTGAGACGCTGGACGATAGACGAAGAGAGCTTATCGGTAAAGTTGAAGAGTTAAAGGGAAAACGGAATGAAGTATCTCAGCAGGTTGCTGTGCTGAAACGTGAGAAAAAAGACGCGGATCACATCATTAAAGAAATGCGTGAAGTCGGTGAGGAGATTAAAAAGCTGGATGAAGAATTAAGAACAGTGGAATCTGAGCTTGATACCATTCTCCTTTCAATCCCAAACATTCCGCATGAGTCTGTCCCTGTAGGTGAAACAGAAGACGACAACATAGAAGTACGTCAATGGGGTAAAAAGCCTTCATTTGATTACGAGGCGAAGCCGCACTGGGATATTGCAGATGAGCTGAGTATTCTTGATTTTGAACGTGCTTCAAAAGTAACAGGAAGCCGTTTCGTTTTCTATAAAGGGTTAGGTGCCCGTCTGGAGCGTGCACTTTATAACTTTATGCTTGATCTGCATGTAGATGAGTATAACTATACTGAAGTAATTCCGCCTTATATGGTAAACCGCGCAAGCATGACAGGAACGGGCCAGCTCCCTAAATTCGAAGAGGATGCATTTAAAATCAGAGAAGAAGATTACTTCTTAATTCCGACCGCGGAAGTACCGATTACAAACATGCATCGCGATGAAATTCTTTCGGGTGACAGCCTGCCGATTAACTATGCGGCATTCAGTGCCTGCTTCCGTTCTGAAGCTGGTTCAGCAGGGCGTGATACACGCGGATTAATCCGTCAGCACCAATTTAATAAAGTTGAGCTTGTGAAGTTTGTGAAGCCTGAAGATTCTTATGAAGAATTAGAGAAGCTTACAAACCAAGCAGAACGAGTTCTTCAGCTGCTCGAGCTTCCATACCGTGTCATGAGCATGTGTACGGGTGATCTAGGTTTTACGGCGGCAAAAAAATACGATATCGAAGTTTGGATCCCAAGCCAAGACACATATCGTGAAATCTCTTCTTGCAGCAACTTCGAAGCGTTTCAGGCAAGACGTGCGAACATTCGTTTCAGACGTGAAGCGAAAGGCAAGCCTGAGCATGTACACACACTGAACGGTTCAGGTCTGGCGGTTGGAAGAACAGTTGCCGCTATCTTAGAAAATTATCAGCAGGAAGACGGAAGCGTCGTAATTCCGAAAGTGCTTCGCCCTTATATGGGGAATAAAGAAGTAATGAAACCATAAAATAATGAAAAGGTGCGCCTGACAAGGTGCGCCTTTTTACCTGTGTAAACAGGACATTTTATAAAAGTGAGAAAAAAGTTTTTGAAAATGCTTGACCATATAAGAACATTCATGATATATTAAGTCTTGTCGATACGGAGGAATACCCAAGTCCGGCTGAAGGGATCGGTCTTGAAAACCGACAGGGGTGTCAAAGCCCGCGGGGGTTCGAATCCCTCTTCCTCCGCCATATTGATTTTAATTCTAATGAAACACAAGCATATATTGGAGATTGTTTTGTCCGTTGCGTTCGTTGCAACGGATTTTTTATTATAATGAAAAAGTGAATCTCAACTGAGATTCACTTTTTTTGATTTTCATGAATAACTGAAGCAATTTGATCTACAATGTTTTCAATTGAGCTTTCGTCGTTAAGCAGATCATAATCCTCAATGCGAAGCTTTAAAACAGGGCAGGCGTTAAAACCGCTTATCCAATTTTCATAGCGTGTATGCATTTCTTCCCAATAAGACCGGCTTGTCTGAAGCTCCATTTCACGGCCTCGTTCTTCAATCCGGTTTAAAATGTTCCCCAGATCTCCTTCTAAATAGATCAATACATCAGGGTGTGGGAAATACGGTGTCATGACCATTGCTTCGAAAAGGCTTGTGTAGGTTTTATAATCAATCTTTGACATTGTCCCTTTGTCAGCGTGCATTTTCGCGAAAATTCCTGTGTCTTCATAAATAGAACGATCCTGTACAAATCCTCCGCCTGCTTCAAAAATCGTTTTCTGTTCTTTGAAGCGTTCAGCTAAGAAATAGATTTGCAGATGAAAACTCCAACGTTCAAAATCATGATAGAACTTTTCTAAGTATGGATTATGATCGACTTCCTCCAGAGAGGTCTTAAATCCAAGCCGTTTAGCCAAAGCTTTTGTTAAAGTCGATTTTCCCACACCTACTGTTCCTGCTACTGTGATAATTGAATTTTTAGGGATGTGATGGTCTTTCATACGATAAGCTCCTTTACATGGGCGGCAATTCGTTCAAAGTCGCTCTTATTCAAAACGAAGTCTTTTGAATCACCATCTATCGTTACAACTGTAAGTTCAGGATCTGCTTCCTGCAGCTGTTTGATGGCGACTTCATAATCTGCGATCAGCTGCTCCAAATAGCTTGTTTCAATTTTCTTCTCAAAGGGGCGTCCGCGTTTTTCAATGCGATGTAACAGGGTGGGCAGACTAGCCTTTATGTAAATGATGAAATTCGGCTTTTGCAGATCATCTGTTAACAGGTGATAAATCTTTTTATATTTTTCCAACTGATGTTGAGAGAGGGTGCGTTCCGCAAAAATCACATTTTTATAAATGTGATAATCAGCTATCACAGGCTGTCCCTTCTTTAAAAAGTAATCAGTGGTGTCTTCAAGCTGTTTGTATCTGTGACAAAGAAAAAACATCTCAAGCTGGAAGCTCCATTCCTCTATATTGTCATAAAACTTATCAAGGTACGGGTTATCCTCAACAATCTCATTGATCATAGGGATTTCGAGCTCTTGTGAGAGCATCGTTGCGAGGGTTGTTTTTCCTGCCCCGATAGGACCTTCTATTGCAATAAAAGGGGCTGTATTCATCGGAATCCTCCTTATTTCTGAAAAACGTTCGTCAGTTGCCGACCTTCATATTGTATCACAACCCTTGGGTGCCCCATGAAAAAAAGACGTTTCTAAATTATCGAAACGTCTTTTTGACAATATTAAATTGATCAGACAGCAGCAGCCAGTTTTGCGGGAAGGAAAGACCCAGTTTCCAATAGCTGATGCCTCTTAAATTCAGCTCTTTAATCAGATTGAATTTTGCTTGGATCGAGCGGGCATCCTCGAACCATACCTCGTGCCTTTTGTTTTCTGCATCAGTATAGCGGAAGAAAGGCGCTTGAGCTGTTTGGTCATACTGAATGGCTGCGTTGTTTTGAACGGCAATGACAAGGGCTTGCTGAGGGCTTATGGCTTTTGCTAGGGGTCCTCCTGCTTTATATGGCAGCGTCCAGTCATACCCATATAAATTCTGGCCCATGACAATTTTATTTGCAGGCATTTCAGTCAAAGCATATTCGATAACATCTCTAACAGGCCCGATTGGAGAAACGGCTTGAGCCGGTCCTCCGCTGTAGCCCCATTCATATGTCATGAGAACAACAAAGTCAACAATTTGGCCATGTGCCCTGTAATCATGAGCTTCGTACCATCTGCCTTGCTGTGTTGCGCTTGTTTTAGGGGCGAGCGCAGTAGAAATTTCAAAACCTTCTCGATGGAAAAGATCCCTTGCTTCACGGAGAAATTGATTATAGGCTTCTCTATCCTGAGGCCGCAAATATTCAAAGTCAAAATGAATATCATAGAACCCATATCTTCTGGCATTCTCGACTATTTCATTTAAAAGTCTTCTTTTCACAGTATTGTCGTTTAAGATGATCCGGCCGAGCTCATCGCTGAATGCCTGATTTTCAAGGTTCGTTATAATCATCATCAATGTCGTGTTTTGATTCTCTGTAATGCTTCTTAAATTCGTTAAAGGCGGGGCGACTAAGGTCCCGTCACGCTGTGCCTGAAAACTGAATGCGCCAAGGTACGTTAAGTAGGGTGACGCTTCCCGGGCCGCCTGCTGAAGATTTTCACTGATTTGATTTCCGCGTGGTTCCAGATAAGCATTTGACTCGATGTCTCGTTTAGGAATGGGTGGAATGTATAAACGGAAACCAATCTGCAGCACGGCATTTAACTGGATGCGGTTAATCCTGGCAAGCTCGGCTGCCGTTGTATTGAACCGCCGCGCGATGGATGTCAGGGTATCACCTTGTTGAACATCATAGAACTGGCCGGCTATTGGAATGACAATGGTTTGTCCGACAACAAGGCTGTCGGGATTCGGTATTTCATTCGTTTCTGCGATTTCACTTACAGTTGTTCTGTATTGTGAAGCGATAGCAGAAAGAGTGTCGCCTTGTTTCACCACATAAATTTGAATGAAAAACGCCTCCTTTCATATCGCTATCAATGTATGAAAGAAAAGCGCTGATCATGTTTATTTTTCAGTAATTTGTTTCTCTGTCGTAATTTCCGCGAAAAGAACATTCTCCATCATGGTTAAGGCAAATTCGTTGTCTTCATCACGATTTGAGGCGATGCAGTCTTTAGGAATCGTGATGCTGTATTCCCTCATGTAAGCGTCATTAGCGGTAAACAGCACGCATATGTTCCCGGCTATACCTGTTAAGATAATATGCTCCACCTGCAATTCGGTAAGGAGAGTGTGAAGGGCTGTTTCGTAAAAGGCGGAATGCTTCGGCTTGATTAAAAAATAATCGGCATCTTCCGGAGCTATTTGTCTGATGATATCTTTGCTTCTTTCATTTGTGCATTCTTGCTGAATATTTTTAATATCAGCTTGCCAAAGTCCGTAATGGTCATTAATGTAAATAATCGGCCAGTCATTTTGTCTCGCATGCTCCTTTAATGATAAAATGTGAGGAACGATTTTTTCTGTTTTTTTAGCGAGGCTTTTCCCCATATCGAATTCAAAATTATTGATTATGTCTACAATGAGAAGAGCTGTGTCTGCTTTGGACAATCGACAGTCTCCTTTCCGTTTTAGTTATAGTTAATATGTAGCCTTTTTAGGCAATGAAAAAACTTTGAAAAGAGAGCTTACCCTTATGACACAAGATGAAATTTATATGAAAGAAGCAATTAAAGAAGCGAAAAAAGCTGAAGAGAAAGGTGAAGTGCCAATCGGCGCAGTGCTTGTCATGAATGATGAAATTGTATCGCGTGCACATAATTTAAGAGAGACGGAGCAGCGGTCAATCGCTCATGCGGAAATGCTTGTGATTGATGAAGCGTGTAAGACGCTGGAAACATGGCGGCTGGAGGGTGCGACCCTTTATGTGACACTTGAGCCTTGTCCGATGTGTGCCGGTGCCGTCGTGCTTTCGCGAGTGGAAAAAGTGGTATTTGGTGCATTTGACCCTAAAGGCGGCTGTTCAGGCACGCTTATGAATCTTTTACAGGAAGAACGCTTTAACCACCAGGCTGAAGTGGTGAGCGGGGTGCTTGAGGAGGAATGTGGAGAAATGCTCAGTTCGTTTTTTAGAGAACTGCGAAAAAAGAAGAAAGCTTATAGGAAAAACTTGTCTGAGTAGTCCGGTTGCAATTTTTAGGGGGAAACGATATACTTATGTATGCATCGCGATAGATGCGGGAAAAAATTTGATATTTATTTTGCCGTGCTAAGCGGGGAGGTAGCGGTGCCCTGTACCTGCAATCCGCTCTAGCAGGGCCGAACCCCTTCTCGAGGTTCGTTTACTTTAAGGTCTGCCTTAAGTAAGTGGTGTTGACGTTTGGGTCCTGCGCAATGGGAATTCATGAACCATGTCAGGTCCGGAAGGAAGCAGCATTAAGTGAAACCTCTCATGTGCCGCAGGGTTGCCTGGGCCGAGCTAACTGCTTAAGTAACGCTTAGGGTAGCGAATCGACAGAAGGTGCACGGTAAATCAATCATCAAATTTTCAGACTCACCTATTATTAGGTGAGTTTTTTGTTATGTGAAAAGAGCTTTTGGAATCGAAACAAGGTTCATGTATAATGGGATTGATGAATAACGGAGGAGGGCAAACCCGTGAGTTACCAAGCTTTATATCGAGTATTCAGGCCTCAGCGCTTTGAAGATGTGGTTGGACAAGAACACATTACAAAAACGCTGCAAAATGCCCTTTTGCAAAAAAAGTTTTCTCACGCCTATCTGTTTTCCGGGCCAAGGGGAACGGGAAAAACCAGTGCAGCCAAAATATTTGCCAAAGCTGTCAACTGTGAACATGCTCCTGTTGATGAGCCATGCAACGAATGTGCGGCCTGTAAAGGGATAACAAACGGGTCCATATCCGATGTCATAGAAATTGACGCCGCATCTAATAACGGTGTTGATGAGATTCGTGATATTCGCGATAAGGTGAAGTTTGCCCCATCGGCCGTCACATATAAGGTATATATCATAGATGAGGTACATATGCTTTCTATCGGCGCCTTTAATGCGTTACTAAAAACATTAGAAGAGCCGCCTGAGCATTGTATTTTCATTTTAGCGACAACAGAACCGCACAAAATCCCTTTAACCATTATCTCAAGATGTCAGCGTTTTGATTTTAAACGAATTACATCCCAAGCGATTGTCGGGTGTATGAATAAAATTGTTAATGCCGAACAGCTGCAAGTGGAAGAAGGATCACTTGATATCATCGCGAGCGCTGCGGACGGAGGGATGAGGGATGCCCTGAGCCTTCTTGATCAGGCCGTATCATTCAGCGGCGACGAGCTCAAAGTCGATGATGCGCTTCTGATTACTGGGGCGGTTTCTCAATTAAATATAGGAAAGCTTGCACAGTCCCTGCACGACAAAAACGTTTCTGACGCACTGGAAACATTAAACGAACTGCTGCAGCAAGGGAAAGATCCGGCTAAGCTGATAGAGGATATGATTTTCTATTTCAGGGACATGCTCCTGTACAAAACAGCCCCAGGTTTAGAAGGAGTGCTCGAAAAAGTAAAAGTTGATGAAACGTTCCGGGGACTCAGCGAACACATTCCGGCGCAGGCCATATATGAAATGATTGATATTCTGAACAAGAGCCATCAGGAAATGAAATGGACAAATCACCCCCGTATCTTTTTTGAAGTGGCGGTAGTGAAGATTTGCCAAACGTCTCATCAATCAGCAGCTGACCTTCCGGAAGTCGATATGCTGATGAATAAAATTCAGCAGCTCGAGCAGGAAGTGGAGCGGCTTAAAACAACAGGCGTTAAAGCAGCGGCGGAAAGCCCGAAAAAAGAAGCGCCGCGTGTGCCAAAGGGCGGGAAATCGAATTACAAAGCGCCAGTAGGCAGAATTCATGAAATTCTGAAGGAAGCGACGAGACCGGACCTTGATCAGCTGAAAAACAGCTGGGGTAAGCTTCTTGCTCATCTCAAACAGCAAAACAAAGTTTCACATGCGGCTTTGCTGAATGACAGTGAACCTGTAGCTGCCGCCTCAGCGGCATTTGTTCTAAAATTCAAATTTGAAATTCATTGTAAAATGGTCGCCGAGGACAACAACGGAGTCCGAACCAATCTTGAACAGATTTTAGAATCGATGCTCGGAAAAAGAATGGATTTGATTGGCGTTCCAGAAGCACAATGGGGTAAAATAAGAGAAGAATTTTTAGTGGACCATCAGCAGGAAAATGAAGGGTCAAATGAACCGGCTGAAGAAGACCCGCTTATTGCCGAGGCGAAAAAGCTTGTCGGAGCGGATTTAATTGAAATAAAAGACTAACAAAATGAAAGAGAGTGAATGCTATGCGTGGCGGAATGGGAAATATGCAAAAAATGATGAAACAAATGCAAAAAATGCAAAAGGACATGGCGAAGGCTCAAGAAGAGCTTGCAGAACAGGTTGTTGAAGGAACTGCTGGCGGCGGTATGGTTACAGTAAAAGTGAACGGCCAAAAAGAAGTCCTGGATGTTATTATCAAAGAAGAAGTCGTTGATCCCGAAGATATCGATATGCTTCAAGATTTAGTGCTTGCTGCAACGAATGAAGCTTTGAAAAAAGTTGACGAGATCACAAACGAAACAATGGGTCAATTTACAAAGGGAATGAACATGCCAGGTTTATTCTAGGGGGATAAAAGAACATGCAATATCCTGAACCAATATCAAAGCTGATTGACAGCTTTATGAAATTGCCAGGGATCGGACCGAAAACAGCGGTTCGTCTGGCTTTTTTTGTTCTAGGTATGAAAGAAGATGTGGTATTAGATTTTGCGAAAGCCTTAGTAAATGCGAAACGCAACCTGACATATTGTTCAGTTTGCGGGCATATTACAGATCAGGACCCATGCTATATTTGCGAAGACGCGCGCAGGGATAAGTCTGTTATCTGTGTTGTGCAAGACCCTAAGGATGTTATCGCTATGGAGAAAATGAAGGAATACAACGGACAGTATCATGTTCTCCACGGCGCCATTTCTCCAATGGACGGCATCGGACCGGAGGATATTAAAATACCAGAATTGTTAAAACGATTACAGGATGATCAAGTGACAGAAGTGATTCTCGCGACAAACCCTAATATAGAAGGGGAAGCAACGGCGATGTATATATCAAGGCTCTTGAAGCCGTCTGGTATTAAGCTCTCCCGTATTGCCCACGGACTGCCCGTCGGCGGCGATTTGGAATATGCTGATGAGGTCACTCTTTCTAAAGCACTTGAAGGAAGACGTGAATTGTAAGGAGGAAAAAGCGATCCATGGGTTTTCTTCGCAAGAAAACATTGAGAAGAGAGTTTGATGAAAAACTAATTGAGCAGCTTTTTAAGCAAAAGGAAGAATGGAACAGGCAAAAAAAGCTGGTTGAAAAAAGCTTAGAACCGTCAGCTGAAGTGTTATACGAATTGAAAGTAGCTGAAGCGAAGTATTTTTTTTACTTGAGGGAAGCAAAGCAACGAAATTTAAAAATCAGCCGGTGGAAGTAAGTGGTCTAAACTCCTGGGTCTTCTCATAAGCTTGTACTAGAACAAGCGAAGGAGATGAGAAGATTCATGGAGCCTATTTTTATTATAGGGATTATTTTAGGACTGGTTATTCTTCTTTTTTTATCAGGTTCAGCTGGAAAGCCTTTAAAGTGGATTGGCATCACAGCTGTTAAATTTGTGGCGGGCGCTTTGCTGCTGGTTTGTGTAAATATGTTTGGCGGCAGTCTTGGCATTCATGTGCCGATTAATCTTGTCACAACAGCCATCAGCGGGATTTTAGGAATACCGGGAATAGCTGCATTAGTCGTCATTAAGCAATTTATTATTTAAATGATATTATATGTTGACTTTAATAATTGAAGGTGTTATTCTAATATACGTCGCTGATGACGAATCGCTTTTTGAAAAGAAATTATTGAAAAAGTTATTGACGAAAGCGACAAGAAATGTTATGATTATAAAGTCGCCTTAAGAGCGATAACAAAGTTCTTTGAAAACTAAACAAGACAAAACGTACCTGTTAATTCATTTTTATAAATCGCACAGCGATGTGCGTAGTCAGGGGCCTGCACGACGCAGGTCACACAGGTGTCACCGCATCCTGCGGTGAACTTAACCTGTGATCCATTTTATCGGAGAGTTTGATCCTGGCTCAGGACGAACGCTGGCGGCGTGCCTAATACATGCAAGTCGAGCGGACAGATGGGAGCTTGCTCCCTGATGTTAGCGGCGGACGGGTGAGTAACACGTGGGTAACCTGCCTGTAAGACTGGGATAACTCCGGGAAACCGGGGCTAATACCGGATGCTTGTTTGAACCGCATGGTTCAAACATAAAAGGTGGCTTCGGCTACCACTTACAGATGGACCCGCGGCGCATTAGCTAGTTGGTGAGGTAACGGCTCACCAAGGCAACGATGCGTAGCCGACCTGAGAGGGTGATCGGCCACACTGGGACTGAGACACGGCCCAGACTCCTACGGGAGGCAGCAGTAGGGAATCTTCCGCAATGGACGAAAGTCTGACGGAGCAACGCCGCGTGAGTGATGAAGGTTTTCGGATCGTAAAGCTCTGTTGTTAGGGAAGAACAAGTACCGTTCGAATAGGGCGGTACCTTGACGGTACCTAACCAGAAAGCCACGGCTAACTACGTGCCAGCAGCCGCGGTAATACGTAGGTGGCAAGCGTTGTCCGGAATTATTGGGCGTAAAGGGCTCGCAGGCGGTTTCTTAAGTCTGATGTGAAAGCCCCCGGCTCAACCGGGGAGGGTCATTGGAAACTGGGGAACTTGAGTGCAGAAGAGGAGAGTGGAATTCCACGTGTAGCGGTGAAATGCGTAGAGATGTGGAGGAACACCAGTGGCGAAGGCGACTCTCTGGTCTGTAACTGACGCTGAGGAGCGAAAGCGTGGGGAGCGAACAGGATTAGATACCCTGGTAGTCCACGCCGTAAACGATGAGTGCTAAGTGTTAGGGGGTTTCCGCCCCTTAGTGCTGCAGCTAACGCATTAAGCACTCCGCCTGGGGAGTACGGTCGCAAGACTGAAACTCAAAGGAATTGACGGGGGCCCGCACAAGCGGTGGAGCATGTGGTTTAATTCGAAGCAACGCGAAGAACCTTACCAGGTCTTGACATCCTCTGACAATCCTAGAGATAGGACGTCCCCTTCGGGGGCAGAGTGACAGGTGGTGCATGGTTGTCGTCAGCTCGTGTCGTGAGATGTTGGGTTAAGTCCCGCAACGAGCGCAACCCTTGATCTTAGTTGCCAGCATTCAGTTGGGCACTCTAAGGTGACTGCCGGTGACAAACCGGAGGAAGGTGGGGATGACGTCAAATCATCATGCCCCTTATGACCTGGGCTACACACGTGCTACAATGGACAGAACAAAGGGCAGCGAAACCGCGAGGTTAAGCCAATCCCACAAATCTGTTCTCAGTTCGGATCGCAGTCTGCAACTCGACTGCGTGAAGCTGGAATCGCTAGTAATCGCGGATCAGCATGCCGCGGTGAATACGTTCCCGGGCCTTGTACACACCGCCCGTCACACCACGAGAGTTTGTAACACCCGAAGTCGGTGAGGTAACCTTTTAGGAGCCAGCCGCCGAAGGTGGGACAGATGATTGGGGTGAAGTCGTAACAAGGTAGCCGTATCGGAAGGTGCGGCTGGATCACCTCCTTTCTAAGGATATATTACGGAATATAAGACCTTGGGTCTTATAAACAGAACGTTCCCTGTCTTGTTTAGTTTTGAAGGAACTTTGTTCCTTGAATAAGTTAAGATGGGCCTGTAGCTCAGCTGGTTAGAGCGCACGCCTGATAAGCGTGAGGTCGGTGGTTCGAGTCCACTCAGGCCCACCATCTTAAATAAACGGGGCCTTAGCTCAGCTGGGAGAGCGCCTGCTTTGCACGCAGGAGGTCAGCGGTTCGATCCCGCTAGGCTCCACCAACGTGTTCTTTGAAAACTAGATAACAGTAGACATCACATTCAATTAGTAATACAAGATATCACATAGTGATTCTTTTTAACGGTTAAGTTAGAAAGGGCGCACGGTGGATGCCTTGGCACTAGGAGCCGATGAAGGACGGGACGAACACCGATATGCTTCGGGGAGCTGTAAGCAAGCTTTGATCCGGAGATTTCCGAATGGGGAAACCCACCACTCGTAATGGAGTGGTATCCATATCTGAATTCATAGGATATGAGAAGGCAGACCCGGGGAACTGAAACATCTAAGTACCCGGAGGAAGAGAAAGCAAATGCGATTCCCTGAGTAGCGGCGAGCGAAACGGGATTAGCCCAAACCAAGAGGCTTGCCTCTTGGGGTTGTAGGACACTCTGTACGGAGTTACAAAAGAACGAGGTAGATGAAGAGGTCTGGAAAGGCCCGCCATAGAAGGTAACAGCCCTGTAGTCAAAACTTCGTTCTCTCCTGAGTGGATCCTGAGTACGGCGGAACACGTGAAATTCCGTCGGAATCCGGGAGGACCATCTCCCAAGGCTAAATACTCCCTAGTGACCGATAGTGAACCAGTACCGTGAGGGAAAGGTGAAAAGCACCCCGGAAGGGGAGTGAAACAGATCCTGAAACCGTGTGCCTACAAGTAGTCAGAGCCCGTTAACGGGTGATGGCGTGCCTTTTGTAGAATGAACCGGCGAGTTACGATCCCGTGCAAGGTTAAGCAGAAGATGCGGAGCCGCAGCGAAAGCGAGTCTGAATAGGGCGCATGAGTACGTGGTCGTAGACCCGAAACCAGGTGATCTACCCATGTCCAGGGTGAAGTTCAGGTAACACT
>NZ_JBLKRW010000001.1:0-55000 GCF_047608225.1 Bacillus sp. SW14 | reverse complement strand
CCCATATACTGATTTCAAGTTTCAAAAAGATCTAAATAGTGTATACAATATACGATTTAAGGGAAGGCTAATTGTACGGAGGTGGGAACGATTGGACGAAACACGTAAACCTAATCATACATGTGTGATTTGTGATCAAGAGAAGAGTAGAGGCATTCATCTTTATACGAAATTCATATGCTTAGATTGTGAGAGAAAAGTAATTTCTACATCAACTTCCGATCCTGACTATGCCTTTTATGTAAAAAAACTAAAAAGCATTCATACACCGCCATTATATTCTTAAGACCTGAAAAGGTCTTTTTTTATACTCTTTCATAAAGATATTGGTAATAAAGAGAAGATGAAACTTGTTTAGGGATTGAACGTAGTAGATAATAATATTAAAACTGAGAATATACACAGGAGTCGATGATCTCATGCAGAGATTTTTTCACTTTTTAATATGGAGTTTAACGAGCAGTGCGACTTTTGTTTTCATAGGGATATTGAGCTTTTTCGGTTTAAATCAGCCGCTTTTTTTATCTTTTGTTTATGGGTTCGCATCAGGAGCAGTCGTATATACAGCTGGCATTTGGAATTCGAGACGGTTGTTTCTTAAAAAGCATGCGCTGACAGGAAGAGAATATGCCTATATTAAGAAAAACCTAGAGGAAGCAAGGCAGAAAATCATACGCCTTCGAAAAGCTTTATTTCAAGCAAAAAGCATTCAAATGTTTAAACAAAATGCAGAAATACTGAGGCTTGTCAGAAGGATTTATATCCTCACCAACAAAGAGCCGAAGCGGTTTTATCAGGCTGAGCGATTTTTTTACCAAACGCTCGATTCAGTTGTTGAACTGACGGAGAAGTATGCCTTTTTATCATCTCATCCGAAAAAAAGCAAAGAGCTGTCGATGTCACTGAGTGAGGCGCGTATCACACTTGCTGAATTGACAAAGCGTTTAGAGGAAGATTTAACTCAATTAATGGGTGATGATATTGACGAACTGCAATTTGAATTAGATGCGGCGAAACATTCATTAAAGAAATAATGGAAGGAGGGTAAGAGCGATGAACAGAGATCAGAGCGACCTTCATATCGATGAGTTGTTGGCGGACCCTTTTGGAGAAATAGAGGCGGAGGCTGTAAAAGCAGAGAAGCAGCAAGTACGCCTTGTTGATGTTCTTCCTGAGGAAAACAAGGAAAAAGCAATTCAGCTCGCTGAACAGATTGATCATAAAAATATGCAGAGCATTGTCTTATACGGTTCACAAGCTCAGTCGAAACTGCTGAATTTTTCTCACACTATGATTGATCATGTTCAAAAGAAGGATGTCGGGGAGATTGGCGAAATACTTGGAGAGCTGATGAAAAAGCTGGAGCAAGTAAATCCTGATGATCTTCAGTCTAGGAAAAAGGGTTTTTTGGCGCGTGTGTTTGGAAGAGTATCGAATTCTCTTCAGGAGGTGCTTTCTAAATATCAAAAGACCAGCGTACAGATAGACAGAATCAGCTTGAAGCTGGAACACTCTAAAAATGCTTTAATCAGTGACAATAAGCTGTTAGAGCAGCTATACGAAAAAAATAAAGAGTATTTCACCGCGCTGAATGTTTATATTGCTGCAGGGGAACTGAAGCTGGAGGAATTAAAAACAAAAACAATCCCTGAACTGAAGCAACAGGCTGAATCAGGCGAGCACAATCAAATGGCTGTTCAAGAAGTAAACGATTTGGTTCAATTTGCTGACCGTTTAGATAAAAGGATGCACGATTTGCTGCTGAGCAGGCAAATTACAATTCAAAGTGCTCCGCAAATCAGACTGATCCAGAATACAAACCAAGCGTTAGCTGAAAAAATCCAGTCATCCATTGTGACAGCAATCCCGCTTTGGAAAAACCAAGTTGCGATTGCGCTGACGCTTTTAAGGCAGCGCAATGCAGTGGATGCCCAACAGAAAGTAACTGATACAACCAACGAGCTTTTGCTGAAAAATGCGGAGCTTTTGAAGACCAATACAATTGAAACTGTGCGGGCGAATGAACGAGGCCTAGTTGATATCGATACTTTAAAAAAGGTGCAGGAAAGCTTAATCAGCACGCTTGAAGAAACGCTGACCATACAAGAAGAAGGACGAGTCAAACGCCGTCAGGCAGAAGAAGAACTCATGGTGATGGAAGACGATCTGAAGCACAAGCTGCTTACGATGAAGGAAAGGTAGTTACCAGCAAGTCTTATCTTTAAGTTCTGTCAGAGGAACGATATAATAAAGTGTAAGAAAACATATTCAAAGGATTGTTTTAATGAACACACCTTTATATACAGCATTGATTCAGCACGCGAGAAGAAATTCTCATTCATTTCATGTTCCGGGACATCACAATGGAGATGTCTTTTTTGATGACGCTAAGTCGATATTCAATCCGCTGCTCACTATTGATGTAACTGAACTGACAGGGCTGGATGACCTCCATCATCCTTCTGGGGTGATTAAGGAAGCACAAGAGCTTGTCAGTCAATTATATGGATCGGCGGAAAGTTTTTTCTTGGTGAATGGAACAACTGTCGGAAACTTAGCGATGATTTTATCTGTTTGTGAACCGGGTGATATAATTCTGATTCAAAGAAACTGCCATAAATCTGTCTTTCATGCTGTTGATATGGCTGGTGCTGAACCGGTTTATCTCGCACCTGACATTGATGCAGCGATGCATGTGCCTACGCATGTTCCGCTAAATACAATTCAAGAAGCCTTGGCAGCGTATCCAGATGCGAAAGGCTTGGTGCTGACCAATCCGACATATTACGGGCATAGTGCTGATTTAACCGAAGTCATTTCAGAAGCTCATCATTACGGGATTCCTGTTTTAGTGGATGAAGCGCATGGCGCACATTTTGTTTTAGGGGAGCCTTTTCCGCCCTCAGCTTTAAAAATGGGGGCAGATATCGTTGTTCAGTCGGCTCATAAAACGCTGCCTGCCATGACAATGGGTTCTTATTTGCACCTTAACAGCAGCAGAGTTGACCGGAATCGGGTGGCAGAGTATTTAAACCGATTACAAAGCAGCAGTCCGTCTTATCCGATCATGGCTTCATTAGACATCGCCCGCGCTTATGTACAGCGTATGATAGAAGAACGTAAGCTTTCTGACATTCTGCAACGTATACAATCATTTAAACAAACGTTTGATTCACTTAGAAATGCAGAAGCTGTCAAACCGGCAGATCCACGTACGATAACGGATCCGCTGAAACTCACAATTCGATCAAAGCGGGGGCATTCTGGGTATACGCTGCAAACCATATTAGAGCGTGCTAACATATTCACTGAGCTTGCGGATGAAAATCAAGTCTTGCTCGTTCTTCCATTGGGAGGAAATCGCAGAATAAACGCTGAAATAATGAAAACCATTGATGCAGAGGTTGAAAACACGCCTCCAGATCAGAGGGTTGCCTCTGCAGAATGGGTCTTGCGGCCTGTTACTGTCTTGCCTTATCAAAAAAAGGTCTTACAAACGTTTAAGAAAGAATATGTGGACTTTAATGAAGCGGCAGGCCGGCTGAACGCTGAGGATATCATACCTTATCCTCCAGGTATACCGATGATCATGGCGGGAGAAAGAATAACGAAAGAAAGTGTGCAAAAGCTCAGCCGCTTGATCAGCATGAAAACGCATGTTCAAGGGAATACGAAAATCAAAGAGAAACAACTACTTGTTTATATAGAAGAGGAGAAATCATGAGCGGTTTATTTATTACATTCGAAGGTCCTGAAGGTGCGGGGAAAACGACTGTTCTGCAGGAAACCAAAAACATACTGACAGCAGAAGGCCTTCAAGTTACAGCAACTCGAGAGCCGGGCGGCATAGATATTGCAGAACAAATTCGAGAGGTTATTCTGAATGAGAACAACACATTAATGGACCCAAAAACAGAAGCTCTCTTATATGCGGCTGCAAGACGCCAGCATTTAGTTGAAAAAGTAAAACCAGCATTAGAACAGGGGCACGTCGTTCTTTGTGACAGATTCATAGATAGCTCGCTTGCATACCAAGGATATGCGAGAGGACTTGGGATTGATGAGGTTCTGTCCATTAATGAATTTGCCATCGGCGATATGATGCCCCATGTAACGGTTTATTTTTCAATTGATCCGGAAGAAGGGCTGAAGCGCATTCATGCAAACGGCTCGCGGGAGAAAAACAGGCTCGATTTAGAAAAATTAAGCTTCCATACAAAGGTACAGGAAGGTTATCAAGAGCTGATGAAACGATTCCCGGAAAGATTTCACTCTGTTGATGCCAGCCAATCCAAAGACCTCGTTGTTCAGGACGTCATGAAAGTAATCAATGAAGCGTTGAAAAAAATTCAATTGTGACCTGTTTCCCGATAGTTGATATAATAATGTAAACGAGATCATTGTTGTTTCCAATCTAAAGGAGGCCTTCACAGATGAAATTGATAGTGGCAGTTGTACAAGATCAGGACAGCAACCGGCTTTTGAAAACCTTAACGGATCACAACTTTAGAGTTACAAAGCTTGCAACGACGGGAGGATTTCTTAAATCAGGCAATACAACTTTTATGATTGGTGTCGAGGATATACGCGTCGATAAAGCATTGAGTCTCATTAAGGAAAACGGACAGAAACGTGATCAGATGATTGCCCCTGTATCTCCGATGGGCGGGAATGCTGATTCATATGTCCCTTATCCAGTCGAAGTTGAAGTTGGCGGAGCGACAGTATTTGTCCTTCCAGTCGATGAATTTTATCAATTTTAAGGATTTGAAACTGTGAAAATTAATAAAGATATACGTACATTTATAGATAATAAGCAGCTTCCTTCTGTGAAAACATCTGAGATCACAGCGTCGTTTAAAACATCAATGGAAAATCAAAGCAGCAAATTGAAATTTGATCAGCTCACCAGGCTGTTATCGGATATAGAGGCGTTTGGAAAAAGGCTGACAAAATCCCGGAATTTCAAAGACTTAGCGAGATTCAAAGGACTTGTGAAACGTTTTGTCAAAGAAGCCGTAGACAGCGGCCTTTCACATGAAACGTCGCAAAGCTTTGACCTGTACGGAAACAGCAGAACGCTGGGACTTGTAAAAGAAATAGATGACAAATTGATACAGCTTACGGAAGAGATGATGGATCAGGAAAAACCGGCAATTGATTTGCTGGAGCGTATTGGCGAAATAAAAGGTTTATTGATTAACCTTTACACATAGAGAGTGATACAATGGCAATATCTTGGAAGGAAATGAACGAGCTTCAGCCCAGAGTGATGAAGCTTTTATATAATAGTATTGAGAAGGACAGACTATCACACGCTTATTTGTTTGAGGGGAAAAAAGGAACAGGAAAGCTTGATGCCGCGCTGCTTCTTGCGAAAAGCTTTTTTTGCCTGGAGGACGGCGCGGAGCCTTGTGAGAGCTGCCGAAATTGTAAACGGATAGAGTCAGGGAACCACCCTGATCTCCATCTTGTTCAGCCTGATGGTTTATCGATCAAAAAGGCGCAAATTCAAGCGTTGCAAGAAGAGTTTTCTAAGACAGGGCTTGAATCGCATAAAAAGCTGTATATTATTTCGCACGCAGATCAAATGACAGCGAATGCGGCGAACAGTCTGCTGAAATTTTTAGAAGAACCGAATAAAGATACAATGGCCATCCTCATCACTGAGCAGCCCCAAAGGTTATTGGATACCATCATCTCAAGATGCCAATCCCTTCCTTTTCAGCCTTTGCAGCCCAAAGCAATTGAAGATAGACTAATCGAACAGGAAGTCTCGCCTCATATGGCAAGGCTTCTCGCCAACATGACCAACAATGTAGCAGAAGCAGTCGAATTAAGTCGAAATGATGAGTTTGCAGAGTCTAGAGCGAAAGTGATAAAATTGTATGAAGTCCTACACCAGCGGAAAGGACATGCTTTTTTCTTTATTCAAGATCAATGGATGCCCTTTTTCAAAGAAAAAACCCATCAAGAAATGGGTCTTGATATGCTCTTATTGATATATCGCGATGTGTTGTCCATCCAAATAGGAAATGAAGATAAATTGATTTATCAAGACTTATTCCAATCAATAAAACAGCATGCGCTACAATCAACACAACAAAGCGTTACGAATCAGATTCTTGCTGTTTTAGAAGCAAAGAAACGGCTTCATTCCAATGTGAATGTACAAGGATTAATGGAGCACTTGGTGTTAATGTTGCAGGAGGGATAAGCTTGTACAATGTAATTGGAGTCCGCTTTAAGAAAGCGGGTAAAATATATTATTTTGATCCGAATGGATTTCATATAGAACATGACAGCTGCGTAATTGTAGAAACTGTCAGAGGCGTTGAGTACGGCCAGGTCGTGATTGCAAATAAACAGGTGGATGAGCATGATGTCGTGCTGCCCCTTCGAAAAGTGATACGTGTGGCTGACGAGCGTGACCTTCTCATCGTAGAAGAAAATAAACAGGAAGCTTTATCAGCATTTGACATCTGCCAAAAGAAAGTGGTTGAACATGGCTTGGATATGAAGCTGGTCGATGTTGAATTCACGTTTGACCGCAATAAAGTCATTTTTTACTTCACTGCTGACGGCCGAGTAGATTTTAGAGAGCTTGTAAAAGATTTGGCTTCTATCTTTAAAACAAGAATTGAGCTGCGCCAAATCGGAGTAAGGGATGAGGCGAAAATGCTTGGAGGAATCGGTCCTTGCGGAAGAATGCTTTGCTGTTCAACGTTCCTTGGAGATTTTGAACCTGTTTCCATTAAAATGGCCAAGGATCAGAACTTATCTTTAAATCCTACGAAGATTTCAGGTCTTTGCGGACGCTTGATGTGCTGTCTAAAATACGAGAATGATGAATATGAGACGGCAAAAGAGCAGCTTCCTGATATAGGAGAAATGATTACGACAGCAAACGACCCTGCGAAGGTCGTCGGACTTAATATTCTGGAACGGGTGCTTCAGGTGGAACTGATAAACCGTGAAAAAGTGATAGAATATACTTGGGAAGAGCTCTTGGAAGAGGGCGTCGTATCCGCACAAACCACAGATTAACGAGGTGTGGAACCTTGGATAAAAAAGAGTTATTTGATACCGTCATTAACTTAGAAGAACAAATTGGCTCACTGTACCGACAGCTGGGGGATTTAAAGCAGCATATTGGTGAGATGATAGAAGAGAATCATCATTTGCAGCTTGAAAATAAGCATTTGCGCAAACGGCTGGACGATACGACGCAGCAGATTGAAAAGTTCAAAGCTGATAAAAAAGAATCAAAAACACAGAAGACAGAGCAATCTGATATAGGCGAAGGGTATGATAATCTGGCACGTCTGTATCAAGAAGGGTTTCATATCTGCAATGTCCACTATGGAAGTGTTCGAAAAGAAGATTGTCTGTTCTGTTTGTCATTCTTAAATAAAAAATAAGGAAAAGGCTTCCGCATAAGACGGGAGCCTTTTTCAAAGGTACTGAAAGGATAAGAAGATGGTTTCATTACGTGATGATGAAAGATTAGATTATTTGCTGGCAGAGGACATGAAAATCATACAAAGTCCAACAGTTTTTGCTTTTTCATTGGACGCTGTGCTTCTCTCCAAATTCGCATACGTTCCGATTCAAAAAGGAAAAATCGTTGATTTATGCACGGGCAATGGCATTGTGCCGCTTCTGCTCAGTACAAGATCAAAAGCAGACATTATTGGAGTTGAAATTCAAGAAAGGCTTCACGATATGGCTGTTCGCAGTGTGGAATACAATAAGCTTCAGGAGCAAATTCAGATGATACATGATGATCTGAAAAACATGCCGGAGAAGATGGGACATAATCGATATGATGTTGTCACCTGCAATCCGCCATATTTTAAAACACCGAAACAAACTGAACAAAACATGAATGAGCATCTCCGGATCGCAAGACATGAAATCCACTGCACACTGGAGGATGTCATTTCAGTCAGCAGCAAGTTGCTTAAGCAAGGAGGAAAGGCAGCCCTTGTTCATCGGCCGGGCAGGCTTTTAGAGATTTTTGAGCTGATGAAGGCTTACCAAATCGAGCCGAAGCGTGTGCAATTTGTCTACCCGAAACAAGGGAAAGAAGCAAATACCATTTTGGTTGAAGGAACCAAAGGCGGACGTCCGGATTTAAAAATTCTTCCCCCTTTGTTCGTTTATGACGAGCAAAATGAATATACAAAAGAAATCAGGACCATTTTATATGGAGACAAATAACCATTTTTTCTACGTCGTGAAATGTAGAGACAATAGCTGGTATGCCGGCTACACCAACAATCTGCAGAAACGGGTAAACACACATAATGATGGAAAGGGCGCAAAGTATACAAAAGTAAGACGTCCGGTTGAATTGATTTTTGCCGAAGCTTTCACAACGAAGCGGGAAGCCATGCAGGCGGAATATTATTTCAAAAAACTGACTCGAAAGAAAAAAGAGCTTTATATAGAAGAAAAGCGGAACAGCAAGGAGGCTGTATATGTTAAGGCGCCAAATGAGCTTTAATGGAAAGTCAGACATGGGAATTCTTTATTTGGTCCCAACACCAATCGGAAATTTAGAGGATATGACATTCCGGGCGATCGACACACTAAAATCAGTGGATGCGATTGCTGCGGAAGATACGAGACAAACGAAAAAGCTTTGTCATGTATACGAAATTGAAACACAGCTTGTCAGTTATCATGAACATAATAAAGAAAGCAGCGGCCACAAAATCATTGAATGGCTGAAATCCGGAAAAAACATTGCCCTTGTCAGTGACGCTGGGCTGCCGACGATTTCTGATCCGGGAGCGGAAATCGTGAAGGATTTTAGCGAGATAGGCGGATATGTTGTTCCGCTGCCGGGAGCGAATGCTGCATTAACGGCTCTAATCGCTTCAGGTATTGTACCGCAGCCTTTCTTCTTTTACGGTTTTCTGAACAGGCAGAAAAAAGAAAAGAAGAAGGAGCTTGAAAGTCTTAAAAAACGGCAGGAAACGATCATCTTTTATGAAGCGCCCCACAGACTTAAGGAAACCTTGTCGGCGATGGCCGAGATTTTGGGAGATCGGGAAATTGCTGTAACGCGTGAGCTTACTAAGAAATATGAAGAGTTTATCAGAGGCACGATATCTGAGGTCATCGAATGGGCAAACGAGGATCAGATACGCGGTGAGTTTTGTCTTGTAGTAGAAGGCAATAAAAATGAAGAATCAGATGAGGAAGCACAATGGTGGGAAACCCTCACGCCTAAAGAACATGTCGAGCATTACATTGCGAAAGGTGCTACTTCTAAAGAAGCCATTAAAAAAGCTGCAGTCGATCGCAATATTCCAAAGCGTGAAGTGTACGATGCTTACCATATTCAGCAATAAAAAAAACGTTCTTGTGTCGTAACAAGAACGTTTTTTGTAAAAAGTATTATTTTTGGTTTTGAAGCTGCTTTTGGATTTCGCTGATGATTTGCTCAGCGCCTTCTTGGCTAAGAACCAATTTACCGCCAGCAAGTTTAAGGTTATCATCAGAAACTTCACCAGTTACTTGGCAAGTCATGTTTGGTTTATATTTTTTAAGGATGATTTTTTCATCATCAACATAAATTTCAAGAGCATCTTTTTCTGCGATTCCAAGAGTACGACGCAATTCGATAGGAATAACTACACGTCCTAATTCATCAACTTTACGCACAATACCAGTAGATTTCATAAACTTTCTCCTCCCAAGAGATGATTATTTGTTTAAATTATATTTTTCTTCGTCATTATTCGACAAAATACTTACCTTCATAGCATAACAAGGTTTCCAATAATCGTCAATCATTTTGTTTACTATTGATTGTAAGAATTAGTTCTTATAGTCAGTAATGTATCAGAAACTACTGAAATAACAGCTTTTTATAAATTTATAATAAAGCTATTATCCTACTAAAAATCCTTTTAAATCAAGACTTTTGAACCAAGGTTTTTTGTTTCATTTGATTATATGCGACAAAATTCGACATGAACAGACTTTTTTTATTTTCATTAAAGATTTTTAATTTTAATTATTCTTTTTCAAGGCATACGTATATATTCTTGATCTTAAAGGCTAAGATGGTATCATAGATAAAGGATAAATATAAATAATAATCATTTTTGATTTGCACTTATCGCCGCTCTCGTCCTTTGGGCGGGAGCTTTTTGACATTCTGATTGGGAGGTTTCAAGATGCCGCAAGAAAACAATACATTTTATATTACAACACCGATTTATTATCCGAGCGGAAAATTACATATCGGCCATGCATATACGACAGTCGCAGGAGATGCAATGGCACGTTACAAAAGATTAAAAGGGTTCGATGTTCGCTATTTAACGGGAACGGACGAGCATGGACAAAAGATCCAGCAAAAAGCTGAGCAGGAAAACATTACGCCTCAGGAGTATGTGGATCGCGCAGCGGCAGATATTCAGAAACTATGGAAACAGCTTGAAATCATAAACGACGACTTTATCCGTACAACAGAAAAACGGCATAAAGTTGTGATTGAAAAGGTATTTCAAAAGCTTCTTGATAACGGGGACATCTATCTTGATGAATATGAAGGCTGGTATAGTATCCCTGATGAAACATTCTACACGGAAACTCAGCTGGATGATATCGAGCGGAATGAAAAGGGAGAGGTCATCGGCGGAAAAAGTCCTGACAGCGGACACCCAGTTGAATTAATCAAAGAGGAATCTTATTTCTTCCGTATGGGGAAATATGCGGATCGTCTTCTGAAATATTATGAAGAAAACCCGACATTCATCCAGCCGGAATCACGCAAAAACGAAATGATTAACAACTTTATCAAGCCTGGACTTGAGGATTTAGCTGTATCACGTACCACTTTTGATTGGGGCGTGAAGGTGCCGGAAAAACCAAAACACGTTGTATATGTTTGGATCGACGCGCTATTTAACTATTTAACAGCACTCGGCTATGATACAGAAAATGATGAGCTTTATCAAAAATATTGGCCTGCCGATGTTCATTTAGTCGGTAAAGAGATTGTGCGATTCCACACCATTTATTGGCCAATTATGCTGATGGCACTCGATCTGCCGCTGCCGAAGCAAGTATTTGCGCATGGCTGGCTTTTGATGAAAGATGGAAAAATGTCGAAATCAAAAGGGAACGTTGTAGATCCGGTTACATTAATTGAACGCTATGGTTTAGATGAGCTTCGTTATTACCTGCTTCGCGAAGTACCGTTCGGGTCTGACGGTGTCTTTACACCGGAAGGCTTTGTTGAGCGGATTAACTATGATTTGGCGAATGATTTAGGAAATCTATTGAATCGTACT
The DNA here is from genome assembly GCF_047608225.1 of Bacillus sp. SW14. Lineage (NCBI taxonomy): Bacteria > Bacillati > Bacillota > Bacilli > Caryophanales > Bacillaceae > Bacillus > Bacillus sp. SW14. The sequence goes on along the minus strand of NZ_JBLKRW010000001.1, from coordinate 43,685 downwards.
GTTGCGATGATCAATAAGTATTTCGATGGACAAATCGGTTCTTACAAAGGTGATGTAACGGAATTTGACAAAACGCTTGCTTCAGTCGCTAATGAAACAGTGAAGTCTTACGAGAAAGCAATGGAAAACATGGAATTCTCAGTAGCTCTTTCAACATTATGGCAGCTAATCAGCCGTACTAACAAATATATTGATGAGACAGCTCCATGGGTGCTTGCGAAGGATCCAGAAAAAGAAGAAGAACTGAAGTCGGTCATGTACCATCTGGCTGAGTCATTGCGTATTTCAGCAGTACTGCTTCAGCCGTTCCTAACAAAAACACCGGAAAAAATGTTTGAGCAGCTGGGCATTACTGATAAAACTTTGAAATCTTGGGATAGCATTACAGCTTTCGGCCAACTGCAGGATGCAAAAGTACAAAAAGGTGAGCCGTTGTTCCCTCGTTTAGAGGCAGAAGAAGAAATTGCTTACATCAAAGGCAAGATGCAGGGCTCAGTGCCAGCTAAAGAAGAGACAAAAGAAGAGGAGCCGCAAGAGGTTGATCGCTTACCCGAAATTACGATTGATCAATTCATGGGTGTAGAACTTCGTGTGGCAGAGGTCATTAAGGCTGAGCCGGTAAAAAAAGCAGACCGTTTATTGAAGCTGCAGCTGGATCTTGGTTTTGAAAAACGCCAAGTTGTATCCGGTATTGCGAAGCATTATACGCCTGAAGAGCTTGTTGGGAAAAAACTCGTATGTGTAACAAATCTAAAGCCGGTTAAGCTGAGAGGAGAGCTTTCTCAAGGTATGATCCTTGCGGGGGAAGCAGACGGCGTATTAAAAGTCGTATCTATCGATCAGTCGTTACCGAAAGGCACGAGAATTAAATAATGACAAACAAAAGGTGTTTCACGTGTAACAATTCGTCGAACACCTTTTGTGTTTCGACAAGAAAGGAGTTTTTTACTTATGTTATTTGATACACACGCGCATTTAAATGCAGAACAATATGATACTGATCTAGAAGAGGTTATTGAACGGGCAAAAGCTGAACAAGTGAATCGAATTGTCGTAGTGGGTTTTGACCGTCCGACCATCACACGTGCGATGGAAATGATTGAGGAATATGATTTTATTTATGCAGCCATCGGCTGGCACCCTGTTGATGCAATCGACATGACTGAGGAAGATTTAGCGTGGATAAAAGAGCTTTCTGTTCATGAAAAAGTGGTGGCGATAGGTGAAATGGGGTTGGATTATCATTGGGACAAATCTCCTAAAGAGATCCAAAAAGAGGTATTCAGAAAACAAATCGCCTTAGCGAAAGAGGTCAATCTGCCTATTATCATTCATAACCGTGATGCAACGGAGGATGTCGTGACCATTTTGAAGGAGGAAGGCGCAGAGGCTGTGGGCGGAATCATGCACTGCTTTACAGGAAGTGCGGAAGTGGCGAGAGAGTGCATGAAAATGAATTTTTTTTTATCATTTGGGGGACCGGTGACTTTCAAAAATGCGAAGAAGCCTAAGGAAGTCGTGAAGGAAATTCCGAATGACCGTTTGCTGATTGAAACTGATTGCCCGTTTCTCACACCTCATCCTTTTCGCGGAAAAAGAAATGAGCCGAGCTATGTAAAATATGTGGCAGAGCAAATTGCTGAATTAAAAGGAATGACTTTCGAAGAGGTTGCTTCAATTACGACTGAAAATGCAAAAAGACTTTTCCGTATAAACTGACAAAAAACGCTAGCGGGTTTTGTAAGAGCTTGTCCTTTTCAGCGCTTATTCATAAAAGTTCTACATGCTTTCTTCTCCTCATAGGATAGGGTTGTCGACAAGTCTTTCTTCCGTTTCTCAGTGTATTTCAGGATAATGAAGAAGACACTGGGCTTTTGGGAGAAAGAGAGAGGAGGGTTGACAGCCTTTTAGATACTCTATATAATCTCTCCGAGGAGAAGGAGGCGTTTTTCATCACACAAAAAATGAAAAAGCTGTTTTCCGTAAAGCTTAGCAAAAGCAAAGTCATTCTGGTTGCTGCTTGTTTGCTTTTGGCGGGAAGCGGGACTGCGTACGCAGCTCATGAGCTGACGAAACAATCAGTCTCAGTTTCTATCAATGGCAAAAAGAAACATATACGCACACACGCAAAAACGGTCGGTGATCTTTTAGATACGCTTGATATTAAGACAAGAGACGAAGACAAGATCACACCTGCTAAACAGACAAAGATCACAGCAGATATGGCCGTTGTGTATGAGGCTGCAAAACCTGTCAAGCTTACAATAAACGGGGAAGAAAAGACATTATGGTCAACAGCAAAAACGGTCGGTGCATTACTGGACGAACAAGATGTTGATGTGAAAAAACACGATCAAATTGATCCCGCAATAGATACAGATATTTCGAAAGACATGAAGATTAACATAGAACCCGCATTCCAGGTTACTGTAAATGATGCAGGGAAACAAAAGAAGATCTGGACGACTTCGACTACCGTCGCTGACTTTTTAAAACAGCAAAAGATGAACATAAAAGACGAAGATAAAATCAAGCCTGCGTTAGATGCAAAGCTGACGAAAGCAAAGGCTGATATTACAATTACTCGTATCGAAAAGGTCACCGATGTAGTTGAAGAGAAAATCGCGTTCGATGTGAAAAAACAAGAAGACGCTTCTCTTGACAAAGGGAAAGAAAAGGTCGTCCAAAAAGGAAAAGAAGGCAAGCTTAAAAAACACTTCGAAGTCGTTAAAGAAAACGGAAAAGAAGTCTCCAGAGAGCTTGTGAAAGAAGAAACGGCTGAACAAAGCAAAGATAAAGTGATTGCTGTCGGCACAAAGCAAAGCAGTCCAAAGGTTGAAAAGGTCAATGCTTCCGGCGATTCAAAAACGGTTGTGTCCCGTAACAATGAGTCAACAGGCAAAGTGATGACTGTATCATCTACGGCTTATACGGCAAGCTGCAGCGGTTGTTCAGGACATACAGCTACAGGCGTTAACTTAAAAAATAATCCGAATGCGAAAGTCATCGCCGTAGATCCAAATGTCATTCCGCTAGGCTCCAAAGTTCACGTTGAAGGCTATGGATATGCCATTGCTGCAGATACTGGTTCAGCGATTAAAGGGAGCAAAATAGACGTCTTTTTCCCGGAGAAATCATCGGCGTACCGATGGGGAAATAAAACAGTCAAAATTAAAATCTTAAATTAATATATACTTATGTATTCAGAGGGTTTTGCGCCCTCTGTTTTTTTCGTTATAATAGACAAAGTGTATTTTCTGCTTTATTAGACGCTCGACACAAGAAAAAGTTTCATGAATATACAAAAGTTTTTAATTTGTCTTGGAGGAAATAATGAAAATTAAAGAGATCATTGTGGTCGAGGGGCGTGACGATACGGCCCGCATCAAATTGGCTGTTGATGCAGACACAATTGAAACAAATGGTTCAGCCATCGATGATCATGTGATTGACCAAATCCGTTTGGCCCAGAAGACCAGAGGTGTCATTATTTTAACAGATCCGGATTTCCCGGGTGAGAAGATCCGCAAAACCATTTCAGAAGCTGTATCCGGCTGCAAGCATGCATTTTTGCCAAAACATCTTGCCAAACCTAAAAACAAGCGGGGAATTGGTGTGGAGCACGCATCGATTGAAAGCATTAGGGCATGTTTAGAAAACGTGCACGAAGAGATGGAAGAGCAGCCGAGTGACATTTCAGCTGAGGATTTGATTCATGCCGGGCTGATTGGCGGATCTACGGCCAAACGCCGCCGCGAACGACTGGGTGATCTATTGAAAATCGGCTATACAAATGGAAAACAGCTTCAAAAACGGCTGCAAATGTTTCAAATTAAAAAAAGTGATTTTATGAGTGCGCTCGATACCGTTATGCGGGAGGAACAGAATGAATAAAGATATTGCGACACCGATAAGAACGAAAGAGATACTGAAAAAATACGGTTTTTCTTTTAAAAAGAGCTTAGGACAGAATTTCTTAATTGATACGAACATTTTAGACAGAATTGTCGATCACGCGGAAGTGACGGAGAAAACGGGTGTCATTGAAATCGGCCCGGGAATCGGGGCTTTGACCGAGCAGCTCGCCAAGCGGGCGAAAAAGGTCGCGGCATTTGAGATTGACCAGCGATTATTACCGATTCTAAAGGACACGCTGTCTCCTTACGACAATGTCACCGTCATTCACCAGGACGTATTAAAGGCTGACGTTAAATCCGTCATTGAAGAACAATTTCAAGACTGTGATGAAATCATGGTTGTAGCCAACCTTCCTTATTATGTGACAACGCCGATTATCATGAAACTGCTTGAAGAACATCTCCCGCTGAAAGGGATTGTGGTCATGCTGCAAAAAGAAGTAGCTGAGCGCATGGCGGCAGACCCTTCATCTAAGGAATACGGTTCACTTTCAATCGCGGTCCAATTTTATACAGAAGCCAAAACGGTGATGACCGTTCCAAAAACCGTGTTTGTTCCTCAGCCTAATGTAGATTCCGCAGTCATTCGGCTGATCCTCCGCGATGGCCCGGCAGTGAACGTGGAAAACGAAGCCTTTTTCTTTCAGTTGATCAAGGCAAGTTTTGCTCAGCGCCGTAAAACGCTGCTCAATAACTTAGTCAACAATCTGCCTGATGGAAAAGCACAAAAATCAAAGATTGAGCAAGTGCTGGAAGAGACAAATATTGACGGCAAGCGCCGTGGTGAATCTCTGTCTATAGAGGAGTTTGCAGCGCTGTCTAACGGATTGTATAAAGCCCTTTTTTAAAAGGGCTTTTTGTTTTGCGCACCACTTGGACTGCCGCTACATAGGCTAGAGAAGGACCTTAAATTCAATGAGAAGAAAAACTTGGACTCAGCGAAAAAAGGCGCTTTCTCAAGGCTCTTTCTTTCATGATGAGGCTTAGTCTATGTGTGGAGTGAGGAACGTGCAATTTCAAATAGGAGATATGGTAGCCAGAAAATCCTATCAAATGGATGTTTTGTTTCGCATTATAGGAATAGAGCAAACAAGCAAAGGAAATTCAATCGCTATTTTGCATGGTGATGAAGTCAGGCTGATTGCTGATGCGGATATTTCTGATCTTGTAGCAGTAAAAAAAGATGAGCAAATGATGCGGAAAAAGAAAGATGAGAGCAGAATGAATGAATCGCTCGAATTGCTCCGCCAAGATTATAAGCTGCTCAGAGAAAAGCAGGAGTACTATGCGACAAGCCAGTATCAGCATCAGGAACATTATTTCCACATGCCGGGCAAGGTGCTTCATTTGGACGGCGATGAAGCATATCTGAAAAAATGCCTGAATGTCTATAAAAAAATTGGAGTGCCCGTCTATGGCATCCATTGCCATGAAAAGAAAATGTCTGCTTCTATTGAAGAATTACTCGACAAATATCGACCTGACATCTTGGTGATAACAGGGCATGATGCGTATTCAAAGCAAAAGGGCGAGATTGATGATTTGAACGCGTACAGACATTCAAAGCATTTTGTTGAAACGGTTCAAAACGCCCGAAAAAAGATCCCTCACTTAGATCAGCTTGTTATTTTTGCGGGAGCTTGCCAATCCCACTTTGAATCGCTCATAAGAGCGGGGGCAAATTTCGCGAGTTCACCGTCAAGAGTAAACATTCATGCGCTTGATCCGGTGTATATCGTTGCGAAAATCAGCTTTACGCCGTTTATGGAACGAATTAATGTATGGGAAGTGCTCCGTAATACGCTGACAAGAGAGAAAGGGCTTGGAGGTATAGAAACAAGAGGAGTACTGAGAATTGGAATGCCTTATAAGTCCAATTAACAGATGAAAACCTGCATAGGAGAACTATGCGGGTTTTTTATTTTACATAATGATACATAATTTACCGAAACTTGCGGAAAATAATTAAGGAATCATAGAATTTTGTCAAAATAATTTTGTTGACAACGTCTTATCAACGTTGATATAATTTAAATTTTATTTGACAAAAATGGGCTCGTGTTGTACAATAAGTATAGTGAGGTGGATGCAATGGCGAAGACGTTGTCCGACATTAAAAGATCGCTTGATGGGAATTTAGGTAAAAGGCTGACGTTAAAGGCAAACGGTGGCCGCCGAAAAACGATTGAGCGCTCGGGCATTTTAGCTGAGACGTACCCTTCTGTTTTTGTGATACAACTAGATCAAGACGAGAACTCGTTTGAAAGAGTTTCATACAGTTATGCTGATATTTTGACTGAGACTGTTGAGCTGACTTTTAATGATGACGCCGCAAGCTCAGTGGCATTTTAACGGGCAGTGAACCTTTTGTTTACTGCTTTTTGTTTTGCCCTTTTTTTGTTTCCAGTAATTTTAACGAAAGTTTCATCTGTTATTAACAAAAGATAAAAACGGTCACATATTATCGTGACGTGCACGAATGGCTATCACTTCTAAAAAAGGGGTTGTTTCGTTTGGGCAGACGTCGTGGAGTTATGTCAGATGAGTTTAAATATGAGCTGGCTAAAGACCTTGGTTTTTATGACACAGTGAAAAATGGCGGCTGGGGCGAAATTCGCGCCCGCGATGCCGGTAACATGGTAAAGCGCGCCATTGAAATCGCTGAACAGCAAATGGCTCAGAATCAGAATAACCGATAAGGATGTGACCCGGGGGACGTGCTGTTCCCCGGTTTTTATTTTGAATATAAATACATAATAGGCTGCAATATGGATATGTTCATCCTGTACTTCAAATGTGATACAATGTTCATACTTATGTTTAGATGGAGAAGTAGGTGAAAGCTATGCGTATTTTAGAAAAAGCGCCAGCGAAGATCAATCTGTCACTTGATGTCACCCGAAAACGCCCGGATGGCTATCATGAAGTCGAAATGATCATGACGACGATTGATTTAGCGGATCGGATTGAATTGACGGAGCTGGCAGAGGATGAAGTGAGAGTCTCCTCCCACAACCGTTTTGTGCCTGATGATCAAAGAAACTTAGCTTATCAGGCTGCCAAACTGATCAAGGACAGATACAACGTAAAAAAGGGAGTTTCCATCATGATTACGAAGATGATTCCGGTGGCTGCTGGTCTTGCCGGCGGAAGCAGTGATGCGGCGGCGACGCTCAGAGGGCTGAACAGACTGTGGAATTTAAATCTCTCTGCAGAAACGCTTGCCGAGCTTGGAGCGGAAATTGGCTCCGACGTTTCATTTTGTGTCTATGGCGGAACTGCACTGGCAACTGGACGCGGCGAGAAAATTAAACACATCAGCACGCCTCCGCACTGCTGGGTCATTTTAGCGAAACCGACAATCGGTGTTTCAACTGCAGAAGTGTACAGACAACTGAAGCTGGATGATGTTGAGCATCCCGATGTACATGGCATGATTGAAGCTATAGAGGAAAAGAGTTTTCAAAAGATGTGCAGCCGTTTAGGCAATGTGCTCGAATCTATTACGCTTGATATACATCCTGAAGTTGCGATGATCAAAAACCAGATGAAACGCTTTGGCGCAGACGCCGTGTTAATGAGCGGTAGCGGCCCGACCGTGTTTGGACTGGTTCAGTATGAGTCGAAGGTGCAGAGAATTTATAACGGGTTAAGAGGCTTCTGCGATCAGGTTTATGCGGTGAGAATGATCGGCGAACAGAACGCCCTTGATTAAATCCGTATGTTAAGTTATATTGATCTTAAAATATTCGGATTTTGGGGGTAAGTTCATGAAGTTTCGTCGCAGCGGCAGATTGGTGGACTTAACAAATTACTTGTTAACCCATCCGCACGAGTTAATACCGCTAACCTTTTTTTCTGAGCGGTATGAATCTGCAAAATCATCGATCAGTGAAGATTTAACAATTATTAAACAAACCTTTGAGCAGCAGGGGATTGGTACTTTGCTTACTGTTCCCGGAGCTGCCGGAGGCGTCAAATACATTCCGAAAATGAAACAGGCTGAAGCTGAAGAGTTTGTGCAGACACTTGGACAGTCGCTGGCAAATCCTGAACGTATCCTTCCGGGCGGTTATGTATATTTAACGGATATCTTAGGAAAGCCATCTGTACTCTCCAAGGTAGGGAAGCTGTTTGCTTCTGTGTTTGCAGAGCGCAAAATTGATGTTGTCATGACCGTTGCCACTAAAGGCATCCCTCTGGCGTACGCGGCTGCGAGCTATCTGAATGTGCCTGTCGTCATTGTTCGCAAAGATAACAAGGTAACAGAAGGCTCTACAGTCAGCATTAATTACGTCTCAGGCTCATCAAACCGCATTCAAACGATGTCACTTGCGAAAAGAAGCATGAAAACGGGTTCAAACGTACTCATTATTGATGACTTTATGAAAGCAGGCGGCACAATTAATGGTATGATTAACCTGTTGGATGAGTTTAACGCAAATGTGGCGGGAATCGGCGTCTTGGTTGAAGCCGAAGGAGTAGATGAACGTCTTGTTGATGAATATATGTCACTTCTTACTCTTTCAACCATCAACATGAAAGAGAAGTCCATTGAAATTCAGAATGGCAATTTTCTGCGTTTTTTTAAAGACAATCTTTTAAAGAATGGAGAGACAGAATCATGACAAAAGCAGTCCACACAAAACATGCACCAGCGGCAATCGGACCTTACTCACAAGGGATTATCGTAAATAATATGTTTTACAGCTCAGGCCAAATTCCTTTGACTCCTTCAGGTGAAATGGTGAACGGTGACATTAAAGAGCAGACTCATCAAGTATTCAGCAACTTAAAAGCGGTGCTGGAAGAAGCAGGCGCTTCTTTAGAAACAGTTGTAAAAGCAACTGTATTTATTGCGGATATGGAACAGTTTGCAGAAGTAAACGAAGTGTACGGGCAATATTTTGACACTCACAAACCGGCGAGATCTTGTGTTGAAGTCGCGAGACTGCCGAAGGACGCCCTAGTCGAAATCGAAGTTATTGCATTGGTAAAATAATAATAAAAGTGATTCTGGGCGACCCTCGGAATCACTTTTTTTATTTACCTTATGCCCGAAATAAAAGCGTTATGTCCTAATTGTGTAACTATATCCTATTTTTTCAAAAAATATTTTAAAAACGAGCAGGATTTCAGAAAAAATCGTGGAATTGATACACTAATGCTTTTATATAGGGAAAAGGTGGTGAACTACTGTGGAAGTTACTGACGTAAGATTACGCCGCGTGAATACCGATGGTCGCATGAGAGCGATTGCATCCATCACGCTGGATCACGAATTTGTTGTTCATGATATTCGTGTGATTGATGGAAACAATGGTCTTTTCGTTGCGATGCCGAGTAAACGCACCCCTGATGGAGAGTTCCGAGATATTGCTCATCCTATTAATTCTAGCACGCGAGGAAAGATTCAAGATGCCGTGTTAAATGAGTATCATCGTATGGGTGACACTGAAGCATTAGAATTCGAAGAAGCTGGAGCTTCTTAAAAAATAACCAAAAAGCAAGGACTGCTGAAAGGGCTGACAAAAGCCTTTGCCGGCAGTCCTTTTTTAATTCTGATTTTACAAACTTAATTGCACTCAATAGAAAATTCTTGCACTTCATGAAGTCTCCTTGAAATCAGAAGATATTTAGGATATATTTTTCTATGGATAAAAGGGATATTGGAGGCCAATAAATGGATAAGCGGTTTGCAGTTGTTTTAGCGGCTGGACAAGGAACAAGAATGAAATCGAAGCTTTATAAAGTCCTTCATCCAGTTTGCGGTAAGCCTATGGCAGAGCACGTCGTGGATGAAGCCTTAAAGTTATCTTTATCGAAGCTTGTCACGATTGTCGGACATGGTGCGGAAGAAGTGAAAAAGAAGCTTGGTGATAAAAGCGAGTATGCGCTTCAAGCAGAACAGCTTGGCACTGCTCATGCTGTAAAACAGGCACAGCCATTTCTTGCTGACGAAAAAGGCGTCACAATTGTCATTTGCGGAGATACGCCGCTTTTAACAGCTGAGACAATGGAACAGATGCTGAAAGAACATACACAAAGAGAAGCGAAAGCTACGATTTTAACTGCGGTTGCAGAAGATCCAACCGGATATGGACGTATTATTCGCAGCGAAAACGGAGCGGTTCAAAAAATTGTTGAGCATAAGGACGCCTCTGAAGAAGAACGTCTTGTAACTGAGATCAATACCGGTACGTATTGTTTTGACAATGAAGCGCTATTCCGGGCCATTGATCAGGTGTCTAATGATAATGCTCAAGGTGAGTATTATTTGCCGGATGTCATAGAGATTCTTAAAAACGAAGGCGAAACTGTTGCCGCTTACCAGACTGGTAATTTCCAAGAAACACTCGGAGTTAATGATAGAGTCGCTCTTTCTCAGGCAGAACAATTTATGAAAGAGCGTATTAATAAACGGCATATGAAAAATGGCGTAACGCTGATTGACCCGATGAACACGTATATTTCTCCTGACGCTGTTATCGGAAGCGATACTGTGATTTATCCTGGAACTGTGATTAAAGGTGAGGTGCAAATCGGAGAAGATACGATTATCGGACCTCATACGGAGATTATGAATAGTTCAATTGGCAGCCGTACGGTGATTAAACAATCGGTAGTCAATCACAGTCAAGTGGGGAATGATGTAAACATAGGACCTTTTGCTCACATCAGACCTGATTCTGTCATCGGGAATGAAGTGAAGATCGGAAATTTTGTTGAAATCAAAAAGACTCAATTTGGAGACCGAAGCAAGGCTTCTCATTTAAGCTATGTCGGTGATGCTGAGGTAGGCACAGATGTAAATTTGGGCTGCGGTTCAATAACTGTCAATTATGATGGAAAGAATAAATATTTGACGAAAATTGAAGACGGCGCGTTTATCGGCTGCAATTCCAACTTGGTTGCCCCTGTCACAGTCGGAGAAGGCGCTTATGTTGCTGCGGGTTCAACTGTTACGGAAGATGTACCTGGAAAAGCGCTTGCTATTGCCAGAGCGAGACAAGTAAATAAAGACGATTATGTGAAAAATATTCATAAAAAATAATCCTAAATTCGGAGGTTTATCCATGTCTAATCAATACGGAGATAAGAATTTAAAGATTTTTTCTTTGAATTCGAATCCAGAGCTTGCAAAAGAAATCGCAGATATAGTTGGAGTTCAATTAGGGAAATGTTCTGTCACAAGATTTAGTGACGGGGAAGTCCAAATTAATATCGAAGAAAGTATTCGCGGATGTGACTGCTATATCATCCAGTCTACAAGTGCCCCCGTTAACGAGCATATTATGGAACTGTTAATTATGGTAGATGCGTTAAAACGCGCTTCTGCAAAAACGATTAACATTGTTATTCCTTATTATGGTTATGCGCGTCAAGACAGAAAAGCAAGATCCCGTGAGCCAATCACAGCAAAACTTTTCGCAAACCTGCTTGAAACAGCCGGTGCTACTCGCGTAATTGCACTTGACCTGCATGCGCCGCAAATTCAAGGATTCTTTGATATACCGATTGACCACTTAATGGGTGTTCCGATTTTAGGAGAATATTTTGAAGGCAAAAACCTTGAAGATATCGTCATTGTTTCACCAGACCACGGCGGTGTGACACGCGCCCGCAAACTGGCTGATCGACTAAAAGCGCCAATTGCGATAATCGATAAACGCCGTCCGCGTCCAAACGTGGCGGAAGTCATGAATATTGTAGGTAATATCGAAGGGAAGACCGCTATCCTTATCGATGACATTATCGATACTGCAGGTACCATTACACTTGCTGCTAATGCGCTCGTTGAAAACGGAGCGAAAGAAGTATATGCATGCTGCACACACCCTGTACTATCAGGCCCTGCTGTTGAACGTATTAATAATTCAACAATTAAAGAGCTTGTTGTGACAAACAGCATCAAGCTTCCTGAAGAAAAGAAAATTGAACGGTTTAAGCAGCTTTCAGTCGGACCGCTTTTGGCTGAAGCCATTATTCGTGTTCATGAACAGCAATCAGTCAGCTATCTGTTTAGCTAAACCGACTTTTGAGGTTTAAATCCTTATCGTTATGGGTATTGTTTGTAGTAGGACAATAAAACGATTATAGGATGGTGCTGAATATGGCAACTTTAACGGCAAAAGAAAGAACGGATTTTACTCGTTCGTCTCTTCGGAATATCCGTACTTCAGGACATGTTCCAGGTATCATATATGGGAATGACACGGGAAACAAACCTGTATCATTAGACAGTGTGGAGCTGATTAAAACGCTGAGGGACGAAGGTAAAAATACAGTCATCACGCTTGACGTCAGCGGAGAAAAACATTCTGTCATGGTGACAGACCTGCAAACGGACCCGCTGAAAAATGAAATCACTCACGCTGACTTTCAAGTGGTCAATATGAGTGAAGACATTGAGGTGGAAGTTCCGATTCATTTGACCGGAGAAGCCATCGGAGTGAAAAACGGAGGCGTATTGCAGCAGCCGCTGCATGCACTTACTGTAAAGGCAAAGCCAAAAGCCATTCCGCAAACGATTGAGGCTGATATTTCAAACCTTGATGTAAATGAGGTACTCACTATTGCGGATCTGGCTGCTGACGGTGACTACGCCTTTAATCAAGAATCAGATGAGGTCGTAGCTTCTATCCTTCCTCCGCAGCAACAGGAAGCAGCTGAGATAGATGAAGAGGAATCTGCCGATGCTCAGCCTGAAGGTGAAAACAAAGAACATTAATAGCTTAAGGCGTAACCCTCCCGCGGTTACGTCTTTTGTGCTAGAATGAGAAGAATTATAGCCCGCTATGCAGACGGGAGTTTATGTGACTAAGGGAGGATTCGCCATGCTTGTGATTGCCGGTCTCGGAAACCCGGGGAAAAACTATGAAAACACACGGCATAATGTCGGATTTATGGTGATAGATCAGCTTGCGAAGGAATGGAATATTGAGCTGAATCAAAATAAATTTAATGGATTATACGGAACTGGATTTGTTTCCGGCAAAAAGGTTCTACTTGTTAAACCGCTTACATATATGAATTTATCAGGAGAATGTTTGCGGCCTTTAATGGACTATTATGATGTCGAAAACGAAGATTTAACAGTCATTTACGACGATCTTGATCTTCCGGCTGGCAAGATCCGTTTAAGAACAAAAGGAAGCGCCGGAGGGCACAATGGCATCAAGTCATTGATCCAGCATCTTGGAACATCCGAGTTTGACCGCATCCGCATCGGAATCGGCCGGCCTGTAAACGGTATGAAGGTCGTTGACTATGTGTTAGGCTCCTTCACCAAGGAGGAGGCACCTGATATAGGTGAAGCGATCGAAAAATCTGTGAAGGCTTGTCAAGCTTCTCTGAGCAAGCCGTTTTTAGAAGTCATGAACGAATTTAACGCAAAGGTATAAAATGAATCAACAAAGCCCATACTACACCAAAATAACTTTTTCATCAGGAGGTCCCTTGTATGGCTTTGCATTATTATTGCCGTCATTGCGGAGTGAAAGTAGGCAGTCTCGAATCTTCCATGGTATCGACTGACTCACTCGGTTTTCAGCACTTAACAAACGAAGAAAGAAACGATATGATTTCTTATAAAGAAAATGGAGATGTTCAAGTTTTGACAATATGTGAAGATTGCCAAGAGGCGCTTGACCGAAATCCGCATTACCATGAACATCACACATTTATTCAATAAAAAGCTTTGGTGTAGATACTAGACCAAAGCGTTTTTCTGTTCTCACAGGAAACAGAGAGGAGGGGCCATATGGACAACATTCAAACCTTTATAAAAGAAAGCGATGACTTTAAATCCATCATCAACGGTTTACACGAGGGGCTGAAGGAACAGCTGCTCGCGGGTCTGTCGGGTTCCGCGCGTTCTGTTTTTACTTCTGCCTTGGCTAATGAAACGAATAAGCCTATCTTTCTAATCACCCATAATTTATATCAAGCCCAGAAAGTAACGGATGATCTGACTGTACTCCTAGGGGATCGATCTGTCCTTTTGTACCCCGTCAATGAACTTATTTCATCAGAAATAGCAGTCGCAAGCCCCGAATTGCGGGCGCAGCGATTAGATGTCATTAATAGATTAACGAATGGAGAAGCGCCAATTGTCGTTGCTCCTGTAGCTGCAATCAGAAGAATGCTGCCGCCTGTAGAGGTGTGGAAAAACAGTCAAATGCTCATTCAAGTTGGCGATGATATCGAACCTGATCAGCTCGCATCACGGCTGGTAGAGGTAGGATATGAGCGGTCTGATATGGTGTCTGCACCCGGGGAATTCAGCATTCGCGGAGGAATCATTGACATATACCCGCTGACTTCAGAGCATCCGGTGAGAATTGAACTTTTTGACACCGAAGTGGATTCAATCCGCAGCTTTAACTCAGATGATCAGCGGTCAATTGAGACCCTTACCTCTATCAATGTTGGCCCTGCTAAGGAACTGATTATCAGATCTGAAGAAAAAGTTCGGGCGATGGAGAAACTTGATAAAGGCCTTGCCGCAAGCCTAAAAAAATTAAAGAACGACAAGCAAAAAGAAATTCTTCATACGAATATTTCTCATGACAAAGAACGCTTGTCTGAAGGTCAGACAGATCAGGAACTGGTGAAGTATCTCTCATACTTCTATGAAAAGCCTGCTAGTTTACTAGATTATACACCTGATAACACACTTCTGATTTTAGATGAAGTCAGCCGGATTCATGAGATGGAAGAGCAGCTTCAAAAAGAAGAAGCGGAGTTCATAACAAACCTTCTTGAGGAAGGGAAGATTTTGCATGACATCAGTTTGTCATTCGACTTCCAAAAAATAGTATCTGGACAAAAACGGTCTCTGCTGTACTATTCTTTATTTTTGCGGCATGTACAGCATACGAGCCCGCAAAATATCGTCAATGTGTCAAGCAGACAAATGCAGAGTTTTCATGGCCAAATGAACGTGCTCGCGGGTGAAATGGAACGCTTTAAAAAATCAAACTTCACCGTTGTATTCTTAGGTGCAAACAAGGAACGTACACAGAGGTTATCTTCTGTTCTGGCTGATTATGAAATCGAAGCCGCCGTGACGGACAGCAAAAAAGCGCTTGTTCAGGGACAGGTCTATATCATGGAAGGTGAGCTGCAATCGGGATTTGAGCTGCCGTTAATGAAGCTTGCTGTTATTACAGAAGAAGAACTGTTCAAAAACCGTGTGAAAAAGAAGCCTCGTAAACAGAAGCTTACAAATGCGGAGCGCATCAAGAGCTATTCCGAGCTTCAAATCGGTGATTATGTCGTTCATATTAATCACGGGATCGGAAAGTATTTGGGGATTGAAACCCTTGAAATCAATGGGATCCACAAAGACTATTTAAACATTCATTATCAGGGAAGCGACAAGCTATACGTACCTGTCGAGCAAATTGACCAAGTGCAAAAGTATGTTGGCTCCGAAGGAAAAGAGCCGAAGCTGTATAAATTAGGCGGAAGCGAATGGAAGCGGGTCAAGAAAAAAGTAGAGACATCGGTTCAGGATATTGCGGATGACTTAATTAAGCTTTATGCCGAAAGAGAAGCGAGCAAAGGCTATGCGTTTACTCCTGATCATGAGATGCAGCGGGAATTTGAATCGGCGTTCCCTTATCAAGAGACGGAGGATCAGCTCCGTTCCATTCACGAAATCAAAAAGGACATGGAACGAGAACGTCCGATGGACCGCTTGCTATGCGGAGATGTGGGCTATGGAAAAACAGAGGTTGCTATACGTGCTGCATTTAAGGCGATAAGTGACGGAAAGCAGGTAGCGCTGCTTGTTCCGACAACAATTTTGGCACAGCAGCACTATGAAACCATTACTGAGCGCTTCCAGGACTATCCGATTAATATCGGCCTGCTCAGCAGATTCAGAACGAGGAAAGAAGCGAACGAAACGCTCAAAGGATTGAAAAACGGTACTGTTGATATCGTCATCGGAACGCACCGGCTGCTATCCAAAGATGTCGTTTATAAAGACTTAGGGCTCCTCATCATTGATGAAGAGCAGCGTTTCGGTGTAACCCATAAAGAAAAGATCAAGCAGATCAAAGCCAATGTGGATGTATTAACATTAACCGCGACGCCTATTCCGCGTACGCTGCATATGTCTATGCTTGGTGTAAGGGATCTTTCAGTCATTGAGACTCCGCCAGAAAACCGCTTCCCCGTACAGACGTATGTTGTGGAATACAACGGCGCCCTTGTCAGAGAGGCGATTGAACGTGAGCTTGCGCGTGGAGGCCAGGTCTATTTCTTGTACAACCGGGTAGAGGATATTGAGCGGAAAGCGGATGAGATCTCTATGCTTGTCCCTGACGCGAAGGTAGCGTATGCGCATGGGAAAATGACAGAAAACGAACTAGAAACCGTTATGCTAAGTTTTCTTGAAGGAGAATCAGACGTTCTCGTAAGCACAACCATTATTGAAACCGGCGTAGACATCCCGAACGTCAATACGCTGATTGTATTTGACGCCGACAAAATGGGACTTTCTCAGCTTTATCAGCTGCGGGGGCGTGTCGGCCGTTCTAATCGTGTGGCGTATGCGTACTTTACGTACCGCCGCGATAAAGTACTGACAGAAGTTGCTGAAAAAAGGCTGCAGGCCATTAAAGAATTCACAGAGCTTGGTTCCGGTTTTAAAATCGCAATGCGTGACTTAACGATTCGTGGAGCCGGGAATCTTCTCGGCGCCCAGCAGCACGGCTTCATCGACTCGGTCGGATTTGACCTCTATTCACAAATGCTGAAGGAGGCCATTGAAGAGCGTAAAGGAGACACAGCGAAAACGGAAAAGTTTGAAACAGAAATTGATGTCGAGCTTGATGCCTATATTCCTGAAACTTATATTCAAGACGGAAAACAGAAAATTGATATGTATAAACGCTTCAGGTCTGTGGCTACAATCGAAGAAAAGAATGAACTTCAAGACGAAATGATCGACCGATTTGGAAACTATCCAAAAGAAGTTGAATACTTGTTTACTGTTGCAGAAATGAAGGTTCATGCGAAACATGAACGTGTTGAGCTGATTAAGCAGGATAAAGATGCTGTCAGATTGACGATTTCTGAAGAAGCAAGTGCTGAAATTGACGGACAGAAGCTGTTTGAGCTCGGCAATAAATATGGCAGACAAATCGGACTGGGAATGGAAGGAAAAAAACTCAAAATTTCCATACAGACGAAAGGCCGCAGTGCCGATGAATGGCTCGAAACCGTGCTGGGCATGCTGAAAGGCTTAAAAAATGTGAAAAAGCAAACCATTTCTTCAACGTAAATTTTGTTACTCTCTGGTGTATATTACATTTGATGTGACGGATACTAATTTCAAGCGAGGCGGAAGGTACATAAAGTAACTGCTTTAGGTCTTTCCCACATGTATATACCATCAAATGAAAGAGAGGCACCAGAGATGAAAGCAACCGGTATCGTACGTCGTATTGATGACTTAGGTCGGGTCGTGATTCCTAAAGAAATTCGTAGAACTCTGAGAATCAGGGAAGGCGATCCGCTTGAGATTTTTGTAGATCGTGACGGAGAAGTCATTTTGAAAAAGTACTCTCCGATCAGTGAGCTTGGAGACTTTGCAAAGGAGTATGCAGACGCGCTTTATGACAGTCTCGGACATTCAGTACTGATTTGTGACCGTGATGTCTATATTGCCGTGTCCGGCAGCTCAAAAAAAGACTACTTAAACAAGCCGATCAGTGAAATGCTGGAAAAAACAATGGATCAGCGCAGTTCCGTGCTTGAGAGTGATGCGAAATCAGTACAGCTTGTTAATGGCATAGATGAGGACATGAATTCTTACACTGTCTGCCCGATTGTGGCGAATGGTGATCCGATAGGCGCCGTGATTATTTTTTCAAAGGATCAGACAATGGGCGAAGTAGAGCATAAAGCCGTTGAGACAGCAGCTGGATTTTTGGCGCGACAAATGGAACAGTAGGTCTTATTCCTTTTATCGAAAATAGGTATGAAAAGAACAGCTCTCCTGGGGACGCTGTTCTTTTTTCGTGCATGCCCAGAAAGGATTCCGAGGGTTGGGATGTGGTATAATAACCTCGTTTTTATTTGTGCCGCGGCAATACGTGAACCGTATTGTCCCTGACGTTCGGAGAGGAGCTTTTGGATGGACGATTCAATAGGCGTCAAACGGCATTGGATTTGGCAGGGGGCTGTTGTTTTAATTCTGGCAGGCGTCATCTCAAAAATATTAAGCGCCGTTTACAGAGTCCCGTTTCAAAACATTGTCGGAGATGTTGGATTTTATATATATCAGCAGGTATATCCCTTTCTTGGTATTGCGGTCATGCTGTCAACATCAGGATTTCCGGTCATTATTTCGAAACTGATGAATGATTATAGTGAAAAAAGCCATCACACCATATTAAAAATATCAGCGTTGTTTTTATCTTTAATCGGTATTTTATTATTTCTTTGCTTATATATGGGTGCTGCTCCAATCGCACTTTTTATGGGAGATTCACATCTCGCCGTGTTAATTCAAGTGACTGCGTTTTCATTTTTGCTGTTCCCGTTTGTCGCGTTGCTTAGAGGCGGTTTTCAAGGGCGGCACGACATGCTCCCTTCAGCCTTATCGCAGATGACAGAGCAGTTACTGCGGGTTGCGGTGCTTCTGGGCTTATCATTTTGGCTCGTCAAAAAGGGAGCCTCGCTTTATACTGTCGGAGCGGCAGCCGCTTCCGGGTCTCTTGCCGGAAGTTTAGTTGCATTGATCATACTTGGATTTTTTTGGTTCAAAACGAAAAGAGACAAACAAACGGGTAGCCAAAATGAAAATGTCATAACAACAAAAGAATTGGTAAAAAAACTGCTTTTATATTCTATTACCATTTGTATAAGCAGTTTGCTCCTTTTGTTGATCCAGCTTGTCGATGCGTTGAATTTATATGCTTTGCTTTCGGGCGGTGAGGCAAGCGAAGAAGCAAAACGCCTAAAGGGGATTTATGATCGGGGGCAGCCTTTGCTGCAGCTCGGTTCCGTTTTCGCGGTGAGCATAGCGACATCACTCGTTCCGTATATTTCCAAGGCCGTAAAGAACAAAGAGCTTAAGATCATGAAAGAAAAAGCCGCGTCATCTTTAAAATTGTGTCTTGTGCTGGGTACAGGCGCGTCGGCTGGATTGATTTGCATTCTTGAGCCGGTCAACATCATGCTGTTTCAAAATGGTGAAGGGACAGCTGCGTTACAAGTATTTAGCTGCTCCATTTTGTTTGCATCCTTGGCGGTCACGGCAGCCGCAGTTTTGCAAGGCGCGGGATACACAGTTTTTCCTGCGATAGCGGTGGTCGCGGGTGTGGCAGTGAAATGGGTGTTAAATACTCTTTTGGTTCCGCGCTATGGGATTGAAGGCGCATCGCTTGCTACAGTGGCTTCCTTTGCGGCTGTAGCCGCTCTTAACTTGTATCTGCTTCGGCAAAAGGAATGGCTCGGTAAGCTCAGAGGCGTTATGATTCCGATCATTGGATCCGCCCTTTTGATGTCAGCTGTCTTGCTTGTATATATGCGTCTCTGGACTTTCTTGATTCCTGCAGCAGGAAGAGGAGCGGCTGCGATTGAAAGTCTGTCCGCTGTCGCCATTGGTGGCGCGGTGTTTATTTGTTGTATGATGAAGTTGGGAATATTTACAGATGAAGAGCTGAACAGTGTGCCTTTTGGCAGTAAGTTAAGCAAAATCAGGAGAAGGAGAGAACAAAATGGCGGGTAATATTACAGTTGTCGGACTTGGTGCCGGAGACATGGACCAATTGACAATTGGCATACATAAGCTGCTGACGAAGGCAGATACGCTGTATGTCAGAACCAAGGATCATCCCTTAATTCAGGAGCTTGAAAAAGATACGAAGAACATCCTTTTTTTTGACGATATATATGAGAAACACGACCAATTCGATGCCGTATATGAAGAAATTGCTGATATCCTCTTTGAAGCGGCGCAGGAAGAGGACGTGGTTTATGCTGTGCCGGGACACCCTTTTGTTGCGGAAAAAACAGTACAGCTGCTGACGGATCGGCAGGAAGAGAAAAACGTGCAAGTAAAAGTCGCAGGAGGACAAAGTTTTCTTGATGCCACATTTAATGCCCTGCAAATTGACCCGATTGAAGGCTTTCAATTTGTGGATGCCGGCACATTGTCTGCGGATGAGCTTGAGCTCAGACATCACCTGATCATTTGTCAGGTTTACGACCAAATGACGGCTTCTGAAGTCAAGCTGACATTGATGATGAAGCTGCCTGATGATTATGAGGTTGTGATTGTGACTGCAGCAGGAAGCCGTGACGAGGAGATCCAGACAGTGCCTTTATTTGAGCTGGACCGCAATGTCGCCTTGAATAACTTAACAAGTGTGTATATTCCGCCGATTAAAGAAGAGAAGCTGCTTTATCACGAATTCTCCGCGTTCCGAAGCATCATTAGAGAGCTTCGCGGGCCTAATGGATGTCCGTGGGATAAAAAGCAGACTCATCAGTCATTAAAACAGTACATGATTGAAGAGTGTTATGAACTTCTCGAAGCAATTGACGAAGAAGACACAGACCATATGATCGAAGAGCTTGGCGACGTTTTGCTTCAGGTCTTACTTCACGCGCAAATCGGTGAAGACGAAGGTTATTTCACAATTGATGATGTCATAAAAGGAATTAGTGAAAAAATGGTCCGAAGACATCCCCATGTGTTTAAAGATGTTAAGGTTCAGGGTGAAAACGATGTTTTGGCAAATTGGGAAGACATAAAAAAAGCCGAAAAAAATACATCGGAAGCATCCTTATTAGACAGCGTGCCGAAGACCCTTCCAGCTCTTTCGAAAGCCGTTAAACTGCAGAAAAAAGCAGCAAAAGTAGGTTTTGACTGGGAAGACGTCAGCGATATTTGGGAAAAGGTAAGCGAGGAAATGAAGGAATTTTCTGCTGAGATTTCTGAAGAGCCTCATGAACACAATCTCAAGGCTGAGTTTGGCGACGTGTTGTTCGCACTGGTGAATGCAGCCCGCTTCTACAAAATAGAACCGGAGGAAGCACTGGCGATGACCAATGACAAATTCAGGAGACGGTTCTCGTATATTGAGAAAACAGCGAAGGAACAAGAAATCGAGCTGGCCGATATGTCTCTTGAGGACATGGATAAACTGTGGAATGAAGCAAAAGAAACTGAGAGGAGATCATAAATATGAGATTAGATAAATTTTTGAAAGTATCACGGCTGATTAAGCGACGTACACTAGCAAAGGAAGTAGCTGACCAAGGACGAATCTCTATTAACGGAAACCAGGCAAAAGCAAGCTCTGACGTGAAAGCCGGAGATGAACTAAAGGTCCGCTTCGGCCAAAAGCTTGTAACGGTTCAAGTAAATGAGTTGAAGGACACGACGAAAAAAGAAGAAGCTGCAAACATGTATACGATTCTAAAAGAAGAAAAACTCGGCGAATAGGCTTGTTCTAAAAATATCCCCCGTCTCATACAATGCAGTAATAATGCTAAAAGTATCGAGGATATGGGGGCTGAATAGATGAATTCATATTATGATCAAAACGGTTCTTCGTCTGTTCCGGAACAGCACGATGTGACAATGAAAGGCCGGAAGCATTTAGATATTTCAGGGGTTAAGCATGTGGAGAGCTTTGACAATGAAGAGTTCCTGCTGGAAACGGTGATGGGAATGCTCTCAGTCAGAGGCCAAAACCTGCAGATGAAAAATTTAGATGTGGAAAAAGGGATTGTATCTATTAAAGGCAGGGTATTTGATTTAGTGTACTTAGACGAACAACAAGGGGATAAAGCTAAAGGGTTTTTTAGCAAGTTGTTTAAATGACGCTGACGACACAATTCTATACAATGCTGGCGATGTCCGGTATGGGTCTCTGGCTTGGCGCGTCGCTTGATACATACCGGCTCTTTGTCATTCGTGCCAAAACTGCCAGATGGCTATTATTTATTCATGATATTCTTTTCTGGATTGTGCAGGGGCTGCTTTTCTTTTATGTCTTGCTTAGTGTAAATGAGGGAGAATTCAGGCTGTATATCTTTTTAGCGGTTCTGCTGGGCATTGCGACGTATCAGAGCCTTTGCAAGCGAATCTATATAAAAACACTGAAATTCGTCATTTACCTTGCAGTTTCTGTTTATCAATTCTTCAAAAAACTTATTCAGCACGTGTTATTTCGTCCTATTTTGTGGACATGCGGAGCGATTATTTGGCTAGCGGCGTTTTTATTAAAGAAAACATATCGCCTAATCGTTTTTCTTTTGTTGTGTCTATATAAAATATTTATGGTTCTGTGTTTTCCGATCCGTTTTATCGCAAAACAATGTTTGAAACTTCTTCCTGAAAAAATACGTCTAACTATGAGACGTTATTTAGAAAAAGGTGCAGGATTTCTCAAAAAGAAGAAGAAACTATTGATAACCATAAGAACGACCATTACACGTTTTTTGAAGAGATGAAAGGAGGACCGTCTGGTTTGAATTTTTCCAGGGAACGAACGATAACTGAAATACAAAATGACTATAAAGAACAGGTAGAGCGGCAAAATCAGCTGAAGAAAAGAAGACGCAAAGGGCTGTACAGGCGGTTGACTGTATTCGGCGCCCTAGTATTTCTGACGGCAATAGTGCTGGCGAGCTCTGTATGGTCCCAAACATCTTCCCTTAGCGCAAAAGAAGAAAAGAAAGAACAGCTTGAAAAAGAACTAAAAAGTTTAAAGACAAAACAAGAGGATTTAAAAGAAGAAATATCCAAATTGAAGGATGAGGATTACGTCACAGAGCTTGCCAGACGGGACTTATTCATGTCCGGAGACGGAGAAATTATCTTCAATGTGGAGAAGAAGAGCAAGTAGCCTTGTTGACACTTAAATTTTTATTTAGGTATAATTAAGCAAACGATCTTTTTATAAGCCTAAGGAGGAGCACTTTTTTTATGTCGATTGAAGTTGGCAGCAAGTTGCAAGGGAAAATTACAGGTATTACAAATTTTGGAGCATTTGTTGAATTGCCTGGAGGCTCAACCGGTCTCGTTCACATCAGTGAGGTAGCTGATAACTATGTCAAAGACATTAACGATCACTTAAAAGTCGGCGACCAAGTTGAAGTGAAAGTCATCAACGTTGAAAAAGACGGGAAAATTGGTTTATCTATTAAAAAAGCTAAAGACCGTCCGCAAGCCAGACCTAGAAATGATTTCCGTCCGAAAGAATCTTTTGAACAGAAAATGAATAAGTTTTTAAAAGACAGCGAAGATCGCTTGTCATCTTTAAAACGCAATACGGAATCAAAACGTGGAGGGCGCGGAGCAAGAAGAGGATAACTTGCTGCTTTCTATAAATAAATGAAGCATCCGTTCATCCCGACGGATGCTTTTTTATAATTCGCCCCCGCTTTAAAAATCAGAAAATTATAACATTAAAGTTTCTGTTGACGAAAAGGACAAACCTTTGTATTATATAACTTGTGCTTAGAAGCATAAAACAATATGGCGGTGTAGCTCAGCTGGCTAGAGCGTACGGTTCATACCCGTGAGGTCGGGGGTTCGATCCCCTCCGCCGCTACCATATTTGTTTGGCCCGTTGGTCAAGCGGTTAAGACACCGCCCTTTCACGGCGGTAACACGGGTTCGAATCCCGTACGGGTCATCCTAAGAAAATCGGTTTCTGATACAGAAACCGGTTTTTTTCATTTTTAGACAACATTCCGGATATTCTTTTGATAAACGAATATCTAGGCAGAAACCGTCGAAGACTTCTTTGGTCTTGTTCCCTTCTTTTGACAAAATCCTATCTGTGCTTTCGCTATAATGACAGGCAACGAATATAACAGGTGGGAGATGAGAGGAATGGAAAAAGCAGAAAGAAGAGTGAACGGGCCAATGGCGGGACAAGCTTTGGAAAAACTCCAATCGTTTTTTAACAGGGGCGCGAAGCTAGTGACTCATCATTTGCATTCACTGTTTTTCTATAAAGGGTTCATTTATGTCGTCATCGGATTTTTGCTTGGACGTGCTTTCATATTATCCGAGGTGCTTCCTTTCGCACTTCCTTTCTTTGGAGCGATGCTTCTTATCAGAAGAGACAAGGCGCTTTATGCGGTGCTGGCTGTGCTTGCGGGTGCGCTGACCATTTCTCCGAAGCACTCATTGCTCATACTAGCGGCATTGCTGGCATTCTTCGTATGTTCTAAAGTGGCCGCCTTCATCACCGACGATCGCGTGAAAGCACTCCCGATTGTCGTGTTTTTCTCCATGGCTGCAGCAAGAGCCGGGTTTGTGTACGCTCAAAATGGCGTGTTTACAACCTATGATTATGTAATGGCTGTGGTTGAAGCTGGACTATCCTTTATTTTGACGCTGATTTTCCTTCAGAGCCTTCCGATTTTTACCGTGAAAAAAGTGAAACAATCATTGAAAATAGAAGAAATTATTTGCTTTATGATCCTAATTGCTTCCGTGCTGACAGGGCTTGCCGGCTTGTCCTACCAAGGTATGCAGGCAGAACATATATTGGCACGTTATGTTGTGTTGAGTTTTTCCTTTATTGGCGGTGCAAGCATTGGCTGTACGGTTGGTGTCGTGACCGGTCTGATTCTTGGCTTGGCGAATATCGGAAATCTCTATCAAATGAGTCTGCTCGCTTTTTCCGGTTTATTAGGCGGTTTGCTGAAGGAAGGGAAAAAAGCGGGCGCAGCAATCGGGCTGATCGTTGGTTCACTTCTTATTTCATTATATGGTGAAGGCTCTGCCGGTCTGATGACAACACTCTATGAGTCATTAATCGCAGTCGGCCTGTTTTTGCTTACACCTCAATCAATTACAAAGAAAGTGGCGAGATATATTCCGGGAACTGTAGAGCATCTTCAGGAGCAGCAGCAATATGCAAGGAAAATCAGAGATGTCACTGCTCAAAAGGTAGATCAGTTCTCCAATGTATTCCATGCACTGTCTGAAAGCTTTGCCACCTTTTATCAAGCATCAGACGAACCGGAAGATGACAGCGAAGTTGATCTGTTTTTAAGCAAAATCACAGAGCATTCCTGCCAGACGTGCTACAAGAAAAACAGGTGCTGGGTACAGAACTTTGATAAAACATATGACTTAATGAAGCAAGTTATGCTTGAAACAGAAGAAAAAGAATATGCATCAAACCGAAGGCTGAAAAAAGAGTTTCATCAGTATTGTTCTAAATCAAAGCAGGTTGAAGAGCTGATTGAGGACGAACTTGCACATCACCATGCCCATTTGACACTTAAGAAAAAAGTGCAGGACAGCAGACGTTTAGTTGCTGAACAGCTTTTAGGTGTTTCTGAAGTCATGGCAGACTTTTCTCGGGAAATAAAAAGAGAGCGAGAACAGCACTTTCTGCAGGAAGAACAAATCATAGAGGCGCTTCAGCATTTCGGAATCGAGATTCAGCATGTGGAGATCTATAGTCTTGAGCAAGGAAACATCGATATTGAAATGACCATTCCGTTCAGCGGACATGGAGAAAGTGAAAAAATTATTGCCCCTATGCTTTCTGATATTTTGGAAGAACAAATTCTTGTGAAAGCCGAACAGCACTCCCCGCATCCAAATGTGTACAGTCATGTAGCCTTTGGATCAACAAAATCATACAGGGTATCTACAGGTGCCGCTCACGCTGCGAAGGGCGGCGGCCTTGTCTCCGGCGACAGCTACAGCATGATAGAGCTTGGGGCCAGAAAATATGCTGCGGCAATTAGTGACGGTATGGGCAATGGTGCAAGGGCGCACTTCGAAAGCAATGAAACGATCAAGCTTCTTGAGAAAATCCTTGAATCCGGCATTGATGAAAAAATAGCAATTAAAACGATCAACAGCATACTGTCCCTAAGGACAACTGACGAGATATATTCCACGCTTGACCTATCTATTATCGATCTTCAAGATGCCAGCTGTAAATTTTTGAAGGTCGGTTCGACGCCTAGCTTTATCAAACGGGGCGACCAGGTAATGAAAGTTCAAGCGAGCAATCTGCCAATCGGTATTATTAATGAATTCGATGTGGAGGTTGTGAGTGAGCAGCTGAAAGCGGGCGACCTCTTGATTATGATGAGTGACGGCATTTTTGAGGGCCCTAAGCATGTGGAAAATCATGATTTATGGATGAAACGCAAAATGAAGGGATTAAAAACAGATGACCCGCAGGAGATTGCCGATTTGCTCATGGAGGAAGTCATTCGCACGAGATCCGGCCAAATTGAGGATGATATGACAGTTGTTGTCGTCCGGATTGACCACAATACACCGAAGTGGGCATCCATTCCTGTTCCGGCCATTTTTCAAAACAAACAAGAAATTTCATAACGCTTTCGTATAAATCAAATTTCTTCTGGCGAAGATGGAATATATGAATCTGAGAATCCTCGTATTCTCCAGGAGGAATGAATGTGAATAACGGACATTTAAATCAAATTTTGCTGATAACGGATGGCTGCTCGAATCATGGGGAAGACCCGCTTGCAATGGCTGCTTATGCTAAAGAACAAGGGATTACGGTAAACGTCATTGGTATAATGGAAGAAAACCAAATTGATCCTGAAGCGATGAAGGAAGTCGAAGGGATTGCGCTTGCCGGAGGTGGCGTGCATCAAGTCGTTTATGCATCTCAGCTTTCACAAACCGTGCAAATGGTAACAAAAAAAGCGATGACGCAAACCTTACAAGGTGTAGTCAATCAAGAGCTGAAACAAATCCTCGGAAAGAATGTGGAGATGGAGGAGCTTTCACCGGAAAAACGCGGTGAAGTCATGGAAGTGGTAGACGAGCTTGGAGAAACGGTTCATCTTCAGGTTTTGGTTCTTGTTGATACAAGTGCAAGTATGGCGCCTAAGCTTCCAACTGTAAAAGAGGCGTTGATTGATTTGTCTGTCAGTCTCAATTCCCGAATCGGGAATAACGAATTTGCGATGTGTATATTTCCCGGGAAAAAACAAGAGGTTGAGCTTGTGCTGAACTGGACACCGAAGCTGCAATCTCTTTCCACGCTCTTTGCAAAGCTGTCTACAGGGGGCATCACCCCAACAGGTCCGGCGATACGCGAAGCGACACTGCAGTTTGAAAAAATCCGCTCAAGAAGGAGCATGCTGGCAGATGATGAACGACGCTTTGACGAGTTTGGCATGTAGCCTCAAGCCGGGTATGACAATCAAAGGCAAGTGGAACGGAAACGCTTATACATTGCGTAAACAGCTTGGAAAAGGGGCCAATGGAATTGTGTATTTGGCAGAAGCATCAGATGGACATGTTGCCTTAAAGGTGAGTGATGACAGCTTGTCTATTACTTCTGAAGTGAATGTCTTGAAATCTTTCTCAAAGGCCCAGTCCGTTACGATGGGGCCTTCTTTTTTTGATACAGATGATGCCTATATCCTCAGTACCAATACAAAGGTTTCATTTTATGCAATGGAATACATAAAAGGGCCGCTGCTTTTGAATTATATCAGTGATAAAGGAGCAGAATGGATACCGGTATTGATGATTCAGCTGTTATCCAGCTTATCGGTGCTTCACCAGCAAGGATGGATATTCGGCGATCTTAAACCTGATAATCTGATCGTAACCGGTCCGCCCGCAAGAATCCGCTGCATTGATGTAGGCGGCACAACAAAGGAAGGCCGGGCGATAAAAGAGTATACCGAGTTTTACGACAGGGGCTATTGGGGGTATGGAACAAGAAAAGCTGAGTCATCCTACGATCTGTTCGCAGTTGCCATGATTATGATCAACAGCGTGCATAAAAAAGAATTCAAGAAAACAAACCAGCCTAAGGAACAGCTTAGGTCTCTAATCGAAGGAAACACATTGCTGCAAAAGTACAAAAAAGTGCTTTTTTCAGCATTGAACGGAGATTACCAATCCGCAGAAGAAATGAAAAAAGATATGCTCGATGCAGGGCAAAAGGCAGTACAGGGAAAACAAGCCTCAAAAGCACCGCCGCAGCCTGTCGCAAGACAAAGACAGCAAAAACCGCGTCAAGGGAAAGTAACGAAGACGCGATATACCCCTAAACAGAAAGCGGCTAAGTCGGGAGGGTTATTTGAAACAACGCTTATCGTGATCAGCGTTTTAGCGTTTTATTTCGCCTACATTATCTTTTTCTTAATCTGAATGGCACAATCTGCAAAGCCTATGCTTCTTCTTTGCTTGGAAGGATTGAAAGTGATAGGATATGAATATCTTTAAAATACCTGCTCATTTCGAGGAGGACATTGTGAAAAGTGTCAAAGATTTTTTTAACAAACACAATCTTGCGTTAAAAGGGGCGACAATCATTGTAGGCGTTTCTGGCGGTCCGGACTCAATGGCTCTTCTTCACGCGCTGCATACGTTATACGGCCGTTCAGTGAATATGATTGCGGCCCACGTTGACCATCGGTTCAGGGGCGCTGAATCCGAGGAGGACATGCGTTTTGTTCAAGCTTATTGCAAGGCTGAACAGCTCGCGTGCGAAACAGCCCAAATCAATGTGACTGCCTATGCACAGGAAAAAGCTCTTAATAAGCAGGCTGCAGCACGTGATTGCCGCTATCAGTTTTTTGAGGACATCATGTCGAAGTATCAAGCGGACTATCTGGCGCTTGCGCATCATGGTGATGACCAGGTTGAAACGATGCTTATGAGACTGGCTAAGGGCACGCTTGGAGCGGGACTTGCGGGAATGCAGCCGGTCAGACGTTTTGGGACGGGGCGGATCATCAGGCCGTTCTTAACCATTACAAAGGAAGAGATCCTTCAATATTGCCGTGAAAACGGCTTGAGCTACCGGACGGATGAAAGCAACGCCAAAGATGACTACACAAGAAACAGATTTAGAAAAACAGTGCTCCCGTTTTTGAAACAGGAGTCCCCGGATGTGCATAAAAGATTTCAGAAAGTAAGCGAGGCACTGACGGAAGATGAGCATTTCTTACAGTCATTAACGAAAGACGAAATGAATAAAGTAATCACAAGCCAGTCTAATACATCAGTTGAAATCAATACCTCTCTATTGCTTGCCCTCCCGATGCCTTTACAAAGAAGAGGAGTTCAACTAATATTAAACTATCTTTATGAAAACGTTCCATCAACCTTTTCAGCTCATCACATTCAGCAATTTCTCGATTGGGCGGAAAAGGGCAGTCCTTCAGGAGTATTGGATTTTCCGAAAGGATTGAGGGTGGTCAAATCTTATCAGACATGTTTGTTTACATTTGAACAATGGCAGTGCAAAAATGTTCCCTTTGAATACCAAATAAGCGGAGCTGCTGATGAAACGGCAGTGCTCCCCAATGGATTTCTGATAGAGGCAAAGCGTTATGCGGAATCGCCTGAAGAACATGGGAATGCTGTTTTTATTACAAGTGAAAAAAAGGTGCGATTTCCCTTAACGATTCGGACAAGAAAAGCTGGAGACCGGATCAAACTAAAAGGGATGAACGGCTCGAAAAAGGTAAAGGATATATTTATTGATAAGAAATTGCCTCTCCGAGAAAGAGACAACTGGCCGATTGTGACAGATGCAAGCGGTGAAATTATCTGGATACCGGGCTTGAAAAAATCAATTTTTGAAGATCTTGTGATTCCAAACAGCAACCGCATTGTATTACAATATAGACAGCATGAAAAGTGTAGGGGGCAAGCAAAATCATGATGAAACATGATATCGAGAAAGTACTGATCTCAGAGGAAGAGATACAAGAGAAAGTAAAAGAGTTAGGCGTAGACTTAACGAGTGAGTATCAAGATACATTTCCGCTGGCAATCGGTGTGTTAAAAGGAGCGCTTCCTTTTATGGCGGATCTTATCAAGCATATTGATACATATTTGGAAATGGATTTCATGGATGTATCAAGCTACGGAAATTCCACGGTTTCTTCTGGAGAAGTAAAAATCATCAAAGATTTGGATACATCTGTAGAGGGCCGGGACATCTTAATTATTGAAGATATCATCGACAGTGGGTTAACCTTAAGTTATCTAGTAGAGCTCTTCCGATACCGTAAAGCAAAATCAATTAAGATTGTTACCCTTTTGGATAAACCGAGCGGAAGAAAAGCGGACATTAAAGCAGACTTTGTAGGCTTTGAAGTCCCCGACGCGTTTGTAGTGGGTTACGGACTTGATTATGCTGAGCGCTATCGCAATCTGCCTTATATCGGAGTGTTAAAACCGGCAGTTTATGAAAGCTGATCGGCATCCTGCTTCCGAGGTGGTTATTGTTTGTATTGGAATGTTTTTCTATGGTACTATTGAACATAGTTGTGCTTACTGTGGGAGGAGGTAAGGAATGAATCGGGTCTTCCGTAATACCATTTTTTATTTACTTATTTTATTAGTAGTAATCGGGGTTGTGAGCTACTTCCAGACCTCAAATCCGAAAACAGAAAATATGTCGTACAGTACGTTTATCAAAAATCTGGATGACGGGAAAGTTGATAGCGTATCGGTTCAGCCTGTCAGAGGTGTTTATGAGGTAAAAGGACAGCTGAAAAACTACGACAAAGATCAATACTTCTTGAGTCATGTTCCTGAAGGAAAGGGAGCAGACCAGATATTTAATGCTTTGAAAAAGACAGACGTAAAGGTTGAGCCCGCTCAAGAAACAAGCGGATGGGTGACGTTCCTGACGACCATCATCCCGTTTGTCATTATCTTTATTCTGTTTTTCTTCCTGCTCAATCAGGCTCAAGGCGGCGGCAGCCGTGTCATGAACTTTGGAAAGAGTAAGGCGAAGCTGTATACAGAGGAAAAGAAACGCGTCAAATTTAAAGACGTTGCAGGGGCGGACGAGGAAAAACAAGAACTCGTTGAAGTTGTTGATTTTCTGAAAGATCCCCGCAAGTTTGCCGAGGTTGGCGCAAGAATACCAAAAGGCGTGCTTTTAGTCGGACCTCCGGGTACCGGTAAAACATTGCTTGCCAAAGCTTGTGCAGGTGAAGCTGGCGTACCTTTCTTCAGCATCAGCGGATCTGATTTCGTTGAAATGTTTGTAGGTGTCGGTGCTTCCCGTGTGCGTGACTTGTTTGAAAATGCGAAAAAGAATGCGCCTTGTTTGATCTTCATTGATGAAATCGACGCAGTTGGACGCCAGCGTGGAGCGGGTCTCGGCGGCGGACACGATGAACGTGAACAGACGCTAAACCAATTGCTTGTTGAAATGGACGGATTCAGCGCCAATGAAGGCATTATCATCATTGCTGCGACGAACCGTGCGGACATCTTGGACCCAGCCTTACTTCGTCCGGGACGTTTTGACCGTCAAATCACAGTGGACCGCCCAGATGTCATTGGCCGTGAAGCTGTATTGAAAGTCCATGCGAGAAACAAACCGCTGGATGAAACGGTTAACCTGAAGTCAATTGCCATGAGAACACCTGGCTTCTCAGGCGCTGACTTAGAAAATCTCTTGAATGAAGCTGCTCTTGTGGCTGCTCGTCAAAACAAGAAAAAAATCGATGCGCGTGATATTGACGAAGCGACGGACCGTGTGATTGCCGGACCTGCTAAGAAAAGCCGCGTCATCTCCAAGAAAGAACGCAACATCGTGGCTTATCACGAAGGCGGACACACCGTTATCGGACTCGTTTTAGATGAGGCTGACATGGTTCATAAAGTAACGATTGTTCCCCGCGGCCAGGCTGGCGGTTATGCGGTTATGCTTCCAAGAGAAGACCGTTACTTCCAGACAAAGCCGGAGCTGCTTGATAAAATTGTCGGCCTCTTGGGCGGACGTGTAGCTGAAGAAATTATCTTCGGTGAAGTCAGCACAGGAGCGCACAATGACTTCCAGCGTGCGACGAATATTGCTAGAAAAATGGTTACAGAATTCGGTATGTCAGAAAAACTGGGTCCGTTGCAATTTGGACAGTCTCAGGGCGGCCAGGTATTCTTAGGCCGTGATTTCAACAACGAACAAAACTATAGTGATCAAATCGCTTACGAAATTGATCAGGAAATTCAGCGCATTATCAAAGAATGTTATGAGCGCGCGAAACAAATCCTGACTGAAAATCGTGACAAGCTTGAATTGATTGCTCAAACGCTTCTGAAAGTTGAAACACTCGATGCTGAACAAATCAAACACCTTGTCGATCATGGATCATTGCCTGAACGCAATTTCTCTGATGATGAGAAGAACGATGACGTGAAAGTAAACATTCTGACAAAAACAGACGAAAAGAAAGACGATACAAAAGAGTAATTCGCTTTCTTTCTAAAAACTGCCGGCTGACGCTGGCAGTTTTTTTATGTAAATCCCGCCTCAGCAGCTGCTTTTACAATCATCCAATTCTGGTTTCGATTTGTTTACAAATGAGCCGCTGATCGTGTAAGGTATTGTAGAATGTTTGTAAAAGTAATGCAGAGAAACTATTCAAAAGTGGTGATAGAGGTTGTTACTGGTTATTGATGTGGGGAACACCAATACTGTACTTGGTGTATACCATAATGGAGAATTAGAATATCACTGGCGTATAGAAACAAGCAGGCATAAAACAGAAGATGAGTTTGGGATGATTTTGCGCTCCTTATTCGAGCATTCCGGGCTCATGTTTGAACAGATAGATGGCATTATTATTTCATCAGTAGTGCCGCCGATCATGTTTGCATTAGAAAGAATGTGCACAAAATACTTTCATATCGAACCGCAAATTGTCGGTCCGGGTATGAAGACAGGTTTAAATATAAAATATGACAATCCGAAAGAAGTGGGGGCAGACAGAATCGTAAATGCTGTCGCTGCGATACACTTATACGGCAATCCGTTAATTGTTGTTGATTTTGGAACAGCCACAACGTATTGCTATATTGATGAAAACAAACAATACATGGGCGGGGCGATCGCTCCTGGGATTACGATTTCAACAGAGGCGCTTTACTCGCGTGCGGCAAAGCTTCCACGTATCGAAATCACCCGGCCTGACAATATTATCGGAAAAAACACTGTTAGCGCGATGCAATCTGGAATATTATTTGGCTATGTCGGTCAAGTGGAAGGAATCGTCAAGCGAATGAAATGGCAGGCAAAACAGGAACCAAAGGTCATTGCGACAGGAGGCCTTGCGTCGCTTATTGCAAATGAATCAGATTGCATAGATATCGTTGATCCATTCCTAACCCTAAAAGGACTGGAATTGATTTATGAACGAAACCGCGTAGGAAGTGTATAGGAGGTTTTGTAATGGATTACTTAATAAAAGCACTTGCGTATGACGGAAAAGTGCGTGCTTATGCAGCGAGAACAACTGATATGGTAAACGAGGGACAAAGACGACATGGCACGTGGCCGACAGCATCCGCTGCACTGGGCCGAACAATGACAGCTTCGCTTATGCTCGGGGCTATGCTGAAGGGCGATGATAAGCTGACTGTGAAAGTCGAGGGCGGAGGTCCAATCGGAGCAATTGTGGCTGATGCCAATGCAAAAGGGGAAGTCAGAGCATATGTCTCTAACCCGCAAGTTCATTTTGATTTAAATGAACAAGGCAAGCTTGATGTAAGACGTGCTGTTGGAACAAGCGGAACGTTAAGTGTCGTAAAAGATTTAGGGTTGCGTGAGTTCTTCACAGGACAAGTAGAAATTGTTTCAGGCGAATTGGGAGATGATTTCACCTACTATCTTGTGTCTTCGGAACAGGTTCCTTCATCTGTGGGTGTCGGTGTGCTCGTGAATCCTGACAACACCATTCTTGCGGCAGGCGGCTTTATTATTCAGCTTATGCCGGGAACCGATGATGAAACCATCACAAAAATTGAACAGCGTCTATCCCAAGTAGAGCCGATTTCTAAGCTCATCCAAAAAGGCCTTACACCAGAAGAAATATTAGAAGAAGTCCTAGGTGAGAAGCCTGAGATTTTGGAAACGATGCCTGTTAGATTCCATTGTCCTTGTTCAAAAGAACGTTTCGAAACAGCCATTTTAGGACTAGGCAAAAAAGAAATACAAGATATGATAGAAGAAGATGGACAAGCCGAAGCAGTATGCCATTTTTGTAATGAAAAGTACTTATTTACAAAAGAAGAGCTGGAAGGGCTTCGTGACCAAACTACCCGCTAAGCTCTTTAGCGGGTTTTTTGAATTTGAGAAAAGGGGCTGAAAGCAGGTTTGAAATCAAGAACAATCTGGACCATTATTTTAGGGGCGCTGTTGGCTTGTTGTATTGCCGTTGCATATACGCTGACAAAATCCCAAGCCGGTGCATCGCCATCCGATGAGTCTATTGCGACTGTCGGAGGCAAAAGTGTGACAAGACAAGAATGGCTGAAAGAAATGGAAGATCAATATGGGAAATCGACACTTGAAGATATGATCAATGTCCAAGTCGTTGAGCAGCTCGCCAAAAAGAACAATCTCAAAGTGTCTAAAAGCGAAATTGATGGGGAGTTTTTGCTGATTAAAGCGGTCAACAATTCCTTTTACGAAGACGAACGTACAACAGAGAAAGAGTGGAAAGACCAAATTCGTTATAATATCCTCCTTGAAGACTTGTTAACAAAGGATATTGATATCTCAAACAAAGAAAAGAAATCATTCTATAATAAAAATAAAGAACTGTATCAGTTTGATGATTCATATCGAATTCGGCACATTGTTGTAAAAGATGAAGAAGAAGCGAAAGAAGTCCTGAAGGAACTGAAAGGCGGCTCAAGCTTTGAAGCTGTTGCGGCGGAAAGGTCTACAGACAGATACACATCACCATACGGCGGAGATTTAGGTTTTGTCACAGAAGCATCAGACAACATTCCGTCAGCATACATTGAAGAAGCAAAAACACTCAAAGAGGATGAATGGTCTGACGAACCGATAAAGGTCAGTAATGGATATGCCGTTATTCAGCTGAAAGAAAAACTAAAGGCGAGAACATTCTCATATGATGAAGTGAAGGATCAGATCAGACGGCAAATCGCAATGGATCAGTTAGGTGATAAAGCGACAGTCAAAACGCTTTGGAAAGAAGCCGATGTATCTTGGTTTTATGGGGAAAAAAGTACTAAATGATTGACAAAAAATTTTGAAATTGATAGATTATATACATAATACCAATACAAATAGTCGGAAATTGAGGTGTCGAGAATGGTACGTGTAGCAAACTCCATTACTGAATTAATCGGGAATACGCCAATCGTTAAATTAAATCGCCTTGCAGATGAAAATAGTGCAGATGTATATCTAAAGCTTGAATACATGAACCCTGGAAGCAGTGTAAAAGACCGTATCGGTTTAGCTATGATTGAAGCTGCTGAAAAAGAAGGGAAATTAAAAGCCGGTGACACAATCATTGAACCGACAAGCGGAAATACTGGAATCGGGCTTGCGATGGTTGCTGCGGCTAAAGGATTAAAAGCCATTTTGGTTATGCCTGATACAATGAGCATGGAGCGCCGCAACCTTCTTCGCGCATACGGTGCTGAACTTGTGCTGACTCCTGGCGCGGAAGGCATGAAAGGCGCGATTAAGAAAGCTGAAGAGCTTGCTGAAAAGAACGGATACTTTGTGCCGCAACAGTTCAATAATCCTTCTAACCCAGAAATTCACCGCCAAACAACGGGTAAAGAAATCGTTGAGCAATTTGGTGATGATCAGCTTGATGCATTTGTAGCCGGTATCGGTACAGGCGGAACGATTACAGGGGCTGGCGAAGTTCTGAAGGAAGCATACCCTTCCGTCAAAATTTACGCTGTTGAACCGTCAGACTCTCCCGTGCTTTCAGGAGGAAAACCAGGCCCTCATAAAATTCAGGGAATCGGAGCTGGATTTGTGCCTGACATCTTAAATACAGAAGTATACGATGAAATCTTCCCTGTGAAGAATGAAGAAGCATTCGAATATGCGCGCAGAGCTGCACGTGAAGAAGGAATTCTCGGAGGTATCTCATCAGGCGCGGCAATTTATGCTGCTCTTCAAGTAGCGAAAAAACTCGGAAAAGGCAAAAAAGTATTGGCCGTCATTCCAAGTAACGGTGAACGTTATCTGAGCACGCCGCTGTATCAATTCGATTAAAAAAGCCAAACTCCCGGTCCGCCGGGAGTTTTTTTATATTCGTGCATCAAATATGCCGTGTCTGTGACGAATGTTATTCTTGGAAGAGAAATTCACTTTTTTCACTAACAAGATTGCTTTACAAT
Organism: Bacillus sp. SW14; assembly: GCF_047608225.1. Lineage (NCBI taxonomy): Bacteria > Bacillati > Bacillota > Bacilli > Caryophanales > Bacillaceae > Bacillus > Bacillus sp. SW14. The sequence goes on along the minus strand of NZ_JBLKRW010000001.1, from coordinate 7,613 downwards.
AAAAAACAAGCAAAAAAGAAAATAGAGGAATGATATAAATGGCACAACGCAGACCAGCAGGCAAAAAAGTACCTTTTCAAAAAGATTCATTCTTACAACAATTTGAGAAACTTGCGCGATCCAAAAAACAGCATGTGCTGCTTGAAAGTGCAAGAGGCGGCAGATACAGTATAGCCGGTCTTGATCCAATTGCGACAGTAAAAGGAAAAGACGGGATTACCACGATTAAGCATGGAGATGAAATACTGTTTAAAGAAGGTGATCCATTACGCGCCTTCCATAGCTGGTTTAAAACGCTGGAAACAGAAACAAATCACGAGCTTCCAGATTTTCAAGGCGGGGCAATCGGGTTTCTCAGCTATGATTACGCACGTTACATTGAAAACTTTAAAATGCTCTCACTAGATGACTTGGAAACGCCAGATATTTATTTTCTTGTTTTTGATGATATAGCTGTTTATGACCATCAAGAAGAGTCTCTGTGGCTGATTACTCATGTTAATGGTTCTGATCACGAATCTGCGGACGTAAAGTTATCTGAGCTGGAGCGAATGTGGCTGGCTGAGCTTCCTGCTATCCCTTCGCGTGAGATGAAGCATGAAACAGACGGTTCCTTCGCGGCGCCATTTACCGAGGATGGATTCTCGCAAGCTGTAGAGAAAATTAAACAATACATTGCCAGCGGAGATGTGTTTCAAGTCAATTTATCAATTAGGCAGTCACAGTCAATGTCTGCCCACCCATATCAAATTTACAAAGCCCTGAGAGAAGTAAATCCTTCTCCTTATATGTCATATTTAGAAACACCTGATTTCCAAATCATTTGCGGATCACCTGAACTGCTTGTCAGCAAAAAGGGCAAATTATTAGAGACTAGACCGATTGCAGGCACTCGTTCCAGAGGGAAAACCGATGAAGAAGATAAGGAGCTCGTAAACGAATTGATCCACAATGAAAAAGAACGCGCTGAACATGTCATGCTGGTTGATCTTGAGCGAAATGACTTGGGGAGAGTATCACGGTACGGGTCCGTGCGCGTAAATGAATTCATGGCCATTGAAAAATACTCGCATGTAATGCACATTGTGTCTAACGTCCAAGGTGAACTGCAGGATGGATATGATGCTGTGGATATTATTCATGCTGTATTTCCCGGGGGAACCATTACAGGTGCTCCCAAAGTAAGAACGATGGAAATTATAGAAGAGCTTGAGCCGACACGCCGCGGGCTTTATACTGGATCTATAGGGTGGTTTGGATATAACAACGATCTGCAGTTTAATATCGTCATTCGAACCATTTATGCAACCGGAGGGCAGGCATTCATGCAGTCCGGCGCAGGAGTTGTGATTGATTCTGTTCCAAAGCACGAATACAGAGAATCATTCAAAAAAGCTTTTGCGATGCAAAAGGCGTTAGAGCTGAGCAAAGCAGAGACAAAAATCAGATGAGGTGAGCGGAGAAATGATTTTAATGATTGATAACTACGATTCATTCACGTACAACTTGGTGCAGTATTTGGGCGAGCTTGGGGAAGAACTGATTGTGAAACGCAATGACGACATCACGATCGAAGAAATTGACGAACTGTCTCCGGATTTTCTGATGATTTCACCCGGACCGTGCAGCCCCGATGAGGCAGGAATCAGCCTTGAAGCAATTAAGCATTTTGCAGGGGAAATTCCCATTTTCGGTGTATGCCTCGGACATCAGTCCATCGCACAAGTGTTTGGCGGTGACGTGGTGAGGGCAGAGCGGCTTATGCACGGAAAAACCTCGGATATCGAGCATGATGGCAAGACAATCTTTGGAGGTTTGAAAAACCCCCTTGTCGCGACTCGTTATCACTCGCTGATCGTAAAACCTGAGACGCTGCCAACCTGTTTTACAGTAACAGCCCAAACGAAAGAAGGAGAAATCATGGCGATTCGCCACAATGACCTCCCGATAGAGGGCGTGCAATTTCATCCGGAGTCTATTATGACCTCCTTTGGGAAAGAAATGCTCAGAAATTTCATTGAGACATACCGCAAGGAAGTTATTGCGTGATGATATATGTTAACGGCCGGTATATAGAGGAGAAAGATGCAGTTCTTTCTCCTTTTGACCATGGATTTTTATATGGGATCGGTGTTTTCGAAACCTTCAGGCTCTACGAAGGCTGCCCATTTTTGTTTGATTGGCATATAGAAAGGCTTGAGCGTGCGCTTCAGGATCTGCAAATCGAATATACTGTTTCAAAGCATGAGATTCTTGAGATGCTGGACAAGCTGCTTTGGCTGAATGATATCAGGGATGGCAATGCCCGCGTCAGATTGAACATATCAGCCGGAATCAGCGATAAAGGCTTTGTTGCCCAGACTTACGATAACCCAACCGTTTTATGCATTGTGAACCAGCTGAAACCAGAAAGCCTTCCATTCCAAAAAGAAGGTAAGGTTTTATCGATACGCAGAAACACACCAGAAGGGCCGTTCCGGTTAAAATCTCATCATTATTTAAATAATATGTATGCGAAAAGGGAAATCGGAAATGATCCGCGTGTCGAAGGGATTTTCTTAACGGAGGATGGAGCTGTCGCGGAGGGCATCATATCGAATGTTTTCTGGAGAAAAGGGAGCTGCATCTACACTCCGTCAATTGACACAGGTATTCTGGACGGCGTCACGAGACGTTTTGTCATTGAAAATGCAAAGAAAATAGGACTGGAGCTTAAAACGGGCCGATACGAGCTGGAAGCTCTTTTGACAGCTGACGAAGCGTGGATGACAAACTCGATTCTGGAAATCATCCCGTTTACTAAAATAGAAGAAGTAAACTATGCGGGCCAAAACGGAGAAGCGGCCACTGCTCTTCAAACGCTTTACAAAAAAGAAATAAAGAACATGATTCATGAAAAGGGAGGAAGAGAATGGCGCGGCAAACGATAGACCAAACACAAGTAATCCACACTAAGCCCAGCGCTTTATCATATAAAGAGAAGACACTGGTAATGGGTATTTTAAACGTAACGCCTGACTCTTTCTCGGACGGCGGAAAATATGACAGCTTGGACAAGGCGTTGCTGCACGCGAAAGAGATGATCGAGGACGGTGCCCATATCATTGATATCGGAGGAGAATCCACAAGGCCCGGCGCCGAGTATGTGTCAGAGGATGAGGAGATGTCCAGAGTGATTCCTGTGATTGAGCGGATCACAAAAGAACTGGGCGTGCCGATTTCTGTAGATACGTACAAGGCTTCTGTCGCAGATGAAGCTGTTAAAGCCGGCGCATCCATCATCAATGATATTTGGGGAGCGAAACATGATCCGAAGATGGCTTCTGTTGCAGCTGAACACAATGTTCCGATTGTCCTCATGCATAACCGACCAGAGAGAAATTACAATGACTTATTACCGGATATGCTATCGGACTTATTGGAGAGTGTGAAAATCGCTGTTGAGGCCGGTGTGGAGGAGAAGAACATCATTCTTGATCCGGGAATCGGTTTCGCGAAAACCTATCACGATAATTTGGCAGTGATGAACAAACTCGAAATTTTCAGCGGACTGGGATATCCGGTGCTTTTGGCAACCTCCCGAAAAAGATTTATCGGACGTGTTCTGGATCTTCCGCCTGAGGAGCGGACTGAGGGCACAGGTGCGACTGTGTGTCTCGGCATTCAAAAAGGCTGTGACATTGTCAGGGTCCATGACGTAAAACAAATTGCCAGAATGGCGAAAATGATGGACGCGATGCTGAATAAGGGAGGGGAGCACCATGGATAAGGTCTATGTAGAAGGCATGGAGTTTTATGGATATCACGGTGTGTTCAAAGAAGAAAATAAGCTTGGTCAGCGGTTTAAAGTTGATTTAACCGCTGAGCTGGATTTAAGCAAAGCAGGACAAACAGACGACCTTGAACAAACGATCAACTATGCTGAGCTCTATCACGTATGTAAAGATATCGTAGAAGGGGAGCCTGTCAAATTGGTGGAAACGCTGGCGGAACGTATTGCTGAAACTGTTCTTGAGAAATTTCAGCCGGTGCAGCAATGTACTGTGAAAGTCATTAAGCCCGATCCGCCAATTCCCGGACACTATAAATCAGTAGCGGTTGAAATCACGAGAAAAAAATCATGAACAACATAGCTTATATTGCGCTTGGGTCTAATATTGGAGATAGAGAAACGTATTTAAGGCAAGCGGTGGCATTGCTTCACCAGCATGATGCGGTGACAGTGACTAAAGTATCCTCTATTTACGAAACTGACCCGGTCGGATACGAAGATCAAGATGAATTTTTGAATATGGCTGTTGAAATCAAGACGTCGCTGAACCCTTTTGAACTTCTTGAACTGACGCAGAATATAGAAAATGAGTTAGGCAGAACAAGGGAAGTAAGATGGGGACCGCGGACGGCAGACCTTGACATTTTGCTGTTTAATCGTGAAAATATTGAAACAGAGCGACTAATTGTTCCGCACCCGAGAATGTATGAGCGTATGTTTGTCCTTGCTCCGCTTGTGGAAATTTGCCCGCAGGTTGAAAAAGAGGCAACAAGCGCGGAAACAGACCAAGAAGGTGTAAGAGTATGGAAGCAGAAATCTGGGGTAGACGAATTCGTGCATTCAGAAAGCTGAAAGGTTATACTCAAGAAGGATTTGCAAAAGCGTTAGGTATATCAGTTTCTATTCTCGGCGAAATTGAACGCGGAAACCGATTGCCGTCAGCTGCCATCATTCAAGGTGCAGCAGATGTTTTAAATATAAGCGCGGACGAATTAGCGCCGCCAGAAAAAGATAACAAATGAAGGGAGGTTAAAAATGTTTAAAATCGGTGATATTGAATTGAAAAACCGTGTTGTGCTTGCCCCGATGGCTGGTGTCTGCAACTCGGCATTCAGATTGACTGTAAAGGAATTCGGTGCTGGATTGGTATGCGCTGAAATGGTCAGTGACAAAGCGATCCTTTACAACAATGCAAGAACCATGGGTATGCTTTACATTGATGAACGTGAAAAACCGCTCAGCCTTCAAATTTTCGGAGGAAAAAAGGAAAACCTTGTGGAAGCGGCAAAGTTTGTAGACCAAAACACAACTGCTGATATTATTGATATTAATATGGGATGTCCTGTACCAAAGATTACAAAATGTGATGCGGGAGCGAAATGGCTTCTCGATCCTGATAAGATTTACGAAATGGTTTCTGCGGTAGTGGATGCGGTTGATAAACCAGTTACAGTGAAAATGAGAATGGGCTGGGATGAAGACCACATTTACGCAATAAAAAACGCACAAGCTGTAGAACGTGCGGGCGGAAAAGCAGTTGCGCTTCACGGCCGTACAAGGGTTCAGATGTACGAAGGAACGGCAAACTGGGACATCATCAAAGAAGTAAAACAATCAGTATCGATTCCGGTTATCGGAAACGGAGATGTCAAAACGCCGCAAGATGCTAAGCGTATGCTTGAGGAAACAGGAGTAGACGGTGTCATGATTGGACGCGCCGCACTGGGCAATCCGTGGATGATTTACCGTACGGTTCAATACCTTGAAACAGGTGAATTAAAAGAAGAGCCGCAAGTACGCGAAAAAATGGCGGTATGCAAACTACACCTTGACCGCCTGATTAACTTAAAAGGTGAAAACGTAGCGGTAAGAGAAATGAGAAAACACGCTGCTTGGTATCTAAAAGGTGTAAAAGGCAATGCAAAGGTTCGTAATGAAATCAATCATTGCGAGACAAGAGAAGAGCTTGTACAGCTTTTAGATGCATTTACTGTTGAAGTTGAGGCAAAAGAGCTTCAAGACGCAAAAGTAGGATAATACTCACCTCTATTTGCTGCTCACTGCCAGTTTTGTGCTGGCAGTTTTTCTGCTTCTTTCATGAAACAATATCTGTAATGGAGTGATAATAATGAGTCAAGAAGAGCAAAACCATGAAGAATTGAACGACCAGCTGCAAGTCAGACGCGATAAAATGAATCAGCTGAGAGATAACGGCATTGATCCGTTCGGTGAACGTTTTGAGAGAACTCATCAGTCTCAGGAAGTTATTTCGGCATATCAAGATCTAACCAAAGAAGAGTTGGAAGAAAAAGCGATTGAAGTTACAATCGCAGGCCGTATGATGACAAAACGCGGCAAAGGAAAAGCCGGCTTTGCGCATCTTCAGGACTTAGAAGGCCAAATCCAAATCTACGTAAGAAAAGACAGTGTTGGTGACGAGCAATACGAAGTCTTCAAGTCTTCTGACCTCGGTGATCTTATCGGCGTAACCGGAAAAGTCTTCAAAACAAATGTAGGCGAATTGTCTGTTAAAGCAACTTCTTTTGAATTGCTGACAAAAGCGCTTCGTCCGCTTCCTGACAAATATCATGGTTTGAAAGATGTTGAGCAGCGCTATCGTCAGCGCTACTTGGACCTTATCGTAAATCCAGACAGCAAACATACGTTCATTGCACGAAGTAAGATCATTCAAGCTATGAGAAGATACCTTGATGATCACGGATACTTAGAAGTAGAAACACCAACAATGCACAGCATTCCTGGGGGCGCTTCTGCACGTCCGTTTATCACCCATCACAATGCGTTAGATATTCCGCTCTATATGCGCATCGCAATCGAATTGCACCTAAAACGTTTGATTGTCGGCGGATTAGAAAAAGTATATGAAATCGGCCGTGTTTTCCGTAATGAAGGTGTCTCTACACGTCATAACCCTGAATTCACGATGATTGAGTTATATGAAGCATATGCGGACTATAAAGATATCATGAGCTTAACTGAAAACCTCGTTGCTCATATCGCCCAAGAAGTGCTTGGAACAACTACGATCCAATACGGGGAAGAACAAATCGACCTTAAACCGGAATGGAAAAGAATCCACATGGTTGATGCGGTCAAAGAAGCGACTGGCGCTGATTTCTGGGAAGAGGTTTCTGTTGAACAAGCGCGTGAATATGCAAAAGAACATGGCGTAGAGATTAAAGATTCTATGACAGTAGGCCATATCATTAACGAGTTCTTCGAACAAAAAATTGAAGAAACGCTTATTCAGCCAACGTTTATCTACGGACACCCTGTAGAAATCTCTCCTCTTGCTAAGAAAAATCCTGAGGACCCGCGTTTCACAGACCGTTTTGAGCTGTTTATCGTTGGCCGTGAACATGCAAACGCGTTTACTGAGCTGAACGATCCTATTGATCAAAGAGAGCGCTTTGAAGCGCAATTAAAAGAACGTGAAGCCGGTAACGATGAAGCTCATTTAATGGATGAAGACTTTGTTGAAGCTCTGGAATACGGTATGCCGCCAACAGGAGGTTTAGGCATCGGTATTGACCGTCTGGTTATGCTGCTGACCAATGCACCTTCTATTCGCGATGTGCTGTTATTCCCGCAAATGAGACAGCGTTAATAAAGAAGAGCGGCATCTCTATTTAAGGGATGCCGCTCTTTTTAAATTCTTAAGTATTTCTTCAAAAAAACTATTGCACTATTATTTACAAGGTGGTATATTATTATTCGTTGCCGCTAAACAAGGCGATAACGAAAAAAACTTTGAAAAAAGTTATTGACTTCACTGAGTTAACGAGATATAATAATAAAGTCGCTTAAACGAAGTGAACAA